>NZ_QMHQ01000009.1 GCF_003313325.1 Pedobacter namyangjuensis | reverse complement strand
CGTTATATTACATCAACCAAACTATAGTAAATTTTACCGATAACGAGCTTCTTATTATTGTAGCTTTAGCCTTATTGGTTTTTAACCTATTTAATTTCAGAACAAAAGCTAAATGCTTTGCTGGTGATGTAGGTAGCGTGAGTATCGCATTTATTATCGTTTTTTTTATCGGACAATTAATCCTAACTACCCAAAACTTATCCTATATTTTATTGCTTTTGGTTTATGGTACTGATACCGCATTTACCGTACTTTTCAGAAAAATACGTGGCGAGAATATTTTTGAAGCTCATCGTAGCCATTTTTACCAATACCTATCTAATCAATTAAAACTATCACACATTTTAGTATCTTGTATCTATATTTTTGTGCAATTGCTGATTAACCTGTTATTGATCAAATTTGCACTTACTGATATGCTACATGGTGTTAGCTTACTGGCCTTATTTGTAGGAGTTTACTTGATGCTACGTTTCAAAATGGAAGGATCACAAAAACTTTTAACTCCAAATGCAAGTTAGATAATGTTGATGGTAATTAATTATTGTTGTACCTTAGAAAAAATTATCCGCTTTGTTTGGTAAAATCAATATCGTACCCCGCTGGATTATCTTTTTGATAGATCTGGGAATTTGCCTGTTATCTTTAACAATTGCCTATGCTGTTAAGCTTAATTTAGTGCTGGCAAATGTAGATTTTGTTGAGTTTAGCAGAAATATTTTGATTACAACCATTATCAATGTAGTGGTGTTCTTCAATATCAAAACCTATGCAGGCATCATCCGATATACCAGTGCACAGGATACATTTAGGATTTTGTTTGCGGTAATTATCAGCAATGGTATTTTCTCTTTCGTTAATTTTATCATCACTGCGTTGGGCTATAAGCCTTATATCTCTACGTCAGTATTAATTGTAAACCTACTTACTTCTTTTCTTTTATTGATTACATATCGGGTGCTCATTAAGTACTTTTTCATGTATATCAAAAATTTGAATTTAGATAAACGTAAGGTGATTGTATATGGTGCGGGAGAGGCTGGATTGGCTACCAAACGTACTTTTGATCATGATGGTAAGGTGAATAAAACAATCATAGCTTTTGTTGATGATGACGATAGAAAAGTTGGAAAGGCAATTGATGGTATTAAAATTCTTAGCGCACAGCGTTTGGAAGAGCTGATAAAAGAACATGAGGTAGACGAAGTGATTTTTGCATCTTATACCATTCCCACGGATAAAAAGAATAGGATAGTAGAT
>NZ_QMHQ01000008.1 GCF_003313325.1 Pedobacter namyangjuensis | reverse complement strand
AAGCCAAAGCTTTTTGCGTTACGAAACGAGTTTGTGGCATAGCGCCTTCAAAAGCATCACAAAGCAAAAGCACGCCATCAGCCATTTTCAATACACGCTCTACCTCACCACCAAAATCCGCGTGACCAGGAGTATCGATAATGTTAATTTTAACGTCTTTATATTTTACTGAAACGTTTTTAGAAACGATAGTGATGCCGCGTTCGCGTTCCAAATCGTTATTATCCAAAATCAAATCTCCGGTTTCTTCGTTATCACGAAAAATAGAACAGGCATGTAAAATTTTATCAACCGTGGTAGTTTTACCGTGGTCAACGTGGGCTATAATAGCTATGTTTCTAATCTTTTGCATTGTATGCGCTTGTATTTAAGGGCGCAAAGGTAGCAAAAAAAGCTTAAAACCGAAAGTAAAAAGCACATTAAAAGCTGTTAAGTTTTTGTAAATCAATTGCATTGCATATCGGTAACGAAAGTCCCGCTTTTTGGCTTTAGTCCGCTACCTCGCTACGCTTCGGTATGCGGGCTACCGCCTACAATCGGGTTTGTTGTACAAAATTCTTCCTAAATTAGGGCAACAAACAGCTACCTCGCCATGTATCAAGCCAAACTAATTACACATAGGGGCAAAAATCGTATTGCCGTTTATTTCGAAAACAAACCCGAACTTATTGAACGCTTTAAAAAACTGAAAGGCGCCACATGGAGCGCAACACTTAAGGTATGGCACTTGCCAGACACCCCAACTTATAGAAAGCAGTTTAAAATTGCGCCAGCTGTAACACAAAAATATAATGCCGAAACGTTACTTAAGTTTAAGCAGTGGCTAAGGAGCAGACGCTATAGCGAAAACACTATCCAAACTTATTTAAATGCCTTGAGCATTTTCTTTCAATTTTTTAAAGATAAATTGCCTAGCCAAATTAACAATGAAGATATTATTGTTTTCAACCACAAATATATCTTAACTAAGCAGCTATCATCATCTTACCAAAACCAAATGGTAAATGCCATTAAATTATATTTTGGCATCATTTTAACCAAAAAGATAGATATTGCGAAAATACATAGACCAAAACGCGAGAAAACCTTGCCCAATGTTTTAAGTAAAGAAGAGATAAAAGCCATATTAAATAGTCATATTAACCTAAAACATAGAGCTATGCTCAGCCTAATTTATGCCTGTGGCTTACGTAGAAGCGAGTTACTAAGTCTAAAACCTTCGGCCATAGATAGCAAAAGAGGTGTATTGCTAATTAAACTGGCCAAAGGCAAGAAAGACAG
>NZ_QMHQ01000007.1 GCF_003313325.1 Pedobacter namyangjuensis | reverse complement strand
ACCAATTACAAGTCCAGTCAGCGAAAACCATTTTTTCGGCAGGTATGTCAGCGGTAAAACGATTGCTGGATGTGAGAATGTAAATGGCATTTTTTCGTATTTTCTGTCTGTTTACGGGTCGTCCTAAAACTTGCTATAACGTTGAAGCATTGGTGTTGTAGGAGAAATCAAGGCTCGTCAGCCCAATGCTTGTACCAAAGTTAAATAGAATTACAAATGTTCAGCCTATGTTCGTCAGCCCCTATAACGCCAATGCAATGTTGTGTGTAGTACTTTATGTCGTAACGATATTGTCTTGCCCTTTTGTTTCAGACTTTTTTAATCTCAATATCAGTCCAACGATAATGGTAGTAACTGAATATGAAATTATTATATCTTTGCTCATAGTTCCTTTAATTATTGTCTGAGTAATGTAAATCCCTGAAACCGAAACTGCGATTAAGATAAATTTGGAAACACTCAAATTTGTATTTTGCTTTGATAAAAAATAGAAACACGTCAGATAAATTAAAAATGTAGGCAAGGAAAAGACAATGCTAAAAAGTAAAGTAATTGGATAAACTTCTAATAGTCCAACAACTTGATGAGGATTTGACCCGTAAAAATAGTCAATAACTTGTGATGTTAATGGCGCTATCATGAGGGTCAAAACCCAATGTCCAATTAAATATGCTCGATTCATTTTTCTGGAATTAGGAAGCTGTCACAATTGTTTGTCTAAGTTTTGAGATGTCGCATCGTATTGCCACCAACGTTTCGGGGCTTTGCGATGGTAGGGTAATCGAAGCACAAATCTTCAATTTTGTACAATAGTTGAACCGAAGAACTGCCGTTAAACTTTGCAGTTTCGCCCCAGATTGTAAACGGCGAAGCCCTCACCGAAGGTAAACCCTTGTTAGTGGCAGTTCTTTTTCAGTCGTCAAATTCAATTGCATTTTTTGTGTTTGTCGCCCAATTATTAATATCTGATTTTATTTTCTGTTTCTCGTCAACTGTTAGTGTTTGTTTTGTCGGCAATGACCAATCTGTCAAATTTTTGAAATAAAGAATAAGTACGTTCGTTCCTAGTTCAAATTCAACTTCGGCAACTTTTCCATTGTTTGTAATATATAAAAATCCACTTCGTCCGTGTGATTTTAGGTGAACTCCATCTTTCGTTAGCAATTCTTGAACTTTATCTTTCTCACGTCTTTCCGTTGCCCATTCTTCTTTTAGTTTCTCAGAAATATGGTGTTGAAAATGTGTCCCGTCAAATTTTATAGTTGTCCAACCAAACGGTGTTTTTGATTTTAAGTCTTCTATGTTTCGCTTAATTTGTTCTCTACAATAATTTGCTTTGTCTGTGAGGTTCATTTTTTCGGCAGAGTCTGCAAGTCCGAGCCAAAAGTCTTCAGAAAAATAGTGTTCTGTTTCGTCAGCGAGTTCTATTAAGCTGTCAAGCGCAAGTTCCCATTCTCTATTCTTTAAAAACTCCACACAGTCAATAAACTGTCTTTGTGTTCTATAGAATTCGGGCATATAATCAACTAAATGACGTATGGTCTGCTCGGGTGAGAAGTACGTTTTGGACTGTCTTTTTAAAAGTTTGAATAGTTTCATTATTATCTTTTAGAATTGCCACTAACGTTTTGCAGGTTTAAGTTGAGCCTAATTTACCTGCAAAAATTACCTACAGCAATAATCTAAATAAATAGCTTCAAATTATTGTGTTCTTGCTTCGCCCGAGGCTTAACTTAAACCTGTTGTTAGGTTGCGTTAGTTTAAATTTTTATATTTTCTATATCTATAAATTCTAGATGTCAACCACAAGGTAAATAAAACTGCAATTACTATTGTTACGTTTCTAGACGATTTTATATGGCTATTGTAGTCGTGTATGTCGATAATTTTTTGATTGTCAACATACATTTGTGTTATTGAATTATCTTTTTTGTCGAAATATATCTCAGCGATTTCACCCGTTTTGATTAACGAGATATTGCTTGTGTCACTCAAATGATTTTTGCTCAGAAAAAGATTGGTCTGGTCAATTTTAATATCGAAGACAATATCTGTTACTTGATTATTGGTTTTTCTTTCCAGTCTGATAGCTTGAACAATTCTTCCACTAATGAATTCGTAGTTTCCAACTGTACGATTTGACAACCAATTAAGATATAGCGAGATACCAATAAACAAAACACAAATGATTGGCATTATAGTAAACGTGAGAATTTTCGTGAGTCTAGGAAAATTGTCGTAATAATACTTAGTTCGGAAGTTCTTATACCAATTCTTCATTATTTGCAATGTCGTTTACTAATGCGACCTAACGTTTTGGCGCTTTGCGATGGTGGGGCAATCGAAGCGCAAATCTTTAATTTTGCACAAAAGTACAATCGAAGAACAACCGTTGAACTTTGCAGTTTCGCCCGCCTGACGCAAAACCCTTATTAGCCACAGTAGCTTTTGATTATTGTTTCTGATTCCTTTTTCATCCTTTCAAATGTCGCAATAAATTCGTCACACCGTTCTTTAACAATAGGACTATTCTTTTTTACAAATCCTGCTCGCTTACCTAAAAATTCAAAATTGTCGTGATAGTCCCAACACAAATCCCAATTGCAACCTTCAACATTCGGTAACGCAATTTGTAAAAATGCATATTCGTTTGTCTTGAATGTGGCTCGTCCGATTTTTATTTTTTTGAGTTTCTTCAAATGCAAGATTGGTAAAAGCGCAGGAAACTCTATTTTGTTAATGATAAAACCTAATGAGAAGACTTCAATATTTGGCAGTTCTTTTAGAAAACCAAAATTTTCAATTGGTTGATTCCAATCAAGTGTTCCGTCAATATGTAAATATCGTAAACTATCAAGTCCACGTAATCCGTCAAAATTTGAAACTCTACGAAGATTTTCAAAATGTAATGATTTTAATTTTGTCAGTTTGAGTAATGGTGTCAAATCAGAAAAGCCTGAAACATATTCAAGAATTACTTCTTCCAAGTTTTCCAAGTCTCCAATAAATTCTATGTCTGTCGCTCTGAAAAAAGTTACTCTTAAACGTTTTATATTTGTCAGTTTATGAATTGCTTCAACTTGCTCTTTACTTGGGTCGTGAAGTGTTAGTTCTTCAAGGTTTGGACAAGTAAATATTTGTTCCCAATGGTTTTTGTCTTGGGTTTTGGTTATTGTCAAAATTTTTACTTCGTCCTTGTTTGCGATTTCAAAATCGGCAATAAATGCAAATCTTTCTCTATTCGGAATAGTTGTCCAATAGTCGCCTGTTCTGTCTAAAAAGTCTCCAAAGTGATGTTTCATTGTCTATGTTTGGTGTCGCTATGCTATTGTGGCTAACGTTTCGGGGCTTTGCGATGGTGGGGCAATCGAAGCAGAAATCTTCAATTTTGTACAAAAGTTGCACCGAAGAATCCCGTACGTACGGGATTGAACTTTGCAATTTCGCCCCACTATTGCAAACGGCGAAGCCCTCACCGAAGGTAAACCCTTGTTAGCGGTTCGGCTTTTTTTTTGTTAATAATATTTTCTTTCATCTTCCAATTGTTTTATGTCGCCAAACAGCAATTACATTTGTGTCTGCGTGGTCTTCGTCAGGATTATTTTCTAAAAGTCGTTTCTTAATATCATATGCTTTTGAAAAGTCGCTTATAAGCCCTTTTTCATTCAGGTCATTCGGTAAAAATGTTTCGTCAAATCCGCCACAATTGCTTAAAGCACTAATATTGAAGTCTTTGTCTAATAAGTCATAACCAACAAATTCATAATTTTCAAGATTTATTTCACTACAATCTTTGTCCGGCTCTATTGTAATTGTCAACAGATTAAATCTATCCTTAGCTTGCAATCTCTTAAAGATAAACTCCAACGTCGTGAAAAATCCAGTTTGATATGGTTCAACAACGTGAATATATTCCCAATCTTCAGCATTGTCATAGTCGGGTTCAACTAAAATTTCATTTAACATTCCGTCAAGCGAAACAAGTTCTGTTAAATGTGTCAATTTTGACCATTCGATATACTTTTTCCAAGACATTCCGTCTTCGTCATAAGTATTGTCGTAAACTCCTCTAGCTGTATGTAAAAATGTCATTTGTTTTTGTCAAGTTGTTATTTTAAGCTGACGGCTAACGTTTCGGGGCTTTGCGATGTGGCGGATTTTTAGCACAAAAGTTCAATAGAATTACTACCGTTGAACCTTGCACAGATGTTTCATAGAAGTACTTCAGCCGCCATATTGCCAAACCGATGTTGGCGGTTCGTTGTTTTATTTCGTCCTTGTCAGCCACGGTGTTATTGTTAACGAAATTAGTCCTGCGGAAATAGCTGTCACAATTACGTTCCCGTATTGTTTAATGTCAAGTCCGCTTAAAAGTCTTACTGAAATAATTGTCAAAGTTAGTCCTGCTGAAATTGTCCAATATTTCAAATTTATGTTTTCATTCTCAGTCTTGTTTGTCGGTAGTTTATAA
>NZ_QMHQ01000006.1 GCF_003313325.1 Pedobacter namyangjuensis | reverse complement strand
CCCGTAGTTCGCTGCCGAAGGCATAATCCAATATTAGTTTCGGCGTTAACAGATAAATTATGTATCTTTGTTATTTATAAATCATATATAAATACATGAGTTTTTTCGTAGAAAAAAGAAGGGAAGTAATGCAGCATATCGAAAAGTATATGCTAGAGATGATGCCTGAGTATCTTAAGCCTATTGATGAAATTTGGCAACCATCTGATTTTTTGCCTGATTCGACCAAAGATGATTTTTTTGAAAAAATAAAAGACTTGCAGCAAAGTGCTAGCGAGTTATCTTATGATTTAGTTGCTGTATTAATTGGCGATACTATAACTGAAGAAGCATTACCTACTTACGAATCGTGGTTAGCTATGGTTGAAGGTGTAAGCAAGGATGAAGAGGGCGGATGGATGAAATGGAATAGACAGTGGACTTCAGAAGAAAATAGACATGGCGATTTATTAAATAAATATTTGTATTTGTCTGGTCGCGTTGATATGCGTCAAATGGAAATGTCTACTCAATATCTAATTGCAGACGGCTTCGATATTGGTACAGGTCACGATCCTTATAGAAATTTTATATACACATCTTTTCAAGAGATGGCTACAAACGTTTCACATAGACGTGTAGCTTCTTTGGCTAAGAAAGATGGTGATACATTACTATCGAAAATGTGCGGTGTAATAGCATCTGATGAAGCTAGACACGCTAAAGCATACAAAGACTTTATTGGTCAGATTTTTAAAGTTGATGCTACTGAAGCAATGCTTGCTTTTGAAGATATGATGAAGAAAAAGATTGTTATGCCGGCTCACTTTTTGAGAGAAGTTGGTTTACCGATTGGGCAAGTTTTTGGTCATTTTACTGATGCTGCGCAAAGATTAGGCGTTTACACCGCTGTTGATTATGTAGATATTTTGAAGCAACTTATTGTGGAATGGAATATCGAGGGTATGAAGGAATTAAACGAAGCAGGAGAAAAAGCCAGAGATTATATCGTAAACTTGCCAAATAGACTTTTGCGAGTTGCAGAGCGGATGAAAAATCCAAGTATCGACTATAAATTTAAATGGATTCATGCATAAAGAGAAGGCGGGTTGCAAAACCCGCCTTTTTTATTTAAACCTTTCGTAGAAAGCTCTTTCTAGGTTTTCTTGATGCCTGGGATGCGCAATACTGATGAGCGCTTTCGCCCTTTGCTTTAGATTCATGCCGAAAAGATTTACCTTACCATATTCTGTAATAATCCAATGAACATGGCCCCGAGTTGTAACTACGCCAGCGCCTTCCTTTAAAAAAGGTGTAATGCGACTAATACCTTTGTTTGTTATTGATGGTAGCGCTATAATAGGTTTTCCACCTTGTGAAAGTGAGGCACCACGCATAAAGTCCATTTGTCCGCCGATTCCAGAATATTGATAAGTTCCGATCGAATCTGCGCAAACTTGTCCGGTTAGATCTATTTCTATGGCACTATTTATAGCAATCATATCATCATTTTTTCGGATAACACTCGTATCATTTACATAGCTAATATCTAACACCTCAATTTCTGGGTTATCATTTACAAAGTTGTAAAGGCTTTTTGTGCCAGCCATGAAACTAGTAACTGATTTTCCCTTATTTATTCTTTTTCTGCTATTATTTATAACTCCGCTTTTGATAAGCGGAATTACTCCATCTGACAGCATTTCGGTATGTAAACCAAGATTTTTATGATTGATTAGGTTTTTTAGCACTTGGTCTGGGATTGTACCAATACCTAATTGTAAAGTAGCGCCGTCGTCTATCAGCTCTGCTATATTTTTTCCTATTAACCGTATCGCATCGGTTGCGCCTGTTTCGTAATTGATTTCGGGGAGTTCTGCTTCATGCCAAACCAGAGCGTCTATTTTATCAACATGTAAAAAACTATCACCATGCGTACGTGGCATATTTGGATTTACTTGAGCAATAATATATTTAGCAACTTCAACAGCTGCCCTAGCAATATCTACAGATGTCCCCAAAGAACAGTATCCATGAGCATCTGGTGGCGAGACATGAATTATTGCTACATCGACAGGAAGAATATTTGTTTTAAAAAGCTGAGGGATTTGGCTTAAGAAGATAGGAATGTAATCTCCGTGATTGCTATTTGCAATTTTGCGTGTATTTGCCGAGACGAATAATGAATTGATGAAAAAGCTTTCTCTATATTTTTCATCATTAAAATCTACATCGCCAAAACTGGTAATACTTACCAGCTCTACATTTTTAAGTTCTGTGTGTCGATTTTGAAGCGCATGAATGATATGTATAGGCGTTGCAGCGCTCCCATGTAAAAATACCCTATTGCCCGATTTTATCTTTTTTACAGCTTCTGATGCTGGTATATAATTTAGTAAAGACATTTATGATGTTTTAGTGAATTTCAAGTGAAGCTAATTTATCTATTACCACCTAAAAAATCATCATAAATGTCTCTACATAAAGTGATTAATGTTACTTTTTACATATTTCTGCGATACTGGCCACCAACCTCATATAGGGCCTTACTAATTTGACCCAACGAGCAAATTTTGCAAACTTCCATCAAATGCGAAAAGATATTTTCACCTGCGATTGCAGATTTTTGCAGGTTTTTTAGTGCCACTGAAGTATGGTCTTCATTTCTGTTTTGAAAATCCTTTAATGCTGTAATTTGATATTCTTTTTCTTCTTCTGTTGCGCGGATAACTTCGCCTGGCACAATTGTAGGAGAACCATTTTTGTTTAGGAACGTATTTACACCAACGATTGGAAATTCGCCGGTGTGTTTTAGTGTTTCGTAATAGAGACTTTCTTCTTGGATTTTTCCGCGTTGATACATGGTTTCCATCGCTCCTAAAACACCTCCTCGATCATTAATTCGCTTAAATTCAGCTAAAACTGCTTCCTCCACTAAATCTGTTAAATCTTCAATAATAAACGCTCCTTGTAGCGGATTTTCGTTCTTTGCGAGGCCTAATTCACGGTTTATAATAAGTTGAATTGCCATCGCTCTGCGAACAGATTCTTCTGTTGGCGTAGTAATTGCTTCATCGTATGCATTTGTATGTAACGAATTACAGTTATCATAGATGGCATACAAGGCTTGTAACGTAGTTCTTATATCATTAAAGTCAATTTCTTGCGCATGTAATGAACGGCCAGAAGTTTGAATGTGGTATTTTAATTTTTGTGAACGATCGTTGCCTTTGTATTTATTTTTGATAGCCTTTGCCCAAATTCTTCTGGCCACGCGACCAATCACCGAATATTCTGGATCGATGCCATTGCTAAAGAAAAACGAAAGATTTGGTGCAAAATCATCAATATTCATTCCTCTGCTTAGGTAATATTCTACAAAAGTGAAGCCATTACTCAGGGTAAATGCTAATTGAGAAATTGGATTTGCTCCAGCCTCTGCAATATGGTAGCCTGAGATAGAAACAGAGTAGAAGTTTCGTACTTTTTCATCGATAAAGTATTTCTGAATATCGCCCATCATTCGTAAAGCAAACTCAGTTGAGAAAATACAAGTATTTTGAGCTTGATCTTCTTTTAAAATATCCGCTTGTACGGTACCTCTAACGGCACTAATTGCATATGCTCTAATTTTTGCATAAACATCAGCTGGCAAAACTTGGTCGCCGGTTACGCCTAACAACATTAGGCCCAAACCGTTATTTCCTATCGGTAATTCTCCCTGATAACTTGGTCTTTTTGAACCTTTTGCGTTATAAATCTCAGTTATTTTCTTTTCAACCTCTACTTGAAGCTCATTTTCGATGATATATTTTTCGCACTGCTGATCTATAGCTGCATTCATAAAAAAGCCTAGCAGCATAGGCGCAGGGCCATTTATGGTCATGGAAACAGAAGTTGAAGGCGCACATAAATCAAAACCAGAATATAGTTTTTTAGCATCATCTAGCGTAGCTATACTAACGCCAGAATTACCTATTTTACCGTAAATATCTGGTCGCACATGCGGATCTTCACCATAAAGCGTAACCGAATCAAAAGCGGTTGATAGACGATGTGCAGGTTGACCCAAAGAAACATAGTGGAATCTTTTGTTCGTACGCTCTGGACCACCCTCGCCGGCAAACATACGTGTCGGATCTTCACCATCTCTTTTAAGTGGGAATACGCCAGCAGCATAAGGAAATTCTCCGGGCACATTCTCCGTAAGTAACCATCTTAATATGTCACCCCAATCTTCGTACCGTGGTAAAGAAACCTTCGGAATTTGTAGTTTAGATAACGATTCGTAATATAACGGTTGCTTTATTTCCTTATCGCGTACTTTATAAATAAAATGTTCGGCTTTGTACTTTAACTTAGTTTCTGGCCATTGGCGAAGTAAACGCTTGCAATCGCCATCAAGTTGTTCGTCTAAATAATCATACGCTTCTTTTAATCCCTCACCAAAATTCTCAAAATCATTAGCAAAAGACATTACACCTTGCAATTGATAGAGTTTACGGGCAATTTTACTTTGCTTTTCTACCCACTCGTTATAAGTTTGACTCGCTTCAGCAATTTCAGAAAGATAACGTATTCTATCTGGCGGGATGATATAAATTTTTTCGGATTGAATTTCTGTAGTTTCCATCCCTGAAATAAAATCCGTTCCCGTTTTATCCTTTATGCCTTTAAGCAAAGCAACAAAAAGATTATTCATTCCGGGATCGTTAAATTGCGACGCCATTGTTCCATAAACAGGAATATCCTCGTCTTTTGCGTCAAAAAGATTATGGTTACGCTTGTATTGTTTACGCACATCGCGTAAGGCATCTAAAGCACCACGTTTATCAAACTTATTAATGGCAACCAAATCTGCAAAATCCAGCATATCGATTTTTTCTAATTGCGTTGCAGCACCAAACTCTGGTGTCATTACATACAGAGAAACATCGCAATGTTCTGTTATTTCTGTATCTGATTGGCCAATACCAGAGGTTTCTACAATAATCAAATCATAGCCGGCTGCTTTGCAAATGTCAATGCTTTCTTGTACGTTTTTAGACAATGCTAAATTTGCCTGTCGTGTGGCTAACGAACGCATATAAACCCTAGGATTATTAATTGCATTCATTCTAATTCTATCGCCTAACAATGCACCGCCTGTTTTTCGTTTAGATGGGTCGACGGAAATAATAGCTAAAGTTTTGTCTTTTACTTCTATTAAAAATCTTCGTACTAGTTCATCTACCAGAGATGATTTACCAGAACCGCCAGTTCCTGTTATACCTAAAACCGGAGCTTGGTTGTTTAGCGTTAGTTTCTTTAACTCGTCTACAAATTTTTGAGCACCTTCTGGATCGTTTTCTGCAACGGTTATAGCAGAGGCAATGCTTTTAACCTCTTTTTGTGGAATGTAGCTTAACTCGTTAGTAATGGCTTTAGTGGTAATGAAATCGGTTTGTTCGAGCATGTTGTTTATCATGCCTTGTAAGCCCATTTTACGACCATCATCTGGAGAGTAAATTCTAGTAATGCCGTAGGCTTGCAACTCTGCAATTTCTGTAGGTAAAATTACACCACCGCCACCGCCAAAAATCTTTATATGTTTTGCACCTCTTTCTTGCAAAAGATCGTACATGTATTTAAAATATTCGATATGGCCACCTTGATAAGATGTCATGGCGATACCTTGCACATCTTCTTGAATGGCGCAATTTACAACTTCTTCTACAGAACGATTATGGCCTAAATGGATAACTTCTGCACCAGATGACTGCAAGATGCGGCGCATAATATTTATGGTTGCATCGTGGCCATCAAAAAGGGCTGCAGCAGTTACAAAACGAATTTTATTTTTTGGTTTGTAGACTTGTATTTGTTCCATTATAGGTTTTTGTATTTGGTTTACAAAGTTAGTAAAAACTAAGGATTGGCAATGTTAATCACTTAATAGATACAGAAGAATGAACTATTTTATTGAAAAGCAGTGCCAAATGCTGTTATTAACGTTAGTAGGGCTAATCGTTTCAATTCCCGATGAAAAATCGGGAGATTTACACTTATATCCCGTTTATAGCACTACGGTTTGTGCAATTATTTGGAGTTGCGGTACGCCTAAGCCTTAAATACAAAGTGCAAATAAGGAAATGATATTTACGGCTTGCAACTTGGGTTTGTTGCACTGTTTAACTTTTTTAAGCCTGATTGGAGCGCATAGCCCGCAATGAAACGAAGTGGAGTGAGGACTATAAGCAAAAAGCAGGGCTTACGATAATCGTAGCCCTGCTTTTGACTTTCTAAATTAATCTTATTTAGTTATTTCGGTAATTGGATTGCCAATAGAACCATTAGGCATTTGTATACGCAACATCGTCGCTAGGGTAGCGGTGATATCTGTCATGTAATATTGTTTAGACGTTTTACCAGGTTTAATATTCCAGCCCATAAAAATTAGCGGGATATGCGAATCGTAATTGTACCAGCCACCATGACCTATTCCGGAAGGTGAACTTGAATTATACCACGCCGCATGGTTGATAATTTGAATATCGCCACTTAGTTTTGGATTGTAACCATTTTCTAATCTGGTTTTTAGTTCTGCTGGTATAGTGGTGTTATACAAATTTGTTAAATCTATTGCATTGCTTACACTTTTTTGCTTTTTAAGGTGATTAATAGCTGCATTTTTTACCATTGTAAAATCTAATTTACTGTTTTCAATTACTTCATGATCGAAAATTACCTGGTCATTTGTTACGGTAACAATAGATTTTTTAAGTTGAAATTTTTGTTGCATTAAGGTATCTAAACTTCTGTATAATGCCCTAGATGTAAATCTTTCGGCTGGAATTTTATTTTTGGCTAAAAACTCCGGTGCATGTGCAACCCCATGATCTGCAGAAATGAAGAACAAGTAATTTCCTTTTCCTACAGTTTTATCTAGGTGGTTAAAGAGCCCTTCTAAATCTTTATCTAACCTAAGGTAGGTATCTTCAATTTCAATTGAATTAGGACCGAACTGATGGCCTACGTAGTCTGTTGCAGAACAACTAATAGCCAAAAAATCAGTGATATTGTCTTTACCTAACTCTTCTTTTTCGACAGCTAGTTTCGCGAAATCGATAGTCATGGTGTTGCCGTACGGCAAACTTTTAATCATTTCGTTATTTTTACCGATGTATTGTTTGGTTTTGTGAGGAAATGAAGACTCTGTTTCGTCTTTGAAACGGCCTTCGTAAGCTACATTATTTGAGTCGCTGCTTACATAGGTTTCAATTGGGTAAAGTGTATTCCAATCGTTCGCAAAAAATTTATCTCCTTCTCTTTTGGCATTAGCTTCGTTAACCCAATTTGGTAATTTATCCATATAGTGTGTACTGGTAATCCAGTTTCCACTTAATCCATCATGCCAATACGCAGCATTTGCCGAGTGACCACCTGGAAGAATAGAACCTCTATCTTTTAGAGAAATACTGATAACTTTTGCTTGAAAATTTGTAGCAATACGTAACTCATCAGTTATGGTATTAACTTGAAGATTTTTTGGAGACATTAAACCTGCATTTGAAGTACTACCCACTGTTTTCTGACTTTTATCCTCTACGCAATACACGTCTCTACCTACCATAGAATCGTACCAAGAGTTGGCAACAATGCCGTTTAAAGCTGGTACGGAACCTGTATAGATACACGCGTGACCACAAGCTGTTTGTGTAGGTAAATAGGGGATAAGTGTATTTTCGGCAGAAAAACCTTCGTTAATTAACCTTCTGAAGCCACCGTTAGAGAAACGATCGTAGAAACGGTAAAGGTAATCCCATCGCATTTGATCAACAACAAAGCCAACCACTAACTTAGGTCTGTCTACAGTCTTTGGGTATTGTGTAACTGTGGTTTTAGGCTTAATCGACTTTTGAGCGTGAATTTGATTGAAAGTTGAAATTAATACGACTAATAAAAGTATCTTCCTCATTATACTGGTTTTTGTAAGTAGTAAAAATAGGAATATGATTGTGAAGTAAAAATGAATTTATTATAAAACTTCTGCTACAACAAAGGTGCTTCCACCTACAAAAACAAGATCATTGGGCTTTGCATTTGCTTTAGCAGTTACAAAAGCTTCTTTAACAGATAAATAAGTTTTTCCGACAAGTTGGTAATTTTTTGCTTGATTATAAAGCTGTTGGACGTTTAAAGCCCTTTCTAGATTTGGTTGGCAAAAATAGTAAGTTGCATTTTTTGGAAGTAATGCTAACACGCCACTTATATCTTTATCGTTCACCATCCCTATCACAAAGTGAAGATTTTGATGCGGAGTTTGATTGATATTTTGAAGAACTTCGGTAATTCCGGCCTTGTTGTGACCAGTATCACATATTACCAATGGATTTTTACTAAGCGTTTGCCATCTACCTTGCAAGCCGGTAATTTTTTTAACGTTTCTTAATGCGTCTTTTACCGCATCTAAACTTATATTAACGCCAATTTTGTTTAACTGATCTACAGATGCCAATACGGTGAGAAGATTTTTAGTTTGATAACTACCAGTCAAATCCGATTTTAAGTTTTCAAGTTGTTCTCCGTTTTTGAAATTAAAGTTGGCACTTAAGTAATTTGCATTTTTTTTAATATTCGTAATGTCCACAACATCTTCAGCAAAGCTGATATTTGCATTTTGGGCGGTTGCTTTTGTAATAAATACAGCTTCGGTTTCTAAATGCCTTTCGCCAATTATTACAGGAATGTTTGGTTTGATTATTCCTGCTTTTTCAAAGGCAATTTCTGGCAAGGTATTACCGAGAATGTTAGTATGGTCTAAACTGATATTTGTAATTACCGACAGTTCAGGCATTATAATATTAGTAGAATCTAACCTGCCGCCTAAACCGACCTCGATAATCGCCACATCTACCTTTTGTTTGGCAAAATAATCGAACGCCATAGCTACAGTTACTTCAAAAAATGAAGGTTCAATCTCTTGAATTAGCTTTTTTTGCTCGTTTACAAAATCCTTAACAAAGGCCTTTGAAACCATCTTTCCGTTAACCCGAATACGCTCTCTAAAATCTTTTAAATGTGGAGAGGTATATAGTCCGGTTTTGTAGCCAGCTTTTTGAAAAATTGCGGCCAACATGTGCGATGTTGAGCCTTTGCCATTTGTACCAGCAATATGTATGCTCTTGAATTTGTTCTGCGGATTTCCCAAAGCTTTGCACATAGCCAATGTATTATGCAAGTCTTTTTTTATTGCCACAGCACCAACTCTGGTAAACATTGGTAATTTACTGTAGAGAAAGTCTAGTGTTTGGGCGTAAGTCATTTTTTGCTAAATGCTTAGTGCATGAATTTTTTGGTCGAACTACTTAACCTTAAAGTTAAAAACAACTACGCCTGTTTGGTTATCGCCACCAACATCAGATTTACTGAGTGAAGAATTTAGCACAGCTTGGATACATTTGTTAACCAATTCCGTATCAGTAATTGTAGACCCTTTTAGTTCTTGATTGGCTCTGGTTATTGCTCCATTTTTATTGAAATAAATTCTAATAGCAACTCTACCTGTTTTTTGTCCATCATCATTAGGGATTACCAGATTAGAAAAACGTCTAAGTGGAATAGGGGTGTTACCAAATCCTGATCCACCTTCGCCATAGTTTGGCGCCAAAGGATCGCCGTTAATGCTACCTTGGTTACCAGGCGTATTTCCGGTACCATCGCCTTGCCCAGAGCCATTGTTCTTTTTGCCCTTGTAAAGTGCATTTTGGTTAATGGTTTGCTCTGCTGGTTTGGTTTCCTTAGCACTGGTTGGCGCACTATTGCTTTTTTTATCTTTGGTGTTAACGCTAACAGCATCTTCACTATTCTGTGTAGCAATATCCTTATCGCTTATTTGAGAAGAAGTGGTAGGAGTAACTTGTTGCTCTGGCGTAATCTTGTCAGGCATTTGATTGTTTGCATTTTCTGCAACAGAAGGTTCTTCAATGCTAGTGTAATCTGTACCCATACCTTCTACCGAGGTGCCATAGTTTACAACCATGCCGCCCATACCTACATCTTCTGGTGGTTCAAAAGCACCAATTACTAGAAAAAAGCTAAGCGCCAACATTCCCGCCATAATTCCGGTAGAAATGGCAAATGCTTTTGGATAATTATTTTCTTCGTTGGTTTGCATTATTTTTTCTTCTGTTCTACTGCTAAAACAACTTTTAATTTCAATTTGTTGGCCACATCAAAAACCTGCATGGTATTTTCTATCGAAACACCTCTAGCAACGTAGAGTACAATGGTTAAATCCGTTGCAGCTTGTTGGTAGGTTTGGATGCTTGCTTCCATATCTTCTAAAGTTACCCTTTGTTTATCAACGAAATAATTGAGGTTCTCGTCTATAGTTACGGTAACAGTTTTTTGAGAAGTTGATTGTTGACCAGATTCTGACCGTGGCAATAAAAGTTTAACTACTTGAGGATTTGCTACTGCAGATGCCAATAGAAAAAACAAAAGTAGAAAAAACATGATATCGTTTAGTGCCGAGGTATGTACCTCTACCGTACCTTTTTTTCTCTTGCGTAAATTCATTATTTGCCCGGCTCTTCTAATAAATCAATAAATTCGATAGCATCTGTTTCCATTTTTAGGATGATCTTTTCGACCATCATGTTTAAAATGTGGTACAATACGTATGCTATAATACCAATGATTAGCCCGGTTGCCGAAGTAATCATTTTAGTGTATAAACCACCAGAGATTGTTCCAATTTCGATCGCTCCTTTAATCGAAACATCATGAAAGATGGTAATTACACCGATAATCGTACCTACGAAACCAAGCATCGGAGCAATACCTGCTATAATTCCTAAAATGCCAATGTTTTTTTCAAGCTTGGCAACCTCTAATTTACCAGTGTTTTCAATAGCACCCTCGATATCTTTAATGGGTCTTCCAATTCTCTTTAAACCTTTTTCAAGCATCCTTGCCAAAGGCGATTTGGTGTTTTTGCACAACGCAATTGCGCTGTCTAACCTGCCTTCGTGTATGTTCTGTTTAATTTGGAACATTAAGTTGGTTTCATCTTTAGAAGATTTGCGAATGGTTAAATAACGCTCGGTAAAAATAACCAAACCTAAAAATGCTAATAAAGCTAGCGGTACCATTACCCAGCCACCAGCAAATAATAAATCAATAAAATGAAGTTCTTTTGGTGCTGCAACTACGCCCGGTGCGGCAACGTTTGCTGAATCGATAACTTGGCTCACTGTGTCTTGAACTGCTAAAAGCAATGTAATCATGTTATTTTTTTGGGTTTATGGGTTGTATATAAATTCCTTCGTTTCTTAATTTTTTTCTTAAACTATCTCTGTATAACTTGGCCGGATATTCTGCTAAAAATGATCCTGCGCTTATATTAATCATTGTTCTGGATAGTCTTATTTTTTTTGCCGAAATTCCTTCTTTGGCTAAATTCCTGATAATAGAATTAGCTTTCTTTTCGGTAGCAACTGCACTTACCAATACTTCATAAACAACTACTTTGCTACTATCAATGGTTTTAGTTTTTACAGTGTCTTTCTGTAGTGTAACCATGCTATTGTTAATCGCCAAACTATCTTCTTTAGAAGTGTCGACCATAACACCTAAGCTATCTGGAGTAGTTACCGGAACATTATCGTTTTGTAAGCTAGTTTGGTTCTTGTTAAAATAGTTATTAAAAAATTGTGGATTAACAAAATATACCACGGCACCCAATGCTACTATAACCAAAAGTGCAATTAACACTTTTAAAAAGAAAGGCATTCCCTTTTTAGGCTCTTCCTCTTCTATGTAAACTGGGGTAGGAAATACCGTTTTTTTAGGTTCCTCTGTAAAAACAGGAGCTACTTCAGCAACGTCCTCCAATTCTTCTTTTTCTACAGTTTCTATTACGGGTGGTTCATCTGAGAGATGATGATAGGTTTTTTTCTCCGTTGTTACTTCAGTAATTTCTTCAAACGTTTCTTGTTCATCTAAAGCCAATACGTTTTCCTCTTCAGTTTCTTGACCTGGATTTTCTTCTTCCAAGGTGTTTTCTGCAACTATCTCTTCCAGCTTTTCTTCTTCAACTTTTACGGTTTCTTCAGTTCCTTTCGTGTCGGTAACTTCTGGTAAGCCATAAAAATCATGCGCAATGTAACTTTCTTCTGCCGGCACTAAAATTGTTTCTCCCTCGGTAAATTTTAATATCCCGATAGGAGTTAAATCTGCTTCGTGTATCTCGTCCAGCTGACTTTGAATCCGCTCTGCGAATTCTTGGATATAGTAATTTGCAGATTCAGTTGAAATGTTTCTTTTACCGCTAATGTAACTCGAAAGTTCTTCGCTTTCTTTTACCTCGGTTGTAAAAGCAAGTGTAAAGCTAGGCGGTAAAAATGCGTGTTTCTCTGCATCGTATTTACCAGGGGATTTCTTTTTATAAAAGGTACCCAAACCGGCAACACCCACATTTTTGCGGGTTTGCAGTAGTTCTGTTAGGTATAATAAAATATCCATTCTGGTAAAAGTAATTTATAATTTTGTATCAATCAATAGTATTGTTGGGCAAAGCTACTAAAACGAGTAGCTTACGCCGCCAAAGATATTGAAACCATTGTTAGGGTAGTACAAAAATCTGCTGTATTTTGTATTTAGTAAGTTATTGGCTTTGATAAATGCTCCAAATTTATTGTTGATTTTATAATCTGCACCAACACCTAAATCTGCAAATCCTTTAACATTTACGTATGTTTCCTGACTGTAATCTGGAGTTGGTAAATAAACGTGCGGTTGTATTTGAGGATTAACACTGTAGATTTTAGCTTTGCTATCACCTTGTACTGCTAAGCTTGCATTAAAAGTTAACTTGTTATTATATGCATACATTAAATTTGATGTAACACGTAATTGTGGTTTAAAAAAGCTTTCTTTCTCTACTGCAGGTTTGTAATCTTCGATGTTTAATTTTCCAGTCCATTTTAATGCGTCGCTAACTTGTACAGAAAGTTCTCCTTCTAAACCAAGTAGTTTCATGTTTCCGAAATCGTAAATCACGTCAAATTTATTGAAGTTTTCGAAGTTGTTAACAAACAAAGGCATATCAGTAATTTTTTTACTGTAAAAGCGAGCTTTATAGCCAAAACCTGGTCCGCCGGTTCCTTTAATACCCGCACTAATGCTAATTTTCTCAACCGTGTTTTGCATGTTAATATTAGCGTTTAAGAACGGATTTTCGTCAGTAAAACTTTTTAATGTATTTCTGTTTACATCGCCTTTAACTTCTCCAAAAACTTGCAAAAATTCTGGAATAAGTGTGAAGTCTGCAGTTACAGCCGGGAAAATTCTGGTTTTAGATTTATCGCCAAACTCCTGAACCATATTAACACCAGCAGTTATTTTTACACCGCTCGCCTGTAATTTGATGTATGGATTTAAACGTAATAGGTTATTTGAAAAACTCGTATTTATATCTTTGGTTTTACCTAATTCAGCAGCAGCTGCTAAGCCCAAATTAAAACTGCTAATTCTCTTGTTCATGTAACCGGTTAAGGTAACAGTTTGCTCTCTGGCGTCAAATTTATCGCTAAAAGTATATGCGTTAACTTTAGCTGCATAACTTAAGGCGTTTTCATCTGGGGTGTATTTGTTAATTACTTCTCCTTCTAATTCAAAGAAATTAAATACTTGCCTAGCCGGATCGGGATTTAAAGTTGGATTTAAACCATCGATACCATAAAAGAAAAGGCCATGACGTTGATAGTTAATACGACCATTTAACGTTACTTTTTCGCCAATGCTACGGCCAAAAACACTTAACTGTTGTTCGTTATCATTTTGCTTGTTTAGCTTGCCTTCTTGGCTAAAATGTCTAAAAAAAGCACCTGCTTGTAGGGCTTGGTCTTTGTCTGTGCCAACATAGGCTTCGGCCAAGATGGTACTTAAAGAACCAATACCACCTTTTACATAATTGTTAACAAGCTGTGCTGCTTTTTCATCAGCCAAACGTTGCGCCTGTAGTTTCTGTATATCAGAGTTTAACTCTAATTTTCTATCGGTTATAACGTAGTTGAATTTTGCTTTATAAGTAGCAACATTATTCAAATCTGGGCTTCGTCTTAACTTTACCGCTTCTGCTAAAACCGGTTTGTATGGTCTTACTACTTCAATTTCTTCGCTAACTGTTTTTTCTGGTGGCTTAACATCTTGAGCTTTTGCGGCAAAATTACCAGCAACTAAAAGGCATAAAGCGCTATATAAGGTCTTATCTAATCTCATGTTTTGGTCTAGTTTATTTTTGCTAATTTTTCTTTTGCGGTAGGGATAATATCATCCTTGCCGTCGTAATTATCTATAATACTTAATAAGGTACTTTTCGCTTGTAATTTGTCTTTAAGCGCTAAGTAGTTATCAGATAATAGAATGAAAGATTTAGCCACCCAATAATCGTAAGAAGGCATGTTGTTTATTAAATCGAAACAGGTTTTTTGCGAAGTTTTATAATCGCCTTTGGCATATTGAACCAGGGCTAAGTTGTATTTTGCCTCTGCTGCCGCGATGGTTTTTGTTTTGGCTACCACATTGTTAAATGCTTTAACCGCCTGCGCTGTATCAGCTTTAAGCATATAGGCTTTACCGATGAATAAATCGGAGCTGTTTTTTTCCTCTTCAGATGATTTATCGGCAGTTTTAATAATTTCTGCATATTTCATCATGTCATCGGCCATGCCCAAAGCGTTATAGGCTTTAAGTAAGTTATTAACCGCATAACTGTAGTGAACTTTATAGTCGGCTGTTGTCTCTAACCTTTTTAGGTAAACAATGGCTTCGTTGTATTTTCCTTCGGCCATTAATACCTTTGAAACGCTAACTAAAGAACGCTCAGTATAGTCGCTGGTCCAATCATTCAGGATGTAATCGTAATCGGCAATAGCTTCCGCAGAACGACCTAATTTTACCAATGACTCGGCTCTAATAAATTTAGCTTCTTTATCATGTATCGCTTTTGGAAACTTGTCAAAATACGCATTAATAGCTTCAAATGCACCTTTAGCATCTCCTCTTAAATAAATATTGTTAGCAGCTTGGAAAACGATATTGTCTTGTTCGCTGTTAGAATAATTTCCTAGCGGAGTTGTGCCTGCATAAGCGATAAAACCGTTTGCGTCTCCTTTATCTACATAGATGTTTTTTATTGATTCTAAAGCTTGTTTTGCTTCTGGAGCACTCGGATAATCTCTAATTACTTTTTTAAAAGATTCTAACGCTGGCTCATCCTGATCCTGGTTATATTGAACTAAACCAATGGTTACCAATGCACGAGGAACATAACTACTACGCGGATATTTGGCTACAAGATCTACTAAATCTGATTTAGCTTTATCAAAGTTTCCTTTGTCGAAATAAGTGTATGCAGTTTCGAAACCAGCGTCGTCAGCATAGTTAGAACTAGGGAACTTGCTTAGCAAACTTTGCATGGTAGTAATCTTACTGTCTTCTTGTTTTTGCAAGCCCTGTATCATACCGCGTTGAAACAATGCATAATCTTCGCCGGTTAATTTACCATTGATGATTTTATTGTAGTTAGTCATTGCATCGCCGTAGTTTTTGTTTACGAAATAAGCATCTGCCAAACGAATAGTAGCATCGGTAACGGTTTTAGCATCTTTATCGTTTCCTCTTAAAAAGCGTTCGAAATAATTTGCTGCCTTTGTATATTTTTCGTCTTCAAAAGCCGAATATCCTAAAGCGTAATTTGCGAAATTGTAAACGTCGGTTTTTTCCGCGGCAGGCAATTCTAAGAATTGCTCGAAAGTTTTAACTGCTTCGCCATATTTTCTAAGTTCGTACATAGATTCCGCCATCCAGTAAACGCTTAAAGCATAAATTTCTTTGTCTTCTTTAAAGTTTCCAGAACGTAAGAACATTGATAAAGCATTAGGAAAGGCTCTTTCATTGTAATATTCTAGCCCTCTGAAATAAGTTGCTTTTTGGTAAGCTTCTTTTGCTTCCTGAGATTTGTTTTGCAAAGGCTCAAGAATATCAATTGCTGTTTGGTAGTTTTTGCTGGTTAAAAGAATTTCGGCCTGAAGAATTCTAGCCTCATTCATTTTTTTAGACGCCGGGAACTGTTTGATAAACGCTTGGATAGATTCTAAAGCCTGAGAGTTAAACTCTAGTTCATAGCTTAATCTAGTATAACTTAACCAAGCTTCTTCTTGTATATTTTTGTCGAAATCTAATCTAGAAGCTCTGAAAAACGCACTTCTAGCTTTTTCTTTGTTGTTTAATTTTAACGATGCTCTACCTAAAGTATGCATGCCATTTTGCAGGTAAACATCGTCTGCATTAAGTTTTTCGAGTACGGTAATAGCTTCTTTATATTTAGCATTTTGGAACAATGAGTAACCATACTGGTAAATAAAAAGATTGTTTTTAGTTTGATTTTTGTCTTTCGAATAAAATTCTGCAAAATATTTTTCCGAGTTTTTGAATTCGCTTTTAGCAAAATAAGATGCTGCCACCAAGCTCAGCATTTCTGGCTCAAACTGTTGTTTGGTTTTTGCCATTGCCGGTATAGCGTATTCAATTACATCATCGTAACGCTGATCTAAATAATACATCGAAGTGATGTAGTACGGGTAACTTGCCTCGTAAGTAGGAGAGCCTTTTAGCTTCTCGAAGTTTGCAAGCGCAGTTTTGTATTCCTTATTAAGATAGTTGATATAGGCAAAGTAATAGGTTGCACTCTCTTTAAACTGAGAATCTTCTTTTTTTACCGCTTCGAAAAGTGGCTCGGCTTTTTCAAAATCGTTTAATTGGAAGTAGGCGTAGCCCTGTTTGAATTGATATTCTAACCTTTGTTTTTGAGAAAGTGAAGAAGGATCTGTTTTCTCGAACCATTCTAAAGCCTTGGCATAATTATTTTGTGCAAAATAAGATTTACCTACGTGGAAGTAAGCTAGCTTTGTATTAGAGTTTAGTGGATATTCTCTAATAAACTCCATAAATAAATTTTCAGCATCATCGTTGCCCAATTCTAAAGCGCAAACCGCTGCGTAAAATTTTGCGTTTTCTTTAATTAACGAAAGTTCTGCGTTACTTTCTTGTTGGGTACTAGCCTTGGCTCTAGATTGCTCTACCAGTTTAAATTGTTGCGAAGCTGCAACGTATTTCTCTTTGTGTAATAGCTCTAGGCCACTTTGGTAGTTTTTATTGAGATTTATTAACGGACTTACTTGGGCAAAACTGGCGCTAACACCGCCAACTAACATTAGGGGCACAAATAAAAATTTCTTCTGCATAGGTTTCAAATATGGTTGGTACTAAATTAGAAATAGTATCAAAGCTTATCAACAGAAGTAATTAACATCTGTTGATAACACTGTTTTAACGGTAAGTTTTTTAAAATGTTGTTGGATTGTAAGGAAGTTGGTGAGCTGGCTATTTAATTAGCTAGCTACCAAATACTTTAAGCTAAAATATTTAATCGTTTTGGCTGGCAAGTAGGTACAAAACAGCCATTCTAACGGCTACGCCATTTTCTACCTGTTCTAAAATTATAGATTGTTTGCTATCTGCAACATCGCTTGTAATTTCTACACCGCGATTAATTGGACCAGGATGCATTACGATAATTTCTTTGTCTAGGCTATCTAAAATTTCTTTATTTAAGCCATACATCATAGAATATTCTCTTCCGGTTGGAAAATATTTAATATCCATACGCTCTAACTGTATACGTAGCATATTGGCAACATCGCACCAGTTTAAGGCTTTTCTTAAATCGTGCTCAACTTTAACGCCCAATGCGGCAATATGCCTCGGTATTAAAGTAGTAGGGCCACAAACCATAACCTCTGCACCAAGTTTTTGTAAGCATAGAATATTAGAAATGGCAACTCTAGAGTGTAAAATATCACCCACAATTACTACTTTTTTGCCTCTAACATCGCCTAATTTCTGGCGGATAGAAAAAGCATCAAGCAGGGCTTGTGTAGGATGTTCGTGTGCACCATCTCCGGCGTTTAAAATTTGTGCGTTTATGTGTCGGCTTAAAAACTGACCTGCACCAGCGTAAGGATGGCGCATTACCACCATATCAACCTTCATAGCCAATATGTTATTAACCGTATCTATTAAGGTTTCGCCTTTACTAACCGATGAAGAAGATGCTGCAAAATTTACCACATCTGCCGAAAGTCTTTTTTCAGCAAGTTCAAAAGAAAGTTTGGTACGGGTAGAGTTCTCGAAAAAGATGTTAGCAATGGTAATGTCTCTTAAAGATGGAACCTTTTTAATTGGTCTGTTAATAACATCCTTAAAATTATCAGCAGTTTCGAAAATCAATTCAATATCATTCAGGTTAATGTCTTTAATGCCTAAAAGATGTCGGGTTGATAGTTTTTCTGCTGCCATTTCTTACTTATTGCTTTTCTGATAATAAAACCACTTTGTCTTCGCCTTCTTGTTCTGTCCAGCTTACCTTAACCTTTTGCGAGTCTATACAATCTACCTGCTGACCGATGTAATTTGGCTCAATAGGTAAATGTCTGCTAAACCTGCGATCAATTAGCACCATTAACTCCACTTTTTCTGGTCGGCCGTAAGCTAACAGCGCATCCATTGCAGAACGGATTGTACGACCGGTCCACAGCACGTCATCAATTAAGATAACCTGTTTGCCTTCGATAATAAAATCTATGGTATTGCTGCTTGCTGTTACTAGACCATCTTTTCGTCTAAAATCATCTCTAAAAAAAGTTATGTCTAAATGACCCTTTTTTATGGTTTTCGATTTTAATATTGTGGTAAGTTCTTGGTGTACGCGATCTGCGAAATAGGTTCCTCTGGGCTGTATTCCGATTAATACAGTATTAGAAAAATCGTTGTGGTTCTCAATTAATTGATGACAAAGTCGCTTAATTGTGATTTGGAATTTCTGACCGTCTAAAAGAGTTCTTTTTTGCATTGAACAAGGATTGCGCAAATATAGAGAAAAAGTAGGAAGTAAAAAGTGGAAAGTGAAAAGTTATCCATAAGTCCTGCTAAAGTGTTTGAGTGTTAAATTGTTAGATTTCTTAAAAAGGATAGTTTTATTATTACATAAACTATGAGAGCGGAACCCGCGTAAATTAAACCCGATTGCCGTGGAAATACTTTTTACAATTCCCCTTCAGGGGAGATTATAGGTAAAAAGATTGCAACAGAAAGCGGGGCTACAGATGCTATGAAAAATTGACTTTCGTTTCCAGAAAAATAAATTCATCAAACATAAATCAACATTTAGGGTTATTAGTGTTCTAAACCCTAAACTATGCGAAATACTACGCTCATTCAATATTTTCATTGGTATTACAATGAAGAAGAAAATTTATGGACCAAAGCTCGTAACGAGGCAGATAATTTAGCACAATTAGGTATTACCGGTGTTTGGTTTCCGCCAGCGTATAAAGGCACAAATGGCGGGTATTCTATAGGTTACGATACGTATGATTTATACGATTTAGGTGAATTTGACCAGAAAAATAGCGTTAGCACAAAGTATGGTAGCAAAGAAGAATATTTAGCTGCAATTAATGCTTTGCATGAAAAGGGTATTTCTGTTATTGCCGATACCATTTTTAATCATAAGGCGGGTGGCGATGAGCTGGAGAAAGTTACCGTAAAACGAGTTAATGAAGAGGATAGAAACGAATTTATTTCTGAAAATTTGGAGATAGAGGCTTGGACAAAGTTTACATTTCCGGGTAGGCAAGGTAAATACTCTGAGTTTATTTGGGACTTTAGATGTTTTAGCGGAGTAGATTGGGCCGAAGATTTGAAAGAGGCGTCGATTTTTGCAATCCAAAACGAATATGGAGAAGGTTGGGAAGATGTACCGTCTAAAGAAATGGGTAATTACGATTACCTGATGTACAATGACATCGATTTTAGAAATCCGGCTGTACGCGAAGAGCTTAAAAATTGGGGTAAATGGTATTTCGAAACTGCAAATTTAGATGGCTTTAGGCTTGATGCGGTGAAACATATTTCTACAGAATTTTTAAACGAATGGATTGATGCCATGCGTGAGGCTTGCGATAAGGAGTTGCTAATTGTTGCGGAGAACTGGGTTATAGATGATATAGCGGAGTTGGAAAGTTACGTAGACGCTACTGGTGGCCGAACCCAACTTTTTGATTCGCTTTTACACCATAACTTTTATTTGGCTGCGCAAGCTGGTAAGGAGTATGATTTAACAACAATTTTTGATAATACATTGGTGCAGAACAACCCTTTAGTTTCTGTAACTTTCGTAGATAATCATGATTCGCAACCTTTACAATCTTTGGAGTCTTTTGTTGAAGAATGGTTTAGGCCATTAGCTTACGCCATGATTTTATTGAGAGAAGGTGGAATTCCTTGTGTGTTTTACACAGACCTGTACGATGCTAGTTACGAAGAGGAGGGAAATAAAATTGATTTAAAGGCAGTAGCTAGTTTGCCACAGATGTTAAAAGTAAGAGATTTGTTAGCATACGGTTTGCAACGCGATTATTTAGATCATCCGAATTGTATTGGGTGGACTAGAGAAGGGGACGAGGAGCACGAAAATTCTGCGCTTGCAATTTTACTAAGCAATGGCGAGGAAGGGTTTAAAACGATGGAAGTAGGGGCGAAGTTTGCTGGCAAAACTTTTATAGATGTTTTAGGTTACCGAACCGAAGAGGTGGTGATAAATGAAGAAGGTTTCGGGGAGTTTTTATGCCCTGCCGGAAGTGTTTCTGTTTGGATTCTGAAGGTTTAGTTCGATGTTCGTTTTTCGTTGCTCGTTTAAAATGATAGACGAACAACGAGAAACTAATTTATTTTTTAACAGAATTAACATTTACAAAGCCTACTAACTCATCCCAACGGCCTCCAGGTTTTTTGTAGTAAACCAAAACCTGGTAAGTGTTGTCGGTCTCAAAAAAAGAGCCCTCAAAAATGGTATCGTCATATTTTCCATTTTCGTCAACCCAAACGTACTTAAAATCATATAAGCCTTGTTTTAACTTTAAGTTGGTGTAATAACGTTGCCTGCTGGCATCGAAAGACAGTTTACTGTCGTCTGTTAGCATGTAATTATTAAATCGCCCGGCTAAATAAACATTACCTTTTGCGCTTTGCGGATTTGCTTTTAAGGTGAATAGCACGTTTGCGTAATCACTATCGGTAACATTGTCTCTTCCATCTTGATTGCGGATAAAAAAGTTGCCATTTTCATCGAACTGATTGCTGTATTTACTGTTTCCGTACGGTTGATCGGTAAAAAGAATTACCGTTAAGGCAGTGTCTCTATAAATATCTTGTACATGTTCTGCTTTATACCTAAAACTTCTTGTGTCAAACTTTCTAAATTCGTTGCCGGCCCAAAATTCGTTGGTATTTAAATCGTTGTAAACTAAAGCGCCAGGTTTTACAAAAGCAGGTTTAGTATTTAGTATAGCGGTTTGCGGGTTTGCATTTTGCATTACTACCGCTTTTATATCCATATAAGGGTTGGCAATAGGCATTTGATGAAACACAGAAAAGTTTACTTTTTGTTTGCTGTTTCTGTATTGCACCTGATTACTTGGAACTATGTCTGCACCCACATTTACCGCATTATTACTTACGTAAAAGCGTTGCGTAACTACAACTTGCTTCGGGTTTCCGTTTTCGTAAACCTTTAATATGTAATTGCCGGCAAGTTTTGGTTTTATTTGCTCGTTTGGTAAAGTGAGCTGATAATGCGTAAACTTCTGTAGCGTGTTAAAAGAATACCTATAGTTAAAAATAATATCCTCCTTAAAAGATTCGAGATAATCCATCGCATTAATTTTCGACGGCTTCCAATCGTAAGTACAGTGTTCGATGGTGTAGTTGTAGTTTTTGTTGCCACCGCGTAAATCATCAAAGGCAAAAGTTATGGTTTCGCTACTTTTTAAAGCGATGATGGGAAATGATTGTTCTTTTTTAGAATTATAACACTCAACGGTTTTAATGTTGGGCTGATAGATTTTGTTGTCGTAAACCAAAACTGGATTTTGCGCAAAGCAACTAAGGCTACACAACAGTAATAGAAAGAATCCGAAAAATAACTTATACAATTTACCCATTTTAAATTTCTATATCTACCTACTTATTCGTAATCAATATGGTTGAAATAAAAATGCACAAAGAAATAAATCCGTGTGCATCCTTATATCTTTGGTTAAAACTAAAAAATTATCCCTCCAATTCCATTATTTCATTTGCTAAATCTTCCCAAGTTTTTTGGGCATGATCTAACAATGCTTTTTCGGCCATGTATTTTTTGTTGGCTTCGTCTAATTTATGCTGATTTGAAAAAACTTCCTCCTTAGCCAATTCAGCCTCGGCATCTTTAACGCTTGCTTCAAAAACCGAAATCTCTTCTTCGGCTTTTTTCAACTTATCGTTTAGCTTTTTTAATTGCTGTTGCACATTTGCAGGAGCAGGTTCGGCAGGTTTTTTCTTCTCTTCGGTAGTAGGTTTTACCGGAATCGGTTTTGGCGCAGGAATTACCCTTTTACTGTTCCACTCCTCGTACTCGGCATAAGTTCCTGGATATTCCTTAATTTTTTCTTCTTCTATAAACCAAATTTTGTTGGCCACATTATCTAAGAAATACCTATCGTGAGAAACAGATATAAACGTTCCTTCGTACTGTTGTAAAGCCTGAATTAAAATATTTACCGACTGTATGTCCAAGTGGTTGGTAGGCTCATCCAAAATTAAGAAATTTGAGTCTGTAGTTAACGATTTGGCTAAGGCAACTCTAGATTTTTCTCCTCCAGAGAGCACTTTAATTTTCTTGAAAACATCATCGCCAGTAAACAAGAAACAGCCTAAAATACTACGTAGTTCTGTATCGGTATGTTTTGGGGCAAAGGCTTGCAACTCCTCTAAAATCGTATTGTCTAAGTGCAAAGATTCTAATTGGTGCTGTGCAAAGAAAGTTGTGGTAACGTTATGTCCGGTTTCAATTTTTCCTTGAGCAAAACTTTCAGCTCCAGCAATCATACGTAATAACGTAGACTTACCTTTACCATTAGCTCCAATTAAGGCAATTTTGTCACCTTTTTCAATCAGACCATCGGCGTTTTCCAAAATATCGATATTCGGATAAGCCTTGGTAACATTTTCCACCTTAATTACATGCCTGCCACTTGGTTTAGTAAATTTAAAGCTGAAGTTAACGGTTGGGTTGTCATCATCAACATCCTCAACACGCTCCATTTTATCTAAAGCTTTCATACGCGACTGCGCCATTTTGGCTTTGCTCGCTTTAGCTTTAAAACGTTCAATTAAACGTTCTTCTTGCTTAATCTTAGCTTGCTGGTTTTTAAATTCGCCTTTCTGAATCTCGCCTCTTAAAGATTTTTCTTCAACATAGAATGAGTAATTTCCGGCATAAACAGTCAGTTTACCTTTTCTAGATTCAACTGTTTTACGAACAATTTTATCTAAGAAATACCTATCGTGGGATACGATTACGATTGCGCCTTCAAAACTACCTAGATATGTTTCTAACCATTTAATAGATGGTAAGTCCATGTGGTTGGTAGGCTCATCCAGTAATAAAATATCAGGAGTTTGCAAAAGAATTTTGGCCAACATTACACGCATACGCCAGCCTCCAGAAAAGGTATTTAAAGGGCGATGCTGATCAGCTGTGCTAAAACCTAAACCCGCTAAAATTTCATTAGCTCTGTATTCGATGTTATAGCCATCTAATGCCTCAAACTCTTGCTGTTTATCGCTTAGTTTATAAAGAGTCTCTTCACTGTAGTCGGTCTCAATTTTTTTTAGCAGTTCTTCAATCTCGTCGTGCAATTGATTTTGGCGTTCAAAAGCCTCCATTGCAACGTGTAAAATGGTGTGGTGAGATTCGTACGAAAGTAAATCTTGGTTCAAATAACCAATTTTTAGATCCTTCGCCATAGAAACACTGCCCGAAGAAGGCGCATATTCACCTACAATTATCTTTAATAACGTAGATTTTCCGGTACCATTGGCGCCAATAAGTCCAACTCTGTCGCCCGGTTTAATATGCCAGTTCGCTTCGTCGTATAAGGCTCTAGAGCCAATTAAAAAGGTTAAGTCGTTTATAGAAATCATTTCAGCGCAAAAATACGATTTTTATTGCCGTTTTAAAGGATAAGTTTTTGAAAACGAACCCTAGTAAATTTGGGCAAATCCAATTGCGTTTTATGGAGCAATCTCAAAGGCATGTGTAGCTAATTTAACTAAAGCCGGTTTGGTGAAAGCTGAGCTGTTGCATTTTTTTTTGCTAAAATTCTTCAGATTCGAAAATAACACCTACATTTGTACTGTAATAAAAATAATTACAGAATGAATAACGGAAGATTTGCTATCGCTTTGCACCTATTAACTTTGCTAGATCAAGCAAAAGGCGAGCTCTTGTCTTCTGAATATTTGGCTGGCAGTATTAATATCAACCCGGTTTTGGTGCGTAAAGAGCTAAGCAGTTTGCGTAAGCATGGTTTCGTACAGAGTAAAGAAGGTAAAAATGGAGGCAGTACACTAGCTGTTTCGGCCAAAGAAATTACTTTGGCAGCAGTTTATAATAGTGTTAAGCAACTTTCGTTATTAGGCCACCAAAAAAATACACCCAACCCTAAATGTCCGGTTGGTAAAGACATTAACAAGCATTTAAATAATTTATATAACGATACAGAAAAGATTTTGATTGATCAGTTGAATAAAAAAACACTGGCTGATTTCAGTCAGCAATTCGAATAAAATTTTTTTGATGTAAACTGTAACAAATAATATTACAATTAATTAATTTATAAAACAGATGAGTGAAATTAGCCTCAGAATGCAAATTCGCTTATCGCAATACTAAAAAACATGAAAGTAGCAGTAATAGGAGCCACAGGTTTTGTCGGCAAAAATTTAGTAAACGAGTTAACTTCTCGCGGTCATGAAGTTGTAGCAATAGCTCGTAGTACGGAAAAAATAGAAAATGAAAACGAAAAACTTACGAAGGTAGCGGTTGACGTTTTGGATACCGAAAAGTTGGCGCAAACGCTAAAAGGCGCCGACGCTGTTGTAAGTGCATTTAACGCAGGCTGGACTAATCCAAATCTTTACAACGATACGGTTATTGGTGCAAACGCCATTCAAAAAGGTGTAAAAGCATCGGGTGTTAAGCGCTATATTTTTATTGGTGGTGCTGGTACCTTGCAAATAGATGGAAAGCAATTAGTCGATGGTCCTGATTTTCCGGCCGAAATTTATCCTGGGGCATCTGCAGTGAGAGATTATTTTAATACGCTAAAAGAAGAAACAGAGTTAGATTGGTTGTTCTTTAGCCCGGCTATTGAAATGCACCCAGGCATAACAACTGGCCGTACTGGTAACTATCGTTTAGGCAAAACAAGTCCAGTTTTTAACGAGCAAGGACGTTCGATCTTGTCTGGCGAAGATTTAGCTGTAGCAATTGCCGATGAGTTGGAGAACAATGCCCATCATCAAGAACAGTTTACGGCAGCATATTAGTACCGACGCCATTAAAAATTTTAGAAAAGGCTAGCTCTGCTGTTATTAGACGGCAGTCCCGCTTTTTATTACAAGTCCGCACTCGTAAACTCGTTTGCGGGCTTTTCATTTCAATCGGGTTTAGTTAACACAGGTCATTTTCAATAGGTTGAAGTGAAATCGGAGGTTTTGAAGAGGTTAGCTTTTTTGTCAGTCAGTTTAAGGATGATATTTTTGGTTGCTGGCTCTAATAAGAAAACTTATTTTGAACATAACGACTTGAGTTTACGATACCGGCTTTGTATAATAAACCTTGGCGACGCGGTTATGGCAAGCGTAGCGCCAGCCATTTGAGCAGAGCAAAGGACTGTTTTTGCCATTGATGATGCTGTTGCTTTTCAAAAAAATAAATACTCAAATTTAACTTTTGATTTTTTATTTATCTTCGTGCCATGTATCGCCTAATCAAACCTGTTTTTTTTAAATTTGACCCTGAAAAAGTCCATCACTTTGTGGTAAAACGCTTAAAGTGGTTCAATGATTACTTCCCTTTGGGCAAAACCATTATTAGAGGTAGTTATGATATTAGCATTAAAGGTTTAGAAAGGGAAGTTTTTGGTATTAAATTCAAAAATCCGGTAGGTATGGCCGCTGGTTTTGACAAAAACGGGGAATATGTTGAGGCATTAAGCAATCTGGGTTTTGGCTTTATTGAAGTTGGCACCGTTACGCCGCTCCCTCAGCCCGGAAACGATAAGCCACGTATGTTTCGTTTGCAAGCAGATGAAGCTATTATTAACCGTATGGGCTTTAATAACAAAGGAGTTGATGTGATGGCGGAACGTTTGCGATTGTTGAAAGAAAGCCATCCTCATATTGTGGTTGGAGGCAATATTGGCAAGAACAAAGCTACGCCTAACGAAGACGCGGTGAGCGATTACATTAAATGTTTCGACCGTTTGTTTGATGTGGTAGATTATTTTGTAGTTAACGTTAGCTCGCCAAATACCCCAGGTTTACGTGCTTTGCAAGAAAAGGAACCTTTAATGCAATTGTTAAATACCTTGCAACAACGAAATAAGAAAAATGATATTTCGAGACCTATTCTGCTTAAAATTGCACCCGATTTAACAGACGAACAGCTGGATGACATTGTGGAAATTGTAAAGGAAACCGGTATAGCCGGCGTAATTGCTACAAACACAACAATTGATAGGAATGGACTTTACAGCGAAGAGAAAGTTAAAAACGAAATGGGCGGTTTGAGCGGTAAACCACTTACAAAAAGATCTACAGAAGTAATTAGATATTTAGCAGAAAAATCTAATAAATCTTTCCCTATTATTGGGGTAGGAGGCATACATTCTGCAACAGATGCAAAAGAAAAAATAGAAGCTGGTGCAAGTTTAGTGCAACTGTATACCGGTTTTATTTACGAAGGGCCAGGATTAATTAAACAAATTTGTAAAGCTTTGGTGAACTAAACACCATGGCTTTTCTACTTCTTTTTTAAATTTTCATCCACTCTAAATTTTGTAATTCTTGCAATCAATTCTAAGGGCATAGCTTCCTTTAACGGAAATTGTACCGATCCTTTTCCTTGTTTGTATTTAGATAATTCATTGACAAATGCTTCGTGGCCAGTTGGGGTTGCGTAAAAGCCGATATGGTTTTTAAGTCCTGCAAAATAAACCAATGGTTTTCCGTTTAATTTAAATGCTGGAATACCATAGCTGATACTTTCCGTTGCATCTGGAGCCACTTTCTTAATCGTGTGGTAAATTTGGTTAAGTAGGATTTGTGTTTCCTCTGGAAAGGATTTGATATAATTGGATATGGTTTTTATTGTTTCCATTGTTTGGTTTTAAACCAAATTTAACTTTTTAATCTTATCCGTATTAACCTATCGGGATTTTTTTTACTAGTAGTAATTTGAATTATCGCATAGAAACGTAGCAAAGCTTGAGTTGATTATTTTTTGCTCGCCACGTTTCTATGCGTGTTGTTTTATCCTTCGATATAGTTTTTTAATGCATCGTGCATAAAATAATTCCAGCCTTCTGTAAAGCTTTCTTTTGTAAACTCTGGTCCTGCTTCTGCAAAAGTTTCCAATCCGGTATGGGTTAATCTAAGCAAAGTCTTTTCGCCAACTGGTTTAAGTTCCCAACAAACGGTAGAATTTCCTGGATAATTGTCATATCTCCAAGTGTAAGCCAGTTTTTTTTCTTCCTCTACCTCTGTAACTTCGCAAAGGTGAAAAAACTTTTTCTCTTCGCTACCAGCTAAAAAATCAAATGTAAAACCAACTTTCGGTTCAAATTCTTCAATATCAAAATACCATTCTTTTAATTCCGAGTTGTCGCTAATTGCGCTCCAAACTTTAGCTATAGGCGTATCAAATGTTCGCTCAACCAGTACACTTTCTTTTTTCATAATTATAGTATTTAAGTATAACCTTAGTGTTTTATATAATAAGGAATTTGAGAATGGTTTGGTTTTGATTTTTTCAATAAATCAATTCATTTCTACTGCGGTAGTAAGAAGAAAGTAGAGATTTATAGCTAAAAAAACATTAGCTAAAGCGAGAATTTTAGAAAACCAGGAAGCTTTTTTAGAAATTTAAAAGCATAAAAAAAGCACCTCAAAAATATTTGAAGTGCTTAAAGTTTTTTAAGAAAAATCTAAAACTATGCGCTAGCTACTAATTTAGCTAATACAGCATTGTTTTTAGCCAACTGATCTTTTGTAGATTGTTGAGAACGACTACCTAACTCTAGGTTAGTAGCTAATTTTAAGTTTTTAACTTCTAAACGAGAAACGTTTTTATTGTATCTGTCTTTTCTTTTTAATCTTGTTACTGCCATGATAATTAGCTTTATATCTTTTTTAATAATAATCTGAGGTCGAGAGCGGATTCGAACCGCTGTACAAGGTTTTGCAGACCTCTGCCTAGCCACTCGGCCACTCGACCTTTTAAATTCAAGGTTGCAAAAATAGTAATTAATCTTTATGATGCAAAGCAGAAATGCTTTTATTTCAAATTAATTATTTCCTCTTTTAATTTCGCTACAAAATATTGCAGCAGATACTGCCACATTTAGCGATTCTGCATCTCCAAATCTAGGGATAGTTATCGGTTTGGTAATTTTTTCTATCAGATTTTTGTTTATTCCGTGCCCTTCGTTTCCTAATAAAATAAGTCCTTCGTTACCCCAGTCGGTTTTGTAAATGTTATTTCCTTCTAATAATGCACCAAAAATGGGAACTTTTGTATCAGCCAGAAAACTATTTAAATTGGTATAAAATAAATTAACCCTGCAAAGCGAGCCCATGGTAGATTGTACCGTTTTAGGATTATAGGCTTCTACAGTATTTTCGGAGCAGATAACATTTTTTATTCCAAACCAATCTGCCGTTCTAATTATTGTGCCAAAATTCCCTGGATCCTGTACATCATCCAATACTAAGGAAAAACAGTTTTGCAAACTTTTAGGTTCTAATTTTTGTTTAGCAGGAATATTTACCAGAGCTAAAATACCTTGTGGCGTTTGCAACGTACTAATCTTGCCTAATTCGGCGTTGTTTACTTCAAATAACTTTATATTTGCTGTGTTTTTAGGCAATAAGGGCGCAAATTGTGCGGTATAATATATGCTATGTAATTGGTAATCTGAGTTTATGAATTCTGTGATAGATTTTATACCTTCAATAATAAAAATTCCACTTTCTTTGCGATACTTTTTTTGATGAAGAGATTTTATAAAACTGATTTGAGATTTTGAAAGCATATAAGTTTAACAATAAGCCACAGGTACCATTTATTGCAAAATTACTATTTATTCTTGTTTTCTTGGCAGGATGCTCTTCAACAAAATATATCGAAGATTATCAATCTATAGTTAAAAAGGTTAAAATAGACAGTTTGGACGAAACTTACCAAGAGCAAGCTTTTAATTATGTGCAAAAAGATATACGGCCATCTGGTGGTTTAGGTATTAACGTTGCCATTTATAATATTTTTAACACTAAAGATGGCAAGTATAAAACCAGCAATATAAAGCCATTAGGCTCGCCGCCACCAATTTTAGATAGTGCTTTGGTAGAAATATCTAGAACACAGATAGAAAAATTCTTGAAAAGTAAGGGTTTTTTTATGGCGAAGGTAAAATCTGAAATAAGTGTGGAAGATAAGAAAGCCAAACTACGTTTCGTAGCGCAACCTGGCCCGGCTTTTTTTGTAAATAAAATTACTTATCAAATTCCAGATACCAACCTAAAAGCAATTTACCTGAACAAGAAACCAACTTTTACGCATTTGCGTGAAGGTATGCAGTATGATGAGGATTCGTTGAGCTATGAGCGAGAGCAGATTTACCAGGTAATGCGCCAAAGTGGATATTATGATTTCGTACGTCCGTATGTAAGGTATTCGCCAGATTCTAACCAGAATAATAGCAAGGTAAGCGTAAAGTTAATTATCGATAACCCGATAGATAGTTTAGCGAAAAACCATAAAGTTTATACCATTGGCGAGTCGCACATGGTAATAGCGCCAGACTCAGAAGGCTTTCCTGAAAACCTAAATCTCGACAGTTTAAAAGGCGAGTTTAAAAATTTTAGAGGCTTAACTTTTATGGATATGTCTGGTAAATTTAGACGTAACCCCATTGTGAGGTATAATTTTGTTCGCGAAGGCGAAACATACGATATAAACAAAGAGAAGCTGACCTATGATAGGCTTTATGAACTTAACGTTTTTAAAAACGTTAAAATAGATTACCGCAAAGACCCAGACAGCACCAATACTTTGTTGCCGATTATAACGCTTATTCCTCAAAAAAGAAGAAGTAATAGGATTGAGGGCGAGTTGCCTTTTAATAGTGGTACCATTGGTTTTAACATCAGTAATACTTATACCGATAATAACTTTTTAAAAGGCGCAGAGCGATTTCAATTTCAGATAAAAGGAGGTTTGCAATCTCGTATTTCTAAAAATACTTCTATCTTTTCTGATATCTACCAGCGAGATTTTGCTATGAGTGCAAGTTTATCTGTACCGAGATTAATACTGCCTTTTTCGATTCCGCGTATGGGCAAAAACGGAATGCCTTCTACCACTTTCTCAACTAGTTATTTGTATGCTTTGCAAAAAGATATTGCGGTTAGAAGGGTATTTATAAATTCGGTAACGTACGATTGGGTAGAAACAAAATCTAAACTTCACTCTTTAACGCCATTAAATTTCGAATATCGTTTTGGTAATGTACTGATAGATCCGCAAAACTCAGATGCTAACCAGGAGTCGTTATCAAATAACATATACAACATTCTGCTCTTGGGTAGAAAAGACTTTACGTTAGGTGTTAAGTACGCTTATTCGTTAAACGCAGATAAGCTGTTGGCTAATAAATCCTTTATTTATTTTAGGGGTAATATAGATATGGCCGGTAACTTGTTGCAATTAGCTAATAGAGCTTTGGGTAACATACACGACGCCAAAAACGACGACTTCGGAACGGTTTTCGGTTTGCCGTTTAATCAATATGTTCGTCCGGAGGTTGATGTGCGCTGGTACAAAAGCCTGGGGCCTGATAAACAGTTTATTGCAAGAATTAATACCGGCGTTGGTTTTGCCCATGGAAATTCGGTAACCGTTCCATTTGAAAAGTTATTTTTTGCAGGCGGATCTAGCGGTATAAGAGCTTGGCAGGCTAGAACATTAGGACCAGGAAATTACAACAGAGCTGTTTTGGCTACACCAGAGTTAAGAAATTCGCTTTTTGGATTAGATCAATTAGGTGATATACGTTTTGAGAGCAATCTGGAGTACAGGTATATGTTAAGTAGAAACTTTTTCGGAGGCAAGCTTAAAGGTGCAACTTTTGTTGATATGGGAAATATTTGGAATCTATCTAACGATGATTTACAGAATAACGCAAAATTCAGCCTAAAAGAATTGCATAAACAAATTGCTATTGGAACGGGATTCGGCCTACGTTACGATGTACAGTTTTTCGTATTTAGATTTGATGTTGGTGTAAAGGTTAAAGATCCGCAGTTTACAGGTTCTGAGCAGTGGGTAATTGGCAAGCTTTTAAGTGGAGGAAGAGATTTTAAACGAAACTACGCCATAACTAACGCTCCAGATACCTATCGTTTTCTTCAATACAACTTCGGTATAGGAATGCCTTTTTAACTTAGTATTAATAAGCTATTTTACCTAAGTAGGCCGTGGCGTTTAATTCTAAGTTGTTAGTTTAGATAATGCTTTAAATACCTATCCCTTGCAATGTTTCAAAAGCGCTTTTTGCGTGGTACTATAAACCGGATTGAAGCGGGCACGAAGTAAAGCGTAAAGCCGGACTACAATTGCCGATGCAAACGAACTTTGTTTTTCTAAAAAATCTATACCAAATTCTTAAGGTAATCGAATGTAGTTTCGAAAAACGTAGAAATATTTAAACCGTTGCTATAGCTAAAAATGAAAAATATAACCAGTAGAAATATGGCGATGTAGATGAACTTTTTAAATGCAAAAGCCAAGAAAATTATTAACAAGGGGATAATAATTAAAAAGACACGGCTGATGGTAAAGGGATTTAAGTTTTCGTCTTTTTTGTAAACATAAAGCAGTTTACTATGTGTACCTAAATCGTTGCGGTGTTTAATGTAAACGAAAGTAGATTTATCTACTTGCATAGGTAAAATGGCCACTCCGTTGTTAAAATTAAGTTGTTGGGTAAATCCACTAACACTAAAAGTATATGAACCATTGATACTTTCGATGGGTGTTTCTAAAGAATCGGCAGCAATAATGGCTAACTTGCTGTTTTTTAAAAGGCTTTCTTTTACTATAAAATTATTAATGGCGGCGGTTTGGCTAAAGGCTGTGCCAGATATTAGCATGAAAAAAAGTAGCGTAATGTTTTTCATCGGTTATTCTATAGATCGTTTATTATAAATTAAGTAGCCTAAATGTAGTAATACTCCATGTCTTTTTATAGGATCGTTGTACAAATTATAGCTAAAACTTATGGGGCCAACTGGTGTATGGTAAACTAAACCAGCGGTTCCGGCATAGCGAAACTTGCTAAAAGATTTTGTTAACCTAACAGCTTGTGGTCCGTTTTGTTCAAATTCTTTATAGGGAATAAACGTGTAAGCTTCTAAACGGAAATCGAAATTACGTTTTAACGCGAAGACATTTTTTAAGCCGCCCGCCAAATAACTCGACGCTCTAAAATTTTCTAAAAACAGCGATTTGCTATCTTGCAGTGGGTAAAATGCAGGCGAAGCTAACATAGTTGCATAATAATTTAGAAATAAAGGCTGATTGGAAGCAACGCCTTCTAACAAGTAACCTAAAGTGTAGTTTTTAGTATGGAAGAAATATTGTTCGCTACTTACTTTAACATGTCCCCATTCTCTAAAGCTTCTTTGAACTGGATCTGGATTGGGCAGGGAACCGTTATTAATAAGGATATTGCCGGGAGTAAAGTTTTCTCTGCCGGTATTATAATTTATACTTACTAAAAAATTACGACCTCGGTTAGCATACTGTTTTCTGTTTAACGAGTTTTTCTCGAAGTTTACTCCGATTCTTAGTCCATTAAAAACGGTTCTATCTAACACATCGCCCACAGAAAAAGTATTGGTGGGGCTATAATTATCGTTGTTGTTTATAAAAGCTACATTGGCAATTAAACGGGCGTTTCGGTTAAGCGGCATACCTAACTTTAAGTCTATTTTTCTATCGCCTTGCTCAATATAGGTTGGTTTTGGGTTTTCTATAAAAATTTGGCTGGTATTGTAGTAATTCCAGTGGTTGTATGTAATTTCTGCAGCCAAAAATAGTGGCACACCAGATGGATAGTCTATACGCCCATTTAACTGTGCCGATTCGTAAAACCTGCCCGAATAAACGTTTGCACCGAAGGTATAAGCCTTACGATTTAGGTAGCTGTATTGCAAACCCAAATACACATTGCTAATTGGCCTGGAGGAAATATTACCGCCAAAATCTATTTTAAGACTCTTTTTTGGTTGAGCTACGATTTCAAAAGTATAACTGTCTGATAAAGGTTCGTAGGCGATTTTTGGATAAACTGATTCAAAAGTTTCATCGGCAACAAGCTTATAGAAGCCTCTTCTAATATCGTCTAAGTTAAATGTAAGTTGATCGCTTTTGAAAAGTCGTTCTACGTATTTTTTTTGAGGATTGTTAACGCCAGATACTTTTACGTTACTGAATTTTAAATCGGGTTTTCTTTGGTTAAAAGCCTGCCTTTTTATTTGCAGTTCTTCTGGTGAAACTCTTCTGCTAACCCGAGATTTGATATTTTCCATGTCTGCCATGGTTGCGTCGTAACCCCGTTTTATAAGTTCGGCAACTGGTGCAAAGTTGGTAACACTATAATCAGATAAATCTGGTTGGATGTAGACACCATTTTCGCCAACCAACGTAGAATCTGATTTGGATAGGAACATGTAAACTAATAAGCGATTCATCAAACGATCGTCGTTTTTTGGGTATTCGTTAAAAGTTTTTGATGAAACGTTAGCGCCAATTACAAAGTCTGGTTTAAACTCTGTTTTCATAACATCAGCAGGGAAGTTGTTGTAAAGACCACCGTCAAAAACATATTTGTCGTCTAATTTTATTGGGCGATAAACCAACGGCACTGTCATGGTACCACGTACAGCTTCGGCCAAACTTCCATTTTTCATAGTTATGCTTTTCTGCGATAGAACATCAGAAACCATGCATCTGTAGGGTACAAAAAGATTGTCGAAATTATCTTTAGAAATGGCAGATGCCTGCGAGAAAAGCTCTAGTAAAGCAAAATTTAAAGGTATATCATTTACCAGGTTAGGCCTAAAACTTAAGCGTAAACTGGTATCTATGGCTAATTTAGCAGTTAAAATAGATGCGTTTAAATTGCTTTTTTGAAAGTAGAAACTGTAATCGCTTTCGTACTTACCGCTTACCCAGTTTTGGAAATCGGAACTTAACGCAATTTTTTCTATTTGAGCTGGAGAATAACCGGCCGCATACATGGCTCCAACAATGCCTCCCATAGATGTTCCTGTTACATAATCTATCGGAATGTTGTTTTCCTCTAATGCTTTTAATGTGCCAATATGCGATAGGCCTTTGGCACCGCCACCACTTAAAACTACGCCAACTTTTTGCGCTTTAACTTGTGTGGTTAAAAGCAACAGCATAAAAATCAATAGTTTTTTAGGATAAATCACCCTATAAAAATATTGTTTTTCTTTTAAAATTAATTCAAAATATAAATAGAATAAGTTAAATAAGACGCAAAACTGACCCAAAGTATATAGGGAACAAAAAGCCAACCCGCTACTTTATTTATTTTGTAAAAGTTAACTGCGGTTGCAATTATTAGCGCTAAAAGGATAATTATTTCTACAAGTGCTAAGCCAATTTGTTGCTGGTAGAAAAATAGAAATGACCAACCCAAGTTAAAAACTAACTGAATCAAATATAGCATGGCAGCGGTGTAATATCTAGATGATGTTTTACGCTGTTTCCAAACCAAATAGCTTGCAATTCCCATCAAGATAAACAAACTTGTCCAAACTGGCCCGAATATGCCATTTGGCGGATTGAAAGATGGTTTATTGATGGTAGTATACCATGTTTTAACAGACTCCATAGTTAGCAAACTGCCTACAAAACCAACACAAATTGGGATGGCTATACATATCACAAATGGTAGGAACTGAAATCTCGATTTTTCTGTAGTCATTTTTAAAGAAATATGGACTTTTAACAAATAACTAGTATAGTTGTTTTGCGGTCGAAATACATCCTCTGGAGCAACGCTTTTGAAGGTAGTTTTAAGAGCGAATCTGAAACCTTTCTCTTTGGTTAAAATTTAAATTAAAAAAAGTTTATTTTTAAAACATTAAGCCGATATTGGTGTGTTATTATGCTTTAAAATAAACCTTAGTTTGCCTACGTTAAGCAAAGGTATTTAACCAAAAAAATAAAATGAATTATATACAATTGCAAGATGAAGTTAAAAGTTATGTGCTAAACTACTTTAAACAACATCATGATGCAAGACTTGTTTACCACGATCTAAAACATACAGAAGATGTTGTAGAAGCGACAGTACAAATTGCCAATCATTACCAATTAAGTGAGCAAGATTTTTTTACAGTTTACGCTGCCGCTTGGTTCCATGATACGGGTTATTTCGAAGATATTATTCGACACGAAGAGAAGAGCACGGAACTTGCTGAAGCTTTTTTAAAAGAAAAAAAGGTTCCTGTCGAAGTAATTTCTGATGTAAAGCAGGTTATTCTCTCTACCAGAATGCCACAAAAACCAACTAACCAATTAGAAAGTATTTTGTGCGATGGTGATTTATTTCATCTAGGTTCTGAAAACTTTAGGCAAAAAGGCAAATTAATGCACAAAGAGGCAGAGTTGCTTGGAAAAAAAATAGGTAAAAAAGATTGGCGCAAAAAAGATGTTGAGTTTTTAAGTCAACACAATTACCACACAGATTATTGCAGATTGCTATTAAACGATCAGAAAGCTAAAAATCTCGAAAAACTTAAGGTTAAACTCAATGAAATTGAAAAAGTTGAAGAAATAACGGTAAGTACGCCTGTGAAAATTAAAGACGGCGAAAAACTTTTGAATACAAAAGACAAAGCGAGACCCGATAAAGGTATTGAAACCATGTTTAGGATTACCTCGGCCAACAACCAGCGTTTAAGTGATATGGCCGATAACAAGGCGCAGCTGTTAATTACGGTTAATTCCATTATTTTATCGTTAATTGTGAGTTTGGTTTTAAGGCGATTGGAAGATAATGCATTTTTAATTGTGCCCACTTTTATTTTGCTAATGGTTAGTTTATCTTGTATAATTTATTCCATTCTTGCCACCAGACCATCAATTCCCGACGGTGTTTTTAGCAACCACGATATCGAGAATAAAAAAGTAAACCTGCTGTTTTTTGGTAATTTCTATAAAATGGATTTGAAGGATTACAGTAGCGGAATGATTAAGGTTATGAACGACCAGGAGTTCTTGTACGGCACTTTAATTACCGACGTATATTCTCAAGGCGTGGTATTAGGCAGAAAATACAAGTTTATCCGCACTGCGTACAATATTTTTATGTTTGGCTTAATCGCTGCGGTTTTAGCATACATAATTTCTTACGTTGCCTACGGAAAATTAGATTAAGATGCTAAGCGAAAATCCCATTTTGTTTGATAGAGACCTGAGCTGGCTTTCGTTTAACGAAAGAGTTTTAAATGAGGCATTGGCCGATGACGTTCCTTTGCTTGAAAAAATCAATTTTCTAGCTATTTATTCGAGTAATCTCGATGAGTTTTACAGAGTTAGAATGCCAGTTTTGCTAGCTCTTGATAAGCTGAGTAGAAAAGACAACAACGAAATTTCTATTGCCGATGACTTACTGCTTAATGCAAACGAAGCAATACATGAACAACAAGAAACCTACGGGAAAATTTTAAAAGAGATAATAATTCCTCAACTGCACCAAAACAAAATCGATTTTATTTACGGAAAGCCTATTCCTAAATCGCTTGCAGCAGAAGTAAGCTCTTACTTCCTTAGTCAGGTTTTAGCTTTCCTCCAACCGGTCGACTTAAGCAATGGCAATGAAGCGTTTTTTCCAGAAAACAATGCGCTATATTTTGTTATTAATTTAACCCAAGGCGACGTTGAAAAAACAACCATTTTAAACATACCATCAAATCATTTATCCAGGTTTTACAAAATAACCAAAGGCGATAATCTTGTTATAATTTTTCTGGATGATATTATTAAAGCAAATTTGAACCTGTTGTTCGCAGATACAAAAATTAATAGCTGTTGTAGTTTTAAAATTACTCGTGATGCAGAAATTGATCTAAAGGACGAGTATGCAGGTAATCTTGCAGAGCAACTAGAAAAGCAATTGCAAAAACGCGATTTTGGCTTAGCTACAAGGTTTTTGTATCAGCCAGGCTTGCCAGAAGAAACGTTAAGCTTAATTATCGAAAAATTAAACCTTAAAAAAGCCAATTTGGTAGCCGGAGGCAATTACCATAACCTAAAAGATTTGGCAGATTTTCCTGTTAAGGAAGCAAAATTGTCAAATCCTAAGTGGGAAAAAATAAGCTATCCAAAATTGATTGTCGGTAAAACCTTAAGCGAGCAAATCCATAAGAAGGACATTTTAATAAATACGCCATATCAATCTTACGATGCCATTTTACGTTTTTTTAACGAGGCCGCTACTAATCCAAAGGTAGAGGAAATTTATGTTACGCTTTATCGTGTTGCCAGCGACTCTAAAATTGTTAACGCATTAATCAGCGCAGCTAAAAATGGTAAAAAAGTATCCGTTTTGGTAGAGCTAAAAGCACGGTTTGACGAAGCCAACAATATCAAATGGGCTAAAAAGATGAAAGAGGCTGGGGTTAAAATCAGCTATAGCGTAACTGCATTAAAAGTACATGCAAAAATTGCGCTGGTAAAAAGCAAAGAGGGGTTAAGGACTTCGTACGTAGGCCTGTTGGCTACCGGCAACTTTAACGAAACTACCGCCAATTTTTACACCGATCATATTCTGATGACGGCCGATAGCGATTTGCTTAGAGAAATGGAGTTGCTTTTTATTTTTCTCGCCAAGAGGGTAAAACCTTCAGACACGGATTTTATACAATTCAATCATTTGCTGGTTGCTCAATTTAACCTGCAGGAAACATTTTTAGCATTAATAAGTAGGGAAATTGATAATGCACTTGCTGGAAAAGAAGCTTCGATAACTATTAAATTAAACAATTTAGAAGAGAAGGTTTTAATCAGCAAATTGTACGAAGCATCTAACGCTGGCGTAAAAGTTAATTTAATTGTAAGAGGTATCTGTCGTTTAGTTCCCGCCGTCGAAAATCAAAGTGAAAATATTACCGTAACCAGAATTGTTGACAGGTATTTGGAACATGGAAGGATTTTTGTATTCCATAATTTAGGTGAGCCCAAAATATATTTGGGTTCTGCAGATTGGATGAATAGAAATATCTATCGCCGAATCGAGGTTTGTTTTCCGTTGCGAGATGAACAAATAAAAAAACAACTTCTGGCTATTTTGGATTTGCAAATGCAAGATAATGTTAAGGCAGTTAGATTAGACGGAAATTTAAAAAATGAACCAATTGTTAACAAAAACGAGCCAATACAGTCTCAATATCGTATATGTCAATTATTAAAAGATGAGAAAGATGAAAAATAACATATCCCACCTACCAAATCGTTACTTTATTTTGGTGGTTTTTGCACTCGTAATTAGTCTTTCGAGTTGGTCGTGTGCCGAGAAAAAAGCTGTAGCGGCGCAAAATCCTAAAGGCTATGATTTAGAAAATCCGAAGCGTTATAGTATGCCAGATATTTTGCAGGAAATTTCCGGTATTGCGTTTAACAAAGGCGACAATAGTGTTGTTTACGCCCAACAAGACGAAGACGGCGTATTATTTAGTTTGCCATTGGGCACTAAGGACGATAAAGCAACTAAATTTGGCAAAAAAGGCGATTATGAAGATGTTGCGGTAGCGCAAGGTTGGGCTATCCTTTTAAAAAGTAATGGAACTTTCTACACATTTCCATTAACGGAAACGAGCAAAGAAGAAGTTGAAAATGTAAAGGAAACCAAAGATTTAATACCGAAGGGTGAGTACGAAGGTATGTTTGCAAATGAAACAACTGGCGATGTTTATGTACTTTGTAAAAACTGCAAGGTTGACAAAGACACCAAAAAAACAAGCGGTTACGTATTAGCTTTACAAGCTGATGGTTCGTTAAAATCAAAGGGCACCTTTCAGATAGACGTTAGTAATTTAGATAAAATGAGCGGAAAGAAAAAGGGCACCTTTCATCCATCTGCACTCGCTATAAATCCACTTACAAAGCAATGGTTTATCGTATCTTCGGTAAATAAAGTGCTTTTAATTGCCGATGAAAAATTCAACGTGATTAGTACGCACCACCTTAGTTCAAATACTTTTAATCAGCCAGAAGGAATTGCTTTTGATAAAGATGGGAACTTATTTATCTCTAATGAAGGTAGTGAAACTCAAACCGGTAATATTTTAAGGTTCGACTATAAAAAACCTTAATTTTGTAATTATCTAACGTTCAAACACGGTATGTTTAAAAAAATATCCATTACGCTTACGCTACTAATTGCCTATTTTGGTAGCTTTTCGCAAGAATCAGTAAAATACCGTGTTATTCTTATCGGCGATGCCGGAGAAATGAATACCGGGCAGTTTGAATCTTTGAAAGACGCTGCCAAACACGTAATTAAAGGCAAAACCACTACGCTTTTTCTTGGTGATAATATTTACCCAAGCGGGATGGCAATTCCTGGTTATGGAGATTTTTCCGAAACCAGTAACATTTTAAACTCTCAGTTTAAGCCTATGCGTGATGCTGGCGCTGCGGTTTACTTCGTTCCCGGCAACCACGACTGGGATAAATCTGGTCCAAATGGTTTAGCGAAAATTAAGGCGCAAGGCGATTATTTAGCTTCTTTTAACGATCCGCTTTTAAAGCTTCTTCCTGCAAATGGCTGTCCAGACCCCGTAGCTATAAAACTTTCTGATAAATTAACTTTAATTGCTTACGATAGCGAGTGGTGGTTGTTTCCATACAAAAAAGATAACCCGGGTGCCGACTGCGATTGTAATACCAAAGACGAGGTAATTGCGAAAATGGAGGATTTAATGGAGCAAAATAGAGATAAAGTTATCTTGTTAGCTTCACATCATCCATTTCAAAGTTATGGGTCGCATGGCGGATATTTTACCCTACGTAACCACCTTTTTCCGCTTACTTCGCTAAACAAAAAATTATACATTCCAATGCCAGTTATTGGCTCGCTTTATCCGTTTTTACGTTCAACTTTTTTAAGTCCAGAAGATTTGAATCATCCGGCTTACAAGGATATGATTAAACGCGTAAACGCTGTTTTTGGAGATAGGCCAAACGTTATTTACGCTGCTGGGCATGAGCATGGTTTGCAATTAATTAAAAGCAAACAATTACAAATTGTAAGTGGTGCAGGTGCGAAAATGAATCCTAATAAAAAAGGGAAAAATTCGCTTTACCAAGATTTTAACCAAGGTTATGTGGTGGCAGATCAGTTGCAAAATAACGACATGCGCTACGAGTATTACAACTATACCGATACAGGCGTGGTAAAGGTTTTTACTTACAACCAACCGTATAAAGAAATAAAACCACCTAAAATAAATGAGTTAAAGGTGATAAAGGCCGATAGCATTTTGGTAAAGGTTCATCCTTCTTATGATAGCGTTGGCAAATTGCACCGATTTTTATTTGGCGAAAATTATCGTAAGGACTACGCCATGGAAACTAAATTTCCGGTATTGCGTATTTCTGAAATTAAAGGTGGCTTAAAACCAACACAGTTGGGTGGTGGTAACCAATCTCGTTCTTTGCGTTTAGAAGATAAGGATGGAAAAGAGTATGTATTAAGAAGCGTAGAAAAATTTCCAGAAGTTTTGTTGCCACAAGGTTTGAGAGAAACTTTTGCAAAGGATATTTTAAAAGACAATATGTCTGCGCAACATCCTTTTGGGGCATTAGTTGTACCTACTTTGGCCAAAGCGGTAGATGTGCCGCATTCAACACCAATTATAGGTTGGGTTTCGCCGGATAAAAATTTCGGCGACTATGGTGCTTCCTTCGCTAATACACTTTGTTTGTTAGAAGAGAGAGAGCCTATCGGCGATTCGGACAATACCACTAAAATGTTTGAAAAGCTGGATGATGATAACGACAACACTTATGATGCTGGTGTTTATTTAAGAGCCAGAGCTTTAGATATCTTAATAGGCGATTGGGATAGGCACGAAGACCAATGGAGATGGAAAACCGATAAGACAAAAAAGGGGAAAAACTATATTGCTGTTCCTAGAGACAGGGATCAGGTTTTTTACGGATCTGATGGGTTTATACAGCGTTTTGCTCAAAGTTCGTCGCTTTTGCCGATGATGCAAGGCTACGAACGTGAAATTAAAAACATAGATTGGTTTTTGTGGGAGGGAAGAGCGATGAACAGCAGGCTTTTATCACAGTATACTGAAGCTGAATGGGATGCTGCAGTGAAAGATTTTTGCGATAAACTGACTGACGATGTGTTTGAAAAGGCATTAAAACATTTGCCAGAACCGAACTACACTTTACGCCACGATCAGTTTTTAACACGTTTAAAAGAGCGCAGAGCGTCATTGCCAAAATTGATGAATGATTTTTATCACTTCTTTAATCGTATAGTCGATATCCAGGCAAGTCATAAAAACGAAAAAGTTGTTATTACCGATTCTACCGGCGGTTATTTAAAGGTTCAGGTAAATAAAATTTCAAAAGAAGGTAATATCAAAGAGGAGATTTTCAGTAATACCTTCGACCCAAAAATTACTAAAGAAGTACGTTTATATGTTAAAGATGGTAATGATAGTTTATATATCGATAACAAAACATCGAACATAAAACTTAGAATAATAGCCGGAGCAGGTAAAAAAGTTTACGACGTACCAAATGCAACTAAAGGTATACAGCTTTACGGTCGTAAAAATGGAAATTCTAAGTTTGAAGGCGATGACGAAAATATGCTGAGAAAGAAATTTGCCGTAGATACTTCAAACGTATCATTCTATAATAAAGATATGTACGGCAGAAGTTCTATTAATTTAAGTGCTGGTTATAATTTAGATGATGGAATCCTTTTAGGATTAAATTACAAGGTTACAAACCCCGGCTTTAGAAAAGAGCCTTATGGTAACTCGCAGTATGTTTCGTTTCTGCACGCTTTTGCTACCGAAGCCTACCGTTTTCATTATAAGGGAGATTGGTTGAAATTAATTGGCAAAGCAGATTTGACTATCAATGCAGATGCCTATGCACCTAACAATACGCAAAACTTCTTTGGCGTTGGTAACGAAACCAAGTTTGATGATAGAATTAGGTACTACAGATCTAGATTTAGTTTGTACAATGTAGAAACTGCACTGAGATGGCGTAGACCGAAATCTAGTTTTAGCATCGGCACAAACTTGCAGTTTTATCAATTAGACTTAGATGATAATGCTGGCCGTTTTATTGCTATCCCTTCAGAATTGCATTCGTACGATAGTTTAACGGTTGATAAAGACAAGTTTTTTGCAGGTTTGGTAGTTAAGTTTAGCAACAATACCCGCGATAACGATTTACTGCCAACTCTTGGCAGCTTTGTAGATTTTAAATGGACAGCAAATAAAGGATTGAATAGCAATTCTAATTCTTTTGGACAGTTTACAGGAAATATATCACTATATAAAAATCTTGATGGACGTGCGAAATTGGTGCTTGCCAACCGTTTTGGTGGCGGTATAACTGTTGGAAAACCAGCTTTTTACCAAAGTTTATTCTTAGGCGGACAGGGTAATTTGTTAGGTTATCGTCAATTTCGATTTGCTGGTCAGCATACTTTCTATAATAATGTAGAACTTAGAGCCAAATTAGGAGATTTTGTAAGTTACGTTTTACCTGGGCAAGTAGGATTGATGGGATTTTATGATGTTGGAAGGGTTTGGGCGAGTAATGATAGGTCAGACAAGTGGCATCATGGAGTTGGCGCAGGTTTATATTTTGCTCCAGCATCATTAACGGTTTTCAGATTTGTAATGGGGCACTCAACCGAAGGTTGGTATCCGTACGCATCTATGAGCTTTAGATATTAATAAACAGAAAAGATGAATACAAGTGTTATAAAGATTAACGGAGATGTGTGTGTAGCTTGTCAGGTAGAGTATACCCTATCTTTTAGACCATTAATAGCTTACTTAAAGGGCAGACTTAAAACAGAACAAACTTTAAAGGCCGAATTTTACCGCTTTTTATTAGAAAAAATAGAGCGTGAAGAAGCGCTTAACAATGATGTTAAAGTAGAAGATTTAGCTAAATATAAAGATACGCTCGAACTGATCTTCACTATTTTAACGCCATTAATGGCTAACGAAAAAGATTTATATTGGGCAATGAGCACGCCTGTGCCCGAAAGTATATTTTTTAGTACTGATGCATTTTACGATTTTTTCAGCCTACACCAGGAAGAAAAAAGAATAAATGGTTATAAAGAAGAATCTAAGGAAACTAAACAGCTGCAGTTTATTTATAAAATGATATTGCAAAGATTTTATAACTACACATCTATTTCTGGACACGAAATATTGTATGCTTATAAAAACCCAAATACCCATTTAACTACTTATTATAATATTATTCCGGATACGCAATTTGTTGATATAACTTTCGACGGCGAGTTACCAGAATTAAATTTTGAGCTTGTTTCTGCAAAAATTCAGGAAGGTAACGAGATCGAGTTGCTTTCGGAACTACTACCATTAGAGAAATTTAAATTTGATGGCTTTTGCGTTATTACCTTAACCGACGTAACCTTGCAACATGCAATAGATGGTATTCGCAATGCATTGGTTAATCACACTTACGAAAAGGAGGCTTATGATCACGTAATTCAAGCCTTAAAAACCTTAGCAGGTAACGGACATATTGAATTTGGCTTGTTACCGTTTCTAATGGTCAACAATAAGTTTGTGTTTGATAATGATTTAAATTCTCAAAGTATCCTTCTTGATTCGGCAAAAAAATACGACATAGAAGAAGAGACATTTTTTGCTTTAGTAAACGAATATATTGATCATCCACGTCCGGTATTTTTTAATAACCTAACGGACGAGAAAATTGAGAAATTTCCATTTTTGGATATCTTAAGAAAGAACGGAGTAAATTCCTATTCGTTTGTGCCAATTTTTTATAATAACCAGCTTGCTGGGATAATGGAAATTTATTCAGAGCAAAATTTAGTGGTAGATGATAAATTATTATCGAGATTTCATTCGGCCTTGCCTTTACTAGGTCAGCTTTTGCAATACAGAATAGAAGAGTTTAATTTTAAAATGGACGATGTGCTTAAGGACAAATTTACCGCCTTACAACCCTCTGTTCAATGGAAATTTAACCAAGTGGTGTGGGATTATCTAAAGAAAAGCAAGAATAAAAAGAAAACGCTTGAGATAGATACGGTAACATTTAAAGGATTGTATCCGCTTTTTGGAGCGGTAGATATTAAAAGTTCTACTATAGAACGTAACTACGCCTTAAAAGAAGATTTAAAGGTTCAATTAGCTAAACTAAATGAGACCTTGTCTGAATTAAGAAAGATTGTAAGGCTGGATTTACTGGATAAAATTCTATTCAACTGTGGCGAATGGGCAAAAAAAATAGATGATTTTATTAGCTCCAGCGAAGAAGCTTTACTAAACGAGTTTTTAGAATTGGAGGTTTATCCAATGCTTAAACACATAGAAATCGGCCACCCTGATGCAAGTTTAATTGTTAAATCTTATTTCGAAAGTATAAATCCGCAAACTGGCGAAGCCTTTGCAAATAGAAGAACTTTAGAAACTTCTATGCAGTTTATAAATACATCCGTTAGCGAATACCTTGAAGATGCGCAACAAGGCTTGCAAGAAACCTATCCTTGTTATTTTGCCAAGTTTAGAACTGATGGTGTAGAGTACGATATTTACATAGGGCAGGAGATAGCACCAGATGTACCGTTCGATCTACTTTATTTGAAGAACATTCGTCTTTGGCAACTTACGGCAATGGTAGAAGTTGCCCGTTTAACCAATAGTTTGGTTAGCCAAATGCCTAGGCCATTACTTACAACACAGTTGATTTTTATCCACTCAAACCCGATCGATATTAGTTTTAGAAACGATGAAAGGAGATTTGATGTTGAAGGAGCCTACAACATTCGTTACGAGGTAGTAAAAAAACGTATCGACAAGGTTTTGATAAAGGGGACCGACGAACGTTTAACGCAACCCGGCAAAATTGCGATGGTTTATTTTAATGCCTACGAAGCAAATGAGTATCGAGAATACATCAAATATTTGCAGGAACAAGGCTTTTTACAAGACGATTTAGAGAATTTGGAGTTAGAGGAATTGCAAGGCGTGAGTGGTTTAAAGGCTTTAAGAGTAGGGGTTAATTATCTTTCTTGCGATTTTTTTGATGAACAATGGATGAAGCTAAAAAAAACAATTACCAGACGCCCGTTTAAGAAATTGGATAAAGCCCTTTAGGGTATTAGTTCCTTTTTTTTCTATCTGCTAGTGTCTTCACCTTCTGAAATTAGATATAAGCAACGCTTGTTATTCAAAGCAAAGCGAAGAATCTGCAGATTAGATTACGAAGGCAGATTCCTCTAATGTCGGAATGACAGGCTAATGCACTATCAGCCGGCAACTCCAACTGCCGAAACTAATAAATGATTATAAGCCTAGCCATCAAATAGTATCAGAGAACTTGCTTTTTAAACCCGGTTGAAGTGGAAATCCTTTTTGTGTCATTCTGATCGTAGTCGAGGAACACAAAAAGATTGTCACGGAAAACGGGACTGAATTATCTGAATTGCAGTGCAGGTGCTTTTCTGAAAAATTAAAAATTCGTTCAAGCAAAAAACATCGTTAGAACCAATTTAAACCAATATAAATTTTATCTGACAAACAGATGATACGCAAATCCAAAACTGTTTATACATTTGCTTAACGGTGTTAGATTATTATACAGCACTTAACTATGGGAAGTAAAGAAAGAATTCAGCGTCAAAAAGATGATACTCGCAAGAGTATTTTAGATGCGGCTTTACAAATTGTAAAACAAGAGGGATGGCCAGCACTTAGTATGCGCAAAATTGCGGATATGATAGAATACACTGCCCCGATTATTTACGAATATTTCTCTAATAAAGAAGGTATTTTATTTGAACTCACCAGACAAGGATATATCCTTTTAGGCGAAAAAATTAAAGCTGCCAGAGACGGCAAGACAAATGCTGAGGAACAATTGGAAGCAATGTGGCTTGCCTATTGGGATTTTGCATTTGCCGAAAGCGAATTTTATCAGCTAATGTATGGCGTACAGGTAAACTGTTGCGAAATGTACAAGAAGATGCCAGAGGCCGAATATACAACTGATCTATTTTATGATGCTATAGAAAAGTTGCTTACCAAAGCTCCAATATCAGATGATGATGTTAATTTAAAATACTACACCTTTTGGTCGTTAATACACGGACTAGTTTCACTTAACTTAGTTCAAAAAGGGGCTAATGACGCAATAAATCAAGAAATTTTAAGGAGTGCCATAAAAGCTATCATCAAATCCATTAACGATTAAAAATTTTTTGCTCCAAAATCTAACACTGTTAAATTAATTATAAACGTAAAGTAAATACTTAAAATCCCAATAATCATGAATTATATGCCAGACTTCACACCAAAATCTAACAATGTTAGATTATTTAACGCTTTAATAATATCGCTGGTTACCGCTGCAGTTTTATTTTTGTCGAGCTGCACCTCAACTCCAGCGCAAGTTGCCGAAACTCCAGCAATGTCTTTACCGGTAGCAACGGTAAACGAAACCTCACAAGAAACTTTTATAGATTATCCTGCAGCTATACAGGGTGCTTCCGACTTAGAAATTCGCCCTCAAATTGCCGGAACGATTGATAGGGTTTTAGTAAACGAGGGTCAGTTGGTACAAAAAGGACAATTGTTATTTCAAATTTCTGAACTTCCTTTTAGAGCACAATTGAACAGTGCAAAAGCAGCCTTAAGTGCTGCCAAGGCTGCGGTTTTAAACGCTCAATTAGAAGTAGACAAGGTTACGCCTTTAGTGCAGGCAAAAGTTGTAGCTCCTTTTCAATTACAAACTGCAAAAACTACGCATCAAATTGCATTAGCAAATGTTGAGCAAGCTAGCGCAGCGGTAAACAGTGCGCAAATTAATCTAAACTACACACAAGTTAAGGCACCTATTAGTGGCTACATTGGCAGGTTACCTAAAAAACAAGGCAGCTTAGTTAGTCCAACAGATGTTGACGCATTAACAAAACTTTCTGACGTACATGAAATACATGCCTATTTCTCGTTGGCAGAAACTGAATTCATCAATTTCAATAACAAGTACCAAGGAAACTCTGTGGCAGACAGAATTAAACATTTGCCAGCCGTTTCGTTGGTTTTGGCGGATGCAACGGTTTATCCTTTACAAGGCAAAATAGATATGATTGACGGGCAGTTTGATAAAACTACTGGCGCAATTACGCTAAGAGCCAGTTTTCCAAATGCTAAAGGTTTATTAAGATCTGGCAATACCGGAAAAATTAGATTAGGCTTAGCCCACGAGCATACCATCGTGATTCCGCAATCGGCCACGGTTGAAATGCAAGATAAAGTTTTCGTTTTTGCTGTTGGTAAAGATAATAAGGTAAGCCGAACGGCTATATCAATAGATGGCAAAACCGGAACAAATTATCTGATAAAAGACGGTTTAAAATCTGGAGATAAAATCGTATTGAGTGGTTTAGATCGCCTGCAAGATGGCCAGCTTATTCAGCCCGACAAGAAAGTTGAAAAAGTTGCTCAGTTAATCTCTAAAAAATAATAACAAAAACAATGTTTAAAATATTTATACAAAGACCAGTACTTTCTACAGTTATATCCATTTTATTGGTAATACTTGGTGTACTTGGTTTAACAAAATTACCGCTACAACAGTTTCCTGATATTGCACCGCCATCTGTTTTGGTTACTGCTGTATATCCAGGGGCAAATGCCGAAACAGTTTTACGATCGGTAGCACCATCAATAGAAGAATCTATTAACGGTGTAGAGAACATGACTTATATGAGTTCAACCGCTAGTAACGATGGATCTTTAGCAATTACTGTTTTCTTTAAATTGGGAACTAACGCAGATCAGGCGGCGGTAAATGTTCAAAATAGGGTAGCACAGGCTACAAGTCAGTTGCCAGCAGAAGTAGTTCAGCAAGGTATTACAACTGCTAAGCAACAAAATAGCTTTATTATGGCTATTGGCATGTTTACCGAAGATGAAGCCAAATACGATCAGACATTTGTAGCCAATTATGCACAGATCAATATCATCCCAGAAATTAAGAGAATACCCGGTGTTGGTGCAGCAAGTATTTTTGGCGGTGTAAAAGATTACTCTATGCGTGTGTGGCTAAATCCAACGCAAATGGCAACTTATAAAGTTTCGCCCAACGAAGTAATGAGAGCCATTCAAGATAAAAGTTTGGAAGCTGCGCCAGGTAAATTCGGCGAACGCAGTAACGAGGTTTTTGAATACGTAATTAAATATAAAGGCAAATTAACTAAACCAGATGAGTATGAAAATATAGCTATCAGATCAAATCCAGATGGTTCAATTCTACATTTAAAAGATGTAGCAAGGATTGAACTGGGCGCTTATTCTTATAACAGTTTAACAAGGTTGAATGGCAAAAAAGGAATTGTGATTGGTGTAATTCAATTAGCTGGTTCTAACTCTAACGACATACAGATTGCGATTAATAAGTTGTTGATAAAAGCATCGAAAGATTTTCCGAAAGGTATTAAGCACAATGTGTTTTACAGCACTAAAGTAGCTTTAGATCAATCTATCGATCAAGTAATACACACATTGCTAGAGGCATTTATATTAGTATTTATTGTAGTGTTTATCTTCCTGCAGGATTTTAGATCTACGCTAATTCCGGCAATTGCCGTACCGGTAGCAATTTTGGGAACGTTTTTCTTTATGCAACTGTTTGGGTTTTCAATAAATCTGTTAACCTTGTTCGCTTTAATTTTAGCAATTGGTATTGTTGTAGATGATGCAATTGTTGTTGTAGAGGCTGTACATGCTAAAATGGAACACAAGCATTTAGGTCCGAAAGCAGCTACGCATGAAGCAATGGGCGAAATTACTGGTGCCATTATATCGATTACATTAGTAATGGCCGCGGTGTTTTTACCGGTTGGTTTTATGGAAGGTTCAACCGGATTGTTCTATCGTCAGTTTGCTTTTACCATGGCAATTGCCATTATTATCTCAGCAGTTAATGCGTTAACATTAAGTCCGGCGCTTGCAGCATTATTTTTGAAAGATAATCATGCTAATGCAAAAGACGAAACCGTAAAACGAGGATTTAAAGAAAAGTTCTTTAGTGGATTTAATAGCAGTTTTAACGCCATGACGAACCGATATGTGGGTGGTTTAAAGTTTTTGGTTAAACACAGATGGTTAAGTTTAGGCGGATTAGCTTTGATTACTTTAGTTACCATTTGGATGGTTAAAACAACGCCAGCTGGTTTTATTCCGACAGAAGATCAAGGTTTTATCGCGATATCTGTTTCAACGCCATCTGGAACTTCTTTAGATGTAACGCAAAAAGTGATGACCGAAGCAGAAAGTGTACTGAGTAAACTCGATGCGTCAAGGGATGTTACCGCTATATCGGGTTTCAATTTATTAACCAATTCTACCAGCCCATCATCGGCAGTGGTTTTCGTGTTGCTTAAACCAACAGAGAATAGAGGCAAGGTTAAAAACATAGATGAGATTATGAATGAGGTACGCGGCAAACTTGGTGCAATCTCTGGCGGTAGTTTCTTTGTGTTTAGTTTTCCAACGGTACCTGGTTTTAGTAACGTAGAAGCCTTGGATATGGTTTTGCAAGATAAAACTGGCGGTAAATTGGATAAATTCAGTGGTATCTCTCAGAATTTTATTGGCGAGTTAATGAAACAACCTGCAATTGCGGTAGCTTTTACTAGTTTTAAAGCAGATTATCCTCAATTAGAATTAGATATAAACGACGAAAAAGCGGATCAATTAGGCGTAAGTGTTAAGGATGTTTTACAAACAATGCAAACCTACTTTGGGAGTGCGCAAGCATCAGATTTTAACAGGTTTGGTAAATATTACCGTGTAGTTGTTCAAGCAGACGTGGCCGATAGGGCGGATCCTTCTGCAATAGACCGAGTTTTTGTTAAAAACAATAGGGGAGAAATGGTGCCGATAAACACTTTGGTAAAACTAAACCGCATTTACGGTTCTGAAACTGCCTCTCGTTATAATTTGTTTAATTCAATTCAGATAAATGCAATTCCAAAACCTGGTTTTAGCTCTGGCGATGCCATAAAAGCTATTGAGGAAGTTGCTGCAAAACAATTGCCCGCAGGTTACAGCTACGAGTTTTCTGGTCAAACGAGAGAGGAAATTTCTTCTGGCGGACAATCGACTGTTATATTTTTATTGTGCGTAGTATTTATCTATTTCTTGCTTGCCGCACAGTACGAAAGTTATCTATTACCATTAGCGGTTATTTTTTCTATCCCGGTAGGTGTGTTTGGAGTATTTGCGGCAATTGGTTTAGCAGGTATCGAAAACAATATTTATGTGCAAGTTGCATTAATCATGCTCATCGGTCTATTGGCAAAAAATGCAATTTTGATTGTCGAATTCGCTCTGCAAAGGAGAAGGGCTGGTAAACCGTTAATAGCGGCGGCGTTAGAAGCGGCAAAGTTAAGGTTACGACCAATTATCATGACGTCTCTTGCGTTTATCGTTGGTTTAATCCCAATGATGTTTGCTACAGGTCCATCAGCACAGGGTAATCATTCTATTAGTATCGGCGCTGCCGGAGGAATGCTTTCTGGAGTTATTTTAGGCCTATTCATCATACCAGTGCTTTATATCATCTTCCAATATTTGCAAGAAAAAGTATCGGGCAAACCGGTAGAAATAGAAGAAAATCACCAGAAAAATTTAGCTCCACATGGAAACTAATCCAGCATCGCAAACACAAGATGCAACAGTTAATGAGTTTGTACCCATTATTGCTGCATGGTTAAGGAAATGGTACAATTAATCAATATAAAAATGAAAACAATTATAAACAGTTTTTTTGCAGTTGTGCTTTTAATATTAAGTAGCTGTGGACTAACAAAGGATATTGCAACGCCCTTAAAAGATGTGCCTGTTAATTTTAGAGGTGTAGAAACAATTAATGATAATGCTAGTATAGGCGCAATTCCCGTTAAAGCATTTTTTAATAATCCAGCTATACTTAATTTAATTGATAGTGCATTGTTAAGGAATTTCGATATACAAATAGCCTTAAAAAATATAGATGCCGCAGAGCTGATGCTAAAAAGAGCTAAGCTTGGAAACATCCCTCAGTTAAACTTGCAGGTAACGGCCAACTCTAACCGACCATCGGACAATAGCTTAAACGGTTTAAGCACATCGCAGTTTTTAGGAACAAAACACCTCGAAGATTTTAATGCAAACTTGTCGCTAAGCTGGGAAGCAGATATATGGGGCAAAATTGCTAAACAGAAAGATGCCGCTTATGCAGGTTATTTACAGTCTGAAGAGGTAAAAAAAGCCGTTCAAACGCGAGTAGTTTCACAAGTAGCTTCTGGGTTTTATCGTTTGTTGATGTTAGATGCGCAATTGAAGGTTGCTAACAGTAATGTAGAGCTAAATAATAATACCCTTAAAATGATTAAAATGCAGTTTGATGCTGGTCAGTTAACTTCCCTGGCTATACAACAAGCAGAAGCACAGCAACTAAAAGCTACGCAACTTATCCCTCAAATTAAACAAGAGATTAGCATACAAGAGAATGCGCTTAGTTTTTTAAGCGGTAAATTTCCATCTGCTATTGAGCGTGCAACAACGCTACAGCAAATTACTATTTCAGATCAGCTTGCAGTTGGTGTTCCCTCAACCATGTTAAGCATTAGACCAGATGTAAAGAGTTCTGAATTAGATTTAAGAATTGCGAATGCCAAAGTTGGCATTGCGAATGCTCAATTATATCCTTCTTTAATTATAACTGCTTCTGGAGGCTTAAATTCATTTAAAGCTAGCAACTGGTTCAATATTCCGGCTTCTTTGTTTGGCGTTGTAGGTGGTGGCATTACACAACCAATATTCAACAGAAAAGAACTAAAAACACAATTTGAATTAGCCAAAGTAGAAAGAGAGCAGTCAGTACTTTTATTTAGGCAGAAAGTTGTAGCTGCAGTTGCCGAAGTTTCTGACGAGCAGAGTAAAATAGTTAATCTAAAAACTGAATACGCTATTGCGCAAAACAGAGTTGCAACGCTACAATTAGCGGTTAAAAATTCAGATTTACTTTTTAAAAGCGGTATGGCAAATTATTTAGAAGTAATTACAGCGCAGGGCAATTTATTGCAGGGCGAATTAGATTTAACGAGTTTAAAAACCGCACAACTAAATGCTGGCGTGGCTTTATATAGAGCGCTAGGCGGTGGTTGGCAATAATATAAAATTGAGGGTGTATCGGAGTGATTTTAAAAGTAAAATGAGAAAATAATTTTTTGAAATTCATCATTCCAATGAAACAGGGATGGTAATGCAGTAGAAAGGATTTAATAGCCAACTAATGCATTACGATGCCCTTTGGGGCTGGGCATGACGAAATCGCAGACTTATATTCTCAAAGAAATTTTAAATTTCTAATGCCGATACAACCCTTTTTAATGTTGTGGAAGACGGACTTCAAATCTTGTTCCTTGTCCTTCTATCGAGGTTATTTCCATGTTACCATTAAGACCATCAATCAGGTGCTTAATCATGGTCAGACCAAAACCATAGCCCTTTTCGCCACCTGTGCCGTCTGATGATTTTATGCCACCTTCCAAAATGGTTGCAATTGTTTTATCACTTATACCAATTCCAGTATCTGTTACTGCTATACTTAGCGCAAGTGTGTCATCAATCGCTTTTAAATCCAGGTCAACCGTAACATTACCTCTCTCGGTAGTAAATTTAATCGCGTTAGAAATTAAATTTCCGGCAATTTGTAGCACTTTGTTTTTAGAGAAAGGAATGGTTTCGTAATTAGCATTGGTATTAACCACAAAACTGATGTTTTTATATTGCGCTTGCGGTGTATATAGTTTAACTAATTTATCTTTCAGCAAAAGCAAATTGAAATCATCCTCAGTTAACGGCTTTTTAATTCCTTTTTCTGATAAAATTTCATCAGCTAAATCTAAGATAGATTTACCACCTCTATGTATCAGATTTACCATTTCTAAAATATCGCCCATCTTACTGTCAGTGCCTTGATTGTTGATAAGCTCAGAGATGCCAATAATACCAGAAAGCGGACCTCTAATATCATGAGCAACCTTTTGACTGGTTTCTTTTTCTACCTTTAGTTTGTTTTTAAGCTCGTGAACCAACTTTATAGAGCTTAACCTTGTAATTATCTCGTTGGCAACAATTTTTAGAAGCTCAATTTTTTCAGGCGATAGTTTTTTAAGGTTTTTATCTAAAACACATAAAGAGCCGATATTGTAACCAGTATTCGTTCTTAACGGTATACCGAAATAATATTTTAAGCTCATCGGTTTGTCTACGTAAGCCTTATGCTTAAATCTTATATCGGCAGAAAGATCTTCCACTTCAAAATGATCACGCTCTAAAATCGTATACTGACAAATCGTTTCTTCTCTAGGAACTTGGTCTACATCAATACCAAAGTTTGAAATAGACCATTGGGTGTAAGAATCTATGAGGTTTACCAAAGAAATTTCTGTTCCAGATATTTTGGCTGCTAGATAGGTTAAATCTTTAAAATTATCTTTTAGGTTAGAATAATCTAAGTCAAATTCGTAGAGACTAAGTATTCTATCCATTTCATTAGATGGAATAGGTGCTATATCAGAAGACATTAATAAAAACAATTAGGTGCGATAAAGTTAAAGCTTTTAATTATTAATTAACGCCCGAAACACATTCTTATTGGTTAAAGAATTATTAAGCCACAAAAAAAGCCGTTCAACAACTTAGTTTACGGCTTTTTTCTTGTGTTAAATGTGCTCCCGACGAGATTCGAACTCATATCGATGGTACCGGAAACCATAATTCTATCCATTGAACTACGGGAGCAGTTTGCAAATATAGAAAAAGATTGTTGCTAAGGTATTACACTTAAAAGTTAAATTAACTGAGGTGAAAAATATTTCAAGCTCACACAAAATCTAATTTAGATTGGTTTTTACCAATAAAAAAGGGCACTTTTGCACAAATTAAGGAAACGCATAAAGGCATGTAAACAAATTTTTGGTTATGGAAGAACTGCTGGTAGACGAAGTATTGCAATTGTTAGAAAACGAAAGTGACCGGCAGTTAAAAAATTATTTAAATGAGCTTAATATTTCAGATGTAGAGCATTTAATTGATGAACTTCCGCAATATGCCGTTAAATTCATAGAAACACTTTCTATAAAAAGAGCAGTAAACGTTTTTCGTATCCTCGATTTTCCTACGCAAGAACGTATTATAAAAAAACTGCAGAGTAATAAGCTTACAGAAATTATTAGGCAGTTGCCACCAGATGATAGGACAGCTTTGCTTGGCGAACTCAAAGGTGATGCTGTAAAACGATTGCTCATCCTTCTTCCAGATAATGATAGGATAGAGGCCCTACATCTTTTAGGCTACAAAGAAGATAGCGTAGGCCGATTGATGACACCTGATTTTATTGCCGTAAAAACAGATTGGACGGTTAATAGAGTACTTTCCCATATTCGCCGTTACGGTAAAAATTCAGAAACTATCGATGTGGTTTATGTAATTGATAAAGATGGCGTTCTTTTAGACGATATAAGAATTAGGGAAATTTTACTGGCAGATCCGGAAATTAGAATAGGTGACTTAACTGATAACCGACTGATTTCTTTAAAAGTAAACGATCCGCAAGAAGAGGCGATTAATGTTTTTAGAATGAATAATCGCGTGGCTTTGCCTGTTGTAGACGATGGAAATATTTTGCTCGGAATTGTAACCGTAGATGATATTTTGTGGATTGCCCATGAGGAATATACGGAAGATATCCAGAAAATGGGTGGTACCCAAGCCTTAGACGAACCTTATCTTGATGTTCCGGTTTTTCAGCTTTATAAAAAACGGGTGGTTTGGTTAATTGTGCTATTTTTTGGCGAGTTGCTAACCATTGCTGCCATGTCTAACTTTGAGCATGAAATTGACAAAGTAGTTATTCTGGCGCTATTTGTTCCGCTAATTATATCAAGCGGCGGCAACAGTGGTTCGCAAGCAGCAACGCTTATTATACAAGCTATGGCGCTAGGAGAGGTAACCATTAGAGATTGGTGGAATGTATTGCGCAGAGAAATTTTCTCTGGTGTATTTTTAGGTTCAACGCTGTGTTTGTTAAGTTTTAGTGTAATAGCTATTTGGCACATCGTTATGCCATCTTTTAGCGATCACCCAGTTTTGATAGGCTTGGTTGTTGGCTGTTCGTTAGTTGGCGTGGTACTCTGGGGAACTTTAATGGGCTCGATGTTACCTTTACTGCTTAAAAAACTGGGTGCCGATCCGGCTGCGTCAAGTACGCCTTTTGTAGCAACTTTGGTAGACGTAACCGGACTAATTATCTATTTCTCTTTCGCAATGTTATTTTTAAAAGGCGTTTTGCTTTAGATAATCTCGTCATTGCGAGGTAAGAAGCAATCTTTTTCGAGAACTGTATTTTAGAAAAGCAGTTACGTAATTCTTCGGCAAGTTCAGTCCCGTTTTTCGTTGCAATCTTTTACCCCTAAATCCCGATAAATCGGGACTCTTGTAAAAGGATTTCCACTTCACCCGGGTTTAAGGAGCAAGTTTTCTGCTGCTATTTAGGCTTAAGGGTATTAATTTGGCCATGCTGAGCGCTTACCTACCGCAGGCAGGTAGGCGAAGCATTTGCTAGCGTGACCTCGAGGCAAAATGTAATTAAGTTAACCGTTGGCGGGGACGCCAACTCTGGAGTGCTCATATGTTCGAGCCCTGCCAACGTTATAAACAATCCTTAAATTAATGACATTGCCCGAGCGTCAGATTCCTGGTTTCCCGGAATGCCAAATATATGCTTATAGGCACATGCAATCCTAAATAGTATAGCAACTGTTAGTTTAATAAACGGGATAGTAGCGAAAATCCTTTTTGCTCGTTATTTCGAACGAGCTCTTCGCGAGGAGAAATCTGTGTTTTTAAACTTCTTGCTTCAGTTTCTTGCTGATGTTGTTTATCTGCATTACAGCGTACAAAAAGATTGTAGCGCATAGGCCCGACTGACATTAAAAAAAATTACTGCCTCTGCTTTTCAAATCATAAAAAAGATAATTCGAAAAATGTGCTTTGAATTATAAAACTTATGTGGATGAGATTACAGTGCTTAAAGGTGTATGTTATTGGCCTCAATTTGATTTGCTATGATTTCTACAGGTGCGAAATTGAGCTTAGCTCTACTTTATTACTTTAACAAGCATATTGCCATTTTTATTATATCTTGCTAACCACCGCTTTAACGCAGCTTGAGCTTGCTCTAAAGTTTCGTACGTGTTAAAATCGCCAGTGCTTCCAGAGTCGTTGTTAAACTCTTGTTCTACCTTGGCATAAATTTTATCATTTACATTCTTCAATTCTTTTTGGGTGCCGGTTACTTCTCCAATATCGGTATGTAAAATAGTTTTGTTTTGTGATGATCCAATATCAGTCCGTGGTCTAGAAAAATAGAAATAATAATATTTTTTTGCCTCTGGTTTCTCATCCTTATAAACAACCACTTCATTTGTTGGTAAACCAAGAGTTGATGCTACGTTTCGATAGGTATCAACATTGGTTAAATATTTTTCACGCAATAGAGTGTATTTAGCTTCATCGGCTACCGCTTGACTTAATGTTTTTTCGAAAAAAATATAATTCGTTTTTACTGTTGGCGACTTTAGTAACAGATTCATCCATTTCCACATCTTCTCTTCACCAATCTCTTTTTCGATAGCTGAAAAAAGGAGTGGTGAATAATAATAAGAATATAACTCACGATTCTTGTAGTCGGCTTTAGATAGGATGCTTTTTACAGGTGCTGGCATTAAATTGCGCATAGCATTGGCCTTCATTTTTAAATTTTCTTGGTAAAGAGAATCACTCATAAAATCTCGTGTGATACGCATCGCTAAAAACTCCGCAAAACCCTCAGATATCATATCTCCAATTTCTGAGTTGAAGGCACGAACTGTTCCAAAATAGTAATGAGAAAGTTCATGAGCCATATAATGCAAGAAACCAGGGCGTTCTTTCTTGTCTTGAAAAGATTTCATCCCGTTTTCCCAGCCAACTTTTATGATAGAAGGATAGGAAACAAAAAACCAAGAATTATTTTTAGATACAGGCGTAGTTTGAATATAAACAGTTTTTCCTTTATAGGGTATATTTAATTTTTTCTGTAAATATTCTTGATAGGTATAAAGCTCTTTTTCTAAGTCTTTTAGCACAACTTCATCTGCATCTGGATTTAAAAAATATTTGTCGTTTATAACTGTCGACTTAAAATCGCCAGCAAACATGGTTAAATCTTGTGGTAAATTACTTTTAAGATTGGCACTCGTGCTATTTACAGGACTACTACCATTCAAATAAATCACTTTACAATCATCGCAGTTGATATTTAAGTCATAAGTAACCTTTTCATATCTCGTATCAGTTTTGATATTGTAAAGTATCGGATACCAAGCACTTTGTAATCCATCTACTCTAAGCGATGTGCCATTAAATGCTATATTTCCCCGCCAATCAGAAACACTAGATGTATCAGTGATGACAGGGAACATTCCGACATAATTAAAACGAACTGTATATGGCAGGTATTTTCCAGATTTTGACCATGAAGGTATATAATATGCAGATGATTCACCAGATGATAAGGTATCTTTTAGCGATTTTTCATAGTCAAGCGGCAACATATTTGGTTCAGCATTTTTGATATACCGAATGTTCATGCCAGAATTAAGTCTGAAAAAATAATCTTCTAAACGAGGCATATTTGATACGACCAAATCACATTCGAATGTTCCTTTTTTAATAGAAATCGTGATGTTTCCCTTTACATGGGGGATTGTATCTTGTGCACGGGTAAAAATCCAAGGTAAAAACATAAGTGCAGCAATAACAAAGAATTTTTTCATCGTATAGGGGGTTGTAAACGCTTTAAATTTCTGAAATTCTAAATCGAATTACAATTTTATTTCTTCCGTTTTTTCTCCAACCCTTAATAGAATTTTAGACCGAAGTTATTTAAACGGGATAGTAGCGAAAATCCTTTTTGATCGTTATTTCGAACGAGCTCTTCGCGAGGAGAAATCTGTGTTTTTAAACTTCTTGCTTCAGTTCCTTACTATTGTTGTTTATCTGCATTACAGCGCACAAAAAGATTGTAGCGCATAGCCCGACTAACATTGGTAAAAGCTACAGAAATTGCTTTTCTAATAAAAAAAGCTACCTCAATTAGAAGTAGCTTCAATTTTATTTTAATTCCCTTTTTGGTGATTTAAGGGTTAAACGTTAAACCTAAAGTGCATTATGTCGCCGTCTTCTACCACGTAAGTTTTTCCTTCAACACCTAATTTACCGGCGTCTTTACAAGCATTCTCTGAACCTAAAGTTACAAAATCATTGTACTTGATAACTTCAGCACGGATAAATCCTTTTTCAAAGTCTGTGTGGATAACGCCTGCTGCCTGTGGTGCGGTAAAACCTTTTGTAATAGTCCAAGCTCTAACTTCTTGCACACCGGCAGTAAAGTAAGTGTACAAGTCTAACAAGCGGTAGGCTGCTCTAATTAATTTATTAACTCCAGATTCGGTTAAGCCTAAATCGGCCAAAAACTCTTGGCGCTCTTCGTAGCTTTCTAGCTCGGCAATCTCAGATTCAATTTTAGCAGAAATTACTAAAACCTCAGCGTTTTCTTCAGCCACAGCTGCTTTAACCATCTCAACGTATTTGTTACCGTCTACAACAGAAGCTTCGTCAACATTGCAAACGTACATTACTGGTTTCTGCGTTAGTAAACCTAGATCTGCAATAAAATCGAAATCTTCTTGCTCTACTTTAGCAGTACGAATAGGTTTACCGGTTTCTAAATGCGCTTTAAATACAGTAAGAATATCAAATGTTTTTTTTGCATCCTTATCTGTTTTGGCCATTTTTTCAACCTTTTGAATACGCTTTACAACAGTATCCAAATCCTTAAGTTGTAATTCGGTATCTATAATCTCTTTATCTCTGATAGGGTCAACAGAACCATCTACGTGTATTACGTTACCATCATCAAAACAACGTAAAACGTGAATGATAGCATTTGTAGCTCTGATGTTTCCTAAAAACTGGTTACCCAAGCCTTCGCCTTTTGAAGCGCCCTTAACTAGGCCAGCAATATCTACAATTTCTATTGTGTTAGGTTGTACCTTGTTAGGTTTAACCAATTCTGCCAATTTTGTTAAACGATCATCTGGTACGGTAATTACACCAACGTTCGGCTCAATAGTACAGAAAGGAAAGTTTGCTGCTTGCGCCTTTGCGTTTGATAAACAGTTAAATAAGGTTGATTTACCAACATTTGGTAACCCAACTATACCACATTGTAATGCCATTTATATTTTAAATTAGTATTTAGTAATTAGATTTTAGTATATAGAATTAATCCTTGCTTTTTTCGTCTATCGTCTTTCCGCTTTCCGCTTTTCGCTTTCCGCTTTCCGCTTTCCGCTTTCCGCTTTCCGCTTTCCGCTTTCCGCTTTCACCTTATTAAAGGGCGCAAAGATATTATTTTTTACAGCCTTTACCTAATATGTTTATCTTTACGAAACTAAATTTAATACAGAGCATGGATAACATTGAAACAGCGCAAGAGCAAGAACCAGCACATGGTTTAATTATAAGTGAAGAAATACGTAGCTACCTTTACGATTTGGCAAAATGGGCCAATTTTTTGGCCATTGTTGGTTTTGCCATAACAGGGTTAATGGTTATTAGTGCATTTACAGTTGGTGCTGCAATGACTACTAGTAAAGAATTGCAAGCCATGTCTATGCAAATGGGCGGTTTGGGTGGACTAGGTTTTACTATATTTTTTCTGATTTACGCCTTTTTGATTTTCTACCCAAGTTTGTTAATGTTTAAATACGCAACAAAAGCGAAAATTGGAATTTTGTACGGCGAGCAGGAGAACCTAAACGAAGCAATTTCTAAGCTAAAATCTTTGTTTAAATACTGGGGTATTTTGGCAATAATTGTTATCTGCCTTTACGGGATGCTAATTATCTCTGCAGTTTTGGGTGGCATAGCCGGAGCGTAATGAATAAAAAAATAAGCATAAAAAAAATCTCCCGACAATTGTTGGGAGATTTTTTTTATGCAAAGTAGCTAGAAAGAAAAATCGTCGCTACCTGTTTTAGTGTTTTGGTTATATTCAGCATTTTCAGAATATTCGTAGCGTTTTTCTACTACTTCCTGATGTGATTTAATGTATTCGACTGTTTCGGTTAAACCTTCAGTAAACTTCTCGAAATCTTCTTTGTATAAAAAGATTTTATGTTTTACAAATACACCATCCTCTAATCTCTTTTTACTCTCTGTTAGGGTTAAGTAGTAATCGCCTGAACGTGTAGCTTTTACGTCGAAAAAATAAGTACGCTTACCAGCTCTTACCTTTTTAGAAAAAACCTCTTCTCTCTCTTTGTTGTCAAAATCTCCCATTGTTGTGTATAGTATTGGTTTAAGGTTGCGGTAAATATAACAGAATATATGTCAAACTTCAAAATAGTTAACCTTATGATTTTCTAATTAATTAAAAAATTATACTATCCATGATGTTTTTAAGTGTTTTCTTCCTCTAATAATTGATTTTCGTACATTTCTGCATAAACTTTTTGGTTGTTTAGCAGTTGCTGATGGGTTCCTTGCTCTATAATTTCACCATCTTCCAAAACAATAATTTTATCAGCGTTTTTAATGGTGCTAATTCTATGGGCAATAAGGATGCTGGTTTTGCCTTTCATTATTTTGCCCAAATTGCCAAGTATTTCTTCTTCTGTTTTAGTGTCTACCGCAGAAAGACAATCGTCGAAGATTAAAATTTTAGGTTCTTTAATTAAAGCTCTGGCGATGGAAACACGTTGTTTTTGTCCGCCGGAAAGTGTTATGCCACGCTCGCCCAACATGGTTTCAAATTTAAGGTCAAAATCAACTATGTTATTGTAGACGGCTGCATTTTTGGCCGCTTGTTCAACTTGGTCGCCTTTTATTTCGCTTAAGCCAAAGGCGATGTTATTTTTAATGGTGTCAGAAAAAAGGAAAACTTCTTGCGGAACGAAACCAACCTGATCGCGATAGCTGGATAAATTGATGTTTTTTAAATTCAGTTCATCAATTTTTATTTCGCCTGCATCGGTATCATACATACGCATAATTAAGTTTGCTAAAGTTGATTTCCCAGAACCTGTTCTACCAATAATAGCTACAAACTGACCTTGTTCTATGTCAAAACTTACATTCTTAATGGCATTTATCCCCGTATCTGGATAAGTAAAACTCACGTTATTAAAACTGATTTTACCATTTACATTTACTTTTTCTTGATTTCCGGAAACAATATCAGGTTTAAGCCCTAAAAACTCGTTAATCCTTTTTTGAGAAGCCGCCGCCCTTTGCACAAGCGTAGTTACCCAACCCAACATGGTAACCGGAAAGGTAAGTAAATTAATGTAGATGATAAATTCTGCAATATTGCCAGGCGTAATTGCGCCATCTATCACTTGTTTGCCACCAATGTAAATAGTTAGGATGGTACTAATTCCCACCAACAACAACATGGTAGGGAAAAACAAAGCTTGAACTTTAACCAAGTCCATAGATTTGTTTTTGTAACTGATACTTTCTTCAGCAAAAATATCTTGTGCTTGTTGTTCTCTAACGTAAGATTTTACTACCCTAATTCCCGAAAATCTCTCCTGCACAAAACTTGATAATCGAGAAAGTTGCGCCTGAATTTGCTCGCTTTTTTGGTTAATTAAAGTATTCACATAATAAACAATCACTACTAAAATTGGTAAGGGAAGGATGGCGTAAAAAGCCAATTTTGCGTTTACCGAAAACATAAAAAACAAGGCAACAAAAAATAATATTACCGTGTTTGTAGTGTACATAATTGCTGGGCCAACGTACATTCTTACCCGGTTAACATCTTCTGTAGCTCTATTCATTAAGTCGCCAGTATTATTTCTTCTAAAAAAGCCTAGGCTTAATTTCTGGTAATGCGCATAAATTTCATTCTTTAAATCAAACTCTATATGTCTGGACATAAGGATGATCGTTTGCCTCATGAAAAACAAAAACATCCCCCTTAACATATAAATAAATAGAATTAAGGCGCCGAAAAATAATAGATTGGTACTGAAAATATCGTAAATAATTTGCTGACGATCGAAACCCGCAAACATTTGATAAATAGCAATGTTTTCGGTTATTAGATTAAAAGCATGACCAACAACAGGCGCCTGCAGAATCTGAAAGATGATAGAAATGATGACGAAGGTAATCCCAGGAATCATCCGCCATTTATATTTATAGAAGTATTTGTTTAAAAAGAGTAGATGTTTCATCAGCTTGTAAAGTTAGCCAAAAGAGTTTCGTTTTTTTATTTATTTCCATAAAAACTAAGTAAAATAATAGTTTTTTTATCGTAATTTTGCCGACATCAATTCAACAATTTTGTATGTCTGGTAATAGTTCTATGGTTACTTCCGTTTTAGATCAATTGAGTGCTTCTGGGCACAAAAAAGTTGTTTTTTGCAACGATCCCGATACAGGTTTAAAAGCCATTATTGCTATTCACGATACTACATTAGGCCCATCTTTAGGTGGTACAAGAATGTACAACTATAACTCTGAGGCCGAAGCACTAGAAGATGTTTTGCGTTTATCAAAAGGAATGACTTACAAAGCTGCCATTACTGGTTTAAACCTGGGTGGTGGTAAAGCTGTTATTATTGGCGATTCTCGTAAAATGAAAACCGAAGCTTTAATGCGTAGTTACGGTCGTTTTATTAAAAACCTTAACGGCGAGTTTATTACAGCAGAGGACATGGGTACAACTACTAAAGATATGGAGTACATCCGCATGGAAACTAGCCATGTTACAGGTGTGCCCGAATCTATCGGTGGTGCCGGTAATCCTGCTCCAGTAACTGCAAGAGGCGTTTTTTTAGGTATTAAAGCTTGTGTAAAAGAGGTTTTTGGCACCGATATGTTGGCCGGAAGATCGGTCGTTGTACAAGGTATTGGTAACGTAGGCGAGCATTTGGTTGAATTGTTAAGGCAAGAAAACGTAGAAGTTTACGTAAGCGATATCAACCAAGATCGTTTGCAGGAAGTAGCTAGAAAATATAAAGCCAAGCCAATTGATGCAGATAGAATTTTTTCTATAGATGCTGATATTTATGCGCCTTGTGCTTTGGGAGCAACCGTAAACGATAAAACGATAAAAAACATGAAGTTTGCAATAATTGCAGGTTCTGCTAATAACCAACTGGCAGATGAGCAGGCTCATGGTCAACTATTATTAGATAAAGGCATTTTGTATGCGCCAGACTACTTAATTAATGCTGGCGGTTTAATAAATTGTTACTCTGAATTAACTGGTTTTGGTAAAAAACGTACCATGCAACTTACCGAGAACATATACGATGCTACTCGTGAAGTAATAAAACTATCTAAAGCAGAAAACATCCCTACAAACCTGGCAGCTAGCCGTATTGTAGAAAAAAGAATTAGCGATATCAAAAAAATAAAATCATCATATTAATTACAATTTTTAAACGGTTTAATCACCACTCGTTCTTACATTCATGTTAAACAGAAGGCACCTAAGAATTAAAGCTTTGCAGAATATTTATGCATGGCACATGACAGAAAAAAAAGACACTGTAAGTAGTCAGAAGCTTTTAATGGAAAGCATAGACAGTGTTTACGAAATGTATATCCGCATGTTGGCCTTACTGGTAGACGTGACCGAATACACAGCTATTGACGCTATTGAAAGAGCAAATAAACATTTGCCCACTGCCGAAGATTTGAATCCAAATCAGAAGTTATTACACAATAAATTTATTGAAGTATTAAAGAAAAATCCTGAATACAGCGCTTTGGTAAATAAATACCAAGTTAACTGGCATGCCGATCCTGATTTGGTTAAATCTATTTTTATCAAACTTAAGGAAACTAAAGAGTATGTTGCTTATTTGGCCGAAGAAGGAGAAACTTTAGAAAGTTCTAAAGAAATCATCAAATTTATTTTCCGTAAGGTATTATTGAAGAATCAAAATATCATTCAGGCATTTGAAGATAAATTTATTAACTGGCCAGTAGATAGCGAGGTTATGAAAGGTATGATTGCAAAAACCTTAAAGAACTTTACTAATGAAGATCCATTTAAAAACAAATTAACGCCTATAAGTGCCGATTGGCCAGAAGACAGTGCGTTTGTGAAAGACTTATTTGTTCATACTTTAAAAAACGATAGCAAATACCAGGAATTAATTGGCGAGCGTACCAAAAACTGGGAGTCGGAAAGGATTGCATTAATGGATACTATTTTGATGAAAATGGCTATCTGCGAGATGATGAACTTTACTTCAATACCAGTTAAGGTAACTATTAACGAATATTTAGAATTATCAAAAGATTACAGTACACCGAAAAGTAACTCGTTTATAAACGGTATATTGGACAAAATTTTAAACGATTTAAAGCGAACGAATAGTATTAAAAAGATAGGTCGCGGACTTATTGAAGAATAATTACGTTTAAGTAAATAGTATGAAAAAATTATTAATGATGGCGCTTGTTGCAACTGCTTTTGCAGCATGTCAGCAAACTTCTTCGCAAACTGTAGAAGAAAAAGCAAATGAAGTTAATGTAGCTGGAGCACCGGCTGTTTTAGCAGAGGATGCTCCTCAAATGAAATTTGAAAAGGCAATTTTTGATTTCGGCGTTATAACAATGGGGGAGAAGGTACATTACGATTTCAAGTTTAAGAATACAGGAAAAACGCCGTTAATAATTACAAATGCAGAAGCTACTTGCGGATGTACGGTGCCAGACTATCCTAAAACACCGATTAAACCGGGAGATGAAGGGATTATTAAAGTAATTTTTGATAGCGAAGGTAAAATGGGCATTCAAGACAAACAAATTACTTTAACTACTAATGCAAATCCGATAGCAGAAAAACTGCACTTGGTAGGCGAAATTAAAGAACGTAAATAGGGTAAAGATCTCCTACGGGATTTTACATTAAAAGATTAATAAAAAACAATTTAACCGCTCAAATCCATCAAGGGCTAGGGCAAAATCTTATAATAATATACAATGATATCAACAGTAATTTTACAAGCAGCGGGTAGCCAACTTTATAGCACTATAGTACCAATGATTTTAATTATGGTGGTTTTCTATTTTTTTATGATTAGACCACAAGTTAAAAAAGCAAAAGATCATAAAAAGTTAGTTTCTGAATTAGGTATTGGTAACAAAGTGGTAACTACAGCAGGTATTCATGGTAAAATTGTAGGTGCAAACGAAACTACTTTTTTAATTGAAACAGAAGGTGGCGGTAAAATCCGTTTTGATAAATCGGCTATTTCTTTAGAAGCAACAAAGGCGGCTACAGCTCCTGCTCCAGCACCTAAAGCTTAATTTTAAAATTATATAAAGGCCGCTCTTTCGTAATTTCGGGAGAGCGGCTTTTTTTTGCTATTTTTACAATATGCCATTTATCAAATTAACTAAGGTAGAACGCAAACGCTTTCTAATGCTACTAGCTTGCTTGTTGTTTGCAATTGGCGCTTGGCTGTTTAATGCTTTAAATAATAAATATAAGTATACCGCCAGAACTGAACTGATTTACAAAGACGAACCACAAAATAAGGCATTTAAGCCATTGCAGCCTGATTTGGTAGATTTAACTGTAGAAGGCACGGGTTGGCAATTGCTGTTTTCGCGTTTGCGGATAAAACCACAATCTATTACAGTGAGCTTGGCCCAGTTAAGCAGACGGAGTTATGTGTTGTTCTCTGAGCAATTAGATCAGGTAAATAAACAGCTAGAAACATCGCAAAAAATCATCTCAATTTATCCAGATACGCTTTATTTCGATTTTTCTAAACGAACCAATAAACGTGTGCCTATTAAATTAGTCCAAAATTTTACTTTCGCAAAACAGTACGGTGTTTCTAATCCTATTTTGCTAAAACCTGCTTACGTAAATATATCTGGTCCACAAGAAGAGCTTACTAAAATAAGCGAATGGTATACAGATACTTTAAAATTGGATGATTTACAAAATACATCGAAAACAAGAGTTGCAATAAGGCAGAATAATTCCAATAACATCACTATTTACCCTACTAATATTGGCGTAACCGTTCCGGTTGATGAATTTACGGAGAAGACGGTTGAAGTTCCGCTTAAAATCATCAATAATGTAAATTTCTACGATATTAAACTCTATCCTAAAAAGGTAGCCGTAACTTTTATGGTAGCTTTGTCAAGTTATCAAGAAGTTGACGAGGATTTTATTGAGGCAGTGGTGGATGCAAACGACTGGCGGATTTTAGGACACGATAAACTGACCGTGAGAATTAAACGTTTTCCTAATTATTGCAAGTTGCTTAAAATCGTTCCGAGTAATGTTGATTTTATTATAGAAAAGTAATGCTTAAAATAGGAATAACCGGCGGTATAGGAAGTGGTAAAACCACAGTTTGCAAGGTTTTCGAAACTCTAGGTATTCCCGTTTTTTATGCTGATACCGTAGCTAAAGAAATTATGGTTACCGACCAAGTGCTGGTTAAAGGTGTTAAAGCTGCATTCGGCGAAGATAGCTATATCGAAGATGGTACATTGAATAATAAGCACATTGCAAATATCGTTTTTAACGATAAAACAGCATTGGCTCAATTAAATGCGCTCGTACATCCAGCAGTTTTTAGGGCGTTTGATGTTTGGGAGAAGTCTGTTTCGCCTAATGTTCCTTATACCTTAAAGGAAGCAGCTCTACTGTTTGAAAGTGGATCTTACAAAATGTGCGATAAAAATATCTTAGTAACTGCGCCGTTGCAAGTTAAAATTAATAGGGTTACTAGTAGAGATAAAGTAACCGCAGAGCAAGTTAAAGCTAGAATGGATAAACAGTTTACCGACGAGCAGAAAGCTGATATGGCGGATTTTTTTATCCAAAACACAGAAAATAATTCTATCATTTTACAGGTCTTAGAAATGCATCAAAAATTTCTGGCACTGTAAACTCAAATAACTAAATGTCTAATACAAAAAATATATTAAACGATTTTATCGTTCAAACATCAATTGGTTTATTTTGCAGCTATGGTAATTTTTACCTAGATCCAAAAGAGCCGGTAATTAATGCAGTAATTTCTCATGCGCATGGCGATCATGCAGTTGGTGGTAATCAAAATGTTTATTGCACAAAAGCTACTTCCTTATTTATGCTGCATCGTTATAAGAAGTTCGCGGCAGTTAATTTTTTAATTAAAGGTTACCACGAAGTATTCGACTTAAACGGCGTTAAAATTAGTTTCTATCCGGCAGGCCACATGCTTGGTTCTGCATTGGTACTGTTGGAGTTTGGAGGTGTAAAATATCTCTACACAGGCGATTATAAATTGGAAGACGACGATACTTGCGAGGCTATAGAATTTGTTGAAGCAGATGTGCTAATTACAGAAACAACTTTCGCAAATCCAGAAACCGAACATCCTGATGCGGTAGGAGAGATACAAAAATTGAATGATGTAGAAGCTAATATTATGTTGGGCTCTTATGCATTGGGCAAAAGTCAGCGTATTATTTCTCTGCTTAATAAATATTGCCCGCAAAAGCGGATTTTGGTGCACCATAGCGTTATGCCCTTTGTTAAAATTTACGAAGAAATGGGTATAAACCTTGGTAAGTATGAAATGTACGACAGGAAAGTGATGAAGAACAATCATACTAATATGATTTACATTGTGCCGCCAATGGTTTACAGAAGTTACATAAGAGCAATAAACGTTGTTCGGGTTTTTGCCACAGGGTGGAAACATTTGCAAAGCAACAACGAAGTGCAATTATATATATCAGACCATGTTGATTGGAAGGCAATTTTAAAAACGATTGAGAATGTAAAACCGAAAGAGGTTTGGACTACACATGGTAGCGGTAAACAATTACAGGCTCATTTTGAGCCGAATTTGGTAGTTAAATTGCTTAACTAATGGTTGAGGGGATTGATTATTATTTCAACGAAGAGGGCTTAATGGTTTTTACGGCCGAATACCACCTTAATAGGGGTAAATGCTGTAAAAATGTTTGCAAACATTGTCCGTGGAATTTTGGGAAATCTGATAATCAAAAATCCTCAGTTTTAAGCAAATCTAACCCAAATGGTAAAACTACAAAAGGAAGTTAAAACAACTAAATTCGAAAATGTATTTCAGCAATCGCTGGTAAACTTAATTTTCACCTATCACTGGAGCAACCAAAAAGTTAAGGACATACTTTCTCCTTTCGACATAACTACACAACAATATAACGTTCTACGTATTCTAAGAGGCCAATACCCAAGTCCTTCTACCGTTAATTTAATTAAAGGGCGTATCCTTGATAAAATGAGTGATACCTCGAGGATTGTCGACAGGCTTATCCAAAAAGAATTAGTAGAGAAAAAAGTTAACGGTTACGACAAACGTGCGGTAGATATCATCATTTCTGATAGGGGCTTGGCTCTGCTCAAAAAGATGGATAAGGAAGTAGATTTCTTAACTTTTATTGCGCCAAATCTAACTTCGGAAGAAGCGGAACAATTGAACGTTTTGCTTGATAAAATGAGAGGATAGAGATAGAAAATAAAGCTGGGTGCTTTTAATGATTGTGCCCAGCACTATAAAATCCTATCAACGCAACTCCAATTCCCAATAAAACTGCAAGCATCTTTTTCTTGTTTATCTTATGGTCTGCGCTAGATTCGAATAAAATAGTAGTGGATATATGCAAGAAAATACCAATAACGATTCCCATCACCTTGTTGTAATATGGTTCCATACCGCTTATGCTTCCGTTACTTAAGCTTAGGCTAAAATAATATCCGGCAGGTGCCATTAAGGCAAAAATTACAATGTAGCCAATAATAGGTGCTTTTTTAATATGGTTTTGGATTAAAATGCTAGCTAAAGCGAACGCCGCGGGAATGTGGTGTAAAGATATGCCGAAAATTAACTCGTTATGCTGGTCTTTTGCCAGAGGCATTCCCTCTAAAAAGGCGTGTAAGCATAAGCTTATCATAATTCCCCATGGAAAAGAATGACTATGATTGTGTTTATGGATATGGCCATGTTCTACTCCTTCAGAAAATTGCTCTAAGAAAACTTGCAAAAGAAAACCGATTAAAATAAAAATCCCTATCTCTGCTTTGTCTGTTCCGCTGTAAGCATCTGGTATAAGATGCAAAACCGTAATGGCAAAAAGGTAGGCGCCGCTAAAAGAAAGTATTAGTTTTAGCAGCTGAGATTTATCATTTTTAACTAAAAAAATAGAAACACCTCCTAAAAAAGCGCAAAAGAATAAGACTAGAAATTTCCAGATTTCCATTATACGGTAGGTTGTATTTTTCTAAAGATAAAATAAGTAAAAAAGCCAAGTAGGGTGCCTAAAACGGCGCCAAATATGGTGTCTACGGGGTAGTGAACGCCAACATAAACCTGGGCAAAGCTAATTATAAATGCCCATGCTAGGCCCAGAGGCAATATCCAACGCCATTTTCTATAAAAGATGCAAATCAATAACACGGCAATTCCAAAATGGTTAGTTGCATGGGAGGAAGGAAAACTTTTTCCTCTTCCGCAAGGTACGCGACGAATAATTTGATCGCTTAGCGCAGGTTCGTTGCAAGGCCTTAATCGCCCAACATTAGGTTTAATTAATTTAGATGAAATACCATCGCCTAAAGCAAAGGTTAGTAAAATCATAGCGATGATGTATACGCCGGTTTTTCTGTACTGCTTAATGCAAAAGATAACAATGAAAAGGTAAAGTGGCGACCAAAAGAAACGGTTGCGCACCAGAGGCAGTATCCAATCGAAAAAGTCGTTGCTTAAACCGCGATGTATTTTTAAAAACAGCTCGGTATCCCACTGTAGCAATTCGGTTATCATGCCTTTTTACACACCAAAATTAGTCGATCAGATTTTATTTCGTCAAAGGGGTCTAAACCGTAACTTCCAAAAGTTTCGGTTATTACCAAACCACTTTTCTGTAACATTCTTTCAAAATCGGCTAAGAAAAAAGCTTGCACACGTTCTTCGAAAGCGTAAGACTTTAACCTATGCTCAAAATTGATGTGTTTTATAATTTTCCCTTCAGCCACAAATTTGTGCAGATGAAACTCTATACCGTCAATTGTTTTGGTTTCTTGGCTGGTTAGGTTTTTAATAATCTTTTGCGTGTTAAAATAATCGATTACTAAAGTTCCATCTTCTTTTATAGATTTTCTAAAGGCTTTTAAGGCATTTACATGATCTTTTTCCGAATCGAAATAACCAAAGCTGGTAAAAAGATTTAAAGCGATATCGAAATAATTGATGAACGATAGTTTGCGCATATCGTGCACAAAAAAGTGCAGGTTTTTTTGTTCAAACTGTTGCGCAAATTTTATGTTCTGCTCAGATAGGTCAATGCCAGTTACGTCATAGCCTTTCTTGTTTAAATAAACAGAATGCCTACCTCTGCCACAGGCTATATCCAATATCTTACTATCTTTCTTAGGAGTTAAATAGGCAGAAAGGTTGTCGATTAAAAACTCAGCCTCCGCATCGTTACGCTGACTGTAAAGGATGTGATAATAAGGAGAGTTAAACCAAAATTGAAACCATTTTCTTTGCATTATCCGCTTTTTATAAAGCAAATATAGCATTTTGTATTTCAACCCATATCATTTTATTTACAATAGATGCAACAAGTGTGCATTTAAAAATTACGTTTACATGTGCTTAAATACAATCCTTTCTTTAAAATTTTCTTATTTTTGAAAAAATAAAAATAACTTGACTTTAATAAAATCTATTTCTGGAATAAGAGGTACCATTGGCGGAAAATCTGGCGATGGTTTAACCCCAATTGATATTGTAAAATTTACTGCTGCTTACGGCTCATGGGTAATTAATCGAACCCAAAATAAAAAAATAGTTCTCGGTCGCGACGCCCGCATCTCTGGCGAAATGGTTAATAACCTGGTTATTGGCACGTTGCAGGGTTTAGGCATAGAGGTAATAGACTTAGGTTTGTCTACCACGCCAACTGTAGAAATTGCTGTACCAATGGAAAACGCTGGTGGTGGCATTATTTTAACCGCAAGCCATAACCCAAAACAATGGAACGCTTTAAAACTGCTTAACGAAAAAGGCGAGTTCATTAGTGATACAGATGGTAAAGAAGTTTTAGAACTTGCAGAAGAAGCGTCATTTGAATTTGCAGATGTAAACGAACTAGGAAAAGTTGTTACAAACGATACTTATCTTCAAAAGCATATCGACGTAATTTTAGCACTGCCTTTGGTAGACGTTGAGGCAATTAGAAAAGCAAATTTTAAAATTGCTATCGACTGTGTAAACTCAACAGGTGGTATTTTTGTGCCGGCTTTGCTTAAGGCTTTGGGCGTAGAAACTGTTTACGAATTGTACTGCGAACCAAACGGACATTTTCCGCACAACCCAGAACCGCTTCCAGAAAACCTAACAGAAATTGCTAAAGTTGTACAAGACAAAAGAGCAGACTTAGGTATTGTGGTAGATCCAGACGTTGATAGACTTTGTTTTGTTAACGAAGACGGGACCATGTTTGGCGAAGAATATACTTTAGTAGCAGTTGCAGATTATATTTTAAAAAACAATCCGGGTAACGCAGTTTCAAACCTTTCATCTACAAGAGCATTGAGAGATGTAACCGTTAAGGCTGGCGGAGAATACAACGCAGCCGCAGTAGGAGAGGTAAACGTAGTTAACCAAATGAAAGCCACAAATGCTGTTATTGGTGGCGAAGGCAACGGCGGTATTATTTATCCAGAATTGCACTACGGTAGAGATGCCTTGGTTGGTATAGCTTTATTTTTAACACATTTAGCAAAAGAAGGCACAACAATTTCTCGCTTACGTAGCACTTATCCGTCTTACCATATCTCTAAAAACAAAATAACGCTAACACCAGAAATGGATATAGATGCTTTGCTTTTAAAGGTTGAAGAAAAATATAAAAACGAAAAAATTAGTACGATTGACGGGTTAAAAATAGATTTTGCGAACGAATGGGTTCACCTGCGTAAATCTAACACTGAGCCAATTATTCGTATTTATAGCGAAGCTGAAAATGAAACAGTTGCTGAGAATTTGGCGAAAAAAATAATTTCAGACATTAAAGAAATACTACAACTCAACTAATTTAATCATCCCAAACGTTAGCCTTACATTAGTGTAAATTTATATTATGAAAAGAGTTTATTTAGACAACGCCGCAACAACGCCTTTAGATGCCGAAGTTATTGCCGAAATGACCAACGTAATGCAGAATTTCTACGGAAATCCGTCTGCCATACACGCTTTGGGCAGAGAAGTGAGAACGCTGGTAGAAAAGGCTAGAAAAACGGTTTCGGGATTGTTAAACGCATCGCCTTCAGAAATATTTTTTACATCTGGCGGTACAGAGGCTGATAATACAGCTATCCGTTGCGGTATTGCCGCGTATGGGATTAAACATGCCATTACTTCTAAAATCGAGCATCATGCGGTAGAACACACTTTAGCGATGTTGCTTAAAGATGGCGTTATTAATAAACTGAGTTTTGTAAATATCGACGAAAAAGGCAACATAGATTACAATCATCTAGAAGAGCTTTTGCAAAACAACGAGCGTAGCTTTGTATCGCTAATGCATGCCAATAACGAGCTTGGTACTTTAACCGATATGGAAAAGGTTGGAGACATTTGCGAAAAATACGATGCTATCTATCATGCAGATACAGTACAAACTATGGGGCACTATAGGCACGATGTGCGTAAACTAAAGGCGCATTTTATTGTTTGCGCTGCGCATAAATTACATGGCCCAAAAGGTGTTGGTTTCCTGTATGTTAACAGCAATATAAAAATTCCGCCAATGATTTATGGTGGTGCACAAGAACGAAATATGCGTGGTGGTACCGAGAATGTTTATGGCATTGTAGGTTTGGCTAAAGCGCTAGAGGTTGCTTATGGCGAAATGGAGCAACATCAAACTTATATACAAGGTTTAAAAGATTACTTAAAAGCGCAACTAATTGCCGAAATCCCTGGTATTGCATTTAACGGCGAAACGGAAACAGATAAAAGTCTTTACACGGTGTTAAATGTTTCTTTCCCAGAAATGGACATGGCGGATATGTTATTGTTCAATTTAGATATTAACGGCATTTGCGCATCTGGCGGTAGTGCTTGTTCTTCGGGCTCAAACATTGGCTCTCACGTACTAAACGCTATAAAAGCAGATCCAAATCGCCCATCTGTGCGTTTTTCTTTTAGTAAATATACTACCAAAGAAGATTTAGACTACGTTTTAGAAAAAGTTAAAATGGTAGTTAAACAAAATGCTTTAGCATAGAATCATCATTGCGAGAAACAGCTTGCCCCGAACTTTTCGCGGGAGCAATCTTGTTCATAAAATATCAAGCCTCGGCATTTTTGCTGAGGCTTTTTAATTCGTTCTCCTCGTTGATAATAAAATCTTCCTTTGTAATTTAAATTCTGGCGAACAATCTGGCTTCACTAAAAAATTAAAAATATAATTTTTGGAAAAGCAGGGCCAGTAAATGTTGGATACTTCAGTCCAGCTTTTCGTTTCAATCTTTTTTGTCTGATTATTATGCTAACTCGTCAAAGCATCTGAACAAAAAAGGATTTTCCCTTCAATCTGGTTTATTTTACAGCGTCTGTAGTTGTTGGCAATTGCTAGGGGCAAACCTAAATAGCTGCAAAAGCCAGTGTAGTCCAAACCTGACAAACGTGGAAATCTTTTTGCGAGAATTGTGCTTTGGGTCACGGGGCAAAAAATTGAAACATTGGCAGGGCGGAAAGTTAATAGTTGCGGAAGTTTTGCTTTTCAAAAACATTCAAAAAAACAAAATCGCTAAAACCTTGTTTTTTAACTGATCACCAAAAACATTATATCATGGAAAATCACGATGAAAAAAAGAAAGACGTTAAGGTAGATTTAATTGACGTTGACACTGAAAAAGACACGCCTCGAAACGAAGAAAATATAGAGAAAAATACATCCTCTAACCCAACAAGTAAGTTCGAGAAAAAACATGGCCGTACTAATAATGCATTTGGAACAGGCCACGAACCTGGAACTACACCGGGTACGGGAGTTTAACAAAAAAACACTAAATTTAAACCACGGGACATCTCGTGGTTTTTTTATTTTGATATCATGCAGAGAAGAAAATTTATTCAAAATTCGGCAATGGCCATGGCGCTACTGTCTTTCTACAAATCTGAAGCTTTTGCACGCAATTTTGTTAAAGCCTACCAATTTAAAGCGCTTAGAAACGATGTTGGCGTTTTTATGGAGCAGGGTGGAACCATTGCTTGGTTAAATGGATCTAGCGGATTTGTAGCAGTCGATTCTCAATTTCCTGCTTCGGCTGCGCATGTAATAGAAGAACTTAAGAAATTGGGCGATAAGCCTTTTAAATATTTGCTAAATACGCACCACCACGGCGACCACACTGCTGGTAATATTGCCTTTAAAGGGTTGGTTCAAAATGTGGTGGCGCATCAAAATTCGTTGGTTAACCAAAAATTGGCAGCCGAAAAAGCTAATAGTTTAGATAAACAGTTGTTGCCAGATACTACTTTTGGCAAAGGCTGGAAGGCTCCCGTAGGCAAGGAGAAAATAAGCGCATATTATTACGGCTCAGGCCATACTAACGGCGATGCAATATATCATTTTGAGAATGCCAATATTGTGCATGTAGGCGATTTGGTTTTTAACCGTCGTTTTCCGTACATCGACAAAGAAAATGGTGCTCATATTGGTAATTGGATTACTGCGTTAGACAAAATCTACAATCAGTTTGATAAGGACACCATTGTGATAACCGGCCATAGTTTAGATCCAGAAAAGGTAGTAGGCGATAGAGAGAATGTGAAAGCTTTTAAAAACTATTTAGAAAGTTTAATGGCTTTTGTAAAAGCAGAGATGAAAGCAGGTAAAACAAAAGAAGATATTTTAAAGGCAACCACAATCCCCGGTGCACCAGAATGGCAGGGCGATGGAATTGCAAGAAGCTTAACGGCAGCCTATACGGAGTTAACTGTTGGTTAGTATTGAGTCTTGAGTAAAAAGTAATAAGTAAAAAGTTTTACGTTCTACGTATGTGCTCTTTACTCTTACAGTAAGTTTAGTAATAGGTTTTAAGTAATATGTAATAAGTTTTAAGTAAAAAGTAAAAAGTAATAAGTTTTAAGTAATACGTCAGTACTCGTTATTCTGTACTCCTTGATCCTTTTTCTTTATTCCTTGTTCTTTGCTCCTTGTTCTTTGTTCCTTGTTCTTTATTCCTTGCTCCTTGTTCTTTGCTCCTTATTCCTTGCTCTTTGCTCCCGAGCTAATCTCCAAATCTTTAAATAATTTATAAACGTTCCATATTAAAAATTTCTCCGCTATTTCGCTGATGGCTAATTAAATCCATTTTCTATCGGGTATATTTGCTGTAATTCAACTCCCGTTGTTATGGATGATTTTTTAGCTGCTCGTTCGCAAATGGCCCTTTCATTAGGGTTCCATATTATTTATGCCTGTATCGGAATGGTGATGCCTTTTTTTATGGCGGTATCTCATTTTAAATGGCTAAAAACCAATAACGAAGTTTATAAAAATTTAACCAAAGCATGGAGCAAAGGCGTTGCAATTTTCTTTGCAACCGGGGCCGTTTCAGGCACCATGTTATCGTTCGAATTGGGTTTGCTATGGCCTAATTTTATGGAACACGCCGGGCCAATATTCGGGATGCCCTTTTCTTTAGAAGGAACAGCATTTTTTATTGAAGCAATTGCTTTAGGTTTTTTCCTTTACGGTTGGGATAAACTAAACAAATGGTTTCATTGGTTTACAGGTGTTGTGGTAGGCGTAAGCGGGTTGGCTTCTGGGATTTTGGTAGTGGCTGCTAATGCTTGGATGAATAGTCCGGCGGGATTTGATTACGTTGATGGAAAATATATAAACATCGACCCGATAGCTGCTATGTTTAACAAAGCCTGGTTTACGCAAGCCTTGCATATGTGTTTGGCGGCGTTTACCGCTACCGGATTTGCAGTTGCAGGTGTACATGCGTTAATGATTTTAAGGAAGCAAAACCAGGATTTCCATTATAAAGCTTTTAAAATCGCTGCGGTTTTTGCAACTATCGGAGCGCTTTTGCAACCCATAAGCGGAGACATCTCTGCAAAAGATGTTGCCCAACGACAACCTGCAAAGCTGGCTGCTATGGAAGCATTGTACAAAACCGAAAAACCTGCGCCACTATTAATAGGCGGGATAGTTAACGAAAAGAAGAAAGAAGTAAACTATGCAATAGAAATTCCTGGTGCTTTGAGTTTTCTGGCACATGGAGATTTTAACGCAGAAGTTAAAGGCTTAGACAAAATTCCAGAAAATGAACATCCGCCAGTTGCAATAACACATTATGCTTTTCAGCTTATGGTGGGTATCGGAAGCTTTTTAGTTTTGCTGTCGCTAATGTATTTTTTTGTTTTATGGCGCAATAAATCTGTGCTTAACAAACGATGGTTGTTAAAGATTTTTGTGTTTGCCATACCGTTAGGTTACATTGCCTTAGAAGCAGGTTGGGTAGTAACGGAGGTTGGTAGGCAACCCTGGATAATTTATGGCATTATGCGAACCAAAGATGCAGTAACGCCAATGCCAGGTATAGCTTGGTCGTTTTATCTTTTTACAGCGATATATGCCTCGCTAAGCGTAATTGTTATCGCTTTGTTATACCGACAGATTAAAATGGTGCCTACGCTTTACAGCGGTTCAATTAAATCTCCAACCACTAAAGCAAACTGACAATGGATATCGTAATCATTACATTTTTATGCGCAGCTATTTTGCTTTATTTCCTATTAGGTGGAGCCGATTTTGGGGCTGGGATTATAGAATTATTTACTTCGTCAAAGAATAGGAGTAAAACAAGAAAAACAATGTATCATGCTATCGGCCCGGTTTGGGAGGCCAACCACATGTGGCTAATTATTGCTATTGTAATTTTGTTTGTAGCCTTTCCTAAAATCTACACCACCATGTCGGTTTACCTGCATATTCCATTAGCTATAATGCTTATCGGCATTATTGCCAGAGGAACCGCCTTTGTTTTTAGACATTATGATGCCGTTAAAGACCAAATGCAGGAAGTTTATAATAAGATTTTTATCTATTCAAGTTTTATTACGCCATTATTTTTAGGCATTATAGCCGGGAGTTTAATTTCTGGTAAAATAGATAACCGAGCAGATAATTTTGCCGATGCCTATGTTTTTGGTTGGTTAAATTGGTTTTCTGTTGCGGTAGGTCTTTTTACAGTTGCACTTTGCGGATTTTTAGCAGCTATTTATCTAATCGGCGAAAGTAAGGAAGCGGAAGATAAGAAACGTTTTATTAAAAAAGCGGAATTTATGAATGTTGCTGCGGTACTTTTTGGCGCCATGGTTTTCGGATCTGCCTACTTAGAAGAAGTGCCTTTGGTAGACTGGGTTCTAAAAAATCCTGTCGGGCTCGCATCGATAGTTCTAGCTAGTTTATCGTTAATATTGTTGTGGTATTTATTGATAAAAGGTAAAACTAAAATTTTACGTTTGTTGGCAGGTTTTCAGGTTACTATGATTTTGGTAGCGATTAGCTTTGCGCATTTTCCAAATTTTATCAGGTTAAAAAATGGTGATGCCATTTCATTGTATGAAACTATTGCACCTATTAAAACGGTAAATACTTTAGGTTGGGCATTGTTGCTTGGCAGTGTACTTATTTTGCCTTTCTTGGGATACTTGTTTTACAAATTTCAACAGAAAGAGGAGTAGGGTTTAATGTTCTATATAAGAGATTTTTATCACATCATCAAAACTGCTTACCTGCGAATATTTTGTATTTGCTTCATAATTCTCTTTTGTTTCAATAATGATATGATAGTTGTCTTTCCAATACGCGGTAACACCTTCGAAAATTCCGTTTAAACCATATATAACACCTGAAGCAGTTGGGAAAGTAATCAATACATACGTCGAAGCATTTTCTACATCACTCCATCTGGTTACAGTTATTTTACGTTTTCCATCTGGCGAAATATTTTCATCTTCTTCTAATAGTTTTGGTTTTGGACCGTTTGATATTACTGCCTTAAGCTCAATAATTTCACCTTTCTCTGTTGCGGTAATAACTTCGGTTCGGTTATTTTTATTTCTCTTAAAACCAATCGATTCTCTGTAGGCTGATATCAGTGAAAACAGTTGCTCAGCAGATTTTTTATCTTCAGAAACCTCTTGTTGATAATGAATCATCAGGGAAATATCATTCAGTTCTTGTTGATTGCTAATTTCTTTCTTTGAAATAGTTTCGATTGCACGAGCCCTTAAATCTTCAAAAATATCAATGTCGTAGCCAGTTTCGGTTTTAATATAATGCGCAAACTTTAAATCGATTCGATGTTGCAATCCTTTAATTAGCTTGGCAAGTATTTGCTCTAGTTTATCAAGTCGACGTTGAGCAAAATATTTTTCAGTTTTGGTTCTTTCCTGTTCGAAATGGAATTTTACAGGGTCGAAATCGTCAAAAACTATAGATCCACTTTGTTGACTGATTAAATAATCTATAGTGGCGATTATAATTGTCCGTTGCTTTTCTAATGGTGTTTGTTTCTGATATGGGCCCATCATTTGTTTCTTAGATGCCTCTTTTTTTACTTTCTATAGCAATAAAATCTGGCAAGTAGTTCGGAGTGCAACCTTTTGAAACCATTTCGCCTTTAAATAGTCCGGTTCTTTCACCAAGTGCTACACAACTACTTCTATATTTTTTCTCAAAAACTCCTATCCAGGCTGCAGTAAAATTCATCGCCCATTGTACTTCTTCAGGTTCTGTTTCAATTTTATTTTCAATTTCAGAAATCAGTTCTGCACTGTTAGGTGGTGGCGATTGCCCAACCCAACGTAAACGAGCCTGATGATACCAATAAACTCTTCTTTTTAATGATGATGGATTGTTTTTCCAGCTTTCTATTAACCCTATGTTGTTTTTATCTTTTGTAAGTTGATTAGCCATTAGCCAATCTATCAACTGAAGTTTTTCAGCTTGCTCGTGTTGGTCAATGTCATTTATTAAATCGCTTATTACATCTTCAGTAAGCAGTTTTTTGTCCATAACTAAAATGCCTAACAGCCTAGCATAAAAGTTTTTAGTTAACCAAAGTTCTTGGGCTAACTTGTGGTTCTTTTTTATCGCTTTGGCAATGTTTCGCAAGTCGCCAAGTTTGGTAGGTTGTTTGGCAAGTTGGGTCAGTATTTTCTCTGCTTCTTCGGAAAGTTTCATCTCAATAAAGTTAGTGGTTTTAAGAATTGATTTTCGCAAATCGCAGTCTTATTTCAATATCCATCATCGTTCTTTTTACAGTTCAAAACCAAAGTGTATTCATTTCTCTTAAAAATTGTTTGTCTGTAATTGGAAATTTAGAACTTAAAACAGCGTCTATTCCACATTTCGGACAGATTGCAGTTTCACCATTGGCAAAGTTTTCTTCAATCCATTCCTCAATTTCTATCGGTTCAAATGTCTGTTCGCAATAAAAACAACCACATATATTGCCGGTGAGAATCTCGGCTTTATGTAAAGAACAACTTTTATGTGCGTGTTCCAAAAATTGGCTGCTATATTTAGTTTCTAATGGTTTCATACACTCGCAGGTAACATTTGGGGGCTTTGTGAAGTTGGGGCAATAGCAACACAAAAGTTGAAACAAAGACAGCCTTTAGGCATTCAGATTTTTACTTTTAAATACTCTTATTTAAGGTAAAATCCAGAACCTCCATCCGTGCCAATACTGTCTATAATGATAATCAAAGTTTTTATATTCCGCGGTTTCGTTCAGGTTTTTAGCGATTAAAGAATTTAAATATCCATTTATTTCTTCGAAGGTTTTTATGTTATTATTCGCTAAGTCGTAAATGAAATATTTTCCATTATAATGTTCATTCACATCACTTGTCAACCCGTATACGTAATCGTCTGCGATTAAAAACTTGTCAATTACTAACATACTTCCTCTTCCTTCTTTTTGGATATATGCTAAACTTCCATTTGTTTCTAGTATCTCACGCCAATGTCCGACAGGAATTCTAGCACTGTCGCCAAGCCCATGGTCGCCATAAAAAGTAAACATAAATATAAAAAGCCCTATTGAAATTAAAAAACCGCTTGACAACCAAAGCTGTAATTTGTTTCTCGAGACTCTGTAGCACCAGCTACCATGCGTGTAACTTCCGATTATTTTGAGAGTCAGTAGCACCAAGGAGGCATAAATGCAACTAAGTATAAAAATTTTTATTAGTTCAAATACGAAACCTATTGCTACTTCCATTTTCTTATTTTGATATGTTCCCTGTTTAGGTTTTCCTCAGCTGATCGTTAAAGGTTTAAGCCTTCGCGAAGTTTGAGACTCGATATATGGCTTGAATTTGAGTTAGCCTAATACTTGTATAAAAAAAACTATAACACTAAACTAAATAAATAACTTCAAATTATCGAGTTCTTACTTCGCCCGAGGCTTAACTTAAACCTGTTATTATACGTAGTTATCGATTTTGTTTTCATTTTGTATTTTCTTTTGTAGTTTTTCAGCAAGAAATATGAGAGCAATTGGTATAAGGTTAATGAAGAAATAAAAATCTTCCGTATCTTTCAGATTGTATTTAAAATACATTGATGATAAATTCAAGTAAAGAAATTGAATTAAATCATCTGCCTTTCCGTAACCAAGTGAAACACCGAATCCAGAAATATACCAAAAAGCTACACCTGAAATATTAAATTGGAATAATTGTGTCAATTGGCACCACTTAGTTATTTGAAGTCCCTTTTCTTTTTTAAGTCTTACTAAGTTCCCGCAATAGATTGAAAATGAATATAATCCGATTATTATTAGGTAAACAATAACACCCAGTCCACTTACAGTATTTAGCTTTACTAACTGTGCAGTAATACTATATAGTCCGTAAAGTCCTCCAATAATTTGGTAGTAAGCGATAAAGTCAAATAGAGTTTTATTTTTGTGAAGCGTTTGGGTCATTTAGCTGTGTCTTTAATTACGTATTACGTTTCGGGGCTTTGCGATGGTGGGGCAATCGAAGCACAAATCTTCAATTTTGCACAAAAGTTAAATCGAAGAACAAAAGTTGAACTTTTCAGTTTTACCCCACTATTGCAAAACTCTTGTTAGCGGCAGCCAAGTTGTCAATCCGTTTGCAAATGATTATAGTTTTTAAATTAAAAGTCGGATTTGTGTTGTCTAACAAAACTGAGATTTAGAGTATTTAAGTCGTCTTCATAGTCAAAGACTTTTTCGTCAAGTTCTTCCCAAATTTCGGTTGCCGTTTCTTCAATCTGTTCAACTATTTCAATTCTTTCGTTTCTGTCCTGCGGAACTTTTTTGTCTGGAAACTGGTTAATAGCTTTTTGTAAAATGTCTGCTGTCGTGTTAGCACCAATTGCTATCAATGATTGAATTGTCTGATGAGCAAAGTCTCCACTTGAATTTATGAAATATTGATTAAATCCACCATTGTTAATCTCTCTTTCTAAGCATTGGTTATAGTAAAATTGTTTCTGCGGTTCGGTCAGTTTGTCCATATTTTCTCCGTATGAACAAAGTTCTGAAATGAAGTTGTCCAATTCAATAATACTTTCAGTAGTGTCATCTGATGAAAGTAGAGTTTCTAGGTTGTTAATTCGTGTCATATCGATTGTCTGTTTTTGGTTACCGCTAACGGTTTGCAGGTTTAAGTTGAGCCTTATTACTTGCGCAACAAAATCTATTACTAATCTCTATAAATAACTTCAAAGTATTGTGTAGGCACTTCGCCCGATGCTTAACTTGAACCTGTTGTTAGGTGTAGTATTATTGTTTTATTTCTTTTCTGCTTTTTAAAATTTGTCTTGACGCTTCTACAGAGGCTTTATAATAGGTTTTATAGTTCCTTATTTTCTCCTCAAGTTGATGATTTGGCAAGTCTCTGAAGTTCTGCTTGTAGTGAGACACTTCATTTTTAAAATTTTCTATAGCAAGCTTTTTCTTTTCGCTAAGAGACTTTGAAGGTTTTGAATAAGGAAAGAAACGGAAGTAAGTGTCTGTTGGCATAAACGGGGGATTATGTATGTTGACCATTATACAAGTCAAATTAAAGTACTGTCCATCTTTTAATCTTAGGTTCAAATAGCCGTACGGTGTCCAAGGCGCTATTCTTCTTCCAGCTCGATCAACCCTATCTCGATAATAAATTCCTAAGTGCTGTTCCAGTGAAATGATGTCAGAAAATTCGTAGATGTGTCGATGTCCATTTTTTTTTAATACAAATGATTTAGTAATATGGTCAACACTCAAGACAACCCCGTAATTTTCAAATAGATAGCTGAGGTGTAGGTAGATTGCTGGTCCAAAAAGTAATAACGGAATAGGTAAACAAACAAAAAAGACGAGTTCGAGAGTAAAGCTCTGGTGATAAGTCATTATATAAAAAAGTATAATGAACGCTATCAAGCCTACAAGTACATATCTAAGGCTTTTTACTTGATGCACAAAATCTATCTTGTAAGTATTTTCCATATTCAGGTTAATTATTTCCACGCGTTAAGTTCGAAGGGATATTACACCTAACGTTTCGGGGCTTTGCGATGGTGTGGCAAAAGAAGCACAAATCTTCAATTTTGCACAAAAGTTGAACCGGAGAACAACTGTTGAACTTTTAACAAATTTCCAATCGAAGCCGTTCAGCCCCTCTTTTGACAATACCTTGTTAGCAGCAGGCTTTTTTGTACTATGTTCTAAATTTTGAAATTGGGCTATATTCAAAAATGCCCATTTGGGTTTTGCTGTTAAAATTGCTTCTTGTTTGATTTTGTTGTAAATCTAATTAGTGTTAATTAAATATGAAGTTATATATTTTATTTTATCACCTTTTGCTCCTTGGAATAGGTAAAAGTTAGAAAATGCAATTCTTTTTCCGTCTTCCATTTTGATTACTCCGTTTACAGCTCCTTCTTTGCCGTGAGATAAAATTTGTGTCAGTGTTAGTTCAGTTATCTTTTTGTTTTTCATTTTGGTAATTTCTGTAACATAATCTTTCTTTCCTGAGATTGTTTTGTCACCAATAATATCCCAAATAATGTCATCAATAACACTTTCTGCAAGAATTTCAATATCGCCTTTAGCAAATAAAATATTAAATTCTTTCAAGAATTCCATTTTAGGTGAATTTCCACAATTCGGACTTGAAATAATCTTTATCATCTTTAAAAATTCGTTTTTTGGTTTTTCTTTCTAAGCTTGCTACTAACGTTTCGGGGCTTTGCGATGTGGCGGATTTTTAGCACAAAAGTTCAATAGAATTACTGCTGTTGAACCATGCACAAATGTTTCATAGAAGCTCTTCAGCCGCCATATTGCCAAACCGATGTTGGTGGCTGGCGTTTTTAGTCGAACCACTCTTTGCCATTTTCTAATCGCTGTAAAAAGTCCGTAAATGAAGAGCCAATTTCGATATGAGTTTCTTTCTCGATTATAAAAGGCGATAATACAATTCGTAAATTATTGTCGCCCAAATCTTCAATTGCGATATATTCTCCACCACCATTTCCACCAATTCCTAATGTCTTGGGTAAATATTTAAAAATTTGATAGTCATTATTAATTTCTATTATTTCGTCAAAGTCCCAAAGTCTTACATTTTCTGCTCCGATGAAATCTTCAAATTCTAAATAATTTAAAGCAAAAGCTTTGTAATCGTCAGGTAGTTTGAAGTTTATTATTTTTTCAACATCTTCAAAAGCTGTCTTTGGTTTGTCAGTTCGTTTGACAAATTCATATTTTGAAAGTATTTTTTCAAATGGTTCCATACTACTCAAATTGTTCTTCAACGTTTGCCAAAATTCCACAGTCGCAATATCCACCGTGTTCAGATAGCCACTCTAAAACTTCATCTACGTTTAGAATTTTTGATTGCGTCAAAAAAGCCTTTGTCAAACTATTGGTGTCGTCACAATTTTTGTCTGTTAGTTTATTGTCTAAATAATCAAATAAATTTTGAAAAGTTTGCCTGTCCATTGGAAGGTTACTTTCAAATTCTTGGTCAGACTTTTTTTTAAGGTCGTCCATTATTTGTTTTCGTCTTTCTTTTTCGCTTTTGTCTGGCATAGTTGAAAATTTAAAGGGTGTCGTTTTACGCTTGCCACCAACGTTTCGGGGCTTTGCGATGTTGGGGCAATCGAAGCACAAATCTTTAATTTTGCACAAAAGTTGAATCGGAGAACAACCGTTGAACTTTGCAGTTTCGCCCCACTATTGTAAAGCCCCTGTTAGCTGTGGTTGTTTTTAGCTTTTATAAATGTCCAGATTCCCAATTTTTCCAACTATTATTTGGTTTTTGTGTAGGTTTCCAATTTGTTATATTTTTTGTTGTCAAAATCTTTGCAATTAATTGGTAAGTTTCTTGTTGGCTTGGTGGATTTGTTTTGTCGTAAGGACTTACAAAATGAAACTCGTCAATTGTCATAAGTTTTGGAATGTCTTTCGGAATATGTTTCCGAATTTCCTCTTCAGTCGCACTGATTAGCGATGGATTTGTTTCGTGTAAATATCTGATAAAGTCTCCAAAACCAATTAGGTTTTTAGGATTGTCATAATCTCGTATATCAATTCCTAGTTTTTCATAATTTTTATGGTCGTTGTCAAATTTAACACCATTGTCTCGGATTTTAATTTCTTTAATATTTTGTCCAATTAGTTCAAATGTCTCCATTTCTTCGCCATCTTTGTTTTCAATCCTTTCGAATTCTGTTGGATCAATTAGAATTATATTGTTTGCATTTGTAATATAATTCCGTTCAGGATATTTGTCAACTGGATAGTCAACACAGTTTCCAATATAGTCTAATTCTATTTCCGCAGAAGTTCCTCGATTTTGATAACCGCTTTTTTCAAAAACCACAATCCATCTTGTTGAATCTGCGTATAAATGAATTCTGTTTCCCGCGGTCTCACAGTAACCGTGTTCAAGGTCAAGAAAAAAGTTGTATTTGATATCTTCTGGTAGTCCACTTGGATAATATTTACTTGGTTCTCCATTAAAAGCCAAGTCCAACTGTTCTAAAATTTCAGTCTCGTTAAATTTCATTGTTTTTTTGTCATTTAGGTTATTTTTCACTGTTCCAGAACAAGAGATTAAAATAAGTAATATTATTATGGGTAGTCGTTTCATACAATCACAGCTAACTCGCGGATTGGTGCAACTTATCCGTTTATACCCGAATATAAACGTTTAAAATCGTTTATTACTGAAAAAAATGTTATTAAACCCAACGGAATATTAGCTTTAAAGCCTACAGAAATATCAATCAACTACGTGAATTAGATTAAAACTTCCCTACCTTTTCGCTCGTACCAAGATATGCCGCCAAGGCGGCAGAACCATACCATTCGAACAAATCGGTATCTAAAAGATTTGCTTTAACTGCTGGGTCTGTAGCTAGGATCCGTTTAGCCTCATCAATGGTTTTAACATTAAGGATAAAAATACCTCGGTAGTTCTTGTCATTTTTGCCCAACGGACCAGCAACAACCAGTTTGTTCTCCTTTACCAGTTTACCCATATTGGCCATGTGCCCGGCAAAAGCGGTATCATTTTCTGCTTTGGTGGATGTGGTATTGCTACCCGTTTTAAGCATTACTAAAACATATTTTTTCATGCCGTAGTCATCAGCTTCGTATTTTTTGGCTAATTCGGCATCATAATCTGGATTTGGTTTTTGGGCTTTTGCGTAAATAGAAGCCGTAATGCAAAAAAATAAGAGTAGTAGTTTTTTCATTGTCGTTTAGCTCTAAGTTTGGTATTTAGATTGTAAAACAATGGTTTAAGTTACACTGAAGTATCTGTGTAATTTTTTAAACCCGTAGAAATGAAGATACATTAAATCTTATGGATCTTAATGTTTTGCATGTTAACCTAAACGTTTTGCAACTAAAGCTATTTGCACAGTAATTGCAAAATAAACCTGATTGGAGCGAGCACGAATCCCGATTTTACATCGGGAGAGTAAAGCAAAAAGCAGGACTGACCTTCCTAAGAATTTCAAGCCCTGCTTTTCAAATATGATTAGTATTATTGGTTTATCGATAGATTGGGATTCGCTTTGCTGAACATTTGTAAAATAAATAACAAAGTCTAAGCAACCAAAAACCAAATCAACTAAACAACCAATTTAGTTTTTCATCATTTTTAAGAAAGTTGCCAACTTCGCTTTCATTTGTCTTCTGTCGACAATAAAATCTAAAAATCCGTGTTCTAAAACAAACTCAGAAGTTTGGAAACCTTTAGGCAAATCTTTTTTAATGGTTTCTTTAATTACACGAGGACCAGCAAAGCCGATTAAAGCACCTGGTTCTGCAATATTTATATCGCCCAACATAGCGTAAGAAGCCGTTACACCACCTGTAGTAGGATCGGTTAATAACGATATGTATGGGATTTTAGCTTGGGCCAATAAGGCCAACTTTGCCGATGTTTTGGCCATTTGCATTAACGAAAATGCAGCTTCCATCATTCTTGCACCGCCCGATTTAGAAATCATCAAAAACGGAACTTTATGTTTTAAGCTATAATCAATAGAACGAGCAATTTTTTCGCCCACTACCGAACCCATAGAACCGCCGATGAAGGCAAAATCCATACAAGCAACCATTAAATCCTGCCCGTCAACCTTTCCGTGTGCAGCTCTAATGGCATCTTTTAAGCCTGTTTTGTTTTGGCTTTCTACAATGCGCTCGGTGTATGGTTTGTTGTCGTTAAAGTTCAGCGGATCGCCCGAGGTTAGGTTAGCGAAAAGTTCTGTAAACTCGTTATTATCAAAAAGAACTTGAAAATATTCTTTAGAACCAATTCTTAAATGGTAGTCGCAGTATTGGCAAACATATTTGTTTTCTGTTAAATCTGCGCTATGGAGTGCTTTTTTGCAATTTGGGCACTTATTCCACAAACCATCTGGTGCTTCTTTCTTTTCTTCGGTAGTTGTACTAATACCCTTTTTTTCTCTCTTAAACCAACTCATGTTACGTTTTAAAAATGCGAGTACAAAGAAACGATTTTTTTTTTAGACTTGTCAGTTTACAGTTACAATTATCGGTTCAAAAGCGAAACTCTGGTTTTGATACTGAAAACTACAATATTTTTTATAACTTCGACGGATACAAAACATAATAATAATGAGTTTAAAAGGCTATAAAGGCGTAATTTACGGAGAAGCCGTTCAGGAATTATTTGAGCAGGCTAAAAAACATCAATTTGCATTACCAGCGGTAAACGTAACAGGTACCAACACTATTAATGCAGTAATGGAAACAGCAAAGGCGGTAAACTCGCCGGTAATGATTCAACTTTCTAACGGTGGAGCACAGTTTTATGCAGGTAAAACTTTAAATAACGATAATTTAAACGCCTGCGTATTAGGTGCAGTTTCTGCAGCAAAACACGTTCATTTATTGGCAGAGCACTATGGTGTAGCTGTTGTTTTGCATACAGACCACGCTGCTAAAAAGTTGTTACCTTGGATTGATGGTCTTTTAGATCATGGCGAAAAATTCTTCGCAGAAACAGGTAAACCACTTTTTTCTTCGCACATGTTAGATCTTTCTGAAGAACCTATTGAAGAAAACATGGAAATTTCTGCTAAATACTTTGAGCGTATGAGCAAAATGGGTATGACAATTGAAATTGAATTAGGTGTTACAGGTGGCGAAGAAGATGGCGTTGATAACAGCGATGTTGATAGCTCTAAATTATATACACAACCTAGCGAAGTAGCTTATGCTTACGAAGAGTTGAGCAAAGTGAGCGACAGATTTACTGTTGCTGCTGCTTTTGGTAACGTACACGGTGTTTACAAGCCAGGTAACGTTAAATTACAACCAGTAATTTTAAAAAACTCACAAGATTTTATCAAAGAGAAATTTAATTTAACTGCAGAAAAGCCAATTAACTTCGTATTCCATGGTGGTTCTGGTTCTTCTCAGGAAGAAATTAGAGAAGCTATTTCTTACGGTGCAATTAAAATGAACATTGATACAGATATGCAATGGGCATTTTGGCAAGGTATTTTAGATTTCTACAAAACTAACGAAGCTTATTTGCAAGGTCAGATTGGTAACCCAGATGGCGAAGATAAACCTAACAAAAAATTCTACGATCCACGTGTTTGGTTGCGTAAAGGCGAAGAAGAGTTTGTTAAACGCTTAACCGCTGCTTTCGAAGATTTGAATTGCATTAACGCTAACGACAAATTGTAGTGTAAGCTAAATAAAAATAGAAGCGTCTCGGTTAATATCGAGGCGCTTTTTTATTGTCTAAGCTTTTTGGTTTTTAATTTTTATAGTTTTGAAAAGTACGTTTCAGTAATGCTTGGAGGCTTGCAGTCCCGTCGTCCGCTTTATCCCCGATGAAAAATCGGGGGATATCGCTACCACCGGGTTTAGCATGAAAGTTTGTTCACAAAACCGTAATAGCCAACTCCATTTGATATCATAATTAGTATTTCTGTTTAATGCAATTTGGGGCCTTTTTGTACAGCATCTCAAGCCCTAGCATTCGTCTTTTCGTTCTACAAAAAACGACGTTTGCTGGTGCGATTAGTAATCATTAGCTTAGGCAGAAATCGTTAAAGCACCAGGCGCAGTCGTGGCTTTTATTTATAGTAAGCTTATTTTTTTTCGATTGTATAAATGAGTTACGCTTTCGCTTCGGTTTTTTCTACTTTTTCGGCTATAGGCAAAACTAGAACCCGCGGTAGCTACAGAAGATCATAAAATACAAATAGTTGCCAAGTACATTATAAAATTGAATGTCTACATATATACTTTCAGTATTATAATAGTATTTTAGACTTATGGAAAACAACGCTAAAAAAACAGGTTTATTCGAAAGGTTTGCAAACATTGCTACCACCTTTACTGGTAGTTCGCCCGCATTTATAGCGGCGGTTTTAATCGTATTGTTATGGGCCGTTTCCGGACCATTGTTTAACTATTCCCAAACTTGGCAACTTGTAATTAATACCGGTACAACCATCATCACCTTTTTAATGGTTTTCTTGATACAGAAATCTCAAAATAAAGACAGTAAGGCCATACAGCTTAAATTAAACGAGCTTATTGCGGCAAATACCTTAGCCAGTAACAGAATGGTTGATATTGAGGAATTAAGTGAGGCCGAACTTGATCAATTGCGTAAATTTTATACTAAATTAGCTGTACTTGCAAAACAAGAAAGCGATATTCACTGTTCGCACTCTATAGACGCGGCAGAAGAATTGCACGAGAAAAAGACAGAAGAAATTAAGAGCACTCAAAAAGATAACTAACATGGATACACTACACGTTCAAAAAGCAACCACAAAAGAAGAGTTAGATAAAGTTTTCGCTATTCGTAAAATCGTATTTGTTGATGAGCAAAACTGTCCACCAGAACTCGAATGGGAAAACGAAGATGTTTCTACTCATTTTTTGGCACTTTCAGACCATAAGCCTTGTGGCGCATGTAGGTGGCGTAAAACGGATAAAGGCTATAAACTAGAACGATTTGCTGTTTTAAAAGAGTTTAGAGGAACCGGCGTTGGCAGGGCTATGATTGCTACCGTTTTAGCAGATTTACCTACTGACGCGAGTTATGTTTACCTTAATGCGCAACTAGATGCTATGAGTTTGTATGCTAAATTTGGTTTTGTAGCAGAAGGCGAGCAGTTTGAAGAAGCTGGTATCCAACATTTTAAAATGGTAAAACAAATTTAATCTACAGAGGTCTACGAAGCCTGCCTTCCATTGGCAGGCAATCTCAAGCGATTTAAGTTTTTTACTTCGTAGAAACTATTCATTTTGATATGTAGGCCACGTAGATAGGTATTTTAATCAAAGTTTGCTTTTGAAGTTAACTAAAATTTAATGAAACACCTTTGAAGATAGTATCATCGCTTCATTCCAATATTCCATATTTAAGTTAAGGGGTTCACCTTTACTTTCTAAATACCCAATCAAATCTTCGGTAGCCATATTTCCGGTTAAATCGTCCGAAGCCATTGGGCAACCTCCGAAACCTTTTAGAGCGCTGTCAAAACGTTTACAGCCAGCATTGTAGGCCGCATCGATTTTCTCCAATCGCGTATTTGGCGTACTGTGCAAATGGATGCCAACTTCGGTATGTTGAAAATTGTTAATCAAAAAGGGCAGGAGGGTTTCAATTTTTTCAGGTGTAGAAACACCCGTAGTATCAGCAAGTGAAAGTATTTTAACACCACGTTTTACCAATTCATCTGCCCAATGTGCCACAATTTCGGTATTCCATTCATCGCCATGCGGATTACCAAAACCCATAGAAAGGTAAACTACTGCGGTTTTATTATTTTTGTCGCAAAGGTTTAGCATTTCTTCTACAGTACCTAGCGATTGCGCGATACTTGAATTTGTATTTCGTTGCTGGAAAGTTTCAGAAATTGAAAAAGGAAAACCTAAAAAACTTATTTCGCTGTGGTTAACGGCATCTTCTACACCTCTTAGGTTTGCTACAATTGCCAGTAATTTAGTCTTCGTAACGCTTAAATCTAACTGTGCTAATACCGCTGTGGTATCTCGCAATTGCGGAATAGCCTTTGGCGAAACGAAACTGCCAAAATCCAACGTATCAAAGCCTACTTTCAAAAGCTGGTTAATATATTGCGCTTTTAAGTCTGTCGGAATAAAATCGTGTAAACCTTGCATAGCATCACGCGGACATTCGATGAGTTTCATTTGCGGTTAGTATTTTGTAGTTCGATGTTAGTAATTTAGACTGTGTATCCACAAGATAGGGTTTGTCAAGAAACAGTTGTTTCTACTTTCGGGCTTTCCAACTTGCCGTCTCCGGAGTTTTCCGACTTAATATTATTAATCGCTTTCCATTTTTCGCCCTTAATAAACGGTCTTATGATTAATCTAGTCCCTCTGTCGTAACTAAAATAGCTCCAAACCCAATTTACAAATACAACCAGCTTATTTCTAAAACCAACCAAAGTCATCAAGTGTACAAACATCCAAGTAAACCAGGCAAATATACCTTGGAAACGGATTTTACCAATATCTACTACCGCACGGTTTCTACCTACAGTTGCCATTGCACCTTTATCAAAATACTTAAATGCTTCGGTAGGTTTGCCCTCAATTATATTTAATAAATTTTTGGCTAAGAGTTTACCTTGCTGTATTGCAGCTGGCGCAACTCCGGGATGGCCGTTCGGTGTTTCTTCAGTTATCATCGCGGCAACATCGCCTACGGCATAAATGTTATCATGACCGTCAATCCTGTTAATATTATCAACTTTTAGTCTATTTCCCCTAACAACCGCTTCCGGATTTAGACCTTCCAAAATCACACCTTTTACACCTGCACTCCAAATTACAGTTGAAGAAGGAATGACTTTGCCATCTAGAAGTGTAATTGCTTTGCCATCGTAACTTTTAACTCTTGCTTCGGTTAAAACGGTAACGCCTAATTCTTCTAAAAAGCTTTTAGATTTTTCTTGCGCCTGTAAAGACATAGCGCCCAACAGCTCCGGCGATCCTTCAATTAAATAGATATTCACTTTGTTAATATCCAGCTCTGCGTAATCGTTCTTTAAAACGTGCTTTTTAAGCTCTGCTAAAGCACCTGCAGTTTCTACACCTGTTGGTCCACCACCAACTACTACAAAGTTTAGTAGCGCAGCTTCCTCAGTTTTATCGTCGACAATAAGAGATTGTTCCAGATTCTGTAGAATCAAACTGCGTAAATTCAGTGCTTCAGGTATAGATTTCATCGGCATTGCATTATCTGCAATTTCCGTTTGACCGAAAAAATTACTCGTAGACCCAGTTGCAATAACTAGATGATCATAGTGAATATCGCCAATTGTAGTTAGAATTTTATTTTCAGCTGGCAAAACCTGTTTTACCTCCGTTACTCTAAAAGTGAGGTTTTTTTGCCCTTTAAATATCTTTCTAATCGGAAAGGCAATTGAATCTGCCTCTAATCCTCCCGTTGCAACTTGATACAATAAAGGCTGAAAAGTGTGATAATTATGTTTGTCGAGTATGGTTACCTCTACGTTTTTATTTTTAAGTTTTTTAGCTAATTCTATTCCACCAAAACCTCCACCAACTATAACTATTTTTTGTTTTTCACTACTCATAATAAATAAACTATAAAACCAGGTATTTGGTTTAGCAAATATAGTAAGTTAAGGTACTTGTAGTTATTAATCTGGTTTAAGAAGAGTCAAATTTTAGAATGGCCAGTTTAACGATTGCATTTGAAAAGCAAGCTAGAAGCTTTTGTTTAAAATCTAAAACTAACCAATGTTTAGCAGATGTTTTTCAAAGCCTAATTATGTTTTACATAAAAAACTAACTCACAAAAAAGGCCCCGATTTCTCGAGGCCTTGTATTTTATGGAAGCAAATTGATTAAGCTTCTTTTTTCACTTCGTTTTTAGATAAATCGATTACGATAGGAGTAGAGATACACAATGATGAGTATGTACCAATAATACGACCAATTAACAACGCAAAGATAAATCCGCGGATACTATCGCCACCAAAGATGAAGATGGCAATTAGTACAAAAAATACGGTTAACGAGGTTAAAATTGTACGACTTAAAGTACTGTTTAAAGCGTAGTTGATTAATGTATTACGCTCTTCGCCATACACGTCCTCTTTGCCTTTTTCAGCTAAACGCTCTCTAATACGGTCAAATACAACTACAGTTTCTGTCATGGTATAACCCATTACCGTTAAAATAGCTGCGATAAAATCTTGTCCAATTTCTAATGGGAAAGGTAAAACGCCATCTAAAATTGTGTAGAAAGATAATACCAACAATACGTCGTGGAATAACGCTATTACCGCACCCAAACCATACTGCCATTTTTTGAAACGGAAAACAATGTAAAGGAACATTACTAAACACGAGAACATGATAGCATAAATTGCATCAGTAATAATGTCGTTAGCAATGGTAGGTGTTACTTTTTGCGAACTCTCGATACTGAAATTTGCGCCTAATTCGCCTAAACCTTTTCTTAATGCAGTCTCAACAACTTTATCAGCATTGTTGTCTGTATCATTAATATGGTAAGGAGTAGTAATTTTTAAAGAGTTATCTGTACCAGCAGTTTTTACTAAAGCTTCTTCACCTTCAAAGTTGTCTACTAACTTTTTAGCAACTTCTTCTGTGTTCATCGGCTTATCAAACTTAACAATGTAAGTTCTACCACCTTTAAAATCTACACCTAAGTGCAAACCACCGTTTTTGAAATAGAAAACCGCACCTAATACAATAATTACGGTAGATATAATGTAATATAACTTTCTGCGACCAACAAAGTTGAATGCAATGTTTTTAAATGCATTTCTGGTAATGCTGTTATCAAAAGAGATATCTTTTTTAGCCTGAACTAAACTGTCGAAAATAACACGAGAGATTAATACTGCAGCGAATAACGAAGTTACAACACCGATACATAAAGTAACCGCGAAACCACGAACTGGTCCAGTACCAAATACCGCTAAAATAGCACCTAAAATAAATAGGGTCACGTTAGAGTCAATGATCGAAGACATTGCATGTTTGAAACCTTCTTTAATTGAGGTTGCCGTATTTTTGCCCAATGCAAGTTCTTCCCTTACACGCTCAAATATTAGAATGTTAGCATCTACCGATAAACCAATGGTGATAATAATACCAGCGATACCAGGCAATGTTAACACTGCACCAAATGCAGCTAGCACCCCTAAAATGAAGAATAAGTTAATTACCAAGGCAATGTTTGCTACCCAACCAGCTTTGTTGTAGTAGAAAGCCATAAATGCTAAAATAACTACGAAAGCGATTACGAAAGATGCTAAACCGTTATCAATTGCTTGCTGACCTAAAGATGGACCAACCACATAATCAGAAACGATTTTAGCAGGAGCAGGTAACTTACCAGCATTTAAGATGTTTGCTAAATCTTTGGTGTCTTCAATAGTAAAACTACCAGAGATTGAAGATCTACCAGTAGGAATTTCTTCGTTTACGTTTGGAGCGGTGTAAACCGTGTTATCTAAAACAATTGCAATCGCACCTTTACCAGCAACTTCTGCAGTAACTTTTCTCCATTTAACAGCACCTTCAGAAGTCATGTTCATGGTTACTTCTGGAGCATTAGTTTGTTGGTTAAAACTGTTTGCAGCATTAGCAACTGCATCGCCACCTAAAACTGGTTTACCATCTAAAGTGGTTACTTTAATTGCGTAAAGTTCGAAGATTTTAGTGCCAGTGATTGGTTTTAATCCCCACATAAATTTCATGGTACCCGGAATTAAACCTTTAACTTCTGGTTTTTCGAAAAAGCCGTTTACTTTAGCAGTATCTTTTTGAGCAACCCAACCCACAACAGCGCCAGGGCTTAAAGCTTGCTGACCGTTTTCTGCTTTGTAAGTAGGGATACTTAATACTGCATATAGTGGATTTAACTTTGCTGCTTCTAATGCTTTTGCAGTAGTAGAAGTGTCTTTGGTGTTTTTATTTAAGTTGGCTAATTTGCCACCAGTAGCTTTTGTAGTATCTGCAGCAACAGGCGTAGCAGGAGCTACAACTTTAGCCGTGTCTTTTACGTTTGCAGCTAAAACCTTATTAATGTTTTCTAAAATCCCAACAACCTCTTGGTTTTGGTAAACTTGCCAAAATTGTAACTCGGCAGAACCTTGTAATAATTTACGTACACGTTCTTTATCTTGTACACCCGGCATCTCAATAAAGATTCTGTTAGAACCTTCTTGTTTTTGCATATTCGGACTTACCACACCGAAACCATCAATACGGCTACGTAAAATAGTAAATGAACGATCGATAGCGCTATTACCTTCTTTAGTTAAATAACTTCTTACTTCTGAGTTAGAAGCAGTAGATTTTAACAAGCTTGAGTTATCTTGGTTTGCGAAGAAATCTGCTAACTTTCCGTTTGGAGCAAGTTTTTCGTACTCGCTTACAAAAGTTCCGATAAAATCTTTACCGCCAGCCGCATTTGCCGCTTGTGCGTTTGCTAATGCTTGGTTAAAGTTTGCATCGCTTGTATTACCACCTAGAGATTTAATTAGTTCGCCTAAAGAAATCTCCATCGTAACGTTCATACCACCTTTTAAGTCCAGACCCAATTTAATTTCTTGAGCTTTAACTTGCTGATAAGTTAATCCGAAAACTGGATAAACTGGTTCGGTAGCAACAGAATCTAGATATGCTTTTTCTTTAACCACATCGCCGTTGGCAAACGCCTTGGCTTTCTTTTCTACATTGTATGCAACTAAATTAAACGATAGCGAATACAGACAGACAATACCGAGTAGTATTGCCACAAATTTGATAAAACCTTTACCTTGCATTTTTTGTTATGTAATAATTTTCTTTCTATTGGCTGTTTTTCAACAAGTCGGCAAATCTAATTATTTTTTTAAATAATAAGTCGGCTTATTGTATTTTTATTATAGCAACGGAGTTATCTGCGTTTCAGGGTACTAAAAGTATAGTCCACTTTGTTTTTTTCGTCGGCTTTATGGCTCTCAGAATCTATTTCTAACCAATCTTCGCTTTTAATTTCTGGGAAAAATGCGTCGGCATCGTAGTGTTGGTGCACTGTTGTAAGATAGATAGTGTCGGTTAAAGCCAAGGCTTCTTTATAGATTTCGGCACCGCCGATGATGAATATTTCTTTTTCATTTTCGCAGAGCGAAATCGCATCCTCTAAACTGGTTACTATTTCAACATCTTCGATTTTTAAAGCTGTATTTCTGGTAATCACTACATTTCGCCTGTTAGGTAATGGTCGTCCGATAGAATCGTACGTTTTACGACCCATAATAATGCAGTTGCCGGAAGTTATCTCTTTAAAATGTTTTAAATCGGCTGGCAAATGCCAAAGTAATTGGTTGTTTTTGCCAATGGCGTTGTTTTGGGAAATGGCTACTACTATAGATATATTCATTTATGAATTTTTCAGGCTGGCATCATTGTGAGATACGAAGCAATCATAATGATGATTTACTAAATAGATTGCTTCTTATCTCTCAATGACGAAATAATTTAAACTATGGTTTACTTAACTTTTAGCTCGTTGACAACTAATTAAACGAATGAACCAATTAACGATGTAAATTACACCGCCACCACGCCCTTAATATGCGGATGCGGATCGTAGTTTTCTAATGTAAAATCTTCAAATTTAAAATCGAAAATGTCTTTTACATCAGAATTGATTTTCATCGTTGGCAAAGCTTTTGGTGCTCTGCTTAATTGTAAGTTGGCCTGCTCAATATGGTTGTTGTATAAATGTGCATCGCCTAAAGTATGTACGAAATCGCCGTACGCTAAGCCGCAAACCTGTGCTACCATCATGGTAAGCAAAGCATAGGAAGCAATATTAAAAGGTACGCCTAAAAATATATCTGCACTGCGTTGGTACAATTGGCAACTTAATTTACCGTCGGCTACGTAAAACTGAAAAAACGCATGGCAAGGAGGTAAAGCCATGTGCTCGATATCAGCGACATTCCAAGCAGAAACAATGATTCTTCTCGAATCTGGATTGTTTTTTATAGTGTTTATAATTTGGGTAATCTGGTCAATTTTTTCGCCATCAGGTTTTGGCCACGAGCGCCATTGAGAGCCGTAAACAGGGCCGAGGTTACCTTCTTCATCTGCCCATTCGTCCCATATTCTTACTCCGTTTTCTTTTAGGTATTTGATATTGGTATCACCACTTAAAAACCAAATAAGCTCGTGGATAATAGATTTTAGGTGCAATTTTTTTGTCGTAACCATCGGAAAGCCCTCTGCCAAATTAAAACGCATCTGGTAACCGAAAACACTGATTGTACCCGTGCCTGTTCTATCGTGCTTTTGCGTGCCGTTATCCAGCACATGTTGCATTAAATCTAAGTATTGTTTCATAACCTCTAATCCCGATAAATCGAGATTTTTAAATTGTTTAATACAAAACTAAAAATTAAAATAGTCTTTACCGGTTTGCTTTTTCCACATTGTCTATTTTCTTAACCAAGGAATGACGAATAGGAAAGTGGAATTGGATAATTAGAATCTAAATGGTAGGCATCTTATAACCATTGTGGTATTTTGCACTGAGGTATTTATTAGATTCACTATCCGTAAACTTGTTTTTTTCTGCATCCCAATATATTTTTTTACCAACCTTGTAAGCAATGTTTCCCATTTGGCAGATGTTGGCAATATGAGCGCCCGCTTCAATTGGTGCATTTAAATTTTCCATTTTTCTAGACTGAATAACATCTAAAAAATTACTGGTATGTTTTACCAAGCCATCATCTACAGATTTTTGAAGTTCAATACGTTCAATTTTATCTTTTCCATCTGCTTTTTCTGGTATTACTTCCCATCCTTGTCTATTTAATACCAGCGTTCCATTGTTTCCAATAAAAGCAACGCCATGATTTCTGTTGTACGGTCCTCCATCTATTCCAGTTGCGTGCTCCCATTGCAGGTTAAAATCTTTAAACTGAAATACTGTAGTTAAGGTATCTGGAGTTTCAGAGGCATCATTTGGATTAGCAAATTTTCCGCCAGAGGCTACAATGCTAATCGGATTTTCGGCTTTCATACCCAATAACCCAAAGTCTATCATATGCACGCCCCAATCTGTCATTAAGCCACCGGCGTAATCCCAAAACCATCTAAAATTAAAGTGAAAGCGATTTTGGTTGAAAGGCACTTTTTTAGCGGGACCAAGCCACGAATCGTAATCAACTCCTTCTGGAACTAAAGAATCTGGCAATACTGGTATGGCTTTCATCCAACCTTGGTAGGCCCAAGCCTTTACCAAGCGCACATTGCCCAATTTGCCCGAGTGAACATATGCCATCGCGTCTGCAAAGTGTTTTTGGCTACGTTGCCATTGACCAACCTGTACAACTTTGTTGTATTTTTTTTGTGCGGCAAGCATAATATTGCATTCTTCAATAGAGTTGCCAACTGGTTTCTCCACATAAACATCTTTACCGGCAGCAAGGGCGTCAACCATCATTTTGCAATGCCAATGATCTGGCGTACCTATTACAATTGCGTCAATCTGCTTGTCTTCTAATAGTTTTTTGTAATCTGTAGCGGTAGCAACATTTATATTTCGCTTGGCTAATTCTGCAGATCTTCTGGTCAGCACGTTTTTATCTACATCGCAAAGTGCTACGCATTGGGCTCTAGAATCTTTCAATAAAGCATTTAAGTTAGACCATCCCATGCCGTTTATACCAATAACCGCAAAGCGGATTTTATCAGCTACATTGTTCGAGGCAAATAGGTTTAAAGGTATAATGGAACCTAAACTGGTGCTAGCTAATAGAACAGAGCTAGATTGTATAAAATTTCTTCGTTTCATCTAGGGATTTTTGGTTAGGGTTTTAAAAACGATTACAATATAATAAATGATTTTAGGTTTGATAAGGATAGACTAAAATTCTAAGGTTTTGCTTTTTCCACATAGTGGATTTTTTACATTTATAAAAATTAAAGTAGATTTGAGACCCAGTATACCATCTCTATGACTAAGAAAATATTTTGCTTTTGTATCGTTCTTTTTTTGGCTCTGAACACTTTAGCGCAATCGACTAACGCACTTAAACTGTCTGATGCTGCTCTTGCACTAACAAAAGATCAAGTAACTTATGATCCCGCTTATTTTTCTATGCCCTACCCAAATGGCGATGTGCCGGCTAATAAAGGTGTTTGTACGGATGTAGTGATAAGAGCCTATAGAAATGCTTTTAAAGTAGATTTGCAGAAGGATGTACACGAGGATATGAAGCCTAATTTTAAGCTATATCCTAAAGATTGGGGACGTAAAACTACCGATAAAAATATAGACCATAGAAGGGTTTACAATCTGATGGTATTCTTTAAACGCAAAGGAACGGTAAAACCAACGACGAAAGAAGCGAACCAATACAAACCTGGCGATATCGTTTGTTGGAATTTGAGCGGAAATATTTCTCATATAGGTTTGGTGGTTAACAAAAAATCTTCCGATGGCAAACGCTACCTGATTGTGCATAACATTGGCGCCGGGCAAGTAATGGAAGATGTGCTTTTCGCTTGGAAAATTATCGGGCATTATACCTATAAAGTTTAAAGTGGACAGTTGAAGGTGAAAAGTTGCTTAATTTGCAAAGTCGAATCCTTTGGCTGATAAGCCTCAACTCATAACTCGTAAATCGTCATTCTAAAATCTAAAATCAAAATGTTAGCATTCGCAAACGCCAAAATAAATCTAGGGCTCTATCTAACCGAAAAACGTGCTGATGGCTACCATAACCTACAAACTGTTTTTTACCCAATAAAGCTAAAAGACGTAGTAGAGTTGGTGGATGCTGAAGAAACTTCGATGTTAATTAAGGGCATAGAAATACCAGGCACCGCTGAGGATAATATTTGTTTAAAGGCGTTTAAAACTTTGCAGGCGGATTTTGATTTGCCAAATCAGCAAATTGTACTGCTTAAAAATATCCCGGTAGGAGCTGGCTTGGGTGGTGGTTCTGCAGATGCAGCGTTTCTAATTAAACTGGTAAACGATAAATTTACGTTAGGGCTTTCAGTCGAACAAATGCAGAACTACGCTAGGCTATTAGGTGCCGATTGCGCTTTTTTTATAGAAAACATGCCTGCATACGCATTTGCCAAAGGCGACGAGTTTGAAGCAATTGAAGTAGACTTATCAGCCTACTTTATAGTACTTGTAAAGCCAAATATTCATGTGTCTACAGCCGAGGCTTACGCAAACGCAACCGTGGCTATGCCTGAAAATGATCTTCGAGATTCCATCAAATTGCCTGTGTCTGATTGGAAATTAAATTTGAAAAACGATTTTGAAAGCTCGGTTTTTAAAAAATATCCAGAAATTGACGCAATAAAAACGCAGCTTTACAGCGCAGGTGCTACATTTGCATTAATGAGTGGTAGCGGCTCATCGGTTTTTGGAATTTTTGAAAGACAGGTTGCTCTGCCGGAACTGGAAAAAGACAATTTTGTTTTTTACGATGTTTAAATAAGTTATCAACCGCAATGACACAAAGTACACCAAGTAATTTAATCTTCGTGTTTTCCGTGCCTTGGTGGTAAAAAAAAGAATTATGCAAATCAACCTTATTCGCAAAAGCGGGAAATTTAATTTTGAAGCAACTAATGAAGGCGGTTTTACAGTTGAGTTAGATGCTAATCCTGCCATAGGTGGCGAGGGCAAAGGCTTTAGGCCTATGGAAACTTTATTGGTTGGCTTAGGTGGCTGTAGCGGTATAGATATGGTTAACATCCTCACCAAACAAAAAGAACAGTTAGATGATATCAAAATCAATATTAATGCTTCTAGAGTAAATGAAGAGCCAGCAATCTTTGATGAGATTAATATACAGTTTATCTTATCAGGAAATCTAAATGAACAGAAAGTGGAACGGGCTTTAGCTTTAACTTTTGATAAATATTGCTCAGTAGCCAACATTCTTGGTCGCTCTGCGAAAATTAACTTTACATATACTATAAATGGTAATAAGTAATACGTTTTAAGTTTTACGTAGCCACGTTTCTTAATAACTTATAACTTACAACCTAAAATTTAAAACATTCAAAATGTCCAACAAATTCGAAACCATAGCCATACGTACACAAACCGAAAGAAGTAGCCATAAAGAACATTCTTCGCCAATTTACCTTACCTCAAGTTATAAGTTTGATGATGCGGAAGAAATGCGTGCCCTTTTTGCTAACGAAAAAGAAGGGAACGTTTATAGCCGTTATTCTAATCCAAACACATCTGAATTTATTGAGAAAATGTGTTTGCTAGAAGGTGCTGAGGATGGTTTTGCAACGGCAACTGGTATGGCATCGATTTTTACTACGTTTGGCGCATTTCTAAAAAGTGGCGACCATGTGGTATCAAGTCGCTCGGTTTTTGGTTCTACACACCAACTGCTAACTAATGTTTTTTCTAAATGGGGTGTAACGTTTGATTATGCTGATTTAGATAAACCGAAAGATTGGGAAGGCTTAATTAAACCGAACACTAAAATCATCTTTGTAGAAACGCCATCAAATCCAGGGATAGATATTATTGACTTGGAATTTTTAGGCAATTTGGCTAAAAAACATCAAGTTTTATTAGTGGTGGATAACTGTTTTGCTACTCCTTATTTACAACAGCCTATTAAGTTGGGTGCGCATATTTCTATCCATTCGGCTACCAAATATATTGATGGTCAAGGTCGTGTATTAGGCGGTATTATTTTAGGGAGAAAGGATTTGATTACTGAAGTGATGAACTTTGCTCGCCATAGCGGACCATCGTTATCACCTTTTAACGCCTGGGTTCTATCTAAAAGTTTAGAGACTTTAGCTGTAAGAATGGATCGCCATTGCGAAAACGCTTTAAAAGTTGCTGAATATCTGGAAAAACACCCGAAAATTAAGTTGGTTAAGTACCCATTCTTAAAATCGCATCCGCAGTACGAAATAGCTAAAAAACAAATGAAGCAGGGCGGTGGTATAGTAACTATTGTTGTTGAAGGTGGTATTGAAGGCGCAAGAAATTTTATGGATGGTTTAAAGATGTTTTCTATTTCCGCAAATTTGGCCGATACACGTTCCATAGCTACTCATCCGGCAACAAGTACGCACAGTAAACTTACCGAACAAGAACGTAACATAGTTGGCATTGAACAAGGTTCTATTCGTTTATCTATCGGTTTAGAACATATAGACGATATCTTAAAAGACATTGAAACTGCCTTAAACGGTTAGCATTTAAATTAATTGCGTTTAACATTTTGAATTTGATAATCGAAAAAGCAGGTTTTTACCTGCTTTTTTTGCTCAACGCGATGGAGTAGCTCGAAGATTTCCCCGTCAAAATGCTGTCTAAATTATATATCAATTGTGAATCAGCTACAGGCGATTATTGTAACAGCATTAACTGATGTTGCTAGCTGTAATTTTCCGCTATTAAATAAGTTGGATATTTCTGAAGGAGGGTTTATCTAGCACCTTTAACAAAAGGGGAATCTTACAAAATGTTGATATTTTCTATGAATTTAATGTTTGAACAATTTTAATTTTGCACCTACAAAATCTATGGAATTAACCCTACCCGATATAGATGTAGCTATACCAGCGTATTACAAAGGAGAGACGCCTTGGCATAGCGATTGGAAAAAGGCATTTCCGGTAGGTTTTAGGGAGATAACTTTCTTAAACAAACTACAGGGCGAGTATCACCGAGCAGACGTGCATACGCCTTGTGGCACAACCATAGAGTTTCAGAATTCGCCGATTAGTTTAACCGAACTGCAAAGCAGGGAGCGTTTTTATCCAAATTTGGTTTGGGTAATAAATGGTAAAAAATTTAAAGGCTTTAAAATCCTTAAACATTTGCCCGATGTAGATGATGCAAGGCTTTCGATGCTTGAGTTTTGCCATAAAGCCAACCTTACCATGGTTAAAAAGGAAGATGTTATTGCGAATGTGCAAAAACCGAAGGTCCTAACTTTTCATCACCCATCTTTAAGAGATATTCCCTTAACATCGTATTACTATTCATTTTGCTGGCGTTTTCCGCACAAAGTTTGGTACGAGGCAAAATGTCCGCTAGTAATTGATTTAGGAGGCCATTTTCTTTATCAATTGAAACAAAGAGAACAACTTTCTGGTCCTTTTGCGTATTTGCATATGATTACCAGAAAATCGTTCATCGAAAGGTATGTGAAATAAAATTCCCTTAACTACCAATCTAATTTAATTAGCGAAACCGCTTGTCTTTGCAAAGCGATATCTATTTTCAACTCTCCATTTTTTACGTCTAGTTTTTTAGGTTTTCCAACTGTTTCTAGCTGACCAGCTTTTTCTAAAGTTGAAATTTGCGTTGCGGTTGGGTTTTGTGGCGAACCCATTTTCTTCCAAACTTCGTAAGAATTGCTGTGCTCGCTATCGATAGTATAATGTGTAAAGGTTACTTTTTTAGCAGGAATGCCCGCTAACGTAACTTGAACAGGTTCTGCAGCGCCAGCTACATCTAAATCGTGATAGTTCCAAACCATTACGCCCGCTGTTTTCTTATCTATCGAAGCCAATGCGCCAATCTCAGATTTTTCTCCTTGTACGCTTTTTGCCACTATTTCGTCCAATGGTACCATTCTATCGCTCTGCACCTCTACTCGTTTACCACTCATTTTGCCAAACATTCTAAAAACATTTAGCACAGGTTTGTTAACGCCATTGGTGGCTAAATCTCTAAAACCATAAAACCAAGGTTGGTTTTCAAACTCGAACGACCAAGAAACTGCGCCTAAGAAATTAACATCATATTTATCCGCCAGTAAATATTTGCGGGCAAATGATGCTGCGGTGTAGCTGCTGTACATGGTGCCGTTGCGGTAAGCATTTTGCGGATTGGTGGCCATTCCACAAGCTGCACATCCTTCTGGATCGCTTTCGCCAATAATAAGAGGAAGGTTTTTGGTTTCCGGGTAAGATGCCGCAATCTTAAACCCCATTGAAATATCTCTTAACTGTGGGCCCATATTCATTCTAACAACTCCTTTTACCAATTGTGGTTCGCCTTTGGCATGAAAAAGAAATGCATCTAAGGGAGCGCCAGTTTTACCGGTTGCCTCGTTTTTACCATTTATACAGTGTTTTATAAAAGCATGCATCCATTTTTGCGCACCTTCACTTCTAGTGCTTGCAATATCTAGTCCGCCGATTTTTGCGGTAGGAAGAGCACGTTTTACACCATCCGCTGCATAGTCGTAGGTTTTAAAAAACTCTTCCATTGTGCCTTTCCAGTAATAGTTAGGTTCGTTCCAAACTTCCCAGTACCAGCTTTCCACTTCTTCCTTACCGTATCTTTCTACACTATGTTTTACCCATTGGTAAACCAACTCTCTCCACTTATCATAGTCTTTAGGTGGATAGGCCCATCCCGTCATAATATCACCGTAAGGATCGCCAGGTTTCCAATAATGTCTATACGGTTCTGGATGCGTACTTAGCGCTTGTGGCATAAAACCTATTTGCGCAAGCGGTTTCATTCCTCGTTTAACGTAGGTGTCAAAAATACTATCGATAATTTTCCAATCGTAAATGGGTTTTCCGCTGGCATCTTCGGTATAGGCATTTGTGCTTCCCCATTTTAAAGCGGCAGTCCCATCTCCGGTAACAAGTAGGCTATGCGCTCTAACAAATACAGGGGTAGGAGATAGTGCAGCCAATTCTGTTAACAGCTTTTTGCCATCTTTCATGTATGTGTAGTTTGGTTCGTCGTAGCCAAACCAAGCCCACATGGGGTACATTTCGCCAACTGGTTTGTTAAAGTTTATGCTTACATCGGTTTTTTTGAGAATAGTTTGGGCGAAGCTAGTACTGGCGCTTATCAATAATATTATCGCAAAGTAAGCTGGTTTTATTGCTAATCGGTTCATGAATGATTTATCTGGTTTCTTAAAATTAATAAATAAATGTCATAATAACGATTAATAGCTTTTGAAATATTAACTAGTTATGTTGTTAGATACTAATCCGCAACGCAAATTCGATATGCAACCAAATGAAATCCAGTATTTTTCCAGTTTTATTATCAAATTTGCGATATGAAGCTACTGCTGGTTGAAGACGAAGTCGATTTATTGGAGGTGATTAAAGAGTCTCTTGAAAAAGAGTTTTTTGTGGTAGAAACTGTAGGTAATTATGCAGATGCGTTGCAGAAGCTGATTTCTTACGAGTATGATTGTGTTCTATTGGATATTATGTTGCCAGATGGAAACGGGCTGGATTTACTCGCTAAGCTAAAGCAATTAAAAAAATCCGATAATGTGATAATAATATCGGCTAAAGATTCTGTAGAGGATAAAATTAAAGGGCTTGAAATGGGGGCCGACGATTATTTAGTGAAGCCTTTCCATATCGCAGAGCTAAACGCTAGGATAAAATCTGTTTTACGCCGTAAATTTTTGGACGGAAAAAATACCATTGAGTTAGCAAATACAAGGATAGACATGGATTTTAGACAGGTGTGGATAGCTGGGGTCGAGTTGGCGTTAAATAGGAAAGAGTTTGATATTTTAAGTTACCTGGCTGTGAACAAAAATCGTTTGGTAAATAAAATAGCCTTGGCCGAGCAAGTTTGGGGCGACAATATAGACGGTGCAGACGATTTTGAATTCATTTATTCTCAAATTAAAAATCTGCGCAAAAAGTTAAAAGAAAATTCTGCGGAAATTGAAGTTAAGGCCGTTTATGGCATCGGATACAAGCTTATCATTTTATGAAACTGATAAATTATACGCTTAAGTATTTGTCTATAGCATTGTTATTGGTGCTAAGTGTTTGGGCAGTATTATTCTATTTTAGGATGATTAGCGAAATACAAAATAGCTTGGACGATGGGCTTGAAAACAACAAGATGTTGGTAATTAAACGGGTAAACAAAGATGCCGGAATTATCGAGCGTTCTGGATTTTCTGAACATAACTACCAGATAAAGGAAATAAGTGGCAAACATGGCTTAAGCTTTAGGGATAACTACCGAGATACTTTGATGTGGACTTTGAACGACGAAGAGATGGAGCCGTTTAGAATGCTTTCTACTGTTTTTACCATTGATGATAAATATTACGAGATGAAAATCGTGGCTTCAACAGTAGGAGAAGACGATTTGGTTGAAAGTTTACTTTATGGGCTTATTTTGCTATACGTAGCTATTCTTAGCAGTGTTCTATTAATTAACAACTTGCTCATCAGAAAAGTATGGACATCTTTTTATCAGCTATTGAGAAACCTACGTGCCTTTAGGTTAGATAAAGATGAGGGAATTAAAACAACCAAAACCGAAGTGCGGGAGTTTAGGGAGTTAAATGATTCGTTAGTTGTATTGGCTGAGCACTCTGTTAATACTTATCGTTATCAAAAACAGTTTATAGAAAATGCATCGCACGAGTTACAAACTCCCTTAGCCATTAGCCTAAATAGGCTTGAACTGCTTGCGGAAGATGAAACCTTAACCAATCACCAATTAGATGCTATAGGGCAGGTTATGAGTACGCTACAACGCCTAATTAGGCTCAACAAATCATTACTATTACTTTCAAAGATAGAGAATAGACAATACGGTGCAGTAGAAGTTGTGTCGGTTGTACAATTAGTAAAATCGCTAATTAACGAGTACGACGATTACGCTGAAACCAAAGGTGTTGAAATTGAGCTAATAGAAGAGGCTGAGCTAAATTACGCAATGAATAAGGATTTGGCTGCAATACTAATATCAAACTTGCTTAAAAATGCAGTTATCCATAATTATGAGGGTGGAAATATCATCATCACGATAAAAAAATATAGTTTGACTATAAGCAATACTGGTAAAACCGTTCCCTTAAATGAGGAGCGCATCTTTAGTCGTTTTCAAAAAGACAGCAAAAATAAAAATAGCACTGGACTTGGATTGTCCATTGTTAAAGCGATTACCAACCTTTACAATTACCAACTTAACTATACCTATTCAGGCAGGCACAATTTTACGATTTTGTTTAAAAAAGCTGTTTGAATTCAATCTTCCAGTTTCTTTTCAGTATTGAGTACTTTCTTTGTGGTATAAATTTTTAATTAAAATTAAATATCATGAAAAAGATAATGTTAATTGTTACCGGCTTATTCTTTTCGACCTTAGTTTTTGCGCAAGATATTGCTGCAGATAAAGTTCCTTCAGTTGTTGTTAATACGTTCAAACAAGTTTTTCCAAATGCTTCGAAAGTTGAATGGGAGTTAAAAGGAGATTTGTATAATGCGGATTTTAACCTTGGTGCCACAGATTGCGAAGCTTGGCTGGATAAAAAAGGTTCCATTGTTAAACAGAAAAAAGATATACCGGCAAAGAATTTACCTGTTGTTGTCTCCAAAAGTATAAGCGATAATTTTAAAGGATACCGCATTGACGATGTTGATTGGTTTGAAGTCGATAAACAGGTGTTTTATCGCGTTGAGCTTAAAAAACAAAAACTAGAGAAGGATGTTGTGTTGGATAAAAACGGAAAAATAGTTAACAAAATTCTATAAATTTTAATATAATAATTACACATGAAAACTTTAAAAAGAGTATTGATCCAACTAAGCTTTGCTTTAGCCCTTGCGTTTGTTTTAACAGGATGTGATAAAGATGAAACAGTAGTACAAGAAAGCGAGCTTTCTGCGTCAGCAAAAGCTTATTTAACCACGCATTTTAATGGCGTTGCAGTTGCTAGAATTGTGAAAGATAGGGATGATTTGGTAAATGAATACGAAGTTGTTTTAGTAAATGGCGTTAAATTGGAATTTACTGAAGCCGGTGTTGTAACAAGTGTAAAAAGCACCAGCCAATTACCAGATAGCGTTATCCCAGCTTCGTTATTGGCATACTCAAAGGCAAATTACCCTACGGCTGTAATTACCGAATGGGAATTGGACGTAAATGATCAGGAAATTCAATTATCTAACGGCCTAGAGTTAAAGTTTAGTTTGACAGGCGAATTTTTGAGAATAGACAAATAGGAATTATAGCCTAATTAGACATAGAAAAGCCATCTTTCTGATATGAAAGATGGCTTTTTTATTTACGATTTTTTTTAATTAACTGATGTAGTCTCTATCCTCATCACTTAAAGTCGATTTGTTCTCCTGGTTATGAAAGCCTTTTTCAATCTCAGTATCATAACTCGTTACGGTTTTTCTTGGCCTTCCTACTAAGAAGCCGAGGATAAAGCCTATCAATATACAAATGCCGATTACTAACAGTTTTGAAACAGGAACTGGTGCGCCAATTAGAAAATCGAAATCAACCGGATCGCTGTTTACCATTAGAAAAATAGTAAGCAACATAGTTAGGATGATGATAATGATGGTTTTTGTTTTCATAAGATTGTTCGGTTTAAGGCAATTTAATGGTTAAAAACTATAATTAAAAATTAACTCTACAATTGGGTTTTGATTGTAGACTTTATTTACAAAAACAAGCCTCGCTCCTAAATCAACTACAGGTTGGTAGCGCAACAAGTTCATACTACTACGCAATTCAAAGCCAAATGTTTTAGGTTCTGTCAAATTAGTTTCGGTACCTATATTTTCATAGTGGCTAAAAAATCCTCCCCTTAAATTTTTTATGTAAGCCAATGAGGCAATTTCGGTATCCGGAAACGCAAAAGGAAACCGGTAATTTAGCAATAGCGTATTTTTCAAAAGGCTTTTTGCCCGAATTTGACCGTAACCATAAACGGTATTTATTTCATTGTTAAAACGCAAGTTTCCGCTACTTTTTTGGTAATTAAAGCTCGCGGTTAAAGAGTGGTTTTTCGCTACGCCCGGGAAATAAAAAATACTTCCGAATGCAAATAAGTCGCCATTTAGCCTAGTATCAAAAGGTTGGTTGTAATAGCTAAAACTAAAGGATTGTGCCCATCGTGGTGCTACATCTCGCTCTGCGGTTCTAATGCTATGGCTAAAACCGAGCTTGTAACTCATCGGAAAATTTAAGTTGCTACTAAAAAGCTGCGCTTCGCGGGCTTCAAAATTTCTTTTGGTGTAACTAGTTCCAATTTCGCCCACTAAACTGTAATTGTGGTTGTAGGCATTTATGCTTAACGGCACAGTTGCTTTCAAATCAATAAAGTTTTCCCTCCAATTAGCTTCGTAAATAGAATTTTGATAGTTGTAATAGGCAAGCCTTGGTCTGTTGCGAAAAGTTGCGCTAAAAACCGGGAAAAAACTTTTAAGGTTAAAGCCAGCGTTGTATTCTATTCGGCGTAAATCGCTGTGGTAATTTGCCCCGGCAAAAAAATCAAAATTGTTAAGCAGATCATTTGATTTTAGCTGTAGACCAAATCTGTCGTTTTCATCAACAGTCGGACTAATGCTATGGAAATTGAAGAGGTTTGAAAATCGGCTGTATCTTAGGCTCGCAAAGTTGCTGTCAGGTATGTTTACAAAAATATTTTTCGCTCCAACTAATTCGTCAGCGCTTTTTCCGAAGTATACAAAGTGATTTTCTTGAACAGCTTTAGGTTTAATCTCCGTTTTTGCAACTTCGTATCCCATTAAGTGAAAATTGTTGAATAACATCGACTTTCCATTTTTTGTAATATTCGCATTAAAGGCGCCGTATTTTGCTGACGTTAGCGCCATTATTTTTTTGTCGACGATACTTATGCTGTAGATATTATCTACTCCGCTTAGGTGAGCGTTAAAAACTATTTGTTCGTTAAAGAATATCGGTCTGGCTAATTGCTGATTTGTCTCATCAATTAATTTTCTTGTAATTCCGTTCGCTAGCAACCAAAGTGCTCTCCCTTTTTCGCTAACGCTGATGTAAGTGACTTTTGATCCGTCTTGATTTAGGGCTGGAGTTTGCAGAATCAAATTTTCAGTGTTTGGAATCGTATCTGTTATATTTCCGCTTTGCGCATCTAGAACAACGAGGTTGGATTGGTTGCCTAAATCAATTTGCACTGCCACAATTTTTTTCCCGTCGCCCGATAGGGAAGGAGAGAAGAGCCTGCTTCTTTGGGTTAATTGCTTTTTCTTGCCAGTTGAGAAATCGTAACTACAAATTACGCTGTAGCTCCTTTGTTTGTATCTCGGGTCAAATCTTATTTCGTCCCAAACTAATACACCATTATGGTAACTGAACCAAGGCTGTTCCTGAAAACCGATTTTAAACAGCCTCTGTTCGATTTTCTTTTCATTTATGATGACGAACCCCGGCGTCTCGCTTTTAGTTTGTTTAAGAGCGAGTATTTTTCCGTTTTGTAGCTCAGTTGGCAAAAAATAATTGCTGGCAATTTTCGCAGAGCGATTTAATGGTTCATAATTTTCACTTTCATTTTGCTCATCTTGTTTTTGCCACTCAGCTTTAAGCGTTGCCAAAGTTTGCTCATAGAATTGCTTTGTATTTTTGGAGGTAAACTTTTTCAGGCTTTTAGAAAATGGATAGAGTCTAAGCGGTCTTTTGTTAATATCTGAAAGTAGGCTGTCGGAAATGGAGTTGCCGAAATTTTTTCGCATTTCAGAAACCATCAAATAACCGAGTTGGTAATAACCAGGGGTGATGTCTTTTTGCGATCCGAAATAGGATTTTGAATAGGAGAAATTTTTGTCGCTAAGTAACGAAGTTCTAAAAGGCATTACCCACGATGGTTGCCTTCCTCTACCGGCGTTTGTTAGCGAAGTTTCTATGCTTACCGCATCACCTTCGAAGAACCAAGTTGGCACTGCGGCGCCCATGTAGGCAAAGTATATTTCTTCCGGAAATGGTTTGCCCTTTTCGCCTGTAATTTTATCGAACTGCGCAACGTGCCTAAGTTCGTGAACAGCCAAATTGTTAAGCCAATCCTGACTATCAAATTGCTGCGGCGGAGTGGTGTAAAATTGCGCCTTTTTTGGAGCCAGTTGAACGAAGCCATTTGCCGTTGTTCCACGGTTCTGTAGTACCACTGGAATTGTTGTTTTTTGAGCCTTTAAATCCTTCGCAATTTCTGGGTATATTTTCACTAGTGTATTTGCCATTCGCTGTGCTTCTTTTTCAAGCTCGGTAGGGTATAGGATGGTAAAGCCACTTGTGCTTATTTTTCTAAATTTTACACTAAGTGGGTTTTGTTCACTGTCGAAAATTTGAGCAAAAACTATTTGTGAAATAAAACTTAATATAATTATTGTAAATATTTTGATTTTCAGCATTTTATTAAGTTTTAGTTTTTGTTTTAGTTTGGTTTGCTAAAATTATTAGTTTTTAGCGATTTTAATTTTATTAATTATTTTATTTTTAAGTTTAATTAAAGTTTAATAAAGTGTTGATTTTTAAATTTATATAAATTTTAAATAAACTTATTTTTTTTTCTACTACACCTTTTTATTCTTGTTTTTCAATAGCTAAGGATAGTTTTTAACGGTTTTTAAATATAGTTTATATTTTCTATATACATTACACTATTAAGGTTGTTTTTAAGCATTAAAAAAACATCTATTTTTCTAATTTGTATGCATTTTAAGCAAATACTTCTCTACTAACCTCAACTTTTTCTGCCGTAATTTTAAGCAAAAAAATGCATATTTTAGGATGTATCTTGCAAAGATTTTCGAGAAAAATTTAAACGAAATTTTATATGTTTCACGGTCAGTTTTTGATCGTGAATTTCGAGCTTTTGAATATGCTTTTGTGCTGATTTTTCACCTCTTGTTTTGACGTTTTTAATGTCGTTTTTTAGGTTCCGTTTATGTGATGTTGGCTCTTGAAACTATAGATTTTTTCGATTGCTTTTTTTGATTTTGCTTGTAGTCTGGAAACGGTTTTTAGGCAAAATGATGGACTTGTTTTTGGTCTGTTTTAGCAGTTTGTACGATGTGAATGATTGACTATTTCACTCATATTTTGGTGTCTTTTTAAAGTGTTGCAGCATCAAAAAAAGAGAGTCTAAAGACAGTGATTTTTACTTTGTCTTAGCGGTTTTAAGCTTCTTAAAACGATGTCTCGACGACAGTGTATCTGCCAAAATTTGCCGATAAATTTCTCGAATTTTAATTCCTTATTTTGCTTAATAATGGTTGCAAAAGGTCTTCGTAAAAGCAAAAGATTGCAATAAGATTTACGCTTGTGGCGTCCGGGTTGGTTATATTTAACTCTTCGAGCGACGTTTTTTATAGATGGGATAAACGAAAACAGCTGCTAAAATAAGCAACGATCCAAGGTAAAAACCACCAGTCATTTGCTCTTTTGTGCCCAACAAAATGAAAGCTAAAATGATACCGTAAACCGGTTCAAGGTTCGTAATTAGAGCCACCCTAAATGCCGAGATGGTACGCATTACAGCTACACCAGCCACGTATGCTAGCGCTGTACAAACTGTTCCTAGAAGTATTAAATAGCCCCAATCGCTAATGGATAGGCTGAATGTTTCGTTGGCTAGTGTGCCATCGAAAAAGCGGAGTAGCGTTACCCAGAAAAATGCGCCAGTAAGCTCGTATAAGCCAATAATGCTTGCATCGGTTTTTTGCACCAACGTAGAATTTATGGTGGCGAAAATACTAGCTGAGAGTGCAGATAATAGCCCAAATATGATTCCTGTTGTGTGTTTCGACTCGAATTTGAAAATTAAATAGATGCCTAGAATAATCACTAACCCTATAAAAATATCCCCTTTGGAGATAGTTTGCTTTTTTACCAATGGCTCTAAAATGGCTATGAAAAGCGTTACAGACGACAAACAAATTAGCGCTACCGATACATTGGCTACCTTAATAGAATGGAAGAACAATATCCAATGAATGGCTACCACACCTCCGGTAAGAAAAAATTTGATAAATTTTGACCTGCTAACTTTAATGTCGGTTTTGCTAAAAAGGAAGTATGCAAATAAAGAGATAGAGGCAATGCCAACGCGATACCATACCAATTGTACGGCGTTAATTGAAATTAACGCACCTAAAATGCCAGTAAAACCCCAAACAAAAACTGTAAGATGTAGTACGAAAAGGTTTTTTGTATCGCTGTGCTTAATAGCTGGTTCCATTATTTAGGTGCTCTTCGAAGCAAATATATACCTAATAAACCAAAAAATATGGTAGGTAGTAAAACTGCTAAAAGTGGTGGTAAGCCCCCTTTTGTAGAAAACATTTGAGCGAACTGATTAAAAACAATATAGGCAAAGCTCAAAATTATACCTACGCCTAACGGTAGACCCACGCCGCCACGCACTTTTCTAGATGAAAGCGCAACGCCAATTAATGTTAGAATGTAAGCAGATAAAGGGTGGAACCATCTTTTATACTGTTCAAAGAGAAGGTCGTTCATAATCCCTGATCCCCTAATTTTTTCCTTTTTAATCTTGTCCGAAAGTTCTCTTGCGCTCATGGCAACGAATACATTTTCATATGCAGAGAAATCATCAGGCCGCATATCTAAAACCGTGTCTTTCTGCGCCGTAGTGCCATAGAACATATGTTCTTTCAGTCCGTTTATGGTTCTAACGGTATAGTTGCTCATTTTCCAAACCCGTTTAACAGAATCCCAGGCAATGTTTTCGGCCATCAATTTTTTCTGTAGAACATCACCCTTAAACCTATCTAATGAAAATCTATAGCCAATATTGGTACGGTTATCAAAATTATCAATAAAGATATAAGTATTGCTGTCTAATTTCATGTGAATATTAGACTTCGTAAAAGGGTCATTTTTCTTAACTACCTCATTCTCAAACTTATTTTTGATGCGATTAGTGTATGGCAGTACATAAAGGTTTGAAGCTAAGTTAGCGGAGAAAATTATCGTTGCCGAAATGAAATAAGGACGCAGAAAGCGGTTGAAACTAACTCCGCCACTTAAAATCGGAACAATTTCAGTTTGATCGGCCATTTTTGCTGTAAAAAATATAACCGCAATAAAATTAATTAACGGCGATAGCATATTCACGTAAAAGGGAATAGAGCCGGCGTAATATCTAGTAATGACCTGCCAAAAAGTTAAATCGGCATTTAAAAAGTCGTCTAATTTCTCAGATAAATCAAAAATCACAATTATCACTACAAATAAAACCAAGGTGAACATAAACGTACCCAAGTATTTACCTATAATAAAGGCATCAATAATTTTTAAACGCTTTTTTATGAAGTTCATTTATAGTTTGTTACCTAATATACCAACCATTTTATTTTTCCAAGCATAAAATTCGCCAGAAATAATTTTTGCCCTAGCTTCGCCAACTAACCAAATATAAAAATGAAGGTTGTGTAAAGTAGCTATTTGTGCGCCCAACATTTCTCCAGAATGCATTAAATGGCGCAAATATGCTTTGCTGTAAACTTTGTCGGCATACAAATCGCTGTCTGCGTCAATAGGAGAGAAATCATTCGCCCATTTTTTATTGGTGATATTAATGATGCCGTTTTTGGTAAACAACATCCCATTTCTAGCATTTCTAGTCGGCATTACGCAATCAAACATATCTACACCTAACGCAATATTTTCTAAAATATTGATTGGCGTACCTACACCCATCAAATATCTAGGTTTTTTTTTAGGTAAAATATCGCAAACAACTTCGGTCATGCCATACATTTCTTCGGCAGGTTCGCCAACAGATAAACCGCCGATAGCATTCCCTTCACGCTCCATAGAGGCAATAAATTCTGCCGATTTAACCCTTAAATCTTTATATACAGATCCCTGTACAATAGGAAAGAGGGTTTGTTCGAAACCGTATTTTGGTTCCGTAGTATCCACTCTGTGGCAACAACGCTTTAACCAGCGGTGTGTCATGTTAATGGAGTTGGCTGCATATTTATAGTCGCATGGGTATGGCGTACATTCGTCAAAAGCCATAATAATATCGGCTCCAATGGTACGCTGAATATCCATGGCGTATTCTGGGGTAAAAAGGTGTTTAGAGCCATCAATATGTGATCTAAACGTAACACCTTCTTCCTTAATTTTTCGAACTTTGCTTAAAGAATAAACCTGATAACCACCGCTATCGGTTAAAATCGGTTTGTCCCATCCAATAAATTTATGCAAGCCGCCAGCTGGCTCAATAATATCTAAACCGGGTCTAAGATAAAGGTGATAAGTATTACCCAAAATGATTTGCGCATTTATATCTTCTTTTAGCTCTCTTTGGTGTACGGCCTTAACTGTTCCGGCAGTACCAACCGGCATAAAAATAGGTGTTTTAATATCGCCATGCGCTGTTGTAATCGTTCCAGCTCTAGCTTTAGAAAGGGGGTCGTTAGCCTCTAAATTAAATTTCATATAGGATGCAAAAGTAACAATTTTACCGCATCTATAGCTAAGGTATGCCGTTTAATAGCTAGGTAAAAACAATAAATTGCTTTAAACGGTTATAAAAATGTTGTCAAGTCATTTAATGTTATGGAGAATTTTTTAAAAAAGACCTTGTTTTTGATGTTAGTGATGGTTGGATTAAACGCTACGGCGCAATGGGATCCGGGTGCTACGCAAAGTTTAGGCATGGGCCACGGATTTAATGCTTTGAGCCAAAGTGTTATGAGTAATACTTTCAATAATGCCAATAAAGGAACTAGTAAGGCTGAAAATGCCGATTATATTTATTTTGGTTTTAGCAACTTTAGAGGTTTCGAAGAAAAAATATTCAATCAGTTGGTAGCGAATGATAAAAATGTAGATAAGGGAAAAATAAGACGATTTTTATCTGATTCAAGAACCATGCATCAGTTTAATATAAGATCTAGAGATTTTGGTTTAAAAGATACCTACATATCCGATATTTTGGCAACTGGGATAGCTTGGAATTGGGAGATGTATCATCAAACTAAATCGAGTAAGCAAAAGGTAATTAATCTTCGCAATGCGATAAGGGGAAATATGGCTAAGGGACCTGTTAAAACTCAAATTGCAAAATTATCTGCCACAGATAAAACAGATTGGATGATGAGTTTTATGTACAACAACGCCATGTTAGCACAAACAATTAAAAATACTGGAAAGTTAACGGCTACACAAAAACAGCAATTGGCGCAAACGGCAAAGCAAGCTGGGGTAGAAAACATAGCATCTGTGTCTTTAAAATAGTTTTCCCGATGTTTTTATCAACAATAATCGGTATTACAGATTAAAAATGAGAGATTTGCTAGCTTTTCAAATACACCATCAGTGGAATTAAATTTATTAGAAATTAGCCTGCTCGGCGCTCTTACAATCTGTCTTCTCATACAACTCTATTTTAGCTTGTTCGTGCACTTAAAATTGGCAACGGTTAAGGTAGATCAAAGCATAAATCAAGCTCAACAGCCTATAAGTGTAATTATTTGCGCAAGAAACGAGTTAAACAACTTGCAAACTTTTTTACCAAGTGTTTTTGAACAGGAATACCCTGATTTCGAGGTGATTGTTGTAAATGACAGATCTTGGGATGGTACAGAAGACTTTTTAGAAAGTTTAGAAAAACAGCACAGTAACTTAAAAGTAGTTGCCATAGCAGAAGGTGCCAAGTTTATTGCAGGCAAGAAATTTGCAGTAACTATGGGTATAAAAGCGGCCAAGCACGACTGGTTGGTTTTTACCGACGCAGATTGTGAACCAGCATCGAAGTTATGGTTAGCAGGTATGCAAAGACCGGAAAATCCTGAAACCAAAATTTTATTAGGTTATTCTCCCTATTTTAAAAAGCGCAGTTTGGTAAATGTGCTTATACGTTTCGAAACTTTTTTTACTGCAGTAAATTATTTGTCGTTTGCCCTAAAAGGTATGCCTTATATGGGTGTAGGTAGAAATATGGCATATGAAAAAGCATTGTTTTTTAAAAACAAAGGTTTTGCTGCTCACATGCATATCCCTTCTGGCGACGACGATTTGTTTGTAAATGCTAATGCAAGCAGAAGCAATACAGCTATTAGATTTAATAAGGATACCCATGTTTGGAGCGAGCCGAAAGAAAGTTTCTTCGCGTATCTACGCCAGAAAAAAAGACATTTTGGTGCTGGTAAACTTTATAAGCCAAAACATAAGTTTATACTAAGCTTACAAATTATTACGCAGTTTTTGTTTTATGTTTTGGCAATAGGTTTAATTTGCTTGCCAGCAACACACTTTATTGCAGTCGGACTACTAATTTTAAGCATAGTTGTTAGAAGCTTTGTTTATCCTAAATTGTTAAAACGTTTAAATTATGGCGAGCTACGTTTTTGGTTCCCAATTTTAGACTTGTTTTTGTTCGTTTTCTTAGTCTTTAATGCCTTTCTATCTATCTTTGTAAAGAAAGTTCAATGGAAATAAGTAAGTTTAAGATTTGCAGATCACGTATTTAGTTATTACTTGTAAACTCTATTCCAATAATTTTAATATCCAATTAGCTATAATTTATGTCTGAAGTAAAGCCTGATATCATCTTTAAATATTTTAAAAACCTAACCGACAATCAAGTTGAGCAGTTTGGAAAGTTATTTGAGTTGTACAGTTTTTGGAATGCTCAAATCAACGTTATCTCTAGAAAAGATATAGAAGAACTTTACGAAAGGCATATTTTGCATTCGTTAGGTATAGCTAAGTTTTGCTCTTTTAAAGCTGGCGAAAGAGTTTTAGATGTTGGTACAGGTGGTGGTTTTCCTGGTATTCCATTGGCAATTCTTTTTCCGGAAACAGATTTCCATTTAGTAGATTCGATTGGAAAAAAGATAAAAGTTGTAACGGAAGTTGCAAGCGCATTAGGGTTAACAAATGTTACAGCAAGCCATTTACGGGCAGAGCAAGTACCTGGAAAGTTTAATTTCGTGGTTTCTAGAGCGGTAACTAGATTAATAGATTTTTATCCTTGGGTACGTGGCAAGTTTGCAAAGGAAAATATCAATGCAATCCCGAATGGGATATTATATTTAAAAGGTGGCGATTTAACCGAAGAAATTAAAGAATCAAAACTGAAAGCAGAATTACATCCGCTTTCAGTGTATTTTGAGGAAGAGTTTTTCGAAACTAAGTTTGTGGTTTACATTCCGCAGTAGGTTTAGCAACCCACTTCTCCCTTAGTTGTTTTAGTAGGGTAGAACAAAGCCTGAAATTTAGAAGCTTTGTAAAGTGTAGTTAATTTTTCCGCACTTGATTTCTCCCTTGCTTTCTTAATTTCCTGCTTTATTTTTTCCTGATTAGCTTTAACCTGATCGCGAATAATCTGTTGTTGGTTGAAATTTGCAACTCTTTTATCTTTAGCCTTTATTGCCTGTTGTTGCTTTTCAATTTCTCCTAAAATTCTCACCTTTGTAACATCTTCTGCTTTTTCATTTACCTTTTTATTATCCGGTTTAACAATCGGTGGCGGAAACTTAACTTGATCTTCCTTTTGCGGTACCGGTGGAGTTTCTACAGCTGGAGAGGTTTTTAAGTTTTTTCCATCAGGTTTAACGATTGGTGGAGGAAATTTTACTTGATCTTTCATTGTTCTGTAAGATGGAGGTGGAGGCTCAACTGGTGGCGGCGTCTTTAAATTTTTTCCATCAGGTTTAACGATTGGCGGAGGAAATTTTACTTGATCCTCTTTTGTTTTGTAAGATGGTGGCGGTGGTTCGACAGGTGGTGGAGTTTTAAGATTTTTCCCGTTAGGCTTTACAACAGGTGGAGGAAACTTAACTTGATCTTTTTCTGATTTTGCTTTTTTTACGGGTTTAACTTCTTGTTGCGGGCTTAGCACAACATTGCTTTTCTCCGGAAGCAAGTCGAAATAGCCATAATCTTTAGAAAACGCCAAGGTTGAAGCACAAAGCATTGCTCCTGTTAAAGGCAGTGCTAGTGCTAATCGAAGCTGAGACCAGCTTCCAGATTTTTTCTTGTTTAACATGTTGATTCTCCTTTTTAATATTGATTGATTGAAAAATTGATTTGCAAGTGGGGTGGTTGGTGTTCCGAAAGAATTTTCGATTAAGAACATTGCGTAGCTATGTTTGTCAGTTTCTACACTTGTGCTTTCATCGTCTGCAATGTATTCGTGCAGTAATTTTACATCCTTTTTAATAAAATAGATTATCGGATTAAACCAGCAGATAATCTGTAAAATTTCAAAAAATAAGATGTCAAAACTATGCTTCTGTTTGATATGAACCATCTCGTGTTTTAATACAGTTGGTTTGCCAGCCAAACTCGGATGGATGAACAAAAGGTTAAAAAAAGAGAATGCTGTTGATTGGTCATTCAACTCAATAAGCGTTATATTACCGTTATTCGTTTTTTTCGCTTTAAGCCAGATATTTATGATTTTAAATAGATTGTTAGATAGTTTAATAGTAAAACCAAGAGCTATTATAATGTAAATAGAATAAATAATCGCTGCGTAGTCTATAGTTTGTTCAATTGGGTAATCTTGTATAACGTCCATTTGATAAACAATAGGTGCTGGTTTCAAAAAACCTAGTTGTGTTAAGGGAATTGCAAAAGCGGTTATGCTACTCGCTAACAAGTAAAAACGATTGTTGCTGTAAAAAGTCTGATGTTGCAAAGCGACGCGATAAAACGCGTAAAATGCCAACAAATACAGGTTTGCTTCCAATAAGTAATATAACCATTCCATTATTTCGTTTCTTTAAGTTTCTCGGCCAATGCAATTAGCTCATCTAATTCGTTCATATCCATGTTTTTCTCCTTTACCAGAAAGGAAACCAAACTTTGGTAATTGTTTTCGAAGTAATTGTTCATCACTTTATCAAAAGCAAAGTGTTTATATTCTGCCTCGGTTATTAGTGGGAAATAAACATGCGTATTGCCAACGGCTTTATGATCTATAAATCCTTTACCCTCCAACACCCTAATTACGGTAGACACAGTATTGTAAGCTGGCTTTGGCGGTTCCATTTTTTCGATCACCTCTTTTACTAAGCCTTCTTTCATCTCCCATAAAATTAGCATCACCTGTTCTTCTGCTTTTGTTAATTCTCTCATTATATAATTTTCGAATGTGTTAATTTAAAGTTACTACTATTTTTATAGTTATCAAACTATTTTTGTAGTTTGATTTTAAATAACTGATATTCAGTATAATAAAATTAATTTTGACTTATTAACTAAATTATCTAGTTTAGATTTGATGAGTTTAGTACACAAAATAGCGCTGAGTTTAATAAAAGGAGTAGGGCCAATGTATGCAAAAAACCTTCTCATTCACTTTGGTAGTGCTGAAGCTGTTTTCGAGGCGAAAAAACATCAGATATTAAAGCTCGATGGCATTGGCGAAGCTCGTGCGAATGCTATTCTGCAAAATAATGCTATCGCGGAAGCGGAAAAACACTTGGCTTTTATAGAAAAACATAAAATAGATGTGTTTTTTTATGGCGATGATAATTATCCTAAACGTCTTAGAAATTGTTTTGATGCACCGCTATTGCTATATTATAAAGGCACTGCCGACTTAAATCACAGTAGAATTGTAAGTGTGGTAGGCACACGTAATGCTACAGCATACGGGAAAATGCTTTGCAAACAATTGGCTGAAGTTCTACAGCCTTACAATGTAGTTATTACCAGCGGATTGGCGCATGGCATAGATGCGGCTGCGCATAAAGAAAGTTTAAATTTTGGTATCCCGACGGTTGGTATTCTAGGGCACGGATTGGATAGGATTTACCCAGCGGTGCATAAAGAACTAACACTTAAAATGGTGCATAATGGCGGGTTATTAACAGAGTTTTTACCGGGTACAAATCCCGATAGGGAAAATTTTCCGAAACGAAACAGAATAATTGCTGGCATAGCCGATGTAACGGTGGTTGTAGAAGCGTCTTTAAAAGGTGGCGCTTTAATCACTGCCGAAATCGCAAATTCTTATAATAAAGATGTTTACGCATTTCCGGGTAGAACGAACGATGAATTTTCTGAAGGCTGTAATTTCTTAATCAAAACCAATAGGGCTGGCTTGATTAACAACCCAATGGATTTAATTTATTATTTAGGTTGGGATGCCGAGGCAGAGAAGAAAGAAAGTGTGCAGGTTAAAATGCCACTAAACCTGAGTAAGGACGAACAATTAATTTATAACCTTTTGGAGGTAGAGGCATTAGGGATAGATGAACTTAGTTTACGTATAAATATTGCGCAAAGTAAGCTGGCAATTATTTTGCTCACGCTCGAAATGCAGGGTGTAATCGTATCTCTTCCCGGAAAATTATATAAGCTTGCCTAATAATGTAGTATTAAAGTATACTTAATTGGTAGTTTATGAAATAAAATAATTTTATTTCGATTTTTTTAATATTAAATTTTGAATTCATATTAGATAATAAAATACTTATTGTCATTACGTATTTTTGTGGCATGTGGTATAACAATATTTTAGAAACCATTGGTAATACGCCATTGGTTAAATTAAACAATATAACTAAAGAAATTTCGGCTACGGTTTTGGCTAAAGTAGAAACAACCAACCCAGGTAATTCTATTAAAGACCGTATGGCGGTAAAAATGATAGAAGACGCTGAGAAAAGAGGTGTTTTAAAACCTGGCGGAACCATTATAGAAGGTACATCTGGAAATACCGGAATGGGTTTGGCAATGGCTGCCATTATTAAAGGCTACAAATGTATTTTTACAACAACCGATAAACAATCTAAAGAAAAGGTTGATGCTTTACGTGCTTTTGGTGCAGAGGTGATTGTTTGCCCAACCAACGTAGATCCAGAAGATCCGCGTTCTTATTATTCGGTATCTTCTCGTTTAGAGCGTGAAGTGCCAAACTCTTGGAAGCCAAATCAGTATGATAATTTAGCGAATACACAAGCCCACTACGAGCAAACTGGTCCTGAAATTTGGGAACAAACGGAAGGTAAAATTACGCACTTAGTAGTAGGCGTAGGTACGGGCGGTACAATTTCTGGAGCCGGTAAATATCTAAAAGAGAAAAATCCTAACATTAAAGTTTGGGGAATTGATACTTATGGTTCTGTATTTAAAAAATATAAAGAAACAGGTATTTTAGACAAGGATGAAATTTATCCTTACATAACAGAAGGTATTGGAGAAGACTTTTTACCACAAAATGTAAATTTTGATGTAATTGATCTTTTTGAAAAAGTAACTGATAAGGATGCTGCTTTAATGACTAGAGATATTGCTCGTAAAGAAGGCATTTTTGCGGGTAACTCTGCTGGTTCGGCAATTGCGGGGCTATTGCAGTTGAAGGATAAGTTAAAGCCAGAAGATGTTGTAGTAGTGATTTTTCATGATCATGGAAGTCGTTATATGGGTAAAATGTACAACGAAGATTGGTTGCGTGAACGTGGTTTCTTAAAAGACGAAAAGCTTACTGCTCGTTCTATTTTGGCTAAACGAAGCAACCAAGAAGTAGTGACGTTAGATTGCGAAAAAACGATTATCGAAGCGATTAACATCATGAAAACCTTAAGTATTTCTCAGCTGCCTGTTACACAACAAGGAATGGTTATTGGAAAAGTAACCGAAAGTAATGTGTTGGATTCACTTTTGGAAAATCCATCATTAAAATCGAGTCCGGTTAAAGAGATTATGACTGCAAGTTTGCCTTTTGTTGATTTAAATACCTCGATTGATAAAATTTCATCGATGATTAATAAAGATGTAAGTGCGGTTTTGGTTGAGGATGAACAAGGAAAAATCGAGATTATTACGCAATACGATATTATTGAAGCTATTTCGGGATAGTTGAACTTTCGTTATGCCCAGCTCGACTGGGTATCTTAACGCGAAAGAAAGTTTAGCCATATAGAAACATAGATCACATAGTAACATTTGACTTTACTATGTGGCTATTTTTTAACCGCTAAGACATAAAGAACGCAAGGTTTTTTCAAGCATTGTCATGCTCAGCTCGTTCAGATAAATATCGGAAGTACATAGTGATGCGAAAGTAGGATAAGCTATCTGTAGTGATAAATTAAAGCTTTTGTCTATCGCTTGCAGTGCTTCGATTACGCTCACCATAACAAATTTTGAAAAGTCTCTGCTCAAAAGTGTATTATCGCTTTTATCAGGTTTATTTTACAAATGCTTTTGTTAAATGAGGGGCTTATTTAGCACCAACCTCAGTTTATAGCCCTAATTGAAGCGGCATCCCCCGATTTTTCATCGGGGATATAGCGGAAAGTAGGACTGATTTTAAAAATAGTAATGTATTTGCGCTTCGAACAAAGCTTCGAATACTTAACTGCGGTAGGCAAAGCACTAAGCCAGACGACTTATAATAAAAAGACCAGCTATGAAAAATCACAGCTGGTCTTTTGCTTTATGCTTTTAGTTTATTAATGGCTTGGGCCAGAGCCTTCAACGCGTTTAATTTGTGCGCCTAAAGCACGTAAACGAATGTCGATATCTTGGTAACCACGCTCAATTTGCTCTATATTGTAAATGGTAGAGGTTCCCTCGGCAGATAATGCTGCGATTAACAAAGAAACGCCTGCACGAATATCTGGAGAAGTCATGCTGATACCGCGTAATTTGTACTTTTTATCGATACCATTAACCGTTGCTCTATGCGGATCGCACAAAATGATTTGCGCACCCATGTCAATTAACTTATCGACAAAGAATAAACGGCTTTCGAACATTTTTTGGTGGATAAGTACGTTTCCTTGCGCCTGGGTAGCTACCACTAATACAATACTCAATAAATCTGGTGTAAAACCTGGCCAAGGAGAATCGGCAATGGTTAGGATAGAGCCATCTATAAAAGTATCTATGATGTAATGTTTTTGAGAAGGGATATAAATATCGTCGCCTCTGCGTTCTAATTTTATTCCAAGTTTTTTAAATACTTCTGGTATAACACCTAGCTCGTCGTAACAAACATCTTTAATGGTAATTTCAGACTCTGTCATGGCCGCTAACCCGATGAAAGAGCCAATTTCGATCATATCTGGCAACATTCTGTGTTCTGTGCCACCTAGTTTGGTTACGCCTTCTATGGTTAAAAGGTTAGACCCAATGCCCGAAATTTTTGCGCCCATGCGGTTAAGCATTTTGCAAAGCTGTTGCAAATACGGTTCGCAGGCAGCGTTGTAAATTGTAGTTGTTCCTTTAGCAAGTACGGCAGCCATTACAATGTTTGCAGTACCTGTTACCGAAGCTTCATCTAATAAAATGTAAGCGCCTTTTAGGTTGGTAGCGTCTACGTTAAAAAATGCTTTTTTGCTATCGTAAACAAATTTTGCACCTAATTTTTCGAAACCTAAAAAGTGAGTGTCTAAACGACGGCGACCAATTTTATCGCCACCTGGTTTTGGAATTGCAGCTTTACCGAAACGAGCCAAAAGTGGTCCAACAATCATGATAGAACCGCGTAAACCACCACCTTTCGCTTTAAAAACATCAGAAGAGAAAAATTCTAAATTTATATTTTTAGCTTCGAAAGTGTAAGTGTCTTTGTTAATGCGCTCTACAGCAACGCCTAAATCGCCTAAAAGCTCAATAAGTTTGTTAACATCCTTGATGTCTGGAATGTTGCTAATAGTTATTTTCTGATCGGTAAGTAATACGGCTGATAAAATTTGAAGTGCTTCATTTTTAGCACCTTGAGGCGTGATTTCGCCTTTTAATTTTTTACCACCTATAATTTCGAATGCATTCATGTTTAGTAAGTATTTCTTCGCCGTTAGTTATGTGCCAATTAATTCTCAAAAGAGATTGCTTTGTGCTTTGTAACGACGGTCTATTTGATTAATATCTTTGTTTTTGATTATTATTTTTTTGCTGTGGGCGTCCACCGTTGTTGTTTTGGCGTCCTTTATTGTTGTTGTTTCTGCCGCGATTGTTGTTGTTTTGTCTGTTAGATTGTGGTCTGAACTCTACTTTTTGTAGGTTGACATTTTCTTCTAACTCCAAATTGCCACCAGATAGTTCGCGAAGGTTTTTGATAATTACTTCGTCAGCTACGTTATCTTTATTCCATTGTACGTAAGCCATTTTCATAAAGTTGGCAATGCCTTGTACCATAGCAGATTTACGTTCTGGATTTTCCTCTTCCATTGTTTTGGAAATTAGTTTTTCAACTGTTTTTCCGTAATGTTTGTAGGTTATTTTTTGTTGAGGATAACCCATGTGAGCGGGTTTAAACCTAGCTTCTTCTGGCGTTGGTTTAGGGTAGGGGCTATCTACATCAATCTTATAATCAGAAATAATGTGTAAATGATCCCAAAGTTTATGCTTAAAATCTGCAACATCTCGCAGGTGTGGGTTTAGAAATCCCATTAAATCTATTACCGCTTGGGCATATTTATTACGTTCTTCCTTAGTTGGCAAATCGATAATGTACTTAACCATGTTTTGTACATTTCTACCATACTCTGCCAAAATTAAGTCGCTACGTGTAGTATTATAGTCGAAACTCATTTGATAAAATTATAGGTGAAAATTAGGTATTGTAGGTGGCATTATGAAATAACCAAAACAAAAATATGAGTTTGAGAAACAAGGCATATTTTCTAGAGAAAAGGTTTTGGTTAAGAATTCATCGAAATGCTGTAATCCTTAAAGTTCAAATATATAAAATTATTTATAAAGTTCGTCATTCTCCTAAAAACGGAAATCGGAATGTTAGCCTATCCTTGCTTTAGTATACCCAACCGAACTGAGCATAACTTTTCATAAATAATTTTTATTCTCTTTCTTTGCAGTTAAACATAAGTTTTAGTGGGTTGATGATTACATCGGCCAAACGAATAATAAACTTTGTGCTCTTAGTGTCTTTGCGGTTAAAAGTAAGTTTTAGCGGACCGCAAGAATACTTTATGCTGTTTATGTCTTTGCGGATAAATACTATTTCACTATCCTCAACTTCGCAAATTTTAGCAACAACTGTTTATTGCCTAAACCCTGAAAGAAAACAGTGGCCTTAACATCTGGCAAAATACCTTCAAGGTTTACAATTTTTCCGAAACCAAATTTTTCATGTTCAACATCCATTCCATTCTGAAACTCGTTAGCTGCATTCGGTGCAAACCCAGGGGTAGGAACGTGTGCTTTAGGTAGCATAGAGGTGGTTTTCGGTCTAATTACGGTGCTACTGCTACTAAGTGATGGCTTTGCAGTAACTTCTCTTTGCTGGCTCCAAGTTTTACGTTCGCTATCAAAACTATTGTTACTAAACGTTCCTTTTGCAGGTTTAACCACTTCTAACTCTAAATAAGCAGGGCTAATTTCATTAATGAATCTACTTGGTTCGCAAGAAGTTAGCGTACCCCAACGATAACGAGAAGTAGCGTAGGTGATAGTTAGTTTTTTCTCTGCTCTGGTTATTGCCACATAAAACAAACGGCGCTCTTCTTCCAAATCAGTTCTAGAAGTTAAAGACATTTGAGATGGGAAAAGATTCTCCTCCAGCCCAACAATAAATACGTTTTTAAACTCCAAACCTTTGGCAGAGTGAATGGTCATTAGCGAAACCGTATCTGCATCTTTGTCCTTGTCTTTATCGTCGTTGGTAAGCAAAGCAATGTCTTGCATAAAAATAGCTAAACTTCTATCTTCAATGTCCTCTCGCTCGGCAAACTCCTTAATACCGTTTAGTAATTCTTGTATGTTTTCGTATCTGGCTCTGCCTTCCACGCTATCGTCAGTATGTAATTCCTTTAAAATTCCACTGTGTTGCGCAATAAATAAGGCGGTATCGTAAGCATCTAATTTTTTAGATTCTGCGGCAAAACTCTGTACCATTACCGCAAAATCGTTAAGCTGATTCGGGATTCGCCCCTCTAAATACTGATGCGGATTGCAGATTACCTGCCACATGGTAATATCATGTTTATCGGCGGCAACAGAGATTTTTTCTAAAGTCGTATCCCCTAAACCTCTTCTCGGATAATTAATTACACGTTTTATCGCTTCCTCGTCAGCCGGATTAAAAGTTAGTCGGAAATAAGCAATTAAATCTTTAATCTCTTTACGTTGATAGAAAGACAAACCACCATAGATTTTGTAAGGAACATTTAGCTTTCTTAAAGCTTCCTCCATTGCTCTACTTTGCGCATTTGTACGGTATAGAATTGCAAAATCCTTATACGTTATCCCTGCATTTAGCCTATCTTGTACAATAGCTTCGGCAACTAATTTACCTTCCTCATTATCTGTAAAAGCTCTAGAAACCTTAATTCTATCACCTTTTTCATTGTCAGAAAATACATTTTTTTCTAACTGATTTTTGTTGTTGGCAATAATGCTATTGGCAACCTCTACAATGTTCTGCGTAGAACGATAGTTTTGCTCCAATTTGTAAACCTTCAAATCAGGATAATCTCTCTCGAAATTTAAAATGTTTTGAATGTTAGCCCCACGGAAAGCGTAGATACTTTGTGCATCATCGCCCACAACGCAGATGTTTTGGTGCGCTGCTGCCAGCTTTTTCACAATCGTGTACTGCGAGAAGTTGGTGTCCTGATACTCATCAACCATCAAATACTTAAACTTATGTTGGTATTTGTTCAATACATCAGGATGGTTTTTTAACAAAACGTTAGTTTTAAATAACAAATCGTCGAAATCCATCGCACCTGCCTTGTAGCAACGTTTAGCATAGGTTTCGTAAATAACCCCTAACAGCGGACGTTTATTGCCGGCATCTTCTGCCTGTAATTGGTCGTTTTCTAAATATTCGGTGTGAGAAATTAAATTGTTTTTCGCTGATGAAATACGATTGTAAACCACATTGGCAGCATACAGTTTATCATCCAACTGCATTTCTCTTAATATCGTGCGAATTAAACTTTTACTATCGTCTGTATCGTAAATGGTAAAGTTAGAAGGATAGCCGATTTTCTCTGCTTCAACACGCAGAATTTTGGCGAAAACCGAGTGAAATGTTCCCATCCAAATATTTTTAGCTTCAGGCCCAATTACCTTGCTAATACGCTCACGCATATCTTTACTGGCTTTATTGGTAAATGTAAGCACCAAAATATTAAAAGGATCAACGCCTTTTTGTATCAAATGTGCAACCCTATAGGTAATTACCCTAGTTTTTCCCGAACCCGCACCAGCAACAATCATTACTGGTCCTTGTGTATTTTCTACCGCTGCTCTTTGTTGTGGGTTTAATCCTGCTAAATAATCCAAATCCGTTCCTGTCTTTTTGAACCTCAAAAATAAGAAATAATGTGTTGGTTATGAAAAGGTGTTGGTAAATAACTAGCCTATTTTATATTTTTTTATCATCAAAACGAAGATTTAAAAAGTCTCCTTAAAAAGATTTAGGGGTAAATCAAAACCTGGGTATTATGGCAACCTCAGCCCTTTGCTCCGCTCAAATTCCGCCGAAGAAAAATCGGCTCCATAACCGCTTCGCCAAGGTTTAGTTTAATAGGGGGTGTGCATCTATCAAGGTGGAAACCCAAAGCGGATTTATGGCCATAAAACTTATCTTTAGCTTATACTTTTTATATGGTTAAAATAGCAATGCAATATTCCAAATCCAACTAACTAGAAAAATTATGACAAAATTGCATATTGCTTATCTGGGAATAGAATTTGATATATTATTATTATGAGTGATAAACACATTGAATTTTCTGATATTCCTGAGGGAGGGAGTAAAGATAGCTACGCTAATTTAAAAGAGAAATTAGAAATCGTTGAGCAGTTTCCTGGTATTTATAATTTCAAATTTATTATAACAGGCGGAATTGATAAAATAGGAGAATTACGTGCAGCTTTACCTGATGATAAATTTATAGAACAACCATCTAAAACTGGTAAATATGTATCTATTACAGTAAAAAAACAGATGCAGAATGCCGATGAAGTAATTGCGGTTTATAAAAAAGTTGCTACCATAAAAGGTATCATGATGCTTTAATACCTGTTGTAATTTTAACCATATAAGATGTATATTAATTCACGAAACTTATATTTCTTATATGGTTTTTCTACTTTAAACCGCTAAGTTTTTCACATCCAATCTTTGTCTCCACTCTCAACCTGGTACAACCAATAGTTAACTAGCTGTTTAATTTGCGTGTAATTGCCGAACTTAAAATGAACAACGCCTGCAGCGGTGTGTAAATCTACATGCCCAACATCTACACTTTTATGCCAAGGATACTGGAAAGTAGAAATGGATTGTATTTTGTGCGGCAATAAGTGTTCGTTAGTAATATCCCAAATGCCAGATTTTTTGATGATTACATCTTGATTTACCGTTAAACGATGGTTTTTAAAACTGATAAAAATCATCAACCCTGTCAAAAAGAAATAAGCAATAGCCAAAGGGTAGTAAGGCTTTAACTCGTTAAAAAAGTTAAGCAAGACAAAAAATATCGCCACTGGCAAAACTGCTTTAAAGAAAATAGGCAGGTTTAAAAACCTAAAGTTTGGCTTAAGCAACAAATTCTCTGACTGAAGTTTCCCTAAAATCAGCTCCAATATAGCGTCTTTTTCGGCTTTGCTACAGCCAGGTAAAGACAAATTTGAACTACGAACTTCTTCGCCATCCTGTTGGTTGCCCACCTCGGTTTGCTTTAATTCTAAATTTAGCATATTCAGCTTTCGCTGAAAATAATTTTGACTGTAGGTAGTAAGTTGTACCTTTTTAGGGCTTAATAAAGTGTTTTTGGTAGCTAATAAACCAGAAGAAATTAGTAGCGAATTTTTGTGTTTGCTAATTTGAAGGTTATAATATTTTATAAACGTTCGTACTAAGTTAATCAGCAACAAAACTACCAGTAAAGCAATTACTAAAATACCTATAGAAGCTAAATTGAAACCTTTTTCTATTAATGCTTCCACTTGCCCATTGTCGGTATCAAAAGCTTTTAAAAGATCTTTTATATTATGGAAAACCGCGTAGGTAAAACCCACTAGCAATGCTAAACTGCTGCCGTAATGAGACGTTAAGCCAACTTTTGCTAAAGTACTGGTGCTTATTTTTATAAAAGGTATAATTGGTCTCTCTGCCTCAATACTTTCATTTTTAGCAGCTTCGGCAATTATACGTCCATTTAATAAACGTTCTTTTAATGCTAATGCAATTTGGTGATCAATTGCTTTTATACTCACTTCCTTACCATCATTGCCGGCTGTATCTATTTGCAAACTATGTACGCCAACCAATTTCTGTAAAAAAGATTGGTTAATATTAATCTGCTGTATTTTCCCTAGCGGTATGGCGAGTAAAGTTCTATTTAAGATCCCTTCGTTTACTATAAATTCCTGCTTTTCTTCATCTAGAAAAAATGTAAACTTTAAATAACTTAAATAAGTAAATACTGCACTGATTACAAGTAAAATAAATGCGCCCAGTAGCACGTAAGCCAATTCGGTTGCCTTGGCTTTAATTATAAAAATAAATATGGGTATGGCTGTTGCCCTAATTACTTTTTGTGCGCTATGGGCAATTAAAGCAATAATGCCCACTGCCGACTGCCGTTGTGGCTTACTAAAATCCAAATTAGGCATGCTGCGTTTGCTCCTCCACTAAATCAATGCGTTTTACCAAAGCTTCTTTAATGGTTTTAGCCTGCTCTACCGCAATTCCGGCAATATTTACATTTCCACTGGCGCCACCAGCTGTAAAAATCTGCAGCGTTGCTAATCCGTATATTCTTGAAACTGCACCTTCGGCCAATGCCACGTGCTGAATTCTATTTAACGGAATAATGGTAGTAGTTTCAGCAATAATGCCGTGTTTATAGATGATGTCTTTTTCTCGCAATGCGAAACCTCTTTTTTTAAAACTGGCACGATATAAAGTAAAAAGTACAACGGCTAGCACTGCAAAACCGCCCGCTAAATACCATTTATTAACTGTAAAAGATTCGTCTAAAAATAAAACGCTTGTTGCAAAAGCACCAAAAATAACCAGAAAAACACTCAGGTTAATAATAATAACTTTCCAATAATTTGGATGCGGTTTCTCCAGCACCACTTCCTCATATTTGGGTAAAAGAGTTAAATCTATTGTTTCGTTGGTAAATGTTTGCATCACGAGGTTTTGTTTCTGCTAAGGTAATAAATATAGCCTCTGTGTAAAGATTATACCATGTTTTTAGCCTCTATATTAATTTGCTTTATAGTTTTTGAGGTGGCTTTATCAAAAAAGCTATATTTGTTCAAAATATAAATGTTATGCAAGAAATCAAAAAATATGTTGAAGATAACAAACAACGCTTTTTAGATGAGTTGTTTGAGTTATTGCGTTTTCCATCGGTTAGTGCCGATCCAAAATATAAAGCCGATGTGTTAAAAACAGCCGATTTTGTAGCGCAAAAACTTAAAGATGCGGGTGCAGATAAAGTTGAAATTTGCGAAACAGCTGGTTATCCCATCGTTTATGGCGAGAAAATAATTGATGCAAGTTTACCAACGGTCTTGGTTTACGGACACTACGATGTACAGCCGGCAGATCCGTTGGAATTGTGGGAAACGCCACCTTTTGAGCCAACCGTACGCGATGGTAAAATTTATGCTCGTGGCGCTTGCGACGATAAAGGGCAGTTCTACATGCACGTAAAGGCATTTGAATTGATGATGAAAACCAACACTTTGGCTTGCAACGTTAAGTTTATGATTGAAGGCGAGGAGGAAGTTGGTTCGGCAAACTTGGGTATTTTTGTTAAAGCTAACACAGAGCGATTAAAAGCTGATGTAGTTTTAATTTCCGATACATCGATGATTAGCATGGAAAACCCATCTATTGAGACTGGTTTACGTGGTTTAGCTTATATGGAAGTAGAAGTTGTTGGTCCGAACAGAGATTTGCACTCTGGCGTTTATGGGGGGGCAGTAGCAAACCCGGCAACAATTCTTTGCAAAATGATCGCTTCTTTGCACGACGAAAACAACCACATTACCATTCCTGCATTTTACGATAAAGTGGTAGAATTAACAGACGAGGAGAAAAAAGCCTTAAATTCTGCACCTTACGACGAGGAAGAATACAAACAAGATTTAGCAATAGATGCCGTTTGGGGCGAAAAAGGCTACAGCACTTTAGAGCGTACAGGCACTCGCCCTACGTTAGAGGTAAACGGTATTTGGAGCGGGTACATTGGCGAAGGAGCAAAAACCGTATTGCCAAGCAAGGCAAATGCAAAAATATCTATGCGTTTGGTGCCTAATCAAAGTTCTGAAGAGATTTCTGAGATTTTCGCGAAACATTTCGAGAGCATTGCACCTGCAGGAGTTAAAGTTAAGGTTACACCGCATCACGGTGGCGAACCGGTTGTAACGCCTACAGACAGTATTGCTTACAAAGCTGCAGAAAAAGCTATTGAAGACAGTTTCGGTAAAACGGCTATCCCAACGCGTGGCGGAGGCAGTATTCCGATTGTAGCTTTGTTCGAAGATGTGCTGGGCATTAAATCTGTACTTTTTGGTTTTGGTTTAGACAGCGATGCATTGCATTCGCCAAACGAGAAATACGATATTTTTAATTATTACAAAGGCATAGAAACGTTGCCGTTGTTTCACAAATATTTTGCTGAGTTGAGTAAGTAATTTTTTATTCAGTTGTTAGTCTGAGCTTGTCGAAGTGCCTTTTATAAGTCTTCAACACGCTCACGCCTACATTATTTAAAATAGAAACGATTTCTTAGACTGATTACCATAAATCCCTGTTTATTTATCTAAGCAGGGATTTTTTTGTTGAAAACGAATGGCAGTTTTTCATAGTTGCTGCAGTCCCGCCATTGCCTATAGTCCTCATTGCGCTTTGCTCCATTCCGGGCTATTTGGCGCTGTCGGGTTTAGAGATGAAAGTTTCTTATATATATCCGCTACTTACTCTTTCTATATTCTCTTTTCTGAACTAGATCTATCAGCTTTTTATTTTTGATTAGAAAAATGTAATCTTTAAAGTAATCACTTTTTTCTTTTCTAGCCAGAGTAACCTTGTATATCTTGGATTCATTAGTTGGGATTTTAAAGGTAAAAGGCTGATAAGTATTAATAAAGTCAAACTCAAAAAAATCTCCTTTCACTACTTTAGCATTAATTTTTGAGTAATCGCCGTGAAATCTGGCAGCAAAGAGAACTTGGTTTTTGAGAACGTTATTGAATTGAATGGTATCTCCGAAACTATCAAAAAACATAAACGTCGATTCTTCAGCAATTTTCTCTAGTATCTCGACGTTATTCCTTAACATTCCTGATTTACTTGGTTTACTGTTTAGTAATAAAGAGTCTCCACGTCTGAACCAAACTCCTTTTGTTTGAAAAAATAGTTCTTTTTTAGCGTATAAAGCGTTATAATCTTCGCTTATAAATTGAAAAGAGTTGTTAGAATCGATTTTTAAATACCATTTTCCGAAATTTCTGGCGTAGTAATCTCCAACTATGGTTTTATTCAATTTACAGGAGCAGTAGATTATGGTTAAAAGAAATAAAAAAGATATTAGAGAGGCGTTTTTCATTTTTCTTTTATAGTTGTTGTTATCACCATCTAATTGGTTACTTTCGGTTGTCGAATTTAAATTTAATGGTTGGTGATAACACCAACCAGAGGTTTAATGATTGTCAGTTCCGCTATGACCTTTTTCGCAAATCCTTGTTCATCAAGAAATCTAGTAAGATTCTTGATTATGCATCAAAATTGGGTGCAAAAACATTTCGGGTATTGCCGAATGCGGGGATTTTTAGCACCACAGCTCTATAGAAATACCACAGCTTAAATTTAGTAAAAAAGTTCAATAGAATTACTTCAGCCCCGATTTTGGCAATACCTTGTTGGCGGTAGTTTTTTATTTCTGTTCAAATGGTATGATTTTCTTTTTTGTCAATTCCGTTTTTAAGCTGTCTGCATACTTATGTGCAAATTTCTCCTTTTCTGCTTTTGATATTTCAA
>NZ_QMHQ01000005.1 GCF_003313325.1 Pedobacter namyangjuensis | reverse complement strand
CGGAAAAACAATCATTGAACGTTTAAACCCTTGCCCCCTAACCTTCAACCCACAACAGAATATCCTGCACCGCCCCAAGAGCGCAGGCCAGAAAGAACGGCGGGCCATGCGTAGGCCTCGAGCGTAGAAGCATCGTTCTTTCTTGATTTTTTGGTTTCTTTTTCATCAAGGAAAAAGAATCTTGCCCCGCGGCAAAGAGCGAAAAAACAATCATTAAATGTTCAAACCTTTGACCCCTAACCTTCAACCCCCAACAGAATATCCTGCACCGCCCCAAGAGCGCAGGCCAGAAAGAACGGCGGGCCACGTGTCGGCCTCGAGCGTCGAAGCATCGTTCTTTCTTGATTTTTTGCTTCTTTTTTATCAAGAAAAAAGAAGGAGCCCCTCGGCGGCGATGAGCCGAGGCAAGCCTTGTGTGATGTCATTTTAATTTAGAATGATTACCCAACACTTTTGATCACTAAAATCACTTTCTCCCCAGCTTCCAAAACAGGGTAAACCAATCGTTGCAAACGCTCCAGAGCAACCCTACTATAATTACCTTGTCCCTCACCAGTACATTTGGTAACCGGCGCAATGCAACCCTGCAGTTCCCGCAAAGCGAAATTTGCTGGGTGGATTAAAATCCCTTCACGATTTACAACATTGGCAATTGCCAACTGCAAACCATGTTTGGTATGCATACGTTTTATCAACAAATACCTACCCTCAGGTATACAGCTAATATTTCGCTTATTATCCCGCCAAGGTAATTCAATGGTATCACAAACATGCTCCCCACGATAGCTAATCTTTCCGTTAGTTCCCGACTTATAATAAGTCCTAGTCAAAAAGATTTCCATTACAAACCGTTTACTTGAACAACCACTAAACCGTTGTAGGCACCATTGCTCAAAATGTAATCAACACCATTTACACGTTGATAAAAACTAACGCCCAGCAATAAAAAAATAGGTTTTGTTGCAGCAGGTGTTACATTACAACTCAAATTCGTAAGTGGCACCGCAACTTCAGTCACTGGCAGAACCGCACTATCTGTTACATTTAAAACATAAACAGATTCTTCAAAATCAATAACTGCAGTAGCAGCACTCAGTTTAAAATGCGTTGCACCTCTAGGTGAGGCCACCATATCCCTGGCATTAAATGCTTCGAAATTAATGTTCGCTACACCGGTTGCCCTATCGATACCTGTAGAGTATGGCATGTTCACTGTGGTGCTAACAATACCATTAGCATTAAACTCAAAGCCAGCTAACATTTCCGTTTCCGCATCCAGCACCATACGCATGCCTCTTTCGTTAATGGTGTCGGCCTGCACAACCTTAAGCATTTGCTTCGACAAACGATTGCTGATTTTCTTATCAGCCAATTGGCTGGTCAAAGTTTTAAAAGCAGTTCTAAAAAGCTTCCCAGCTCTCGCGGCCCTCCCAAATTCCGCACCATTTTCCCTTGTGCGCTGGTATCTTGGGTCATTGGCAATTCTATCTGCCGAAACCCCACCCTTTGTACGTGCTTGATACCCATCTTTTGTTTTGTAAAAGGCTAAATCCCCGATTTGTCCTTTTAATTTAATAATTCCTTCCTGACGTGCCATAATATGGTTTTTTACATCTTGTTTACAAAATTGCAAACAACCCATTTACCACCCGTCGCGAATAACGTAGTATGCGTTTTCAATCACTTTTACTCACATAATTCACTAAAACTTTCTAGCCAAAACTGATACTGCCAACCGGCAACCCATAGAGAACTACAACTTCGTTTCCTGCGCAAACATTCATTTTTTTCACTTGCACGCTCAAACTCAAAACTTTAAATTAGTTCTAATAAATAACCGTTCTTTTAAACAACGCTTGGGCAGGGATAAGTTTACTATGCCGATAGACATTCATAGATGAAGCATAGATCAAGTAGGGATCAAGTATAGATGAAGTACTGTAATAGTACTAAACTTGAAAAACCACCAACTTGGTAAAATAGGCTTATGGCACCTCCAAATCTGTTGCGGGCACAACACCTAAAACATGAAAAGAGTATGCATTTATCCGAAAGATGTTAGTTTATTAACCGGTAAAAGTCTAAGGCACGCACAAAAAATACTGCAGGATTTGAAGATTGTATTAAATAAATCGAAAAATCAGTTTATAACGATTGAGGAGTTCGCTAACTACTCTGGTATAGACAAAGAAACAGTAGCAAAAAGCTGTGCCTAAAACTCTACCAAAAACAAGACCCGCTATCATCCCCGGGTTTTGTTTGTAAACTCAAATGCATACAATAAAATTACGTTTTGCACTTAGCCAAAGGCAAACAATTTAGCTTTGTAAAACAATTAAAATCACTTATAAATATCGGTTAAGATTAAATAGTAAATGGTTTTTCTTGGATAAATTTTTCGTATGCATTCCATTCTGCCGTTGCCATGCGGTAGCATTCTTGTTCTTTAATTATCTTTAAACTGTCTACACCCGCCTCCCTCAACTTATCATAGGTTAACAGTTCTTTTGGCGCTAGGTCTAATACTTTTCTTAACAACCAATCTTCTAATAAATTGGATGAATGGACGTAAAAATTACGGCAATCGTAACACACATGTGCCCTTACTATACTACCACAAGGCAACAGGCAATTAAAAATCTTTTCTCCATCAGGAAAAAACTGTGGTTTTAAGCCGTCGAGTAAAATAGGAAAAGTCAAAGCAATTACATCACTTACTGTTCGGGTCCAGAGAGAATTCCATCGGTTTAACTGGGTAAACTTGGGCACAGGTTCATCTCCATAGGCTTTGCTAACCGGGCTATACAAGGGGATAATGATAAAATTTTGTTCCATATACCTATTTCCATTGAAAATAATGCGATCCGTTTTACGGAAAACCGTAATTATTGTTTTGTAGGATGCCCTATCTTCAACGAGCGATTTAGAATGAAAAGCTTTTTTTAAAACTATCTTAAACAAGCCCCACTAACTGCAAGGCTTGTTTAAACGATAGACTATTAGCACACCAATGCCAACATAAATGAGGAGCGATTTAAACGGGAAACTGTATCAATCTACTACAAGGATAATTTTTAGCCTTAGAAATAAAAAATCGAAAGTACCAACTATAGCTTAACGAGGACGAACACCGAACTAACGAGGACGAAATCTTTTAGGCACTGGAAAATTCCTTATGTATTTCCATGCTAAAACTCATCCATTCTAAAAGCTTAATTAGCATAAAAAATCAAAAAAATGAAAATACAACTGCACGACACTATCATCTGTCGTACGCCGGCTTTTGGCGTAGACCGAACACTGGAAAATTCCTTTGAGCTATTAAAAGCTAAAATAAAAACAGCTTCACCATCGTTTTTTTCACTACTCGAAGAGTTAAGCCTAAACGAACTGCACAAGTTTACAGAAAAAGCGCAGTTTACCTTATGGAAATACTTTAATAGGGCTAAGTATAGGTCTACACCTTATAGCACTTTTGCAGCCATAACGGTTTTACCGCTAGCTAATGACGAAGAAATGCCCATCTTAAATGAGCAAATGGAAAGCTTTGTACTGCCCGACTGGAGCGAGAAGTTGATCTTGGCGAATTACATTACTGCATCCAGCGCCAAGTACTTTGTAAGCAACAGTAGCTACTATTTTTTGGACAATGAAATCCGTTATATTGTTTACCAACAAGGCCAATTCCAGCTTAGTAGCGTAGCCTGTATCCCCGAATTAGCCGCCTTGTTAATTTTATGCAGAAATGTAAGCAGTAAGGAAACTTTGTTAAAATTGATGCAGACATGCTTTGATTTTAACGAGAGCAGCACTATAGCCTTACTAAATCAATTGATTTCCTTACAGCTTTTGCTATGCGACTTACATCCCAACATTACAGGTACGGATTATTTTGAACGCTTGGATTACAAACCTTTATCGGTAGGCCATGATTATATCATTGCCTCGCGAAAATTGAAAAAGGGCAGTTTTTACAAAAACAAATTGCAACACCTCAGTTCCTTTTTAAATTTTGCCTGTAAAAATTGGCCTACTCCTACAAATGAAAACATGGAGCATTTTAAGCAACAATTTAATGCTCGTTTTGATCAGCAGGAAATTTGTTTAGCCTTAGCGCTGGATCCTGAAGCAGGGATAGGCTACGGTAATTTGGCACATGATTTTAATGCGAACCCACTGGTCTCGGAACTTAAAAACAATAGCAGCACAATTATTAACAAGCGGATCAGCTACGGCAATTTGCATTCCTTTTTACTAAATAAAATGATGCTAGGCCGAGAAATTTTACTGGAAGAATTTGCTGGTGTTACGCCGAATACACCTTTAATAACACCCAATACCATTAGTGTATTGTTTGAGCTCTATAAAGGTAACCCTGTGATTTATTCCGCCGGGGGAACCAGTGCAAATGCTTTATTAGGGCGTTTTAGCCTAGGCGATAATACGATAGCACAGTTATGCAAAACTATGGTAGCGATCGAGGAAAAAGCTAACGAGGACGTATTGTTTTTTGACATTGCTTACCAGGCAGAACAACGAGTGGATAATGTTAATCGCAGGTTGCAGCTTTACAACTATGAACTTCCCCTGCTAACCTGGTCAACGCACTCCACACCATTAGATTTGGAAGACATCATGGTTAGCATTAGCAGCAATGAAGTTATCCTCCGCTCCAAAAAATTAGGCAAACGTTTAATACCTAGGCTCGCCACGGCGTACAATTATAATCGTTCAGATTTAGCGGCGTTTCGTTTTCTTTGCGATCTTCAACATCAGAACATTAGGAGCAATTTTGGCATCAGTTTACCAATACTGTTTCCTGATTTGGATTTTTACCCACGTGTAAGCTATAAAGGCATAATCGTTTCGGCTTCCAAGTGGCTTTTTAAAAAAAGCCGTATTTCTGATGCAAATGGAATAAAAAGCTTGGATATAGACAAAGTAAAACAATGGTTGCTTGAAAATAACATTATCGGTTTTTTTAAGGTGGGCGATACCGATCAGACCCTAACCTTTAACACAAAGCAAGAGGAAGATCTGCTGATGTTTTTGACTTATGCACAACAACAAAACTCAGATTTCTATGTAACTGAAGGTTTATACGATGAAAAAGATATGGTAAAAGATGAACATGGCGCCTTATACCATCCACAATATATTGCCAGTTATTTTCACGAGGAAAGAGTTTATCAAAAAACCAAACGCCGAGACAAAGCAAAAACCGAAATAGAATCGCCTGGTGGCGAATGGCTATATTTTGAAATCTATGCCCATCCAAATCAATCTAATAGGCTCTTGCAACTCATATGGAAAAGTTTTATCAAGCCTCATAAATTGAAATTAAAAGCTTGGTTCTTTATTCGTTACTTTGATCCAAAACCACATATCCGTTTAAGGCTTCAGCTTAAAGATGCGGCACAAACCTTTGCCCTTATGCGTTTGCTAAGAGCTATACTAGATACCGATGTTAAATCTAACTTGGTAAACGATATTCAATTAAAAACATATTACAAGGAAATGGAGAGGTATGGCCCTAAACGCATGCATTTAGTAGAGCAGTTTTTTTCTGCGGATAGCGAATTTGTGATAAAAAGCCTTAAAAAGTATATTCACCAGCCTTCGCAATTAGGCGCCACTTTAGCTCTCATGCAATTGCTCGTACAAAATACCTTCGATGACATTACCGAACAGCTAACATTTGCAAAGCATTTGGCAAACAGTTTTGCTAAAGAATTGGATATAGATCAGGAGGGTTTTAAAAAAATTAACGCAAGTTTTAAGCAGCTTACTATTTTGCCTAATTTAACTCCCATACAAATCTTGCCCTCCTATGCAAGGCTTTTCGGAAAATTGATAGAGGATTGCGAGAATGCAGAAACTAAAACCAGACTGTTGGCAGATTTAATACATATGCATATAAACAGAACCTTTAGTATCGACCAGAGAGTTTACGAAGCTATATTATATCAATATCTTTTGCGTGTTTTGCAACAGCAGGCTTATACTGCAAAAGCGAAATAGCTATACTTAACCGTACCGAAAACTTATTGCCTTTGGCCTCATGGCTAAAGGCATAGTTTTTACCGTAGGCAAACCCAAGTCGCTCATCTACATTTTTCAGTCCGGTTTTATTGCTCATTAAGGTTTGCAGTCGACCAATGCTATTATTGGTTTCTATCCGTAAAACCTCCCCATCAATCGCTAATATAATTTCAGCTCGATCTTTTTCATCGCTGGTTAAGTAGCCGTGTTTAAAAACATTTTCTACCAGTGTTAGCAATACCAAAGGGATTATTTTAAGCTCTAAAGCTTCTTCGGGATAAATGAAACTAATTGCAAGTCCGTTGTTTTTTCTTATTTGGTAAAGGAAAATAAGATTTTCTACCTGCTCTATTTCATCACCGAGCCTGATGTTTTGCTCCCTTTCTCCCGCTGCTATGGCAAAACGCATCATTTCCGCTAATCTCGCTACGGCCTCTCCTGCCATAGGCGAGTGTTTATTTACATTATGGTAAACAAAATCTAGGGTATTAAAAAGAAAATGCGGATTGATCTGCGCCTTTAAAAAAGCATTTTGCGCATTAGTTAATTCCTGTTGCATTTGCTGGTGCTGGATAATTGCCTTAAGCTTATCCTGCTCCAATTCTTGAGCCCTTTTTCGTTCACGCAAATAGGTGCTTAAGAAATAATAACCAGTTGAGAAACCGAAGAAATATATACCTCGATACAAATTCCTTATGATCACTGACATATTAAGTACATATACTCTCGGAAGTGTGATCAAATCTAATGCGATTAAAATTTTGTCTAGGCCAAAATGAATTACGACGTACGTACTAATCTGAAGTAAAAATAATGGCAAAAAAAACAGAATTGCCTTTTTGCCTTTTTTAAAACAGAATGGCAGTAATATTTCAGAATGAATATAAAAAAAAAGAATATTAATTAAAAAATGAAGGGGGGCAATTATAGGATGTGGATAGCTATTATTCATAAGCCCCGCAGCAATTTGTTCATAAACGAAGAAGAGTAACCAACTTGAGATATGAACCTTATTAACAATAAGCCATTCATGGACTTTTTTAATCATATTCTTTCTTTATGAATAGAATTTAATGCCACCCATATAATAATTTACTGGTAAATAGAGGCGAAGGCTAAGTTTCATAAAATTTTAGAAATTATGAAACAAAGAACGTTAAAAATCAGCCAAAAAAATCTATTTATTTACAAATCTGTTAAAACTTCAAAAGCAAAAAATTTAAGAGAGACGGACCCTACAACCAATACTACAAACAATACAACTACCTCTATTCTTTGTTAGATTTTTTTTTCAAAGTAGGGATTAGAAAACCTTCCCTACTTTGATAATTTTTTCACTAACAAATATTTCAAAGGCGATTTTATAATTATCCCCAACAGTCAGTTTTAGCCCATTATTTAACTGTATTGTATTACCATCTATCGCCTCAATCTTCTGCCTATTTATGATATAACTCCTGTGCAACTGCATAAACTCCGTTTTACTGGCTAAAATTCTAGCCATTTCAGTAAGTGATAGGTAAGTAAGTATATTTCTATGGCTTGTATGAATTAGAATGTAGTTCTGTTTACTCTCTACCGCAATTACATCTGCAAAATTAATCTTAATCAATTTTAGATTATCCTCTTTACTTTTAACAAAAAAGAAGTCTGCAACTGCTTGTTCGGCTACCGGTTTTTGTTCATTTAGCTTTGGCAACAGTTTATGTACAGTTATTGCAAATTTCCCTAAAGTATAAGGTTTTAATAGATATGCATCTGCGTTAGCCTCAAAGGCTTCAAAAGCGTACTTGGTATGTGCCGTTGTAAATATGAGCCTGTCGGTTTTGCTTCTAATCTCTCTGGCGAGCTCTATCCCGCTAATCATGGGCATGTCTACATCCAAAAATATCAAGTCTAGTTTACCTAATCCATCTATCTCATTTAAAACGTTTAAGGGTTCGGTATAACATTTAACCAAGTTTAAACCTGCTATAGTTTCTACGTATCCTTTTAGCCCCTCAATAGCGTGTGGCTCATCGTCTATAATTATACACCTGTACATCTAACTTTCTTTACAGTTAAATATGTGCAAATTGTACGATTTTAGCAACAATTACAGTATTTTCGCGTAGAATAATCTGGCGTTCAAATAGAAAATAGACAATTTCGTATAAGATTACCCATTCTAAAATAAAACTGTTTTAGTTGAACCATCGCTAAAAAACACCTCAACACTATTTTTATCCTCAGCTATTTTTACCGTTTTTACCGGACTAAGCTCTTTATCCGTAAAAGCTTTTTTACCCTTTTTCCAAAGTTGAAGCGTGATAAATATTTTCTCGCCTTCAAAATTATCCTTCGCACTAATTAAGGTACTGTTTTCGCTAACGGGATGTAAACCTTTGGTAGCTGTAAATGCTAAATCCTTCCAGCCATTTAAAGAAATCATGGCTAACTGATAATCGCCATTATTAAGGATATAAGCATCCTTATTTTGTACTCGAACGGTTTTTCTTGTTATTTCTTTATCAAGTTGAGCTAATGCGTAATGTCCTAAAGTAAAATCGGTTTTTAGGGGCGAGATGATTTTATCCACTCTTAAAATACCGTTTGGCAAGGTTATATCCGCTAGTTTAAACTTAACGTTTTCGTTCGTTTCCATTTCTACATCTCTACGGTAAATGCCATTCTCAAAACCTTTAAAGGTATAAAGACGCATAACTTCCCATTCTTTCTTTTGGTTCAGCATACCGTAGTTCATCGAAATTTCCCCATTTTTACCGTCTGCCATCCAAGGGAAATCGGTGTTATAGGCCAACTTGTTGTAGTTTTCGGTACTTCTAAATTTCTGCCAATCTGCGGCTACGGTTTCGTGGCACCACGAACGCATTTCTGATGCACCACTGTTAGGGTAACTTGTTATCAGTAAGTTGGAACCTGGCTGAAATTTATTGTAAACCTGATTTGTTTTTAGCTCTTTCTCCCAAGCCCCGTTATTTTCCTTGGCTGTCCAGAAAACGTTGTCTTTTGGCAGTAATAATGCTAAGAATGCTTTTCCCAACCAGTACACACTGCCTCGGCAGCTATAAATCTGCGTTGCAGGTTCAAAAGCTCCGAAATAACCTAAGGTTGGTACGCGATCTTCCATAAAATTCGGGTTTTCTAAAAACTCAAGCATCGAGCTAGACGCTATTCTTCTCATCCAACCGTAGTTTACATCGCTTTTATGGTCTAGATATCCTGTTAAGGCCAAAGGCGCAACCGCCGCAAAGCGATATGGAATACTTCTGCCCCACATGTTCATATGGCCTTCTTTGTTAAACATATAGGGATAATTTCCTACCATATCTCCTAAATTGGCCATAAACCTTTTGGCATAAGCCGGATAATATTTATTGCCGTAAAGCTCTGCCCAAACGGGTCCGTACATTTGAAATGCCCACATGCTGTAATAATCGTAAGCCGGCGAATCATTATACCAACCATAACCTCGGTAAGCACCCATTATCTGATCGAGGTATTGCAACATTAACTTTTCGTTAACCTGATAACCTTTATCTTTAAAAAAGCTCATTACAAATACGTTAAAGAAACGCCAGTTCGAACCAACGGTTGGCCCATCGCCATAACTTAGCATGGTTGCTGCCAACTTATCTTTTTGTTCTTTAGTTAGTGGATCCCACAATACCTCTGGCACTACCGATAAAGAGATAGCCAATGCGCCGAACTCTACCAGTATTTGGCTGGGGCCACCGTTGCCACGATGTTTAATAAAACTAGGGCTTTTAGGGTCGATTAGGTTTAGTAAATTGTGGCGATAATAATCCGCAACCTTAACTTTATTTAACACTAAATCTGGTTTTTCTCTAAGCAATGGGGCTGCTACAAATAACGTTCTACAAAAGCCTTCTAGCTTTTCGGTAGGCACTTGGCTTTCGTTTTTTGGATAGGTTTTATCATGCTGCTTGGGGAATTTCATCGGATCGTCCAAATCATTCACGTAGCTAAATGCCCCATCCAATAAATATTCGGCTGCCTCTACCCAATGCGTACGTGTCATCCCGGTAAGCGGACTAACTTTATAATTGGGTTGTTTTACATGAAAAGTGCTATCGCTATTTGCCGAAGAGCCTAAAGCGCAAAAAACTAAAATCGTTAAGATAATTATATTAGAAAATCTGTTCATACCGTGGTTTATATCTTCAAACTCAAATCTACTTTTTTAAATGTTAATCTGACAATTGTAACGCTGTGTTTACGAATAAAGGTTGGTTGGTTGGTTTTTTAGTTGGTTGGTTTGTTAGTCTTACAATTTCTAAATGGAAATATCGTATTTCGCAAGGCGATACAATTTATTGCACGAGTACTTAATTACACTTACCAAGCTTATTGGCAAATCGCATAATATAAATCCTAAGCCTGAACGATAATTACGTCTTTGCAAGCTTTGCTCTTCGCAAGGCGAAGCAATCTATCATGGAGTACAGTAACACGACTCCATTTTGTTATTATTTAGAACGTTGGCGATACGACAACCTAGGGTCACTCCAACGTTGGCGTCCCCGCCAACGCTTAACTTAAGTGCTCACAACACTAAGGGCAATAAACCCGACCCCTAGCGAGAAAGCCCGAATCCCGCAGGGAGAGGCTTGAAGCGAGGGCGGGGCTAGCAAAACAAAAGAACCACAGGCTTTGCTTTTCAAAAAAAATGCATCGTAGGCTACTTCGTTTTGTTATTAGGCCAAAAATAAATAGCTTTATATCATCTCCTTACACTCCTAAATCTAAGTATATGCGTCGCATTTTTCTTTCTGCCCTTGTGCTTCTTTCTTCTGTAGCATCGGCACAACAAACAGCTCCTAAAGCAAGCTTCAAAATAGACTACGAGAAGTTTACCCTTGCTAACGGGCTTCAGGTTATTTTTCACATCGACCGCTCCGACCCAGTTGTAGCAGTATCGCTAACCGCACACGTGGGCTCGGCTAGGGAAAAACCTGGAAGAACTGGTTTTGCGCATTTATTTGAGCATTTGCTCTTTTTAGAGTCAGAAAACCTGGGTAAAGGTGGCTTGGATAAAATGACGGCCAGGATTGGTGGTTCTGGCGCAAATGGTTCTACCAATACAGACCGAACAAACTACCTGCAAACCGTACCAAATGATGCATTAGAAAAAATGATTTGGGCAGAGGCCGATAAATTAGGCTGGTTTATAAACACGGTTACCGATCCGGTTTTAGCTAAGGAAAAACAGGTGGTAAAAAACGAAAAACGCCAGAGTTACGACAATAACCCTTACGGGCATACCTATTACGTGATTAACAAGCAGTTGTACCCGGCCAACCATCCTTACAACTGGCAAGTAATTGGTTCTTTAGAAGATTTGCAAAACGCAACGCTAGCAGATGTTAAGGAATTTTTTAACAGGTGGTATGTTCCAAATAATGTAACACTAGTTTTGGCTGGCGATTTTGATAAAGTACAAGCCCGTAAATGGGTGGAGAAATATTTTAATGAGATAAAACCTGGAGAAGCTTTGCCCGAACTACCTAAACAGCGAGCTATTGTTAAACAAACGATAAAAGTTTATCACGAGGATAACTTTGCGAAATTGCCCGAACTAACTATGGTTTGGCCTACCGTAGAGGAATACCATCCAGATTCGTATGCACTGCAGGTTTTAGCACAATACCTTTCTGAAGGTAAAAAAGCACCTTTGTACAATGTTCTGGTAGAAGATAAAAAGCTTACTTCGAATGTAAGCATGTTTAACATAACGGCAGAATTGGCTGGTCAGATGCATTTATCTGTACGTGCTTTTGCCGGAAAGGATTTAGACTTAGCCGCAGCAGCGGTTGGCGAAGCTTTCGCAAAATTTGAAAAAGAAGGCATTAGCGAGAAGGACTTGAGCAGAATTAAAGCTGGCCTGGAAACTGGATTTTATTCATCGCTTTCTAGCGTATTGGGCAAAGGCAGTCAGCTAGCACAGTATAATATTTTTGCCGGCGACCCGGGCTTTACCGAAAAAGATATTAACAGCACCTTGGCGGTAACTACCGCAGATGTAAAAAGGGTTTACGAGAAATACATTAAGAACAAAAACTATGTAGCAACGAGTTTTGTACCCAAAGGGGAAATAGCGTTAGCTTTAGAAGGTTCTACCAAAGCCGATGTAGTGGAAGAAGCGATTGTACAAGGTGCCGAAGAAAGCATCGATGCATCTGCCAATGCAACTTACACGCGTACGCCATCTAGTTTCGACCGTAGCAAAGAGCCTGCGTATGGCAAAACACCAGAAATTAAAACGCCAACAATTTGGACCGATCAGTTAAACAATGGCTTAAAGTTATATGGGATCGAAAACAACGAAGTTCCACTAGTACAATTTGAATTGGTGATGGATGGAGGAATGCTTTTGGAAGACATTAATAAAATTGGAGTTGCCAATTTAATGGCCAAAATGATGACCCAAGGCACCAAAAACAAAACGCCAGAGCAATTGGAAGATGCCATTGAACAGTTGGGCGCAAGCATTAACTTTTCATCAAGTGCCGAAGATATTCGTGTAAGGGTAACTACTTTGGCTAGAAATTACACCGCAACTTTAGCATTACTGCAAGAGATTTTGCTAGAACCACGTTGGGATGTTAAGGAATTTGATCTACTTAAACAAAATGTAATCAGCCAAATTCGCCAGCAGGAAGCTAACCCAGGCGCTATTGCCCAAAATACCTACAATCAGTTACTGTATGGTAAAGATAATATTCGCTCTAAAAATACTTTGGGCACATTAGAGAGTGTAAATAAGATCACGCTCGACGACCTTAAAGCATATTACAGTAAAAACCTATCTCCTTCTATTGCTCGTATGCATGTAGTAGGCTCGCTTAATAAAACAACTATTACCAATTCCTTAGCAAGCCTTGCCAACCTTTGGAAAAACAAAACAGTTGCTCCGCCAACACTTGTTAAGCCCATTGCACCCACCAAATCGCAAATCTATTTTTACGATGTTCCAGATGCGAAGCAGTCTGTAATTAGATTTGGTTACCCGGCATTGGCTGCAACCGACAAAGATTATTATCCTGTCACGGTTATGAATTATATACTGGGTGGTGGTGGTTTTGCGTCACAGCTTACCCAGCAATTGCGTGAAGGAAAAGGCTATACCTATGGCATAAACTCTGGCTTTTCGGGAACCAACAATGTTGGACCCTTTACAATTGCAAGTAACGTAAGAACCAATGTTACGCTAGAATCTGCACAAGCCGTAAAAGAGATTTTAGAGAACTATGGCAAAAACTACAGCGATAAGGATTTAGCAACAACCAAAGGCTTCTTAATAAAAAGTAATGCAAGGGCTTTTGAAACTGCGGGATCTAAATTAAATATGTTAGAGAATATTAGTAAGTACGGATGGAAAGCAGATTATGTTAAAGAGCGTGAAGAAATCGTTAAAAATATGAGCATAGCTGAAATTCAGGCATTAGCTAAGAAATATCTAGATGCAAATAAAATGATTTGGTTATTTGTAGGTGATGCTAAAACACAATTGCCAAGATTAAGCGCCTTAGGTTTTGGTGAGCCGATATTGATTAAGTAAAAAGGCTGAGGTTTAGGTGAAGATTTACGAGGTTTTATAAAATTTATTTTGATAAAAACTTCGCGAGTCTTAAAACAGCGATCATTTTGTAAAAACGATTTTCTCCCTTACCTATCCTATCATTAGGATTGCTAATCGAGCTGGCAATGACGACTGAGAATTATTTCTTAGCTACAAAAAAAAGCGCTGTGTAAAACACAGCGCTTTTCTATTTATAATAAAAAGGCTTAGAATAAAACCTTTACTTCATCGCTTTTAGCAGCCAAATAACGTTCTGCATCTAAAGCTGCCATACAGCCAGAACCCGCAGCCGTAATTGCTTGGCGGTAATAATGATCTTGAACATCGCCACAGGCAAATACTCCTTCAATATTAGTTTTAGATGTGCCTGGCAAAGTTTTTAAGTAACCAGTTTCGTCCATCGTTAACCAACCTTTAAAAATATCCGTATTAGGTTTATGCCCAATTGCCACAAAGAAACCTTCTACGTCGATGGTTTTTTCTTCTTGTGTTTTATGGTTTATGGTTCTAATGCCGGTAACATTCTTTCCATTACCTATAACTTCAGTTGCTTCGGTATCATAAATTACTTCGATGTTTGGAGTATTTAACACACGGTGAACCATTGCTTTAGATGCCCTAAACTCGTCTCTGCGCACCAACATGTAAACTTTTTTACAAAGTTTAGCTAAATAGGTTGCCTCTTCGGCAGCCGTATCTCCAGCGCCAACAATTGCAACGTCTTGTCCTTTAAAGAAAAAGCCATCGCAAACAGCACATGCAGATACTCCAAAACCATTATATTTTTGCTCGCTCGGCAAACCTAACCATTTTGCTTTTGCGCCAGTAGCAATAATTACAGTATCGGCGGTAATGGTTTTAATTTCATCTACCACAACTTTATGCGGAAGCGTAGTGAAATCAACAGAACTTACATAACCGAAACGGATTTGTGTACCAAAACGCTCGGCTTGTTTTCTAAAGTCTTCCATCATTTCTGGGCCCATAATCCCGTTAGGGTAACCCGGAAAATTATCTACATCGGTGGTTTGGGTTAATTGTCCGCCCATTTCCATTCCGGTGTACATTACTGGTTTCAAATCTGCACGAGCAGCATAAATTGCCGCGGTATATCCGGCAGGGCCAGAGCCTATAATTAAACACTGTACGTGTTCTATTTCTTGTTCTTGAGACATGGTTTTGTTCTTGTAAAATGCAAATTTAAGCTTTAGCACTTAAAAGCGCAAAGCGATACAACAAAGATGAAATTAGAAAGATAAATAAATAATCTTAATATTCTAAAGGTACGATTGGCTCTTTCTTGGTGGTAGACATAATCATCATCGTCTGGAAGGTTTTAACTACAGAGATCTTACTGATTTTATCCATAATTAAACGTTCGTACGATTTAATATCATTTACATAAACCTTTAAAAGAAAATCTGCCTGACCCGTTACGTGGTGACATTCGGTTACCTCTTTAATGCTGTTAACCTCATCTAAAAATATCTGAATAGTATTATTTTTATGGAAGTCTAGCTGAACTTGAATAAATGTCTTGATACCTAAGCCCAATTTCTCTTCATCTACCAGAGCATGGTAACTTTTAATAAAACCAGACATCTCTAGTTTTCGTACTCTTTCTAAAGTAGGCGCTGGCGAAAGTCCGATCTCTTGCGAAAGCAGTAAATTGGTAATTCTTCCGTTTTCCTGTAAAAGTTTAAGAATTTTAAAATCGATTTTATCTAGTTCTGCTGCCATAGTGGTAATTGGTTTGATAGCCAAAGGTAGAATAGTAACGTCTATTTGCCAAATATTATTCTACAAAAACCTATTATAAATGGCATTTATTTTACAATTTATTTTTAGATTTGTCTAAACTAATTATTAGACACCCAAAAATGCAGTCGTACACCGAAGAGAACTACCTGAAAACCATTTACCACCTTTCTGTTGTAAGCAATCCTGTGCAAACAAATGCTATTGCAGAAAAGATGCAAACTAAAGCTGCATCGGTTACAGACATGTTAAAAAAGCTTGCGGAAAAAGAATTGGTCGACTATGTAAAGTATCAAGGGGTTAATTTAACCGAAAACGGTAAGTCTACCGCTATAAATATCATTAGAAAACATAGGCTTTGGGAAGTTTTTTTAGTAGATAAGCTTGGTTTTAAATGGGATGAAGTGCACGATGTTGCGGAAGAATTAGAGCACATTAAATCAACATTGCTAACAGAACGATTGGACGAATTTTTGGATTTTCCGAAGGTTGATCCACATGGCGACCCGATACCTGATAAATATGGAAACTTTGCCGACCTCTCTTTTGTTAAGCTGAGCAAATTGCCAACTGGCGAAAAAGGAACAATTACCGGTGTAAGTGAGCACTCATCGGCATTTTTAAAACATTTAGAAAAATTGGGTTTAACCTTAGGCAAAAAGATTGAGGTGATAGAAATTGTAGATTTTGATGGATCAGTTGAAATTCTTTGCAATGGCAACAAATTAAATTTGAGTAGAGAAGTAGCTAAACACCTTTTAATTAGCAAAAACAAATGAGCGAAAAGCAATCGTTAAGCGAAGTACATAACAGCGTTGCCACGGATAAACGTAAAGGTTGGCGTAGAATTTTAGCTTTCATCGGCCCTGCCTACTTAGTTAGTGTGGGCTACATGGACCCAGGCAACTGGGCTACAGACATTGCCGGCGGTAGTAAGTTTGGCTATCAGTTAATTTGGGTGCTATTAATGTCTAACTTAATTGCTTTACTTTTGCAATCGTTAAGTGCTCGTTTGGGTATAGTTAGGGGGCTTGATTTAGCTCAAGCTTCAAGAAATGCGTATCCGAAATGGGTTAACTTTCCGCTGTTTATTTTAGCACAAACCGCAATTATTGCCTGCGATCTGGCCGAGATTATTGGAATGGCTATCGGTTTGAACTTATTGTTTGGCTTACCGTTAATATGGGGCATTTCCATTACCATATTTGATACCATCCTCCTCCTATTCTTATTAAATAAAGGCATGCGTAAAATGGAAGCATTTATTGTTTCCATGGTATTTATTGTTGGCCTTTCATTTTTGGTGGAGATGTTTATTGTCGAGCCTTCTGTGGGTGAAATTGTAAAAGGACTAGAACCAAGCCTACTTTCGGGTGAGGCTTTGTATATCGCTATCGGTATTATTGGTGCTACGGTAATGCCACACAACTTATACCTCCACTCCTCTCTGGTACAAACCAGAAAGTTTGAGCGTGATAAAAAGGGCATAAAGGAAGCTATAAAGTTTAACTTTATTGATACTGCAGTTGCCTTAAATCTTGCTTTTTTTGTAAATGCTGCCATTTTAATCTTAGCGGCGGCTGCCTTCTTTAAAAATGGCTTTCACGAAGTTGCCGAAATTCAAGATGCCCATCGTTTGCTGGATAATATATTCGGCCCAATTGCACCTGCACTTTTTGCAATAGCTCTTATTGCTGCCGGACAAAGCTCTACCGTTACTGGTACCTTAGCTGGTCAGATTATTATGGAAGGCCACCTAAACCTAAGAATACAACCTTGGCTAAGGAGATTAATTACTAGGCTATTGGCAATTATACCTGCATTTTGCACCATATTATTTTTTGGCGATGATGCACTTGGCGGCTTATTGATTTTAAGTCAGGTGGTACTAAGTTTACAATTAGGCTTTGCAATTATTCCGCTTATACATCTTACATCCGATAAAAAAGAGATGAAGGATTTTACCATAAAAACTTGGGTAAAGGTTTTAGCGTGGATGAGTGCGGTAGTTATTGTAAGCTTAAACATTAAGTTAGTAGTTGAAGAGATAAATGGCTGGATTGCCGAAGCAGACGGTTGGTATATTTACGCCATCGTTATCCCTATTGCCATTTTAATAGCCTTACTGCTTGTGTATATTTTCGTTTATCCACTTTTGGGCAAAAAATTAAGGGATGGAAATGTGCCACATGGCAACGCACTAGCCATAGGCGAGATTAAAAAGATTAACTATACCAAAATTGGCATTACGGTAGATTTCTCTGAAAATGATAGAAATACTATTAGACATGCCTTGATTCAAGGTGGAAAAGATGCGCACTATTATTTGATTCATGTTGTAGAAACAGCTGTAGCTCGTTATCATGGCACAAAAGCAATGGATCACGAAACCCAAGCCGACACCGAAAACTTAGAAAAATACAGACTTAATTTAATGGAATTGGGTTATGAGGCTAGCGCACACATTGGTTTTGGGGGCACTGCTAAAGCAATTGCCGACATTAGTAACCGAAATGAAATTGAGCTATTGGTGATGGGCGCCCATGGTCACAAAGGAATTAAGGATATTATTTTTGGTACTACCGTAGATGCGGTTAGGCATAAAGTGGAAATTCCGGTTTTAATTGTGAGGTAGGAATTGTTATATACCGAGTTTTAATATGCGGATTAAAAATCCGCCGATAAGAACTTCGCGATTACAAATCGCGAAGAGCACAAGAGCACAACTGTTAACGCTCTTCCAGATTTGCAATCTGGATGCCCTATCGTAGGATTTGTAATCCTAATTCCTCATTACCTTAAAATTATACCTTAAACCAAAAAATCTTATACTCTTCCAGATTTGCAAGCGCTATCGTAGGATTTGTAATCCTAATTAAATAAATTTAAATATGGGTTTTGCTTACCATATTAAAGATCAAGGCGCAGTACACTTTGTAACGTTTACTGTTCATCAATGGGTAGATGTTTTTACCCGACCAATTTATATTGAAATTTTATTAGATAGTCTAACTCATTGTCAGAAAGAAAAAGGATTAGAAATATATGCCTGGGTTATTATGAGTAACCATTGCCACTTTATAGTAAGTGCAAAAAATGATAATTTGAGTGATATAATTAGAGATTTTAAAAAGTTCACTTCAAAAGCCATCTTTAAAGCTATAGAAGAAAATCACCGAGAAAGTAGAAAAAATTGGTTACTAAAAGCCTTAAACTTTGAAGGGAGAATATGGTTTTGGGAGGAGGGTTATCATGGAGAAGAAATTTATAGTGAAGACTTTTTCGATAATTTGTAATCTGGAAGCCCTATCGCAGGATTTGTAAACCTAATTATATTTACCTTAAATTATATCTTATGCCGAAAAAACCTCTAATACCTTGGTTTGGTGCATACACATAACTCGGATCAAATGTTAAACCATATGGATTATTTGGAGTAGCAAGTGGATTTCCTCCAGCATCAAATGCTACTTCTTTATCAAATGGATCGTTAGAACGGGCGATGATAAACGGATTATTTTTGGTTGGCTTAAAATTGAGTAGGTTTTTAACGCCACCGTATACTTCCAAATTTTTAAATCCCCTATATACAAATTGAATATTCTGCAAGCTCCAAATCGGAGAAGTTGGTTGTCGCGGATCTAAATCTCCCAACAAAGGCAAACGCATCGACCCGTAGATGTTGCCTGTATAATCGATGCCCAAATTTAAAGCGTTTATAAGATAAGAAACCGACCAAGTTCCCATCCATTTTTCCGTTAGAATTTGTTGCGTCTTTAATCCATCTTCAATTAAACCTACGTCTTGTAGTGTAACGCCTGCATTTAATTTTAAACCGAAATTCAACACCAGATCTAAATTAGCAGTCAAACCTTTGCTAACTGCATAGCCATTTAAGTTCTCGTACCTAATTTGGTTGATGTTACTTTCGTAATCTGCTACAATTCGGTTATTAAAATGCGTATAGAAAGCCGATAAATCTACTGTAAGAGAGTTTGAATGCGTATCGTAAATCTTTTTCAGAAAATTTAAATTTACGTTATATGTTTTCTCTGGCTTTAGGTTGTTTGCTATAAAAACCTCTCGGGCTCCGGTTAAAGCGGCGTGGTCTTCGGTAAACACGTTCACCACCCTAAAACCCGTTCCTGCATTTAGTCTTATAATTGTATTCTCGTCAAAATTAACTTTGTAAGCAAAACGAGGTGTAAAAATACTACCGTGATTAGAATTATAGTCATATCGCAACCCCAGCAACAATGATTGCTTGTCGGCAATTTTAATCTCATCTTGCACAAATAAACCAGGCAAAAAAGTATTTTCAGGATTGTTTCTGCCGTTTAAACCGAGCGTAGCTGGAGTATTATCGTCGTAAAAAGTATAACGAAAAGCAGTACCAAAAAGTAAATCGTGGTTATTGATTTTTTTATCCCAGGTTAACTGAGAAAAAGCAATGTTTTGCTGAGCGATGTAAGAAGTTGTTCCATATCTGCTGTCCTGATTATGATTGGTTAACGAGAATGAAAAGAACATTTTCTCTTTAACAGGTAATTGATAATTACCTAACAGCTCAAAACGCTTTGTGTAAATGCTTTCGCCATAAACTTCGTCCCCACCTCGGTATTGTTTACTCCAGTTCATCTCGCCTCCCCACCTATCTTCGTACAAAAACCTTCCGGCTAAAGAAGCTACTCGATTTTGCTTTCTGTTAAAATTCCATTTCTGAAATACCGAAATCCGATCTTGCAAAGTAACATCGGTAAAGCCATCTTTATTGTCATCAACTTTGTTGCCGTATTTAAAATAATTTATGCCGGTTAACACATTAACATTGGGATGGATTTTAGTCTTAAATCCTAAATCTAAATTATGTTCCAAATAACTCGTAGTCATAAAATCAGCACTTAGGCGAGAAGCTTTGCTTACATCTTTGGTTATAATGTTTATCAATCCTCCTACCGCTTCGCTACCATATAATGATGATGCGGGACCTTTAACAATCTCGATTCTTTCGACCAAGGCATTTGGTATGCCAGACAAACCATAAACGGTAGAAAGACTACTCACTATCGGCATTCCGTCTATCATCACCATTGTGTACGGACCTTCTAAACCGTTAATATGAATATCACCTGTATTGCAGATGTTGCAATTGAGCTGAGGACGAACGCCATTTATATTTTGCAAAGCATCAAAAATGCTTGGTGTCGGATTTTTCTGAAAAAACTTGGCCGTATAAATCTCTACCGGAACTGGGCTTTCTAACCTATTAACCTCTTTCTGTGTCCCTGTAATTACAACCTCGTTCAATTTTTCATCTAAATCTTCCAAGGTAATTATCTGAAAAACAGAATCTTTATTTAAAGTTATTTTTTGCACAAAAGTGCGATAACCTACAGCACTTACCTTTAAACTAAGTGATTTTTGGTTATTGATCTTAAAACTAAACCTGCCTAAACTATCGCTTACAGTGGTGGCTTTGGTATCGGAATTTTGTACGGAAGCATTTGGCAAAACATCAGCTTTGCTTTTTACAACACCATTTATTACAATTTCTTGTGCATTAAGGTAACCAGAAAATAAAACGAACGACAATAGAATTAGAACACGCATTAAAATAAAATTAGTTAAGCAAAACTATAAATTTAGATTCATCTAAAAAAATATTTAGATAGATTATTTACGTTGATTTATAAACTTCAGTTTTTGAGAAATAATAAAATCTGTTTTTTTGATTATAGCTAAGGATTAATTAAGAAATGTTGATATTTGCATGCTATGGGAAACGAAATCCAGATAAAGAATAAGAGAGCATACTTCGACTATCATATATTAGATACCTATGTAGCCGGTTTGGCGTTATTAGGTACAGAAATTAAATCTATAAGACAAGGTAAGGCAAATATGACCGATGCCTTTTGCATGTTTATTGGTGGCAATCTTTATGTAAGAAATTTACATATTTCAGAGTACAGCCATAGCTCTTTTCGTTTTCACGATATTAAGAGAGATAGAGCTCTGCTTTTACAGAAAAGAGAGTTAAAAAAACTTAAGGTAAAAGGAGAAGAAAAAGGATACACTATCGTTCCGCTCAGAATTTTCACAAATGAACGTGGTTACGCTAAAATAGAAATTGCATTAGCGCAGGGTAAAAAAGAGTTCGACAAACGCGATAGCATTAAGGAAAAAGAAGGCAAGCGTGAGATGGACAGAGCAATGAAGATTTAGACCCCCAACCTCCTAAAGCGGGCTTAGCTTACCAAGCCTGATCGCCTACTAAAGGAACAAACCTAAATGTATCGAGTTCTATTCTATCAAAATCGTTCTCGCTAACGCGGATAACGGTAATCATTTTCTGTGATTTTTCATCACCAACAGGGATTACCAAAATACCACCGATTTTTAGTTGCTTTAAAAGAATTTCGGGTACGAAAGGTGCACCAGCGGTAACAATAATTTTGGCATAAGGCGCATGTTCTTCAATACCTTTAGAGCCATCGCCCAAAAAGAAATGTGCTTTGTAACCCATCCCTGGCAGAACTTTAATGGTATGCGCAAAAATGTTAGGTTGCCTTTCTATGGTAAAAACCTTGGCTCCCAATTCCATTAAAATGCAAGTTTGATAACCAGAACCAGTACCAATTTCTAAAACTTTATCGCCTTTTTGTATATGCAATAATTCGGTTTGGTAGGCTACTGTGTAAGGTTGCGAAATGGTTTGTCCATCGCCGATAGGAAAAGCGATGTCTTTGTAAGCTTGGTTCCAAAAAGTCTCATCAAAGAAAAAATGACGGGGAACTTTGCCAATTGCTCCTAAAACCCTTTCATCTGAAATCCCCCTCTCTCTAAGTAAAGCTACTAGTTTCTTTCTTGCTCCTTTTTCGCGATAATTATCTATAAACTTATATGCCATTTCGTTTCAAAAATAGCTTTTTAAGCTTAATAAAGAGACTACATTTATCGCCTTCAAATTTAAACTAACCTAAACGACACGAAATCAACTTTAAAGAAATTATCAACATTGTATTGATATTTTTTTTCTACATAGTTACGGTTGTTGTGTTAGTTTAAGAATTTGCTTTGGTTATACAAATATTTTATACTTTTGGAACTCATTGTAATAAACACACCTATGAAAAAATTATTACTTAGTATTTTTGGTTTATTTCTAACTACTGTTGCCTTTGCACAAATGGATGGAAATTACAATTATTCTATTGGTTTAAGAGGCTATAGCAGTTTACAGTTGCCTAAAATTTTAAATCAAACAAATGCTAACGATTATATTGATGCGTACGCAAACGGCTTGTTAATTAAATTTAACGACAACCAACTTAGTTACCGCATAAGCGGAAATTATCTTCGAAAAGATATTTCTTTTGCCAACCAATGTGAAACTTGCGAAACTGCAAACGGAAAAGTAACCGATTACAGCTTTAAAATTGGCTTTGAAAAAAATATAAACTACGCTCGCGTACAACCATATTTTGGAGCAGATTTGGGATTTAGATCTAATAATTTTACTGGCGAAATCCAAAATGCAAATCCACTAACCGTTAGAACGCCATATACTTTGGATACGGATAAAAATGGTTTTGTAATTGCTCCTTTAATCGGTTTAAAATTTAATCCTGTTAAACAAGTTTCTATTTTTGCTGAAACCAGTATGGATTTCTTTTACTCTTATGAGCGTCAGGAAACTATTCAGCATGATCCTGCAAACACCAGAACTTTTGCTAAATACAACAAATGGGAGTTTCTATTAAACCCAGTTTCTGTTGGTATTCAAATACATTTGGTTAGTAAAGATTAATTAGGGTCTACATCTATTTGCGTAATAACGCTTTTAAAATCTTTTTGCGAATTAAAGTCTTTAATGGTGTCTTTGAGCACCATTTTTACTTTTTGTATAGCCGCATTTTTTTCGATCTTAATAATAATTTGCTTGATGTAATAGTTTCTTATCCTTGCTACCAAAGGTTGCTCAGGGCCTAAAACCCTTGCACCTAATTGCGACTTTAGCGCATTGGCCAAATATAAAGATGCTACGTTAAGTACATTAGCGTCTTTATGTTTTACGTTTACAAAGATTAACCTGCTAAAAGGCGGATAGTTAAACTGCTTGCGTTCGGCCATTTCATCCAAATACATTTGATGGTAGTCGCTGGCGATTACTTGTTTTATAATGCGATGATTATCATCATAAGCCTGAATACAAACCTTTCCTTGTTTGTCACGCCTACCTGCTCTTCCAGCTACCTGCGAAAGCAATTGATAACTACGTTCAAAAGCCCTAAAATCGGGATAGTTTAACAAAGTATCAGCATTAATTACACCAATAAGGCTAACATTATCAAAATCTAAACCTTTGGCAACCATCTGAGTGCCAATAAGAATCTGATTTTTCTTGTCCTGAAAATCAGCAATGATTTGTTGCATACCATTTTTGGTACGTGTACTGTCCAAATCCAATCGGGCAATGCTAACTTCTGGAAAAAGTAAACTTAACTCTTCTTCGATTCTTTCGGTACCAAAACCTTTTTGTTCTATATGCACAGATCCGCATGCCGGACAAATATTTAAACTACTTTGGTGGTAGCCGCAATAATGGCAATGAAGTTTACCACTTGTTTTATGAAAAGTTAAACTAACATCACAATTAACGCATTTTGGTGCGTAACCACAGGTGGCGCAAATAAGAATAGTAGCATATCCTCGCCTATTTTGAAATAGAATGATCTGCTCATTATTCTCAAGCGCTGTTGTCATATCATCTAATAAAACACTTGTAAAATACGACGACATTTTTTTACGCTTAGTTTCTTCAGCTATGCTTACCACCTCTTGCAAAGGCAATTCTACACCGCCGAAACGTTCGTTAAGCTCAACTAATCCGTATTTATTGGTTTTGGCGTTATAATAGCTTTCTAGTGATGGTGTTGCGGAGCCTAAAACCACTTTTGCTTGATGCAAATGTGCTAAAACTATAGAAGCATCTCTAGCTTGGTAGCGTGGAGCTGGATCGTGTTGTTTGTACGATGACTCATGTTCTTCATCTACCACGATTAGCTTAAGATTAGCAAAAGGCAAAAAAACTGCTGAACGAGCGCCCAAAACAACCTGGTACGTTTCGTTTAAAACACGATTCCAGATTTCTACACGTTCGTTATCATTAAATTTTGAATGGTAAACCCCAATTTTCTCTCCAAAATAACGTTTAATTCTGTGAACAATCTGGGTGGTTAATGCAATCTCGGGCAAGAGAAATAAAACCTGGCCACCATCTTCAATAGCTTTTTCTATTAATTTAATGTAAAGTTGCGTTTTACCAGAAGCGGTTACTCCATGCAAAAGCACCACATCTTTTTCTTTAAATTGAAGGTCTACTTCGTCAAAGGCTGTTTGCTGAGCTTTGCTAAGTTCAAAATTAATTTCAAACTCATCATCGGCATGGCCTAGCCTGCTTACCTGTCTTTTTTCTTGCTCAAATATTGATTTATCTATTAAAGACTTTATAGCTCCTTGCCCACATCCACTATCTTCTAAAATTTGCTGTTTAGCAACAAAAACATCATTTTTAGAAAGTTTTAAATAAGCCAATAGCGCATCTAACTGCTTTGGCGCTCGCTCTAAAACCGAAAATAGCTCCTTTAAATTTTCTTCATCTCTATAAAATGAATTTAATTTTAAGAAAGTTTTTAATAAAGGTTTGTATTTCTCGATAACCTCTTCTGCAATATAAATTACTTCTTTTGCAATTAACGAATTAACAATCGGATAGACTGTTTTTTGACCTAAAAGTTCTATTACATTATCGATGCTTATACGTTGTTGTTTGTGCAATACGTCAACAATTAAACTTTCTTTCTCGGTTAGTACAAGTTCGGTCGGCAATTCATCACGTAGTACCAAAATGGTTTCACTGGCTAACTTTAATCCAGTTGGCAATGCGGCAGCCATTACATCGCCTTCATTTGCTAGATAGTAAGAGGTTATCCAATCCCAAAACTGAAACTGCTTTTCGGTAATTACGGGAAAATCATCGACAACGTCTATAATATATTTTGCTTCGTAAAGCTCCGCCGGTTGCTTGCCGATACTTTTTACCAGCGCAGTATAAATTTTGTGCTTACCAAACTGCACAACCACACGCTTGCCTATAGCAATTCTGTCGTTTAACTCAAATGGAACCCTATAAGTGTAATTTATAGCTAGCGACAGCGGTAGCACAACTTCTACGAAAAAAGTTTCGCGTTCGGCAAAATCTATGGTGTTTGCAAACTGCATTATTTATCCTTAACAGCGGCTAAAAATAAACTTATCCATCCTAAAATAAAGAACAATCCTCCTATTGGAGTAATTGGGCCAATTATTTTCGTATTAGTGATATTCAAGATGTCTTTCAGCGCTAAAATATATAATGAACCAGAAAAAAGTAATATACCAAGGGTGAAAAACAGAAATGAAAATCCTATTAGCTTGTTCTTATATCTGGCAAAAGTTGATAAATACAACAAAGCGAAAACGTGATAAAATTGGTATTCTACGCCTTTGTGCCAAATATCTAAGGCATAAGCATCTACTAAATTCTTTAAACTATGGGCACCAAATGCACCCAAAACTACTGCAAGGGCACCAAAAAAAGAAGCAGTGAGAATAATACGTTTGTTCATGAGAAATCGGCTTTTACAATCGCTAAATTAAGAAAATGCCCTTATAATCTCTGTAATACCAAAATTAAATTAAATTTGTAACAGCACATGAAACGAATTTACATTACACTGGTGTTTTTATTGGTCGGAATGGTTGGAATGGCCTATCTGTACTTTTCTAATCTGCATACCGAAACTAGCGCTAACGATTCATCGTTAAATGCAGTTGCAAGTAGCTCTGCATTAGTATTTAGCTTCGATAATGAAAAAAGTTTTTATGATATTTTAAGTGGGCAAGAGATTTTTGCAGATATTTTGGGCGAAGAAAAATCTAAGCAACTTAAAGCATTAAACAGCTTAGTTAACGATGCGAATGTAAATAATGCTTTCAGCGGTCAAAAAGTTTATATAGGGTTTCTTCCAGGAGAAAAGAATACGATTGATTTTATAATTACATCGCAATTAAAATCCGCTGTAGACGTAAATCAGGTTATCAACGGTTTAAAAAGAAAACTTAAGGTAGATAAAGCTAACGACCTTTATCAACTTACTTTTGCCGATAGTGCAACTTGCTTCTTATCTATACAAAAGTCTTTAGTAGTTTTAGGTAGCACAGCTGATGCGATTAATCAAACTTTAAAAAATAATTCAGAAAATATAACACCTTTTACCAACTACGTAAAAAACAACAGTCGTTACAATAAGAATACGTTAGCTAGCCTTTTTGTAAATTTTAATCTTTTACCTCAAGTGCTTAAAAACATTTTAACTACTAACCTAACCGGAGAATTGAGCGTGCTAGATAAACAAGATGCCTTTGCAACGTTTACGTACAGCTTTAGCAAAGACAAACTTTTATTTAGTGGCAGCACCGAAATTAATGCGCAAAACAGCTATCATAAGCTTTTTGTTGATGAAGCCGAGCAAAAATTAACCATACAAAATATCCTTCCAGAAAAAACAGCTAATTTTACTGCTTATGGCATAGCCGATTACAAAAGATGGAAAAACAATCTTAACATTCTTTTTACTTCAACTAAGGAGTTTAGCAAAATTGAGGAGAATATTAAACGTATCGATCAGAAACATAGACTAGATCTTAATCAAATTTTCAGTACATATTTTAAAAATCAACTCCTAACGTTTGAATTAGCCAGTGGAGAGAAATTTGGTGCGATAGCGTTAAGCAATGGCGAAAAAGTAAGCCAGTCTTTTTTAGATGTAAGCGAAGAGTACGACTTGGATATTCGTATTTTTAGGGAAGATGGTATACCCTATTCTTTTTTTGGACAACCGTTTAAAAAATTTGAGAAGCCATATTTTATCATTATAGACAACTACCTGATAATGGCCAACAATGCAAGTAATTTACAGGTTTTCTTAAATAGCTACAGAAACAACAAATTGTTAAGCCAAGACGAAAATTTTATCAGTTTTAACGATCAGATTTTGAGCTCTTCTACTATTCTGTTTTACATTAACAGAAAAAACAGCAACGATATTTTTGGCAGAAATTTAAAGGCACCTTACTTTAAGCAATATCAAAGCAGTAAAGGTTTTAAAGATTATAACGCTTTTAGTTATCAATTAGCTGCCGACAATGGCAAATTCCTTACCAATCTTCTCCTCTTTAAAAAAGAAGAAAAAATTTTAGTTCCAGATACTTTAAAAACAAATTGATAGTTAAAAAGACATGAAGAAAAAGCTACTTTTATTTGCTTGTATAGTACTGGTATCTAAATTATTATCCGCACAGCAGTACGCTCAATTTGGCACCAGATCATTGTTCGATTCGTTCGAAAATCCGGCAATAAAAGCTTTTACTTTAGACAGTTCTGGCAAATATGCCAGTAATTTTTTATTGCCAAACTTTGGTATTAACGCCGCTAACCGCGGTAGTGCGACAGAAGTAATACGCAGACTAACTACCGACGGAATTATTAACACCACCAATCTTCCTATTGGCTCTGGTGCTATGAATACTCTTTACCAAAATACAAATGTATACCTGGCAACGTTCAGAATATTTAGTTCGTACAAATACAATCAGGAAATTGGTTTTGCTTGGCAAGTTCGCTCTGATGCAAATATAGATTACACCAATGAAACCCTAGCCATTCTCGATTCTTACCGCCGTTTTGCTCAAGTTCCTTATAACGATGTTTTTAATAACGATGGCTACCAACAGTCTTACCACCAGTTTAGTGTGAGCATAAGGGAAAATTGGGATAAACGTTTAGCTTTTGGGGTGAAATTAAGTTTGTTGAGCGGTATAGCTTATAACAGTTTAAAAATAGACGACTCTTACATTTATGCAGATCCGTTTAACGACCGTTTAGACATAGGTTTAAATGGCAGGTACGAAGCTAGCTTTATAAGAAAAGATGAAATTGATAGAAATACATTTATTCCAAATTTCAGAAACCCAGGCGCCGCTATAAGTTTAGGAACTACCTACCAATCTCGTTCGGGTTTCTTTTTAATGGCAAACGTTAAAGATTTAGGTTTTATTCGTTGGAGTAAGCGTTCTCATATTGCACAAATTAATACCTTAAAGAGCATTTATGATGTATCTACTAAGCCAAATAGCCAGATCAAGGAAGAAATAACCGATATCGCTAATGAGATAGACGTAGAAAGCCGTTTTCACACCTTTACCAATGCAAAGGCAGATTTTATGGTTTCAAAAAACTTTAACTTTTACAAGCCAGCGTTAATCGTTTCCAAAAACCTGTTTTACCCAGGTGGCGATGTTGCCTTTGTAAATACTTTCAGCCACAATAGTTTTTCTGCAAGTATTACGCCAGCATATAACCTAAATCAAATTTTCATGGTCGGCGTACAAGCCATGTACAAAACACCAAATTTCGAATTCTTTTTAGGTAGCGATAATATTAACAAATCCGTAGATCTGGGCCGAACCATTAACAATGCAGATGGTCCGGTGGGCACAGGCTATAACGGTGGCTCATTTTACATGGGACTGGGAATTAAGTTTGGAAGAACCGTAAACCATCCGATGAATTTAAGTACCATGCCAGGCGTTGGCGGAGAGAAAACCCACAAAGGTTTTTTCAGAAGTATTTACGAGTTTTTCTAAAAACTGCTAAGCTTTTTTCTTCGGCGTTGTAAATACGAAATCCTTCAAATAAAAAGGTTCAAAATAAGCCACGTCTTCATAATTACCGGCATCAAAAGCCTCTTGGGCCAACGAACTCATGTGCGTTGCAGAATTATAATTAACACTATTAAAATGAGCATTTGGATGTGTTAGCACCGCCTTGCATTTTTCGGCGCCATCGCCAATAAATGTTACATAATGCGCATCTTGCTCAAAGATAAAGCTCTTTTCATCCACAATTTTGGCATTTACAATTTCTATCTCCTTTAATTTATTGTCGTAAACACTTGTAAAAACTTCCATTCTACGAGCGTCGATCATTGGGCAAATTAAACCACCATAATTCGGGTGCGCTGTTACAAAACCATTTGCCATCATTTTTAATGTTCCAATAGCAATAAGAGGTTTATCTAAGGCAAAACATAAGCCTTTCGCAGTAGAAACACCTATACGTAAACCGGTATACGAACCCGGCCCTTTACTTACCGCTATAGCATCCAACTGTTTGTAAGTAATACCAGCCTTTTTCATGGCTTCATCTATAAATAAAGTAAGCTTAGAAGCATGAATGTTTTGCGCAGTTTCTTCAACCAAAGCAACAGTTATTCCATTTACAGAAACTGCAACAGAACAAACCGGCGTAGCGGTTTCGATTTGGAGGATTGTTGACATTAGACGATTAATATTGTAGCTTGTAAAGTTAAGTTAAATTCCGATTTCCAGCTGAATCTTTAAACTTTATACTTTCAGCTTATCACTTTAAACTCATTTAAGGAACCGGATCGTGGCCATGCTTACCCCAAGGATGACAACTGGCAATCCTTTTTAGCGTTAACCAACCACCATAAAACGGACCGTGTTTTTTTATTGCCTCAATGCCATAAGCAGAACAAGTTGGTGTATATCGGCAACTTGCGCCCAACAAAGGCGATAAAAGTATTTGGTAGAGCCTAATTATACCCAAAAACAACCAAGAAAAAAGTAGCTTAATTATTTTCATCAGGATTAATTAAGGTTTGTAGTTTTTTTAACGCTTGTGCTAATTTTTTCTCAAAAAAAGCATATTCATATTTTTGCTTACCTACATATTGCAAAGATAACAGCAATAATTCTGGTTTGTCTGCTAAAAAACTATAGAGTAGTGTTTGCTTTTGCAAACGGTAGGCTTCGCGAGTTCGGCGTTTAATTAGATTACGATCTACGGCGTGTTTGTAACGCTTTTTAGCAACGTTTATAACAACCTGAGCCGGATAGTTATGGGATTCGGCAACAAAAGAGTAAGTTACCCGAAAGGGATATAACAAAAAAGAAGAACCGTTTTTAAATAGCAAGTCTAAAGACTTTTTGCTACATAACCGTTCTTCTTTATAAAATTTGTTCATGTTTTTTGATTGCAATACTGCAGATTAGACTGCTTACACCCAAAAACAGGTGGCAATCAAAAATTATGCTTTATGACGACGCTCGTCAGAAACTGATAATCTTTTTCTTCCTTTTGCACGGCGAGAAGCTAATACTCTTCTACCGTTTGCTGTAGCCATTCTTTCGCGGAAGCCATGCTTGTTTCTTCTCTTTCTTTGCGAAGGTTGGAATGTTCTTTTCATAACTGTATAATATCTTAACTAGAGTTTTTTAAATAAGAGGTGCAAATATAATGCGATTTTTCTAAAAATGCAAGAGTGTTATCTTTTTATTTTTAGAAATTTAATTGCGGATACGTTTTGGTTGTTGCCACTATTTTTTTGAAAAGCAAATGTAGTAAATACTTGGCTCAGGTTCTGCCCCGCTATCCGTTTTATTTCGTCCCAACCTAAAGGTCGAGACTACATGCTCACTCCTATCGGGTTTAAAAATGCTAGTGTTGTGCACAAAACCACGTAGCTAAACCCGATTGCAGCGGAAATACTTTTTGAAGCACAAACAACCCTCGTATCACTGCCCATGGCAAAAAGATTGTAGCGTAAAGCGGGACTGACTTAAATCTTGGGAGAAATTTGCTTTTCAAAAAAAATTACATGCCCAAAGCTGCTTTAAGTTTTACGTAACCCGTTTTACTTACTGGTAGCCAAATTCCTGTTTTTAACAAAACAATATAGCTTTCTTTCTCTTTGAGCTCAATTTTAGTTACCTGCGCCAAATTGATAATATACGATCTGTGGATACGAATAAACTGTGCAGGATCTAGCGTTTGCTCGAAAAAGCTCATGGTTTTGTTTTTATGAAAGTTACCTTCGGTGGTATTTAGCTTAACATAATCATCATCAGCTTCTAGGTAATTTAGTTCGGCGACAGGAATAATCTTAATCACTCCTGCATTTTTAACAACTATACGACTGTTCTGTGCTGGCGAAAGCGAAGCAGATTCTAAAAGTTCATTGCTATTTTCTTCCTTAGCCAATTTTGACGGCAGCTTCTGCATTGCTTGATCGAAACGCGATTTCTCTATTGGTTTAAGCAAATAATCTACCGCATTTACTTCGAAGGCCTTAATAGCATATTCGTCGAAAGCGGTTGTAAAAATAACCGCAGGATGTTTCTCTACCAACTCTAGCATTTCAAAACCACTAATTTTAGGCATTTGTATGTCTAAGAAAATAAAATCTGGCTGGTGTTGGTTAATTGCTTTTAAACCTTCAAATCCGTCGCTGCATTCGGCTACAATTTCTATATCCGGATACGATTTCAGATAATGTTTAACCACATCCCTAGCTAAAGCTTCATCATCAATTAGTATCGTTCTTATCATTTTTTTGAGGTATTTTAAGGGTAGTAATATACAAATTTTGGTTCTGGGTTTCTGTTTGCAAAAGGTTGGTATCGCCGAAGAGCAAATATAATCGTCGTTTTATGGATGATAAACCAAAACCTGTTCCTTTGCTGGCTTTCATCTCCGGATCGTAAGGGTTTGCGACACAGATAACCAGATTTTGTTGCTCTAACTTAACTTTTATGGTAATGGTAATGGCTGTTTGCGTGTTATAAAGCCCAAATTTAATGGCATTTTCTACAATTGGTTGCAACAGCGTACCAGGTAAACACAAGTCTAGGGTTTCTTCTGCAATTGCTACATCGATACTTAAACGATGGCTAAAACGTACTTTTTCTATATCTAAATAAAGTTGAATGTACTCCATTTCTTCGGCCACGTTTACCCAAACTTCATCGTCTCTTTTAAGCGTACCGCGTAAAAAAGCAGCGAGCTTAGTAATCATGGTACCGGCTTCGGTGGGATTTACAATAGTTAATGCGTAAACAGAATTTAAACTATTGAACAGAAAGTGTGGTTGCAACTGATGCCTAAGTTTATTTAACTCGGCTTCTTTGGCCAAATTCTGAGCCGACAATAAGCGTTTTTGCGTTTCTCCCTGTTCCTCTAGCCTATACCATAATATATTAACCAATACGCACCAATTGAGGCATAAAAATGCAATAATTACCCTAAAAGAACGGGAAAATTCTAAAAAGCCGAGGTAAGATTTTTCTTTTGCGAAAAGATAAGTTAAGCCATAGTTACCTAAAAAAACAATTAAAACGGTAAATGCGCTGGTAAGCAGAACGAGAAATAGCATACGCTCGTTTTTAGGTTGGTAATAGCCCAACATATTGCTAACGGTTACACAGCCAAAGGCCAATAACGCATTAGAAATAACGCTATCGGCCAGGGCAATTTGCCAGCTAAAATTAAGCTCGAAATATAAAATTAGTCCGCAAGCCAGGGTTATACAGGCTAATGCAATGCCCGACCCTAATGCAATTGGTTTGATGGTTAATGGTGGTGTTGTCAAAACATTTAGGTTTAGTAAACGGTGAACTAATAACTTCTAATATCTACCCCACCAAACAATGCTATCCCTTTTACAACCAACACCTTGGTTTTTTCTTCACCATTTAAAATAATCGGTCTTTTATCGTCCAAGCCTCCGAAGATAGCGGTTACTTCATGCTTTACCTGCCAACTAGCGGGAACAATGATTTTAGCTCCTCCAAAAATGGCAGTTACATCCAATACAACTTCTCCTTCAAAATCTGCTTGGGTTAGGTTAACATCACAGCCACCGAAAACCGCGGTAATTTCTCCACCTTTAAAATTTTTAGAATATACCGCTTGATGGCTACCTCCAAAAACATTGGTAGAATCTAAAAAATCGTTATCCCGTTTTTTTTTTGTTCCGGAAAAATCTGGCGTTTCTTGAAAAGACTGTGCTTCTTCTGGCTGAAACCTATTTTTCCATCCTTTTTTAAATTGATTGCGTGGTTTAAAAATTAAGAACAAACCCAGAACTATAATTAGAATTGGCCAACCTATTTTCTCAAAATCAATGTAAGCTTCCAAAGCTTCCTGCAAAGTAAAAAACCCTCCAATTATAATTAATACCATACCTGCTCCATTTCTGAAATTGTGTTTGATGCCGATAAATAATCCGATAAGGATTAAAATATTGCTCCAGTGAAAAATGTAGCTTGGCATGCTAATACCGAAATTTCTGAATAATAGTAATGCTCCTACTGCGATAATGATAGCTCCTGCCCAAACCTTGCTCGAACTGTTTGCTAAACCTTTATGATTTGTGTTTTCCATTGTTTAATTGTTTTGTTGATTCAAATGTATGGCGAACATTTAGTTTAGCCAACATTACCGGGTCTATCGTTTGATAAATTTCGGTAAGCAACCTTAATTTATCGGTGAAAAATACCAATAAATTTTCACCTAGTTTTTTAGCGCCTTGCTTTTGTTAAGTTTTTAGGCAATTTATGTTACCAATGGTATGGCACAGGTTAAAATTTTGGCAACGATTGGTTAATTTTTGGAAATTATTCTAGCACATTTACCTCTACCTTAAGCAAGCTATTATTCAAAGTTAATTTACAATGTTAAGAAACCGAACATTTTACAAATCGTTATTAGCCGTTGCTCTTTTACAGCTAAATATTACTGCCTTTGCGCAAGGAAAAATTGAAGATTACAAGCGAGCGGAAGCTTTTAATGCTTCCATGCAGAATAAAATATATTATTCGCCAAATGGTTTCAAATGGCTTGATGGGAAAAAAGAATTTTTCTATAGCATGTTAACCGAACGTGGAACGGAATACACCTTGGTTAACTCCAATAATTTCACCAAACGTCCGGCTTTTGATCAGCAACAATTTGCTGTAGCTCTTTCTGCACTTGCGAAAAAAGAAATTACAGCTTACAAACTACCCATTTATGGCGTTACATTTAATGATGATGGAACGAATTTTAGATTTAACTACGATAATAGATTATGGGCTTATGATGTTTCTTCTGCTAAAATTTCAGAAATAAGTAATTCGAATCAGCAACGTACGAATGGTGGTTATTGGGGCGATAGACCGGCAGACCAAAATGACAGGAGAACCAAATCGCCAGATGGCAAATGGACAGCATTTATAAAAAACTATAATGTTTTTATTGTTGGCGATGACAACAAAGAGCAACAATTAAGCTTTGACGGCTCTGAAGGCGAGTATTACAGCTCAAGCGTTTCATGGTCGCCAGACGCGAAAAAACTAGCCACAAATAAGGTTCGTCCGAATAAACCGCATTTAATTTATCTGATTGAATCATCGCCCACAACGCAATTACAGCCAATTCTGCAATCTAGAAATTACCTAAAACCCGGAGACGCCTTGCCACAGATGCAGCCATCGCTTTTTTTAATTGATAGCAAAAAACAGGTTCCGGTTGATGCATCTAAAATTCAATCGCAATATAGTTTAAGCAGATTGGACTGGCGAAAAGACAGTAGAGCATTTACGTTTGAATACAACCAACGCGGACATCAAAAATATAGCATTGTAGAAGTAAATGGTACAAATGGAAGCGTAAAAGAGTTAGTTAACGAAGAAGTAAAAACGTTTTTCAGCTACAGCGGAAAAAAATACCGCTATGATGTTAACGACGGAAAAGAAATTATCTGGTCATCTGAACGCGACGGCTGGAATCACCTTTATTTATATGATGCAAATGGAAAAGTAAAGAACCAAATTACCAAAGGTGATTGGGTGATGCGTAACGTGGTTAAAGTTGATGAACAAGACAGAACTATTATTTTTGAAGCTAGCGGGATGGAAAAAAACCTCGACCCCTATTTTATCCAATATTATAAAATAAACTTTAATGGTAGCGGATTGGTAAAGCTTACTACCGAAAACGGTAATCACCAAGCAACTTTTAATAGTGATTACTCTAAGTTTATTGACATTTATTCTAGAATCGACGCACCTCAAAAAACACTTTTAAGAGACGCAAAAACAGGAAAAATTTTAAAAGAGCTAGAAAATGGCAATGCAGATGAATTATTAAAAACAGGCTGGAAAATGCCTGAGGTTTTTACGGCAAAAGGTAGAGATGGGAAGACGGATATTTGGGGAATGATTATTCGCCCAAGTAATTTCGATCCTGCAAAAAAATATCCTGTTATAGAATATATCTATGCTGGTCCGCATGATTCTTTTGTACCTAAAAATTTCGCAAATGATTCTAGAGGATCTTTACACGAACTGGCCGAACTTGGCTTTATTGTGGTGCAATGCGATGGAATGGGCACTTCAAACCGATCAAAAGCTTTCCATGATGTAGCTTGGAAAAACTTAAAAGATGGCGGTTTTCCCGACAGGATAGAATTTATAAAAGCAGCTGCAAAAAAATACAGCTACATGGATACTGAGCGTGTAGGGATTTTTGGCAACTCTGCGGGCGGACAAAGCTCTTTAGGCGCACTGTTGTTTCACCCTGAGTTTTACAAAGTGGCGGTTTCTTCTTCTGGTTGCCACGACAATAGAATGGATAAAATGTGGTGGAACGAACAATGGATGGGTTATCCGATAGGGCCAGAATATGCAGCATCCTCAAACGTAGACAACGCCCACAAACTTGAAGGAAAGCTGTTGCTTATTTTGGGAGAACTTGATGATAATGTAGACCCCGCTTCTACCATGCAGGTAATAAACAAGCTAGTTAAAGCCAATAAAAATTTCGATTTCCTATTTGTTCCTGGTATGGGCCACTCTTTAGGTGGCGATTATGGAGAGCGTAAAAGAAGAGACTTTTTTGTAAAACATTTAATTGGTGTCGATCCGCCGGAATGGACTTGGAAGACAAGTGTAGCGGTTCCAAAACCTTAATTTTTTTCAATAAATTCGTAGCCTAATTCGAAATTATGATAAAGAAATTGATTTTGGCCTTTTGCCTATTTTTCAGCTATGCTGCAAATGCGCAAGACTTAAGCAAGCACTATAAAATTTATGATATTAAGAACCAAAAAACAATCAGTTTAGAAGAAATTGTTGCAAACACTAAAAATATCGACGTTTTATTTTTCGGCGAAGAACATAACGATTCTGTTGGGCATTATTTGGAGGTAGCAATTTTTAAACAGTTGGCACTGCAACATCAGAATAAGGTTGCTTTAACGATGGAAATGTTCCATACGGATGTGCAACCTGTAATAGACGAATATTTGGCTGGGCTAATTAGCGAAAAAAATTTTATAAAGGAAGCTAGAGCCTGGAACAATTACAAGGACTATAAACCAATGATTGAATTTGCAAAAGCAAACAAGATTAGTGTAATTGGTGGCAACGGTGCTGCTAGATATAGTAATGCGGTAACAAAGGGTGGTACGGAAGCTTTGCTGTCTTTTCCGCTTAGCTCTAAGCAATTTATAGCACCCTTACCAATAGATACCGCAACTGGTAGATACTACGAGAAATTTGTGGAAACTTTAGGAGGCCACAGCATGGGTGCTATGAAAGTTTATCAAACTCAAAATTTTTGGGATGCAACCATGGCTTGGTCTATAGCTAAATACGCTAAGGCTAATAAGGGACAAAAAATTTTCCAGGTAAACGGCCGTTTTCATAGCGATGAACACCTAGGGACGCTAGCCAAATTGAAAGTGTATGCGCCAAAACTAAAAATAGCCAATATCTCTGCATTTGCCGCCAAGGATTTCGAAAATCCTAATTGGTCGGACTATGCGCCACTGGCGGATTATATAATTATTACAGATCCCAACGTTAAAAAGACATTCTAACAAAAAAGCTCCCCGCAATTCGGGGAGCTTTTTTTATTGTTATTTGTTTTTTAACAAGTCTCTTATTTCTGTAAGTAAAACCTCTTCTTTTGTAGGTGCTGGTGGAGCAGATGGAGCAGCCTCCTCTTTACGTTTTAAAGAATTGATACCTTTAACTAGCAAGAAAACTACAAACGCTAAAAGTAAAAAATTAATAGCAACAGTAATAAAATTACCGTAAGCAAAAATAGATGTATCTGGAATTTTTCTAGCTTCTTCTAGTGGTAAATTTGCAGGAACTGTTCCTTTCAAAACCACATATAAACTACTAAAATCTGGTTGACCAATAATTGCAGATACTACTGGCATTACCAAATCTTTTACTACGCTATCGATAATTTTACCGAAAGCCCCCCCGATGATTACCCCAACAGCGAGATCCATTACATTGCCTTTTACAGCAAATTCTTTAAATTCTTTTGCAAACCCCATAAATAGTTTTAATTCTTAATTTTTATTAAATTTTAGTTATATTAAAAGTAACAAACTTTGTTACAATTCGCAATTTTAAATAAAATTTGACAAAACCTATCAGATAGTTTTTGCATTATTATTTAATTCTAAAGCAAATGACTATTTTTGGCATCTAAATCCTATCGTTACGTATGTTAAAACAACATCTTCAACAGAAGTTATTACAGAAGTTATCACCACAACAAATACAGTTTATCAAATTGTTACAGGTGCCAACTGTTGCACTAGACACACGTATTAAAGAAGAGCTGGAAGAAAATCCGGCGCTTGAAGACCCTAGTTTAATGACTGCTGAGGAGCCGAAAAGCGAATACGATGATTTAAATGAGGATAGAGACGACTTTAATAAAGAGTCTTCTGAAGAAAGCGGATCTGACGAATTTAACGTAGAGGATTATTTACAAGAAGACAGTCAGAACGACTACAGCACATCTTACAATAATGGAGATGATGACGACGAAAAGAAGGAAACACCGATAGCAATAGAAAGTACCTTTTTTGAAAGTTTACAACAACAGTTGGATTTAGTCCCACTCTCGGATACGGATTTTATTGTTGGAAAACAGATTATTGGAAGCTTAGATGACGATGGTTATTTACGCAGACCAATTACATCCATGATCGATGATCTTGCATTTTCTCAAAATGTTATGGTTGAGGAAGAAGATGTACTTGAAATGCTAAAGGTAATTCAAGGGTTTGATCCTCCGGGCATTGCTGCAAGAGATTTACAAGAGTGTTTATCGCTACAGCTTAAAAGAAAGGACGTAAATAATCCTATTATTAAAAAAGCGATTGCGATTGTTGAGCATCATTTAGATGAATTTACGCGTAAACATTACGATAAATTAGAAAAATCTGTAGGTTTAGATAGTAATGAACTTAAAGAAGTGGTAGCTGAAATACTTCGCTTAAATCCAAAACCGGGAGATTCGAACCAAGTTACCACTAAGCAACTACAAATCATCCCCGATTTCCATATCAGCAATAATGACGGCATACTTATTTTAACGCTAAACTCTAAAAATGCACCTGAATTAAGAGTTAGTCGCTCTTATATGGATATGTTTGATCATTATGATAAGGCGTCTCAAAAAGACAAAAAGCTTAAAGAAGCGGTACAGTTTGTAAAACAGAAACTAGATTCGGCAAAATGGTTTATTGATGCCATTAAGCAAAGACAGCAAACTTTGTTAAAAACCATGAATGCTATTATGCATTATCAGTACGATTATTTTTTAACTGCCGATGAACGTAAAATGCGCCCGATGATTTTAAAGGATATCGCCGATAAAATTGGAATGGATATTTCTACCGTATCCAGGGTTGCGAATTCAAAATACGTACAAACTGAGTTTGGTACTTTTTTATTAAAATCTTTCTTCTCTGAGGCTATACAAACCGAAAGTGGCGAAGAAGTTTCGAACAAAGAGGTTAAAAAAATTCTGGAAGATTGTATTGGTAACGAAGATAAACGCAAACCGCTTGCAGATGAGAAACTTACTGAAATATTAAAAGAGCGTGGTTACAATATTGCAAGAAGAACAGTTGCAAAATACCGAGAGCAGATGAATATTCCAGTGGCTAGACTTAGGAAAGAACTTTAGATTTTAGTTCGCAGTAAATAATCTTTTTCGTAAGTCAATTCGAGATTGAGAATTGCAGACTTAAGGCTAGTTGTCTACCACATTCTCATTGAGCTCATTACTTGGTAAACGTTATTTAGCTGTAAACCTAGTACAATTTCATGACTACCATAGCTCACATTGCTTAATGCTGAGGTGGTAAAATCGTAAGAATAAGTTAGATTAACCAATCTACTAATATTTACTCCGGCCATGCCAGCAAAAGAATCATCGTGCCTGTAGCTACCACCTATCCAAAACCTATCTTTAAAAGCAAACTTTAAGTTGGCATCTATAGATAAAGGTGTAGGTTCTACATACTTTAACATAAATGACGGAATCACGGAAATACTTTCATCAAGTGCGAATTTGTATCCAGCCGTTAAAAATGCATGAGGAACGTCTTTGCCCATATTATAAATCGGATCTGTAGTAAACGATAATTTTTGCGGCAAGATTTGCTGAACGGAAGCCCCAGCAAAAAACCGAGCGCCATAAAGCCAAACACCAAGCGCTAAATCTGGCTTAACCTGGCTTGTAATTGCATTATTTAATGCAGGATCGTTAGGATTTTCGAAAGTAAGCGAACCAACATCCAACCCTATTCGACTAATACCAGCTGCAGCACCAACAGATAAATTAAGTGTACCGCTAAGTTGCAAATGGTAAGCATAGGTTAAATTCGCGTCTAAACGAGAAATCGGCCCTGCCTTATCTATTACCACAGTTGCTCCCATACCATGATGCGCTGGCGAAGCTGTGTAATTTTGCATATAGTTTTGGCTCATCGGATCATCACCTTTTTCTGGCAAGGATAAGGGATTCTTCCACAGATAATCATCGCCTAAATTCCAATGTGCAGATGCAAAAGATGTTTCTGGAGCATCGTTAATACCCGACCACTGCTTACGGTATCCCGCTTTAAAATCTACATAATTTTCTATACCACTAAGCGCTGGGTTTAGTAAATAGTTATTAAAGATGTATTGCGTATACTGCGGTCGTTGTTGCGCAGTCGCAATTCCGTTTGTAATAAAAACTAGTAAAAACGCGTAAATTATTTTCTTCAAACTCTATCAATTTTACGCCGTAAAGGCGGATGGTTAAGTTAGTTATATCTTTTTTAATTATCTAATAATTGTTAGCGAGCCAGTTAACCTTTTTCGGCCATTTCTCGGATCAACAATATAATAGTAGACGCCTACCGGCAATTGCTGGTTTTGATAATTTCCGTCGAACGGATTTTTGTATCCAGTACTGTAAAATACGCGTGTTCCATTTCTACTAAAAACCTCAACGGTAGCCTTCGGATACGTTTCTAGATATTTAATGTTCCATAAATCATTTACACTATCGCCATTGGGCGAAAATGAATTTGGAATGCTTACACCCTCCAACACTTTTACAAAAATTTTTGCTGTAACGCTGCATAATAGTTCGTTAGTTCCGGTTACCGTATATTCAGTATCCTTTTCTGGGCTAGCTATAGGGTTTAAAATATCATCTCTGTTTAAGCCCAGTGCGGGCGACCACTTATATGTCATACTTGTACCATCAACGGTAGCTGGAAGTTCTACCTCGCCACCAGCTAAAACATAAACAATATTAGGTAGTAAAATACTAGGCGCAGGTTTAACCGTTATATTTTGGGTTATCACTTCCTGGCAGGCGCCACCCAAATTACTAGTATAAGTGTAAGTTATTGGAAAGGTGCCAATTCCTGTTAAACTTGGATCAAATTGGCCATCTGGCGATATAATTCCCGTACCAGAATAAATTCCCGTACCAGTTAATCCGCTGGTTTCTCTAGCAGAGCTTATATTCAAAATTCCTTGGTTTAAGCAAGCATCTGGAATTGCGCCAAACAAAAGCATCGGTGTGGGTTTAATTTCAATAGTTTTAATTTCCTCTTTAAAACAACTTTCTCCAGAGTAGGCAATCAATTTTATTTTAAATGTCCTGCTTGCCATTCCACCAAACTTAGGGTAGCTTAAAACAATGTCTTCGCTTTGCGGATTAGTTATAGTGATAAAGTTTGAAGGCTCGTTTACAAAATCCTTATATACTTCTATTTTAAGGATCTTTCCTGGTGGCAAAATAGTAGATGTGTTATTAATAATTACATCCTTACCACTACACAGATTAGCTTCGTTTTGTATCGTAAAGTCTGCTTTCTCTACAAAAGGATTAGCAGTAAATTGTTGCGTTTTCACATCAGCCAAGCAACCATATTGGTTATATGCTTTTAATGTTACTGTATAAATGCCCGGAGCTGCGTAAGTATGCTCGCCATTGAACGCTGTAGACTGAACATCGGTAGGTAATCCATCGCCGAAATTCCACTCGAACCTCAGGTTTTCCGTAGCACCATCATGGTCTTTGCTTAGATTTGTAAATTTAGCTAAACCATCATTTATACAATAACCTGGCATGGTAAAATCTACAGTTGGTAAGGCTACAATATTTACCGTTTGCGAATACACTTCGCTAATGCAATCTTTATCAGACGAAATGGTTAATCTGATAGTTTTGGGTCCAGGGGTGGTGTATTTAAAAATTGGAGGAGTTGCATCGGTTGTAATAATTGGTGCTGTACCATTCCCAAAATCCCAAGTGTAGTTTTTAATGTTTCCGCCAGCGGCGATGCTAGATGTGTTGGTAATTACTAATTCCTTATCAACGCAAAAATTTAAGGCTGTTGTAAATTCTGCAAGTGGCTTTGGGTTGATAACAATTGTAAAAGGTTGCGAAACTTTACCGCATTTGGTATCAGTATTAACGGTTAGCACAACATTATAAGTGCCAGGGTTGGCGTATTCATGTACAGGATTTTGAACTGTAGACTTAGGAGAGCCATCGTCAAAATCCCATTCCCAAGACGCGATAGATCTCACTTCGGAGTTTGATTTGCTCTTATCTGTAAATTGTATTTTAGCGCTCTGGCAACCTTCACTAGCAACCTCAAAAACAGCAGTCGGCTCTTGGTCAACAGTAAAATCAACCACCAAGTCTTCTGTGCTGCCACAATTATCGGTTGTAGGTTTGGTAGCAACAACTTTAAAAGTATAATCGCCTGCTATATTGTAGGTGAGTACGTTAGGGTATTTATACACATAATACAGCACCCCATCGCGGGTTATAACACCAACTTCTTGCGGATTCGCCTCTTCGAAAATTGGTTCACCCGATATCTCCCATTTTAAGTTTAATGCCTTATAAGGCAAATTTATACTTAAATCGATGGGTTCGCCCAAGCATCCGCTGGTTATCTTTTGTTTTGTTACGCTACTTACAGGCTGAAAAGTAAAATCCTGAAGATTTGCACCGGCTAAGTAGGCATACGATTCTACATTACCGTAACCGTAAGCTATTGCAGAAAAGCCCCCTGCCGCAGTTAAGCGAAGCTGGGCTGGCATATTGGTCACATCAATAGTGATATAGCTATATTCGCTGTTAATCGGAATAAAACCCGAAATCTGACTTCCATCGAGTCTAAACGAACTGATATCTGCTGTTTTAATAATAACATTCAAATAATACCGGTTAATCTGTGTAGGAACGTTTTGCAGCTTAGTGTATACCGTTATGCTACTTAAAGTTTGTTCTACCGGATTTAGCACTGTAATTTCCGGATCGCCGGGAAAAGGAGCATTTCCATTATTAGTTATAACAGCGGGGTTTGAAGGATTACACGTTTGCGAAGTTTGAATTTGCGCTACAGAAATTGGTTTTGATGCACTAATAACGGTCGCGGTTCTTGATGCAAAAGTGATTACGTCACCTCGGTTATATGGATTGCTAAGCGTTTTTCCGCCAGCAATTGTCGTACTTCCATCTACAGTTACCACAGTATTATCGTCTGATATAATTATGCTTAACAACTCAGAACTGCCGTTTATAGTATTATAAAAAGGTGCAGTTACAAATTTCTTGCCCCAAGCGTTTACGGGGAACATTTGCTGATAAAGATTATCCCCTCCACTTGGACTCAATGCCCTTGAATTTCCATCTTCGCAAAAAGCTGCCCATGTATTTCCAGAAAATACCGCAATCGATTTACATCCATCCAAAGATTTAATATGGCTACCCGTTAAATCACCCTTATTACCAGATTGATATTGATAAATCTCTCCTTTTTTTAGGGTGATGATAAATGGTACGCCAGCCTGTCTGTTACCATATCTCTCTGCTTCTTTAGGAGTTATTTCTACTCTAGTATCATCTTCTGTGGCAACAATAGTAAATTGTGCATAACCTGGTGATGTACCGGCATTACGGTAAGTGTAGGCATAATACTCTTTACTCAACGTATTCGATGGAAGCACCAGAGTTCCGCCTGTGCGTGCACTGTTAGAAATAATACTGTAGAGTGAAATGGGCCGTTCTGTTACTACTCTAATTGCCTTGTTAGGCTCCACTACGTTAGAGCTCCCAACGTACACTGGGCGTAAATTAGGATTAATAATAATCGGTCGACAAGTATTGGAAGCAATTGCTCCTTCATCTACCAAAACATTGCCAATAAAAACTTTATAAGGCGTAGCCTGGTCGGCAGAGAGAAATAAAGTTAGCCTCGAAGATAATTCATCTATATGACCGGGATAGGCCACCCAGAACTCTTTCCCTTTGTTAGAAGTATTTTGCGCATTTAGTTCTGGCGCAAAAACCAAAAGAACTGCAACAAGGAGTAAAAAACGACACAAAGTCCTCATTTATAAATAGCGAAAAATATTTAGCCTATTACAATAATAGTATTATTTACAATAAACCATGTTATTTTTCGCTATTTAATTATGCGAAATAACGGTGTTTAAACACCGTTTAAGATGTTAAGACAATAGGCTTTGGCGTGCGATAAATTCGAGTTGGCGGTTGGCGACTAACAATTTCTCCGTTAATTCCCTGTTCTCTTTTCTCAAATTGTAAATCTCAATAGCTTTTTCAATATTAATTCTCAAATCTTCTTCCATCCAAGGTTTTTGAATGTAACGGTAAACCTGACCTTTATTTATCGCATCTATTACTGCGTCAATATCAGTATAACCAGTTAAAATCATTCTAATTGGATCCGGGTGAGCTTCCAAAATCGATGCTAAAAATTCTACACCAGTAGTTTTTGGCATGCGTTGATCTGTAATAATAATATGTATATCCTCTCGATCTAATATCTTTCTTCCCTCATCTGCAGACTCTGCCGTAAATATCTTGTATAATCGGCGATAGGTTGCGGCAAAAGCACTTAAATTGTGTGGCTCGTCATCTACGTATAAAATGTTTGTGTTCATCTGCGTGCTAATAAAAGATAAAAATACTTTTTTATTATAACTCTTAAAAGACTAATTTAGATGTTTTAACATTATTATGTAGTTTTTATTTTAATTACCATAAATTATAGCTTTTTTAAAGATGAATCTTGAAACTGGTTTCAGCCCTTTACTCTCACAACTATTAGAACAAACCTCTCTAAATCAAAACATTTACAAACCAGTTTTTTTCAGATTAGATAACAAAGCTCAACAAAACGAGTTTGAGCAATTACTTGTTAACAATCCAAACATTCAAGTTTACAACCACATCTTAAGTCAGGTTGAAGAGCTAATTAGATGTAAAACGCCTACAATTGTTTTTCTTCCGCAAAGCGAAATACAAAATGCGATAAAAAATCATTTAGCAGATAAAAATGAAACCAATTATGGTGTTTGGGTTTATTATCCGTGGGCGCAAAAATTAGTTCACATTTTAGATGAGCAAGAATTCGCAATTGTACGTACAAATAGAAATAAACATAAAATAACCGCGGCAGAACAGGCCAAATTAGCTACTAAAAAAATTGGCGTAATGGGTTTATCGGTTGGGCAATCCGTTTCGTTAACCTTAGCTATGGAACGCGGTTTTGGAGAATTACGAATAGCAGATTTTGATACGCTTGACCTAAGCAATATTAATAGAATAAGAACGGGAATCTTCAACCTAAAAATTAAAAAAACAGTTGTTGTTGCAAGAGAAATTGCAGAAATAGATCCTTATTTAAATGTAGTTCTATTCGATGAAGGCATAACTGAAGAAAACTTAGATTTATTTTTAACCGGCAACGGCAAACTCGATTTATTAATTGATGAATGTGATAGTTTCGATATAAAAATAAACGCCAGAAATAAGGCAAAAGCTCTTGGCATACCAGTATTAATGGAAGGTAGCGATCGCGGAACGATTGACATCGAACGTTTTGATTTGGAGCCCGAAAGACCAGTTTTACACGGCATGGTTGCTCATCTTGATATGAGTAAATACAAAGACCTTAAAACAATGGATGAGCGGATTCCTTACATAACTGCCGTTACCGGTGTAGAAACATTATCACCGAGAATGAAGGCATCTGCTATAGAAATTATGGCATCTATTTCTACTTGGCCGCAACTGGCAAGCGCCGTTACTTATGGTGGCGGTATAACGGCAGATTTGTCTAGAAAAATCCTTTTAGGAAATCTGTCTGTTTCTGGCAGATTTTTTATAGATATGGATGAATTAATTTCAGATCCAGAAAAACCAAAAAACAACGCTCCGCAAATAGAAATTCCGCCACTGGAAACTGCAGAGTTAGATAGTTTTATTAAGATCAACAACTTAGCATTCGATAAAGTTAACTACCAACTTCCTACAGAAATATTAAATGCAATTATTGTGGCAGCTAGCAAGGCGCCATCTGGCGGAAACAACCAACCTTGGCGTTTTCATTACAAAAACAATATTTTACACCTATTTTTAGAGCAAAGCGCTGCTCAAGCATACTTAGATCCGTTGTATACTTCTTCCTATAGTTCTTTGGGTGCAGCTATCGAAAACATTGTACTTGTTGCAGCAGAAAATAAGGTGAAAGCAAGCTACACTTTAACTCCTCAGTTTGCTCCTAAGCACATCGCTTGGTTTAGTTTTACACCAGATTATAATGCTAGCGAAATTGAGTTGAATCTGGCAAAACAAATACCCAATCGCCATACGAATAGGAAAACCACACCAAAACAAGACTTACCGCAAACTGAACAGGATAAATTAAGCAATTTAGTAACCGAAGTAAACGGTGCTAAAATAACTTGGTTAAAAGATGCCGATAAAATTAAGGCATTAGCTAACATTGCTACCAGTACAGATTTGCAACGAATGTTTATTACCGAAGCTCACGAGGATTTTATAAACAGAGAAATGCGTTGGAATCCGGAAGACGCAATTAGGCAGGAAGATGGCATAGGTATACACACTTTAGATCTGGGTCACAACGATCAAGTTGGAATTAGATTATTAAAAGATAGAAAAGCAGTTAATTTTTTACAAGATATAGATGGTGGCAGTGCTTTTAAGCGTTTAACTTCTCAGCAATTTATTGCATCTTCGGCCATTGGATTAATAACAATGCCTAAAGGAAATATCTCTTCTTTTATTGAAGGTGGAATAGCAGCCGAAAGACTATGGCTGGGCGCTACCGCCTTAAATTGGCAAATACATCCTGTTAACGTTCCTCTTATATTTTTCTACAAGAATACAATAGAAAACCATCCATCCATCCTACCTGAAAACAAAACGTTGTTAACACAACAAGAAATTACATTTAAACAAATTTTTGAGATGAGCGAAGAAGATGAAGCCATATTCATGTTCAGAATTTTCAAAGCTTCGCCATCGCCCGAGAGAACTTTAAGAAAAACAACAGCTAAAATATTTTCAATTGGAAGAGACTAAGCCACACATAGACAATTTATACTTCAAAGCATTTAGAGCTGTTGATGACCGTGCATCGTGCATGAAATTTATAGAAGGACATACACACGTTTTAGAAATATTTGGGATTACACAAATTACATCGGCAAAAATAGATTGGGTATTAAATCCAAATGTTTATGTTATTTTAGTAAGCGCAGAAAAAGATGGTAAAGCATTGGCCGGCAGCCGAATACATGTTGCCGATGGAAAAACACCTTTGCCGGTAGAGTTTGCTGTTGGCGAAATGGACAATAGAATTTACCAAATGGTTGAAGAGCGTACACCTGCCGGAACGGGAGAATTTTGCGGTTTATGGAACTCCTGGGAAATTGCGGGCCTGGGAATTGGAAGCATGCAGCTTAGCATAGCATCGGTTGCATTTGCCGGACTGATAAAACTTGAGACCTTGTTTGGCTTATGTGCACCAGCAACTTATAGAAACTCGATTAGAGGTGGTTTTAGGGTAATTAACGAGATTGGTATTAATGGCAAGTTTTATTATCCTAAAGAAGATTTAACTGCTACTTCAATTTTAATAGACGATGTAGAGAACCTACCATTAACATACGAAGAGGTAAGAAACGACATAATGAAATTACGAGAAAATCCAATTTCTACCCACCAAATGGCAAGTAAAACCGGCGAAATGGTTAATTTGCATTACGATTTAACGCTCTAGCCAGAAATGAAAAAAATTCTGTTTCTTTTAGCAGTTATTTGCTCAAGCTACCTTAATAGCTTCGCCACTTTTTCGCAATACGAGTTGCAGGAAAAAGGTTTTAACGTTGCTGTTTATAAAGACAATACCAATAAAATTGATGTTAAAAATCTGCTAAAAAAAGAATTTTCGCCTGCAAAAAATAGTATTTTTAATTACGGGATAAGTAAAAATACCTATTGGATAAAACTTGTAAACAACGAGAACAGGCAATTTATTAATCAAGTATTGTTTATAGAACAAGCTAGGTTAGCAGTTGCACAAGTTTACATCTACCACCCTACAACCAATATTTTAGATACCGTAAAAGCGCAAAATCCGTTTACCGGTCATCAAAGTAATTTCACACAAGGGAAACTTTATCAGATACCTACGTTTTTAAATAAAGACGATATTATTTTTTTAAAGTTAAAAGCAAAAGAAACCTTTTTAGCACCCATAACCATAGATAGCGAACTAACTGTACTAGAATCCTTTTCGTTAAAAGGTATCGTATTTGGGCTGTACTCTGGCATTATGGTGGTAATGTTTATTTACAATTTGTTTCTATTCATCATAATTAGAGATAAAAGCTATTTATATTACATATTCTACATTTTATTTGTTTGGCTTACGCAAATAACATTGCAAGGTTATGCAGCCAAATATTTTTGGTCGGAAGACTCCTTTCTAGACAACTACGCTGTAATCTTAAGTTCTTGCGTTGCATTACTATTTGCATGTTTATTTACAATTTCGTTTTTAAATACAAAAGTATTTGCAAAAGTTTACGATTGGCTTTTAAAGCTTTTAGCGTTTGCTACCATAATTAACATCATTATACTTTTTGCATTTGGCAGAAATGCTGCTTTTCTGTTAATGCAAATGTTAACAGTAATTGGTGCGTTGTTAGCCATATCTACTGCGTATTATGTTTATTTCAAAAAACATTTTAAACCTGCCGGATTTTACTTGGTAGCTTGGTCCGTGCTAATTATTGGCACTATACTTTTTATAATGAAAGATTATAGCATACTACCTTACAATCGTTTTACGGTCTATCTTCTTCAAATCTCTTCCGCCGTAGAGGTTATGTTGCTTTCTTTCGCACTTGCAGATAAAATAAATTTCTTTAAAAAAGAGAATGAGGTTGCTCAAGCTCAAGCACTTAACGCGTCATTAGAAAACCAGAAACTTATTAGAGAGCAAAATATCATCTTGGAGAAAAAAGTTCAAGAGCGTACAGAGGAATTACAAAGCACAAACTCAACCTTAAACGTAACACTTAGCAATTTAAAAAATACCCAGTCGCAATTGGTTGATGCCGAAAAAATGGCAGCTCTTGGTCAGCTAACGGCCGGTATAGCACACGAAATTAACAACCCAATCAATTTCGTAACCTCAAATATTAAACCTTTAGAGCTAGATATAAAAGATTTAAAGGAAATTATAGAAATGTACGAAAAGCTAGATTTGGAAGGTGATGTAAAAGCTCAGGTTGAAGATATTGATTCTTTTAAAAAGCAGATAGATTTAGATTTTGTCAATAACGAAATCACTTCGCTTTTATCTGGTATTAGCGAAGGTGCAAAACGTACGGCAGAAATTATACGGAGCTTAAGAAACTTTAGTAGGGTTGATGAAACCGATATGAAACCTATAGATTTAAATGAAGGTTTACAATCTACGCTGGTTTTGGTACGCAACAATATGCCAGATAATTTAACGGTTATTAAAGAGTACGGCAACTTGCCAAAGGTTGAGTGTATGCCTGGCAAAATAAATCAAGTATTCATGAATTTGGTTTCTAATGCTATACAGGCAGTAAAAACTAAAGCAATTCAAAATGAAGAAGAATTTTTAACTATAAGAACTTGGTATGTAGATCATCAAGTAAAAATCAGTATAAAGGATAGTGGCATCGGTATGACAGACGAGACGAAACATCGTATTTTCGAACCGTTTTTTACAACAAAAGATATAGGCGAAGGAACTGGACTGGGATTATCTATTGTGTTTAGCATTATAGAGAAACACAAGGGTCACATAGAAGTTATATCTAAATTAGGTGAAGGAACAGAATTTATTCTTACCTTAAATGTAAATCCAGAATAAACGCCATGAGAACTCCCAACGTAAGAGTATTATATATTGATGACGAAGATCATAACTTACAGGCTTTTAAAGCTAGTTTTAGGAGACACTATGAAATTTACACCGCAATTTCGGCAGCCGAAGGCTTAAAAATAATGAAAAACGTTGATATCCAGGTTATCATCGCCGATCAGAAAATGCCCAATACTACAGGTGTAGAATTTTTTCAAAGTATAACAGAAACTTACCCCGACCCCATACGCATTTTACTAACTGGTTACACAGATATTGAAGCATTGGCCGATGCGATTAATCACGGCGATATTTATAGATACATTACCAAACCTTGGAATGACCTAGAACTCCACAACTCTATAAAAAATGCCTATGATGCTTATAAGGCAAAAATAGATTTAAGAAAGAAAATAGCTGAACTCGAAAAAACTAACGATGAGCTGAACCGTTTCATTTACAGCATTTCTCACGAGTTGAGAGCTCCATTAGTTTCTGTTATCGGTATCGTAAATCTGGTTAAAATGGAAGGACTATTTAATTCTAGTGGCGAATACTGGGGATTAATAGAAACTTGCTCTAATAAACTAGATTATTACATTCAAAAAACGCTACAATACTACAAAAACAATAAAACTACAGCCGAACAAACTGAAATAGATTTTAGCAAATTAGTTGGCGAGCTGGTAGATGTTTACTCTTACACCGATAGAGATACGCAGTTTACTATAAATGTAAATCAAACCCTACCATTTATAGGCGATTTGTTTAGGATAGAAGTTATTCTGGGTAACCTTATTTCTAACGCGATTAAATACCAGAAGGTAGACGAGCGAAACAAGAAAGTAGAAATTGGCGTAAACGTAACAGCCGATAAAGCCGAGATAAGCATTAGTGACAACGGAATTGGTATACTTAATGAACATCTAGAAAAGATTTTTACACAATTTTTCAAAAGCAAGGTACAACACGGTAGCGGATTAGGATTATTTATTGTTAAAGAAGCTCTAAATAAGATCGATGGAAGAATCGATGTTAGCTCTGACCTAGATCGTGGCACAACCTTTAAAATAACCATCCCAAATGCTAGAGAATAAGCGTACAGTTATGATGGTCGATGATAACGAAATCGACCTGAAAATAAATTCAAAAATAATTACAATAACCAAGCTTTTTGACGAGATAATTGTTTGCAAATCCGGATTGGAAGGAATGGATTACTTGAACAAATTCATTGACAGTCCAGAAAAACTTCCAAACTATATTCTTCTCGATATACAAATGCCAGACATGAATGGCTTTGATTTTCTAGATTGTTATAAACGTTTACCCAAACAATTTATCAATAAATGCCAAGTTATCATGCTTTCATCGTCGTTAGATTTTGGCGATATTAAACGTGCAGAAGCGAATCCGCATGTGATAAAGCTACTAAAGAAACCACTTTCTCCTACCGAACTTTCTGAGTTGCTTTAAACCCTTTTTATTTTTCACATCGCAAAGCGAAAACCTAAAAAACATTGTGCAAGTAGTGTTGTTATTGCTATATACTTAAAACTACCATTATGGAAATTGAAGAAAATGTAGCTGGTTTAGGAAAAAACCACGATAAAGAAGCACAGGAGAACGATAAAGATATTGCTAAAAAACAAAGCGAGGCAAAACCTGCCGCAGAAAATTTGGATATGGAGCCCAATAGCGTTGATAAAAGCGAATTGCCCGAGGAAGCTAATGATAATTTAGACATTAAGCAGGACGCACAAAACTATGCCGAGGAAGAGCATAAAAAAGCTGCAGATTGGGAACATACAGACGTTGAAAAGAAACCTTAATCTGCTTTGCTTTTTTTCTAGAACCGGATTAATAAATTGCATTTTATTTTGTGTTTGCATGGCAATGTATTACTTTGCCACGCAAACACCTTATAAAGTAAATGTAATAAATGAACAAATATCCTAATCAAACGCCCTTATTACTAGCAGTAGACTGTATAATTTTTGGATATGATGGTATAGAACTACAAATTTTATTGGTAAAAAGAGCAATGGAACCTGCCAAAGGGCAATGGAGCTTGATGGGCGGTTTTGTAGGTCCAGATGAGAATATATACCATGCGGTAGAACGTGTATTGGAAACTTATACCGGGCTTAAAGATGTTTACCTAGACCAGTTTAAAATATACGGAGATCCAAAACGCGATCCGATAGAACGTACAGCCTCTGTAGCCTACTTTGCTCTGATAGATATTAATAAGTACAAAGCGCAAATAAACGATGTTTATGAAGCCAAGTGGTTCCCTATTAACGAAGCACCCGAATTAATTTTTGACCACGATTTAATGGTAGAAGAAGCAAAAGCGAGATTACGCTACAAGGCAGCCTTCCACCCTATTTTATTTGAGTTATTACCAAAAAAATTTACAACGCCGCAACTTCAGAACTTATACGAACAAGTTTATAATACAAAAATAGACAACCGTAATTTTCTAAGAAAACTTGCATCAAGTGGCTTGCTAATTAAGCTAACCGAAAAGGACAAATCTAGTAGCAAACGAGGTGCATTTTATTATAAACTGGATAACACCAAGTATAAAACCAAATTTCAATCTTTTATCAATTTTATTCCAAACCCAGAACAACTCGTATTTTAGCCCATGACTTTTATAAACAAACCCAAAGCTTTTCTTTTTGATTTAAACGGCACAATGATAGATGATATGGAGTTTCATGCTACGGCTTGGGCGTCTATCTTAAATGATGATTTGAATGCAGGCTTAAGCTATGCTGATGTAAAACGAGAAATGTATGGGAAAAACAGTGAATTATTACATCGTATTTTTGGAGCTGGGCACTTTACCGTAGAACGAGAAAACGAATTATCCATCGAAAAAGAAAAAAGATATCAAAGCGCCTTTAAAGAACACCTCCGTTTAATTGATGGACTGGACAGCTTTTTGGAAAAAGTATCGGCACTATCAATTAAGATGGCAATAGGCTCTGCGGCAATTCCATTTAACATCAACTTTGTTTTAGATAATTTAGATTTAAGATCTTATTTCGGGGCAATAGTTAGCGCAGATGATGTGGCTACCAGCAAGCCAAACCCAGAAACTTTTTTAAAGTGCGCAGAAATTTTAGGTGTTAAACCGAGCGAGTGCGTAGTTTTTGAAGATGCGCCGAAGGGTGTTGAAGCGGCAGAAAATGCAAATATGCCGTGCATAGTTTTAACCACCATGCACGACAAAGAAGATTTTGCTACATACAAAAACGTTATCGCTTTTGTTAAGGACTATAACGATCCTGTTTTAGCGCAATTATTTTAAAATCACTTTACTGGCAACGTTTTGCAAAGGAATTACATAAGCACCTTTATCTTGTGTTAAATTTGTGGCGGGCTTATACTGTTTACCCGATTTTGGCTGTTCAATGCTTAAATAGGCGCTTGGTGTAAATGCATCTTTAGCTTGTAAAGTAACCTCTACAGTTTTTGCTACTTTGTCATATACAACTTTATCAAACTTCCCGGCATCTAAACTAAGCCACAAATTTAGTGGCGCTATAAATACTTTTGATTTTGCAGCAGTTGTAAGCTTAACTTCCACTTCGTTTCCTTTCGCTGTTAAATTTCCGCCAAAGGCTAACCAACCATAAGTTGCGTCGTTAATTAGGTAAGTAGCCGTATTAACCGCATACCCGTAAAAATTAGGTCCATAGTCTCCAGAAAGTGCATCAATTTTTAAGGTTGATGGAAAAGAGTGGAAGGCTGATGGTCCGAAACCATCTTCGGTAATGTTAGCAACCGAACCGAGTAAACCTCCATAGCCAACTCTCAATAAATATAAATCTGATGGAGATTTTCTGTAAGCAGACAAAACCGGAATGGCGTTTAAGCCAGAACCGTAATGATGCAATTGTCGTTCTACCCTGCTCAATTTACCACCATAAAGAAAATCCCAATACCTACGGGCGCTACCGTTGTAGCCCCAATGCGGAACTGTTGGCATATAAGCTAAAATTGCGTTTAAAGTCACGTTTGCTTTATCGTCATAACCAAAATAATCAGACCATAAGTAGACTTCCTCCTGGCCGGTCGAGTCCCAAGGCATTTCACTACCAAATGGATAATTTAAAGTACGCCAATGGTCGGCACGTTTTTTCATTGCACTTTCCATTTTCGTAGCCATTTCAGTAAAACCTTCACGTTTTAAATCATCTAAAATAAGTACAAAAACAGAGCCTTCCATTTGTCCGAACTGTGCGTAATAAGGGGCTTGTTCAACCATTGCTATACTGGTATGGTAAGCACTTTCTAAATACCATTTCCAATCTTTTTGCTTTACAAAACCATTGTGGTAACGTCCTAACCTATAAAGCACCCAATGCGCTGCCGCTACATGCGGATAATTGTAAGATCTACCAAAATTATCGGCTTCCTTTTTTGGCCAGGCCGACCAAGTTTTATAGTTTACATCTTTACTGTAAGTTCCCTCGGGCATTAAAGTTGGCTCGTAATAAAACAAGCTCTTTTTTACACCGTAATGTGTAGAATCTGCTTTGCTACTTTGTAATCTGCCATACATGGTTTCGTTCGCAAAGCGCTCCATTTTTGCAACTTCGCCAGCATCTGGTAAAACCAACTGTTTCGTCATTGCACCCAACCAGCTACCAGAACCACCTTCGTCACCTAGGCCTGCAATCCAAGCTCTGCTATCTTCTAAAACTTGTTTTTTGGTTTCATAATCGTAACTAATTACCGATGGTGCACGTTTAAATACATCATTTACATCATCAAACCACTGTTTTGTTGTTAAAAACTTACCAAAATCGGCTACCAACTGCGTTTCAGATTTAATGATTTTATATTGAATAGTTTGCACCAAACCATCATTATAGGTAATGGTTACTCTCGCTCTACCCCAATTTTTTCCATTTACATCATAAGTTTTAATTCCGTTTTTTAGTGTTGCTGATGCCTTTACAGTCAAAGCGTCTTTAGGAAACACCGAAATCGATTTTATACCTTGGGCATAATTTATAAAAAGTTTGGCATTAACATCCTGCGTTATAACATAACCAGGAACGCCAACTGCAACTGGACGTTTGTTAGCGGCTAACGTTTGTTCTATATTCTTTATAGACGGAGAAAGAACAAATTTAAAACCGTAATCTTTTTTCTCGCCTGCCTTTAACACTATACTATTGTTTTCATTCCATTGATCAGCATTTTTCCAGTCTGTGTTTGCATGCGCTTTACTTAAAATCATCCACTCATGAAAGCCTTCGAAGGTAATTCCTCTAGGTGTTGGATCATTTAGCAATGGACTGTATGCTTCAAAAGGTGTTTTTCCTTGCGGGATAACCAGCAAAGCCGAACCTTTACCGCTTAACTTGGCAACTTGTAAATAACCGGCATCCATCCCGATATAAGGATCGTAAAAAACATTTTGCGCATGAGCTTCGTCTAGCGAAACGCCATCTAAAATATTGTTAAATATCATTGGCACGCCTACAGAACCAAGTTCTACATCAGCTTTACTCGTATTTTCGATTTGAAAGCGCAACACTAAATCGCTACCGCTTTTTTCCCACAAACGGGTGATTTTAAGCGGAAGATCTGCAGGAAGTGTGGCTGCCAAGTTAGCAGCAGCTAAAACGTTTCCCGATGCTGGAAGAGCAACCACATTGGCTCTTTTTGCAGCCGTGGTATATTTTTTCCAATCGCCATTAGCGGTTTTTAGTCTGATGTTAATATCGCCTAACTGATATAATCCATCAGAACTTCGCTTTTGCAAGTATTTCTTCGGACTAAAATCAAATTTATCATCCGCTTTTAGCGTTAAAGACGATAATGTTTGAGAAGATTTTAAAATTTTAACGTTTAAGTTACCCGCCTCAAATGTAAGTTCGCCTTGCTCTACGCCTAAGGTTGATGGTCTTGCAGCCAAACGTTCCCAAGGCGTTAACTGTTTTTCTTGCGCAAAACCACTTACACCAACAAGTAACAATGCTGCAAGCGTATATCCTTTAATCATCCTTATCATCTTTAATACTATTTAATATTTTCGATGGCAATATCGGCTGTTTTTAAACCTTTGCCACTCACTTTTAAATTTATTTTGCCTGCAACTTCTGTAGCTTGCACAGTGGCTACCAATTTACCTTTAAAAACTTTCATTTGTGGTAAATGGAACAACTCTAAACTGGTTGGATCGCCGTTGGCAACTACCTTGTAAGAACCTGCTCCGGTAACGTTAAATGAAAGTAAATCTGAAGCGTCAGGACATAAATTACCATCTTTATCTACCACACTTGCGGTAATATAAGCCAAATCCTTACCATCTGCTGTTAGCGTTTTACGATCTGTTTCTAACACAATATGATGTGGTTTACCTGCAGTTTTAACAGTTTGTTCTGCAACTGCTTTTCCACTCTCATCGTAGGCCACAATTTTTAAAGTGCCAGCTTCATATTTAACATCTTTCCACATTAAACGATAGCGATTTGCATTAGAGGAATTGTTTTTACTTTGCTTGCCTTGGCTTTTTCCATTAATAAATAATTCGGCCGAAGGATAATTTGTGTAGGCAAACACTGGCGTTACCTGTCCTTCTCTACCCGGAAATGTCCAATGTGGCACCAAATGTAAGGTCGGAGAATTTGTATTCCATTTTGCACGATATAAGTAATAACGGTCTTTTGGAATTCCTGCTAGATCAATAATCCCAAAATATGAGCTATGCGATGGCCATTTCTCATCGTAAGGAGTTGGTTCTCCTAAATAGTCAAATCCGGTCCAAACAAATTCGCCAATTACATATTTTAAATCGTCTTGTTTTGCAAATTCGTCATCAGGTATTTGCGACCAGTTACAATATTCGAAATCGTATGATGAACTTTGGTTATCATCGTACATTTTCATTTTTGCAAACTCAACCGGGAACTTGTAAACACCTCTGGAGCTTACTGTTGATGCTGTTTCTGTTCCTAATATAAACCCTTGTGGCAAACGACTGTAAGCATTTTCGTACCAATGTGGCTTATAATTAAATCCGGGAACATCTAAAATAGAAGCGAAATTATTATCTAGCGCATCTTTAATTCTGTCCATACCAATGGTTACAGGTCTAGTTGGATCTTCGCGATGACAGATATCCTGTAAAAATTTTAAGATTTTGTTTCCATTTTTGGTAGATTGATCAGGAACTTCATTGCCAATGCTCCACATAATTACGCAAGGACTATTTCTGTTTGCGTGGATCATGTTTATTACGTCTTTCTCCGCCCATTCGTCGAATAAGTGACTGTAGCCGTTACGAACCTTCGGCGCTTTCCACTCGTCAAAAGATTCTACCATCATCATAAAACCCAACTCATCGCAAAGCTGAACCAACTCTGGTGTAGGCATATTATGCGAAGTACGAATGGCATCGCAACCCATATCTTTTAGCATTATTAGTTGACGACGTAATGCAGCTACATTAACCGCAGCGCCAAGCGGACCTAAATCATGGTGGTTGCAAACCCCTTTAAATTTGCGAATTTCTCCATTTAACGAAAAGCCTTTCTCTGCTTCGTACTTTATGGTTCTGATACCAAAGCGAGTGGTATATTCATCTTTTAAAACTTCGCCTTCATAAACTTTCGAATGTGCATAATACAAACTAGGTTTTTCTGGCGACCAAAGTTCAGGCTTTTTAACAACCAAAACCTGCTCAAATTCGCTATCTGTAGGCGGTAATAACGAGGTAAATGTAGAGACAACTTCGCCTTTGGCATTTTTAATTTCTGTTTTTAGCTTTAAAGTTGCTTTCTTTCCTGCCGGAAAATCAATTTTTGTTTTGATATTAACTTTCGCAAAATCTTTATTAATTTCTGGCGTGGTAATGTAAGTTCCCCAAACTGGCACATTTACATCTTCGGTAATAATTACGTGAACGTTTCTATAAAGTCCAGCGCCTGGATACCATCTAGAAGCCTCTTTTTTATTCTCTAAACTAACTGCAATTGTATTTTTACCTTCTACCATTTGGTCGGTAACATCTATAGAAAACGAGTTGTATCCGTATGCCCAATGTCCAACTTTTTTACCGTTTAGGTAAACCACCGGATAACTCATTGCGCCATCTATAAGTACAACAGCCTTTTTGCCTTTCTTAAAAGCCGGCGCCGTAAAAGTATTTCGGTAAAAACCTTTACCTACAAAAGGCAATCCGCCGGTACGACCAGTTTTAACAGATGCCTGCTTTTCTCCATTCTGTTCAATTTGCACATTTTGGCTGTCGTTCTGCCCATCAAAAGGACCTTTAATTGCCCAATCATGCGGTACAGTAACGGTTTCCCACTTGCTATCATTAAAATTGTTAGCAATAGCTTCTAGATGGTCTCCTTTGCTAAACTTCCAATTTTTTTCTAAAGTATAAGTTGTTCTGTTTTGCGCTAAAGCTACTTGCGACAGCAAAATAATGGCAATAAAAAACAAGCTTTTGAAATGCGATAAAGTTGTCATAAATCAAATGTATTATTAAAAAAACACGACTTAAAGCGAAAACAAAAGCTCGTTAATATCTGTAAACAAATGGTTTATTTACGATGATATAGTTTGTTATTAAGGCAGTAAGTACTGTTTAATATCGCAATTAGGCACTTCTTTTAAACCGTTTGCTACTAATGCAGCATTTAAAATTGCCCCATTCTTGTTTGTATGCGTTTGATCGGTTGGGAAGAACAACTTTACCTTATCTGAGCCTAATTCTTCGTATTTTTTTCTAATAATCTCATTCAATGGCAAGAAAAAAGCTTGTTGTTTATCGGCTACCTCTTTTGCCCAAACCGCATAGTCAGTCCCATTTACTTTACCGTCTTTCCAGCCGTTTCTGGCAACTGGAGAACAGATAATGGGAATTGCACCTTTTGCCTTCGCATCTGCAATGTATTTACGCAAATAATGTCCGTAGGTAAATACCTCTTCCTGCATTTTTAGCTTCGGATTAAAAATCACTTTGCTCTCTTCGCCGATTCCTCTAATACTTCCCCTTGCTCTTGCGGTGTCGTCTAACGGTCCGGCATCGTTGTGTCCAAATTGGATTAACACGTAATCGCCTTTTTTCAGCTTTGCTAAAATTTTGTCCCATCTTCCCTCATTTATAAACGTACGGCTACTTCTGCCGCCAATTGCATGATTTTCTACACTTACTTTTGTTGTGTCGAAATGATTTTGAATTACACTTCCCCAACCCCACTGACTATTTTCTGCCGTTCCGGTTCCATTTTTAACTGTAGAATCGCCAATAATATAAACCACAGGTTTTTGCTGCAAAGCGATAAAAGAAAATGCAACTAAGACAGTTAAAGCGACTAATTTAAGATTACTCATTTTTTAATGTTTTTTGTAGGATTTACGATCTTGATATTTGGTAACGAAGGCTTTTTCATGGTTTCATCCATGTAATAATCTGTATGTGGCGGTTGGTTATAGGCCACATTTTGCCAAGCAATACTTAACCTATACTGTGGGTTTTGCATTAAGCTATACAGTTTGTGCTTAGTTGGAATTGCAGTAGTAAAAATCCTCAACTCCTGGTTATCAGTTGTTTTATAAATTACTTCTTCACGCCAATCGCCAAATAAATCTGCCACCAAAGTGGGTGTAGCTTTTGTACCATTATTACTTGCACAATTAAAGTCTGCTGTATTTAAAAGCAGTTTTGTTTTTTCGTTAAGGTAGTCCCATTTATCTATTTTTGTACCATTTAAAATCTCGCTTAGCAAATCTCCATCCCAATAAATTCCCATATTGCAAGGAGGCGTGTTGTTGGCAATTTTGTTTCCCTTTACGTCGAATATCCCGGTAATTCCAGCTCCTGCTACCCAAGATTCTGCACCGTCATACCTCGGATCGATATTCAACGATAAACCTCTGCCTGGTCCTTCGCCATCATCACCAGCTTTAACCGATGGCTTTTTCCAAATCACTTCTCCGGTTTTAGCATCTCTAAAACTTGCGCCAGCATCATCAAAACGTTCCTGAATGTCAAAAACTTCTAAACCTGGCCTATTCGGATCTAAATCTGAAACATGCAAGGCATCACCGTGTCCAATTCCTGTAGAATACAATCCTTTACCATTATCGTCAATCGTCATTGCACCATAAACAATTTCGTCTTTTCCATCTCCATCAACGTCGGCTACGGTTAAACTGTGATTTCCTTGTCCGCTGTAAGCTTTGTTGCCGGGCGTACCATCTTCGCTATCAAAAACCCAAACCGGAACTAATTTTTTGTTTACAAAATTCCAAGCTGCAATAACCGCTCTGGTATAATAACCGCGAGCCATAATTAAGCTAGGCGTTTTACCATTAAGGTAGGCAACGCCACCTAAAAAGCGGTCCATTCTATTACCATAACCATCGCCCCAAAGTTTTTTCAATTGATCGGAAGTTGGATTTTCTGTCTCGGGATGCCTAGGCGGATTATATTTAACCGTAGAAAGTGCGGCACCTGTCAAACCATCAAACATGGTTAAATATTCTGGTCCGGCTAAAATATAACCAGCACTATTTCTATAGTCTTTGGTGGTATCGCCAATGGCTATTCCTTTTCCATCGATTGTTCCGTCGGCGGTTTTCATGGCTATCTCCGCACGCCCATCACCGTCGAAATCGTAAACCATAAACTGCGTGTAATGCGCACCTTCGCGAATGTTTTTGCCAAGATTAATTGACCATAACAAAGTTCCATCTAATTTATAAGCCTGAAAAATTGGCGGATCTGTAACCCCAGATTGACTGTTGTCTTTTGATCTTCCAACTTGATGGAGCACGATTTCGTATTCTCCGTCGCCATCTAAGTCTGCAACTGAAGCATCATTTGGAGAGTAACCATTTGGCGTTTGTAGTTTGATAGATAAATAAGGTTTTGAATTAGCTGCTACAACAAACCCTTTGCTCTTTTCTTTTTCCTTACCAGCTAAAACCGTTTTTACAAAATAAATCTGTTTTTTAGTCTGATCTACCTTAGCATCATTAAAAAATGTTGCTTCAATAAGTGGTTGTTGATTTAGTTTTACAGTTTTTCCATCCGTAGTTCGATAAACATTAAACGCAGTTTTTTCTGCGTCTGTAACTAAAGAACGCCAGCTAATCGCAACGTCTTTACCATTTGCGATAGCAACTAAACCTCTATCTAAAAACTCCATTTGCCTTTGGGCAAAAGCACCAAAAACAGCTAAAAGTAGCGTGAACATAAAGTAGATTTTTTTCTGCATCAACGTTGTTTTTTAATTAAATGATTATTGGTTACTTACTGAAAATTAAATAGGCTCAGGTTTTTAAATTTTGATATCCTGAGCCTAGCAAATTGATCTGTTATAATAATATTTACTCAACTACCACTACGAAACCCGAAGACGGCTCTATGGTAAAATTCAGATTTTCTTTCGCCGGAATAGCTTTAACATCCCAAGTATATTTTTCTTTTCCGTCTAAATACAGGGTTGCATTTTTACCCGCAAACTGTGCTAAATTTAGATTGATTTTCTGAGCAGATTTGTTAGTTATACCACCAACATACCACTTGCCACCTGCTTTTCTGGCAATAACAGCAAATTCGCCGGGTATGCCATCAATAAATTTAACATCATCCCATTTTGTAGGGATTGATTTAACATAAGCTTGTACATTTTCCGGTATTTTTGCCATTCCTTCTGGAGATTCGGCGAAATGTTGCAGACCGGAAGTAAACAAAACAGAAAGTGCTAATTGAAAAGCACCGCTGGTTTTACGCTGTACATTTGATGGGTTTTTGTACAGGTTCATCGGTGTATAATCCATCGGATCGAATGCATTACGTGCGTAAGGCAAAACGGTACAAAACTCTGCTTCCTTATCTGCATCTTTTTGCGTAAAAGTTACATTTTCGTAACCACGAACAGCTTCAGCCGTTAACAAATTTGGATAAGTTCTTGCCCAGCCTCTTGGTAACGTTGCACCGTGGAAGTTGACCATTAAACCAGCATTTGCAGCATCATTTAAAATATCGACGTAATATTGAATAACGGATTGTCCATCGCCACCAAAGAAATCGATTTTAACACCTTTAATACCCATTTCTTGTAAACGAGCAAACTCTTTAACGCGACTTTGCTGCGTAGTTAACAAGTTTTTAGGCGTATATTTTACGGTGTTCCAATCACCTGCAGAATTGTACCAAAGTAATAAACCAACATTTTTAGTTTTTGCATAATCGGCTAGCTCTTTCATTTTTTCGTAACCGATATTTTTATCCCAGTTAACATCTATTAAGCAATATTGCCAATTCATATCGGCAGCAAAATCAATGTATTTTTTCTGCTCTTTATAAATTATAAAATCGTCTTTAGAGTTTATCCAACTCCATGAAGAATTACCTGGTTTAATATAACTTAAATCTTTTAGTTGAGATGGCTTAGCCAAATCGGTTCCGGCGGTAGATTCTACCACAGTTTTTAAATCGCCTATGGCAATTACACGCCAAGGCGATGCAAAAGGAAACGTAATTTGAGGCAATAAAGCTTTGCCCGGAAAAATTTCTCTTGGGTCTGGAAAACCAATTTTAAAGTTGCCCGGTTTGCTTGGCGAAGAAAGTAATCTTGTAGCGCAATAAGTTCCGTCTAATCCAGCTTCGGTAACTAAACTATAAGTATTTTCTGTTTGGTAAAGTGCCGGATAAACCCATCCAGTTTTATAATCTATAACTTTTGCCACATCTACAGCTACATTATAATGTTCTTCGTAAGCCGGGTTGGTTTGCTCCCATCCGGTTTTAGAAACCTGCATAGGTTGCAACCAAGTTTTGGTTTTTTCAGGAAAGTTAAATGTGGTTAGCTCGTCGGCAATTTCTTTACCTAAACCAGCTTGATCTGCCAATAGATATTTAAAGGCAACCGCATCGTCGGAAACCTGAAAAACAATATCGATTTTCTTTTTGGCTTCATTGGCATAAGTGAAAGTCCTTTTGTTGGCTTTGTAAATAACATTGGCCTTTTTTCCGTGAAGCAGGCTATACTTATCGCTTACTGCAGTAATTTTTGATGCACTCACGAAAGCAATGCTTTTAAAAGAAGTTGTGTTGGTAGTTAAGCCTAAATCTGAACTTGCCAGAACAAGTTTTCCTTTGCGTTTTACCGAGTAGCTTAAGGTGCCATCAGGATTGTTAAATAACTCGACCAATAACTGTTTGTTAGGGCTAGAAATGTTTTGGGTTTGGCCATTTGTTATCCTAACAGAAAACAGCACGGCTAATACGGCTAAAATTAGTTTTGTTCTCATTATATTATTTTTTCTGATATACTCTTACATAGTCCACTTCGTAACGATTTGGGAATTTCGTATCGTTTAACTCGCCACCATTTAACCCGCCCATAGCTAAATCTAACAGCATGTAATGTGGCTGTTTAAACGGATTATCGCCTTTGGCATCTCTGTTGTTAAGTTTGCTCATTTCAACTTTGTTTAATAAAACATCGTCTACATAAAGCGAGATTGCTTCTTCGTCCCAATCCATGCGCCAAATGTGGAATTTAGATGCCCATTCTTTACCGCCTAATTCATTAATGTCTTTTGTATTGCTAAACCAATGGGCGTTGTATTGTTTATTTGTGCCAATGGCGATGTTTGCCAAAAGTTTCTTTTTATAGTATTCCATAATGTCTATCTCGCCGTTTGACGGCCATTGGTTTTTTACACCCAGTGTCCACCATGCTGGCCAAAGACCATCACTGATATCTATTTTGCCTCGCATTACAAACCTACCATACTGCCAACTGTGTTTACCGCCGGTATTTATACTTGCCGAACTGTATTCGATGTTTTTTCTACTGTTTGCCCAATGTTTGCTATCTTCTTTGTATTTAGGATTAGGTTTGTTTTCTTTTCTAGCCTCAATTACCAGCACGCCGTTCTCTTGCCAGGCATTATCTTCTTGGTACCATTGTAACTCCTGGTTTCTTACAAAACCTTTCTCAAATTTCCATTTGGCAGAATCTACTTTGCCATCTTTATTAAATTCATCGGCCCAAACCAATTTGTAACCGAGCTTTGCATATTCTTTCTCTTCTACGGCAGAACCCGCTTTAGTATCAATTTGTGCAAAAGAGATCAAACTGTAAAATGTAAAAAGTATAGTTGTAATTTTCTTCATCTGTTATAAGTTGAGACCACATTATATAACAAACACAGATTTTAGCTTAAAAAATCTGTGTTTGCGAGTATTGTTTCTTAAATAAAATTAATTTTTAACTAGACTGTAGTTCTGGTAGTTTTACCGTTTCAGAACCATTCTCTATTTTTACAATGTAAGATGTAAGTTCTAAATCGAACTTTTCGGTATAGCTTTTAGTAAGTGTGGCTGTAAGTTCTTCTACAGCTTCTTCTTTAACCAAATTAATGGTACAACCGCCAAATCCGCCACCCATCATTCGGGCACCTAAAACATTAGAGTTATCTTTAACTTGGTCTACCAAATAATCCAACTCTTCGCAACTTACCTCGTAAGCTTTGCTTAAACCCTCATGCGTTTCTAACATACGTTTGCCCAAAGAAACCAAATCATTAACTTCTAAATCAATACAAGCTAACTGTAAACGCTCAATTTCTTCAACAATAAACTTACACTTTACATAAACATCTTGGTCTTTAGCCTTAACATGTTCATCTAGCATAGCGATGGTTACGTCTCTTAAGCTATTAACTTCTGGATGATGTTCTTTAACCCACTCTACACCTTTAAAGCAAGATGCTCTTCTATCGTTATAAGCAGATGATGCTAGATTATGTTTTACGTTGGTATTAAACAACACAAAAGTATATCCCGGTAGATTAATAGGCACATATTTATACTCCAATGTTTTGCAATCGAGCATAATTGCATGGTCTTTTTTACCAAATACCGAAGCAAACTGATCCATAATACCGCACATTACACCAGCAAAGTTATGCTCTGCTTTTTGTGCTATATGTACTAAAGTCATTTTATCTATACCTAAAGAAAATTGTTCGTTTAAGGCGAACGCTACAGAACACTCGATAGCTGCAGACGAAGAAAGACCAGCACCGCCAGGAATGTCGCCTTCAAACATCAGGTTAAAGCCTCCAATCTTTAGGTTTTTCTTTTGGATTTCGGCAACTACACCTAAAATATAATTAGGCCATTGTTTTTCTGTTGGCTTAATATCCGACAAATCGAATTGAAACGTTTCGTCATATTTAGTTGCGTGCAGATGAACTTGTTGGTCATCTCTTTTTGAAATAGCTACATAAACTGCTTTATCAATAGCTGCAGGAAGTACAAATCCTTCGTTATAATCTGTATGCTCACCTATAATGTTTATTCGTCCTGGAGAACGGTAAAGCGAAGGTGCTTTGCCGAACATTAGGTTAAACTTTTCTTGTATGTTATTCGTATTCATATGCTTCTGCCTCTACTGGCCAATTAAACTCACTGTATAGCTATAGCTATATTTTTTATCCATCAAACGATATTGTGCATGCGGTAATGAACCCCAGCTATCGTCGCCACCAACACCGCGTTGTTTCAAATCAACCGACAAGAAAACCTGGTTTCTCGGAGGCAAATCCGTTGGATGTTGTTGTTTTTTGGTTAGTCCCGGGTCTAGATCTTCAACACTATGGTTGATGGCCGTAAAACCTAAGGCTTGTGCGCCTTCAATTTTTACACCCATACCCTGATTGTTGGTTAATGTTAACCAACGTACATCGGTTTTATTACCACTTTCTTGAGGACGAATATAACCTTTATAATATTGATTTGCCACTTTATCGCTATAAATTCCTAAAAACGAACCGTGGTTTCTGTCTATATAATTCTCGTGCGGACCTCTGCCATAATAGCTTAAATCTGTATACCAATTAGATAAGGTTGTTCTCATACCGAATCTTGGCAGCTCTGGCAATTGTGTATTAGTAAAATCCATAGCTCCAGTTACTTTAACAGAACCATCATTTTGGATTAGGTAAGTTATCTCATAAGGCACGTTGATATTGCCCAATAACCAGCTAACATTAATTGCTAAGCCTGCTGCAGTTTGTTCGCCAACTTTTACATTTTTTAACTGCTTATTTAAATGTGCTGATTTCCATACCCCTAATTTACCTGGCATATCGTTACCAAAATCGTTATCGGTTGGTGCTCTCCAGAAGTAGGGTTCTAAGAAATTTGTAAACCTGTTGCTACCGTTAAAGTAATTTGTAAATCTTGCGTTTTTAGTATCAAACTCTCCTTTTACATTTCCGGCAGTAAAACTGATTTTATTGTTCTCTTTTTTAACCACTAATTTAGTGTCTGTTTTAAGCTCTTTCGCAAAGTAATCGCCAGCGTATTTAAACTGTTCTTTTGCAACTTCAAAACCCGCATCTAAGCTTGCGGAAGGATTTTTGGTAGTTACCGAGAAGTTTAAGTAAAACTCAGATCCAGCTTCTGCTTTAAACATTGGTAAATTTAATTGGAAATCTTTTTTCTGGTGTGGTGCCAACTGTACCGGAAGAATTCCTTCTTTAATTTGAACACCATTTCTGAATAAAATCCATTTAAAATTGTACTCGCTTAGGTTAGTAAAATCGTAATTATTTTCTATGGTAACTAATCCTCTAGATACTGCTTTATCAGTAATCCATACGTTTTGATAGATTTGTTTCACCTCATAAGCACCTGGATCTGGTGTACGATCTGAACTTACCATTCCATCGGCTACGCCATTTTCGTCATTTTGCCAATAGAAACCACCTAAATCGCCTCCGTAGGCCCAAAATTCTTTGCCGTTCAAATCTTTTGTTTTAATGCCTTGATCTACCCAGTCCCAAATAAAACCACCTTGCATGTTTTTACTGTTTCTGATGATATCAAAATACTCTTTAAAGTTACCGTTGCTATTACCCATTGCGTGAGAATACTCGCACATAATGTAAGGGCGTGTTTTTGTGGTATCCGCAGCGTATCTTTTCATACTTCCGATACTTGGGTACATTGGGCAAACGATGTCTGTATTCCAATCTTCTCCAGCTTGCTCAAACTGAACTGGTCTGGTGTTGTCTCGGTTTTTAATCCATTTATAATTATCATGAAATACCTGGCCATTGCCGCACTCGTTACCTAAAGACCAGATAATAATCGAAGGGTGGTTTTTATCGCGTTCTACCATACGAACTGTACGATCTACGTGAGCTGGAGCCCATTCTGGCAAATAAGCTGGGTGCTTACTTTTATCAAACCAAGCCTGAAACTCTGCGCCTAAACCATGTGTTTCTATGTTAGCTTCATCTACCAAATACAGACCGTATTCGTCACATAGTTTATAAAAAAGCGGATCGTTTGGATAGTGAGATAATCGTACTGCATTGATGTTAAATTGTTTCATTAATTTAATGTCTTTCAACATCAGTTCTTTTGTAGTGTAATGGCCAGTAACATCATCGTGTTCATGACGGTTAACTCCGTGTACCGAAATTTTAACTCCATTTACCAATAACCTAGCATTTTTAATCTCCACTTTTCTAAATCCAACTTTTGTATTGGTAACACCTAAAACTTTGCCTTTCTCATCCTTTAAAGTGATAACGCAGTTGTATAAATTAGGTGTTTCGCCAGTCCATTTTAGAGGGTTTTTAATGGTGCTTGCGAAATTTATAGTTTGAATGGTATCTGCCCCTACAGAAAATGCCTGCTCTTTAGAATAAACTGATTTCCCTTGTTTATCAAACAAACTAACAGAAACTTTACCTGCTTTAATATCGTTGCCGGTAAATTTCCTAACATCTACGGCAGCGCTAAATAACCCATCGGTATATTTTGCATCTAAATCTCCTTTTAAGAAATAATCCCAAAGGGATAGTTTTGGCAAAGCATAAAGGTATACATCGCGTTCGATACCGCTTAGGCGCCAAAAATCCTGATCTTCTAAGTAACTACCATCGTGCCAACGGTAAACCTGTACTGCAATTTGATTTTCGCCAGTTTTTAAGTGTTTGGTAATATCAAATTCGCTTGGCGTTTTAGAAGCTTTAGTCATACCAACCTTGTTCCCGTTAACGTAAATAAATGCGCAACCAGAAATAGAGCCGAAGTGCAACATTACTTCCTTATTGTCCCAATTTTGTGGCACCGTAAATGTTTTACGATAAGTACCAACCGGATTATTTGGTCCGATGAAAGGTGGCGTAGTTGGATGCGGATAAGCGATATTGGTATAGATAGGAATACCAAAACCGTTTAACTCCCAATTAGAAGGCACGTTTAAGTTGGCCCAACCGCCATCGTTAAAACTAGTGCTAAAAAAATTTGTTGGTCTATCTTTATGCTGATCAACATAGTTGAATTTCCAACTTCCGTTTAAGGATTTAAAATTTTCAGATTTGCTATAATCATCTAAAATAGCATCTTTCTGGTTGTTAAAAAGTACAAAAGTAACATGTGGTTTTTCTTTGCCCACGTCTACCAATCGCGGATTTTCCCAATCGTTATTTTGCGCCATTGCCGGCACTGCCAACATTAACGCAATTAAAGTTTGTGGAATTAGGTTTTTAAGGTTCATTTGTGTGTTGTGTTTTATTATTTATTAAGGGATGTAAGCACCACTATATTGTGTTAATCCATCTTTACGCATAGCCTCAATTAGGATACAGTTGTAAACATAATCCCAACTAGAAGTAACTTCTGAGTTTTGGTTTAAACCATAAGGCCACCAGTGTTGTGTGTCGCCACTTAGTTGCACCGCTACAGCACTTTTCTGAATTTTTTGCAAAAGCTCATTCGTGTGCTGACCTTGGAATTTGCCACCAACAATTTTGCTATTCCACCAACTGCTTGTACCTGTGCCTAAGGTATGGTTCATTTCGTGCAACATGGTTCTAATATTTTGGAAACCACTGTTTGTACCAAAACGCATCCAACCTTCGTTATTGGCATCTGCAGTAGGCACACCATCAACATAGTTTAACCAAACATGCTTAGTTGCAGAACTAAAATTTGATAGATACCAAGCTGCACTATCTACTGCAATTTGCAATCTTGCATAAGCTTCCAACTCAGAATTCGACGGATTAGTTGCTTTGTTAAAGGTATAAGTTATTTTTCCTTTCGGGATGGTTCTAAAAGTAACATCATTGCTATAGCTGGTGCCTTTTGCGTTAACAGCGTAAGCCCTAACATGATATCCAGTCTTGTCTAACAATCCTTTTAGCATCAATCTGTATTTACCTGTGCCATTGGCACCGTGTTTAATCTTAGTATCAGCTGTTGTCGGATTTTGGGCAAGACCATAAACTAATCCACGTTCGGTTACAGCATCACCCCCATCATTAGTAATTTCGATATCCGCAGCCGCTACCGTTGCACCCACAATAAACATTGGTGTAAAGTTAAAACTAGCATTACCTATAGCAGTGGTGGTAAAAGTAATTTCGTTACCATAACCTGTACCGGTTTTATTGGTAGCAAAAGCTCTTAAAAAATATTTTGTATTGGCTTTTAAGCCTGTAATTTCCGAGATGAAATCTCCAGCACCTGTTACGCTGGTTGTACCAAATTTAATATCTGCGGTAGTTGGTTTGGTAACAAGACCTACAACAATACCTCTTTCGGTTATAGAGCTACCGCCATTTTCGGTAGTAATACCTCCACTTTTTGCGGTTATGGTGGTAACATTTGTCACTTCGGCAGTTTGTACGGTTGGTACGGTACCTGTAGTTACGACAGGAGGCGTAATTGGTTCAGCAGTTTTCGTTGCTTTCTCACAGCTAACAAAAAAAGTTGCTAGTAAAATAACGATAAGGGGATTGATTTTCATGAGTACGATTAATTTGGTTCAGATAATACTCGTGTTTTTGAGCGTTTTTGAATTATAAAAACAACCTACAAGAACGGAAGCTCCTGTAGGTTGTTGAGAGGGCGTATTATAGTATTATAGATAATTAATTCTGTACAATTTAACAGAAGGTATTTTAGCGTACATACCTGTACTTCCGCTACCGGTTAGTGTTGCTGCAAATCCCAAAGAAACTTGCTTGTTAGCATCTAGCGTAAAGTTTAGCATCTTGCTTTCTAAATTTGAAAATGCAATGCTTTGACTAGTTATGTTTGCTACGTTTGGTAACGTTGTGCCTTCAGCTACAGCTAAATAGCGTGAACCACCGGTATTGAAATCTGTCATTACAATTTCGAAACGGTAGTTACCTTCAGGCAAAGTTATAGTTTGGTAAATTTTGCCATCTGTAACGTTTGGTAAACCCCAACCTGCTTCTAAAGAAATTACTCCACCAGATTTGTTCTCAAAACCACCTACAGTACCACTTGCATTTTTTACAGAAGCACTTGTAACCCAGTCACGTAGAATACCCCATCTTGTACCGCTCATTGATGAAGCAACAATACCAGGACCAACATTTTTAAGGTAAGTTGCCGTAATATCAACCTTACTAAACTTAGGAATATACATGCTGGTATATTCTGTATAGAATGTATCAACACTCATCGTATCTGGCAAAAATAACGTACGATATTTAATCGTACCTTTCTCTTTAAAATTTGGAACGGTATAATTATTAACATCTATCGGAATTCTTACTTTTTTTTCTACATTAGAGTTATCTATGTAGATTAATTCGGTTGCGAATACACCACTAACTCTATCCATGCCTCCCCATTCGATGGTGGTGACATTGGTTTCGCTAGTAAAAGCACCATTAATACCTCTGTTTGATAAGGTGGCTTGATATCGATCGCCATAAACCCTTCCTGTTTTATAAACTGGAATCGACTTATTGCCCTTATCGTCATAAGTGTAAATGATAAAATTCTGTACACCTTCTTTAATATTGGTAATACTTAATTTTAAAGTGTCAACATTAGCAGTTCTTGTAACCGGAATAACCACAGAATCTGCTTTGTTATTCCAATACACTACGCACTTTTTAACTTTAGGGTCTGCTAAGAACAAGCCATTTAAAACTACCCTGTATCTACCAGAATTAATTTTAACTGAATCCAATTTTCCGGTGTAAGAAATTTCCCCGTCACCGATGAAGTTTTTGTAATCGTCCATTTTAGCACAAGAAGCTAAGATGCTAACGAAAAACAGAGCTAAGCCCGCAAATTTTATATGCTTAGTTAATTTTTTGATATTATTTTTCATGTCAATATTCATTTTCGCGTTAAACATTATCTTGGGTCGCCATAAACTTGAATTTCACCTATAGACATAAATGTCGTTCCCTGCCAGTTTTTATTATTTTTAATACGTAGATATCTTACTTTAGGGATACCAGCATCAAACGTATAGTTTAAACCTGCAGCCCCTGCCGCTACATCTTCGGTAGTGTTAGTACCATAAGCCGCTCCCGATGGTTTTTTAGATTTAAAAGTCCCCAATTTTGTCCAATTGTTAAAACTACCATCGGTTGGAGGATTATCTGTACCCCAAATTTCGAATTCATTTAAGTTACCACCATAGAAATAAGTACGTATGCTTAAATACTCAGGATAATCCCAAATCACAATACGACTTAGTGAAGACAGCTTTCCAATATCAAAAGTTATCCATTGCGGCGTTAATACCGCAGAACTAGTCATTAAAACACGGGGCCAACCGTTGGTATCGCCATCCCACATACCAGCGATTGATGTAGAAGTATTTAAAGCAACGTCACTTGGCAAAGTAACTGCTCTATAACCAGACTTTGGTATTGGCGCTTCATACAAAGGCACAAGTGTAGTAAAGAGCGTATCGCTATAATTTAACCATCTATCTCTAATTGTAATTGCAAACTTTCTAGATACTGGATCGTATCCTCTAATAGCCTGATCAATATCAATTGTAGATGTGTAGATATTTTTTGAAGTTGGCACCATTCTACCTTTGCTATCTTCTGTTAAAATTTCAATTGCTAAATCCGCTTCGGCTGGATTTTTTGCAGTAAACCTTATTCCTCCAAAATCTGCAAGTGCTTTCATACTTCTAAATACACCCCAAATCGGGTTTTCTAACGGTCTTACTTTTATAGAAACAGGCGCAGATTCTACTTCGCTTCTATTAACTGCGTACAGCTTAACTTCATGTTCTTCTGTATCACCAAAACCCTCAACTTTTAAGGTATTTCCGTAATAGGATGCTTTCACTTCCATTACTTTGCCGTTAGCAAGTGAATAAACAGCCTTTACATATAACAAATCGTTATCAGAAGGTAATGCATAGGTTAATGTAGCATTACCTGGCCCAGCGGTATACTGTACGTTCGACACAGGTCCTGGCGCACTGGTATTTTTTTCGAGTGGTTCTAGTTTGTCGGCCTGGCACCCTCCAACTAAGATTGCTATTGCAGCAATCATTAAGGATAAATTAATTCTAATTGTTTTCATATCTGAAAATTTAGTGGTTAAACTTACCATCCTGGGTTTTGAACCAGTTTTGGATTAACAGTAATATCATAATTTCTGATTGGAGCTAAATAATCTCTAGGCGCAACAAAATTTTGCGTAAAAATTGTTCGTGGCCTATAATAATCTGCGGTATTAGCCTGAAATACGCTCCATCCTGTGATCGGTTGATTTAATGCTTCCGCTGCTTTTTTCCAACGTTTTAAATCCCAATAACGGCTACCTTCAAATGCCATTTCAATCAACCTTTCTTGATGAACGATTTCCCTTAGTCCATCTTTTGTAGTTGGTTTGCTCGGATTATTAGAATATAAATTCCAAGACTCGATTACGCCTTTAAGTCCAGCACGTCTTCTAACTCTATCTAAATATTCATAAACGTCATTAACTGGTCCTTGGCTCTCGTTTACAGCTTCAGCATACATTAAATATAAATCTGCCAAACGAATTTGTGGCCACGGATAGTTGCGATAAGAAACACCATTTGTGCTGTTGGTCATATTCCAATCCACCACTTTTTTCAAGTAATAACCTGTTTCGTTATAATAACCTACGTGTGTAGCTCCTGCCATTTGCGTAAACTTACCCTCAACAACCCAAGTATTTTCATCAGAGTTACTCGGACTATCATATTTGTACCAAACGCCACCATCAAAGCTTAAATCTGCGTAAAAACGTGGCTCTCTATCAAAATTTAATCGAGCAGTTTCATGTCCTTCTTTAATAAAAAATCTTTCCTTCTTAAGCGCAGTTCTTAGCGTATATTTATTTGCAAAATTCAATAGTTTGTCTTCTGTAATTGGTACGCCATTGCTAGTATAAAACATTTCAGCAATCTTCAATGGTGCTGCCAACTGCATCCTCGCATCTCCACTTGCACCACCATTCGCTAATTTAGGCATAGCTGTACGTTGCAAAAAGTCTGTATTGGTATTAGGATTTGCCCAAATGTGCTCTTCGTTCCAACGTTCTGTAATAGCACTTCTTAAAGTTAACTGCAAATTTGTGGTGTCGGATAGTTTAAAAGTAGAACCTGGAAACACGTACAATTTAGAGCCAGCTCCTTCGGCTGCATCAATAGCAACCTTGGCTGCATCTGCTGCTAATTTCCATTTATCTGCACTAAAAGCAGCAGGGAATAAACTTACACCATCATGATCTTTAAAACTTGTATAATCTGAATTACCATTAAATAACGGACTTGCCGCCATTAACAACAGTTTAGCCTTAATAGCAAGTGCAACTGGTTTGGTAATTCTTCCCAGTTCAGTTGTTCTATCGGTAATGATATTTGGCAAGTTAGGCGTAGCTTGATCTAATAAATTAGAAATATAAGTTACACATTCATCAAAAGGCATTCTTTTGATACGAACATTATCTTCGGTAGCACTCACATCAATATTTGTATCCACCAGTGGAATTGGACCATACATGCGTAATAAATAATAGTGGTAATATGCTTTTAGGAAAGTTACTTCTGCAATCCAACGAGCACGCTCATCTGGTCTTAAATCACGTACCTTGCTTTCATCTTTAACATTCTCTAAAAAAATATTGCAGTTTCTAATACCTTTCCATAAGCCATATCTATCACCAGGACCCCCACCGTGATAATTACCTACCCATGCATTCATGAAAGGCTGAGCTGCGTTTTGACCACCTCTCGCACTTCTCCAAGCGTAGGATACAAAATCCCATTCTTGTGTAGGTACCCAAAGTTCATCGCCAGAAAGCATGCCTACATTAAAAAACGGATCTCCATCTTTTGGAAGAAAAGAATAACAAGTAAATAAATACTTCTCTGCTTCCGTTCTCATTGTAAACGCATTGTCTATGGTAGCAACGTTATCTGGTACAATATCCAAATACTTTTTACATGCCGACAAGCTGAACAAGGTTGCAGCAAAACATGAAGTTATAATCATGCCTTTAACACTTCCCTTAATCTTATTGATTGTTATATTTTTAATTTTCATTTTATTTCTTTCTTAATCAATACCTAATTAAAATGTTGCTCTAACACCTAGATTATAGGTACCCTGAATAGGATAGCCTAAACCATTGCCCCCCATTTCAGGATCCCAAGTATTAAAACTACTGATGTAACCTAAATTGGTAGCACTTAAATAAATACGCAGTCCTCTGAATCCGATTTTTTTGTTGATGCTTTGAGAAGCATTGTAACCCAACTCGACACTTCTTAATCTTAAAAAATTACCATTTCTCATCCACCAAGTTGATTCTCTATTATTGTTAGGTACAAAATTAGGGCTCAAACGGGGCCACAGCGCATAGATATTTCTGTTTTCTTCAGACCAGTAACTTTCTGAAATAGCCGATAGTAACCCGTTTTGGCTACCGCCATTTAAAACAAATGGAGCTATGTTTTCTGAGTTGATAAAGAAAGAAGAACGACCCGAGCCTTGGAAGAAAAAGCTAAAATCAAAGCTTTTGTAACCGATAGTACCGCCAAATCCGTAAATAATTTCAGGTGAAGTTGGCAAACCGATAGGTACAATGTCCTGATCGTTAATAATACCGTCACCATTTACATCACGGTATTTTATATCGCCACCTCCATAAGTTAAGCCCGCCGTACCATCAAATTGTGGGGGCGCATTTTTAGCCTCATTATCATCAACAAATAAACGCTCGGCAATTAACCCAAAACGCTGTGTCGTGGGATGACCTACTCTTGTACGATAGTATTCACTTGCTGGAAAACTTGGTTCATCATTAATTAAAATTTTACTTTTTGCATAGGTAAAGTTTCCTCTTAATTGAGCTGACCAGCCACTACCGAATGATTTGTTGTATACTGCCGCAAAATCTACACCCTCGTTTTGCGCTTTGTTAGTATTAGCATTAACCGCTGCTTGTAAACCCATAGTCTCAGGAATAAATGTACGGCCAGTTAAAATGTTAGATCTCGTGTTTCTGTAGACGTCAATATTGATATCCAATGCATCCAAAAATCTAATATCCAATCCCAAATTCAATTGTTTCGACTCTTCCCAAGTAATTAGAGGATTTGCGTAGCGAGAAACCAGAACACCAGCTTTATTGTAGCCCCATAGTTCTCCGAAAGTAGCACCGTAATTCCCATCATTCATATTAACTTCAGACATGTAGAAGAAACGATCCTGGCTTCTACCAATTTGATCATTACCTGCTAAACCATAAGTTGCTCTAAGTTTTAAAGAATTAACGACCTTTGTTAGTGGTTTAAAGAACTCCTCGTTAGAAACTACGTAACCTAAACCAATAGTTGGAAAGAAACCAAAACGGTTGTTTTGCGCAAAACGCTCAGATCCGTTGTACCCGAAGTTCAACTCTAACAAATATTTATCATCGTAACCATAAGTTGCTCTACCTGATAAACCTTGATTACGTGCTGGTAACGATAATTGCAAACTACCCGCGTTACCCGATAAATAATTACGTAAAGTAGTAATCAACATCCCGCTAACCGCATGTTTATTTCCGAATGTGCGATTATAATTTAAGGCAAATTCTGCGTAGAATGTAGAGTTTAGTCTTTTTGCACCTTCAGAATAACCTAGATATTCTGTTCCTGTAGCACCAATTGACCCTTGTCCACCCGGATTTAAAACTTGGACACCAGTACTTCCATCTGGCTGCTCAACGCCCAAGTAATAAAATGGATTGTAGCTACGAGATACATCAAAATAAGAGTACCTTCTAGCATAAGCCATCATACGGGCATTTAAGCCTTTAACCAATTTACCCAAATCTTGTTTCAACTCAAGTTGTGTTTGCAATGTAGATGAGTTGTATTCTGAATAACCTTTAACCATTTCAGCATAAGGATTTATATACAAGCCGTTATTCGGAGTGATAGCACTACCAAACAAGGTATGTGTGGCAAATGGTGATAAGCTTGAAGGATATACAGAAGGAAATAATACCGGGTTAGACCAAACAGCTTGGTTAAAAACTCTTTGACCGCCACCGATCGGATTGCCATTGCCATCGAGTCCACCTAAAAGCGGTCCAGTGTAATCATCAAATTGGCCAAATACCCTAATTGACGCAAAAGTGGTTTTCGTAAGATTTAAATCTACATTTGAACGTACGTTATAGTTCTTCAACTTAACATTATTATTAAAATTGCTAAGTCCATCAACTTTTAAAACTCCGTTATCAATATTATACGTTCCGGAAACATAATACCTTGCATTTTCACCACCGCCTTCAACACTTAAGTTATTACGTGTGTTTATAGTATAGTCCTTTACCAATTGTTGAATCCAATTGTTACTTGGATACAATAAAGGATTATCACCTCTCGCTGTTGCATCAATTTTAGTTTGTAGATACGGCAAAGCAGCTTGAGGATTTCTTGTTAATGCAGCTTCGTTTGCCATTTTCATATATGTAATGTTATCGGCAAATTGAAAATTCTTAGTATTTGAAGATGCAGCGGTCTCAGATCTTATGGTGAACTTTGTAACACCAGCTTCACCAGATTTTGTAGTAATTAATACCACACCATTAGCTCCACGTGCACCATATACTGCTGAAGCACTCGCATCCTTTAAAACACTAAATGAAGCAATATCATCTGGTTGCAGACGAGCCATGTCATTTTGAGTAGACTCCGCACCATCAATCAAAATCAATGGATCTTGTTTACCCGTACCAAAGGTACCTAAGCCACGAATAAAGAACTGCGCATTATCTGCACCCGGCTCTCCTGTTCGCTGATAAGCAATCATACCGGCTACACGTCCTTGCATCATGGTAGTTAAATTACTCGTTGGTCCTTTCAGTTCTTTAGGATTAATGGTAGTAATAGAACTAATCATACTTGCTTTTTTCTGTGTACCAAAACCCACAATAGCAACTTCGTCTAGTGCGCCAACATCACTATCTAACAAAGCATTGATAATGTAAACGCCCTGCGCATTTGGTGTGTAGTCGGCTACTGCCAGAGATTTCGGTTTAAAACCAATTGCTGTAAAGAGCAATCTGCCAGATCTTGGTAATTTGATGGTGTAATTACCGTCTCCATCTGTAGAAGTACCCCTATTAGTACCAGATACTTTAATACCTGCGCCTGGCAAACCGCCGATGGAGTCCCGTACAACTCCTTTTACGGTAACCTCTGTTTGTGCAAAAGCATTAATGCTCCCTGTGAGCAACACAAAATAGATAAAAACCTTAAATGCAGATTTAAGGCTATCCATTGAGGAGCAACACAATACATCTTGTAATTTTCTCTTCATAATTTAAGTTTGTTTGTTGATTTGTTGATTTAGAACCGCCTCCAAAATTCAATTGCGCTGGTTTAATTCGCTTTTTATTTTTTTTGAAATCGATTAAAACTTTTTTTAAAACAATGTGTTTTGTAATTGTTTGTTTAGCATTATTCTAAAGCTCTATTTTAAACGTTATTTTAACATTTAAAAAAAACAGCAAAAAAATATTGTTTAGCGATGTTTATTAAAAATATTTCTACTAATTATAATTGGAGTTGGCACTAAATCGAAGTGTTTGGTTCGGTCAAGCCATCTGCGTAGGTTCGCCAGTTGGCAGATAAGAAATCTGTTCATATATATTTGGTTATTTGGTTAGCTAGCTTGCGTTTATTCTCTAATTATCCAACTTGGCAAATTGCTATTTGGTAGGCTTAAATAATAAACGTTAAATTAACAATTATAAATGTAGAAAAAAAAAATTGCATTAAGCAAATAAAAAAATCAAAAAATAATTTATTTATTTACTTAATGCAATCTGACCGCTGTAAACGCAGTTTTTGTGCTATGTTGCTGATAGTAATATGTTTGCATAAATTTTAATAATACGACAATATAATTGTTATTTTGACGTTTATTAAAATTACAAAGCTCTTATTCTAATAGTTAATCGAATATTACCATTTAGCTGCTTTATTTTAACATCAATTTTACATTGAGCTTTTATAGTGTAAATCAGGCAATTCTCTTAATCTTTGTGCTGCATACTCTGGTGTAATATCGCGTTGCGGATTTGCCAACAACTCATACCCTACCATAAATTTCTTAACCGTTGCCGAACGTAATAAAGGCGGATAAAAATGCATGTGCCAATGCCATTCTGGTAAATTACCACTATTAACAGGCATTTGGTGCATACCAGCCGAGTATGGGAAAGAAGTTTGGAAAAGATTATCGTATCTGGTAGTTAACCACTTTATTGCTTCCGCTAAAGCTTTTTTCTCCAAGGTATTAAAATAAGAAATATCAGTAACATGCTTTTTGCTGATGATCATAGTCTCAAAAGGCCAAACTGCCCAAAACGGAACTAAAACCACAAAATGTTTATTTTCAAAAAGTATACGTTCTTGTTTTTCCAACTCAAGTTCCAAATAAGCACTTAATAAGCTTTTTCCGTTAATAGCAAAGTGTTTTTTTTGGCTTTGGCATTCTTTTAACACCTCTTGCGGGATGCTCGCTTGTGCCCAAATTTGCCCGTGTGGATGCGGATTACTGCAACCCATAATTTCGCCTTTGTTCTCGAAAATCTGGATATATTTAATCCAGCTATTTGCACGAAGTGATATATATTCGTCTTGCCATAAATTTACCACTTTTGTAATGGCCTCTACACTCATTTCTGGTAAGGTTAAATTATGCTCTGGCGTAAAACTTATTACCTTACAAATACCTTTTGCACTTTTTGCCACCAATAAACCGCCGTCATTTAATTCTCCATCTGGTGTATCTTGTAGCAAAGCCGAAAAATCATTTACAAAAACAAAGCTGTCTTTGTAATCTGGATTTTGTGTTCCGTCTGAGCGTTTATTACCGGCGCACAGATAACAAGATGGATCGTAAGCTGGCCTATTATCTGGAGCCAGATCTTCAACCTTACCTTGCCAAGGGCGTTTGCTACGATGTGGAGAAACCAATACAGATTCTCCGGTTAAAATGTTTAATCGCGTGTGCGGATGTTCTTCTAAAATAAATTCTTGTTTCATTTGTTGGTGCGTGTTTTTTATTATTTGAAAGATTTTAAATCCCAGCTATCTTTCCAGCTTATTTCTATATCATCTCCTTTAAAAGTAATTGGCAACCATAAATATCTACCATCAATTGGATTTTTTGGTGTCCATTTATCAGCCATAAAAATAAAGGCATCTTTTTTTCCTTGTACGGGTAGTACGTGCGTGCTTTGCCCGCCGTAAGTTAGTTTACTTCCCTCTCCAATAGTAGGGTTGCCTTTGTATTCCCATTTGCCCCAAATATTATCGGCGATAAACCAACGAGCCGGATTTGGATCCCAGCCTGTACAGCCTGAACCAATCATATAATACTTTCCGTTTCTTTTAAACACTGCCGGAGCTTCCGTCTGAAATCCTACGTACATTCTAATAAACTTTCCGGTATGTGAAGTATAATCATCACTTAACTCGGCAATATTTAATGTATAGTTTTCCTCAGCAGAAAATACATGGTAAGCTTTGCCATCATCATCAATAAAAACGGTCATGTCTCTAGCCATTTGGCCACCCGGCAAGTCTCTGCAGAAATAGCCATCGTAAGTATTAGCTGGTTTTTCGCAGTTAACAATTTTGTCTGCTGGAGTTCCGGCCGGATAAAAGGGCATTTTACCCGCATTTGGCCTATAGCTTTTAATGAATTTGTAAGGGCCATTAATCTTATCTGCTGTAGCAACACCCGCATGTGCCGCAGCGTAACCTTTGCCTTTAAGCTCTAAGTGAAACCACATTACAAACTTTTTGGTTTTTTTATTATAAACCACTTTTGGTCGCTCTATAATACTACCTTTAACAATATCGCTTGCCGGGTCTTCGCTTACTTGCAACGCAATTCCTTCATCTTTCCAATTATATAAATCTTTTGATGAATAAGCATGTACGCCTACTTGCGCACTGTTTCCTCTTGGTCCGGCAATTTTATGTTCGCCAAACCAATAATACAATCCTTTGTGGAAGATAATTCCTCCGCCATGCGCATTTATATGTACGCCTTTATCGTCTTTCCAAATTTTGCCAGGTTCAAAAGCTGTATATTTCTCGCTTTGCGCAACAGACTTTAAGCTGATTAGCAATAATAAACACGTAAGTGTATTAAAAAATTTCTTCATTGGTTTTAGGTTGATTTTTAAAGAAATAATAAACGTCAAATTTACATTTATTAATGAATTTGCAAAATGCTTTTTGGCTTTTCGGCCATTAAATTATTAATTAAAAGGTTTCCATGTTAATACTTGAATAAGTGTTGGTTTAGCATTAGCCTTTCCCTCTCCATCTACCTGTTCAACTTTTTGCACAAATAAGTTCATTATTTTTTCTTTCGCCCAAAGATCGGTATCATAAGCAGGCTCCCACTCCCCTACGCTCGTTTCAGTTAGGTCGCTAATTTCCCAGTTGTTGTTATTTAAGTTGTTGTTTAAAGCCATAGAAACCTTGCTGCCACGTTCTATATCTCTATAAATTAATGCTACCGCAATGTTTTTGCCATTTTTCCAAGCAATTAGTTGCGGGCGGGCAATAGGAATTTTTTTGGTACCACCACCACTTAATGTAAAGCCCGTTTTTCTAAAACCTAAGTTTTTTACTTCCCACTGCGCTTGGCTTTTGTACACTAGGTGATATTGAGGCACAGTTTCTCCTTTTTCTCGCCAGTACGTGGCAATAAAAGGAAAACCATTTTCGTCGGCAAACATTGATGTTTGATTAATCAGTTCGCTATTTTGAGGAATTTTCAAAGCATATTCTGCATTAGCTGAGTTTATTGGCAATTGATACTTTTCTCCATCAGACTTTTGCCAGGTTAAACCACCATCAGTAGATTTTGCGTAACACAAGTCGTGGTTACTGGCCACATCTGGACTTTCTCGCCAAACCCAAGACACATGAATTGTACCTTTTACGTCTACTGTAGTTTGGATGTAAGCATTTCGTTTCCCTTCGCCATCAATCAAATTGTCTTGTACTCTAATCCATTTCTGAGTTTTGGTTTGGTAACGATTGATCATCAAATTACCATTGCCAGATCCACCATCTCTGTAGAAAAACAAAACATCGCCATTGGCCAGCTTGTAAAACTCTGGATAGCTAACCTTGGTTTCTTTCTCCCCAATCATTTCCAACTTCTCGCCCATTACTAAACTTCCGGCTTTTATCGCCTTTGCGTAGTTTAGTTTATTATTATGTTGGCCCCAGGCTAAATGCAAAATGCCAGCACCGTCTACCATAATACTAATGGATTTATGGGCATCGCTGGCATCTCCTTTATATTTTGTACGCAACAATTCCCATTTTTGGGTTTTAATCTTTCTTTTGCCTAATACCACAAATTGTTCATCGTCGTAATAAGCAATGTATTGAACACCTTTATAACTTGTTAAGGCATTTTTACGGAAAATGACCGTGTTTACCGAATTGTTTGCCCAACCATTGTTTGCAACGGTATGCAAATTTGCATTTTGCGCCATTGCGGTTATTGCAAACAATAAAAATCCGATAATACTAAAGGTTATTTTTCGGTTCATTTAGTTTAATGTTAAAGTTACGATGGAATGTGCCGGTAATGTAACCGACAACTTATTACCGTTTTTTGTAGCACCTGAAAAAGTGTTCAGTTTGATTTTATCGGGTTGAGTAAACGAGTTGTAATCATTTACGTTTGCAGAGGTTAGGATTTGTCCATCAGCTTTGCTAAAATTAATATTACCCAAATCTGTATTAACCTCTATGCTTCTGCTGTTATCTAAATTAACGAAAGAGATATGCACTACGCCATTTTTGTCTTTGGAAGCCGATGCATTTACTGCTGGGATCTTTTTTCCGTTTAAGACGTAAGAAGGCGACTCGAAACTGATAGGCAAAAGCATAGCGTCTTGATGTACCTTGTACATATCAAAAACATGATAAGTAGGTGTTAAAAGCATTTTTTCTTTTTCCGTTAAAATTAGGGATTGTAACACGTTTACGGTTTGTGCCAAGTTTGCCATTTTAACTCTTTCAGCATGTTTATGGAAGATGTTTAGCGTACTACCTGCAATTAATGCATCTCTTAAGCTATTTTGCTGAAACAGAAAACCTGGATTTGTTCCCGGTTCTACGTCTGTCCAAATTCCCCATTCGTCTACCACTAAAGCAACATTTTTTTTAGGGTCGTATTTATCCATAATAGCCGAGTGTTTGGTAACCAGCTCATCCATTTTTAACGCACGCTCCATCGTGTTAAAATATTCTTGCTCATTAAATCCCGTTGCCGAACCTTTTTTGCCCCAATTACCCGTTGGCAAAGTGTAGTAGTGTAAAGATAAACCCCACATACGCTGACCAATTACTTTCATAGCCGTTTCGGTCCAGTTGTAATCGAAGTCGTTAGCGCCACCAGCAATTTTCTTTAATTTTATGCCCGGGTAGTCTTTAGCAAAAGTTGCATATCTACGGTATTCGTTACTGTAATAATCTGCGGTCATATTACCACCACAGCCCCAACTTTCGTTACCTACACCCCAAAAGCTAACATTAAAAGGTTCTTCGTGGCCGTTTTCTTTGCGAAGTTTACTCATGGGACTTTCGCCTTTAAAGTTTAGGTACTCTACCCATTTGCTCATTTCCTCGGGCGTGCCGCTACCCACATTTGCTGAAATGTAAGGTTCAGTACCAAGTAGTTTACAAAGTTCTAAAAACTCGTGTGTGCCAAAGCTATTATCTTCGGTTACGCCACCCCAATGCGTGTTAACCATTTTTGGGCGATTTTTAGGCTTACCAATTCCGTCTCTCCAATGGTATTCATCGGCAAAACAACCACCAGGCCACCTTAAATTAGGAATTTGAATTTTCTTGAGCGCCTCTACAATATCTAACCTGATTCTGCCCTGCTTTTTTACGTCGAGTTTTTTATCAACCCAAAAGCCATCGTAAATGCTACGACCCAAATGCTCTGCAAATTGGCCGTAAATATGCCTGCTAATTAAAATTTTTGAATTATCTTCTACTTTAGCATGTACTGTTTGTGCAGTGACATTTAAACTTAACAACGCTGTAGTGCAGACCAGAATGATTTTTTTCATAAAGTTTATTTAATTTCTTCTGCGTGATCTTTTTTGAAATCCTCGCCACTCCAAACTTTTTGAGCACTCCATTTAGCGGGCGGATTTGCCCAAAATGGATCTGAATCTGGTAAACCTAGAGGCAAAAATATCGCCGTAGCTAAATACGGACTACCTTGATTGTTATAGAAATCGCCAATTTCTGGTTGCGAACCATACAAACCGATTGTTAGCCAACCATTTTTATATGTAGTTGGGCTCTCTAACGTTTTTTTAATCACCGCAGTTAACGCACCCCTAACTTGCTCTGGGCTAAGTTGTTTTGGCAATGCTTTGCGCCAAGCCATATCTGCCAAATGATGAAATGCAGCACCACGATAAATTAACGAACGGCCCGTAGCAGGGAAAGTTCCGTCTGTATTGATTAACCTTTCCTGGATTACCGCAAAACGTTCGTTACGTTTTTTTATCTTTTCGAACATGCCGTTGTAAGCGTTCGTTTTTTTCTTTACCACATCGGCTATGCCCGCTAAATAAGGATGAATTACAAAGCTGTTATAATAATCAAATGCGAATGAAGTACCATCTTTATACATACTGTCGCCCACATACCATTGCTCCATTTGTTGCAAAGCATAATCTACACGCATTACATCCCATTCGTAACCAAACTTGGCTAAAAAAGCTTCGTTCATTGCTGAGAATAACAACCAGTTAGAAAATACCGGTTTAAATCTCTTCGTAGTTACGATAGATTTCATCATTAGCTCCTGGTTCTTTTTATCTAAGTTTTCCCAAAGCCAAGGCGCACGTACAAATGCAATAGCTACAAAAGATGCATCTACTAATTGCTGACCGCCAATATCATATCTCATGAAATCTTTTGCATTAGAATCTAAAGAGTTTTTAATGCCTTGTATAGCCCACTCTCGGTATTGTTTACGCAGAGCGATTTCCTTTTCAGTGCCACCTTCTAATTGCAACCAAGGCGCAATACCACTTAAAACTCTGCCCAAAACTTCTACGTACTGTACTTTAATTCTGTGCTCTTTATTATCTACATGGATAGAAGTAGTTTGCGGCATGTTAATACGCAAACTGTCTTTGGCTAAACTGTAAAGCACGGGCCTAACCATTTTATCCATTTCATTTAACCAAAATTGGCGATCGGTTAATGCTTCTTGCTTTTTTGCAGCGTTCTTCTTTTGCGCAAAAACTGGTGTAAAACCAATGGCAATAGCAAAGATTGCAACAGTTATTTTTTTGAATATCATTTTCTAGTTATTAGTTTTTTAGATACCTATACATTTCGCAGTTAGCCAATAAAAAAGCGCCTACACCGAAATCTGCAGTAGAGTTTGCGTCAACCACCTGCCCCGGAATTGCCTTTTCTCCAATTGGTTGTACATAACCGATTTTACCACTTTCCTGCAAAGCTGTTTTAGTTAGGTATTCGTATCCTTGTAGCGCAGCTTTTTTATATGTTTTTTCTTTTAAATAACCGTTGTTAATACCCCAAAGCAAACCGTAAGTAAAAAATGCTGTTCCGCTAGTTTCTGGTCCGGGTGCGTGCTGTGGATCTAACATGCTACGTGTCCAGTAACCCTCGGCCTGCTGACTTTTCAAAATCGCTTTTGCCATGTTTTTGTATTTGGTTACATATTCTTTTCTATGTTTATCGTTAGCAGGTAAATCTTGTAGAACCTTGGCCAAACCGGCGAAAACCCAACCATCGCCTCTGGCCCAAAAATCTTTCTTGCCGTTAGCGCTTTTATGTTTTGGGTAAACATATTTCGCATCGCGATAGTATAATTTTTCTTCCTTATCGTACATGATACTATTGGCATACATAAAGTACTCGTAAAGCTTATCTAAATATTGTTTATTACCGGTAAGTTTGTGCATTTTGGTCATTACGGGCATTACCATGTACAAACCATCTGCCCACCACCAATAATCGTTAGCGGTAGTGCTCATTTGGTATTCCATTACCTCTTTCGCTCTAGCAACTTTGTGTGCTTCGGGCTTTAAGTTATACAAGTCAATATAAGTTTGAAAACAGATCTGCCAATCGCCAAAAAGCACGTATTCGTCTTTTTCGCCATAGCTGTATTTCCACTTGCTTTTGTCTGTAGATTTAGCGCCCATCCATTTATTATACTCGGCCCAATCTTCAGAATATTTTCGGTAAGTTTCATTTTTTGTAAGGGCAACAACTTCCATATTACCTGTGTGGTAAGCCGCATGATCCCAAAATGCTCGGCGCTCTGGTTTGTTATTGCTTTGCCAGTAAGTATTTGCTTTGTTAATGGTTGCCAGAACATCTGCCTTTTTCGGCAGTGGTTGTGCCTGTAGCTTAAAAGCTACAAAAAGCATTAGCAAGAAAGTTAAAAAACGCTTGTTCATAATTTATTTTACTGGTTTAATTCCTGTTAAAGTTGGTGTTACTTTTTTAATGCTTCCATCAGCATTAAACTCCATTTTATCTATGCAAACTTCACGGTTATAGCCCGCTGCATCGCCCATTGTTATGCCATTTGGCCTCGTAAAACGATGATAAACAATATACCATTCGTCTTTGCCAGGCACTTGGATTACGCTGTTATGTCCTGTTCCAAAAATGGCCAAATTTGGGTCTTTAGCTAAAATCAGATTATCTTTCGGAATAATAATTTTTCCTGTTGGAGAATCTGAATAACCATATCTTACTCGGTAGTTTTCGCTTCTGGTATCGTCTTCAGACCACAAGAAATAATACTTTCCATTACGATAAAAAACTTCGGCACCTTCTCTAAAAGTATTGTCTGGCGTAATAACTTTAATTGCATTGGTATCGATAGAAATCATATCATCATTTAATGGCGCAACTGCCATATAGCCATTGCCCCAATACAAATAACTTTTACCGGTTTGTGGATCTGTAAAAACATCTGGATCAATTTCCTGACCACCTCTTACACCGTTCGGTCTTTTGGCTATTAACGGTTTTCCGCTATCTTTAAAAGGACCATTCGGCAAATCTGCTACGGCAACACCAATTTTCTGCGCCGCCGTGAAATAGTAGAAATATTTATAATCGCCATTTACTTTTTTCTCGGCAATGGTTGGCGCCCAAGCATTTCTTTTTGCCCAAGTTACATTTTTCGGCAAATCGATAATTACACCATCGTCTGTCCAATTAACCAAATCTGGCGAAGAAAAGCTTTTGAAAAAATTACCGCTCCAACCTGTAAAGCCGTCGCTAGTTGGATAGAGATGATATTTTTTGGTTTTGTTTGAATAAAGAATTTCAGGATCTGCAAAATAACCGTTTAATACCGGATTGTGATCTTCCGATACTGTAACCGAGTAGGTTTTAGCAGTTTTTCCGCCAACACTTACGTTAATTTTAACTGGACCTTTGCTAAAGTTGTACGGACCTTTGGGAGAAATAACAACATCTAAACCTTTATCAAATTCAGGGTCAAATGAAGCCAAATTAGTACCCGGCTTAACAGGCAGGTAAACGGTAGAATTAACCGTATCTAAAACAATATTATTTTTTTTAATTGAATTTGACTTAGCAGTTTTAAGAATGGTAGCACCATTGTACCATTTTGCGGTTAAACGCTCTAATTCTTGTTGTGTTATTGGTAAAACGGTACCATGTCTTGGATGAAAATCCATTGTCACATCTTGATCTACTACTTTGAAATTCTCCAGATCAGCACTTTTGGTAAACTGATAGCGACCTTTCATATAAACATCGTACATCAAAATATAATCCTTGCTATTATTTAACTTGAAAACTCCAGCACCTTCTACCGCCTCTTTAGTTTGCTGCAAATATTTATCTTCTAACACATAACCTTCTGTAAGTTTAGTTGAAACCGCTTTTTTAATTCCATTTCCGCCACCTTCTGTTTTAAAAAACAAATGGTATTTCCCATTATGAAAAATGATATCTCCATCAATGCAAGAACCGTTTGTAGGACTAAAAAACAGTTGTTTTGGTTCAGTTTCTAAGTCTGTAAAATCAGCGTTAGCGTAAGAATAATAAATAATATCTGGTCCATCGCCATGTTTCATCGACCAATAAACCATGTATTTTTTCGCTTTAGCATCGTAAATTGTTTGAGGCGCCCAAACACGCAACAACTTTTCTTGGTTAGGATATTTCTTTTGAATGTTGATAATGCTCGACGTCCAGTTAATCAAATCGTTAGATTTTAGCAAAACCATTGCTCGATTAGAATCCCAACCTCTTGCAGAAACCATATCGGTAACTACCATATAAAAAGTCTTGCCATCTGCTCCGCGTAAAATATGCGGATCTCTGACACCACCAGTAGAGCTAATTTTAGCAGAACTGATTATCGGCTGATCGTTGTTTAGCGCCTTGTAATTGTAACCATCCTTACTAATTCCAAAACGAATAGCTTCTTCGTTACCAGTATTACCAGTAAAATAGGTAAAAAGATAGGCGTTTGTTTTTTGCGCATACAGGTTAGAAATACTTAAAATCCCTGTAAATGCTGCAACGAAAAGGCTTCTTGGTTTAAATCTACTTTTGTTTGGTCTCATCATTATATTAAAGGTTGTTTGTGTGTCTCATTAATCGCAATTCGTAAATCCCTGCAGTTTCAGATCCGTTTTCGGCAATAAATTTCACTTTTAGTTTATTTGTTTTATTAGTTATTTCAGTTGGTATCTGATAGTCTACCTCGTAAAATTTATCGCCCATTTTTCCGTCCAGGCTAACTTTTGCTATCTCTTTATCGTTTATCAAAACTCGAAAATTTCTATTGGCATCTCTACCAAAATAAGTTAATCTTAGTACTGCACTTTCTTTTTTAGGGTTGGCTAACTGGTAACTGAACCAACCTTTTGCAGTGCGCCAATGACGATCTCTGTGCGTACCATTTTGTGAGTTTTCCATTTCTATAAAATGATCAGACTCGGGTTGTTGCTCTCCAGGATAAACCATATCTATAGTTAGCGCTAACAATTTAGCTTTTTCTGCCTCCTCTTTAGCTAATTGCGCTTTCATAGCAACTAAACCCGACTCGTTTACCGTTTGCCAGTACACAATATACCTGCTGTCGTGCAGTTTGTAAAATGGTATTAATTCTAAATTCTTTTTCGCAGCCGGATAGATAAGGTTGCTTGCCTTGAAAGTTTGGCTTTTTCCCTTAACAGGATAAACTTGCGTTGCATAATCTGTTTGATTGCTGACAAACAAGGGCATATCTTGCAAAGGGTATTGAGTTCCGCCGGCAATGTGTCCCATTCTACTATCATCTGCAAACAGACCGGTTAAATTCGTGCTATCGGTTTTCGCAGCCAACAAAATTGGTCCATTTAATAGTGCAACATAAGGCGATTTTCCGGGCATCGGCTCTGCTTTGATATGCATGGGCAAAACAATTTCAATCTGATCGCCTTTTTTCCAAACCCTTTGCAATTTGACGTAGCTGCCAGGTTTAGCGGTAATTTTTTCGGTTTTACCATTAACTTTTACTTTAAGCTCGTTTAGCTTTACCCAATTAGGATAACGAATTTGCAACGCAACGCTACCTTTTCCGGCGTTTTGAATAGTAAGTAACGTAGTTTCTGTTTCTGGGAAGCTTGTATTTTGTACTAGGCTAAAACCTTTCTCTTCCCAATTTACTGCCGATGGGATGAAAAGGTTAACGAACAACTCTTCATCGCTATGCGCATAAATAAGCTCGTTGTATTTAGCATGATTTTCTAAGCCCGAACCTACACAACACCAAAAACTGGTTTGCGGTTGCGAATAAACCCTGTAGTGACCTGGTCGCATAGGCGTAAAGTAAACAAAGCCACCTTTTGTAGGATGTTGTGAAGAGAGAATGTGGTTATACAAAGTGCGCTCATAATAATCCATATAACTGCTCAGGCCTTCATCCTCATAAAGCAATTTGGTTAACTTAAGCATGTTGTAGCTGTTGCAGGTTTCTGGCCCTTCTACGCTCGTAATCATCGTAGAAAAATCGTTAGTAGGGTTAAAATGCTCCCTTACACTATTGCCACCAAGCGCAACTGTACGGTTATTAATTACCGTTTCCCAAAAAAATTTGCTGGCTGTATTATAAGCCTTATCATTACCTACTGTTGCAATTCGTTTAAAACCAATTACTTTCGGAATTTGCGTATTGGCATGTAAACCACTTAGTTTATCTTCTTGCTTTGCTAGCGGATTTAAGATTTTAAGGTCAGAAAATTGGTATGCAAGTTTAAGATACTTTTTATCGGAAGTTATCTGGTACAAATCGGCAAATACCTCATTTAAACCACCGTATTCTGATATGAGTAAACGTTGTATTTGCTCATCGCTCAATTTCGAAGTTAGCCAGACAAACCAGTTTCCATAATCGACAAGCATTTGTTTTGCCAATGGATTTTTGGTGTAAACGTAAGCATCTTTTAACCCGGCAATGGTTTTATGAATATTATAAAGCGGCACCCATTTTTTGTTTAAATCGAATGTACCAACCTGAATTTTGCCATTGGCGATGTCTTGCCATAGCGCATTACTACCGGGAACGCCGCCTATATAGCCATTGCCATTTTTATCTTGACATCTTTTTAGCTCGGTCAACATGTAATTTAACCGATCTCCAACTTTAGGGCTTGAAGTGCTTGCGTACATAAGCGACAAAGCCGTTAAATAATGTCCGCCTATGTGCCCATCTAAACCTGTATTTTCCCAATTGGTGTATGATGTTGTTTTGGCAGGTAATCCCGCTTCGCGAAGATAGGGAGCTAAAAGCTTATCGGCATCTAATGCCAACATATACCTTAAATCGGTTTGTTCGGCATTTTTGAAAATACTCGGCAACAACTTTACTTCCTGCGCTTTAAAGGCAGTTACTTTTTGTGCTAACGCGATGTTAGCAAAGCATATGCATAAAAAAACAACCGAGGCTAGTTTCTTAAAAAAACGAGAAGTATTTACCTTTAAAATCATTTATTTATAAGCCACTTTAACCATCGCCACACCGTTAGCTGGTATGCTCAAGTTTAAATTTTTACCGTTAATCTTAACTTTCTCTTCCTTCGGATAAATATTTCGAGGCTTGTCAAAAGCATTTTTATCATTCAAATCTGCCGAAATGCTGGTGATTGAAACTTGGCTAGCCAACTTCTTATTCCCTTCAAAACTTAAGGTTTGCTTTTTTGCCTCGCCAGAAGTATTTACCACTTTAACGATAATTTCTTTTTTATTTTCATCTATTACAGACGAAGCATAAAGCCCGTTTTCTCCTGTTAATGGTTTGCCGTTTAAATTTGCATTAAGTACGTGTGTACCTTTATTAACCGAAAACATTTTTTGCACTTCGTAATTTGGCGTTCCATAAACGGTTAAGTTGTTCACCCAAATTAAATCGGGCGCCCATTGCCAACCTTCGCCATGTGCAAATAAAGGTGCGTAAGAAGCCATTGTTACAACTTCCGCATTTCTTTCTAGGCCAGTCATGAATGCAGCTTCTGCAATTGCAGCCTGCCAGATGTTCCTATTGCTACCTGTTATTTTTCCATCAACATGTGCCGCATATTCGCCAGCAAATATCTTTGGCCCCTTTCTGTCAAAACTATCATAACGGGCAGCGTTTTTCAAAAACCAATCTGGCGATCTGTAATAATGTTCATCAATAATATCGGCGCCAATGCTGCGTAATTGTTTATCTAAAAAGTGATAGCGTTCGCTATCGGGATCAGTGCCAGAACTGTAAATTAGCTGAATGTTTGGATATTTTTCTTTTATCTTATCCTTAAAAAGTTTAGCTCTTTCAATATACTGCGGCCCCCAATTCTCGTTTCCAACACCTAGGTACTTTAGGTTAAATGGTTCCTTATGCCCCATCGCAATACGTTTTTTACCCCATTCAGTTGTCGCATCGCCATTGGCAAATTCAATTAAATCCAAAGCATCCTGTATGTAAGGACCCAATTGATCTAGCGGCACCACTTCGCCCGTATTATATTGGCAAGCCATACCACAGTTTAAAATTGGCAATGGTTCTGCGCCAATATCTTCGGCCAACTGAAAATATTCGTAAAAACCTAAACCAAATGTCTGAAAATAATCGGGTGTAGGTCTGTGGCCAAACTCAACATTCCAACGGTTCATAATTAATTGTCTGTCTTCTATTGGGCCGATTGTTTTTTTCCATTGGTAGCGATTAGCTAGATCGATTCCTTCAACAATGCAACCGCCTGGAAAACGGATAAAACCCGGTTTCATATCGGCCAGCATCTGAATCATGTCTTTACGCATGCCGCCTGGTCTCTCTTTCCAGGTGTCGGAAGGAAAAAGTGAAACCATATCTAAATCAATTAAACCATTACCTTCAAACCAGATATTTAATTTGGCTTTTTCAACCGTAGCAATTGCTACTAAACTTGCTTGCTGTTTATTCCAATCATCGTTAGTTGCGTTTGGTTTAAGCGTGCCAATTCCGATTACGTTATTCTTATCATCAACCAATTCTAAATGCAAGGTAACATTACCTCTTAGTTGGCGATACATTAAAGAAAAATCATACCTGATATCTTTTTTTATACCCATTCCCCTAAAACCTTCATTGGTTATTCCTGCATCGCCTTTGGCGGCTTGCTTAATATTTAAACGTAAGAAACGCGGATTGGAAATCTGGAGTTCTTGTCTATTCTGAACTAAAACATCGCCCTCGCCAAACTTCTTACCTTTAACAGACCAGCCCATTAATGGCTTAGAAAACTCGAAAGATCGATTTTTTACCAACTCGGCGTAAATGCCACCATCGGCACCTAAATTTATATCTTCAAAAAAAACGCCCCACATTGTTGGCGCAATTGGTGCAACAGCTTTTTGGGTGTTTACTAAAAGGGTAGCTTCTTTTTGGGCATTGGCACTTAAAAATAATGCCGTTAAAATCGAAATCGCAAAGCTTTTCTTATACTTCATTGTTAATCGGTTACATTTGGTTGTGTTGCCAATTAGCGATTAGACTAAGTGGTTTGGCTAATTTAAGAAATTATAATTAAACGTCAAGTTAACATTTATTGAATAATTGGATTAATTACCCGTCATTGCTTTAGTTAAGAAAACTTTCAGCTCACACATTTGCTCTTACAAAACGCCGAAATCTAACTTTACATCATTAAAACCTAACTTTTAGGCTTTGTTGCGGCAGTTCTTAATGGGGTAGTATTTATTTAAGCTTTAGTTATGAGAAGTTGATTTGACTGTAACAAGTTTATTAGTTTTGGTTAAAAGGTTGAAGCAACATCATTACGCTGTATTGCTTTAGGCCAACAATATATTGCTTTGAGTTCTAAATCAGTGGATTTAATGCAAAAACGGGCATTGATAACCTAAATCATCAGCGCCCGTTTTTTATTTAGCGGATATCTCCTATTTATTTAAAAACTTATAGGTAGTGCTAGTTTGGTATGTACTACCAGGTTTTAAGGTAGTAGACGGGAAACTAGGTTGGTTTGGAGAATCTGGAAAATGTTGCGTTTCTAAACAAAAAGCAGAGCGATGACCGTAAGATTTACCGCCTTTTCCGTCTTTGTCTGCACCGGTTAAAAAGTTGCCACTGTAAAACTGAATACCAGGTTCGGTAGTGTAAACTTCCATTGTAATGCCACTGATAGGACTTTTTACAATTGCTACAGGTTTATCTGAAGAAATTTTGTCTAACACAAAATTGTGATCATAACCTTTTCCATTTTTCAATTGTTCATCAGCCGCATCAATATCCTTCCCTATTACTTTCGCTTTTGTAAAATCAAAAGGCGTTCCTTTTACATCTTGTATTTTACCTGTCGGGATTAAAGTAGTATCAACTGGCGTAAAACCAGATGCTGCAATTGTTAATTCGTGATCTGTAATGGTAGAATTTCCTTCGCCACTTAAATTAAAATAAGCATGATTAGTTAAATTCAATACCGTTTCCTTATCTGTAGTTGCACTATAATCTATTTTTAATGCGTTATCTTCTGTTAAGGTATAAACAACTTTAACGTTAACATTTCCCGGATAGCCAGCTTCGCCATCTTTAGAAAGATAAGTCAACTCCAAAGTTTGATCGTTAATTTTCTTCGCATCCCAAACTTTCGAGTAAAAGCCATCAGTACCTCCATGCAACGTATTTACGCCGTCATTTACCTGCACTTGATAAGGTTTGCCAGCAACGTTAAATTTCCCTTTCGCAATGCGATTTCCGTAACGACCAATTAATGCGCCAAAAAACGGCTCACCTTTTTTCTGATTAGATTGTACACTGTCGTAACCTAAAGCAACATCTGTTGGTTTACCATTCTTATCTGGCACAACAATAGACATAATTCTGCCGCCGTAATTGGTTATCTGTACAACAGCACCATTTTTATTAGTTAATTGATAAAGATTGGTTTGCTTACCATTAATGGTTCTTTGGTAGGCGCCAGTATCTAATTTTACGACGCTACTCGTGGTGTCATTTACGCTATTTGAAGATTTCTCTGGGTTATTACAAGCTACTAAAAAGCTAGAAAGTGCTAAAGCAACTAAGGCTAAATTTCTTTTGTTCATTTTTGATATTTGGTTAGGTTTTCTATTGCTAATATAGATAAATTAATAAAACGTTTTAGTGACGCTTATTTTATTTATGTAAATATGACGTTTAATGTTGCGAATTGATTTTAAATTTATAATTTTAATGTTAATACTGCCAATTAAAGCTCGATAATTATTGCAACCTAATGAAGTTAGACGAAAAAACAAAAGATAAAACTGTTAAAACATATAAATACCCAAAGCAAGCACCAACGCTCGTTGCAGTAGACTGTATAATTTTCGGTTACGATGGCGATCAGTTAAAGATTTTATTAGTAAAAAGAGCAATTGAACCACAAAAAGATCAGTGGAGTTTAATGGGCGGTTTTATTGAAGCTGCCGAAAATCTCTATCAAGCCGCAGAGCGAATCCTGTTAAAAAACACAGGTTTAAAAAATGTTTATTTAGAACAGCTAAAAGCTTACGGAACGCCAGATCGGGATCCTATAGAGCGTACAATTTCTGTAGCTTATTTTGCATTGATAGACATTAACAAATACAAGGAACAAATTAACGATGCTTACCATGCCGAATGGTTTTTAATTAATGAAGCTCCGCAATTAATATTTGACCATGATAAAATGGTTGATAAGGCAAAAAATAGAATTAGGTATAAGGCAGCCTTCCATCCTATTTTGTTTGAGTTGTTACCGAAAAAATTCACTATCCCGCAATTACAGAACTTGTACGAGCAAGTTTACAATGCAAAAATCGATAACCGAAACTTTATTAGAAAAGTTAATTCTAGCGGTTTATTGATTAAGCTTGCCGAAAAAGACAGGTTTAATTCTAAACGCGGTGCTTTTTACTACAAACTAGACGAGAAAAAGTATAAGGCTAAATTTCAATCGTTCATCAACTTTATTCCAAATCCAGAGAATCTGATTTCTTAATCTCGTTTTGATGATGTGATAAATATCAGATAATGTAAAAGGGCTTTTTGGATTACCAAAAAGCCCTTTTACTATTGTTATAAATTCCTACTATTTACTTTCATCAGCAACAGCTTCCTGCCATGTTTGGAATATATCAACTCCGGCATTATAACCACTGTAACCTTGATTTTGGCTTAATTTATTTCCTGTATTTGCATTTATCGCACTTTGTGGAATAGGCCAACTAATATTGTGAGGTGCCATTGTGTAAGAACGATTTCTAACACTAACTTTATTTTTATTGTAAAAATCATTATAGAACTGAATTCTTTGGAACCAGTAACTATTTGTAGCTAAGTTAGCTACAGTATAAGTTCTGCCAAACTCATCGGCTTTGCCACTATTAGCCAAGCAATACGAAACGCGACTTAGTTCAGTAAAGCGCCATTCTTCCATATTTAATTCTCTTGCACGCTCATTCATAATGTCGCCAATTGTTACGGCTGTATAAAACTGCGTACATTTTGCTCTGGTTCTAATTGCATTAACGTCTGCAGTTGCACCTGCAATGTCACCTTTGTAAAACTTAGCTTCCGCTCTCAACAAGTAAGTTTCAGCTAATCGGTAAAAATACCAGTCGCCTGCACCGCCTCTGTGGTTAGCTTCGTTAGTATTTAAAGTCTCATTAGCGTCTTCAATGTAATACTTGTAGTGAGGCCAATCGAAATAATTACGAATAGTATCCGTACTTAAAAGCGTGCCGGTTGCGCTGCGCAAACGTACATTTTGCCCAAACCAAGTGGTGTTAGCCGGGTTATTGTATTTTAAAGATTCCATGGTTACCCAGTTTCCCGCAGCAGTGCTGTGTCGTAAATCGCCTGCATCATTAACGCCGTTTACTACCCAAAGAGATTTTTGCGCAAAATAAGTTGGACGTATGTGACCAATTCCACGACCCAAGGAACGAACATAGTCATATTGAGCTCTGTAATTTGCATTTGCATTACCCGAGTTAGTTCTAGGATAGAAAAAGACAGCTTGCCCGCCACTAGGAGTTGCTGTAGCTGCATTGTCGATTAAAGGCAACCAATTACGCATCGTATTCATTTTAATACCCATATCCGTATTTAAACGATTTGGCATTACTAGAATAGTTTCCTTATTGGCATTGATAGCTTTATTTTCTGGACGATGTAAATCCCAAATAACGTTACGTGTTACAGGCCAAGCTTCTGAGTATGGGTTAATAAATGTTCCGAAATTGTTATTCATTAAAGTATATGCGGAACCATTAATTAATAAATCGGCCTGCTGTATAGCTTTGTCATACTGGCCTGTAGCTAAATAACACTTGATTAGTAGCTGCCTACAAGCACCTTTATTAATTAAACCAACTAAACTCATTTGTGCTTGCTCAGGAACCCACTGTACAGCCTGTTCCATATCTGCTGTAATCATTTCTAAAATGGCTTCGCGTTTTGTGCTTTTAAAATTAACCTTTGGCGATTCCAAAATTTTGGTAATTAACGGTACATCTTTAAATTGAAAAGCAAGTGCTAAGTAACGAAACGAACGGTGAAATAAAGCTCTACCTTTATATTGATCTTTAGTTGCTTGGTCTAGACCATCAACTCTATCGATATAAGTAAGAATTGTATTTGCGTATTTAATACCGTTGTATGTTTCATTCCAGAAATACGAAACTCGCTCTGGCATATCTGTAGGTGTTAATCTAGTAGCAATATCGGCAAAGATACCACCATCATCAGTTTTTGCTGCGACAGCAACGTCAGAAAACATATATTCTGTGCTAATTGGCAGTCCTAAATCGGTGTACTCAAAATAAGTCCAATAAGAACGTAAGTGCCTATCAGAAATGGCCATTGCAGCATCTAAACCAGCTCGTGTGGAGAAGGTTTGGTCCGGATCGAAAAGTGACAATGGCTCTGGCTGTAAATAAGATCTTTTACACCCAGAAAAGGTAATCATGGCTCCAAAAACTACTACCAAAAATTTAGATAATATGCCATTAATTTTATATCTGTTGAAATTCTTTTTCATCATTCTATTTTTTAAAATGTAACATTTAACCCGAAAGTATATGTACGAGGCGCTAAACCACCAGTTTCAATATCCCAATAATCCCAATTTTTATCTTTAGCCCAAACTGCAAGATTTCTTACAGTACTGTAAACTTTTACTCTTTCTACACCAACTTTTTGCAGTAGTGAAGTTGGCAAAGTATATCCTAAAGTGACATTCTCTAAACGTATAAATGAACGATCATAAAGCATACCTGGAGAATTAACACCTGCAGGTCCCTTTGCATCCAAACGAGCTACATTATTAGACGGGTTCTCTAATGTCCAATAGTCTTTTTTATAAGCGTTAGCTAAATTAGTAACTAAAGACGATCCATTATCTTGATTTAAATAAATTGTGTTGGTGCTCTTATGCCCCCAATATGAATACATGTTGAATGAGAAATTAAAATTTTTGTAAGTAAAATCATTTCTAAGCGACCACATAATTGGCGGAGCACTCTGACCCATAAATTCCTTATCGTTATCGTCGTACACTGGGGTAATTGATCCGTCAGCATTTCTTCTATCGTTTGCTGGATTATTAGCAACCTTTGGATCTCCAGGACGCTGGCCATATCTTGCAGCTTCAGTAGCTTCATTTGCTTGCCAAATGCCAGTTACACGGTAATTCCAAATAGCGCTAATCGGTTGACCGATAAACCAACCGTTTGCGATATCATCTCTCTCTTTAGTTCCAGTAATATTTCCTTGTGCATCAAGTACATTATCATAAACATAATAAAGATGATCGATAGTATTTTTATATTTAGAAAATCCAAAAGTGCTACTCCAAGTAAAATTATCTTTAACAATATTGCGAGAGTTAATTGTTACCTCAAAACCTCTGTTTTCTACTTTTCCAAGATTTGTAGTAATGCTACCAAAACCTGTAAAACCTGGTAACGTTCTGTTCATAATCATGTCCACGGTTGGTGTAACATAATAATCTAAGCTACCGGAAATTCTGTTGTCTAAAAATCCGAAATCTAAACCAAGATTTAGTGATTCTGTTTTCTCCCAACTTAAAGAAGGATTAGCCAAACGACCAATTGTTAAATATCTATATTGGATCAAATTGCCTTGGGCATCTAAGTAACCCGCCGTAGCGCCTACCCCAGCACCTAAGTTAGCAAGCGCTAAATAAGGATCGGCTAATGATCTATTACCATTCTGACCGTAAGAAACTCTTAGTTTACCGCTGGTCATTGGTTTCCAATTGAAAAATTTTTCATTGGTAAAAGTCCAAGCGGCGGCTACAGAAAAGAAGTTTGCTCGAGGATTTGATGTGCCAAATGCCGAGTAACCATCTCTACGAAATGAACCTGTAAACATATACCTATCATCATAAGAATAAAACGCTCTAGCTAATAGACCATCTGCAGTTTCTTTGATATCGTCTGAATCAAAAGAACTTCTCTGCTTATCACCATAAAAAGTTTCGTGATAACCTAAAACATCGCTCGGCAATATATTACGTGCTTCGATTCTATCTCTCCAAGATTGTCTCTGCTCAGCCTCTTGTACCAACGTTACGTTAACACGATGTTTTTGAGCAAATGTTTGTTCCCAATTTAAAGTATTATTAATAGACCAATCGAAACGCTGTGTTTGCTCGCGATTAACTAAACCATTGGTTGCTTTCCAATCTGGGTGACTGGCTGACTCCCAATAGCGATCGTGAAAAAACTGATATCTCGGCGATCCGTTGAACGAATAAGTAATATTAAATGGCAACTTCACTTTTGCAGTTAAAATTGAATTCAAAACCGTAAAACCTTTATCTAAGTCTAAATACTGACGATTGAAATCGTAGTTATAACCAACATTATTTACCATTAAATCTCCCATTGGATGAACTAGTAGATTACCATTTGCATCTTTATAGCTTGCGTAAGGAGCATTTAAAGTAATTTGTCTTCCCCAATCTACTGCTAAATCTCCGTCTGTACGATGCTGGAAGTTAACATTTGCGCCTAGTTCTAACCACTTATTAATTTTTCCTTCAACCTTAATATTCGATCGTACAGCTCTGTATTCGTTACCTACTGCAACACCTTCATTAGAAAGATATCCTAAGGACATATAATAATTCATTTGATCTGTAGCACCAGAAGCACTGATATTATAATCTTGATTAACAGCTGTCTGGAAACTATGATCGTACCAGTCAAAGGTTTGCCCGCCTAAGAAATTATTTAATGCAGTTCCTTGCATTAGCAAACGTTTTGCCCAAATTTCGTTATCTGACGCTGTTCCATTTGCATTTGCGGTATACGCTTTCCATTGATCTAACGTAACGCCATATTTGGCTAAATTTTCGGGAGTTGGGCTTTCGTAAAATCCTGGACGATTTACACCGCCAGTTGCAGAAAGTGGTGTTCTGTAAGCTTCATAAGCGCCAGTTGTTGAATTTACACCATAAGTAGGAGCGGTATACCAATCTTTACGGTATTGCATATACTCATCTCCATTAAAAACGTTACGGTTTGCACCCATTGTTGATAAACCGTAATTTGAAGTAAAGTTAATTTTCGGTTTTCCTTTAACACCTTTTTTAGTAGAGATGATTAAAACACCGTTTGCCGACTTTGCACCGTAAACTGCAGAAGCAGATGCATCTTTTAGGATATCGATCTGATCAATATCATCCGGGTTAATCTCCGAAAGTTCACCGTAAAATATAGTACCATCCAAAATAATTAAAGGATCATTGTGTCCGCCTGCAGTGTAAACAGAACGTTGTCCACGAATTTGGATTGAACCGCCACCTTTAGCAGAAGCATCAAAACCAACGGTTACACCCGGCGTTCCTCGAAGAATATCTTGCGTTGTGTTTGGGTTCTGATCAGCAATTTTATCTGGTCTGATCTGAGTAATTGAACCAGTAAGGTCTTTTTTCTTCATCGTTCCATATCCAACTACAACAACGTCTTCCAACATCTGTGCATTTTCAACAATATTGATATTGTAAACATTATTAGAGGTAAGTGCAACCTCTTGTTTGTCGTAGCCGATGTAAGTAATTTCAAGAATACCCGTTGCAGGCACTCTTAAAACAAACTTTCCGTCTGCATCTGAGCTGGTACCGTTACTCGTTCCCTTCAGCTTTACTCCTGCTCCAGGAATAGTTTCGCCTGTTTTCGAATCCTTAACGGTACCGCTAATTTGTCGGTTTGTTTCTTGAGCGTACAGCCCGTTTATTCCTAAACTTAGGAAAAAAAGGAGTAGCAAAGACGCAAACCTTAATTGCGTAGAATTACTGTTCATAATCAGAATAGTTTAATTTGGTTAATAAATGTTTGTTTAACGCTTATAACTTGGCACCAAGTGTTTTGTTACCCACTGTGTAGAGATGGACTATTCAGATTTGAATAAAAAACAGGTTTAGTATTTGGTTATAAAATAGCTAGTTGCTATTATGTCACATCTAAGTTAGATAAACAAAAATTAACTCCAAATTTTTAAACGTTAATTAGACACTTAAAAATACAAACACTTGAATATCAATTATTTAAAATTACAACTAATAGCGATTAAAAATCATCAACCATTTAAAAATTGCGCTTGACGCTTAACAGCGCCACAAATGGTAGATTATAATCAGTTTCTACCCTAAGACTAGCTTTTTATTTAACCGTGATAAGTTGTATCATTTTTTTTGAAAAAAATTTCCTTTTAAAAATAAATAACCGTTTATTAGACGTTTATTTATAGTATGAACGAAACCAAATATGTAATCGGCATCGATTACGGTTCAGACTCTGTTAGGTCTGTAATTGTAGATGCATTGAACGGAACTGAAATTTCATCTTCAGTATTCTATTATCCGCGTTGGCAAAAAGGCCAATATTGCGAACCTGCAAAAAACCAGTTTAGGCAACATCCTTTAGACTATGTTGAGGGATTAGAGCACACCATAAAAGATTGTATTAAAAAAGCCGGTGGCGAAAAAATTGCCAAACTAATTAAAGGTATTGCAGTAGACACAACCGGTTCTACGCCGGTTGCCGTTGACAAAACTGGCACTCCCCTAGCCTTAACGCCTGGTTTTGAAGAAAATCCTCATGCCATGTTTGTGCTCTGGAAAGATCATACCGCAGTTAAGGAAGCAGCGCAGATTAACGAGCATGCTACGAAATTTGATATAAATTACTTAAAATACATTGGCGGTATCTACTCTTCTGAATGGTTTTGGGCGAAATTACTTCGCACGCTGAGAACTGACGAAGCCGTTCGCAACGCTTGTTTCTCTTGGGTTGAACATTGCGATTGGATTCCGTTTTTATTAACTGGCGGAACTGATGCTACTGAAATTAAAAGAAGCAGATGTGCTGCTGGACATAAGGCGTTATGGGCGGAGGAATTTGATGGCTTACCACCTAACGAATTCTTTAGCAGTTTAGATCCACTTTTAGACGGGTTTAGAGAGAATTTATTTACTGAAACTTACACTTCAAATGAACCTGCTGGTATAATTAGCGCCGAATGGGCTACTCGATTAGGTTTAAATAACGATGTTGTAATTGGTGTTGGCGCATTCGATGCGCATATGGGTGCTGTTGGCGGGCAAATTGAGCCATACCATTTGTGCAAAATCATGGGTACGAGCACATGCGATATTTTAGTTGCACCTAATGAAGACATTAACCACAAAATGGTAGCAGGCATCTGCGGGCAAGTCGACGGTTCGGTTATTCCTGGCACCATGGGCTTAGAAGCTGGTCAATCTGCTTTTGGCGATACTTACGCTTGGTTTAAAAACGTAATTAGCTGGCCGCTAAATTTATTAAACGAAAGTAGTTTGGTAGACAGCGAAACAGCCATCGCCCTAAAAGAAGAGATAGAAAGTAAAATAATTTCGAATTTAAGTAAGGCTGCAGATGCTTTAGGCGATGGAGATTACGCAGAGCTTGCAGTAGATTGGCTTAATGGTAGAAGAACACCAGATGCCAACCAAGAACTAAAAGGTAGCATTGCTGGATTAAGTTTAGCAAGTGATGCACCGCGTATCTTTAGAGCGTTAGCTGCTGCAACTTGCTTTGGCGCAAAAAGTATTGTCGATCGCTTTATAGAGCAAGGTGTTCCGGTAAAAGGAATTATTGGTATTGGTGGCGTTGCAAAAAAATCACCTTACATTATGCAAATGATGGCCGATGTACTCGAAATGCCAATACGTATACATAAGTTCGAACATACTTGTGCATTAGGCGCCGCCATGTTCGCAGCTACCGCTGCAGGAATTTACAATACAGTAGAGGAAGCTATGCAAGCAATGGGAACGGGTTTTGAAAAAACTTACGAACCAAACCTGGCTAAACAAGAATTATATCGCAATCATTACGAAAGATACAAAGCTTTAGGTGCTTTTACAGAGCAACACCTTAAAACCATTCACTAATTATGAGCAAATATCAAGCTATTAAAGAACAAGCCTATTCGGCCAATATGCAATTGCCCAAATTAAACTTGGTGCTTTTTACCTTTGGCAATGTTAGCGCAGCCGATAGAGAATTAGGTGTTTTCGCGATTAAACCTAGTGGGGTACCTTATCAGGATTTAACGGTAGAAAAAATGGTGATTGTTGATTTTGATGGAAATACCATTGAAGGAGATCTAAGACCTTCATCAGATACTAAAACCCATGCGGTATTGTATAAAAACTGGGATGACATTAATGGTATTGTCCACACCCACTCTACTTATGCAACTAGTTGGGCACAAGCGCAATTGCCAATTCCTATTTTTGGCACCACACATGCCGATCATTTAACCGTCGACATTCCCTGCGCACCACCAATGGCAGATGAAATGATTGCAGGAAACTACGAGTACGAAACTGGTTTTCAAATCATTAACCATTTTAACGAGCTTGGCCTAAGCCATAAAGAAGTAGAAATGATTTTAGTTGGCAACCACGCTCCTTTTACTTGGGGCAAAACAGCCGAAAAAGCGGTTTACAATAGCGCTGTTTTAGAAAATGTTGCGCAAATGGCATTGTTAACACGGCAAATCAATCCTGAGGCGCCAAAGCTTAAAGATGCTTTAATCAAAAAACATTTTGAACGTAAACACGGTCCAGATTCTTATTACGGCCAATCTTAATTATACCTTATCAAACCCTCCATAAAATGATTAATTTAAAAAATTTAGAAGTTTGGTTCATCACCGGTAGCCAAAACTTATACGGCGAAGAAACGCTTAGACAGGTTGCTTTACATGCCGAAGAAGTTGCAAAATCTATTAACAACGCAAAGCAAATTCCGGTTACAGTAGTATACAAACCAATTGTAAAAAGCACAGAAGAGATTTTTGATACTTTGCAACAAGCCAATGTAGCTAAAAATTGTATAGGTGTAATAACTTGGATGCACACTTTCTCACCGGCTAAAATGTGGATTCGCGGTTTAAGCATCCTGCAAAAACCATTACTGCACTTACATACCCAATTCAATCGCGATATTCCGTGGAATAGCATTGATATGGACTTTATGAACCTAAACCAAAGTGCACACGGCGATCGTGAGTTTGGTTTTATGGTAACCAGAATGCGTAAAGACAGAAAAGTTGTTGTTGGCCATTGGCAAGATGAAGAAGTTTTAGACCAAATCAACACTTGGACTAGAGCAGCCGCAGGCTGGAACGACTGGCAAGGAGCTAAATTTGCCCGTTTTGGCGATAATATGCGTTTCGTAGCCGTAACCGATGGCGATAAAGTAGAAGCTGAATTAAAATTCGGTTTTTCTGTAAACACTTACGGCATTGGCGACTTAGTGGAAATTATTAACAGCAGTAGCGATGAAGCGGTAAAACAACTGCTAGACGAGTACGAAGAAAACTACAACATGTCGGCAGATTTACGTCGTGGCGGTGCAAAACACCAATCGGTACACGATGCTGCTAAAATAGAAGTTGGTTTAAGAAAATTCTTAATCAATGGTGGCTTCAAAGGCTTCTCTGATACTTTCGAAGATTTACATGGTATGATTCAGTTACCAGGAATCGCAGCGCAAAGATTAATGGCTGAGGGTTTCGGCTTTGCCGGAGAAGGCGATTGGAAAACTGCTGCTTTAGTGCGTGCATGTAAAGTAATGGGGGCTGGTTTACCTGGCGGAAATGCTTTTATGGAAGATTATACTTACCACTTTGATCCACAGAACTCTATGGTTTTAGGTTCGCACATGTTAGAGGTTGATGCATCATTAGCAAGCGGAAAAGCTAGCTTAGAAGTTCATCCATTAGGCATTGGTGGCAAAGCAGATCCAGCTCGTTTAGTATTCAACGTTGCTGGCGGAAACGCATTAAACGCTTCTTTGGTTGATATGGGCAACCGTTTTAGGCTAATTGTTAACGAAGTTGAAGCCGTTGAGGTTGAAAACGACCTGCCGAACCTACCTGTAGCTCGCGTATTGTGGAAACCACTTCCTGACATGAAAACGGGTTGCGCAGCATGGATTTACGCAGGTGGCGCACACCACACCGCTTACAGTCAGAATTTAACTTCTGCGCACTTACTAGATTTTGCTAACATTGCAGGTCTAGAATTCTTAAATATTGGCGCAGATACAAAATTAGACCAATTCAGAAACGAATTACATTGGAACGAGGTTTATTATAAATAAAACTTCATCCAAAACATTAAAAATCCTCAGTTTAAAAACTGGGGATTTTCTTATTATAGAACATTATCTATTGGCCAGCCCTTTGCAACAACAATAACAATTACTCAATCTATAGCGAAATAAGCTGTTAATAAAGATTAGAAAAGCAAAAACTGAAGCTCGTTTCAACAGAAAGCCGGGCTATCCATTACAATTTCCGATTTCATCGGAATATTTCCATTACTATCCCGTTTAGTTAACGCAAGCTTGTGCTACTATTTAGTGTTGCGAACTGCCTAGAGTAAATTACGTTGTGTTAACTGAATTACTACCAGCCTTATTTTATAACATGTTATATTTTGGCACGATAATGTACTTGGTACATGCCTATGTATCTCAAAAAAATTTATAGGCACTTTTTAAAAGCAAAAAAAATTATCGTTGGAACTGGTTTTTGCATTCTCATTTACATTATTAGTTCATTTAAATCAGAGCCTACGTTGGGTGAATTGCTGGCTTCTCAATTTAAAAATGAAATTTACAATAATTTTGACACGCTACAATTTAACAATATATTAAATAGAACGATTGATAGCCTTTCGCCAAAATTTAAACACTCAAATACAATTAGAAATTTCTATGCGACGAATGGATTTTCAACAAATTTAGTTGTTAAATTTTACGGCAATCAGAAATTAGATTCGCTTGTTTTATTTTTGTCAAAGAGTAGCGAGCATGGCGTAAATCCCGAAATTTTCTCAACCAAAGACATAGATAGTCTGCTAAAGGAACTTAAAGCCAACAAGTATACAAACGTAAATCAAAGCTATGCCACGCTCGCTAAGCTAGAGCTTCTTACCGCTAACGCATACATCAGCTACGTTAGTATTCTAAAATTCGGACTTGTAGATCCGAGAACAATACATACTGGATATCTAATTAGCCTAAAACAGCCAGATTCATTATTCGTTACAAACTTGCTAAACTCTGTTAGCCTAACAGACACACTGCAAGATGTTCAATATAAATCCGATCAATATAAGGCTTTACAATTTGCCTATCTTCAAAATAAAAACGACTCTGTTCGCAAAATTCTCGCTGTAAATATGGAGCGATTAAGGTGGGCTTTGCCCCACACTGGGGAAGAATTTATTCAGGTAAACATCCCCGAGTTTAGTTTAGTATACTTTAACAAAAAGGATACGTTAACAAAAATGAAAGTTTGTGTAGGCGCAAAAATTGACAATAATTACGAAGAAAAATATAAAATCTTCGAAAAATCTGGCGATTATGATGATAAACCTAAAAATCATGAAACGCCGATGCTGTTCAGCTACATTAATACACTATATGCTAATCCAGTTTGGAATATTCCTCAAAGCATAGCAAGTAGCGAGATATATACTATGGCGAGCAGAAATCGAAACTACTTAACTAAAAATAGAATTAGCGTTTATTACAGAAACAAGCTTATTCAAAATCCAAATCAAATACGATGGTATAAATATTCTAGAGATAAGCTACCTTTTAGATTTGTACAACAAGCTGGAGAAAACAATTCTTTAGGCAAATTTAAATTTTCGTTTAAAAACGATAACAGCATTTTCTTACACGACACTAACAATAAGAAGGCATTTAAATTATCTAATCGAGCAATAAGCCACGGCTGTATCCGTTTAGAAAAACCTTTGAAACTTGCCGAACTTCTAGTATTTGACAAGGAAAAGTATGAAAAAATAAGGTCAAAAATTGGCTTAGCACCTTTGGATAGCACTAAAATTGCACAGTTTAAAGGAATAAATCTTTTAAGTAAGCCAAAACCTATTGAAGCATTGCAAATGGCTTTTACACCTAAGAAACCCATTCCAATATTGATTACCTACTTTACAGCTTGGGAAAAGAACAATAAAATAGAATACAGACCTGATGTTTACGGAATGGATATTAAACTTTGGGCGGCAATGAACAATATCTTGACGCCTAATAAAATAACTGTAAATGTAAAAAACAAAAAAGCCTAATCAACTAAGATTAGGCTTTTTAGCTTGTGCGCCCACCTGGGCTCGAACCAGGGACCAAAAGATTATGAGTCTTCTACTCTAACCAACTGAGCTATAGGCGCCGGAAAACCGATTAGGTTTTGCGAGTGCAATGTTACATATTTGCAACGAATTTTGGAACTCTTTTTATGGAAAAATTTAAAAATATTATTTTCGATTATGGCAATGTAATCTTCGAAATCAACTTCAAACGTACTCAAAATGCTCTTTTTCAATTAGGTATAACAAATTCTGAAGAATTTTTTGCGCACAAAGCGCACAACAGTTTATTTGATAATTTTGAGATGGCTGGCATATCTGAAGACGAATTTAGAGCTGGCATTAGAACCGCAGCCAATAATCCATCACTTACAGATGCTCAAATAGACGATGCTTGGAACAGTTTGTTAATCGGTGTATCGGCAAATAACCATGATGTTTTGCTAACTGTTAAAGAAAAATACCGTACGTTCTTGCTAAGCAACAATAACGAAATCCACTATAAATGGATTCTCAATTATATCAAAAAAGAATTTGGCATAGATAATTACGATAGCTTTTTCGAAAAAGCCTACTTCTCTCAAATTATGAAACTGCGCAAGCCAAACGTTAATATTTTCGAACAAGTTATAAAGGAAAACAACCTAAACCCGGCAGAAACTTTGTTTATAGACGATAGCCCACAACATATTGCAGGTGCTAAGCAAGCTGGCTTACATACTTTGCTAATGGATGTTCATCCCGAGAAACTGGAAGAGTTTCTTAAACAACATCAAATTCTTTAAATCTTATCAGGATCATAATCCCAGGGTAAAAGCTGGGATATTCTTCTTTCAGACATGTTTCCGTAAATAAATAAAATCAGCTCTGGGTAATAACCATTTCGCTCAATATTAACTCCCCCACTTTCTATCGGGTACATAAAAGTGTATTGCAATTTTGTTGATGGGCCATGAGAATTCTCGCTAAGCTTTGGAAATCTGAAATCGAGCAAAGGCTGATATTTGATCATGACAGTATCTGCAAAATTTAGCTTAACTGTACCCTCTTGCCTATTCAGCACCGCCAATTTTCTCGAATGTGTTCTCGAGGTATCCAACGCAAGGTTATCATCCTGCTTTAAAATCATTTTGTAATAATTTACGGTATCATTTGAAGAGAACAACGCTTTCAAATCATAATTTGGATTTGTCTTATCGGCAAATCTCTCGGCTATACGATTCTGTACAATTTTATTTACGCGTTCTTTCTCCTTGTTTTTTATACTTCTGTAGTGATAAATTGAAAAACCATCTTTTGTTAAGGTGTTGTTGTAAATAGAACGCATAAAATGCATCTGAGAACCAAAATAGGCTTCTTTCCTCATAACAGCCACCGCTGGCAACTTTTGCGAATGGGTTACTAAATCCTCAAAAAAAGTTGAGTAATTAACCTTTAACACGTCATTACCAAAACTATAGGTGAAATTTTCCAGATCTATTTTAATCTTATAATTAAGTAGCCTATTTTCTACAAGCAAAGGCGATTTTGCATAAACAGCTAGCTCGTTTCTATCCCGGTCAAAGTAAAACACCAATTCGTCTGGATTCATAATTTTGCAACTGTTTGCAAAGCGAAGATTATTTCCCATAATTATTTTAGTAAACAAATCGCCCCATTTCCTAAAATTATCTTCCTTATTCTTTTTGGCTTTAATAATTACCTCTTTAAGCGTATTATCTTGTGCTTGTAGTGTAATCAAAAGTTGATCGTAATTAGCATCTTCCAGTAATGTTGTTTTCTTTTTATAAATTACATGAGAAGCTACCAGCTCCATCTTACCATTAAATGGAATATTCAATACAAATTTTCCATCACTGTCGGTAACCGTTCCGATAGTACTATTGTTAATGTAAACGCTAACTCCTGGCAAAGTCTCTTTCGTTTTTTCGTCAATTACCTGTCCTTTAATAGTTCGTTGCGCTAAAGCAACCGATGAAGAGAAAATCAGAAGGAAGAGTAAATATTTTTTCATAAATTTAAGATCGAAATAATAAAGTTAATATAGCAAAATGAGTCAAAAAAGATTTACTTCACTAAAAGAATTTTATCCGTTTTATTTATCTGAACATCAGAACTTAACTAGCAGAATTTTACATTTTATTGGCACGGGATTATTAATCCTATTAATTTTTGCCGCTATACTTTTTCACGATTTACGTTTTTTAATTGCTGTTCCTTTTATCGGATATGGTTTTGCTTGGGTTGGTCATTTCTTCTTTGAAAAGAACAAACCTGCAACTTTTAAATATCCTGGCTACAGCTTGGTAAGCGATTTTATACTTTTCTGGGATTTGCTAAGTGGCAAGCAGCCTTTTAAGGTCAAATAGCTTTTGCCTATGCGCATATAGAAAAAAGCAGTTTGTTTAGCTAACTCTATCGCTTTAGTTTTGTTATTAATGTTTAAGTTGATAATTACCCGTTATAATTTACAATTTAGAACCAACCTATAAACTTTTAAATAAGAACAAGAAAATGGAAAACAACTCTAACGACATTAGCAAATGCCCATTTCATAATGGAACCCTAAAAGAAACTAGCGTTAACGGTGGCACCAAAAATAGAGATTGGTGGCCAGATAAACTTAATGTACAAATCTTACGCCAGCACTCGCAGCTTTCTAACCCAATGGGCGAAGATTTTGATTATGCCGAAGCTTTTAATAGTTTAGATCTCGAAGCGGTAAAACAAGATTTGCATGCATTGATGACAGATTCACAGGATTGGTGGCCGGCAGATTTTGGCCATTACGGTGGTTTATTTATCCGTATGGCGTGGCATAGTGCAGGTACTTACCGTATTTATGATGGTAGAGGTGGTGCCGGGCAAGGGCAGCAACGTTTTGCGCCACTTAACAGCTGGCCAGATAACGTAAGTTTGGATAAAGCCCGCAGATTACTTTGGCCGATCAAACAAAAATATGGTAATAAAATTTCTTGGGCCGATTTACTAATTCTAACCGGAAACGTTGCTTTAGAATCGATGGGTTTTAAAACTTTCGGCTTTGCCGGAGGAAGAGCTGATGTTTGGGAAGCTAGCGAGGATGTTTATTGGGGTGCGGAAAAAACTTGGCTAGGTAACGACGAACGTTATTCTAAAGGATCGGAAGGTGTTGCAGAACATGGTGTGTTAGTATCTGACGAAGATGCCAACGGACAGCAGCATTCTAGAGATTTGGAAGAACCATTGGCAGCTGCGCACATGGGCTTAATTTATGTTAATCCAGAAGGTCCAGATGGCAACCCCGATCCTATTGCAGCAGCAAAAGATATTCGCCAAACCTTTAAACGCATGGCGATGGATGATGAAGAAACTGTTGCTTTAATTGCTGGTGGACACACATTTGGTAAAACACACGGTGCAGCTTCTTCAGACCATGTTGGTAAAGAACCCGAGGCGGCTGGAATTGAACAGCAAGGTTTCGGTTGGAGTAATAGCTACAACAGTGGCAAAGGTGCAGATACAATTACCAGTGGTTTAGAAGTTACCTGGACTACCACTCCTACTAAATGGAGCAATAACTTTTTCGAAAACCTTTTCAGTTTCGAATGGGAATTAACAAAAAGCCCAGGAGGTGCACATCAGTGGGTGGCAAAAAACGCCGATGAGATTATTCCTGATGCGTTTGATCCCAACAGAAAACATAAGCCAAGTATGTTAACAACCGATTTATCTTTAAGGTTAGATCCGGCTTACGAAAAAATATCTAGAAGATTTTTAGAAAACCCTGACCAATTTGCTGATGCTTTTTCTCGTGCTTGGTTTAAGTTAACACACAGAGATATGGGGCCACGTGCCTTATATTTAGGGCCAGAAGTGCCGCAAGAGGTTTTAATATGGCAAGATCCTATTCCAGCAGTAGATCATACGTTAATAGATGATAACGACATTAGCGCTTTAAAAGAAACTATTCTTGCATCTGGAGCTTCATTGTCACAGTTAATCTCTACTGCTTGGGCTTCAGCGTCCACTTTCCGTGGTTCTGATAAACGTGGTGGCGCAAACGGAGCTCGCATTCGCTTGGCACCTCAACGTTATTGGGCGGTAAATAATCCATCACAGCTCGATAAAACTTTAGACGTATTGGAGAAGATAAAAAGCGATTTCAATTCGTCGCAAAGCGATGGCAAAAAAGTTTCATTGGCCGATTTAATCGTTCTTGCCGGTAATGCAGCAGTCGAAAAAGCTATTGCCAACGCTGGATCAAACCTTAAAGTTCCTTTCTCTGCTGGTCGTATGGATGCAAGTCAGCAAGAAACCGACGTAGAATCTTTTAGCGTTTTAGAACCAGTTGCAGATGGTTTTAGAAACTACAAAAAAAGCAATCATACGTTATCAACTGAAGAATTATTGTTAGACAAGGCACACCTCCTTACCTTAACCGCACCAGAAATGACCGTTTTGTTGGGCGGACTAAGAGTACTGAACATCAATTTCGATCAGTCTAAGCACGGCGTTTTCACTTCAAAACAAGAAACCTTAACCAACGATTTTTTTGTCAATTTATTGGATATGAACACAGCGTGGAAAGCCACAGATAATCATAAACAAGTTTTTGAAGGCAGGGATAGAAAAACCGATGAGGTAAAATGGACGGCAACACGTGCCGACCTAGTTTTCGGTTCTAACGCTGAGTTAAGAGCAATTGCCGAAGTTTACGCAAGTAGCGATGCGCAAGATAAATTCGTAAAAGACTTTATTGCAGTTTGGCACAAAGTGATGAATTTAGATCGTTTCGATTTAAAAAATAAATAAGCTTTAACTAAAAAAGGGAGTTTAAACGTAATAATTTTATCGTTTAAACTCCCTTATTATTTTTAATCTTTCTAAATAGCTATCTTTGAAACCAATGAATGCAGAGAAAAAACAAAAATTAATTCAATGGGCTAAAAAACTTGGCTTTTGGGGCTTTATGTTTTTCCTCGCCAAAGGATTAGTTTGGCTAGCGATTGGTTATTATATAGTTAAGTAGATAAAAGAACAAAGAGCCAGGATAAAAGATTTAATCTTTGCTCGTTAATCTTTGCTCCTTATTCCTAAAGTTTCCTTCTAGCTTTCTCCTTGCTAATTAAACCCAACTCCCTACCTGTTTGTCCGGCAACAGAAGTATTTTCTTGTGCTCTTCTAAACAGATAAGGCATTACTGCTTTAATTGGACCATAAGGAACGTATTTTGCTACATTGTAACCAGCATCCGATAGGTTAAAACTTAAATTATCGCTCATTCCCAACAGTTGTGCAAAGTAAACATGCGGATGGTTATGCGGGATGTTTTTCTCATCTATCAACTGCGTTAACAATCTAGAACTCTCTTCGTTATGCGTACCGCAAACAATACCAATTTGATCTAAATGTTCAACGCAAAAACGTAAAGACTCATCGTAATCTCTATCCGTTGCAGCTTTATCTGGCTGTATTGGCGACGTATAACCCATTTCCAAAGCACGTTTACGCTCTTTTTCCATATAAGCGCCACGTACCATTTTCACGCCCAGGATAAAACCTGTTTCTTTCGCAATTAAGTAGTCAGCTTTCAAATCCGCTAATTTATCATGGCGGTACAGTTGATAAGTATTGTACACAATCAAACTTTCTTTATTAAAAGTAGTCATCATTTCTAATGCAAGTTCGTCAATCGTATCTTGTACCCAACTATCTTCCGCATCAATCATTACTGGAACTTTTCTGTCAAACGCAGCTTGGCAAATTTTTAGGCAACGAGCTTTAACCCTGGCAAATTCTTCTGTTTCGGTGGCGGTTAACTCTTGTTTGGAATCTAATTTTTCTAACAACGCAAAGCGACCGATACCTGTAATTTTAAATACTGTAATTGGCACTCTAACATCTCCATCAGCTCGTTTTATGGTTCTAATAATTTCTTCGCAAGTAAAATCGAAAACCTCTTCTTCATCTTCTCCTTCTACAGAATAATCTAAAATAGTGCCTACTTTCCCTAAACTCAATTGCTCAATAGTATGCTCGCAATCTGCAATGGTTTCGCCACCGCAAAACTGTTTAAAAATAGTTGCCTTAATAGCTCCTTTTATAGGGAAGCCAATGTTCAGCAAAAAATTAGTTATGGGTGGACCAACGTTGGTTAAAAAGTTACTACTAATTATTTTAAAAAGCCAATAAGCCTGATTTAACTCTCCATTTGATTTATTACGAAATGCAATTTCGGTGTTGTCAAAGTTGATTTTCTTTTTGGGTGATGATTCCATTTTTTCGTGTTCTTGGTCAGAAGAGTGCAAAAATATAAATAACAATGATTGTTAGCATAAAACACTTTACAATTAATTGTAAATTTGCAGCGCAATGATAAAGTTTAAACTAGAAGGCGAATTTATTCCGCTAATATCACTCTTAAAAGCAACTTCTTTGGTACAAAGCGGTGGCGAGGCGCAATCTGTAGTGGAAGAAGGCTTGGTAAAATACAATGGCGAAGTAGATTACAGAAAACGTCTAAAGGTTAAAATTGGCGACAAAATAGATTTTATGGGTAAAATAATAGAAGTTATATAATGGAACCTATAAAAAATGCCGATCACTTTATTTATTTCGAAACTGGCTTAGCGCCACTTCAAGAAATTTTAGACAAGAAAAAATACAGCAAAGTATTCGTTTTTGTCGATACCAATACCGCTGAAGTTTGCCTGCCGGTTTTTAGATCATTTTTAGATGATTTAGATAATTTTGACATCATTGAAACCGATCCGGGCGAAGAAAACAAAAACATTGATTTTTGTATTGGCATTTGGAAAACGCTTTTGGATTTTGGTGCCGACCGTAAATGTTTAATGATTAATCTAGGCGGTGGCGTAATTACCGATATGGGTGGTTTTATTGCTTCAACCTACAAAAGAGGAATCGATTTCATTAACATCCCAACTACGCTTTTATCTCAGGTAGACGCTTCTGTTGGTGGCAAAACCGGTATTGATATAGACAATGTAAAAAACATGGTGGGTACTTTTAGCCTACCGCAGGCCGTATTTATCGAAACTAGTTTTTTAACAACACTTTCGCAAAGAGAGCTTTTATCAGGCTTTGCCGAAATGATAAAACACGGTTTAATTGCCGATAAAGCTTATTACGAACGTCTAAAAACTAGCGATTACAAAGCGTTACTACCAGCAGAAATTTACCGTTCTATCGAAATTAAAAATCAGGTGGTAACCGAAGATCCGCTAGAGAAGGGCTTACGCAAAATCTTAAACTTTGGCCATACCATCGGCCATGCCGTAGAAAGTTACGCCTTAACTAACAGCAAAAATCCGTTAACACATGGCGAAGCAATTGCCATTGGAATGGTTACAGAAGCATTTTTGTCGGCAAAATATTGTAATTTAACTGAAGAGGAATTGGCGGACATTAGCAAATACATCCTTTCCATCTACCCTAAATACAACATTAAAGAAAAAAGTTTCGACAAACTTTTGGAACTAATGCAAAGCGATAAAAAGAATGAAGATGGGCAAATTATGTTCTCTTTACTAGATACTATTGGCAAATGCACGTTCAACTGCCGTGTTACTGCTGCGGATATTTTAGGCAGTTTAGTTTACTACAATAATTTATAAAATGACTTTTACAGGAAGTGATATTTCTGTCGGCGGTTTATTCGGTTTCGTTATCGTTTTAACGCTCGTAGAAATGTATTTCAGCTATGCGCACGATAGCAAAGTATACACTAAACGTGATACTTGGACTAACATTTATTTAATGACAGTTGCGGTTGTTATTAATTTAGGCATGAAAACTGCCACGTTTTTCTTATTAGATTACTGTTACCAATTTCGCCTTTTCCAAATCTCAAATGTTTGGCTTTATTGGTTGGTTTTAATTCTGGCGCAAGATTTTTTATATTGGTTTTTACACACTGTTGGGCATTATGTTCGCTTTTTCTGGGCAATGCACGTTACACACCACTCGTCAGAACATTTTAACCTAACCACAGGTTTCCGTTCTACGGTTTTCGAACCGTTGTATCGCGTTTTCTTCTACTTGCCTTTAGCATTTATGGGTTTTGGCGCAATGGATATACTGTTCGCTTATTTAGTTACTCAGATTTATGGCAATTTAGTGCATACACAGGCTGTCGGCAAATTACACCCTTGGTTCGAATATATTTTTGTAACACCTTCTCATCACCGTGTACACCATGCTAGCAACTTGCGCTACCTAGATAAAAACATGGGTATGGTGCTTATTTTATGGGACAGATGGTTTGGAACTTTTCAGGAGGAACTACCAGAAGACACCATTAAATACGGTTTAACCACGCAACCTACGGATACCGGACCGGTTAATATTATTTTCCACGAGTTTATTGCGTTAAAAAACGATGTTAAAAAAGCGCCGACTTTTTTAGATAAGGTGAAATATATCTTAAATCCTCCAGGTTGGAGCCACGATGGAAGCACAAAAGTTGCTAAAATAATGCAACGAGAATTACGTGAGGCAGAAGAAGCCAGAAAAGGGGTTTAAATAACTATTCTTTTTTTGAAAACGTAAGCAGAGAGCATTCGGCTACAGCAGTCCGGCTTTCCGCTTAATCTTTTTTGCCTCGCTCTTAATGCCATTAGAACAAAAAAGGATAACGCTTCAATCCGGTTTAATAAACAAAAGGCTGTGGTTGCATATAAACAATCACAATTTCTAACCTTCAGACATAAGCATCTTTAAAGCTAGCAAACTATCTATCCCCCTCCCCGAGTGGGCAAGGGGGAGGAATTAGATATTGCATGACAACCTAGCCCAAGAAATACTAACGTTATTATATAAACCCGACAGAAACGAAAATACTTTTTGTTTTAAGGTCTTTCATAAAGATGAACAATCACAAAAAGATTAGAGGGTATGGCGGGACTATTATTGGCCAAGTATTACTACCATTGTTTTTCACCTATTTATACCAAAACTACATATAGTCTACACCAAGCCTTACAAGCATTAACTATATAGTTTTGCAACAAAATTTAATTTTATTTAAAATATTTTCATTTAGCTATTGACAAATTAAATTTCGAACTGTACATTTGACACCAAGAAAGAAAATAATGCAATTACAAAACACATATTACTTTGGTTACTTTTACTATTTTAGTAAGAGCCGGGGCTAGTATGTACAAAACGATAGATAAAAATATTAAAAGTATATAAAAAGTCCCGGCATAACGCCGGGACTTTTTTTGTTTAACGCCACCAAAAGCAACAATGAAAACAAAAAAACCTAGAGTAGCCATACAAGGCATTAAAGCATCTTTCCATGAAGAAGCAGCATTTAAATTTTTCGGTAGAGATATCGAAACTATAGAATGTAATTCTTTTAAACAAACTTGCGAAAAACTGGAAAAAGGTGATGCTGATTTTGTAATTATGGCCATAGAAAACTCTATTGCTGGTAGTTTATTACCCAATTACACCTTAATTAGAGATTATAATTTTACGGTAATGGGCGAAGTTTACCTGCCAATTCAATTGCACTTGATGGCTTTGCCAGGCGTAGAGTTTAAGGATATTAAGTTTGCTACCTCCCATCCTATTGCCATTAGACAATGTGTTGATTTTTTTGACGACTACCCAAACATTCAGGTAATGGAAAGTAGCGACACGGCGGCTTGTGCAAAAAAAATTAGAGATGAGCAATTAACCGATACCGTAGCTATTGCAAATACTTTGGCAGCAGAACTTTATGGCTTAAACATTATAGAACGCAGAATTGAATCGAACAAAAAAAATTACACTAGGTTTTTGATTTTACAACGCGAAAAAGTGGAAGATTCGCAGGAAATTAATAAAGCTTCTATTTGTTTTCAGGTAGGCAACCATGTAGGCGCACTAAGCAAAGTGCTTAATATTTTTGCCGAGCTTAACGTAAACTTAACTAAAATCCAATCTATGCCGGTGCTGGGCAAAAGAAACGAATATTACTTTTATATAGATATGGAATGGGCTAACATGGAAAACTACGACACTGCCATTAGAAAAGCACTTAAATACACAGTTAACTTTAACATTATGGGCGAGTATCAGAAAAACGACAAGGTATAGCCCGCAAGTTAAAATCCTCTAAAGTTTCTAATCAAAAAAACGAACAACGAATAACAAACAACGATAATAAAAACGTAACACTTACATAAAATGAAATTAGATTTAAACATTCAGCCATTAAACACTTGGGTTAACATCAAAAACGAACCCTTAATTATCTCTGGTCCTTGCAGTGCAGAAACTGAAGATCAGTTATTATCTACCGCACATTTACTAAAAGCTACTGGAAAAGTTAGCGTATTAAGAGCTGGTATTTGGAAACCACGTACTCGTCCGGGAGAATTTGAGGGTATTGGCAGTATTGGTTTAGAATGGTTAAAACGTGCTAAAGCAGAAACTGGCTTGCCAACAGCCGTTGAAGTAGCAAATGCTAAACACGTAGAGGAAGCTTTGGCAGCTGGTGTAGACATTCTTTGGATTGGCGCTCGTTCGACTGTAAATCCTTTTACGGTACAAGAAATTGCTGATGCTTTAAAAGGTGTAGACATTCCTGTATTGGTTAAAAACCCTATCAATCCTGATGTACAACTTTGGGTTGGTGCATTGGAGCGTATCAACAAAGCAGGTATTACAAAGTTAGGCGCTATTCACCGTGGCTTTTCATCGTTCGAAAAAAGTGCTTTCCGTAACGAACCAATGTGGGAACTTGCAATCCAGTTAAAGACGTTATGTCCAGAATTGCCAATTATTAACGACCCTAGTCACATTTGCGGTAACAGAGAATTAATTCCTTACATTTCTCAAAAAGCATTGGATTTAGATATGCAAGGTTTAATGATTGAATCGCATATTGATCCGTCTGTAGCTTGGACTGATGCAAAACAACAAGTTACACCGGCTGCTTTAGAAGAAATGGTAAGCAGATTTTCTTTGCGTAAACCAGAATCTAAAAACGAAGAATTTGCAGATAAATTAGCTGATTTACGTAAGCAAATTGATAAAATAGACGACTTAGTAATTCAGAAATTAGCAGAGCGTATGGCAATTACGCAGAAAATTGGCGAATTTAAAAGAGATAACAAAGTAACTATTCTACAGGTTAACCGTTGGGATGAAATTATGCAAAAACGCACGGCTTTTGCAAAAGCGTTGCAACTTGACGTTAATTTTACCGAGAAGTTTTTAGAATTGGTTCACGGCGAATCTATCCGTAGACAAACTGAGATCATGAATGCAGGCAAAGCCGAAAAAGGTATCGCGGCAGAAGCACATGCAGAGGTAAAATAGTCTGATAGACTGAAAGTGAAAAGCGTATTGCGATTAACGTGAATTTGCGCCAAATGCAATACGCTATACTAATTTAACTAAGAATATATGTCTAAAAATGTATTGCTTTCCTTTAATGGAAACAGACAAATTGATGCCGAAATAAAACTTACGGGCTCTAAAAGCGAATGCAATCGTGCATTGGTAATTAGTGCATTAAGCAAAGGAACCGTTAGTGTAGATAATCTTTCCGATGCTGCAGATACAGAACTGTTGGTAAAGAGTCTAAAGTCTGTAGTAAACAGTCCTGAGTCCTTAGTCGATAGTTCAGACTCGAATCCAAATACTCCAGACTCCGGACTAACTACTCAAGACTCGCAACTGATAGACATCGGCCCTGCCGGAACAGCTATGCGTTTCTTAACAGCTTTTCTATCCATCCAGCCGGGAAGTTTTACCTTAACAGGCACCGAAAGGATGAAACAAAGACCAATTGGCATTTTAGCTGAGGCTTTAAAAGCAATTGGCGCAGATATCAGCTATTTAGAAAACCACGGCTTCCCTCCTTTGCAAATCTCCGGTCCATTAAAACAAACCAACAATTCGGTTAAAATTAAAGGTGATATAAGTAGTCAGTATATTTCGGCTTTGCTAATGATCGCCCCAGCTTTAACACAAGGATTAACCTTAGAAATTGAAGGTGATTTAACTTCTAAACCGTATGTAGACATGACTTTGGCCATGTTAGCGCAAGTTGGCGTTAATCATGTTTGGGAAGAAAACAAAATAGGCATTGCCAAGCAGGATTTTAATAGCGCAAAACTTTACGTAGAACCAGATTGGAGCGCAGCTTCTTACTGGTATGCCATTGCAGCTTTGGCAGACGAAGCAAGTATTTTCCTACCGGGATTAAATGGTTATAGTTTACAAGGCGATAGCAAGATTACCGAAATCATGGCCAATTTTGGCATTACCTCCCAATTTAAAGATGGAGGTGTTTTCCTTAAAAAGGACGCTAAACCATTGTCGAGAAAAATTTTCGATCTTAAAGAATGTCCAGATTTGGCACAAACCATAATTGTAGTTTGCGCAGCACTGGGGCACGACTGTACTTTTACTGGTTTAGAAACTCTAAAGATTAAAGAAACCAATCGTGTTTTGGCTTTACAAACCGAGCTTGCAAAAATTGGCGTTAAACTTATTGAGAAAAACTTAAGTTACAAGTTAGATTGCTCAGGTTTGTTCTTTCCCGAAAAGATGTTCATCAATACCTACGAGGATCACAGAATGGCAATGGCATTTGCACCGTTAGCACTAAAAATAAAGCAATTAGAGATCGAAGAAAAAGAAGTGGTAAATAAATCTTATCCTTATTTTTGGAAAGATCTGGAGAAAGCTGGATTCGAAATTTCAGAGCAAGGATAAAAGAGCAAGGACTACAGATTAAGCTTTACATAAACCAAAACATCAAAAATCATAAATCTAAAATTAATATGGCAGGCAACTCTTTCGGACAACTATTTCGCATTAGCACTTTTGGCGAATCTCATGGCGTGGCCATCGGTGTAATTCTAGACGGCTGTCCGGCTGGATTGGATATTGATCTAGATTTTATTCAATCAGAGCTCGACAAGCGTAAACCTGGGCAATCAAAAATAACTACTCAACGTAAGGAAAGTGATACGGTACAAGTTCTCTCAGGCATTTTTGAAGGTAAAAGTACTGGAACACCGATAAGTTTATTAATACCAAATGAAGACCAAAGATCTAAAGATTATGGTCATAATGTTGATGTTTATAGACCTAGCCATGCCGATTATACTTATGATGCAAAATATGGCATCCGCGACCATAGAGGTGGTGGAAGATCTTCGGCTAGGGAAACCGCAGCCAGAGTTGCTGCTGGCGCTATTGCAAAGTTGTTTTTAAAACAGTTTGGCATACAGATATTTGCGCATGTAACAGCTGTTGGAAAAATTAACGCACCAAATTTTAACACAGACGATTTAGATGAAGCTTTAGCGTTGCGTGAAGATAATATCGTTCGTTGCGCAGATCCGGCAACAGCTAATGAAATGATTGACTTTATAGATTCAGTTCGTAAAGACGGAGATACTGTTGGGGGGAAAGTAAGTTGCATAATAAAAAATTGTCCAACAGGTCTTGGAGAACCAGTTTTTGATAAACTACACGCAGATTTGGGTAAAGCGATGCTGAGTATAAATGCGGTGCATGGTTTCGAATACGGTTCTGGGTTTGCCGGTAGCGAGATGCGAGGATCTGAGCATAACGATGTATTTTTAGCAGGCGATAAACCTAAAACGTTAACCAACTTTTCGGGTGGTATACAGGGTGGCATTAGCAATGGAATGGACATTACTTTTGTTACTGCGTTTAAGCCGGTTGCAACCATCATGCACAATCAGCAAACTATTAATGCAGCTGGAGAGCAGGCAGAAATTAAAGGCAAAGGTAGGCACGACCCTTGCGTTGTACCAAGAGCGGTAATTATTGTCGAAGCAATGGCAGCATTAGTGCTGGCAGACCATCTGTTAAGGCAAAGAGCAAATAGAATTTAGCGATGAGACATTTAATTATTTTTATCTTCTTTATAAGTTTCGGCGCAAATGCGCAAAACTATATTACTAAAATTGAAGCGCATAGAGCAAACTATAAAGCTGATTTTCTTAAAGAAGAGCGTTCGCCTTTAAAACAAGAAGATTTAAAGCACCTACAGTTTTTCGAACCTGACAGTGCATATCTCGTTAACGCAAAAGTTAAAATTCTAAAGAATGAGAAAATCTTTAAAATGCCCACCTACGACGGCACGAGTAAAGAATTTATCCGCTATGCGAATGTAACATTTAAACTAAAAGACACTGCCTTAACACTTACGCTATACAGAAACATCAGTTTAATGATGAATCCTGCTTACAAGGATTTATTATTCTTGCCGTTTACAGATTTATCAAACAATAAAACAAGTTATGGCGGTGGCCGGTACATAGATCTTGATTTAAAATCTATAAGGAAAAACAAAATTGAGATCGATTTTAATAAGGCCTACAATCCTTATTGTGCTTACAGCGACGGATATCGTTGTCCAATTCCGCCAGAAGAGAACGATTTAGACATCGCTATTTCTGCGGGAGAAAAGGTATATACCGGGGAGAAAAAACATAAGTAGACCAATCGTGTACCTTTGCTAAAAACATCACAATCTATTTATTTAAATTTAATTAAAAATTAAACAATAAAGATATTATTTTTACTCAAAATAGATAGAAATGAAAAAGATCTTGTTATTGCTGTTACTTGTGTTAAGCGTAATATTTACCAATGCCCAAACTGCCTGGATAACAAAAAAATTAGACGAAAAAATTTCTGTAAAGTTTCCGGAAGAACCAACTAAAACAACCAAAACAGCTTCTGAAAGTTATGTCTTTAAAGGTAAAGACAGTATTCAATACAGTGCCACTGTACTAGATTACAAAATATTAGCTAATCTAGACTCGGCTACCTTAGCGCCGTTAAAAGATTCGCAACAATTTGCAGACCAGATGATGGCCGGAATGGCATCGCAAAAACCAAATTACACATTTGGCGAAGCAAAAATTGGCAAGTGGAAAACGTATACCAATTATACTTTTTCGGGAGTTGATAATTCAACTAAAAAACAATTATCTGTACAAATGATTTTAATTGGAAGCAAAATGTATGCATTAACGTGCTTGGTACCAGATAAAATCGTTACAAAAAACGACGGCCTATTTTTAAATTCTGCTGAATTATTAAAGTAAAAAGTTCCATCTACCGATAAAAAAAGCATTCGCAACAAAAACAAAACTCTGCTGTTATTAATTATTAGTTAATCCATTTTAAATAATTTTTAACAACTATCTTTAAACAATGACTACTTACACCTGCCTAATTGTTGATGATAACGAGATTGAACGCGATGCTATTGAAATGTTTGTTCGGAAAATTGAACGATTAGAAATCAAGTCGATTTGCAAAAACGCGATAGAGGTTTCGAATGTGTTAGCAACGCAGTCTATAGACATAATTTTTTCTGATATAGACATGCCAGATTTATCAGGTATTAGCCTAGTTAAAAGTTTAAAAAACACGCCTGCTGTAATATTTATAACCTCATTTAGCGATTACGCAGTACAAAGTTTCGATGTAGACGCCATTGATTTCATTGTAAAACCCGCAACTTTCGACCGAATTTTAAAAGCGAGCAACAAGGCTATAGCGTATTTAGACTTAAAAGCTAAAGCTGAGAAGTTTCCTGTTGTTGAGCAAGAAGAACAAAACGGCGATGATTACTTTTTTATTAAGGAAACTAAAGGATATACCAGACTTACCTACGAAGAGGTTATTTATATAGAAAGCATGGGCGATTTCTCCAAAATATTTACGGCAGATAATATGTATGTTACACTAGTTAACCTCAAAAACCTTGAACGACAGCTACCCGCAAACTTTGTACGTGTGCATAAACAGTTTATTATAAACACCAGCTCAATTGTAACAGTTGCGCCTACAGAAGTTTTCCTAAATAACGATTTCTCTGTACCGTTAAGCATTAATGCAAAACAAGAATTAATGGACAAAATTACTGCTAAAACTATCTCTAGACATTATAAGTAAGTTTGCTAATTTCGTTTAACTAATCGATTATTTTTTAAACTTTCGTTTAATAGGTATGCTACAAAGTTTAGAAGAAATTTGGCTAGAGCGTTAATTTTTGCAAAGTTCATTTTTTTGAGGATTAATTTATAGTAGCAATTTCCTAAAAAAATTCTTAACAATTTAAGCTAATCGATAAAGCTATAAACTTAGTCGATATACCAATGCCTGAATAGATTTACTTGTGAAGTGGCAATTTTAGGGTAAGCATACTTCCGGTTCCATCGCTTTCAGCCGTTAGTTTGCCTTTCATCAACTCAGAAAACTTTTTACAAAGTGTTAATCCAACGCCGGTACCCTTTTCATCGTTGGTTCCTCTGGTGGTTTTACCTGTTTCGGTATAAATAGAATTATTTACCGCTTCTATTTGTTGCAAAGACAGCCCAATCCCGGTGTCTTCAATCGTAATGTTTACAAAGGATTGCTCCAAATAAGCCGAAACAAGAATATTGCCATTGTTAGGTGTAAATTTTATAGCATTACTAATTAAATTTCTAAGCACCAGCGAAAGCATGTTTGCATCGGTGTAGCAAATAATGTTATCTCCTACGCTACTGCTCAACTCTATATTTTTCTCTTTAGAACTAGTGTACATTGTATTAATAACATCGTTAACACAAAATTTAACATTAACCGGTTCAAATATTGGTTTGAAACCTTGCATCTGGCTCGACGCCCAGTTTAACAGGTTTTCCATCATAGTAGAGGTATGACCCAAATTATTTTTAAGCAAGCCAGCGTACTTAGTTAATTTTTCTTGACTAATATTACCGTCTTCCAACAGATGGATAATGGAAATTAAAGAATTTATTGGGGCACGCATATCATGACTAACCACGCTAAAAAGACGATCCTTGACCGAACTTAATTTTTCTAATTCTAGCTTTTGCTGAGAAACAACCTGGTTAAGCCTAACCGATTTTCTATGCGAAAAAAATACTACAATAGCCGATGTTAGTAGAATTATAGCTAGAATACCGAGAAAAAGATTAATATTCTTATTGAAGCGAAGTTCTGTTTTTTGCAGATTAATTTGCTTGTCTTTTAACTGCTTATCTAGAGACGATTTATACTGTTGCTGTTTTAACAAGTTAGTCTGCTCGTGCTTATCGTGTTCTAGCTCGGCTTGTTTCTGTAAAAATGTTAGGCGCTGTAAAGTTTTCTCTTTGTCGCTTAAGGCAAGTTGTTGACTCTTTAAAGTTAACACCTGTTCTTGTTGCTTTAAGTTTGCGTCTGTTAACTGTTGCCTTAACTGGTATTCTCGCTCTTTAACACCAAAATCAAGCTGTAGCTGTTTACGCGTTATTTCCCTTTCTTTTTCTTGGTTAAATAGTTTCTCCTTACTAGTTACATAACTTTTGTAAAAATGTAAAGCTTTATTAAAATTACCTTGGTTTTCGGCAATTTTGCTTAAAACTTCATAAGCATCACGTTCGATAACATAATACTTATTAGCCTCCCCTATTTTTAACGCATCTTTTGCAAGCTCCTCAGCTAACTTTAAATTATTTTCCCGCTCATAAAATTTCGCAAGCACAGCTGATGACAAGCCTACATAATACTGCCCCGCCAGCTTTTTGGCATGTAACAAAGAAAGTTTGTAAGATTCTAAAGCTGTATTTTTATCGCCCATTGCTTCGCTAACAGCACCTTTAACATCGTAGTTGGCCACAACAAGCGATTTCATATCACCTTCTGTAGCAATCTGCAAACTTTTGGCGATATAGTTAAGCACCTTTTCGTTTCGCTGAGATTTTTCTACGCCTAGCTGTTTTAAGTCTTCATCACTCGCACCAAAGTAAGATCGCCCAAGGTTATTATATATTAATCCCATGCCATAAGGACTGTTATTTAGCGCTGTGAATATTTTGAGCGCTTTATCAAGGTAAGCAATGGCGGTTTTGTGCTGATTTAAACTGGTGTAAATTCCAGCTATATTAATATAACAAGAAGCAGTACTGCCCAAATCGCCCAGTTTGTGAAATATCGCCGTGGCTGCCAAATTTGCATCCAGTGCTTTAGAATAATCAGATAAGTTATTGTAAAGCGCAGCCAAGTTCAAGTAATTACTAGACAATCCTTCCAAATAATTTACTTCGGTTGCTTTTTGCAAACTCAATTTGTAAAATTCTTCCGCTTTATACAGTGAGCCTAAAGAGTGGTAATGAAACCCGGTGTAATGATAGGCATCCGCCAGACGAGCACTGTTTTTCAACTTAATAGCTAGCTTAATACTCCTACTAGAATAGTTAATAAAAGTTTCTTTGTCTACAGCATAATTATAAGTTTTGATTAAAATTTTGATATAGGTATCTAGCTTTTCGTTATCTTCTTTTAAATAAGCTTTATCACGTTGTATTAAACTATCTAACTTCTGTATCCGTGTGCTATTTTGAGCAAATAAGTTTGCATTTCCGCCTAAAAAAAGGAACAGCGCTATGAGTAATGTAAATAGGAAACGATTTGAGTAAATCTCTAAAAACCTGAGCGACATAATTATCAACGAGCGTATTAAACGTTGAAGTTAATTACTTTTTCTACATTTTCAATCATATTCTTAACTATTAAGCAAATACACAAGTTGTTAGAGGCCATTTTCACAAAAAAAGGTGCAATTAAAAATTGCACCTTGTAAAATTAATTTCGCGTTAGCCTAAAAAAGCTTTGGAAATTTATTCGGATTTGCTTCATGCATCATAGCATAAGCACTCTCAATAATATCATCTAAAGACGGCTTGCTAAAATAATCTCCATCAGATCCATATGGAGGCCTGTGTGCCTTTGCAGTTAGCGTTTTAGGCTGCGCATCTAAGTGGTAATAACCGCCCTGCACTTCTAAAATTTCTTGTAAAATAAATGCACTTGCGCCTCCAGGAACATCCTCGTCAATTACTAAAAGCTTATTTGTTTTTTGTAAAGATGTTTTGCAAAGCTGATCTGTATCAAAAGGCAATAAAGTTTGTGGATCGATGATTTCCACTGAAATCCCCAATTCCGCTAATTCTTCTGCCGCTTCCTCTACAATACGCAAGGTAGAACCATAACTTACTATAGTAATATCCGTTCCGTTTCTAATAATTTCGGCTTTGCCTAATGGCACGGTAAACTCGCCAACGTTATCAGGCAGTTTTTCTTTTAAACGATAGCCATTTAAACACTCCACCACCAAGGCCGGTTCATCAGATCTAAACAACGTGTTATACATCCCCGCTGCCTTTGTCATGTTTCTAGGCACACAAATATGCATGCCACGTAAAGCACCCAAAATCATCCCCATTGGGCTACCAGAATGCCAAACACCTTCTAGGCGATGTCCACGGGTACGCACAATAACCGGTGCTTTTTGTCCCGCTTTGGTACGATAAGATAAACTTGCCAAATCATCACTTAAAATATTAAGTGCGAAAAGTAAATAATCTAAATATTGAATTTCGGCAATGGGACGTAGGCCACGCATAGCCAAACCAATTCCCTGGCCAACAATAGTCATTTCTCTAATGCCGGTATCCGTTACTCTTAATTCGCCAAATTTAGCCTGTAAACCGGCAAAACCTTGGTTTACGTCGCCAATATTACCTAAATCTTCTCCAAAAGCAACCAAGCGTTGATCTCTAGCAAAATTCGAATCGAAACAAGCATTTAAAAGCTCTCTGCCATCAATCATTTTACCATCATTGGTATAATCTGCATCGATAACGTCAACTAAAAACGGACTTTCTTTGCCATCTGTAAATAGTTTTGAACTGTATTTTTCTTCGTTAATACCTGCTTGTTCCTGGTACCATTTGATTAAAACATTGCGTTCTTCAGATGGTTGGTGTGCACTTTGGCGGATAGCTTTTCTTGCAGACGACATTACTTCTCTACGCAATGCATCTGGTGTAGAAGCCAGTTGGGCTGCAATTTTTGTTAATCCTGCATCGCCATTGGCAAAAGCATTAATCATATTGATAACCTGACTCTGCTCTTGTTTTATAAGATCTAAAAAGTCGTTCCAAGCTTCTTTTTGCACATTACGCACAAACTTTTTCGCCTCTTCTTCCAAACTATTTAGCTCATCTTCATTTGCAATGGCCGATTCGATCATCCATTTGCGCATTTGCGCAATACAATCATGTTCTCGTTCCCATTCTAAACGCTCCTTGTTTTTATAACGTTCGTGCGAGCCAGAGGTAGAATGGCCTTGAGGTTGTGTAACTTCCGTAACATGAATTAGAACGGGCACGTGTTCTGTTCTGCAAACTTCGATTGCTTTTTGGTAGGTTTCGCATAAAGCGGGATAATCCCACCCTTTTACTTTAAATATTTCGTAGCCATTAGTTCCCTCCTCACGTTGGAAACCTTTTAAGATCTCGGAAATATCCTCTTTTGTAGTTTGATATTTAGCCGGAACAGAAATTCCGTAACCATCATCCCAAACAGAAATAGCCATAGGAACCTGCAATACACCGGCTGCATTTATCGACTCGAAAAACACACCTTCTGATGTAGATGCGTTGCCAATAGTACCAAAAGCAACTTCATTTCCGTTTACAGAAAAATTCTTCAGATAATCTAGTTCTGGATTTTGTCTGAATAATTTGGATGCGTAAGCCAAACCAACTAAGCGAGCCATTTGTCCGCCAGTTGGCGCAATGTCCGACGAACAGTTTTTAATATCTGTTAAATCCTTCCAAGTGCCGTCATCATTTAAAGAACGGGTTGCAAAATGACAATTCATTTGTCTACCTGCTGAAGATGGATCGGCATCTACACTTGGGTTAGCGTATAATTGGGCAAAAAATTCTTTGATTGTAGAAATTCCAGTTGCAAACGCAAAAGTCTGATCGCGATAGTACCCCGAGCGCCAGTCGCCTTTTTTAAAAGCTTTTGCCATTGCTAACTGAGGTACCTCCTTACCATCGCCAAAAATACCAAACTTAGCCTTGCCCGTTAACACCTCCCTACGACCTAATAAACTGGCCTGCCTGCTTTCAAAAGCAATTCGGTAATCGTCTATTACAATGCGTTTAAAGTCTTCAAAACTTAATTCTGATGTGTCAATTTGATTACTGGTAAGCTTGCTATCTTTCATCATAAGCAAAATTGGTTAGGCAACAAAGATACAATTTTTGATAAACTTGCCTCCTACCTTAGTGTAATATAAATAGTGGAATACTTTTTGATTACTTCTATTAAATTATTAAGTTTGTTAAAACACAAAGATCATGAAAAAGTTAATTTTAGTAGTTGCATTAGTATTTAGCATAGGTTTAGTATCAAAAGCTCAGAGCACGCAAGGCGAATTTAAATTTGATTCTGAGTCGTTCGATTTTGGTAAAATTGCCCTAAATAAAGCAGCAGTTCATACGTTTAACTTTACCAATGTAGGCGATGCGCCTTTAATTATTTCGAAGGTAGAAACTACTTGTGGATGTACGGTTTCTGAATATACCCAAACACCTGTTAAAAAAGGAGAAAAAGGATTTGTAAAAGTTACCATTACACCAACCGGTGGTGCTTTACCTTTTAATAAGGCCGTAACTTTAACTTCTAACGCCAGACAAGCTACCAAAGTTTTGTACATTAAAGGTATTGCTGTAGAAGGAAGTGTTAAGTAAAATTTTAAACATATTGTTTTAAAACCCCGTAATTATCACGGGGTTTTTTATTTTTGTACCATGCCAAACATATCAGAAAAGGGGCTACAAATGCCCGCTTCACCCATCAGAAAATTAACACCTTTTGCCGATAAGGCTAAAGCAGCAGGAAAAAAAGTTTACCACTTAAATATCGGCCAGCCAGACATTGCCACACCAGAAGGCATGTTAAATGCAATTAAAAACATCGATTTTGATGTTTGGGCCTACACTCCTTCAGAAGGTACTTTGGCTTACAGAAAAAAACTTACAGAATACTATAATAAGTTAGGTTACAACATTACGCCAGAAAATATCTTGGTAACGGTAGGTGGTTCTGAGGCTATAACTATTGCTATGCAAACCTGCGTTAATGAAGGTGATGAAATTATCATTCCTGAGCCTTTTTACGCAAACTACAATGGTTTCGCGTGTATGAGTAATGTTGTGGTAAAACCTATTTTATCCTACATAGAAAATGGATTTGCGCTTCCTCCTATTGCTGAGTTTGAGAAGTTAATTACTCCTAAAACAAAGGCCATCATTATATGTAACCCTAATAATCCTACCGGATACCTTTATTCTAAAGAAGAATTAGAAGCCTTAAAGGCTTTATGCTTAAAGTACGACCTATTCTTATTCTCTGACGAGGCTTACCGCGAGTTTTGCTATGATGGGCGTGAGTTTATTTCTCCGATGCATTTGGATGGATTAGATGAAAACGTAGTAATAATGGATACGGTTTCTAAACGCTATAGTGCCTGTGGCGCACGTTTAGGCTGCTTAATTACTAAAAACAAGGAAGTTATAGCGTCTGGATTAAAGTTTGCACAAGCTAGGTTAAGTCCAGGTATGGTAGAGCAAATTGCTGGTACCGCTGCAGTTGATACGCCGGATAGTTATTTTGAAGAAGTAAATATAGAATATACTTTACGCAGAGATACTTTGGTAAAACGCTTAAATGACATGGATGGCGTTTTCTGTCCTAATCCGGGTGGTGCATTTTACGTAGTGGCAAAATTCCCAATTGATGATGCGGATGCTTTTTGCCAATGGATGCTAGAAAACTTTGAGCGCAACGGAAGCACTGTAATGATGGCACCTGCTACTGGTTTTTATTCTAGCCCAGGTTCTGGCAAAAACGAGGTTCGTATGGCCTATGTTTTAAACACTGCCGATTTAAACGGAGCAATGGATTGCTTGGAAGTTGCTTTGAAACAATATCCGGGAAGAACAGTTTAAGCGTTTTAAATAAAGAAAAATCGGTTAGTGGAAATTGTTCGCTAACCGATTTTTTGTTTTAGACCTGTCATTATTCGCTTATGGCTAAGCTAAAAATACCTAGTTTGCCAATATTAAAAAACTGTAAAATACTATCTTTATCCTATTGCTGTTTGTTAACTTTTAAATAAGCCTATGTTTTTAATTAGAATGTTATTTCTTTTTTTCGGATTTCTGTATATAAGTTCATCTTGTATTGCGCAGCAGCCTAAAGCAATTTTACAAGACAGCGCTAAAATAAACGAAGCATTATTGTTAAGAGAGCAACAGCAGAAACGTATCGACTCTTTGGTAAAAGTACAGTTGCAAAGAGAACTTGCTGGAGCAACTGGAAACGTACAAAAAACACGAGAACTAGAGGCTAAACTGCGCACTATTGCAGTAAGTGATTCGCTTAGGCACATAGCTCAAATCGAGAAGCTGAATAAACTAAAGAAAAATGCAAGGGGCTATCCAGTTGTGCTTAATAGGGATACCTTATTTAACATATTTACACGTACTGGCTCTTTTAATGCTAGAGATAGAGCTAGAGCAATTTCGATTAAAATTACCAAATTATACGAAGACCCTTTCTTTAAGCCCGATTCGTTATCTGTTGTAGAAAACGAAGGAAGTTTCGATCTCATTTATAACAATACAGAAGTTATTGTGAGCATTGGCAATTTAGATGGCTTATGGTTTGGCAAAGAGAACATTCAACTGGCCAACGAATATTTAAGCATCATAAAAAAGCATATTATTGAAGAACGTAGTGCGCACAGCTTAACAAATCTTTTAAAGCGTATTGGTTTAGCAGCCTTAATTATTCTTCTATTGGGCATTGTAATTTATGCACTTAATCGAATATTTAGAGGCGTAGCTGGCTTTATTTCCACTAATAAAGAAAAATATCTCAACGGACTTAGGTTAAAAAAAATAAAGATTATTACCCCTGATCATTTAGCCACAGCGCTACTTAAACTAAGCACTATTGTTAAGATTTTGCTGATCGTTCTTATATTCTACCTATCACTTCCGCTACTGTTTAGTATTTTTCCAGAAACAGAAGCGCTTACCGGAAAAATGCTTAACTTGATTTTAGATCCGTTAAGATCTGCCGGTAAGGCAACCTTGGCATACCTACCAGATTTGTTTAAAGTCATTGTAATTTACTTAATCTTCAGGTATTTACTTAAAGGCATTAGATACTTCTTCTACGAAATAAAGCTCGGCAACATACAGTTTAAGGGGTTTCATGCAGAATGGGCTATACCAACATTTAATATTTTAAGGTTTATTCTCTACGCCTTTATGCTGGTAATTATCTTTCCGTTTTTACCGGGTTCAAGTTCTCCAGCTTTCCAAGGCGTATCTGTATTTTTGGGTATTTTGATATCGTTGGGTTCTTCAAGTGCGATTGGAAACATTGTTGCCGGCTTGGTTATTACTTACATGCGCCCATTTCGTGTAGGAGATCGTGTTAAGATTGGAGATGTGGTTGGCGATGTGGTAGAAAAATCGATGTTAGTAACACGAATAAAAACCATTAAAAATGAAGATATAACCGTACCCAACTCAATGGTACTTTCTAGCTCAACTGTAAATTATTCCAGTCATACTAAAAATGAAAAACAAGGACTGATTGTACATTACATAGTAACCTTAGGTTATGATGTTCCTTGGCAACATGTTTATGACTTACTTATCGAGGCTGCATTAAAAACTGAATTTGTAATTCAAGATCCCAAGCCATTTGTGTTACAAATTGGATTGGAAGACTTTAATATCTCCTACCAGATAAATGCCTATACAAAAGAAGCAAACAAACAGGCTTTAATCTACAGCAAACTGTTAGAAAACATACAAGATGTGCTCGGTAAAGCGGGTATTGAAATTATGTCGCCAAATTATCATGTAGTTAGAGACGGCGGTAAAGAATAATTTATCTGTGTTGAGTTAGCGCAACGAAACGTTGATTTGGCATTTAATTTGTATATTTGCTGTGAAGTAATGGATAAAAGAACAAAGATCAAGGATTTGATTAAAAAATTTTAACCTTCTACTTTTGTACTACATGGGGCCGTTTTGGATTTGACAGGGTGGCGCTGAGTATGTTAGCATGCAGTGCGTTGTACGGAGAGCACTTTAAAGAGAACGTTCAAAACAATAATTGGCGAAAATAACTACGCCTTAGCTGCCTAATTTAGAATTACGTAAGCTTTTGTCTCGCTAACTGCCGCAATGTTAGGTTAGCATCAGAGGCATCGAAATAACAATGCTAGCTTTTGTAGAGGTACGATGCAATTGCGAAATGAAGTACATAAGGAGAAAGTTTAGGTCGGTTTCCAGCCCGACAGATCCCGACAATTAATTGGAAAATAAGCATGTAGAAGGCATAATTTATCACACAACTGGACAAGGGTTCGAACCCCTTCGGCTCCACAAAGCCATCCTAATTCGGATGGCTTTTTTTATTTCTCTTAACGAATATTTAACTAAAGCTCACAAATTTATAGTCAAACTTGCTAAATATAAAAACGAAATGGCATGGCTATAAACTTTCTTTTATATTTAATAAAATTTAAAAGATATGACCTCACCTAACGAAAACAAAAAACTAACCAAGGCCCACTTTATTATTTTTGGATTAATGATTTTGGCCTTTGCTGCGTATGGCTATTACGAACTTGTACTAAAAACCAAGTTGAATGGAGCAACTTTAATTGACAACCCAACAGCACAAGCAATTTCTGTAAAAATAGACGGTAAAACCTATGAGATACCCGCAAACAGCTTTGTAAAAGCAGAGTTGGAAATAGGTGCACATAAAATTGATTGCCAAGCATTTGGCATTGTCAATCAGGATTTGACATTGGAACCTACAGAATACGGTGTAATAAATCCAACAAAGTCTAAATATGTAACGTATAATATCATCTTTACCAAGAAGGATTTAAGGGATCAATTTAAACCATACGATGTAGAAGGCAGAGAAATATACTCCCTTTTAGGTGCGCCAGAAGTGAGCACGGCTTTGTTTATTCCTGATAGAACGCTTGGAAAGGGCAACATTGATGTAAAAGAACCTAGTACCCAAACTTATAATAAAATGAACCAGGACTATGCTTATTTAAGTAAAATTTTTAGGTTGAAAGAATTCTTCGAGTTTTACGATAAAAACAACAAATAGCACAATTATAGAGATCGCTTGCGTTTACCGCAAGCGATCTTTTTTTATGCTGAAAATCTCTACAATAAGCCTCAAAATTCAACAATATATCGTGCAAATGGTAACATTCAGCTTATCGAAGCAGCAAGTTCTTCTCTTTTTTGCTTTATAAATCCTTCTTTATCTTTTCTAAGCTCATTTAACATCTCTTTTCTATCTGGCGGAAGCGTGAAATATTTATCGGCCCATAAATTTATTTCTATCATCATTGGCAATAAATCTATTCCTTTTTGGGTTAGCTTATAAAGCACCTTAGCTTTACTTTCTGGGTGTTCTTGTTTGGTAATTACGCCATTATCTTCTAACATTTGTAACCTCGAAGCCAGAATATTGGTAGCTATCTTCTCTTCAGATTTTAAAAAATCGCCATAGGTGCATTGTTTGGAAAACATCAAATCCCTAACAATAAGTAACGACCACTTATCTCCCCAAATATCTAAAGAGCTACTAATTGGACACTCAGATCTTTTTTTCGTAGTTGACATAAAATATTTTTTATAAAAATCACTTGCAAAATGAAAGTTGTTTATATATTTGCACTTGCAAAACGCAAGCAAAATTAAAAAATTAAATTATAGATACAATGGAAACAGCATTAATCTTTAAATCATACAGTCAAAATGGGCTCAATTTAAACAATCGCATGGTAATGGCACCAATGACTAGGAGTCGGTCGGCAAATGCTGAAAATGTTGCTACAGAACTTACGGCGCTCTATTATAAACAACGTGCTAGTGCAGGGTTGATTATTACCGAAGGAACTTTTGTTAGTAAAGAGGCAGTTGGCGTAATTAATGTGCCTGGCATTTACAGCGACCAGCAGGTAAAAGGTTGGAAATTGACTACAGATGCTGTGCACCAAGAAGGGGGAAAGATATTTGCCCAGCTTTGGCATACGGGTGCATATTCGCATCCCGAATTACATGATGGGAAAAAGCCATTGGCTCCCTCAGCTGTAAATCCACAACAACAAGTATTTACTTCAAAAGGATTTCTGCCTTCCGAATCCCCGCAACCAATGACTATCGAAGACATTAAAAGAACAATAAATGATTTCAAAAAAGCAGCGATAAATGCTTTCGAAGCAGGCTTTGACGGAGTTGAGCTGCACGGAGCAAATGGCTATCTGCTACAACAGTTCTTCAGCAAAAACAGTAACCACCGAACAGATGAATATGGGGGTTCTATTGAAAACCGAGCAAAAATTCTATTCGATATTTTAGATGAATTGAAGCTTGCAGTTGATATTAAAAAAGTAGCAGTTCGTTTAAATCCTTCTCTAAACGGGATTATGGGTATTCTTGTAGACGATGAAACCAAGGCCATTTACAACTATATTGTACAAAGACTTAATGATTACGGCTTGGCATATATTCATTTGATAGAACCATTTACAGATGTTTCCGAAATTCCAGACGCCATCCAAGAAGTAGCCAAGCATTTTCGTAAAATATTTAGTGGTACGATTATCATCAATAGAGGTTTTAACAAAGAAACCGCTGAAAAAGTATTACAAGATGGCGATGCAGATATGGTGTCTTTTGGTGTTCCCTTTATCGCAAATCCTGATTTGGTAAAGCGATTTAAAACAGACGCCACACTTAATCAAGCTGATCAAGCAACTTTTTATACGCCAGGTGAAAAAGGATATACAGACTACCCTGAAATTGATAATTAATTTTTTGTGCAACCAGACGGGCTTTGTGGTATATCCCCGATAAAAATCGAGGGATGCCACTGTAATCCCTGTCGCAGACAATCAATATAAAAAATAAAAAAATGAAAACAACGGAAAATACCATATTTATAAGTGGCGGTAGCGCCGGAATTGGTTTGGAAATAGCAAAAAAATTTAGCGAAGCAGGTAACAAGGTTATTATTAATGGCCGAGATAATGAACGCCTTCAAAATGCTTTGAAACAGTTAGATAATGTAACTGCGATACAAGGAGATTTATCAGTAAAGGAAGACAGATTGAAAATTGCTGAAGAATTGAATAGTAATCATCCCACTTTAAACATCATTATTAATAACGCAGGTGCCGCTTTTATTAATGATTTAAGCGACGTAAACAATAACTCTGCTGAAAAAGCATATCAAGAAATGAATACCAATTATATTAGTGTTATTGATTTTACATCTGCAATGTTGCCGAAATTATTAAAACAAAAAGAAGCCGCAATTATCAATGTTTCGTCTATAGCCGTATTTAGATCTAATAAGTACTTACCAACGTATTCGGCAAGCAAAGCAGCTCTACACAGTTACACTCAAGGGTTAAGGGATACGTTTGCCGAAAATGAAAACCTGCATATTTATGAAGTTTATCCGCCTTTGGTAAACACTGATTTTTCAGCAGAAATAGGTGGTGCCAGTGGCATTCCTCCAGCAGAGGTGGCCGACGAGTTATTTGTTGCTTTGTCTAAAAACCAATTTGAAGTGCCAGTGGGCGATAGCAAAAAGATACATGAGTTGGTGAATCCAATTTCAGATCAAGTTCCTCATTAATTAAACTATTAATACCGAGCTAAAATGAACTTGCAAGGAAAAACAATATTGATAACCGGTGGCGCATCTGGAATTGGATTAGAAGCTACAAAACAGTTTTTGGCCATTGGCGCAACAGTTATTATTACAGGCAGAAATGAGGAGAAGTTAGCGGCAGTGAAAAGAGCGTATCCTGCCGTAATTGCTATAAAAAGTGATGTATCAAAAGAAGCCGATGCAAAAATGCTTTTTAATGAAGTGGAAAAATTAGGCGGTATTGATATCTTGTATAATAATGCTGGTGTTGGTGTTAGTCCATTAAATTTGGGTATTGCTAATGAAAAACATTTTGAAGGTGCTGTTTATGAAATGGAAGTTAATTATCTAGGCGTTGTAAGACTAAATAACATTTTCATGCAAATGCTAAGCACTAAAAATGAAAGCGCTATAATCAACACTACTTCTATACTAAGCATTGTGCCATCCATAATCGAAGCTACCTACTCATCGTCGAAAGCTGCCTTGTCTTTTTATACAAAATCGCTGAGAACTCATCTAGAAATTATAAAAAGTAATATCAAGGTTTTTGAATTACTACCTCCAGTTGTAGACACGGCGATGGTTGCGGAGAGAGATGGCAAAAAACTAAGTCCACAGCATTTGGTAAAAGACTTGATAAAAGGACTACAAAAGAACAAGTACACCATTCGAGTAGGCGATACTAAAACACTCTATTATCTTAACCGCTTTTTTCCGAAATTGGCATTTGGTTTAGTAAATGCTAAAAAATATTACAACTCCCTAAAATAAAATCACCACCGTTACAACATATAATGAAAGCATATATTTTAAAACGATACAATAAGGAAGCTAAGCTTGAACTAGCGGACGTGGCAAAACCTTTGGTAAAAGAAAATGAAGTTCTAATAGAAATTTTTGCTGCCGGCCTTAATCTATTGGATTCGAAATTAAAAAAAGGAGAATTTAAATTATTACTACCTTATAAGTTGCCTTTAATTTTAGGGCACGATTTAGCTGGGGTAATTAAAGAAATCGGTAAAAATGTAAGAGATTTTAAGGTTGGCGATGAAGTTTATGCCAGGGCATCCGACTATCACATAGGAACTTTTGCCGAATACATTTCTATCGACGAGCAAGATGTTGCACTAAAGCCAAAAAACCTTAGTATGGAAGAAGCTGCATCAGTTCCCTTAGTTGGTTTAACAGCTTGGCAAGCATTAGTAGAAAAAGCAAAGCTGAAAAAAGGTCAAAAAGTATTTATACAAGCTGGTTCTGGCGGTGTTGGCACCATCGCCATTCAATTAGCAAAATACTTGGGCGCCACAGTTGCCACTACAGCTAGTGCCCACAATTTCGAACTTGTAAAGCGTTTAGGCGCCGATGTAATGATAGATTACCGAAAGGATGATTTTGAAACCGTGCTAAAATATTACGATGTGGTTTTGAATAGCCAAGATGATAAGACTTTATTCAAATCTTTAAACATACTTAAGCCCAATACTAAACTTATTTCTATATCCGGTCCACCGGATGTTGATTTCGCCAGAGAAATCGGTTTACCGTGGCTAATGAGAATCATTATTTACTTTTTAAGCAGAAAGGTTAGCAGACGGGCGACAAAATTGGGTATTGATTATTCATTTCTATTTATGAAAGCAAGTGGTAAACAGTTAGCCGAAATTACTTCGCTAATTGAGCAAGGCCATATTAAGCCAGTTGTAGACAAAATTTTCACATTTGACGAAACTAACGAAGCTTTGGAGTACATAGAAGCGGGCCGAAGTAAAGGAAAAGTAGTAATTAAGATTAAATAGCCTATAATTGGTTTTCTGCTAAGAGTTTTATATCCTTAACTTCTAAAATTTGCTTAGGATATCCATTAAAAACACTGTTGATCATAGCCTGCCCTACTTGCGCCACTGTACACGTATTATTCGGAAACAACAGCCTAAAAACTGGAAATAGCGCACTTATTATTTTATAGTAACCCTTTACATTTTTCTGACCTCTGGTGGGTTTCATCGCCCCTGGTCTAAAATTATAAACTTTTGCAAAAGGCAACTTCATTAATTCATTCTCTGCTTTTCCTTTAACCCTCGCCCACATTACGCGACCTTTTTCAGTGCTATCCGTATGGCTTCCAGAAACATGGCAAAATATCATTTTAGGATTATGTTTAACAAGAACATTCGCAAAATGCAAAGTAGTATCAAAGGTAATTTTAGTATAGTCAGCTTCTGTTAAACCATTTGAGCTAATACCGGCACAATAAAAACAAGCATCGTAATCTTTAAGCTGTTCAGTAAATTCATCTAACTTAAAGAAATGGGGTACTATCAATTCCTTGAGTTTAGGATGAATCATTTTCGACGGCCTCCTATTTACCATTAACACTTCGCTTACTTTATGGCTTGCCAAACATTCTAATATTACTCCCTCACCTACTAATCCGGTTGCACCGGTAACAATTACTTTAAAACCCATAGCTAAATATATAAGTTTCCATTTACATACTGCAGATTTTGGATGGCAGAAAAATACCTAAAAGTGAGTATTGCTTAAGCTCTAATTGCAAGTTAATTTTAGTTAACCTTTAAACAACTAAATTAATTATCATGAAACAAGCAAAAAAACTTTTATGGATTGCAATGGCACTACCGATGCTGGTTGCCAGTTGCGAGCTCTTTGAGCCTGTAGAGGAAGAGGAAGAAGAACAGAAAGTAGACAACAGTACCTACAGCTATTCTTTCACTTGTCCGTCGGGCACAAAAAATACCTTTCAAATTCCAAACCGATTATCTGCAGCCTGCAAGAAGAACTGGGAATATTACGCCAAAACTTACGCTTGCAACGAAGCCGATTATTTTGCGGAGGCTGAAAGACGTAAAAGATCTTGTCCATGAGATGGCTAATTTTAATTTTACTGTTTTTCATAACAGTTAAAGCTGATGCACAAATTAAGTTAAATTCTGGCCAATACACTACAGAAGACGGCTATTATACGGTAACCATAAATTTTAGTGGAGATAAGCTAACGCTAATTGAACCTAATACCACTTCTGTATACGAAAAGGTAGAACCTAACATCTTCAGATTTATACATCCTAGGAGTAAGACAGACTATAGGATAGAAATTATAGACCCAAACACTATACAAACTTTTAAACCTAATGTAAATAATAGTCGTTTTACAATTAAGCGTAGCAGTAGCGATGCAACAGCAAATAACGATCAATTTAAAAGATACTTCGCATTAGCAGAGCATTATAAGGCAAAAATGATAAGCGATAAAAAAGATGCGCAGCTTTGGTCTTTCTGTGCCGCCGCCGCAATGGCTCGTAGCAGTATGAATGAGGAAGGATTTGCTGATTATGCAGGCAAGGTAGCATCATCAGTTAAATTAATAATTGTTAACAAAGCAAAATGCCCCTGCGAAGATGCAATTCCAATAGCCATATGGAATGCAGCAAAATAATTAACTCCACGCACTCAAAAGCTCAGGCAGTTTGTCTGGGCTTTTTTATTTTAAAAAAATGTGATAACATTATAAAATGTAAAATTTATTAGTTTTACGGCATGCAAAAAAACATGCGTATCCTCAATTACTTATTGGCTTTACTTATAATTGCCTTTATTGCACTTACGGCTTTTGTAATACAAAATCCTTTTTCAGCGTTGGACCTAAATATATCTAAGCTTGTACAACAACATCATTCGGCTACGCTTGACAAAGTCATGTTAGGCATTAGTTTTTTTGGCGAACTACCATGGTCTTTGGTAATGGTTTTAGCTGTTGCAGGGGTATTTCTTGCTTATAAGCATCGCAGAGAAGCCTATTTTATAACGGCAATCTTATCATCTGGATTGGTTATTTTGGGTGCTAAACATATTTTCAACAGACCAAGGCCAACAGAACTGTATGTTCGTTTAGTTGAAATAAATCGCTTTCAGAGTTTCCCAAGTGGGCATGTTACTTCTTATGTACTGTTTTTTGGTTTTATGATTGTGCTGATGAAATACATGGATCACTTAGCTCCAATTACTCGAAAGATCATCACCTATCTTTCTGTTTTTTATATTATAACTATACCCGTATCTAGAATTTATTTGGGTGCACACTGGTTTACCGATGTAGCAGCAGGTTTTCTTTTGGGTTTAATCTGTTTATTTCCGCTTTGCTTTTTTTATTTAAAAAGAAACGGGGATAAAGCTATGCCTCATCCCCGTCATCTAAATTAACGCTCTCGTATATATAGACGCTAAGTTTTGCAGAATATTGTATCCAGATTAAATTATTTTATAATTATCGAATTTATTAGTTTCTGTTGGGCAGTTTTGTAGCTTTTTCCTTTAGCGCTAATAACAGAAATAGTATACATTTTTGCATCTACAAAAAAGTTTAAAAGCGCAGTATCAAATGACTCACCCTCAGCTTCGGTCGTCATTGTTATTTTATACGCAGGGTAACCTCTAAAAGTTGTAATTTCTTCGTTAGTCGGCTTGCTATTGCTACCTAATGCAATGCCGTTTTTTAACTTTTCGTAAGTCTCTTTCTTTTTTAATTCGGTTGCTAAAGTTTTGGCATCCAGCCCTAATTTAGAAAAATCAGTTAACATAACCATACATTTACCGGCGCTATCAATTTCGCCGTACCAAGCTTCCTTTCCATCAACATCTAACTTCTCTATTGGCGAAGGGAGTAAAAGCGACACTTTTTGATCGATGGCAATTCGCTTCCACTCTGTTTCAAATAGAATTGAAACTGGTAATAATAAAAGTATTATGATTTTGTTCATATCCTGATCAATTAAGAAACCAAGATAGGATTTTAAAAACTTCTAAAATAAAAAAGGCGGAGATGAAACTATCGTTTTATCCCCGCCAATCTAAATTAACGCTCTCAAATATATAGACGTTTAATCTGAAGCTTTATTATATCAACCTGAAAAAAAATAGAAATATTTTTCAGCAATGCAGAATAATTTACTAATTTTTTTAGCATATATTTGTATAATGTTATTTGCAGTTGTAGATATTGAAACCACCGGAGGCTACGCATCAGCGCATGGCATTACCGAAATTGCCATTAAAATACATGATGGCCAATCGGTAATAGATAGTTTTGAAACGTTGATTAATCCGCATCAATATATACCTACACACATTCAGGCTTTAACAGGGATAGACAACGAAATGGTTGCCGATGCTCCAGATTTTAGAGCAGTTGCCGACGAAATTTACAATTTGTTACGAGATAAAATTTTTGTTGCGCATAATGTAAATTTCGATTATTCCTTCGTTCGCCACCATCTTGAAGCTTGCGGTTACCAACTTAATACAAAAAAGCTATGTACTGTTCGGTTAAGTCGTAAAATATTTCCAAAACTTCCTTCTTATAGTTTAGGCAAGCTTTGCAATTCGCTTTCAATTACCTTAAATAACAGACACAGAGCTGGAGGCGATGCCGATGCAACAGCTATTTTATTAGGAATGCTGCTAGCTAACGATTCTGGTAATGTAATTAAGGATACACTTAAAAAAACATCTAAGGAACAAACCTTACCTCCAAATTTGGCTAAAAATGCTATTGATAAAATACCAAATACACCTGGCGTTTATTATTTTAAAGATGAAAAAGGAAAGGTAATATACGTTGGCAAGGCAAAACAGCTTAAAAAACGTGTTTGCACTCATTTCACGGGCAATAGCAACACGCAACAACGCCAGAACTTTTTAAAAGATATTTACAGTATAGATTTTGAATGTTGTGGTACAGAGTTGATGGCCTTTATTTTGGAAGCAGCAGAAATAAAAAAGCACTGGCCAGAAAATAACAGAGCGATGAAACGTTTTGAACAAAAATATTCGCTTTATTATTTCGAAGATCAAAAAGGCTACCTACGTTTAGGAATAGATAAATACCGGAAAAACGGCAGTGAGATATACAGTTTTAACAATTTGCTAGCAGGGCATGAACTATTAAGAAATGTAGCGGCAGAACATCAGCTTTGCGAAAAACTTTGTTTTATACAAAAACCGAAATTGGCTTGCACCAATCATGCTAGTGGAAACTGTGCCGGTGCTTGTATTGGCGAGGAAAGTGTAGCACTTTACAATTTCAGAGTAAAACGAGCAATTAAAGAGTTGCAAAATTTGCTACCATCATTTGCGTTAATTGATGAGGGCAGAAACGAAGACGAAAGAAGTTGTCTGTGGGTAGAAAAAGGTAAATTTTATGGAATGGGCTACATATCTAACTATAGTGACATAAACGATCTAGAATCCTTGAAATCTGCCATTGTTCCTTATCCTTCTAACGATTACATTTTAAATATGATTTTGGCGCATAGCGACCAATTTCCGCGTAAAATCATCTCATTAAATCAAAATCACATTTCAGACCTAGTTTAACAAATAAGTAAAAAATACTTTTTTATATCATTTTTGTACCATTAATTTCAATTATCGATTTGGTACTTTTGTAATATGAAAGCAGATATTCCTGTATATGACATCCAGAACTTTAAAGCCTACAAAAATGACGGCATTTTAGTTAGCAGGTTTCGTCATTATGCTTTGCAACACCAGCATTTACACAGCGCACATAGGCATAGCTTTTATCATCTTGTTTTTTTTACCGAGGGAACTGGAAATCAGCAGATAGATTTTAAAAAATTTGATGTTAAGCCTGGTCTCATTTATTTTATGATACCAGGACAAGTGCACAGTTGGGATTTTGAGACCGAACCCGAAGGCTACATTATCAACTTTAATAGTGATTATTTGAGCTCACTTCTCTTAAAACCAGATTACCTAGACGGCTTCAGTTTTTTCAGCGGCAGACCAGACCAACAAGTTTTGGTTCTAAGTGAAACTGTACAACAAGTGGCAATAAATATTTTTGAAGACATTTTAAAAGATGCCCAGAATGAAACGCCAATAAATGACGATTTAGTTAGAACGCTTTTGTTACGCTTATTTATTGAGATTGCCAGAGGCGAAAACAGCATTTTAGACAATGGCAATTCTTACAATCATACGTTACTGAAAAATTTCAAAACCTTAATTGAAACCAACTTTGCAGAGTTGAGATTGCCAAAACAGTATGCAAATCTGCTTTATATAACACCAAACCATTTAAATGCACTTTGTAAAGATTTATTGGGGACATCGGCTGGTGCATTAATTAGAGAAAGGGTTATCTTAGAAGCAAAGCGTCTGCTAATAAATCTAGATCTTTTAGTGTCGGAAATTGCAGGCAAGTTAAATTTCGAAGATCAATCTTACTTCATAAAATTTTTTAAAAAATACGAAGGCATCACCCCAGAAAAATTCAGAAAATTAAATACACATAACCATGGAAGCAGAAAAATCAAGTAACCAATATCACGTATCACAATGGGGTGCTTTTGTAAATTCAAAATGTCCACGTTGCAGGGTTGGAAGTGTATTTACTGGCGCTACGTATGGATTTAAAGTTCAGAAAATGAACGAGGTTTGCCCACATTGCAACCTTAAATTTGAACGTGAACCAGGATACTTTTATGTGGCTATGTTTGTGAGTTATGCCTTTAACGTAGCACAGATGATCACCGTTAGTGTTGCAGCATCTGTACTTGGTTTAGGATTAAGCTTTGAAAATCTGTGGTATTTCTTAGGCCTATTATTTGGCACAACTATTTTATGTGCACCATTTAATTATCGCTACTCAAGAATGGTACTGTTGTATTGGTTGTCTCCCGGTTTACATTACGAACCTGAAAGAAGCAAACCTGGAGCTTAATAAACAATGTAATAAGCGGTTGAATTTGCGTTTGTAGAAAAATTTGAAGATGCTGAACGCTGTTTAGAGTTCTCTTCCTTTTCTATTTGCTTTTCTGCTTTCTCTACCCTCTTCTCAACATATTTTTCTACAACTGGTGTTGCATGTGCACTTTTTGGCTCATCAACATGTTCGCTGTTTTTCTCGTTTTCTTTATTTGCCATATTCGGTATAACAAAGCACAGTTCGAAAAGGTTTTCGTAGGCACATATCTCAATGTTAAAAATAAAAACGGCCCGTAATTATGGGCCATTTTTATTTTAACGCTATTTAATTCCGAATGGACAAGAAAGCTATCTTAAAAGCAATAACACAGCTTTATCGCCGTCTCTTCATAGAAAAAACAAAGCTATTTGCTTTCTTTTAATACCATATCAATAGTAATGGCTGTTGCAACGATAGCAACTTTATTATTATTTTCAGCGTAGTTGGGGTCTATAGAAACATTGTATTTGTCTGCACTGGTAAAAATCTCTTTCATTGCTCCAGCCCATTTTTTAGAAATTTTTCCCATTTCTTGCCCTGCCGGCTTTTTAATATCGAAATTCCAAGCTTTCCAGTCGCCAGTAATTTGTGCAATGTTTTCTCCGGTAGAAGGATTGTTAATTAAAAATGTAGGTTTAAAAAATTTAAACTTTTGGGTAATATGCCCAATTTCAGTACCAGAGGGATCTGTAACGGTAATTTTCGACATCCAGAAAGTCCATCCGCGACTAATAGTTGCTTGTAATTGATCATTAGCATCGGTAATTTCTAACTTAAACGGCATCATAGCTTTATTAATCAGCAATGTTAAAGCTTTGTGCCATCCGCTCATGCGTTGCTTAATAATGCCAATTTGCACACCTTGCTCGTTATAAACTTTGTACTCGTTTGTAAATTTTAAGAAATTAACTTTCTCATCGATGAAGTATTCATCGCCCACAAAAAATGTTGGAATTAATTGACTCATTTTTAGAATGTTTTTAATGGTTTATGTGTAGCAAAAATAGAAAAATCAATCAATTTTAAGCTACGCTGAAGATATAAACCGTTATTAATTAAAGATGATTAACTTTGCTCCATAATTTTAACAGCTATTGGAGAAAATAGCTTAACTCTTAATTAAAAATGATAGAAATAGGAAAGTATAACGACTTAAGAATAGTTGCTAAAAACAGTGACGGTTTAAGCTTAAGCGATGGAGACAGGGAAATTCTATTACCTTATGCGGATGTGCCAAAAGGAATTGAAATAGGCGATAATATCAATGTTTTTGTTTTTGTAAATAAAGATGGTAATACTATAGCTACTACCAAGGAAGCTTTTGCCGAAGTTGAAAGTTTTGCCTTTTTGCGTGTGGTAGATGCAACCGATGATGGTGCTTATTTGGACTTGGGTATAGGAAAAGATGTTTATGTACCTAGCCGAGAACAAAAGAGGATGATGGAAATTGGCGAAAGTTATGCCGTTTACCTTTACCTTGATGAAAGTAATGGGCGAATGCTGGCTTCTTCTCGTTTAGATAAGTTTATTGAAGAAGAAGACTTTGAATTTGATGAAGGCGATGAAGTTGCGCTGATGATTAGCGAACGAACCGATTTAGGTTATAACGCCATTATTAACAATAAATATATTGGATTGCTTTACCACAATGAGCTTTTTGCAAACTTGCAACCCGGCGATTACAGAAAGGGCTGGGTAAAAAAAGTACGCGTAGAAGGAAAAATAGATTTAACATTACAACCTACCGGTTTTGGCCACATTTTAGAAACCAGAGATGTGATATTAAAAGAGCTTAAAGAAAGTGGAGGAAAAATTGCTTTAGGCGATAAAAGTACTCCAGACGAGATTTATGATAGATTTCAGATTAGTAAAAGCGCCTTTAAAAAAGCTATTGGAGGTTTGTACAAATATAGATTAATCACTATTAGCGATTATGAAATTAAAATTTTAGTAGACGAGTTTGCTGATTAAAATATTTATTTCGTTTTAGTTAAACTATTTTATAGAAATAAGCGTATTTAATATTGAGTAGAGTCTACTTAAGGGAGTTTTTTGTAAGGTGTGGTTCGTAAGAACTGCACCTTTTTTGTTTTTTATAAGTACATCAATTATAATTCTGTTAAAATAATTGAGGCTTTTATCCTGAAATTCTTATCTTCACTTCTTAATTTAATAATAAAGTAGTTATGACAGGTACAGTAAAATGGTTTAATGATTCAAAAGGCTTCGGTTTTATTACGCCAGAAGAAGGCGGTAAAGATATATTTTGCCACCATTCAGCAATCAAATCTTCAGGGTTAAGATCTTTACAAGAAGGACAACAAGTTGAGTTCGAAATTAAAGAAGGAAAAAAAGGACCTGAGGCTGAAAACGTAAAAGTAGTAGGATAAGTAGTAATATTTTTTATTTATTTATTTGATACAAAAAAGCCATCCATTTTAATTTGGATGGCTTTTTTTATTAATTGCAGTTAGCGAAACTTTCTTTAAGCTCCTTTAGCTTTGCCACTGCATTTTTTAATTCTTCGGGTGCTTTGCCGTACTCAAAAGTTACCCTTTTCTTTTTGCCATCTTGGCTTACCTCCACCCATTCGGCGCCTCCATCAGCACAATCTGGGCATCCTATAACCTCTTGTAATTTATCAAATTTATTTTTATCGATAGCGCCGGTAATGGTTTTAAATTCTTCATTAGTTATAACTTTCTCACAGGTTTTTGGATCTGGTATTTTACCATTCTTTGTTTTTGTAAAGGTTACTTTTGTTGTTTCAACTACAATGCTTTGCTTGCAGTAATTTACACACATGCCGAACGATGTACCGTAACTAACAATTGTACTTTCTTTAATACTTTGTGTTTTACACGCTAGTAAGCCAACCGTGGCTAACAACATTAGCGTAAATAATTTGGTTTTCATAGGTTTTGTTCTAGTTTAATTTATAAACAATTTGATTAGGTATTTTCAGCAGTTGTGTCAAATAACCAACATGTTGTACCCTAAATTAACAGTTAAAATTGCCTTTTAAAAATTTAATATTCATTTGCTTTTATTATTTTTAACATCCCAATTTGTTAAATTTTGTTCGCACTTTTCACTTACAAAACTCCACCGAAATTTTCGGCTGAGTTTAAAGAATATTATGGTTTCGCAAACCTTAAGCAAGTTAAGGTTTTAAGCACAACCCTGTTAATAATTGCTGGTTTAACCAGGGTTTTAGGTCTGTTGTTTTATGACGACGTTCAAAATATACGCAACTATAATGCACATTCGTTAGGCAATTGGATACAACTATCCGGTTCATTTATATTCTTTTTAACTAGTAGGTGGGCATTGCAAAAACCTGAAATCACAAGCAGAATGCGTCAGTATATAACCATTGCCTTTATTGTGTTTATCCTGCTAGTTTCCTTTGGCGTGAGTTATACCGTTTCTATGTACAACACTAAAAACACCTTAACAATGTTTTTAATTGGCATTGTGGTAGTTAGCTTGTTTTTTGCTATAGAACACAAGGAAATAATTATGATTTCTACTTCTGTAATTATAATCTTCATAATTAGCATGGTAATTCCGCGAATTAATTTTGAAGAGAAAATAATGAATGTAATAGCTTCCTTTGTACTGGCCTTTATTTTAATGTGCGCCAGCAGGTACAGCTATTATTTCAAATCGCAGCACTTTGTACAAGTTAAACAGCTTGAAGAGAAAAACTTAGAAATTGAGCGATTAAACATCCAAAAGAGCGAGATTTTAAGTTTTGTTGCCCACGATTTACGCAATCCCTTAAACAATATCGGCACATTAAGTAGTTTTATATTGCAGGAAAACGAAGAGAGCTTAGAGGCTAAAATGATTGCTGACTCTACCAAACAAGCTAAGGAAATTATAAATGATTTGATAGATGCTGTTAAGCACGAAGAGGCTATCTTGCAAACCGAACCCACCAACATTGCTAATTATGTAGAAGCCATAGCAGATAAATGGCGAAGAAATAGTAATAGAAACATTTTATTTGAAGCAATTGAAATAGATGTTATGGCAGCTATCAATTATTCGAAATTAGAAAGGGTAATGGACAATATAATTAGCAATGGCTTAAAATTCTCTGACATCGACACGCCGTTGAGTATTAGCGTAGGAAGACGAAACACCAATATTTGCATTGTTATTAAAGATTACGGCATTGGCATTCCTGATAAATTGCTGAAATACATATTCAATCAATTTACGCAAGCCGGACGACGAGGATTAAAAGGCGAAAAATCTGTAGGATTAGGTCTACATATATCTAAAAAGATCGTAGAACAACACAAAGGGCGATTAATTTTTAGCAGCATTGAAAATCAGGGTAGTACTTTTACCATTTTACTCCCATCCGCCTAAAAGTCTTCTTGGCTAGTGGCATAAAGGTTCTGCGCAAAATTCACTAAAAACAATTCCTTTTTAGCCCGGGTAACAGCAGTATAAAGCCAGCGCATAAAATCTAAATCAATCATCTCATCTGTTAGGTAGCCTTGATCTACAAAAACGGCATCCCATTGTCCGCCCTGTGCCTTATGGCAAGTTACCGCATAGGCAAATTTTATTTGTAAAGCATTATAATAAGGATCTTGCTTTATCGCTTCCATTTTATCGCGTTTTCTGGTTAAATGGTCGTAATCTAACATTAACCCTTCAAATAGCTGTTTACTTTTTTCGTAAGGAAGATTTGGCGTTTCGGCTTGTAAGGTATCTAAAATCACTTTACAAGTAAGCGTTCCAACTTCCGGGAAGTCCAAAAAATCCAAGTTTACTTCTGCAAATCTTAACCCGTAGCGCTCTTCTTCTTTACGAACTCTAACAATTCGAGCCATATCGCCATTGGCTATAAACGAAACTTTTTGGTTTTCGGGCAACCAGAAATAATTGTTACGCACTACCATAATTTGGTCGCCTCCACTTAATTCTTCATCTCTGTATAAAAGCCTAGATCTTATTTGGTTATTATAGATATTTGCCGATTTATTAGATCTACAGACTACCAAAGTATTCTCGATTTCGAACTTTCTATAAGCATATTCCAAACCTTCTACCAACTTAAGCCCTGTAATGCTAAAAGTATCTTTGTAGCTTTTTGTTAAAAATTTAGGCAGTAGTTTTTGTTCTTCATCGTAGTTGTTTATCAGCTTGCGCAACATAGTGGCATTGGCTAAAATTCCAGATTTTTTCTCCTGCCTAACAACTTCTTTCAACTCAACACCGGTAACGTTTAAGCCAAAATTATCTTTTAAATACTTTTCGTTTAATGCCGGACTTTCGATGCTGCCAACTGGGGGTAACTGGGCTGTATCGCCAACAAATAGAAGCGCACAATTTTTATCTTTTCCTAACGGATTTGGCTGAAAAACAAACTCAATCAAATCTTTAAGGAAAGAAGATCCGTTTTGCTGATTCCACTCGTCAGCAATCATCGAAGCTTCATCGACAATAAAAAGCGTATTTTCTGCTAAGTTTGGCGCCAGTTGAAAAGCCATTTCTGTAGACACCGCACTTCGCTTACGGTATATTTTTTTATGTATGGTTAAGGCTGTTCTGTTGGTATAATTGCTAATAACTTTTGCAGCCCTACCCGTTGGCGCTAGCAAAACTACTCGCATTTTAAACTGGGGTAATGCGCTTACTAATGCAGCTACAGACGTAGTTTTTCCTGTACCTGCGTAACCTCTCAAAACAAAACATCTGTTATCAATTTCGCTGGTTAAAAAAGATGCAACTTTATCGCAAAACTGTAATTGTTCTTTAGTAGGTTGAAAAGGATATGATTGGGCAATAATGTGGGCATTATCCATTTAGCAAAGATGCAATGGTAATGTTATAGAAAAAAACTATTTTTGCCAACATATGAGCAATAACAACAGCATCTTATTAATCGACCCAGATTTTGACCCAGCTACATCACTAAACTGTAGTTTAATTGTTAAAATGGGATACGATAGTTTTTCTTATGCGATAATTAATAAGGAGAAAAATAAAGTGATTGCTGTATTTGATGAGCAAGAATGCGAAGATGTTGTCAAAAAACTTACTGATAAAATAAAAACAGATAGTTATTTAGGCTTGAACTTTAACGATGTAAAAATTGCCAGCTATTCCGCTAATCTAATAAATATTCCTACTGAACTTTACAGCGAAGAAAGCTTAGAAGCGAATGCGCAATATTTTGCCGAACCTCATGACGGAAATTTACATGTACAAGCTCAGCCTCACTTCAAATTTAATAGCATTTTTGCTTTTGATAAAAAGACCAGCGCTATCTTCGAGAATTTCAAAGATGCAAAAATCTATCACGAGTCTGCCGGATTGCTAAATTTCGCTACTACTGCTACTGATGGCCTTTTTTTAGATTTTACCGTAGGCTCTTTTAGTGCACTATTTGTAAATGATAGCAAGGTGATTTTTCAGAAAAGTTACGAAATAGAAAATACCGACGAGTTTAACTACTATTTGTTGCTAATAAAAAACCAGTTACAGATTACCGAAGAAACAAGTATAAAACTAAGCGGAATCATTCACGAAAAAGATCAAAAGCATACTGTAATTAGCAAATATTTTACTAAAACAACTATGCTTTTACCACAAAGTGATTTAGCGCTCGAAGCATTGGAAGACATGCCATCTCATTATTACACTACTCTTTTAGCTATTTACAAATGCGTATAATCGGTGGCCGTTTAAAAGGCATACAATTTTTTGCCCCTACTAATTTGCCCGTTAGGCCAACCACAGATATGGCAAAAGAGGCATTATTTAACATTCTTTATAATAATTACGATTTCGAGGAGTGTGAAGTTCTGGATTTATTTACTGGAACAGGCAGTGTAAGTTTTGAGTTTGCCAGTAGAGGAGCAAAAAAAATAACTTCGGTCGACAAACATTCCGGTTGTATATATTGGATAAAATCTGTTATTGCAAAACATAATTTAGATGAAATTGAGCCGACAAAAGCAGATGTGCTTAAATTTTTAGAACAAGAAACCAAGCAGTATCAAATTATATTTGCCGATCCGCCTTACGATTTACCAAGTATTCAGCTTATACCAGAATTGGTATTTAAAAATAATTTATTGGCACCAAATGGGATTTTAGTAGTAGAACACGCTACCTACACCAAACTAAATCAGCAAAAAGGTTATACACAAACCAGAAAATACGGAAACTCTTCATTTAGCTTTTTCGAAAATCAAGAATAATACGTTGTTCATTGTTAGTTGTTTGTTTTTTGGCTCTCGACTCCGAACTATCGAATAATAGCTTTTCGAACTTTTAAATTTAACTCCTAAATTAAACTTTTAACCAGTAACTTCAACTATGAAAATTGCGCTATTTCCAGGTTCGTTTGACCCAATAACAATTGCCCACGTAGATATTTTGAAACGTGCTCTGCCTCTTTTCGATAAAGTTGTTGTAGGAATTGGATTAAACAGTTCGAAGCAAAATTTTATATCGGCAGAGAAAAGGGAAGAAATTGTTAGAACAATTTTTGCTTCGGCAGATAATATTGATGTACAACTCTACGAAGGTTTAACGGTAGATTTTTGCAAAAAAATTAACGCAAAATACATGATCCGAGGAATTAGATCGGCATCAGATTTTGAATATGAGAGAGCTATTGCACAAATTAATCAGACCATGATGCCAGAAGCAGAAACCATACTACTGCTAAGCAAACCCGAATATTCTGCTATCAGCTCTACCATAGTTAGAGACATTTTAAGAAATAACGGCGATGTTAGTCCGTTTGTGCCCAAAGAGGTAATTCAGTTTTTATAAATCTGAAAACCATTGACTAGTTTTTTTCTGTAAAGCAAAAGCGGCTTACTCCTTAGCGGTTGCCCTGCTTTACACTACAATGTTTTTGCCCTTCCGCTTTGCTCAGGTTGCAAAAAGGATTTCCATTGCAATCAGGTTTGTAAAACTCGGCTTGTACAGCTATGAGGGTTTACTTGCACAAGCCCAAAATAAATAGCCCTACTTGAAGCGGCATCTTTTGCATGCTTAACGCTGAGCGATAGCGAAGTAAAGCATGCAAAAATACAGCGTAAAGGAGGACTATCGTTAATAGTTATCTGGTATTGCGCTTCAAAAAAATTAGATCAGGCTATCAGCCCTCAATACATCTAAAATAGCAGGATAGGTATTGGTTGTTTTTGCGGGCACATTTAACGGAGCAACCCAAGCTGCTTCAGTAATTCCTTCTTCCGTTTGCGGCACAAGCTTAGGCGAATTTTTCACCGTCATTTTATACCAATTTGTACGTTTTAGAATAACTTTCTGTCCTAACTCGTACACATGATAAGTTTTGCATAATAACTTGTCTCTGGTTTCTACTTTAACGCCGCACTCCTCTTCAACCTCACGCACAGCAGCCACTTTAATTTTTTCTTCTTTTTCTACTTTTCCTTTGGGCAAATCCCACTTCTTGTTACGGAAAATAAATAAAAACTCGCCTTTGGCATTGCTAACCAACCCGCCAGCCGCCTTTATAACCGTTAACCTTTTCTTTATAGTTTTAAATGTTTGTTTAGGATTTAACGACTGTAGAAAGTAGTTATTAGATTTTGATTTTTTAAGGTTTTTATAAAATGTTAAAAAATCAAATCCCTCTGTTTCAAGTTGTTGAATTTCCCTTATTTGATTGGGCATTATATCTGCTATAAACAAGGTATTATCATTAATATAAATTCTGTAATTTTGGGCCATGTATAATAAAAGTGATATTGAATTAAAGGTAGCTGAATTTTTATTACAAATTAAAGCAATTAAATTACAACCTAATAATCCATTTACTTGGGCTTCTGGTTGGAAATCTCCAATTTATTGCGATAACCGCATAACACTATCCCATCCGTCTGTTAGAACTTACATTCGTCAAAAATTAGCGCAACTTATACAAGAAGAGTATGGTGCTGTAGATGTGATTGCTGGTGTTGCAACTGCTGGAATTCCGCAAGGTGTACTTGTTGCGCAAGAGCTTGGTTTACCATTTATTTATGTAAGAGCAAAAGCTAAAGAGCACGGTACAGGTAGCCTAATTGAAGGAGAAATTATTGAAGGACAACGTGTAGTCGTTATTGAAGACTTGATCTCTACCGGCAAAAGCAGTTTGCAAGCTGTTGACGCCTTACGTGCTGCTGGTTTATCTGTAGCTGGTTTAGTGGCTATCTTTACCTATGGTTTTGATAAAGCCGATGAAAATTTTGCAAATGCAAAATGTCGTTATTCTACCCTATCTAACTACAGTGCATTGATTGATTACGCTGCAGAGCACAGTTTTATTGCGCAAAACGATATCAAATTGTTAAGCAAGTGGCGTGAAAACCCTGCCGAATGGGGCACGGTTGTTGAAGGTTAATAGCTTTTTAAGCCTTAATAAAAACAAATATGACGATAATAGAAAGTACAGTTGAGCTTAATTTAACAACTGATAAGGTTTATGATTTTTTGGCAGATTTAAACAATCACCAACAATTGATGCCAGAAAATATTTATAACTGGTCTTCTACTGAAGACGAAGCAAGCTTTACCATACAAAATATGGCAAAGTTGGCTATAAAAATTTCTAGTCGTGTGCCTAACACAGAAATTGTTGCTATACCTACAGAAAAACCACCTTTTGATGTGGAATTAAAATGGACAGTAGAACAAAATGACAACGGCGGAACCATTGCTAAACACATTATTTCGGCAGATTTAAATATGATGATGAAAATGTTGGCTTCTGGTCCATTACAGAAATTGGCAGATCACCAAACAACGAAGTTGAAAGAAATTTTAGGATAAATTATAAAAACGAATTGCAAACACCTCTAAATATTCTAGAGGTGTTTTTTTATGCCTTTAATTCTATAACTTAGAAAAATCAACCTCAAGTTATGTTTTTAAAATTTGCTAAATCGCTACTATTACTTTCTGTGCCCCTATTTAGTTTTGCTCAATATGCAAACAACCTTAAAACAGAATATCTAATAAATCCACTTGGCTTAGATAGCCCAAATCCGCGTTTTACATGGCAAATGAACGATGATAGAACTGGGGCAAAACAAACAGCTTTTAGAATTTTAGTAAATACCGATTCTGTAGCCTTAGCACAAGGAAAAGCAGTACAGTGGAATACAGGTTGGTTGGCTACAAGCGAAAATCTAAAAACTTATTCTGGGCGGTTACTAAAACCTTTTACCAAGTATTTTTGGCGGGTTGATATTGCTGATCAAAACAAGGTAAAGTCTACCAAAGTAAAAATCGCCAGTTTTGAAATGGGAATGATGGATAGCAAAAATTGGCAAGGCGCATGGATTTCCGACAATCAAAATATCAATTTAAAACCGGCGCCTTATTTTAGAAAACAGTTTGAGACTACTAAAAAAATCAAATCTGCTCGTGCATACATTACCGCTGGCGGATTGTACGAACTTTCATTAAACGGAAATAAAGTTGGCAACCACAGAATGGACCCAACTTATACACGTTTCGACAGACGAAATCTTTACGTTACATACGATGTGACCAAACATTTGCAAAATGGCAAAAATGCTATTGGGGTAACTTTGGGTAATGGTTGGTATAACCATCAATCTACCGCCGTTTGGGATTTCGAAAAAGCTCCTTGGCGTAACCGACCAACTTTTTGCATGGATTTGCGCATAACCTACACCGATGGAACGGTTGAAGTTGTAAAGTCAGGCAAGGATTGGAAAACCGATTTAAGTCCGATAATTTTTAACAGTATTTATACCGCCGAACATTATGACGCAAGACTTGAGCAAAGCGGTTGGAATAAAATAAACTTCGACGACAGTAAATGGAAACGTGTAATTTACCGATCTGCTCCTTCGCAAAATGTGGTAGCGCAAGTATTGCACCCTGTACGGAATGTTGAAGAAATAAAAGCTAAAAGCCTTAGAAAATTTAATGACACCACCTATTTATTCGATTTGGGTAGAAATATTTCTGGGGTTAGCAAAATTACACTTAACGGCCCAACCGGTACCATTGTAAGATTAAAACACGTAGAGCGTTTATACGCAAACGGAAGAGCCGATATGTCAAACATTGATGTTCACTACCGTCCTACCGACGATAAAGACCCTTTTCAAACTGATATTATTATTTTAAACGGCAAAGGCGAACAAAGTTTCATGCCCTATTTTAATTACAAAGGTTTTCAATATGTTGAAGTGAGCTTGAGTAAACCTTTAAACCTAAAAAAGGAAGATTTAGTTGGCTATTTTATGCACAGCGATGTGCCTGTGGCTGGCGAGATAAAAGCTTCGGACACTTTAATTAACAAGATTTTTTACGCAACCAATAACTCATACCTTTCTAATTTATTTGGCTACCCCACCGATTGCCCGCAACGAGAAAAAAATGGTTGGACAGGTGATGCTGCCATAGCCGTTGAAATTGGTTTGTATGGTTTTGATGCCATTACCATTTATGAGAAATGGCTTGCAGATCATAGAGATGAACAACAACCAAACGGAGTTTTACCTTCTATTATCCCAACTGATGGCTGGGGTTATGAGTGGGGAAACGGCCCAGATTGGACTAGTACAATTGCCATTATACCTTGGAACATCTATCTATTTTATGGCGATAAAAAGTTGCTGGCAGATTGTTACGAAAACATTAAAAAGTATGTAAATCACATCGACGAAACCTATCCATCCGGTTTAACAAGTTGGGGTTTGGGCGACTGGGTACCGGTAAAGTCAAAATCGCCTGTTGAGCTGACTTCTACTTGCTACTATTATGCTGATGCGGTTATTTTAGCCAAAGCCGCCAAAATTTTAGGTAAAACCGATGATTATAAAAAGTATACTGCACTTGCAGAGAAAATAAAAACAGCTTTCAACAACAAATACTTAAATAAGCAAACTGGCATTTACAGTAATGGTTTGCAAACAGAACTAAGTGTCCCTCTTTTTTGGGGCATAGTGCCCGAAGAAAATAAAGCTTTAGTTGCCGAAAACCTTGCAAAACGCGTGGAAGCAGATGGTTTTCATTTAGATGTGGGTTTGCTAGGAACAAAAGCAATCTTAAATGCATTAAGCGAAAATGGACATGCGGATCTAGCTTATAAAATTGCTTCGCAAAGGACGTTTCCAAGTTGGGGTTGGTGGATTGCCAATGGTGCAACAACACTTTACGAAAACTGGCCTATCGATGCTAAATCAGATATTTCTATGAACCACATTATGTTTGGCGAAATTGGTGCTTGGCTTTATAAAGCTCCAGGCGGCATCAAGCCGGATGAAAACGAACCTGGATTTAAACATATTTTACTGCAACCTCATGTTGTAGAAGGTTTAGATCATTTTGAAGCTTCCCACGATAGTCCTTACGGAAAAATTAAATCAGCTTGGAAAAGAATTAAAGGCGGTGTTAGGTATGAAATTTCAATTCCGGCAAACGCTAGTGCTAGCATACAGTTAGATTTGGTTAGGGACATTGCAACTACGCTGAACGGACGAAACATTACGCCTGGTTTAATTAAACTAGACGCGGGAAAACATGTAATTGAGCAAAAAGGGAATTAATTTTCTGTTGGCTGAAACCAATGGAAATCGAAATAACATCTACGGCAAAATTGGCTGTTAAAATCTTAATTGTTAACAGCTTTAGTGTTTAGATGCCCAATTGGGTATGAAGAGCCAGTACAAATTAGATTTAAAAACATTTATTTGGCTTTTGCAAAAGCCTAAGAGATACTGGCTTTGTAATATAAACCTTATTGAAGTGAATGCCGATTCTTCATCGGCTGCAACGGAAAGAAGGACTACATAAGCCAAGAACTACTAACATTGTTTTTCAAATCTTTTTCAATCAGCCAAAATTTCAGTATAAACCACTTATTTACAGTCATTTAGTCTTATTAAGTCAATACCGACAGACAAAATTTCCGATTCTTTAAGCAAAATACCTGTGGCATTTGTTTTGAATAAAAGCAAAATATGAACTTCAACAACTTTACAATTAAAGCACAAGAAGCTATACAAAAGGCTTCTGAAATAGCGCAGGGCAATCAGCAACAAGCTATTGATACAGCGCATTTATTAAAAGGTTTGCTTACGGTTGATGAAAACGTGGTTTCTTATGTGCTGAAGAAACTAAATGTGAACCTAAATTCGGTTGATCAAAATTTAACCGCATCGATACAAAAATTACCAAAAGTTACTGGTGGCGATGTTTATTTATCGTCGACCGCCAATTCGGCTTTGCAAAAAGCACAATCGTACCTGAAAGAATTCAAAGACGATTTCGTTTCTGTTGAGCACTTGCTTTTAGGCTTATTAGCAGTAAACGATACAACCGCCAAATTACTTAAAGAGCAAGGCGTTAACGAAAAAGATTTAAAAAAGGCTATTACCGAACTTCGTGGAGATAATAGAGTTACCGACCAAAATGCAGAGGCTACCTACCAAGCTTTAAGCAAGTATGCAAGAAATTTGAATGAGTATGCCGAAAGCGGAAAGTTGGATCCGGTTATTGGCAGAGATGAAGAAATTCGTCGTGTGATACAGATTCTGTCTCGTAGAACGAAGAATAACCCGATCTTAATTGGCGAGCCAGGTGTTGGTAAAACAGCTATTGCCGAAGGTATTGCGTTTAGGATTATAAAGGGAGATGTTCCGGAAAACTTAAAATCAAAAACCGTATTTTCTTTGGATATGGGCGCTTTGATAGCCGGTGCAAAGTACAAGGGCGAGTTTGAAGAGCGTTTAAAAGCGGTGGTGAAAGAAGTTACGCAAAGCGATGGCGACATTATTCTATTCATAGACGAAATACATACTTTAGTTGGTGCCGGTGGTGGCGAAGGCGCAATGGATGCCGCAAACATTCTTAAGCCCGCATTAGCCAGAGGCGAGTTACGTGCAATTGGTGCAACTACGCTAGATGAGTATCAAAAATATTTAGAGAAGGACAAAGCCCTAGAGCGTCGTTTTCAAAAGGTGATGGTGGAAGAACCAGATACGCAAGATGCAATCTCTATTTTACGTGGCTTAAAAGAACGTTACGAAACGCACCACAAAGTGAGGATTAAAGACGAAGCTATTATTGCGGCGGTAGAAATGTCTCAACGATATATTGCCGACCGTTTTTTACCAGATAAGGCTATCGATTTAATGGACGAGGCAGCCTCTAAGCTACGCATGGAGATGGACAGTGTGCCCGAAAACGTAGATGCTTTAGACCGCGAAATTATGCGTTTAGAAATTGAACGTGAAGCCATAAAACGCGAAAAAGACGATAAAAAAGTTAAAGAGCTTTCTGAAGAAATTGCCAATCTATCGGCAGAGCGAGATGAGTTTAAGGCCAAATGGCAAGGTGAAAAAGATTTAGTAGATGGTGTAAACAGCCAATTGGAACAAATAGAGGCTTATAAATTAGAAGCTGAACAGGCAGAACGTGCCGGAGATTATGGTCGCGTGGCTGAAATTCGTTACGGAAAGATTAAAGAGGCAGAGGAAAAGGTAACGGAGTTGAAGGCAAAGTTGGAAAGTCAGCAGAGCGAAAGCAGAATGTTGAAAGAAGAAGTTACTGCTGATGACATTGCTGGTGTGGTGGGCCGTTGGACTGGCATTCCAGTTACGAAATTGATTGCTAGCGAACGTGAAAAATTACTGAATTTGGAAGACGAATTGCACAAACGCGTTGCCGGACAAGATGAAGCAATTGAAGCAATTTCTGATGCCATTCGCCGCTCAAGGGCTGGCTTACAAGATAAACGTAAACCAATTGGCTCTTTCATTTTCTTAGGTACTACCGGCGTTGGTAAAACAGAGTTAGCAAAAGCATTAGCAGAGTTTTTGTTTAACGACGAAAATGCCATGACTAGAATTGATATGAGCGAGTATCAAGAACGACATGCCGTTTCGAGATTGATTGGTGCGCCTCCAGGGTACGTAGGATACGACGAAGGTGGACAATTAACGGAAGCTGTTCGTAGAAAGCCGTATTCGGTTGTGTTATTGGATGAGATTGAAAAAGCACACCCTGATGTATTTAATATTTTGTTACAAGTATTAGATGATGGACGTTTAACTGATAACAAAGGTCGTGTGGTGAATTTCAAAAACACGATTATCATCATGACTTCAAACATAGGTGCACATTTAATTCAAGATAATTTCAAAAAATTAGATGATGAAAACCGCGATGAAGTGATTGCAAAAACCAAAAATGAATTGTTTGAAGTATTGAAACAAACTATTCGTCCCGAGTTTTTAAACAGAATTGACGAGTTGATTATGTTTACGCCATTACAGCGAAGCGAAATTAGAAATATTGTTGATTTACAATTTAAACAAGTACAACAAACATTAGCCGAAATGGGTATTACTATGGAGGCCAGCACGGAAGCGTTGGATTGGTTAGCAGAGTTAGGTTACGATCCGCAATTTGGTGCAAGACCATTGAAAAGAGTGATTCAAAAACGTATTCTAAACGAATTATCGAAATCTATCCTAGCGGGAAAAGTTGATAAAGACAGTAAAATAAAATTGGATATGTTCGATCATCAGTTTGTATTCTTGAATGAGAATAACTAGAAAGCTAGCGCTAAACAGATAAACGCCTATTAAGCATCCATGGTAAACATGGATGCTTTTTTTTGCCCCTTACCTTTTATTGGCACGAACTCAAAAACATTTATCACTGTAAAACAAAAAGTTATCGCATTTGCAGATTTAACAAGCTATTGTATTTTCGCTTAATAATAATTAATATTGATTACACACGAATGGAATTAGTATGAAAATCAAATTAACCTTAATGGCTATGTTATGCGCCGTTGGCTTTGCAACACATGCGCAAATTCAAAAAGGCGTAACCTTTGGCGGGCTCAGTTTCAGTTTCGCTACTAATAATCAAAACTCAAATGCGCTTAAAATTAATTCGCTTTCTATTAATCCCCGAATCGGCCACTTCTTCAACGATAATCTTGCAGCTGGAATGGAAATCAATTACAATCTGTCGAAATTAAATGGCGAATTTTATGATTACTTTGATCAGAATACTGGCTTTTTTCAACGTACATTTGGCTTTAAGGAAGAAAATTTTGGCTTAAGTCCTTTCACAAGGTATTACTTTCATGTTAAGGAAAATTTTAAATTTTTTGGCCAGGCCAACTTAACTTTTCAAGTTAATAGTTATAAAAACATTGATGATGATGGTTATTTGTATCGCACCGATTATACATTTAAAGGGTATGGTGCAAGCTTAAATCCCGGTTTCGCCTTTTTACCAAGTAAAAAATGGAACATTGAATTTTCATTCCCAGTGATTAGCTATTTTGTAGACAGAAACAAAGAACAAGCCTACAATTTTAGGCAAGATAAAAAGTTAAGATTGGCGCTCGATAACTTTACACCTTCATTTGGCGTAAATGTTCATTTTTAAACACGTCAAGTTTTTAAATCAGCTGTAAAAATCTGAACGGTAAGCAAGCAATCTGATTGGGCTGTTTTTAATTGCTATTTCTTTGTTCTTTCTATATTCGGCAAAAATGCTGTTAGCAAACCTATTAGTGGCAAATAAGCACAAATACTATATACGTAACTGATACTTGTCGAATCCGCCAATCGACCCAATAAAGCCGAACCTATCCCCCCCATTCCAAATGCAAAGCCGAAGAATAAACCGGATACCAAACCAACTTTACCTGGAATAAGCTCTTGCGCATACACCAGGATTGCCGAGAAAGCAGAAGCTAATATCATCCCGATAGGAACAATTAACACGCCTGTCCAAAACAGATTGGCATGAGGAAGCATTAATGCAAAAGGTGCAGTACCTAAAATAGATGCCCATATTACGTACTTACGACCAATTTTATCGCCAATTGGCCCACCAATTAGTGTACCTGCAGCAACCGAAAACAAAAACACAAACAAATAGATTTGCGAGGTTTGCACTGAAACATGAAATTTCTGCATTAAGAAAAATGTGAAATAGCTTGTTAAGCTAGCCATGTAAAAGTATTTGGAAAATATCAATACCAGTAAAATAACGATTGATGTGATAACTTTAGTTCTAGACAAATGATGAGAAACAGCCTGTGCACTTGCTTTAGCACGTTGTTTAATTTTAACCAAATAAGTTTTATACCAACGGCCCACGTAAGTTAATACGATGATGGCCAACAGCGCAATAAAAGAAAACCAAACAATGCTAAACTGACCGTTGGGCACAATAATCCAAGCCGCTAAAAGCGGGCCTAAAGAACTACCTGCATTACCCCCCAGTTGAAAAACTGATTGCGCCAAACCTCTTTTTCCCCCAGATGCAGCATTAGCCATTCTGGATGCTTCTGGATGAAAAATCGAAGAACCTACACCAATTAAAGCCACCGAAACTAGCATCGTATAAAAATGTGTTGAAAGCGAAAGCGTTACCAATCCCGTTAAGGTGAAACCCATGCCTGTTGCCAACGAAAATGGTTGCGGTTTTTTATCTGTATACAAACCTACAAAAGGCTGAAACAACGAAGCCGCCATTTGAAAAACAAGGGTAATAATACCAATTTGAGCAAAACTCAAACCGTAACTGGTTTTTACTATCGGATAAATAGCTGGAATTAGCGACTGTATGGTATCATTAAGTAAATGCGAAAAACTTAACGCAAACAGGATTGGAAAAACAGTTTCCTCGGCTATAACTTTTGTAGAACTTTCTGTATTCATAATTATGTTGCCAAATTTAGAAACTATTTATGCGTTTAGCCCTATAAATGAGTTTTTTGACTATTTGCGTATAAATACGCCTCGCGATTGTTTGGTTTTGGAGTTGCAAACCTAAAGTTAAATCCTTTGTATAAATCCTTTTACACTCGAAAATCATCAGCATAAAAATATTCTTGTATATTTAATTTTATCAAATGCTCTCATCAATGTATAAATCCGCAGTCCTCCTTACTTTTTTTATTTTTTGCCGCACAATAGTTTCGGCCCAGCAACAAGCTATTTTAAAATTGTACGACAGCATTCGCAACAATTTGCCAAGGGAAAAACTTTATGTGCATTTTGACAAGACCAATTATACAGCAACTGATACCATTTGGTTTAAAGCCTATCTGGTAGATGGCACACTAAATGTTCCGTCTAATACTAGTGCTGTTATCTACACAGAAATAATCGACGAAAATAACGATGTTTTACAAACGCTTGCCTTGCCAACAGTATCTGGCTTAACTTGGGGCGCTTTTGCACTAAACGAACGGCAATTTAAAACCGGAACATACACATTTAGAGCCTACACAAACTGGATGCAGAACTTTGGAAATTCACATTTTTTTCAAAAACAGCTTAAAGTATTTTCCTTACCTGCAGGTGCGATAGGAATAGCCAGTGCTTCAACAACAAAGTCGCCTTTGGCAAGCAATCAAAATAATTCAGGCAACAATAGAAATAGTGCAATAGACCTACAATTTTTGCCGGAAGGTGGAAATCTTATAGCTGGTTCTAATCAAAAAATTGCATTTAAAGCATTAAATGCCAATGGAAAAGGCATCAGCCTAAGTGGCGAAATTTTAGACAGCAAAGATAATATCGTTACCACTTTTGTATCGAATACAAAAGGAATGGGCTTTTTCTATTTAAACGCTGTAGCGACTGAGCGGTATACTGCGAGAATAAAAAATTTAGCAGTACCTAATACAACCTTGCCTACTGTTAAAGAACTTTCAACAGCTTTAAAAGTTACAAACGATTATAAATCAGACTCTTTAGTTATTCAATTTGGATCTAACTTAAAAAACGAACCATTAACCGTCATTGGTCAATCTAGAGGCGTGGCTTGTTTTGTAGCAACGTTGGCAGCAAACACTACAGGTAAAACTATTCGTGTTGCCAAAAGCATTTTCCCAACCGGAGTTTGCCAGATATTAATTTTAGATGCACAAAGAAAGCCCCTTAATGAGCGAAACTTTTTTATCAATCATTTAGACCAGGCTAAGATTGATGTTTCTTCAGATAAGTTAGCATACAAAAATAGAGACAGCGTAAAACTCGTTATCAAGGCCAGTTCATTCGATAAAAAACCAGCCCAAATGTCGTTATCCATGTCCATAACCGACGATAGCCAAGTTACCAAGGACAGTTTAAATGAGGGAAATATTTTAAGCTACTTGCTATTAACTTCAGATTTAAAAGGAGAGATTGAAAACCCTGGATCGTATTTTAAGCAATACGATGAACAAACGCATAATGACCTGGAAGCGTTAATGTTAACACAAGGCTGGGTTAATTACCAATGGGATTTAACTAAAAAACCTTTATTTAAAGCTGAAAAGGAATTTACACTTCGTGGAAAAATCACCAACTTAACCAACACACCCATAGCTAACGCTAAAGTAACTATGGTTGGTCAGAACAGAGGTTTTACATTAATAGATACCGTTGCGAATGATAAGGGAGAGTTTGTATTCGATCAGCTCCCGGTTATGGATAGCGCATCTTTTATCGTACAGGCTCTAAACACCAAGGGCAGAAAAGGAACATTGGGCATTGAAGTTGATGAATTTAAAAGACCTGAAATTGAGGTTGTAAAACGAAAGAATATTATTTTCGATACTACTGCCGACAGTGTTGCAAATGTTTTGGTAGCTACACAAAACGAAGCCTTAAACAAACGATATGCCAGTGGAAACTTACTTAGGGAGGTAACCATTACGGGTAAGAGAGTGATTCCAGGTTCAAAAAATTTAAATGGCCCTGGTGAGGCAGACCAAATACTTACCGAAGAAGACTTAAACAAAGTACCCAAGTTAACTTTATACGATTTACTTATAAAAAAGATTACCGGATTTAGAACCGGTGTGAGGCGGGGTTCGAGTATTCGAGATTTTTTCATCAATTCTGAACCAGTAAGGTTTGTGATAGATGGAATGGAGTTAGATTTCTTTTATGACTCAGCGGATGCATCTGCAGCAACCAAAATGAATGATTATAACAATTTTGTAAGGACTACTTTAGATTATTATAATGCTGAGGATATTAAAGGTGTTGAGGTAATGGCATTTTTCAACAAAAGTATGCTTTACAGAAGTCGCTTTGTAAGAAACTGGTTAGACCAAACTCAATATGCTTACATAGAAATTACTACTAAATCTGGTAGTGGGCCTTTTTTAAAAAAGGCTGCTAATATTTATAAGTACCGACCGATGAATTATGGTAACAAAAAGGTTTTCTACTCGCCTAAATACACTGCAGAGAACGACAATAAAACACCCGATTTTAGATCTACAATTTATTGGAATCCGAATATTATCACTGATGAAAAAGGCGAAACTTTTGTAAGTTTTTTTACCTCGGATAAAAAGGGAACTTACACCGTTTGGCTAGAAGGGACTGATTTAGAAGGGAACTTTGGCGTAAAAACGATGAAGTTGGAGGTAAAATAAACAGAAGCCCTCAAAAATAAAAAAGGTGGTAATTCAACAGAGTTACCACCTTTGGTAGTTTAATTAAAAACCTATTTCATACTCTTTTCTCTAATCGCTTTAAACTCCGAACCATTTTTCCAACCTGGAAAAGTAGTTTCGTTACTAATGCGGTAACCTACATCAAAAAGCAATCTCAAATCTTCTACCATGCCAGAGAAATCCCATTTGGCAGGTTCAAAATTATCCGCAGGTGCGTGATAACGGTTTTTGGTATAATCTTCTTTTTGCGCCTTTCCGTAAGCCACTCCTTTTTCTACATGGTCATCTCCAGTTTCGGTATACAAAGCCGGAATACCAACTTTCGCAAAATTAAAATGATCTGAACGGAAATAAAACCCAGCCGATGGATTTGTATCTTTCGTAACTATCCTACCTTGTTTTTTAGCTGCATCTGTTAAATAATCTTCCAGCTCCGACTGACCAAAGCCAACTGCTATAATATCTTTAGTTTTACCAAATGCTTGCATCGCATCCATATTAATTACTGCTACTGTTTTATTTACCGGCACTAAAGGATGTGCGCCATAATATTCAGACCCCAACAAACCTTGCTCCTCGCCCGTTAAAGCTATAAACATGATAGAACGCTCTGGTTGTACTTTCGCTTTCTTAAAAGCATCGGCTAAAACCAACAAAGCAGCCGTACCTGTTGCATTATCTACAGCGCCATTGTAAATAGAATCGCCATTAATAGCCTCGCCTTTTCCTAAATGATCCCAGTGACCCGAGTAAATCACATATTCATCAGCTCTTTTAGTACCCGGCAATACGGCAACAACGTTGTTTGAAGTAGATTTTTTGATCACGTTGTTAATAGTGGTAGAAACACTCAAACCTAAAGCAACGGGCTTAAATCCTGGCTTACCAGCCTGTTTCATCAAATCGGCAGATTTACCAGCCATTTTAAATAAAGATTGGGCAACATTTTGTGTAATCCATCCTTCCATAATAGCTCTCGATTTGTTAGCATCCGCCGCTTCTAAATATAATTTAGATTTAGACCAACCGCTCCTTACCACCGCCCAAGGGTAACTTGCCGCTTTATCTTCGTGGATAATTATTACTCCGGTTGCGCCTTGTCTAGCGGCTTCTTCAAATTTGTAAGTCCAACGCCCATAGTAAGTCATCGTTTTACCTTTAAACAAAGTCGAGTCAGAAAAACCAGGATCGTTTACCATAACTACTACCGTTTTTCCTTTAACATCCAAACCTTCGTAATCATTCCATTTATATTCTGGTGCAACAATGCCATAGCCAGCAAAAACCATCTCAGAATTTTCTACTTTAACGGCTTCGGTAACATGCCTACTTGCGCCAACAAAATCATCCAAATATTTCAAACTCACGGCCTTTCCATCGGCTGTTTTAATGCTCAAATCACTCGGTGTAGATTTGATATCCACCATCGGAACTTCTTGGAAATAACTATCGCCGTTGCCCGGTTTCAAGCCAATTTTCTCAAATTCGGTCTTTAAATAGTTAATGGTCTTCGTTTCCCCAGTAGTAAAAGGTTTTCTGCCTTCAAAATCATCCGATGCCAATACTCCGATATGTTTCGCTAAAGCAGTATCGTTTACCGCTTTTAAGGCTACAGAATCTGGCGTTAAATTAGCGCCGCCTTGCTCCGATTGGCAAGAAGCAAAGCCAACCGCCCCAATAGCAAGCATTAATAAATGTTTTTTGTTCAATATCATAGCTCGTTAAGTGTTTAAATTAAAAACCTAAATATATTCATTTTTTGAAAAGCAAAACCAGCGTTACTATAAATGTTAGTCCTGCGCTACGTTACAAGTCCTCTCCCGATATAAAATCGGGATCCGGGCTTTACACTGCGCTCAGGTTTATTACACAAAAGGCTCTGCAAGAAAACCTGCAGAGCCTTTTACGTTCGTAAATTATTAGCGCTATTGCTTTCGTTCAATATCTCTATCCATCTCCACAATATTTACTTCAGAAGATTTCGAGAAATCGCCCAATAAATAATTGTTGAAATGATCGGCTAATTTCCAGAACATATATTCCGTCATATCGCCAAAACCATGTCGCTGACCCGGAACTACCACATATTCAAAACGTTTGCCGGCTTTTATCAAGGCGTTTGCAACACGAATTGAGTTTGCAGGATTTACGTTATTATCCATGTCACCGTGCATAAGCATCAAATGTCCTTTAAGGTTTTTCGCTAAATCTGGGTTTTTATCAATAGAATATTTAAAAGTTGTATCGCCTTTGGCCGACACAATTTCTTTAACACCGTGGTGCTTTTCGCTCCACCAACGGTTGTAGATGCTATTATCGTGGTTACCCGCTGCAGAAACTGCAACTTTAAAGAAATCTGGGTAAACCAACAATGCAGCGGTAGACATAAAACCACCACCAGAGTGGCCAGTAATACCAACTCTATTCGCGTCGATAAAAGAATATCTATCCGCCAACTGCTCTACAGCGGCTTTCTTATCGGCCAAACCGTAATCTCTCAGATTTCCGTAACCATAAGTGTGGTACCATTTAGAACGAGCCGGGTGACCACCTCTGTTACCTACTGTAATTACCACATAACCTAACTGCGCCAAACGATCCATTCTATCCATTGCCCTACCGAAAGCTTTATTAACTGCCTCCGTTTGCGGACCAGGATAAACATACTCTATAATTGGGTATTTTTTCTTCGGATCAAAATCGAATGGCTTGTACATCACTCCGTAAATATCGGTTATGCCATCATCTGCCTTAACTTTAAATGGTTCTGGAAATTTGTAGCCCGTCTCCATCAGTAAAGACAAATCTGCAGTTTCCAACTCCATTACTTTCAGGCCATTGTTATCTAATAAGAACGATTTTGGCACCGTGTTTACTCTCGAATAATTATCAACAAAGAATTTTGCTTCGTCATTCATGTTTACTGCGTGATCAAAATCTCCGCTGTTCAGCAACTTTAAGCCAGAACCATCAAAGTTTATACGGTACAAGTGCATAAAGTACGGATCTTCCTTGTCCTCTTTTCCGTTAGCTGTAAAGTATAAAACCCTGTTTTTTTCATCAACATTAACAATAGATTCGCAGTGGAAAGCACCTTTTGTAATTTGGTTTTTCAACTTTCCATTAGCATCAAAAAGATAGAAATGGCCCCAACCATCACGTTCGCTCCAATGGATCATTTCTGCACCACCGTTAACTAAACCTGGGCGTTGAACTTCTACATAGGTATTAAAACGCTCATCTATCAATTGTTTTACCGCACCGGTTTGTATGTCTATTGTGCAAATATCAATTCGTTTTAAATCTCTACTGTTACGAGAAAAATAGAATTTATTGTTATCGCCTAACCAAATCGACGGTCTAAACTCATTATCTCTATCCTTATTTAAAGCTGGTTTACTCCAGGTAGATATGCTTTGATCTTTAAAAGCTGTAGTGTTTATAGTTTTATAAGTTTTAGCTGCAAAATTAAAAAGTACAAACTCGTCTACAGGCGATTCTTTTTCACCTGGCATTTGGTATTTGTAAGTTTCTAATGTTGGGCGGCCAGCGGCAATACTGTTAATTACCCAAAAATCCTTAACCTTTCTAGAGTCGGTTCTATCCAACACAAAATGTTTACTGTCAGGCGACCAAAGTACGTAAGCACCTCTTCTCTTTTTGTTGTTTTTGATATTTAGCTCATTATCTTCGCCATCGCCGTCGCTACCAAAAGAGTAAAACTTAACACCATCTTTTGTTAACTGATGCTCTACAATTGTGCTATCCTCTTCATTTTTCACCGCCTTTAGATAATTGGCTTTATCCATCCAATACAGGTTATAATTGCGAGAGAAAATAACTGCCGACGAATCTGGCGCTACAGAACCCCAACTTGGCTTAGCTTTTGGCTTCTCGTAGTTTTTAACCTCTGTAAGTTTGCTATTGGCCAAATCGTAGTTAAAAAAGAAAATTTTCTTCTGCATAGAATCTGCAGCTTTTTTATCTTTTCTATCTTTTTTAAGCTCTTCGATAGTACTTTTTATCTCGAAGCTGATGCTTTTTTCATCCTTAGAAAATTTTAAATTTTCAATCGGCAAATGCTGTGCATCAAACGGATCGCGAACTATTAAAGTTATTTCAGAAGCCATTTTAGCATTGTCAAATAAAACCTTTTTGGTTTTAGATGCAGGCTCTACAATGTACCATTGTTTGCCGTTTGGGGTTTCATATTGGTACCAAAACCTGTTGCTTTGCTTTAACCAATGCGGATCTACCGCCGTCGAATAAATAATTTTACGCAATTTACTTGGCGAAAACCTTGCAGCTGCTTGGTAATTAGCTTTCTCTCCTACTTGTGTGGTTTCTGTAAGCGAAATGGTTTTTGTTTGCGCTAGGGCATCGGTAGCACATAAAACCGATGCAAAAGCTAACAATGAGTAGAGTTTCTTCATTGATGTGAGTTGATTGTTTAATAAATGCCTAAATTATTTAAAAACTAGCTATTTATTTGTAATAAAAAAGATAGGAATTCACCCTGTTAAAGATTTTAAAACCAATTAATCGTTTTTTTATCAACAGCTTAAAGTTTTCGATAGTAAATACATGTCAATTTTATAGTTTTGCGTTCAGAAATAAACAATTTCTCTTATCAACTACAAGGAAAACAAAAACCTATGAAGATTAATTTTCTAACAATAATTGCAGCTGCTACAATTCTGGTAAGCGGATGCCAATGTAATGCGGCCAACGATAAGCAAAACGCGGGCGATAGCACTACAAAAGAAAAAACAGCTCCTGAGAGCACTGCAAAAAACATTGACATTAACGGTGTAAAAGTTGCGGATGCTAAAACGATTTTAGCTCGCAAACAAGTGCCTATTTTATGTTACCACCAAGTACGCAACTGGCGTGCTACAGATGGGCAAATGGGTAAAGATTATACGGTAGAAATTCAGAACTTTAAAGATCAAATTAAAATGTTGGCCGATAGTGGTTACAACACCATTTTACCAAATCAATTATACGCTTACTTGAATGAAGGTAAACCTTTGCCAGCAAAACCTATCATGCTTACTTTTGATGATACTGTTTTAGACCAATATACTGTAGTAAATCCAACGCTAAAAAAATATGGCTATAAAGCTGCTTATTTTATCATGACGGTTTCAATTGGGAAAAAAGGCAAATTTGTTAATTACATGAGCGCTGAACAAATTAAAGAGCTTGCGGATGAAGGCAATTCTATTGGTAGCCATACGTACGACCATAAAAATTTTAAAAAATACACAGGTAAAGATTGGGAAGAGCAATTAGATAAGCCTACAAAAAAATTAGAAGAAATTACGGGCAAAAAAATCGAATATTTCGCTTATCCGTTTGGTTTATGGAATAAGGAAGGCTTCCCTGAGTTAAAGAAAAGAGGTTTTAAAATGGCATTTGCCTTAGCTGACAAGCGTGATGAAAACGACCCGTTAATGTGTGTTAGACGAATTATTGCTAGTGGATTTTGGAGCCCTAAAACTTTACATAACAACATTGTTAAAAGTTTTTAAAAACTAATGCGAGTTAACCTTTTATTAGCTTTAGCACCTGCATTATTATTGTTTTCTTGCCATTCTAATCCGCAAGAAAACAATAGTAAAACTACCTCCGCTAACGTCGATACAACAACTGTAAAAGATAGAAGTAACATAAAACCGGCTTCTGCTCAAGAAATTCTGGCCAAGAAAGAAGTTCCGGTGCTTTGTTATCATCAAATAAGAAATTGGTTGCCTACAGATGGTAAGCGAGCACACGATGATATTATTGCACCAGACAGGTTTGAGAGCCACGTAAAAATGCTGGCCGATAGTGGTTACAATTCTATACTGCCTGATCAGCTTTATGATTATTTGGTATTTGACAAAAAGTTGCCGGAAAAACCAATCATGTTTACGTTTGATGACACAGATTTAGATCAGTTTACCATAGCGGCACCAACTTTAAAAAAATACGGTTTTAAAGGTGTGTACTTTATAATGACGGTTGCAATTGGCAAGAAAGGAAGAATCGCGTACATGAACAAGGCGCAGATAAAACAGCTAAGCGATGAAGGTAATACAATAGCCAGCCATACCTACGACCATAAAAATTTTGCTGATTTTACGGCTGAAGATTGGAAAACACAAATAGAGGAACCTAACAAAAAGCTAGAAGATATAACTGGCAAAAAAATCGAGTACTTCGCCTATCCTTACGGCGTTTCGAAATCCTCTACGTTGCATAAGTTAAAAGACTACGGCTTTAAAGCGGCTTTTATCCTATCTACCCAAAGGGATGAGAATTATCCATTGTTCACCATAAGAAGAATTATAGACCCAGGGACTTACACTGCTAAAAACCTTTACAACAGTATTAATAAAAGTTTTAATAAGAAACCTGTATCAGCTAAATAACTTCTTTTAGCTGATACTTTTTTCCGTTAAAATCGAAGTTTTCACCTGCCTTTTTTCCTAAAAACATTTTACCTATCGGCGAAACCGCAGAAACCGCAAAAAAAGTTTCGCCTTTTAAATTAAGTAAACCAGCACTTATACTTAAATAGAAATTTCCATTATCGGTATAAACCAAACTGCCATTTCTTGCTATTTCGTTTGCGGGTAAATCTTTTATCAAAGTTAACATATGCTGATTTTCTTCAGCATCCATCAATAACCTTTTGTTACGATCAATGTCTTGTTGCGCCATCTCACGGCTAGTTTCGTATTTATCGCCAGCGCTACTTTTCGTATCATCATTACTTGCTTCCCTAGCTTGCTGCAAGGCAGTTTTCGCGGTCGTTATCCGTTGAGCTACAAAGGCTAAACAAAGTTCGTACAAAGCTAATTTTGTGCCTTCCATATTAATCTCTCATCCAAGTTACTTTCTCACTCATCGGTGTTCTGTTAGCAGTGCCAGCTTCGTTATTATGGTAGCCCATATAAAATAAACCGTAGCATTTCTCATCTTCCTTCAAACCTAAAAATTCTCCTAAGCCACTAATTAAAGGTGGCGAACTCCAATAAGCGCCAATACTTAAGGCTTCGGCAGTTAGTGCCATATTCTGAACTGCACAGGCTGTCGCTGCAATCTCCTCCCAATCTGGCAATTTTCCCGAAAACTTAATGTTTATTGCAAGTATACAAGCTGCCTGATCTGTTTTCTGCGCAAAACTATCGAACTTTTTTTGAAGGAATTTTTCTGCAGGAACAGTTGCTTTATAAATTTCTCCTAATGCTACGCCCAATTTAGATTTTGCTTTGCCTGTTAAAACTGTAAAACGCCAAGGCTGAGTCAATTTATGTGTAGGCGCATAATTGGCACTTTCTAATATTTGTTCAATTAAATCTTCTTCTATTTCCTTTGCAATATAATCGGCCGGAAATACACTTCGGCGATTTTGGATTAGTTTTTTTAAAACTTCGAAATCATTGTTCATAAACCAAAAGTAAATGATTTTACATGGGTTTTAAATCTTAAATTATTTTATTGCTTTTGTATAGCACGGGTATCTTTATTTTAATTGCGTTCTTATCTGCTTAACTTTAGCATAAAATGCGATGCTTTCCTTATCCACCAAAAAATCCATCGTTTCTAACAGCTCATCTTTTATCCAACTGTGTTTTGCGGTTAGATTTGCTAAAATATTTAAACAATGCGATTTAACTGCAACTGGCATTCCTTCATCAATTAACCAAGTAAAAACTGTCTCAACCAATGGTTTGGTATCTATATTTTGAATAATTTCTTTTAGTTCTTTCGAGGCGTTTTTCTTTGTCATTAAGGCTAAAATTTTGCCATAATTCCTACAACAAGAAAGGTTTTTCTGTAAAGAGAATTTTTCTAGAAAAATAAATGCGTAAGGTGTAAATAATGATGGATAGCTAAGGAAAACGTTCTCCAAAATCCAAGATGAGCGAAAGGCAACTTGTTCATTTTGATGAAAATTGAGCGTTAACAGATCAGCTACATCTATCCTCCCATCTTTTGCCATTAAGGCAAAATCTGTTATTTCTTTTTTTGTTAACGGCTTTTCAAATAATCTAACCAACTCAAATTGAGCTATAAAATTTATTTGCGACTGCATTTTTTAATTCTTACCTTTAAGAGAACTTAAAAATATAAATTCTTATGAAAGCTTTCGCATTACCGATGTTAATTACAAGTGCTTTTTTCGCATCTGTTTTTAGCGATGTAAAACCGGTACAAAAAACCAAAATCTTAGTTGACAATTCTCGATTAACATACAATGTAAATGACGATAAAAAGCTTGATGGCGCTTACTTCGTTGAAAACACAAACAGAAAAATTTGGCTGAGAGGAACTTACAAAGAAAACACCAGGGCAGGTAATTGGTATGCTTTTAACAGCGATGGCTCTACCTTTTTAAGGTACAATTATGATTTAAATAAACTGATCGCCTTAGACACAGTAGCTTTAAAAAAAGCCGAAATTTCAATAACTGATAAAAACCCAGACGCTGCAAAAAATGGATCGGTAGTTTTACCTATCTGCTCAATAGACCAATATTCATCATTATTAGGAGAAGCAGCGAAAGCTCAATTCCCAAAAGAAATTGTAGTTTATAATTCGCCAATAGACATCAACATTATTGCAAAAGTTAAATCTAAAACCGATGTATCATACATAATCACTTATCAACATAAAAATAATTGGTATAGTTATCAGTTAAAGGAAAAAGATATGGATTTTAAAATAGATTGGATCCCATCTACTTACGACGGAAAAGATGTAGAAGCAGAATTTAAGGTTGCAACTAAAATTGTGTTTACTAACAACGGTACAGAAAAACAACGTTTCGTTTGGAACTACTAAGAAATACTCAAAACTTAGAGAAAGGGCGGTTTAATCGCCCTTTTTTTATGCCTGATTGTTTTGCTGCTATCTCCATTCAACTTTAAGTTGTTATTAAACGAAATCAATTTTCTTTCACATTAATCGATCATCATACTTTCTGGCATATTCTTTCTACCCTCAACCTTTTTCCGTACCTTTGCGCCTTATTACAAATAATATGATTTCAGTTTCTAATCTTTCCCTTCGTTATGGCAAACGTACTCTTTTCGAAGACGTTAACCTAAAATTTACTTCTGGCAACTGCTATGGTGTAATAGGTGCCAATGGCGCAGGTAAATCTACTTTTCTTAAAATTTTAAGTGGCGAGGTAAGCCAAACATCTGGCTCGGTGGCTTTTACACCGGGCGAACGTATGGCCGTGTTAAAACAAAACCACTACGAATTTGACGAAAATACAGCTATTGAAACCGTTATGATGGGACACAAGGAATTGTACGACATTATGATCGAGAAAGACGCTATTTATTTAAAGGAAGATTTTAGTGATAAAGACGGCGAGCGTGCTGGCGAATTGGAAAATCTTTTTGCGGAGAAAGATGGATGGAATATGGAAAGCAATGCGGCTACTTTGTTAAGTAATTTAGGCATCAAAGAAGAGCATCATTACAAACAGCTAAAGGAATTAGACGGTAACCAAAAGGTTCGTGTTTTATTAGCGCAAGCTTTGTTCGGTAATCCGGATATTTTACTATTAGATGAGCCTACCAACGATTTGGACATTGATACGATTGCTTGGCTAGAGAACTTTTTAGCAGATTACCAAGCTACGGTTTTGGTAGTTAGTCATGACAGGCACTTTTTAGATGCGGTTTGTACGCACATCGTGGATATCGATTTTAGCAAAATGAATATTTATACCGGTAATTATACATTCTGGTACGAGAGTAGCCAATTGGCATTAAAACAGCGTAGCGACCAAAATAAAAAGACAGAAGAAAAAGTTAAGGAACTACAAGAATTTATTAGACGTTTTAGTGCAAATGCTTCTAAATCTAAACAGGCAACTTCACGTAAAAAAGCTTTAGATAAAATAGATATCACCGAAATTAAGGCATCTAGCCGTAAATACCCGGCTATTTTGTTTAACAACTTAGGCAGAGAAGCTGGCGACCAGATTTTACAGGTAGAAAAATTGAGTAAAACCGCTAATGGCGAAGTTTTATTTAAAGATGTTGACTTTATGGTCAACAAAGGCGACAAAATTGCTATTCTCTCGCAAAACAGTTTAGCAACCGCAGCATTTTACGACGTACTTACTGGAAGAGATAAAGATTTTACAGGCGAATTTAAATTCGGTGTAACCATTAGCCCTGCTGACATCCCAAATGATAACACCGAATATTTTGCTGGTAAAGACGAGAACTTGGTAGATTGGTTACGCGAATATTCTGGTACTGATGCCGACGAGCAATTTGTGCGTAGCTTTTTAGGCAGAATGTTGTTTTCTGGCGAAGAAGTTTTAAAGAATGTAAAAGTCCTTTCTGGAGGTGAAAAAATGCGTTGTATGTTCTCAAGAATGATGTTACAACATGCTAACTTTTTAATGTTCGACGAACCTACCAACCACTTGGATTTGGAATCTATTACGGCTTTAAACAACGGCATGAAGGATTTTAGAGGAACAATGTTATTTACTTCTCGAGATCATGCTTTAACAGAATCTGTAGCTACAAGAATTATAGAAATTACGCCAAAAGGAAGTATTGATAGAATGATGACTTACGATGACTACATTAATAATGAAGATGTGGCCAAACTAAGAGCAGAAATGTATAAATAGGTAACAACCAAAAAGAAAAAAGCCTTGATTTTTACGAATCAAGGCTTTTTTTATGTTCATCTTTTTCTCCTTCGTTCTTCAAAATCTTGTATTTTGATTTTTCATCACTCTTAAAAAGTTTGCCAAAAAACAAGAGATGAAATGATTGTGTTCGCAAATACAAATCCTGCGCATCTGCGGATTTATCGTACTTCCGTTTGTACTGCAGTGTTTTATACAACGTGTACAAATAATAACCAATTAATAAAATCGCGAAAAACATTAAAAAAAGAAACTTAATTTCCATATGTCATTATTTATAAACGAATATAGACAAAAAAAAGCACTGCAACAGCCTGATGAAAAACTGTTGCAAATGCTTTAATTAAAAATAACGATGACTCAAAAATAACAAATAAATTTTTAAATGCAACATAATTGCATTTATATTTGTAACATGAAAACTTTAACTCGTCGTTTTAATGCAGACCAACTCGGAATGCTTGCCTCAATTTCTTGCGCTATCCACTGCGCAGCGCTTCCATTTGTGCTTACATTGCTACCATTAATTGGCTTAGAATTTCTGGCCAATAGCTGGGTAGAAATAGTAATGATATTTATTTCGTTGATTTTGGGATGTTACTCCCTATTCAAATCCTATCCCAAGCACAAAAATGTTCTACCAATTACGCTTTTAGCAACAGGTTTTGCTTTTATTTTTTCTGGACATTTTCTATTCCATGAAATAGAATTTATTTTAATCCCTTTGGGCGGTTTTACCATTGCGTTTAGCCATTTCGTAAATTGGAAATTAATGAAGAAATGCAACCACTCGCACCCTACTAATGCTGAAAAAGCTTAGAAATTAGCTAGTGGTAGCAAATACTTTACACGATAATTAATGCAATACAATTGCATATCTTAAATTTGTAAAACGATTGAAATGGTAAAAAAATTAGGATTGCTGTGTGCAGTTTTGGCTATATGCACATTAAACAATGGTTGTGACCATAAGCACCAAGAACTTAATGCTAAAGAAATTTACATAAACTATTTAAAAAGCAGAATTAAAAAATGATTGCTATAAAATCTGTAAAACATAACTATAATGGCCAACAACAGCTAAGCTTTAAAGATTGGGACATTAAAGACGGCGAGCAATGGTTGCTTCTAGGCGAATCTGGAAGCGGTAAAACTACTTTGTTACATATACTAACAGGCATTTTAAAACCTGCGCAAGGCGAAGTAAATATCGACAGCACTTCAATTTATAACTTATCTTCAAAAGAACTCGACCAATTTAGAGGTCGTAAAATTGGAATAATTTTTCAAAGACCGCATTTAATCAAAAGTTTAACCATAACTGAAAACCTCTTGTTGGCACAAAGTTTTGCTAAACTTCCAGAGGATAAAAAACGCATTGATGAAGTTTTAGAGTCTTTAGATATTTTAAGCAAGAAAAATGCTTACCCTAACGAGTTAAGCCAAGGTCAGCTGCAAAGGGTTTCTATTGCCAGAGCAGTAATTAACAAGCCTGCTTTGTTAATTGCCGACGAACCTACCTCTAGTTTAGACGACAAAAATGCAGAAGCCGTTTTAGCATTGCTAATGCAACAATCTGCACTAAACAACGCAACTTTGGTAGTTGCTACACACGACAAAAGAGTTAAAGACGCATTTACAAATACCTATAGTTTAGCATGAGCCCATTAAAAATAAGTTGGAAAAGTTTGTGGTCTAAACCATTATCTGCTTGGTTAAATATTATGCTTATCGCATTCGGAACGGGCATTTTAACAATTTTACTTTTAGCATCTACGCAAATTGAAGAAAAACTAAACAACAACTCGAAAGATATTGATTTAGTTGTAGGTGCAAAAGGAAGTCCGTTACAGTTAATTTTAAGCAGCATTTACTACATCGATTTTCCTACCGGGAATATTCCATTGAAAGAAGCAAACGAGCTTTCTAGAAGTCCGTTTGTTAAACGTGCCACACCTTTAGCGTTAGGCGACAATTATAATGGCGTACGAATTGTGGGTACAGATAGCAATTTTGTAAGTCTTTATGGTTTAAAAACACAAAGTGGAAAATTTTGGAGCGCAAATTTTGAGGCAACTATTGGTGCAACTGTAGCTAAAGAGCAAAATCTAAAAGTTGGCGATACCTTTTTTGGTGCGCATGGGTTAACAGAAGTTAAAGATGTACACGATCACCATGCATACAAGGTGGTAGGTATTTTAGCGCCTCAACAAAATGTTACCGATAACCTTATACTTACCAATGTTGCCAGCATATGGAAAATGCACGATGAAGGCGAGCATGAAGCAGCAGCTGTGGCACACGGAGAACCTGGGCACGTACACACAGACGATGAACATGCGGAAGAAGCGGAATCTTTGGAAGGTAAGGAAATTACCGCATTGTTGATCCAATATCGTTCGCCAATGTCTGTAGCAATGTTTCCACGTATGGTAAACCAAATGACAAGCCTGCAATCTGCTTCACCAGCTATGGAGAGTACGAGGTTGTTCTCGCTAATTGGCGTTGGCGTAGACACATTGCAGTGGTTTGCTGTATTAATTATGCTAATTGCCGCTATTAGTGTATTTGTAAACCTTTATAATTCGTTAAAGGAAAGAAGTTATGATTTGGCGATTATGAGAACCTTAGGTGCATCTAGAACCAAATTGTTTTTTATAGTAATATTAGAAGGATTACTTTTAACCATTGCTGGTACGATAGTTGGATTAGTGCTAGGACATTTTGCCATGGAAATAATTGGACATTACCAAGAAAGTAGCCAAGCTAAGCTTACCGGACGGATTTTCTTAAATAGCGAATTGTACTTGTTGCTTGCTGGCCTAGCTATTGGTATATTTGCTTCTATAATTCCGGCCTTGCGAGCTTACAGATCTAACATCTCTAAAATATTAGCCAAGAATTAAAAATATAACACACAAATAACGATAACGATGAAAAAATTAAGCTTTATACTTTTATTACTTGCTGGTTTCGGCTTTAGCGCAAAGGCACAGCATGATCCGAACGACCAGATTTTATCAGAAAACTGGGATGTAATCGGCAGTGTCGATTTTAAAACTGTTAAGGACACAGAAATGTATGCCATTTTTGGTAACGATATTAAAAAACATGCTAACAAACCCTTTGAATTAGAAGGATACATTGTGCCAATTAAAGATGGCATGAAACAAACCAAGTTTATGTTAAGCACACTTCCAATTAACCAATGTTTTTATTGTGGCAAAAATGGTGTGCCCATTATGGTATTGGTAGAATTGGCAGAGCCGATAAAATTTACCTACCAAACCGTTAAAATTAAAGGTACGCTTAAATTGAGTGCTGGAAATGCGATGGACAACCCTCCTATTAGTTTGCTAAACGCGAAGGCTATATAATGTTGGCTAACGATCCTACAGAAATATTAAAAAGAAACCAGCTTAAAAATACGAAGCAGCGAGTTCGTGTTTTGGAAGAAATTGGAGCTGACGATGCGGCTATTTCCCAACCAGATTTAGAAAAAAAATTAGGTAAGGAAATAGACCGCGTTACCTTATACCGTATTTTAAATGCCTACGAAGACAAAGGCATTTTACACCGAATTATAGACCATAACGGAACGGCTAATTACGCCATCTGCTCATCAAACTGTAGTTCGCACCACCACCAAGATGAGCATGTGCATTTTAATTGCAGTATTTGTGCCAAAGTTTATTGCTTACCAGTTAATGTGCCTCAAATAACTATTCCAAACGGATTTAAAACAGAATCTATAAGTTTTGTTGCCTACGGGGTTTGCGATAAATGCAGCGCAGAAAACTAACAATTTTTTAATCACTACTCGCTACTAATGCTTTTCCGGACAATGCTATTCTGGATTTGCAACTTGCTATTCCGGATTTGTAACCCGAACCCACAGTAGTAAGTTTTACAATCATTTTAAACTATGCGCATTTTTGCCAAAGGGCATTTACTTTGTTATATAAACCCGACAACAGCGTAAATACTTTTTGTAGCACAAGCTCTATTAAACCTCGCAGGTTTGTTCGCAAAAGATTGAAGCGATTGGCGGGGCTGTATTGACAGAAGAGCTACCAGCTAAGTTTTTCTAAACAAAAAAAGCGCCCAAATTGGACGCTTTAATTATTTTTATAGGATCTTAGTGACCCGAATGACCATCTGCGCCATGAGCGTGACCGTGGCTTAACTCATCAGCAGTAGCCTCACGAACAGTAAGGATTTTGCCGGCGAAAATTAAGTTTTTACCAGCCATTGGGTGGTTTAAGTCAACTGAAATGTGTTCTTCGTGAACGCCAGTTACACCAGCACGAAATTGGTTACCTTGGTTATCTTGTAAAGGGATAACATCGCCAACGTTTGGTAAGTCTGGTCCGGCTTCTGTAAACATGCTTTTAGGCAAATCTACATGAGCAGTAGCATCTATTTCGCCATAACCGTCTGCAGCAGAAAGCTCGAAACTGTATTCGTCGCCAGCTTTTAAGCCAGTTAAATGTTCTTCAAATTTAGGTAACATCATACCTACACCGTACAAAAATACAAGTGGTTGTTCTTCGGTAGCTTTTTCAACAAAAACTTGCTGACCTTCTGGCGTAGTAGTGTGTAGTTCGTAAGTTAAAGAAACTACAGTGTTCGAATTAATATTCATACTATTGTTTTAATTTATAAAATTTAATGCTTCGCTAACTGTGCCCACAGGTAGCTGACATGTTTTGTTGCGGCAAATATAGATTTTTGTTTCGTCGCTTTGCTTATCTTTTAACAAAGGCAGGTCACTTTTTGTTCCGCCTAATGTAATTTTATTAGGTATGTAGAAGTTATTTAGCTCAGATTTAACATGCTGAGCTTCATTACCAGTTATAGCAATTTCATTAATGCCGTAAACCTCGTTTAGTAATTGAATACTCCAATTTGAATAAGCAGAACCATAGCTTTTAATACGTGGTAGTACCGATTTTAGCATAGCTGATGCTTTTTCTCGATAACTTTCCTCATCAAAAAACAGCCCTAATTTTTGCAGGTTTTGCGCCATAACCGAGTTTGAGGCAGGAATTACGTTATCCATCACTTCGTGTTTGCGGGCAATTAATTCTTCGCCATTAGTTGCGGTATAAAAAAACATTTCGCTTTCTGGATCTGTAAAATTGGCGATAACATAATTAGCTAAAGCTTTTGCTTCTTGCAACCATTCTTCATTAAAATCAGCCTGGTAAAGCGCAATTAGTGCGTCTATCATAAAAGCATAATCATCTAAAAAGCCAGTAATGCTTGCTTTACCGTTTTTGTAGTTTCTGTATAAACCCCCATTTGGCGAAACCATGTTTTCTAAAATAAACTCGGTTGCAGTTTTTGCAGTTTGATAATATAAATCGGATGATAATACCTGCGATGCATCTATAAAAGCTTTAATCATCATGGCATTCCATGCTGTTAGGCATTTATCGTCTAAGCCGGGACGAATACGATTACTTCTTGCATCGAGTAGTTTGGCCTTTGCTAATGCTATTTTTTGGTAAAGTATTTCTTCTGTGATATTATACTTATCGGTAAAATAAACATCGTCTTTGTTTCTGCGGAGAATATTTGTTTCTTCCTCTTCCCAATTCCCTTCTGCGGTTACATCGAAATATTCGGCTAAAAGCTCTGCATCGTCACCTACAACTTTATCAAATTCTATCTTATCCCAAACGTAAAACTTACCTTCTACACCTTCGCTGTCAGCATCTAAAGCCGAATAGAATAAACCATTTTCGGCCGTCATTTCGCGGTATATCCAATCTATGGTATCTACAATAACTTGCACAAAAGGTTTAAATTTTAAGCATTGATAAGCTTCTGCATATAAGCTAACTAACTGCGCATTATCATATAGCATTTTCTCGAAATGTGGCACATGCCATTTGTCGTCTACGCTGTAACGAGCAAAACCGCCACCAACTTGGTCATAAATACCGCCCATGCTCATTTTTTCGAGCGTGGTGCAAGTAGGCATAAAAGTAGCTTCTTCAGCCTTTAAAAAGCTGTATCTTAATAAAAAGCTCCAATTATTTGGCAAAGGAAATTTCGGCGCTCTGTTGTAGCCACCTTGATCCGTATCAAAATGACGTTTCCAAGGTTCCACAATTTCAATTAACTGATCTTCCGAAAACTCGAGTTCTGTGTTTACATCGATGATTTTTTCTGCTTGTCGTATGCCATCTGTTAATCGCTCTGCGTAATTAATAGCTTTAGCAGGTTCATTTGCCCAAAGTCCAGCAACGTTTTCTAAAATATTAATCCAATCGTCTTTTCTAAAATAAGTACCACCATAAATGGGGCGCTGATCTGGCAAACAAACGGCATTTAGGGGCCATCCGCCGTTTCCGTTCATCAATTGTACAGCCAGCATATAAATCTGGTCGATGTCTGGACGCTCTTCCCTATCTACTTTAATGCAAACAAAATGTTTGTTCATTACCTCAGCCACTTCAAAATTCTCGAAACTCTCGTGCTCCATTACGTGGCACCAATGGCAGGCAGAATAACCAATACTTACTAAAATAAGCTTGTTTTCGTCTTTTGCTTTTGCTAATGCTTCGGCATTCCATTCGTGCCATTCTACAGGATTATAGGCATGTTGCAACAAATACGGAGACGAAGCGTGGATCAGTTTATTGGGTTCTTGCATACTATAAAGGTAGAAGGTTTGAGGTTTAAGGCAAAAGGTCTTGCAAAATTATATATTATCTATTAACCTATCGGATTTTGTTTTGTTTTTATACTTTTAGGTGTAAATGTTTTGATGGATGAACTTACAGCCTCCGAACCTTTAAACTCAATATTATGAAAATAACCCACACCGAAATTTATCGCTTTAGTATACCAATGGAGCCTTTTGTAATTGCAACCGGAACCATGCACTTTGCACAAAATGTATTAATTAGAATTTATACTGACGCCGGTTTACACGGTGTGGGCGAGTGTTCTGCTTTTCCGATGATTGTTGGCGAAACGCAGGAAACCTGTTTAGCGATGGCCAAGGATTTTGCTAAAATATTAGTTGGAAAAGATCCCTTAGCGATACCAGATAGAATGGCAGACCTTTTGGCTTATGCCGATCATAACGCTACCATAAAAAGTGCATTTGACATGGCATTGTTTGATATTTCAGCAAAGCATGCGAATTTACCACTTTACCAATTTCTAGGCGGACACAAACGCACCATAGAAACCGATATGACTATAGGTATCGACACACCAGAAGGAATGGCTAAAAAGGCTTTAGAATATAGGGCTAATGGTTGCAATATTATTAAAATTAAACTAGGAAAAAACGTACACGATGATATAGAACGGGTAAAACAAATAAGAGCTGCCGTAGGCGATGATATGATTTTACGCTTGGACGCCAATCAAGGTTGGAGTTTTGACGATGCATTATTTGCCCTAGGCGAACTGGTTAAAGAAAAAATAGAGTTTTGCGAACAGCCGATGCGAACTTGGTATGATGATAAATTGCCGGAGTTAGCACTTAACTCGCCCATTAAAATTATGGCCGATGAGAGTTGCTACAACCACCATGATGCCAGAAAACTGATAAACACACAATCTTGCGAATACTTAAATATTAAATTTGCCAAATCTGGAGGCATTTTAGAAGCGCAGAAAATACACGAAGAAGCCTTACAACATGGCATAAAATGTATGATTGGAAGCATGCTAGAAAGCAGAATAGCGCTAACCGCTAACTTGCACTTTGCATTGGCCAGCCCGAATGTTGAATTTTTCGATTTAGATACTTGTTTATTGGGCCATTTGGTAGATCCGGTTATTGGCGGACTAAGCTACGATGGTTACCTGTTGGATGTGCCTGATACCATTGGTATTGGTGCAGATGCAGATGAAGAGTTTCTGAAAACCTGCGAAAAGTGGATCGTTTAGTTTTTTAGTTGGTTAGTTGGTTGGTTGGTTGGTTAGTTGGTTAGTTTTTTTGATTTTTTGAGCGTGTTGGTATAGGTTAAATCGGCGTTCGTCGATAATGCTAAAGCCTTGGTATAAAGGTTAGAAATGTGGTGCAACGTTTTCATGGTAAGGGCGTCTTAATAACAAAACCCTAACAAATTATAGAAATCATGAAAACTTCAATCAAAACCCTTTTTGCTACTGGCTTAATCGCGTTAGCAACATCATTATCAACAGTTTACGCAAACGATATTATTAAATCAGAAAACACCATTTCTGCGAGTTCCGTTAACATCGCTAGCATCAAAAAACTTATTATAAAAGGTAATGTAGAAGTTACCATTAGCCAAGACAGGAACTCGAATGTTTTGTATACCAACGAAGGAAGCCAAAACGTACTAGTAAAAAAACTAGGCAACACTATTTTTGTTAGCTCAACTGATAATGCTAAAATCACGCTGTTTATAGATGACATTTACAGATTAGAAGTTGCTGACGATGCTGTAGTAAATAGCAAAAACACACTATCGCTAAAATACCTACAAGTATTTTTGGCAGATAACGCTAAACTAGGCTTAAATGCTAAAACCGAAGATTTATATACTAATATTAAAAACAATGCTAACCTATCGTTAAGCGGAAAAACAGGTAAATACAAAATTTCAATGGATAAATCGTGCAAATTTGAAGTAAGCAGATTTAACTCTAAAAGCACCGAAATGAATTCTGAAGTTTACATTTCAAGGAAATAAACCAAACATTTTAATTTTAGCCTTTCCGAAAATCGGGAAGGCTTTTCTATTGGATTAGCATTTCAGCGAAATCCAAACTATCTCCGTTAAATGCGTTAAAATCTACCACGTGATTGATACCGTTAATCCGAGCTTTGTCAGAATGTTGCCAAAACTTCCATGCTTTATCGCTTAACTTTAGCTTAGGCTGATAATAATGCGCCACCCAAAGTGGATATCCATCGTAAAAACCTTGCAGATTATCTTGGTAGAACTTTAAGCCCGAATAAATAATAGGTTTAACCTTGGTTTTCTCTTCTACACGAATGATAAAAGCGTTCAGCTCGGTGCGCATTTTTTCTGGCGAAACACCATCCAGGCTTTCTACGTCTACCACTGGAGGCAAATCGCCAGCTTCAAATTTAGCTGTTTGCAAAAAGAAATTAGCCTGCCATAAACCCGAGCGTTGCGGACGGAAGAAATGATAGGCACCAACTTTTAAACCCACTTTTGGTGCTTCTCGCCAATTTCGTTGAAAATAAGGATCAACCAGCAAAAGGCCTTCGGTAGCTTTGATAAATGCAAAAGAAACTTTAACCCCATCCTCTTCCATTGCCTTAACTTTTTGCCAGTTGATTTTACCTTGATAATAGGAAACATCAATACCATGTATGTTATGTTTTTTAGGGATTTTTATGTCGAAGCTTTTATAGGTTCTGTAGTTTTTATCCTCGCCCCAATGTGTTAAACTAAACCAAGTTGCCGATGCAAATTTTAAGATGTAGCCGTAGTAAAATGGAGAAAGTAAAACCAATAACAAACCCACCAAGGCTATTTTCCATCCATTTACAATTGGTTTGGCTTTAGTTTTTCGAGTGGTTGGTTTTCTTGCTACGGGCTTTTTCTTCGGTGGAGGCATTTTGCAAAATTGGGAAAAAATTATGGCTTGGATAATTTTAGTTGATGAATTATAAACGAATTATGGGAAACCGTAAAAATTTGATGGAAGTAATTTTTAGTTTGCGATTGGCTATTGAACTGCGAATTTTTAATAGTTAAATTTTAATTAATAATCGGAAGACAAACGTGTATATTCGTTTATAAACGTTTAAACACAACTAGGTTGCGCCAAGCCGCAAGTTAGCAGAAAGCCTATGACAGAACAACGCGACATAAAAACATTTGACGATTTGAGTGAAAAATATTCGACTTGGATAATCAAGTACTGTTCGAAAAGTTTTGAAAGTTCTTTATTTTTAGTTTGGTATACTGATACAGATGAAAACAGTACAGACAGGCTTTTGACCTTTAAAAATGGGGAAATATTTGCAGTTACATCTCTGACAAAGTTAAAAGCAACAATTTTATCTTCGGTTGACAAACTAATCGAATTTGAAAATCTTAATTCTTGGCTTGAGAATTTCAACGATTTAGAAGTTACAGAATATTGTATTTACGACATCGCCAAAATCTTAGGAGAAATTGATAAAAGCAATTTGGACATCGAAACGGTTGAAGGCTTTGCAAACTTCGTGAACTTATTTGGCGATTTTATTAATCAGGACGAAAGAAATTCCAACCTTCAAGTTTTTGCTGACAATGAATTAATAAAAGAAGTGTGGAATTACTTCTATGATTTTATCTTTTGGCCAAGGCTCAACGACAAAGAAAAATTTGAAACGTGGGACAGACCGAAATTGGAAATTGATACAAAAGAATTATTTGTAAAATTAAACGATATAGTAAAAATATTTGATAACAATATTAGACAGACAGAAAAGGCCATCTGCTAACGAGGGTTTTGCAATAGTGGGGCGAAACTGCTAAATTCAAGTTCAGTTCTTCGATTGAACTTTTGTGCAAAATTGAAGATTTGTGCTTCGATTGCCCCACCATCGCAAAGCCCCGAAACGTTGGCAGTAATTTTACAGAGACAGCAGAAATGAACAATCCGACAAGACGAAATAAGAATATTGGAACTGCTAAACAAGGTTTTGGACAGAATAATAAATTGACAATTCCTGAATCTTGTGGCGTATTGAAGAGTTTTTATGAAAGACTTGTTGACTACCAAAAATTCAAATCGGTTATCAAT
>NZ_QMHQ01000004.1 GCF_003313325.1 Pedobacter namyangjuensis | reverse complement strand
AAACCTTAAAGGAAGCCCCATCACGGAAGTGGTGGGGCTTTCCTTGTTTACGGCAGTCCGGACCGACCGGAACGGTGATCAAGTCCCGAGAACCGAACGCACCAAGACCGCCATGCCCCGGCATTTGCAGCGGCCTTCCCGTAGTTCGCTGCCGAAGGCATAATCCAATATTAGTTTCGGCGTTAACATATAAATTATTTAAAACTAGTTGATAATTCAGTCCTAGGAAATGAAGCTAAATCCCATTGAGTCTAGCAAAATTAAATCTAATGGTCCAATAAGCTGAATTTATTGACTATATATACTTGATAGGATATTTTCCAAGTTGATTTGCTGTAAAAGTGATTTATTGGATAGAACAATGAGATTTTTATTCAGCTAACAAAATCCCAAATAATAACCTAGTCGTTGGTTCTGCGATGTCTTACAAAATACTGCGCTAGGTTAAGCGCAATGAAGGCATGATTGAGCAAATTTGGGATGAAGCCATAATAATGGCTCAGTATTTTAAAACGCTCTTTTAAGCTAGCTAGATGTTTTTTCTTAGAAATGCCACCAACAAGATATTTGGCAACATAGATGTGAGTATTTACAATGTTCGACGATTTTTTGGCAGCTTTTAAAATCCAATCGATATCGGAACTATATTTATATTTAAGATCGTAAGGCTGTGTTAAACTACGTTTGATGTAAATCGCCTGATGGCTAACATTCATGCCAAATTTAAAGCTATGCCAGTCGAAATGTTCTGGTGCTCGGTGTCTACGCTGACCTAAACTATTCCAATTTTCATCGAACATTTCGGTTTCCCCATAATAAATATCGCCCGATGGCGCAGAGGAGAAAACATTTTCAACGGTGTCTGATGCATAAATTTCGTCGCCGGAATTCATAAACAATACGTAGTCGCCAGTCGCTAGTGAAAGTCCTTTATTCATAGCGTCGTAAATGCCTTTATCAGGTTCTGAGATAAATTGTGCTATACGATTTTTGTATTTATAAATTATATCTTTAGTGCCATCTGTAGAATTTCCATCAATTAAAATATACTCGATGTTAGCATAAGTTTGATCCAACACTGAAAGCATTGTTCGCTCGATGTCTTTTACATTGTTATAAACGATTGTAATAACGCTTAGTTTAGGATTTATCGTCATTTAGGCAATGCGTTTATTAAGGTTTGATAAATTTCTTCGTGTTGTGTAGCAATTACAGCTGGCGCAAAGCGATTTAATATCGTTCTACGAGCTTCTTTTTGTACGGCTTCTTTGTCTTCATGTAAAAAAAGCCATTCAACTCCGTCAGCTAAATCGGTAGATGATTTATAATCTGCCAGATAGCCATTTTGCAAGTGCGACACCATATCCGGAATTCCACCCGTTTTAAAGGCGATTACCGGCGTTGCACAGGCCAAGCTTTCCATTACGGTATTTGGTAAATTATCTTCTAAAGATGGCGTTATAAATGCATCTGCCGCTGCGTAGCATTTTGCTAAATGCTCATCTTTATTAATCGTGCCTAAAAAAGTTGTTTTAAAAGGAAACTCAGGCATATTTTTTTCATCCTTGTTACCGAAAATTACCAATTCAATTTGTTCGTTAGGTATTTCAGGTCTGCGAGCTAACTCATTAAGCGCATCAATTAAATATTGTGTTCCTTTATGCTTATCATTTTTAGATGGCATAAATCCACTCATTAACACAAAATGATTTGCTGGGATCTTTAAAATCTGTTTCGCCTCAGCCTTAACATAAGGTTTAAATACGTCAATTTCTATCGTGTTAGGTACAACAGAAACATTTCTAATACCTAGTAAGCTACTTTGTTTTACAGAATTTGCCATCCAATTACTTGGCGCAACAATATGAAAGTTAAATTCAGAATAGGCCTTTTGTTTGCGTAACCAATTCTTGTTTGAAATATCTGTTTTACCACTTAAACGTAACACAGGGCAATTGCCGCATTGTTGATGAAAATTCTCGCAGGTATAACGTACGTGGCAACCTCCAGTAAAGGCGTTACTATCATGAAAAGTCCAAACCACCGGTTTTTCCAATTCATCTAGCTCTGCTAAAAACTTTGGAGTTAGAAAACCATGATTTACCCAATGCAAATGAATTACATCTGCTTCTTTTAGCTTTGGATGGTTTATAATAGACTTACCAAACCATTGCAACGAGAAAGGAGTTTTAACTGCTTTAACAAGTATTTTAGCTAAGTAGCGTTCTGCCATGATATTGAAAACCGCCATGGCTTTAGCGAAAATGCCATTTGTAAAAGAAGATACTTTGCTGTTTTTTCCGAACTTGTAGTAAACTATAACTTCAGACTGTACGCCATTTTCGTTTAGCGCATCGCTAAGACGAAGGCAAGCTCTGCCGGCGCCTCCATTTCCATCGTAAGTATTTAGGTGTACAACTTTCAAATCAACCAAAAATACATTTTATTCGTACAAACCAAATTGTTAATAATTGTTAAATTGAAAAATAGTTTGCTTATTTAATAATTGAAGGCACAGTAAGCAATATAATTTAAACCTTTTATTTTTTGCTATTCTTTATGTTTCTTTGCTAAACTATGGATAACCTTTTAACCGACAGAGATTTTTGGGTAAAATATTGGGAGAGTAAAACTGATTTATCGGTTAACATACCTGCGAATTATTTATTTCATCGCCAACTGGCGGATATAGTATCAAAACAAAATGTAAAAACGGCGATTGAACTTGGTGGTTTTCCAGGGTATTATGCGGTTTTTTTAAAGCGATATCTAAATTTGGATGTAACGTTACTGGATTATTTTGTTCATCCACCGATCACACATCAATTATTACAAACTAACGGTTTGGCCAAGGGCGATATTAAAGTTATAGAAACAGATTTGTTTAAATACGAGCCAGAAAACACATATGATTTAGTTCTCTCGTGTGGATTGATAGAACATTTTTTAGACACCGAAGATATTATTAAACGACACATCGCATTCTTAAAACCGGGTGGGACGCTGTTTATAACCTTGCCAAATTTTACCGCTGTTAACGGCTGGTTTCAGAAGAAATTTGATAAAGAAAATTATGACAAGCACAATATCGAGAGCATGAATCCAGCCTTGCTAGCTGATATTTGCAAAAGAGCGGGTCTAAAGGAAGTAAAAGCTGGCTATTTTGGTGGCTTTAGCATTTGGTTGGAGAACGAAAAGCAAAAATCAATAGGGGTAAGGTTGTTTAAGAAAACGGTTTGGTTTGCCGGAAAGGTTTTAACGAAAATAATCCCTTTTGAAAGTAAGGGACTATCTCCGTATATCGTGTTAACTGCTAAAAAGTAGGCAAAATTTATAACTGCAATAGTAGCTGTAAAATATACTCTAACTCAAATTAACGATATGTCCATTAGCTGGGGTTACTCTCCGAAAATTGAAAAATATATACCGTTAGGAGATTTTCCGACAGATAAGTATTTGGTAATTGCTAAACAGGCGATTGAGAATTTAGGTTGGAAACTCAGTCACATTTCAGCGAGTGGTATCATTGCCTACACACCGTTATCATTCCAATCTTACAGCGAGGAGATTTCTGTTAGGATAACGGACAATTTTGCCTTGGTTAAAAGCGAATGTATTGGCATACAAATGTTTTTTAATGATTACGGAAAAAATGATGCCAACTTGGAAAAGTTCTTCCATGAGTTTGAGTACGTAGAATATCATTTAAAAGATATTTGGGAGGAAATTTTGAACAGCTTTCATGAATTTGTTGCCACGCAAGACGATGAGTATTTTGAAAAGGCACCTTTAACAGTAAAGAACAAAATAAAAAATGTGCTTTATCTGTTTTATCCGCGTAAGGGGTATTTTGTTACGCCTATTTTGATTATCTTAAATATCATCGCCTATGGCATGTTTGCCTTTGGATCAGTATTTATTTATAGAATGTTGTATAAATCAGGAGCTTCTTACGAATTGATAGAGAAAGTTCCATCCTACTTCGGTGCTAACAGCAGAGAGCTTGTTTTAAAAGGTCAAGTTTGGAGATTAATAACCCATCAATTTTTACATGGTTCGTTATTGCATTTGTTTTTTAACATGTATGCATTAGCCTATATCGGTTTAATGGTAGAACATAAACTTAAATCAACCAAGTATATAGCTGTATATGTATTAAGCGGTATTTGCGGTGGTTTATTAAGTATTATTTTTCACGAGTTGAATTATTCGATTGGTGCATCTGGTGCTATTTTAGGATTATTTGGCGCTTTTTTGGCTCTTTTATCAAATAACGCATTCGAAAAAAATGCAAGTAGGGCAATGCTTGTTAGCACCGTGTTAGTTTGTGCCCTAATGTTAATTAATGGCTTACGTGGTAATACTGATAATTGGGCACATGTAGGCGGAATAACATCTGGATTTCTAATATGCTTTATACTGATTACAGAAAGAATAGTTTTACAAGTATATTTTAGGTTCGCTTCTGCAATAGTCGTTGTTCTGGTGTTTGCTGCTACCGTATTAACTTTTACAACCAATTACGAACCGAAGAAATTTTTTGCGTTAGAAAGAGCTTTTAAACAAAATTCTAAAGACTATGCAGGTGTTTACAGCATAAGTATGCGTTTAACAAGTGAGGAAAGGTTAAGGCGAGTAAACGATTATGGAATTAAAGTTTGGGAACGGAACAGGCAGATAGTTAAACAAATGAATGTTTTGCAACTAAATGAAGAACATGCTTTAGTTCGTAAATACTATGAAAAAATAACGGATAAGACATTAGAGTTCACAAAAATACTCTACTTGGAAGCGGCAGACGATGTTCCACAATATAAAGCAAAGCTAGATACGGTGATGGCGCAAATCAATAAGTTAAAAGAAGAAGCTAATAAAAATACGAATAGGCACTGGGGTTATTAACCTGCATATTTGTAAAGTCCAATTTTGCTTAAAGCAATACAAACTGGCGCTTTAATTTTTATACGAACCTTATTGCTTTTAGCAACTTGGCTTAATTTTATCAAACGTTTTGCTCCTATGCTTGCTCCGGCGTAAACTTGTCGCCATTTTTCCTGTTCGTAAACGTCAATAGTAAAACTATCTATTCTTTGGCCAAGGGCGATAAATTCTTGCAAGCTAATTATATCAAAAGTAGATTCTTTTTTTAAATCTAGGCTTAGCGTTGCTTGATGAACATCATCTGTAGTAGCCCAGTAATTTTGTGAATTTTCGCTTATTAAATTAGTTGGCATGTATTTGTTGCCTCTGGTATTAGATGCTGTTATTTTAGCGCCAATTAATAAGTTGGAAGCAAAAGTTTTATTAAGTATTTCGCCAAAAACACTCAATGTATTTACATCGTCATCGTTTATTATACCGGCAGTATTTGGTGCTAAACCTAGGTCTAAACCTGCGCCACGCCCAACACTTTTTAGATATAGTTCGAATAGTTTTTCGGGGCTTTTAGGCTTTTCGTTTGCATGAAAAAACCAACCCTTTCTTAACGGAACATCACATTCTGCAGGCATCCAAAATTTGCCATTTTTAATTCCGGCTGGGCTTTGCGGGTAATTTGCCTGACCTGGAACTGCCACATTTTTTCCATCAGGAGGCATTGGCGTAAACGTAGCCCAGCTTGTGTCGGCGGCAAAACCATCTTCGTTACCAACCCAACGTACGTCTAAACCAACATCGCTAAAAATGTTTGCCATTGGTTGCAGGTTTCTAGTAATTTGCCAAGTGTTTTTCCAATCGTAATAAGTGGTATTATCTATAGATCTTTTTTCTTTTGCGCCACCATAATACCCATCGCCACCGTTTGCGCCATCGTGCCAACTCATAAACAATTCGCCGTAATTGGTGTAAAGTTCTCTAAGTTGCGCTTGGTAAATTTTCAAATAGCTATCTGTTCCGTAACTTGTATTGTTTCTATCCCACGGCGAGCAATAAATGCCAAATTTAAGTCCGTGTTTACGAGCAGCAAGTTCCATTTCTTTCACTAAATCGCCTTTGCCATTTCTAAACGGACTTTTGGTAATATTATATTCTGTGGTTTTTGTAGGCCATAGTGCAAAACCATCGTGATGTTTGGCTACCAAAATGATTGCTTTTAAACCGCCAGCCTTAGCTGATTTTACAATTTGCTCCGCATCGAAATTTGTAGGATTGAAAGTTTTCGGGTCTGCATCGCCATAGCCCCATTCTTTATTTTCGAAAGTAGTTGGCGTAAAATGCACCAAACCATAAAGCTCTATATTATGCCAAGCTAATTGCCTTTGTGAAGGAATTGCACCATAAGGTTTTGGAGCCGGTTGGGCAAAAGCTTTAACAGATACCAAAAAAAATAACACAAAGTGGATGATTTTCATACGCTTGATTTGCGAAATGAAATTAAGGATTTATTAAGAAGAAAACAGTGTGTACAAGGATTATTTGCCGAAATATTTATTCAGTTTTTCTCTGACAAACCTATTGATACGTTGCATTATGCTACCTTTCCTATCCTTTAGAAAACGCTTTATTGATTCGTAAGCTTTTGCGTTTTCTTCAATTATTGTTGGAAACTGCGTAATAGGTTTTGGGTTGATGATTACATTGTAGATATCATTCATTCCAGAATGTATGCCAGTTCCATCGTGGCCAATGTTGTTTACTAAGGATTGAGCTGGATTTAAAGTTAATCCACCTTTTAAAAAGATAGAAGCATACCAACGAATAGCCCATGAATTATTCTTTCCATTTTTGAAATCTTTCATTTGTTTCCAAAAATTCATGGTGTCATCAATAGCAAATTCTCGCTTTCTCCTTGCGTCAAATTTGCTCATTAACTTGTCTATATTTGGCTCAAAGCTTTGCCAAGCACTTGACCAAGTTGCCCATCCCCAGCTTGTAGCAGCTCTATAAAAGAAACTTTCAGGTAAATTTTTATCATCTAAAACATACATGTAAGCGCCAATATGCATTACTTTTTCCTCATTGCGATAGCGATTTAAAGCCTCGTTAAAATACGTTAGCGTATACGGTGATGAAATCAAATCATCTTCAAAAACAATAACCTGACCATAAGTTTCTGTAAGTTTTGTTACACCCGCAATTACCGAGTTTGCCAAGCCCAAATTGGTACTGCTTTCGATAACTTCTACAGATTTAAAACCATCAACATCTTTAATATATTCGCGAACGGCCTTTACTTTCTCTTCATCATCTGCCGTTTTTGCACCATCAGAAAAAATGAAAAGTCTGCTTTCAGTTGCTAATTCGTTCTGTTGTAAAAATTTAATCGTTCTTTCGGTATGTTTCGGTCTATTGTAAACGAAAAGTGCAATTGGTGCGAAATTCTGCATGTTAAATGTTTGTTAGATTCCTAAACAGTTATCGGCTTTATAAAATACAGAGGTTGTTTTGTTGTAGAACAATCCTGGCGATATACCTGTAAAAGGTAATTCTTTAAACCCTTTTTCGATTAAAAATGTTCTTGCTTTTTGATAAACTTCTCTTTCCGAATCGTCTAAAATTAATACACCGCTTTCAGTTAAAGCATTTATACTATTAATGCAACAATTTACTCGGTCGCGACCATCAACAATAATGATGTCAAATTTTTCGCCTAAAAGTGTAGCTTTTTTACTGTATTCGCCGCCACGCTCTAAAGCCGTGAAAATCATTTCCGCATTGCTCGCTTTTTCTTTTACAATTCTATCGTACCACGCTTTATCATGTTCTACAGAAACTACTTTTTTTACGTTTTTGGCATAAAACAAAGTTGAATTTCCAGAGCCATACTCAAAAATGGAAAGATTGTTATTTAGTCGAGTTTTTATAAAATCTATGAATGAATAAGTAACCCAGGGTATTGGTTGGTTGTTAGCATCTACAGCTTGGTGATTATCAAACGCAGTAAACCATCCGATAGTTGATAAATAGCCTTTGTGGCCATAAGATAGTAGTGCAGCAAGCCTTTTAGGTTTGCCAATTAATGTTGCTAATGCTTTAAGTTTGCTCAACGTTTTATAATTTTTTGAAATGCAGTGATCAAAAATAATGATTTTAACATCATTATTCCCTGTGGTCTGGTTTTAGGAATAAGTAATACCATAAATGCTGCCGAGAAGTAGGCTATCACCGTAGCAATTGCTGTCCCTATCATGCCCATTTTTGGTATTAAAAGTAGGTTTAGGATGATGTTGATTAAGGCGCCAACGCCGGTTCTGATAAAAGTTAGTTTGCTGTAGCCTTCGGCAATTAGGTACTGGCCACTTGCCACCCCTAAAAACACAAAAATACTTCCCCAAACGTGTATGGATAAAGCAGGTGCAGCGGTAGCAAATTCTGGTTTGAAAAGTTTGTAAATAATTGGCGAGGCAAATGTTACGAAAATTGCAAAAGCCAAACTCATCCAAACCATTAAATCGTAAAGGTTTTGTAAGCGTTTTTTATATCGCTCTGCGTCGTCTCTGCGAGCATTTAATATTGCTGGGAAAAGTGAAGAAACGATAGCTACAGGTACGAAATTTAAGGCTTCGCTAAAACTTACTGCAGTTGCATAAACACCAGCTTCGGCGGTTCCTTTTTCGCCCAGAATCTCTTTTAGCATCAATAGATCTATTTTCATGTAAACCGAAACCATTATGCCGGAAATAATCAATGGCCAAGAATAATGTAGAAGTTTCTTAGCTAATTTGCCATCAAAGCCCCAATTAAAAATTGATCTCCCTTTACGCTGGTAAACAGCAAAATATCCAATTGAAAGTAGCAGGATGTCGAATATATAGGAGAAAACGAAATAAATTAGCGGAGAACTGGTAAAGATTAGCGTAATTTTTATTACTGCAGATATTAGGTTGCCAATAATCTGCACTTGCATGATATATTTAGATTTTACTTCAGATTGGAAATAAGCATCTACCACAGTTAAGGACTGAAAAAGTCCTGTAAAGGAAAGTATAAATATAATTCGATAGGAAATATCAGCGAGTGGATAAAGTTGCCATGCCATAAAAATGGCAGGTATGCATGCCAAACCGGCCATCACTTTTAGTAAAAATGCTGTGCCTAATATTTTATCTCTGTTGCTTGGGTTTTGATGTAGTTCTTTAACTATAAACTGATCGAGACCTAAGCCGGCAATGGATGCAAACAAGTACACATACGTGATAGCAGAGGTTAAGATGCCGTTATTATAGCCTAAAAGATAGTTGGCAACTTTAATGCTCACAAACATTTTAATGGCCAAACTACCAACGCGACCAAGCATTAATAAGCCCGTATTCTTTAAATACTTGTTAAATGCTTCTTCGTTAAAACCTTTTATGGCGGGTAGTTTCATCAGCGCAAATATGCAAAAATAAAATTGGCCATTTTAGCTGGACTTTTATAGATAATTACTCGGGTTGAGGAGGGTTGAGAATGCTAATTGTAGTCGATTTAAATCCAAATCGACCATTTAAATCTGTACCTTCAATTTTAACGGTGTAGGTGCTCGGCTTATCTGCTGCATAAAATGATATTTTTGCCTTACCATTTTCGTCGGTAACTATATTGGCATCCCAAAAAATAGTAGAACGATAATCTGGTTGATTTTTATTTGCCAGCATATATTTTGGACTATAAAATTCTTTAGGAAAATAGATCGGTTGCGGGCGATGCACGTATACTCCTGGGGTTGTAATAACCCAGGGCCCTTTGCCACTTCTTGTTTTTATATCAAGAAAAACTGAGTTACAACCACGGTAAACATTAATATCTACAATATCTTGAGCAGTTAAAATGTTAAAGATGCTCTGGTTTATAAAGAAAACCTCAGGTTCCATAGCAGTTCGGCTAACATTGAATGGATTTTCATTGTAATAATCATGGCCCCATTGAGTTAAAATATGAGTATTTACTTTGTCTATGAATACATGCGATATCAGTTTAGCCCCTACCATAAAGTTTGAAAATTCATGTTTTCTAGGCCTCATGGCCGGAGGAAACTCTACTCCATTAACTTCTCTCGGTTCAGTTCCAAAACATCCATCGGCATAAAAATTTCCGATAGTAAATCCTTCTATTTTTTCGTAAAGTAGCGTCAATAGCGTTTTTTTCGGAATTTTTTTAAGCTCTTCTTCGGTTATTTTTTTCAAAAAGGTTACGTCCCACGCGTGGGTTTGCATAATTTCCTTTTGCCTTACCTGCCCTTTAATTACCACTTCTTTTAAACGTTCGCCTTCTAGTTTAATTTTCGATGCATCTATAGGCTTTTTTTGAATTTCCTTGTTTTTGTAATAGTTGAGCATGCTAGTATCCGTATTTATATACCAAGGTTTAATTTGTGAAAGGAAGGTGATTTTACTGGCAGGCGTAAACTCGTCTACATTTATTGTTGCTAGAGATGTTTTGCCTTTTTGGTTTTTTATTTTAATGGTGTAGGCAGCGCTATCAATAAATGGAATATCCTTAAACTTAAAATATCCATCGCTGTTACTAATTGTATCTGTTAGAAAAATTGTTTTGCCTAACGACATCAAAGTCAAATTGATATTTGGGACAGGATTTTTAAGTAAATTAGTTAACCGTCCATTAATTTCATTTCCCTTTTCTGCTTTAAATTTTGGGCTTGGTTTGTCTGTCAATGTAGTATTCCAATTATAGCCAACCCAAGCTTGGGTTAGCAACAAATTGTCTAGCGCCAATAATGTAGAAGCGTCCTCATCTTTAAAATACCACGAAGGATTCTCAACATTTCCCTTTAAATCGCTCTGCAATAAAAAATAGCTGGCAATATTACTTTCATTGTCAACTTTTACCTGGCTATCATCGGTAACGCTTATCGAAAAACTTCCACTCGCAGGCAAGCCGGCTTCTGTAAGCGCTTTTAAGTTTAAACTTATACTATCTCTTGTTTTAAAGTTGGTGTTATTTGCCTCTACCTTTAGGTACATCCATTGCTTTCGGTTAATAAATACATGGCGTTCGTTAACAGGGCTGCCATCTGGCGAGAATAATGTAAAATGAATAATACCATCCGGAAAATCTAGTTTGGGTAATTTCAGTGTTCTAAAACCCTGTGTTAGGTTGATTTTTACGTTTAGTATAGTTTCTCCAGAAGATTGGGCAAAAAGTTCGTAACCATTCAGCCTTTTGCTTTCACTTGCTTTAAGGTAAATATATAGCGAGTCTCTTTTAGATAGGTGGTCTATACGTAGGGTAGTGCCCTCATCTTTAGTTGCCGGAAGAGTTTGTTTATGTTCTGTGCCATTTAGATTATATATTGCAGTGTAGGTTTCGCCTTTCACGGGTAACAAAAAAAAGTTGCCCATTCCTTTGTGGCCAACATTTAATTCTGCTCGTGTTTCGTTTTTGCTATCTACAATTCTTCCTGAAATATTTTTTCCTAGGCCATCGGCTCCGATAGCCTTAAAGGCTACTTTGCCAAATATTCCGTTAACCATATAACCGCCTTCTGGCATAAATTGGAGGTCAACTTCGTCTACTTCTTGTAAGCTAATAGGTAAGACAGATTGTCTGGACCGGTCTTTTTTATCCGTAATTATTAGGCTGTAATTTCCATTAATATTATTTTCTCCCAAAGGGATTTGTGTTTCTATTAAACCTTGTAGAGAGGTTTGCAAATCTGCTTTCATCAACTTTTTTTTATCATTCATCAGCACAATTTCAACATCTTTAAGACCTGCAACTTCGTTTTTTAAATTGGTGATTCGCACTTTTAAGTCGAGTGTTTTTTTACCGGCAGTGTTTAATTTTTGGTGAGCGTCTAAAAGCCAAGTTTTTTCTCCGGCATTACCGATGTAAAAACTTTTTTGAAAAAAATAGTCGCTTCCAAAATTTTGTTGCCAATTGCTATACGCTCTTAGCAAGTAAGAACCCTCTTTTAGTTTTGCAGACAGAGCGAAATCTCCATAACCTAAACCATTGTTTAGCATTATGGATCTTCTTTCTACCATCATCAAACTATCGTTAAAAAGCTCTACATAAATTTTATCGGTTTTACTATTTACACCTAAATTTCCGTTTAGAAGAATGCTTTTGAACCAAAGTGTATCGCCCACGTTATAATAAGGCTTGTCTGTAGAGATATAAATTTTTTCGGTTGGTAAGAGGCTATTGTAAGTAGCTATTTTTTCGACAAGGGTATTTGGCTTTTGGGCTGTTGCAGAAATTTGAATTAACATTACAACAACCGAAAAAACTAGGCAGAATTTTTTCATCGCAAACATTTATGTTATTTACTTCCGGCAGTAGGCTTACTATTGGTTAATGTAAATTTCTTAAATCCAAACCTGCCATTTAAATCGGTTCCTTCAATTTTTACAGTATAGGTACTAGGACTATCCGCGGCATAAAAAGATATTTTCGCTTTGCCATTTTCATCGGTAACTATGTTTGCATCCCAAAAAATTGTAGAGCGGTTATCTGGAAACGGACTAACTTTGTTAACATATTTTGGACTGTAAAACTCTTTAGCTAAATAAATTGGTTGGGGCCGAAAAATGTATCTTCCTGGTGTTGGCGTGATCCATGGGCCTTTTCCGCCTCTGGTTGTTATATCGAGGTAATAATAAACACAGCCTCTATACAGTGTAACATTTGTAATTTCACTTGCGGTTAGCGTATTGAATATGTAATTATTAATTTCGAACACAGCTGGACCGTAATTAGGTTCTATGCCACCACCTGCCTTTGAACTCAGGCTTGTTCCAGTTACTTGGTAATTATCATCCGTTCCAGATGCAACGAGGTTAGTATTAACTTTATCAATAATTACATGAGATAATAAAGCACTGCCTATTCTAAAGCTCGAAAAACTATGCCTTCCAGGTCTACCTGTACAGCTATCGGACCAAAAATTTCCGATATTAAAATTTGGAAATTTTTCCAATAAAAGGTCTTTCAGTAATTTTTGAGGAACTTTTTTTAAATCCTCCTCGGTAATTTCATTCAAAAATTTAGCGTCCCAAGCATTTTTTACAATAATTTCTTTTAATCTGGCTTGGCCTTTAATAATCACTTCATTTAATAAGGTGCCTGTTCGTACGCTCTGTGCACGTTCTTTCTGTTTAATTTCAGTTTCAGCAGATTTGAAATTTTTTAAAAAAGTACTGTCTACGTTTAAGTACCAAGGTTTTAGCAACTCTTTCGACGGTAACTCTTTCGCCCTAACAAAATCATCTACAATGATAGTTCCCGTTGCTGTTTTACCTTTTTGATTTTTGATTTTTAGCATATAAGAAACGCTGTCACTCAAGGGTATATCTCCAAATGAAAACTTTCCGCTGGCATTTGTCAGTGTATCAACAAACATAATTTCCCTACCCAAAGAAAGTAGATTTACCTTTATACCTTCTAGAGGTTTATTAAAAAGGCCAGTAACTTTTCCTTCAATTTTATTATCTTTTTCTGCCTTAAATTTTGGCTCTGTTAACGGTCGTGTTATTTCTTGCCAGTTGTAGCCAACCCAAGCTTGCGTTAAAAGCAAGTGATCTAGTGCAATTTGACTGGTTGATGAATTATTTTCGAAATACCACCCCGAACTTTCTATACTACCTTTAACAGAACTTTTTAACAAAAAATGGCTTATGATGTTATTATCGTACTCATCTTGCTTAACTTGTTTATCATCAGTTACTGTAACCGCGAATGCACCAGTTAAGGGAGTTCCTTTTTCATCTGTTGCCGATAATTCTAATGCAACACTATCTAAAGATGTGTAATTAAAGTTTCCGGCTAAAGCCAAATTTATATTTTGAGAATGATTTACGAATGCATGACGTTCGTTTAGCGGAATTGTAGCAGGAGATAATAATGTGAAATGAATTATTCCATCAGGCAACTCAGTTTTTGGAAGTTTTAATGTAGAAAAACCGTTACGTAAGTTGAGCTTAATCTGGAATATTAGTTCATTATCTTTTTGAATTAACAAGTTATAACCTTCATTTCTGCTTAATTCGCTTGCTTTTACATAGATGTATAAGGAATCTTTATTTGATAGGTGGTCAACTCTTAAAGTTGTTCCTTCTAATTTAGCAATAGGCAGTGTTGTTTTAATTTCTTTGCCATTTATGCTTCGAACAGCACTGTAAATTTCTCCTTTTTCTGGAAACAAGAAAAAGCTACCCATGCCTTTATGCGTAGTTTTAAAACCTGTAAGGGTTTCGTTTTTACTATTAACGATTTTTCCTTGTATTTCCTTTCCTAGACCATCCGAGCCTACTGCCTTAAATGCAACCTTTCCATAGATCCCGTTTACCATATGGCCACCTTCAGGCAAAAATTGCAAATCAACGGCATCTTCTGGTTTTAATATTACCGGAATAATATATCTTTTGGATTTATCGTTTTTTTGACTTATTACTACGTTATAGTTACCAGATGTCTGCTTATCTGATATTGGTATTTTAGTTTCTAAAGTTCCATCTGTTTTTGTTTGCAAATTGGCCTTAGAAATCTTTTTATTTCCATTTTCTAAGTAAAGTTCAACATCTTTTAATCCGGCAGGTTCCCCGTTAATATTTTTTATTCTCAGTTTTAGGTCTAACTCGTTGTTATCTAAATTAGCATTAAATTTTTGATAAGAGTCAAAAAGCCAGGTTGTGGTTTGGGCATTGCCGATATAGATACTTTTTTGGAAAAAATAGTCATCACCAAAATTTTGTTGCCAGTTGCTATAAGCTCTAATGGTGTAAGTTCCATTGGGTAAACTTTTAGATAATTCAAAATCTCCATAACCTAAGCCATTATTTAACGCAATAACTTTATTGTCTAACAGTTTTAAGCTGTCATTAAATAATTCTACATATATTTTCGCAGATATTTTTGTTGCCGTGAAATCTGCATTTAGCAAATAACTTTTAAACCACAAGGTATCTCCTGCACTGTAGTAAGGTTTATCTAAGGTGAGGTAAATTTTCTCTATTGGAAAAGACTTATTATATGCGTCTATTTTATCGGCAATAGTAGTGGTTTGCGAATTAGCATTTAAGTGGACCGCTATTAGTAATAATAGGTTGAGGAGCGCTTTTTTCATTTAGCGGATTTTTATTGTTAACTATATTAGTTTCTTAACTCCCTTTGGCCGATCTAGTCATCTGCTCCAACATATCCCACATTTCTGATGGGATAGCTTCTAGGCCGTTCATTTGTCCAGCGCCTTGTAACCATTCTCCACCATCAATAGTTATCACTTCACCATTAATGTAGCTAGAGAAATCGCTAATTAGAAATGCTGCCAAATTTGCTAATTCTTGATTTTCACCAACTCTTTTTAATGGAACACGATTTTTAAAGTCGAATTTTTCCGCTAAATCACCTGGCAAAAGTCTGTCCCAAGCACCTTTGGTGGGGAATGGGCCAGGTGCTATCGCGTTAGAGCGAATCCCATATTTTCCCCATTCAACCGCTAGCGAGCGTGTCATTGCTAAAACTCCACCTTTTGCGCAAGCTGATGGAACCACGTAGGCTGAACCTGTAAAAGCATAGGTTGTTACAATGTTTAGAATATTGGCAGGTTGTTTTTCAGCAATCCAATGTTTGCCAAAAGCTAGCGTACAATTCACCGTTCCTTTTAAAACGATATCTATAATACTTGAAAAAGCATTGGCTGATAATCTTTCGGTTGGTGAGATAAAGTTGCCGGCGGCGTTGTTGAGTAAAGCATCGGCTTTGCCAAATTTTTTTATAGTTTCAGCCAATACATTTTCAACTTGTGTATAATCTCGAACATCACACTGTACAGCCAAAACTTGCCCGCCAGTTTCTGCAGCCATTTCTTCGGCTGTTTTTTGCAGAACATCTATTTTTCTGCTGGTGATAACCAAGTTTGCGCCAAGTTTTAAAAAGTAGGTGCCCATCGCTTTGCCCAAACCGGTGCCGCCACCAGTAACCACAATGGTTTTACCTTTTAAGGCATCATCCCTTAACATCGGTTGGTTGTACATAACTGTTAATTGGTTTTAGTAATTAATATTTAGTTTTTTAGCGGTATAAGTTTTATGCTTTTTTCTGCAAACTATCAATAATGGTTTTTAAAATAGCTCTGGTACTTGGCGACCACCATTGTTTAAGCATTTTTTCTAAATCTGCCGATTGGTCTGCACTAGTGCTGGCAATTAAATCTTTTCTAATATTCAGCTTGCTTTGCGACCAGGTATTGCTTTCAAAAGCCATATACTTTCTAGCTCTTCTCTCTGCGGCCGTTAAAATGCTTTCGGGTTTAACAACTTCATCAACCAAGCCAATAGCTAACGCTTCTTCTGGGGAGAAGAGTTTGCCCTCTAACAAACTTCTTGTAGCATCGGCCTTGCCTAACCAAAATGAATATAAATTAAAAATACTATTAGGGACGATAATACCGACCGGAACTTCGTTTAAGCCTATGATATATTTTCCTTCTGCCATAACACGTATATCGGCAGCTAAGGCAATTACACAACCACCGGCGGGGCTATGGCCATTAATTGCAGTAACTAATGGCTTTTTAAAAGCCGTAATTTTTGCTACGAATGCTAAGAACAAGTGCCAGAAACTTTGTGCCTCTTCTTCGTTATAATTGTATAATTCGATTAGATCTAAGCCGGCAGAAAAGAAATTTTCTTTACCGGTTATAATAACGCCACCAATGTTTTCGTCGGTTTCTATATTGTGTAAAATGTCTTTAAGCTCGGTAACCATTTCTCTGTTTAAAGAATTTGATTTACCGCGATTAAGTGTAATTATAGCCAAACGATCTTTTACCGTTACTGCAATTGTGTTCATATATTGGTTACTTTACTTCGTAATTAAAAACTTTTCTACCAAGGTTGCCAAAATTATCCATTCCTTCTACAACAATCCTGTAAGTTCCGGGCGTGCTGGCATTAAAAAAACTGAAAGATGCTTTTCCCGTAATATCGGTATTTAAATTTGGATTCCAATAAATTGTGCTACGCATATCTTTGGCTTGTCTGTCCGTTTTTGGATTATCATAATTGGGCGAGTAGAACTCTTTTGTTGCTGAAAGACCTATGTTTTTTAAGTTAGCGGTATTTGTTGCCGGAGGAGAATTTGCTTTTCCAGATTTGGTGGTAACAAACATCCTCTTCTTTCTTCCGGTAGCATAAATTGCAAGGTTATAGTTTCGCGTAACTAACTCAATACCAGCAATTTTTTGAATCGGGATTGCACTAAGCTCAGAGCCTGGAACTTCTATGCCGTCTATTATGATAACCACCTGATCATCGGCTATCATTTTTGCTAAACCTAGCCAACCTGGAGCACGTGATATAGGGAAGATAATGCTTGTTTCTTTAGCCAAATCTTCTTGCGTAATAACATAATCTGCAACTCCGCTTGTGTTTGCAGAGTTTAGGATATTTAAATTGCTTTTAGGTTTGGCGCTGGTTATGGTTACAGATTTTAGCAGTATGCCTTTATCTAGTTTGTTAAATTTGCTTAGCTCTATAAATCTTTCTTTGGTAGCGGTAATATATGGGGCAATATCTAGTGTGTTCCCTATTCTTATCTCATTAGTGATAGTAGGCTTTTGCATAGCAATTAAATTTATGGCTTTGCTATTTTTATCTGTTTTTGCTTGCAGGATGAAAGAGGAGCTGTCCGATATGTCTAACCTATCGAAAACAAAATTGCCTTTTACGTCAGATATGGTATCAAGGTTGAGTATTAATCCGGGTGTGGTAGAAAAAAGATTAACCTTCGCATTTGGGATTGGTTTATTGTTTACGCCGGTTATTTTTCCAGTTATTTCGAAACTTTGCTCAGGCCTGAAATTTATTTCTGGTTCTTTCTGCGCAATTATATCCGTCCAAGTAAATCTTCTCCAGCCCTGCGTAAGCATCAGATTGTCTAAATGCCTTAATTTATTTTCATCAACATTGTTGAAGTAGTAATTAGGTTTTTCGATGTAACCTTTCAAATCTGATGTTAATAAAAGGTTAGAAAGGATAGTTGTTTCCTCATTTTCATCTATTGCAACTTTGTTAACATCGGTTACGGCTACAGAAAAGCTACCATCAATATTGTTGCGCTGATTATCTTTAACTTCTAAGCTGATTTGAGCTTTGCCCAGCGCAACATTTTCATATCTATTTGATAATTCTATATTTAATTGGTCATTGTGGTTAACAAATAGCAACCGTTCGGCAATGGGGGCAAAATTTGCATCGAATAATGTTAGTTGCACAATACCCGTTGGAAATATAATTTTCGGAATGTTAGCCACAACAGCAGCCTTATCCATTTTTACCGTAAATGTGGAAAGCACTACGCCGTTTGCCTGTGCTACCAGATGAACATCGCTATTAATTAGATTTTTGCTGCAAAATACTCCAATACGAACACTTTCATTGTTGCTGTTTACACTTAAACTATATCCATAACTTAAAACTTGAGGTAATGCAAAAGATGAGGTTTTACCATCTGCCGTTGTTAAAACAGCTTTGTAGGTTTCTTTTTCTAGTGGAGAAAATGCAAAAACGCCCATTCCTGCATATTCAGTTTTAAAAAAGGCTACTTTATCATTTTTTTCATCTACAACGTAACCCTCCATGTTAGCACCAATGCCATTAGAGGTAATTATTTTAACGCCAACTTTGTTTCTTACTCCGGCCAAAAGATTTCCACTTTCCGGGAAAAACATTGCATCAAATTTTAGGCTGTTTTCGGGCTTTGCAATTGTTTTTTTTTCGGTTGCTACATGTCCAATTTCAATAGCTTTTTCAAAGAAGAAGGAACTGTCATAATTTCTCATGTAATTGGTGTATGCCCTAATCCTGTAATTTCCCTCGTTTAAAGAATCTGCGAGATTAATATTGCCCTTAGCCAAACCATTTTCTAAAGGTAGGGTTATGGATTTCCTAATGGCTTTGTTCTGGTCTATTAAATCAATGTAGAGTATTTTGCTCAATTGCGAAGGCTCATTTTTTTCGGCTGTTACGGTATAAGCTTTAAACCAAATATCTTCGCCCACAACATAGTATGGTTTATCAAAATGCAAATGAATTTTTTCTTGCGGATAATTAGATGTGACTTTTGCTAAATGTTTTAATTTAATATCAATCGCACTGAATTGTTGTGCTTTAACTGAAGATATCAGTTGTAAAACTAGTAGCATCCAAAATCCGATTCTCATTTTAAGCATGACAGATCAATATTTAGTTGGTATAATTATTCGATGCTTTTTCGCTACTTCGCTTGGTATGTGAAAACTTTTCGGCCAATATTCCCAAATGCGTCCATTCCCTCAATTGTTACTCTATACAAACCAGGATTTTCGGCATTGTAAAAACTAAACGAAGCTTGCCCTTCAACATTTGTAACTACATTTGGGTTCCAATAAATTGTACTGCGTAAATCCCTTATTTTCTCGGTTAACATAGGGTTTTCGTATGCTGGTATGTAAAAATCTTTTGTTACTGAAAAGCCAAAATTCTTTAACCCAAGGGTATTAGTCCGAATATCTCTATAAGCAGAATTGCCAAGTTTGCTGGTGATGAAGATAATTCCGAAATAGCCATCAGGGCCATGTATGCTGGTATTGTAATTAGAAATAAGTACTTCAATTCCCTCAATATCAGCAGGATTTACAGTTGACAAAAAGTTAGGATCTTGAAGCTGGTCAAATTTAACTCCATCGTAAACTATTAGCATTGGTGGAGGAGTAGAACTCGTAATGGAAACCGTTCTGTTGGATGCTCTAACTGCCATTCCGTTTTTAACTGAAACACCTGGGATTCTACTAAGCGCATTAAGGATATTTGTTTCGTACTGTAGCTTATCACTTTTTACTACCACATCGGCAGCGCCAGAAGCGTTAGCAGAATTTGTAACATTTAGTAAAGACTTATCATATTTTTTGCCAACGATCTTTACCGTATTTAACAGAATAGCTTTATGTAGTAAATTATGCTTGTTAAGTTCTTGAAACATTAGTTTAGTTTCTGCGACATATTCTGAGAGGTCTTTTTTAAAGTTTGGGAATTTATTGTTTTCTACCGAAGGATTGGGTCTAAGCTTTAGGGTTACATTAGGATTGTTCTTCTCAGCTTTTGATTGGAGAATCAGGGAAACGCTATCTGGAATGTCTAGTCGATCAAACACAAAATTTCCCGTTGCGTCGCTAAGAGTATCTAACATAAAAGAAAATCCTTTGGTGTTCGAAAAGACAGATACTTTGGCATTTTCCTTAGGTTTGCCGGCAAGGTTGGTTATCGTTCCAGTAATTTCTAAACTTTGCTCTGGACGGTAAGAAATTTTTGGTTCTTCAAATGCCGTTAGTTGCTTCCAATTAAATCTTCTCCAACCCTGCGTTAGCATTAAGGCATCAAGTTGAGCCACTTTTTCGTCGTTAATATTATTGAAATAGTAATTTGGTTTTTCAATATATCCGCGTAAATCAGATGTTAATAATAAGTTTGAGATTATAGTTGTTTCATCGTCCTCATCAATCGGAACTTTTGCTGCATCTGTAACAGATACGGAGAAATTGCCATCCACCGCATTTGCGTTGCCGTCTGTAACAAAAAGATTTAATACCGACTTCGAATTCAACGTGTCGGAAATGGTTTGTTTCTCTAAATCGAATTTTAAAGTGTTTTGATGATTTATAAAAACTAAACGCTCTGCTAGGGGTAAAAATTCCTTATTAAATAATGTAAAATGTACAACACCATTTGGGAAACTAGATTTTGGTATCGTTGTAACTATATTTTGATTGTCTGCAATGCTTTTGAAAGATGTATAGACTACTCCATTGGCTTGCGCCAAAACGTAAAATTCATCTTGATTTAGCAGATTTTTACTATTCGATATTTTAATAGAGACTTCGTCGTTATGAAGATTTACAGCTAAGGTTTGACCCGAATTTTTGCTTTGCGGAAGCTTAAAAAATTTAGTTTCTCCATTGGGAAGCGAGACCACAGCGTTATAGCTTTCGTTCGGTTTTGGCAAAAGTGCAAAAACACCCATTCCCGCATGTGTGGTTTCAAATGTAGCTACTTTTTCTTTATTTTGATTCTCAATGTAACCGGTTATTTGAGCACCCAAACCGTCATTGGTTAAGGCTTTCAAGGCAACTTTGCTTCTTATTTCGTTAACTAAGCTTCCTCCCTCTGGAAAAAATTGCACGTCTAATTCTGGCTTTTTTGAAGCGGGTTTATTTGCTATAGTTTCTTCCGCAACTTTTCCTATTGTTATCTGTTTTTCAAAAAAGAAAGATTCGCCAAAGTTACGCATGTAATTTGTGTAAGCTCTCAGCCTAAAGTTACCTGAGGAGACAGAGTCAAGTAAAAGCATGTTGCCTTTTGCCCGGCCATGTTCTACAGGTAAAGTAAGCTTTTTTCTTATTACATTATTTTTGTCAACCAACTCAACGTACAATATCTTGCTCAAATAAGAAGGCTCATTTTTTTCTGCGGTTACTAAGTATGTCTTCAACCAAATTTCTTCGCCCATCACGTAGTAAGGTTTATCTGTGTGGATATGAATTTTTTCTTGTGGATAACTGGAGGTGAGTTTTGATATGTGCTTTACTAGTTTTTCAAGGGGTGTTTCTTCAGCAAACAAAAAAAGTAAAGGAAAAATAAGCGTAGTGCAGATACTAACCTTGAGTTTTATAATCATATGTTAAATTTTTAAAAATTGGATGTTTGATAATGATATACTTTTCTTCCAATATTACCATTTACGTCAAAACCTTCTATAATAAACCGGTATTTTTTTGCAGAAACTGATTGCATTATTATAGTGCCTTTTCCATTTACATTAGAAGTAAAATGAGGGTTCCAATAAAGCGTTGTAAAGAAGTCTGTTTTGGTTTTAGTGTTATCTTTTAAAGGGATCGCTTTTGGCACATAAAACTCTTTTTTTGCACTAAAACCTTTGGCGTTTGTTTTTACAATATTATAAGATTTAAATCGCACATCGGTTTTATGGTCAATTGCGCCAGATTTTGTAGTAATAATTACTACTCCCCAATAGCCATTTTCGTAAACGGCTGTGTTATAATTGGATACTAGAACTTCAATTCCCTCTACAGTTGATGCGGGCATTCTGGTAAGTTCTACCTGTTCCGTTTCGGAGCCGTCTAATAATATTAACACTGGTTGGCGTTTACCCTTAAAATTAGGTGCCATCGAAACAGTATTCATCACACTCTTTACAATATATCCGTTGTACATCATCAGTCCTGGCACGCCGGCGTTAAAAATATCAAAGATAGAGCCGGTTTGATATTCAATTTTATCCTTCGCTAAAACATAATCTGCAGAGCCGTTTCTATTTTTAGAATTTGCAACATTTACAATTGGTTTTAGTTGTTTTTTTTGCGCTATGGTAACTTGTTTTAGCTTTATGCCATCTCCGCTAAAGCCTGTAGTGTTAAGGTTTTGTTCTTTTGCATTGTTTAAAAAGGCATCTAGTGTAAAGGGTTTACCAATAAAACTACGTGTAGAAATTGATGGAAAATCATCCATGACAACTTTTACCGTTTTTAAATTATTACTTGTTTTTGCTTGCACAAAAAGCTGAACAGTATCTGGAATGTCCAATCTATCAAAAACAAAATTTCCTTTTACATCTGCTATAGTGTCTAAAATTAAATCGAACCCATTTGTAGCAGAAAATAAAGTTACCTTCGCGTTTGGTTCGGGCTTGTTGCTTAGATTAACTACTTGGCCTGTAAAAGAAAGTGTTTTTTCTGGAGCAAACACTAAGCTCTTCCACTGTTCGGCAATTACATCTTCCCAGATAAATCTTCTCCAGCCTTGTGTTAGCAATAAATTGTCTAAGTGTTTTTCCTTATCAGGATTTATATCGTTGAAATAATAATTTGGTTGCTCAACAAATCCTTTAATGTCTGATGTTAAAAGAAGATTCGAGAGGATAGTGGTTTCGTCATCTTCGTTAAATTGTACTTTATCTGCATCTAGAACCGATACCGAGAAATTTCCGTCTAAAGGATTTTGATTTGCATCCGTAACAAATACATCAAATAGAAATTGATTGGCATGTAAAGTTTTGCTTTTCTCGACCCTAATTTGGATTTGGTCTTTATGATTTATAAAAATTATTCGCTCTGCTATGGGCTTGTCTTTTTCAAATGCCGTAAATTGTACGATGCCGGTAGGGAATTTATCTTTTCCGATAATGGTACTAGTTAACGCATTATTTATGTTTGTTGTAGAACTGTAAAACACAACCCCGTTATTTTGCCCTATTAGGGTAATTTCTTGTTGCTTAATTTTGTCTGCTGTAACGCCAAGCTTTACACTAACATATGCTTCGTTGGCGTTAACAGATAGATTATAGCCACTCCCCTCTATTTTCGGCAAATTGATCTTTACTTCTTCAGAGGTGTTCGGGTTGGCAATAAGAGCTGTATACTTTTTGCCGTTTTCTGGCGTAATTATAAAACTGCCCATTCCAGCATGTTCTGTATTTATTGTAGTAATTTTCGTTCCTTTTTCATCAATTATATAACCTTTAGCATCAATTCCTAGACCTGTTTCATTTGTAACTTTAAAACCAACTCTGCAACGTAAGCCATCAACTAAATTTCCTCCCTCTGGGAAAAACTGAACATCTATTTTATTGCCCGTTTGTTTATTTTCCAGTTCTGTACCATTGGCTACGTTATTAATTGATACAAATTTTTCGAAAAAGAAAGCATCATCAAAGTTGCGCATATAATTCGTGTATGCACGTAACCGGTAATTCCCTGATAACAGGGAGTCCGGAAGCGGTATGTTTCCATCTGAAACTCCGCTATCTATCGGTAAGGTAAGAAGTTTAGCCACTTGATTATTTGGAGCTATTAACTCGATGTAAACTATTTTGCTTATGGCTGATGGAGTATCATCCTTCGCATTTACAATATAGGTTTTTAGCCAAATATCTTCGCCAGCTAAATAGTAAGGTTTGTCGGTTTGTAGGTGTATTTTTTCTTGTGGGTTTGCTGCGGTGTAGTTCTTTAGTTTTGTTATGATATTTTGTAGCGTCTCATTGCTAAAACTAAAGCTTAAACCTAATAATACGCAAATACACCCATACAAAACTAAATTTTTAACCATTTAATTTACCTGATATGTAAACACTTTTCTGCCTAAATTTCCATTGGCATCTATACCTTCTATTACCACTCTATAAACACCAGGGACGTCGGTATTGTAGTAATTAAAGGTTGCATTTCCGCTAGCTTCAGACACAATATGCGGATTCCAATACACAGTTGTTCTTAAATCCGGTTTTGTATCTGTATTTGCAACATCGTATTTAGGCGAATAGAATTGTCTCATGGCGTAATATCCCTTTGGATTATAAGTAATTATGCCCGGTGCATAGCGATTATAACCAGTTGAACTTCCGCCTCTTTTTGTTGTAATTACTAAAACACCATTTGCAGAACCGTAAATTGCAGTATTGCCTATGCTTTTTAAAACTTCGATACTTTCTATGTCTTGTACAACGATATCGTCGAGCATAAACTCCGTACCCATATTCATACCATCTAACATCACTTGCATAGGTCTTGGTCCGCCCATGCCCATGGCACGGGTTAAAAATGCTTGTCCGTTCGTAATTTGTACCCCAGCAACTCTACCTTGTAAATATTGACTTAGTAAAATTGCATTTTGCAGATCTTTTTCAGTAATTACTAGATCGGCATTGCCAGCGCCATTTAAATTTTGAGAATTTGGTGCTGGGTTTTTCTTTTCTACAATTCTTACTTCGTTAAGCATTATAGTGCGTTCTAACATGCCCCGCTTAACCATCTCATTAAAATATTTATCGCTTTGATTTAGGTAGTCGGTCAAGCTTTCGTTAACATTTACTTCAATATCGCCCGTATTAGCGTTTTTGGTAACCAATTGTGCGGGTACCATATCTAAATCTATTTGTACATTTTTATTGTCTTTGTTGGTTCGGGCCTGCACTACAAATTTGGTGCTATCAGAAAATACAAAATCGTCAAAAGAAAATTTTCCATTTTCGTCGCTCAATGTATCGATGGCAAAATATCCGCCAGAAGAAGAGAATAAAGATACTTTTCCTTTTGGAACGGGCTTGCCACCTTTAGTAATGGTGCCACTAATCTTCATGGCTTTTTCTGCAGGATAAGTAAATACCGGAGCTGTATTTGCCGAGATTTGCCTCCAATCTATTTTTCTCCAGCCTTGCGTTAGCAAAAGATTGTCTAATTCGGCTCTGGTTTTAGCATCATTGTTAATAAAGTAATAATTAGGTTTTTCTACATATCCAACTAGATCTGAAGTAAGAAGTAGAGAAGTAAAAATGTTGCTTTCATTTTCTAAATCTGGCTTTACTGCAGCTGTGTTAGTAACTGCTACAGAAAAGCTTCCTTGTGCAGGTTTTTGTCCATTTCTAGTGCTGAAATTTAAAGTAACATTTCCACGCTTTTTATCGCTAGGATTACCGTTAGGAATATTGATAGCAATTTTGTCGGCATTATTGTTTACAAAAGCAACACGTTCGCTAGCCGGTTGGTTGTCTGGAGAGAACAGAGTAAGCGTTACAATTCCTGATGGGAAATCTGCTTTTGGTGCGCTAACAGAAACCAATTGTTTGGCCGTAGGAATTTTTGTGTTGAAATAGATAACGCCGTTATGGTGACCAACCAGTTTAAGCTCGCCTTTATTAAGTAGATCTGTAGAAATCATTACTTTTATCGACATTTTAGCGGTATCGATATTGTTAACTGATAAAACATAGCCACTTTTGTTTGCTTTTGGTAACGCGAGAGATTTTACAGCGCCATTTTTGAAAGTGATTTTTGCTGTGTAAGTTTTGTCTGGCATTGGATTTAGAATTAGGTTGCCCATTCCTAAATGGCTGGTCTCAAACTTTATGATCTCTGTGCCGTCGTTATCAACTACGCTTCCGCTTACATCTTCACCCAAACCGGTTGCATTAGTAGCTTTTATGGCAACCTTACTCGGCAAACCATCAACCAAAGAACCGCCCTCGGGAAAAAATTGCACGTCTGTTTCACTGGCAGTAGTTTTTATTGGGATTTTCTTACTAACTTTTTGTTTGTTTTGCAAAGTAATCGTTGCAATTATTTCCCCCGATTTATAAATTTCGGGTTGGTTGTTTAGGGCCGTAATTATTAGCTCGCCATCAGCGTTAGTGGTTCCTTTTCCTTTTGAAATGGTTCTGTTGCTTAATTGAACTTGATAGTTTACATCGCAGTTTGCATAGGGTTTACCATCATTATCTGTAAATTTTACTGTGCTGCTTAGTTTTTGAGAATTCCCTTCTGCGCTTAAAACGTTATTAGCCTTTGTAAAAACCTTATTTGCCCAACTGTTCCCAATTTTTATGGTTTTGTCGAAAAAGAACTTTGGACCTGCGTTGCGCATCCATTGGGTATAGGCTCTAATTCTATAATTGCCCTCGTTCAATGAATCTGTTAATTTAAAATCGCCCCAGCTAATACCGCTTTGCATAGGTAACTTAAGTTGGCGTTTTACCGAGTCGTTTTCATTTATCAGTTCTACATACAAAATATTACTAATGGTAGATGGTGCAGAAGTTCTGCTGTCTACAACATACGCTTTAAACCAAATATCATCGCCTATGGCATAATAAGGTTTGTCTAGGTGCAGATATATTTTTTCTTGAGGATATTTTTTAGAAAATTCTTCTAATTTTTTTAGCAGTTCTGTAAACGGATCATCATCATTAACAAATGCAGAGAGGCTGAAAAGGGATACAATCGTAAATAAGAGGACTAAAAGTTTTCGTTTCATCGCTAAAAATTAAAGCCTTAAGTTACAAAAACCTAAGGCTTTAAAGTAATAAAACTATTAAAATTTAGTTGCTAGTTTAGAATTTGTTTTTAAACATCATGCTTTCTACAGGGCGTGTGGTTTTATTATTGTATTTAGCATTGTTTTTGGTGTTGTACATGTTTTCGATGTTACCTTCAACCACAAAATAAATGAGTTGGCCAATTGGCATGCCTGCGTAAATACGAACCGGTTGCGCACACGAAATTTCTAAAGTCCATGTGTTGCAAAACCCAACATCTCCTTTACCTGCAGTAGCATGTATGTCAATACCTAAACGACCGGTACTGCTTTTGCCTTCTAAAAAAGGCACGTGGGCATGTGTTTCGGTATATTCTAGCGTAACGCCAAGGTATAGTGTGCCCGGTTGCAATACAAAACCCTCTTTCGGTATTTCAAAATGCTCTATCGTATTATGTGCTTTCGCATCTAAAACGCGGTCTTTATAGGTGGCTAAATACTTGCCTAAATGCACATCGTAAGAGTTTGTGCCTAAACATTCGGGTTTAAAAGGTTCTATAATTATGGTGCCTTTATCAATTTCTTGTAAGATGCGTTTATCAGAAAGTATCATTTTATGAAGTATTTAGGGCTAAATTATGATTAATTTAAGATACTTTTGTATTGATTTTCTAAATAAGAGATGCCGGTAGTATTTAATAAAAATATTGATGATCAAACCATACTTGCTGTATGGAAAATTGAGGAAACCGAAGCCGAACTTTTGGCTAGCTTGCAACTTAAGCAGCATGAGCTGGATATAATTGCTTCCCTAACCAATTCTAAACGTGTTTTGCATTGGTTGAGTACCCGCGTTTTGCTAAGGAAGATGCTTGATACTCAAGATTATATCGATTGCCAAATGGATGAACACGGGAAACCGTATTTGGTAAATTCCGATACGCATATTTCCTTAAGTCACTCTTACGATTACGCCTCGGTTATTATTAGTAAAAATAAACAGGTAGGGGTTGATATTGAGTTGATTAAAATGAAAATCAAGAGTATTAAACATAAATTCCTATCGGATGTGGAGCTTGCCCAAAAGCAAATTGGTGATAATACCAATGGCCTATACGTGGCTTGGTGTGCCAAAGAGGCTATTTACAAATGGCATGGCAAAAAAGGATTGGAGTTTAAACAGCACATCCACATTAAGCCGTTTAAATTAAAGGAAGAAGGTAGTTTGCAAGCTTTGGTTGAATTGCCTGCCGGAACAAGGGAATTAACGGTTAACTATTTTAAAACAAAAGACGGCTACATGCTAGGTTATGTTGTTGCCTAAATTCATAAAATGAACAAAGACGTTAAGTTTATAGATTGGGGTTTAACCGATTACCAAGATGCTTGGGATAGGCAAGAGGAAATTTTTAACGGAACTGTAGCGCTAAAAGGTAAAAACAGAACTGAAAACACCAACGAGCCTACGCCAAACTACCTGATTTTTAACGAGCATAAACATGTTTACACGCTTGGTAAAAGTGGTAAGCCAGAAAATTTGCTTTTAGATGAGCAAGGTTTGTTAGAAAAACAGGCCACTTACTATAAAATTAATCGTGGTGGAGATATTACTTATCACGGTCCGGGGCAAATTGTTGGTTACCCAATTTTAGATCTAGACAATTTTTTTACCGACATACATCTTTACCTGAGAACATTAGAGGAAGCAGTAATTTTAACCTTGGCCGATTATGGCATTATAGCTGGAAGGTATGAGGGTTATACCGGTGTTTGGTTGGACGCCGATAATGAAAAAGCTCGAAAAATTTGTGCAATGGGCGTTCGTTGCAGTCGATGGGTAACCATGCATGGTTTTGCTTTTAACGTAAATGCCGATTTAGCCTATTTTAAAAATATTGTTCCTTGCGGTATAGACGATAAGGATGTTACCTCTATGGAGCGTGAAATAGGCAGGAAATTAAATATGGATGAAGTAAAGGATAAACTGAAAAACCATATCGCCTCGCTTTTTAAAATGCAGTTGATTTAAATCTGTGTTAAGTCTTTTTGCGTAAATTCATTTATGAAATTTAGCGCAATTTTCTTTTCATTATTCTTATTATTGGCTTGCGGAAAAAAATCTGAACAAGCAATGGTAAAAAATTTTTCTATTCCTGCACCAACTGCAGGTAGTTCTACAACTGGATTAACTTATTTAGCACTTGGCGACTCTTACACCATTGGAGAGTCCGTTCAGCAAATGGATTCTTTTCCATATCAGCTCGTTGCGCAATTAAAAGCAGCTAATCTAAGTATGGTTTCTGAACCAAAAATTATTGCTCGAACAGGATGGACGACCGGCGAACTGCAAACTGCAATCAAAGCTGAAAACCTAACCGCTAAATATGATATAGTAACCTTGTTGATTGGTGTAAATAACCAATATAGAGGCGATTCTCAAGCACTATACAAAAAAGAGTTTGTCGAGTTGCTAAATACAGCAATTGCTTTTGCCAAAGGCGATAAAAAGAGGGTTTTTGTAGTTTCTATACCAGATTGGGGTGTAACACCTTTTGCAAAACAAAGCGGTAGGAATGCTAAAGTTATTGCCGAAGAGATTGATGCCTTTAACGCGATTAACAGAGCCGAAACTATGACAATGGGTATTAGTTACACAGACATAACGCCAGGTTCTAGAAATGCGGCTACAGATGCAACTTTAATCGCTGCGGATGGTCTGCATCCCTCTGGTAAAATGTATTTAGATTGGGCTAAAAAAGTTGCCCCTGCGGTGGTTAATGCGGTAAAATAGTTACACCGCTCTTGAAGTAACCTGGTTATAATCCATTGAAATAACACGTAAAAAATCCAATTCATTCATCCCGCTAGGAACTTGCGTTATGCCTAAATGATTGGTCAGTTTATTAGCCATTTCAAAAATCAAGGTAGCATTTTGCGTTTTGTAATAGGTTGATAATACCTCGTGTACCAATTCTATATCTCTGTCATTTAGCAAATGCACATTTTCGAAAGTGGGCACGTAATCATTTGCAACAGGGTGGAAGGCAATGTTATGTATTTTAGTGTTCGGAACGGTTTTAATTACGGTTGTGCCGGCCACAATGTCGCCAATACGTTGTTTTTTTTCAGATACCGCCACACAAATAAAACCACCTAGCCATGCCGTTAGCGGAGAGAAGTCTATAATCCTAAAAATCCAGCGAATAAAGTACTGCCCCAACGATGCTTGTGCGCCATCAAGGCTGATGACTTTAATTTTCATAACTCTCTTGCCAATACTTTGGCCGTTCATGAAAATTTCGCAAAGCAAATCGTAAAAAACAAAACCAACTGCGTAAAGTACAATCGCTGATATAGCAAAAATGCTATCGTTTTGGATCATTTTGGTAAAGCCCATTACAACCATGTAAAGTACCACCACACCAAAAAATATCCCATGATCTATCAATTTGCCTACAATTCGCTCTCCTAAACCGGCAACTGGATAGTCGATGTCGATATGTTGGCTGGTGTTAACCTTTACTGTCTCCATAATTTCAAATATAATAGCTTTTTTATTTTTTGTTGACTAATAGAAAAAATGTTTTATTTTAACGGAAATTTAAAATCAAAAAAGATTATTTTAATATGAGAGAGGCGCTTTTTGTAAAGCAAAATTCTGAAAAATGGAAGCGCTACGAAGCTCTGCAAACACATAACCCAGATGAGCTGGCTGAACGGTTTATTGATGTAACGAATGATTTAGCCTACGCCAAAACTTTTTATCCCAACTCAAAAACGACAGCGTACTTAAACGGCATAGCTTCGCTATTACATCAGGCACTTTACAAAAACAAAAAGGAGAAAAAAGGACGTTTTGTAATCTATTGGAAATACGAATTACCTCTTCTTTTTTTCAAATACCGAAGGCAGATATTGTATTCGTTTATATTTTTTATACTTTCTGCAAGTATCGGTGTACTCTCTGCAATGTATGATGACACTTTTTTAAGGTTAATATTGGGCGATGGCTATGTAAACATGACCAATGAGAACATTGCCAAAGGCGATCCATTTGGTGTTTACAAAAAGCAAGGCGAACTTAGTATGATGTTTCATATCGCCACCAATAACCTTTGGGTAACTTTTTTAACAGTGGTAAGCGGTGTTTTATTTTCCATAATGCCTGTTTTTATCATTCTGAGAAACGGAATTATGTTAGGCGCTTTTGAATATTATTTTTTTAGTAAAGGTTTAGGTGCCGAATCTATTTTAGTTATTTGGATACACGGTACTTTAGAAATATTAGCAATCATTGTTGCCGGCGGCGCAGGTTTAGTGTTAGGCCATGGTTTACTTTTCCCTAAAACTTTTACCAGAATGGTAGCTTTTAAAAATAGCGCCAAAGATGCCATAAAAATTGCAGTAGGCTTGGTGCCCATCATAGTTTTGGCTGCCTTTTTCGAAAGCTTTATTACACGCCATACCAATATGCCAATTTGGTTAAGTATTTCCATTCTTGCGGGCTCGTTAGCCTTTATGGTTTGGTATGTGGTGCTTTATCCAATTATTTTAAATAAACGAACGCAATCAATTATATGAAACAAGCAGTAGAATTTAGAAAGTTACGGGAATTCGGCGATATCATTGGCGATACATTTTTATTTATAAAGCAGAATTTTAAACCACTTTTTAAATGTATCATTTACCTATGCGGTATTTTTATACTTGCAGGTTTGGCAAGTACACTGGTTCAGCAGCTACAGATGAGCAAGGATATGTCAGACCCGATGAGCATTACTAAGGTTTATGGTAACTCTCCCTTTTCTATGTTTTATCGGTATGGTTTGCAATATCTTTTTATCCTATTGTTTTTTATACTTATTTACACCTCGTTATACACAACGGTATTAAGCTATATCTCTCTATACATTCGCAAGGGTAATATACCGCCGTCTGTTGCAGAAGTATGGGCATATTACAAATACTACTTTTTAAGAATGATGGGAAGCGGATTTGTAATGACGATATTTTTCGTATTAGGTTTTATTCTATGCCTAATTCCGGGATTTTATATTCTGCCAGCCTTTACCTTGTTTTTCCCTATAATGATTATGGAAAACGGATCTTTTGGTTATTCTTTTACAAGATCGTTTAAGCTTACAAAAGACAATTGGTGGATTACTTTTGCAACGATAATCGTTATCCTTATCATAACCAGTTTTGCCAGCTTCGTAATAAATATCCCGGCTTACGTAATTGCCATGATAAGTGCCTTTACGCACTTAGAGCAACCTATTACAAAAACCTACGCAATAGTGGTTTCGCTAGGGCAATATTTAGCATTATTCGTAATGACTATTCCAATAATTTCAGGCGCACTTTTATATTACAATCTGGCCGAAAGAGCTGAAAGTGGAGGGCTGTTGAGCCGAATTAACAATTTAGGTCGGCAAGACAATACAGTACCTACAGAAAACATCCCAGAGGAATACTAAATGCGATTTTTGCTTGCTTTTGTTGTCTTTTTATTATTTGCATTTAATGCGAATGCAACCGCCATACAAAAAGAAAATGTAAAGAAAGATTCGATAAAAAAAGCGACGCTTATTACTGATAGCAGTAAAATAACTATAAAGCAAATTGATGAGCAAGCTGTAAACGAGTACAGCAAACAACGTGATTTTATTTATGATGATGTAACCCCTGCAGGGCTTAGCTGGTGGGATAGGTTTTGGATGGCCGTCGGCCGATGGTTTGAAAGGCTTTTTTCTGGTGGCGGAAAACGTTTGCCTAACACCGGTTTTTTGGTTTTCTTAAAATATGCCTCTATTACCGTGGCCGTTGCGCTAATCGTTTTTATAGTGATGAAAATTTTCGGGTTGGATTTGAAATTCTTGACAGGAAAGTCTAAGGCCGTAGACATTCCGTATGAAGAAAGTTTAGAAAATATCCACGAGATAGATTTCGAAGATCATTTGGAGAATGCCATAAGTAATGGCAATTATCGCCTTGCGGTACGTTTACTTTACCTTAAAACCTTAAAACAATTAACCGATAGAAATTTAATCAATTGGCAACCGGAAAAAACAAATCAGACTTATATTGCTGAGTTAACGGAAGAGCATAAAACCGATTTTGCAGATCTTACGCTGCGGTTCGAATACATATGGTACGGCGATTTTTATATAGATAAAGAAAGCTTCGAGCCAATAAATGAATCTTTTAACCAATTTAATAAGCAGTTATGAAAGGATTGAAAAGATATTTGTTTATTGGTGGCGCTTTAATGATTTGCTACATTATGGTGCAAATTTTTAAACCCAAAGCAACAGATTGGAGAGCTACCTACTTAACTGAGGATAAAATTCCATTTGGCACTTTTATACTCAGACAGCGTATTAACGATATTTTTCCGAGGGCGAAGATTAAGGCGGTACAAAAGCCAATTTATAATACCATAAAAGATGCAGATTCGGGAAAATCGACATTGTTAATTATTGGATCTAGTATTAAGGTTGAGGAGGTTGATTACGAACAAATGCTCAAATATATGCAGGCTGGGAATAATATTTTCTTGGCATCTTACACTATAAAAGGTGTTTTATTAGATAGCTTAAAATTAGATATAAGTACTAGTTTCGGTAGCTCAAGAGGAAGGAAATATCCAGTAAATTTCGTAAGTCCGTCTTTAAAAAGAGAAATAGATTTTTATTTTGAAAAAGGTCTGGCAGAACAATATTTCACCTCTATCGATACTGCAAAAGCCATTGTACTTGGGCAACGCGATGGTGAAAACGCGAATTATGTGCGCTATAAATTTGGCAAAGGCTCATTGTTTATTTTGCCAAATCCGCAGTTGTTAACCAATTACAGTTTGTTAAAAGATGATGGTTTGGCTTATGCTTCTAGAGCGCTTTCTTATCTGCCAGATAGCGAACATCTAATTTGGAACGAGTATTTTACCCGACTGAATGAAAATAATAAATCGGTATTAAGGGTTTTCTTTGCTTACGACCAGTTACGCTGGGCTTATTACATTGCATTATTTAGTTTAGTGGCTTTTGTACTGTTTGAAATAAAACGCCGACAAAGAATAATACCTATAAGTGCCCCACTTAAAAATACAACGGCAGAATTTGTTGAGGTAGTGGGCAGGGTTTACTATCAACAACGAAATAACAAAGATATTGCCGATAAAAAATTGACGTATTTGCTATCCTACATTAGAAATAAATACAAACTAAAAACCTCAGAAATTAACCAGGAATTCAAAAATTCCCTATTAAAAACAACCGGGGCAAATGCCGAAACGGTAGAGGCGCTTTTTATGCAGATGAGCTACGTTAACGTTTCTAATAGTATAAACGATCAAGAATTAATTGATTTAAACAAAGTGATTGAACAATTTTATAAACAAGACCGATAATATGGAACAAGCCGAAATGTTTAACCAAAGAACGGATTTAACCCAACTAAGCGCTGCGGTTGCCGATATCAAAAGTGCCTTAGGGAAAATAATTGTTGGTCAGCAAGATACCATAGGCCTTTTAATAGCAGGTTTATTGGCCGATGGACATTTGTTAATTGAAGGTGTACCGGGTGTGGCAAAAACACTTAGTGCTAAGCTGGTGGCTAAATGTATTAGTGCAGATTTTTCCCGTATACAATTTACGCCTGATTTAATGCCATCCGATGTAATTGGAACGGCTGTTTTTAGCCCGAAAACAACAGAATTCCAATTTAGAAAAGGGCCAATTTTTGGCAATATTGTTTTGGTAGATGAGATTAATCGTGCACCTGCAAAAACCCAAGCTGCCTTGTTCGAAGCCATGGAGGAACGCCAGATAACGGTTGATGGAAGTACCTACAAATTGGAAGAGCCTTTTATGGTTTTAGCTACGCAAAATCCTGTGGAGCAGGAGGGAACTTACCGTTTGCCAGAGGCGCAGTTGGATAGGTTTTTATTTAAAATCGAAGTAAAATATCCATCGTTGGAAGAAGAAATCGCCATTTTAACAAACCAACATCAGCAGAAAACCGAGGTTCAGTTAAATGAAGTAAAGCCCGTGCTTTCTGTAGAACAAGTAATCGCTTTGCGAGCAACCATTAAAGCACTTTTTGTTGAGCCAAAGTTATTGGCTTACGCAGCGCAAATAACACATGAAACGCGTAACAACAAATCGCTTTATTTAGGTGCATCACCGCGTGCTTCGTTGGCAATTGTTAACGGCGCAAAAGCAATAGCTGCAATGGCAGGAAGAGATTTTGTTACACCGGATGATATCGTTAAGGTTGCCGCACCAGTTTTGGCGCACAGGATAATGCTTAGCCCCGAAAAGGAAATGGAAGGTGTAACCACAGCAGATATTGTAGCACAGATTATTAAAAAAATAGAAGTGCCAAGGTAAATATACTGGAGTCACTTTAAGTTTCGTCATTCCCACGGAGGTGGGAATCTTAAAGCGTAATAATTGGCGCATTACGATGCCTAGCCAAGCTGAGCATAACGAAATACAAAAAATTGCTTCGCCTCGAAGATAATTGATATGAAAAAACTGTTTAGAAAATATTATACAGACCTGTTTTTAGGTGCCCGGCTATTTATCGCTCTTGGCGTATGCGTGGTGTTGTTTTTATTTTCTTTTTTCATGCCGTTTTTAGGCGATATTCCCTACTTCGCGTTTTATGCTGTTCTGGTACTTGTTGTAATAGATCTGCTGTTACTTTATCGTACCCAAAAAACAATTTTTCTGCGTAGAGATGTGCCAGAACGTTTAAGTAATGGTGATGATAACGAGGTAAAATTATACTTGGAAAATTTCTACAATTTCCCAATTACGGTGGGGATTATAGATGAAATTCCGTTTCAATTTCAAAAACGGGATTTGTGGTTTTCGGTAAATCTTTCATCGCGTGAGCAAAAAATAATTACCTATAACTTAAGGCCAACCAAACGCGGCGAATACGATTTTGGCATTACCAGGATTTATGTGAAATCGCCTTTAGGTTTTTTAAGCAGGCGTTTAAACGTCGCCAACCAAAAAACGGTACCCGTATATCCGTCTTTTTTAAAGTTGCGCCAGTACGAGTTGTTAGCAGTATCTAATAGGCTAACGGATATTGGCATAAAAAAGATGCGTAGAATTGGGCATAGCATGGAGTTCGATCAGGTTAAAACCTATGTTCCTGGTGACGATTATCGAACGGTTAACTGGAAAGCGACTGCCCGAAGAAGCGAATTAATGGTAAACTCGTACACCGATGAAAAAGCTCAACATATTTATTGTGTTATAGATAAATCTAGGGCGATGAAAATGCCTTTCGATGGATTGTCTTTACTGGATTATGCAATAAACGCAAGTTTGATTTTAAGCAGTGTTGCCTTAGTTAAACAAGATAAAGCCGGGCTGATGACAATAGCAGAGAAAACTGGGAAAGTGGTGCCTGCCGATAGACGACCAACGCAGTTGAACAAAATTATGGAAGTGCTTTACAAAGAGAAAACCCGCTATCTGGAAACAGATATGGAAGCTCTTTTTGTAAGTGTAAGAGCAACCATTAAACAACGGAGTTTAATTGTATTTTTTACAAACTTTGAAAGTATGAGTGCTTTAGAAAGACAGTTGCCATTTTTAAAGAGGATTGCAAAATATCACTTGCTGTTGGTCGTTTTTTTCGAAAACACCTCGCTCAAATCGCTTAGCGAAGAACCGGCAAAAGATGTTGAGGGAATTTACATTAAAACCATTGCCGAAAAATTTGCCTTTGAGAAAAAACAGATGGTAAAGGAACTGGCGAAACATGGCATATTAAGTTTGTTAACTGCGCCAGAAAATTTAACGGTAAATGTGGTTAATAAATATTTGGCTATTAAAGCTCGTCAACAGATTTAAACTTGTGGTATCTTTGCCCAAAATATGGCAAATTTTATTCTAATAGGGCTGTGTATTCTTGCCGGAATTTATTTTCGCAAATCCGGTAAGCTACCGAAAGATGCCCACAAAGGCATTAATGCGTGGATTATTAATATTGCCTTGCCAGCGGTATCGTTTAAGTATTTGCCACATATTCAATTTACCTCCGAACTTTTGTTGCCAGCACTTTCGCCTATCATTATTTGGTGTTGTGGTTGGTTGTACATTACCTTTTACGCGTTTAGCAATAAAAAATTAAGTAAGGCAACGCAGGGCGGATTAAAACTTACCAGTAGCTTAAGCAACACATCTTTTATCGGTTTTCCGTTAATTATGGCCTATTTCAGCGAAAAGGAAATCGGCATTGCCATTATTTGCGATCAAATAACATTTATGTTGCTGGCAACAATTGGGATTGTAGTTGCAATACGTTCGTCTCAAAACCAAAAGCTGGAAGCAAAAATGGTACTTAAAAAAGTGCTTACTTTTCCGCCAATCTGGGGTTGTGTGTTGGCATTAACCTTGCCAAAATTTGTAGATATTTCGGCTTTAGACCCGTTGTTCGATAAGCTTGCCTCAACAGTCGGTCCCTTAGCATTATTTTCTGTAGGCTTGCAGTTAAGGTTTGGTGGTTGGTTTAGCGAGATCAAACATATCAGCTTTGCTCTACTTTATAAACTGTTTTTAGCACCTCTAATAATTACGTTAATTGCTGTTGCCTTTAGCCTAAAAGGAATGATACCGAAGATTGCCATTTTCGAAGCAGCAATGCCAACATTACTTACCTCTGGTATTATTGCCGATCAGTATAACCTAAATCCGAAACTTGCAAATTTGGTTATAGGTGTAGGTATTGTTTTGGCATTTGCAACCACTGCAATTTGGTTTGCCGTTTTAAATTATTCGGGGTTATTTTAGGTTGTAAGTCCACTAACCATATCAAAAACTAAAAACCTTACCAACTACACTAGCATTCAGGCAAACTCAGCGGTATATTTGTTGCCAAGCCACCATCTGATGTTTCTTTGTACTTAGAATTCATATCTAAAGCAGTTTCCCACATGGTGTTTACCACCGCATCTAAACTTACTTTAGCCTTATCAGGGTTGCTTTGCAATGCTAACTGACTAGCGGTAATTGCTTTAATTGCGCCCATGGTGTTGCGCTCTATGCAAGGGATCTGCACCAAACCACCAATCGGGTCGCAGGTTAAACCTAAATGATGCTCCATAGCTATTTCCGCAGCCATTAATACTTGTCGCTGAGAACCACCTAAACACTCGGTTAATGCGGCTGCTGCCATTGCAGATGATACGCCAATTTCTGCTTGGCAACCACCCATTGCAGCCGAGATTGTTGCGCCCTTTTTAAATATGCTGCCTACTTCTGATGCGCATGCAATAAACTGGATGATTTTCTCCTCGTCATAACCGTCGCAAAAAGTAATAAAGTATTGCAAAACAGCAGGTATAACACCAGCTGCGCCATTGGTAGGTGCTGTTACTACGCGACCAAAAGCAGCATTTTCTTCATTAACGGCTAAAGCGAAACAGCTCACCCAATCTAAAATATAGTTGAAACCATTTCCGCCATTTCTTATTGCCAAAACCCAGCTATCATAATCGGTATAAGTTTGACCTTTTATTAAGCGCTGATTTAGTTTTTGTGCTCTACGGGCAACATCCAATCCGCCAGGTAAAAAACCGCCGGTGTGCGAGCCTCTATAAATACACTCTTTAATAACCTGGAAATGTTGAAGTATTCCTTTTTTAGTTTCTGATTCCTTGCGCCAAGCAGCTTCGTTTTCCATTACCACTTCGCTTACTTTTAAGCCGGTTGATAAACACCAGTGTAAAAGCTCACTTGCCTTTTCTACGGGAAAAGGAAGATCTACTTGTTCTTTTTCGCTTCCATTTTCTCCTTCTTTTACTACAAAGCCACCACCAATAGAGTAATAAGTGGCCGAAAATGCTTTGCCAGAACTTAAAAATGCTTGAAACGTAACTGCATTTGGGTGAAAGGGAAGACTTTCCATGAATAGGAAAATCAAATCATCATTATAAGAAAAGTTGATTTCATGACTGCCACCAAGTGTTAGTTTTTCACTCTGTTTTATTACTGCAATGGTGCTGTCAATGGCGTTCACATCAAAAGTTACCGGGTCGCCGCCAGTTAAGCCCAATAAAATGGCAATATCTGTTCCATGGCCTTTGCCTGTTTTAGCCAAAGAGCCGTACAAAAGTATTTTTACTTGTACAACATCGCCCAATAAACCATCTGCACTAAGCAAGTTAGTAAACTGTTGTGCTGCTCTCCACGGACCTAAAGTGTGCGAGCTAGATGGTCCAATACCTATTTTAAAAATATCAAAAACCGAAATCTGTTCCTTTTGCATGATAAACAAAGCTATATACTTTTAGCGATATTTATGTATTTAAATTATTCGTTTCATTGAGCTTAAAATAATTTAATTAATGGTTATATTCGTCGAAAACAATCCCTTTTGTGATGAAATCATTGATGTTCTCAGTTTGCTTTCTACTGTCGGTTTCATTTTCTCTAGCGCAGCAAAAAAAGCAAAATGTTTATTTTTTGAAAAACGATAATAGGCAAGTTGCACATCGGGATGATGCAGATTTTATCCGAGTTATCCAAGAGCCTGATTCCGGTGAAACGAATTTTGTAGTGCATGAATATCATAAAAATGGCGAAAAAAAAACAATCGGGAAAGTTTCTGCTTTTGAACCATTTTTAGTTTTTGAAGGAGCAGTAATTACCTATTTCGACAATGGTTCAAGAGAAGGTATCGTTAATTATGAAAATGGGAGGCCATCTGGAAGTGCTTATTTTTATTTCCGGAACGGAAAAATGAAAAAGCAATTCGATTATTTACTAACCGATAAAGATGATAAAAAACCATCAGGCTTAAATACGATGCAAGCTTTAAATGAGCCTGAAGGTAAGTTGATCTTCTTTGCAGATTCTTTAGGGAAAGTTTTGGTTAAAGATGGAAACGGACGAGCTATAGAAATTTCTGGTAAGGCCGACGATGAACTTGTTGAAGAAGGTGATTATTTGAATGGCCTTAAAAACGGCACTTGGTTTGGCAGCTACCGTTCGGGGAAATCAAGTTATGAAGAATCTTACGACGCGGGTAAATTCTTGTCTGGAAAGAGTGTTAAAGATAGTGTTAGCTACCCTTACACAACTTTATCTACTCCGCCAAAATATAAGACCGATGTTAACGAATTTTATAAATACGTGGGGAAATCAATAAGGTATCCTAAGGACGCAATTGCAAATCGAATTTCAGGAAGCGTTGCACTATCTTTTGTAATTGACAAAGACGGCAAGTTAACGGATATATTGATATTAAACCCTTTATTTCCGTCGCTAGACGATATGGCAAGGCGGGTGTTAATTGATTCTCCGAAATGGCAACCGGGTATTCAAAGAGGTTTGCCAGTGCGTGTAAAATATAATTTCCCAATTAAATTTAGTTTAGGTAGATGAGGAAAGTAACTATCCTTTTTTTATTGTTATGCAACTTTGCGATTGCCCAAACTTATACCGCACCTGCGGATGAAAAGGTAAGGGCAAAATTATCCCAATGGGGAGATAAAAAATTTGGCTTGTTTATGCACTGGGGGATTTACAGCGTACCCGGAATTGTAGAATCATGGAGCATTAACTCTGAAGATGCAGATTGGATACCTAGAGATAGCACGGTTAATTACGACGAATACAAAAAATGGTATTTTAATCTAAATAAACAGTTTAATCCGGTTAAGTTTAATCCTGATCAATGGGCGGCGTATGCCAAACAAGCAGGAATGCAATATGTAGTTTTTACTACTAAACACCACGATGGATTTGCCATGTTTGATACCAAACAATCTGATTATAAAATAACGGCTAAAGAAGTTCCCTTTTCAACAAACGCTAAAGCCAATATTACTAAAGAAGTTTTTGAGGCTTTTAGAAAAAAGGATTTTATGATTGGCGCCTACTTTTCGAAACCAGATTGGCATAACGAAAATTATTGGTGGCCACGCTATGCTACCCCAGATCGTAACAATAATTACGATATCCGTTTGCATCCGCAACGCTGGAGAGATTTTAAAGATTTTACCCATAAACAGCTAGCAGAACTAATGACCGACTATGGCAACATAGATATTTTATGGTTAGACGGTGGTTGGGTTAGGCCAAAAGCAACCGTAAATGCCGAAGTGCTTTCTTGGGGTGCCCCAATTCCAGCTTGGGATCAAGATATAGATATGCCGAGTATTGCCAAGATGGCCAGAGCTAAGCAGCCCGGTTTAATAATGGTAGATAGAACGGTACATGGCGAGTACGAAAATTATCAAACGCCAGAACAAAAAGTGCCCGAAAAACCATTGGATTATCCTTGGGAAACCTGTATGACTATGGGCGAAGCCTGGGGGTATGTGCCAAACGATAAATACAAAACTGTAAATAAGCTGGTGCACTTACTCGTAGATGTGGTTGCCAAAGGCGGGAATTTCCTCTTAAATGTTGGCCCTAAGCCAGACGGCACTTTTCCCGATGCCGTTATTGATCGTTTAGCCGGAATAGGAAAATGGATGGACGTTAACAAAGAAGCCATTTACGCCAGCAAACCAATCGCTCCTTACAAGCAAGATAATGTTTGCTACACCACTACAAAGGATGGAAGTGTTTACGCGATTTATTTATTGGAGGAAAATGCTTCTCTACCTTTAAAAATAAACTTAAAAGGGTTACCTAAAACTGCTAAAACCATAAATTTATTAGGCGTAAAAGAAAAGCTCAAATGGACGCAACTGAATAATAATGTAACAATTCATTTATCAGCCTCTACAAAAAAATTGCAACACGCTTTGGTATTTAAAATCAACTGATTAAAAGTCAAACGCAATAATTTTCGTATCTCTAAGCATTTTGTCTACAAACTTTTTGTGGTTTCTGGGGCTGCCAATCGCTGTCCAAGTGCCGCTAATAATGCCGTTTGCCAATTCTTGCTTACCTCTGTGAAGCTTCAATCTCGAGGTACGAATTGATTCTTCGTAAATGTCGAGGCTTTCGTTCTCGTATTTTTTAACAATGCGATAGGTACGCTTGGTAAACTTGCGCTCTACAAAATTCTCTACGTAAGGAAAAATTAGCAAGGCCAGCAAAACCACGCCTGTAACGGCAATAGCTTGTTCGTAATAACCTCCACCAATGGCCATTCCAATAGCGGCCACAATCCAAATAACACAGGCCGTGGTTAGGCCTTTAACTTGGTTGTCTTCCTTAAAAATAACACCTGCACCTAAAAAGCCAATGCCCGTTACAATGTTCGAAGCAATCCTATCCTGACTGGAATGCCCAATTTTAACAGACAGAATGGTAAATAACGTAGCGCCCAAACCAATCATAATCATGGTTTTTAAGCCGGCTTGTTTATTTCTAAATTCTCGTTCAACACCAATTAAACCGCATAAAAGTGTGGCCAATAAAAATTTGTTTACTTCGCCCTGCGTAATTAAATGGGCGCCTTCTAAAATGTTCGACATAGTTTGTAGATCTCGAAACTAATTTCGATAATATTATTTTAATAACAAACACCGGTTTTAGGGCAAGGTTTTTACCGTATTAGATATTTTTTCGAAAACCATTGATCGTGTTTCATCGCTACTTTGGTCCCGCCATCCGCTACAATCTTTTACCCTAAAATTCACTAAAGTGAGGGGTAAAAGGATTTTCGCTTTTGTCGGGTTTAAATAATTTAAGCCTGCTCATAATCGGTTAGTTCGCAGTACGCTCGCTTAAACGAATTAGATCCATACAGATTCCAGATTACAATCTGGAATAGCACTTTCAAAATTCTTAACCTTAATAAAAACTACTACACCTCAAACCATTGTACCGTTTTGAGCGCAAGCTGTTTTCCCAATATTTTTCATAACCAACGCTAACTTCTGTACTTCCGCTGGTATTAGCATAATTTATACGAGAGGTTGTAGCATCATGACTTAAGCCCACGCGGATTTTTTCGCTATCGTTGCGGTTTAAAAATACATCAAAAATTAAAGAAAAAACCAATGCATCAGAACCACCGGCTTGGTTGGTGCGGTACCAAATTCCAGAATTAAAGCCACGGTATTTAAATTGCGCACCGGCGCTTAAAGAATTTACATTTCCTTGTCGGTACACCACAACCGAAGGAATTAAAAATGAGCCATCATCATCTAAATAATCCAATCCTTGGCTTAAAGGCATTTTAAAACTTGCGTTTATGGCAATGCGCATTGGCAGGCGAGCTGGCGTACCGCTAAAAGATTCATCTGGTCGGTTAATATGGTAAAGCGAAGCTCCTAGCATTGCGTTTCGGTAAATAAAATTAACGCCTGCGGCAGGATCAAAGTAAAATTTGTTAGCTACATCTGGTAAAGTTGCCGAAGAAATACTGCCAGGAATGTAGCCTGTATTTCTATCTATCTGGTCTGAAAATACTAGTTTGCTCCAATCTACACTTCTGTTGGTAAAACCAGCCTGTAAACCGAAAGATGCAGAAAATTCATCGCCACCAACACTATAAGAATAAGTGGCTGCAATGTTGTTTTTTGTTAAGTAAGCTACACCCTCCGTGCCTCGGTTAAACGAGATTCCTACACCGCCTGCTAATTTGGGTACGTATACATCTGCCGAAGCGTTGATGTAAGACATATCTCCGCCAAGCGAGCTCCATTGGTTCCTATAAATCATATTCAACCTAAAATCCCCGTCAAACTGCCCCGTTAACGACGGGTTGAGGTAAATAGGCGCATTAAAAAACTGCGAATACAATTGGTCTTGAGCCTTAGTGGCCAAGAAAAAACTACAAAACAATATGCACGCAATAATCCTTTTCATCATCGTATCAAATAGATTTCTCCTGTTCGCTTAGGTGGTTTTTTATCTAGGCTTACACCTTTCCATTCGGTGCCATTTATCAATTGCACCTCCATTTTCCAGAAATAAATGCCTTGTGGCTGCGGTTGATTTTTATACGTTCCATCCCAGCCCTCCACAGGTTTTCCGTCTTCTAACTGTGTCGTTTCCCAAAGTACTTGTCCCCATTTGTTAAACACACTCATTCGCCATGATTTAATTCCTGCCCCAATTGCAGTAAACTTTTGCAGTGCTAAACTGCTTCCGCCAGGAATAAAGGAGTTAGGAAGATAAACATAGCCTGGAACACCAACAATGTGAACGTATTTTTGTACGCTGTCTACGCAGCCTTCTTCGTTAAATGTTCTTAGTGTAACCATAAACCTGCCGGTATCTGCATACTTATGGCTCGGGTCTTTAAGCGTAGAAGTTTGCCCGTCACCAAAACTCCATTGGTAATTTTGCGGACGGTTTGTACTTTCATTCGTAAACTTAAATGTATAGTCTGGTATGCTAATAACAGAGGCTGGCGAAATGGCAAAGGCTGCTTTAGGTGGTGCAACAATTTGAATATAATCTGTAAGCGTGCTAGTTGTTGGGCACCCTTGGCTATTAAAAGCCGTTAACTTAACCGTGTAATTTCCTTGTGGAGCATCATAAACATGCGTTGGTTCAAATTGGGTTGATGTTTTTCCATCGCCGAAATCCCACAAGTAACTTACTGCGTCTGTAGTTGTATTTGTAAACTTAACGCTTAAGCCTTCGCAACCTCTATTAACATTTCCCTTAAAAGCTAATTTAGGTTGTGCGTAAACCGTTATGGTTTCTGTAGTACTGGCTACCGAGCAACCATTTGTAGCTAACATCTCTACCGTATAAACTCCAGGTTTGGTAAAAACGTGGGTCTGTTTTTCTGGAATAACTGTATTCGATGTAACAACACTTCCATCGCCAAAGGTGTATTTAAACGAGCTTGCGCCTTTTGTGTTGTTAAAGAAGTCTACACTAAATGGTGCACAACCACTAAGTTGATTGCTATTAACCACAAGTTCTGGCGTAATAGTGTTTGGAGAAACTCTTAAAGAATATTGAGATTCGCTGGTACTACATTCGTTGGTGGCAATCATTTTAACCACAAAGTCTTGTACAACTAATGTTTGGTATGTATGAGAAACCGTTCGTTTTTCTCGGGTTGTTAACGTTGTTCCGTCGCCAAAATCATAAAAATAAACATTATCATTTCCCGGCGAAGTATTTGAAAACTGTACTGTAAATGGCGCACAACCAGCAGTACGATTTGGAGAAAATACAGCTTGTGGATTTGCCCTAACCAACACGGTTGATGTAGAGCTTAGTATGCCACATGGCGATGTAGCCTCTAAAGTAATGGTGTACTCTTTGTCTTCGCCAGTTGGATCTGGTAAAAACTTTATCACACCCGGGTTAATAGCATTAGATGTAGTTCCGTTGCCAAAATCCCACCTAAAAGTTATGCCACTAGTTACATTAGAAGTATTTCTGAACGCCACATCTAACGGTCCGCAACCATTTATCTTGTCTTGTGTAAAAGCAGGAATTACGGTTTGTCTTGTACTAAACACATGGGTGGTCTCATCCGGTAAACAGCCGAAACTGCTTGTAGTAACCAGCTTAATAGTTACGTTGGTATTTGCTGTGGTGATAGTATAACCTGGAAAATTTGTACCGGTTCCTATGGCAACATTATCTGCATACCAGGTGTAAGTTGCATTTCTGTCGGCAAATATTGTTGCCTTTACATTGGTGGCATCTAAAACGAATGGAAAACAACCAGTGTCGTTGGTATAAGTTATTACCGCTCTAGCGTTAGGGTTTACGGTTACTTTAACGTTGTTGCTGGCGTGCTGCAAACTTCCGCTGCAAGAGCCACTGCTAACTAGGCGGCGGAAAAGCGTCGTTTGCGTAACGCCTAGGGGAAGGTAATCCTTCTCAGTTGCATTGGCCACGAAAACCCAAGTCGTGCCGTTGTCAGTACTTTGTTCCCAGCCATAGGTATAATTTGTAGCATCTCCGCCAGTTGGCTGCGATCCTGTTATTAAAGCAACGGCACTTCCAGTACAAATGGTCTGGTCGGCCGAAATCGTATTATTAGCAATAGGTGGAAGTGCAACAATATTTAGGGCTGTACTTGTAGCAGAACAATTTCCGCTATTTGTAATTCGACGGTAGCTTAAACTTCTTGCCACAGTTACGTTCAAATTTATACCGGTTTGACCGTTTATGGTAGTCCAGTTAGTTCCATCAATGCTACTTTGCCAAACATAACTGTATGTTCCATTTCCTCCAGTTGGATTGCTTCCAGTAATTGTAATGGTTTGACCGGTACAAACCGTAGTGCTTGCGACTGTTACATTATTATTGGCGATTTCGGCCAAATTTGTAATGATTACAGCATCGCTACTTGCAGGGCATGGCGGTAAACCAGAAATAGTCCATAAAAAGGTATAGGTTTCTCCACCCACTAATCCATTTACCTTTGTGTTAAACTGAGTTGCATCTTCAAAAGTTACACTAGCTTGTCCAGAGGTTAAAGTCCATACGCCAGTGTTGGTACCTGGATTATTTCCCGCCAGGGCGATAGAGCTAGCATTGCAAATTGTTTGGTCTGCACCGGCATTAGCGCCTACTGCACCAATATTTACGGTAATAATGGTAACTGTAGAAAATTCTATAGCGCAATTGCCGCTTTGTACAACAGCTCTGTAATGTGTGGTAGTAGTTAAATTCGTGTAGTTTATCGAGCTTGCGGTTGTAGCAATAGGAAGCCAATTGGTTCCATCTGCAGACCGTTCCCATCTTAAGATATTTCCAACCTGTCCGGTTAAATTTATTTGTCCGTTGCTATTGCCAGCGCAAACGGTATTCGTACCATCTGTAGTACCGCCAACTGTTGCAGGATTAATTTTTATGCTTACTTCATCGGTTTTTGGGGCGCAATTGGAAGAACCTGTTATCGTCCATCTAAAAATATAGGTGTTGCCAGGTTGTAGATTGCCAGCTTCTGCATTAGGCAAGGTAGCGTCAGTAAATGTTGCGCCAAATGTGGTAACCTCTGTCCATACGCCCGCTCCAACTGTTGGAGTATTTCCTTTAAGGGTAAAATTAGTTGCGTTACATAGAATTTCATCTACTCCAGCATTTGGGGTAGTTGGTTGCGGATCTACTGTAACATTTACAGTTATTGGCGCACCACCGCAACTTCCCGAAGATAGCGGGGTAATGGTGTACGTAACCGTTCCAGATATTGTTCCAGTATTAATCAATCGGTCGCTAATGCCAGTAACATCATTTAAATTAGTTTTATTCGTATTGCCTGTTATGCCTGCGGTTGCAACACTGGTCCAATTGTACTTAGCTCCATTAAAATTAGAAGTTAGGGTTATGTCGGTTAAGTCGCCACTGCAAATAACAGGTTTTACAACGTTTGCCGTAACATCAGGCCTCGGATTTATAGTTGCAGTAAGAGTAAAAGGCTCGCCAATACAGCCATTGCTTTCTGGTGTGATGGTATAAACAATAACTGCAGCGGTATTAAAATTGCTATTAGTAATTGTTTCGTCAATTGCTCCTGTGCCACTTGCAGAAAATCCGCTCGCAAAACCATCTGCGTTAGCAGCTGTCCATGAAAATGTACTGCCAACAACAGTAGACGAGGGTGTATAGCTAACTTTATCGCCAGTACATATAATTAAGGTTTGGTTGGTTTGGCGGTTCCTCGGTAGTATACTTAACGTTACTTCTCTCTCAACCCGAGCGCAATTACTCAATCCGGTATTAACTAAAAGTTTTATAGTTGCCGAACCTGCATTTCGTTCGGCCAGTGTTGGCGTATAGGTTGTACTGAGTTTTGATACATCATTGGTAAAGGCATTTCCAACTGAAAAAGTTCCTGCGCCAGCCCAGCTAAAATCTGTATAGGTTCCGGTAATTGTTCCTGTTACATCGGCTATTCCATCATAACATATTGCTGTTTTAGCAAAGCTGACATTTGGAACCGGAGAAGGGGAGAACGTGATCACTTGCGAATCGCTATTAGTGCCGCAAATATTGGTTACTGTTGAAGTAATAGTGTAGGTATCAAAATCGTCGAACTTTATAGTTGGATATTTTACATTAGAAGGCCCGACAAAAGAGTAAGGTTTTCCATTAGATGCAGTTACTGTCCATGTATAAGTATCGTCTAAAGTAGGCGAATCGTTACCAGAATAAACGGTGCGAGTTGGACTATTTACGGTCGAGAAATTAAAAGTGCCAGGCGTACACAGAGTGATGTCTGGAGATAGTGTTACCGTTCTTGGTAGGTTTATTACTATTTCTTGTGGCGGTGCTGTAAATGCTCCACAACCTGCTGTAGTAATGGTTAAACCGATGTTGTATTTTCCTGGAAGTGTAAATTTGAAAGTAGGCGGAGCTGCTGTAGCCGATGTTAAATAATTTTGCGTTACACCGGTAGATGGTGATACTGACCAAGTATAAGTTACTGCAGAACCGCATCTGTTATCTACAACCGAAGTATTTGTAGGCGTAATATCGTATGGTGCACAGCCGACTATTGCAGGTAGCGTAAAACTTGGAACCGGTGGGTCTTCAATACATATAGTTTGTGTGGCAGGAATAGACGGGCAGCCAGAACTGCTATTAGATTCTAATCTTATAGTGTGCGTACCAGCGCTTAAAGTTCGAGTTAGTCTGAACGATAACGGTCTATTCGCTTCCGCTAAAACTCCGTCTATGTACCAGTTGAAAGTAACGTTATCGGGTTCACAACCCGGAGAGTTACTTGTTGGGCTATCGCCAAGCACAGAGGTATTTATAAAGGTTACGGCATTATTACTACAGGCCGTTGTGGGTCCGGAAAATCTGTTTTGGGTTTGGTTTACAACTCTTGCGGTGGTGGATATTGCAGTTCCGATATTTCCGCAATATGGATTGCTCATTTGGATATTGATTCCAAATACGTTATATGTTGTTAAACCACCAGAAACAAAGTTCTGTCCGCATGATGATCGAGTATACTCATGAGACACAGTTCCATTTTTCAAATCACAAAATGTGTACTTATCTGTTTGTCCATCACCCCAACTAATACTATAAATATTTCCCGGAAAATTCAGTCCAATACCATTGTTAGCAGATATATTTATACCGTAAGTTAGTTTTCCGCCAGGTAAACAAACAACATTGTTTCCTGTAGTAGAAAATGCTGTTATAGTCTCGTTATTTATAATAAAATATGCTCTTGTGGCAACAGTACCATTTGGCATCAGTACTTTAGCGAAAATGGTATAATGCTTTTTTTCTGGACTAAAGGTGATAGCACCAGAAATGGTATGGTTAGTAACAGCTTTTGTAAACTCATCAGTAATAGTTGCACTTAGTGTACCATTAGCTGTAGACTCGTTACCGAGCGTTAATGTTAAAGAATTATTAGAAGCGCAGGAACCGAAGGCATCGCCAACACCGCCATAATAGTGGCTAGAATTTAGCTTTGCTTCAACTTTATCGCCTGCAACCACCGAAAACGTTCCCGATTCTGCAGAGGTTGTAACTGGCGCAGAGGAAATAATCCGAATTTTATAGCCATTGCCCACTGGAGTGTTTGCTGGTATCGTTCCGTTTACAAACGTGGCATAAAAACTATTATATGTTCCAATTGTGGTTGGTGTCGCAAAATTTCCAGTCGCGTCAGAGAGTTGCATCGTAAAGATGTTGCCTTGCGTGTAACAAGCTGCAGGGTCGATTGTAAAAGTTGCTGCAATGGAACTTCCGGGCGTATACGGGCCAGCATCTACACTACCCAAACTTAATTGGGCAAACGTAGGCGCCGTTAAAGCACACAACAAGCTTAGGACCAACAAACGGATTAGCTTCACAACAAAACAATAGGTGCGTAAATATAATATTTAAATGATAATTAAATATTTATTGTTTTAAGAAACTAAAAAAAATGAAAAAACCCCTTAAAAAAGCTTTTTAAGGGGTTTTTGTTATATGTTTAAACGTTTATTTTTCTCGTTTAACTGTTTGTTCAACGTTTTTAAAATCACGTTTAAGGCATTTTGGGCGCAGATTACATCATACCGCCCATACCGCCACCACCCATTGGAGGGTGTGCTGCAGCACCAGCTTCTTCTGGTTCATCAGCCAAAACAACTTCTGTAGTTAATAACATCGCTGCAATTGAAGCTGCATTTTCCAACGCCACACGACTTACTTTAGTTGGGTCGATAACACCAGCACCGATTAAGTTTTCGTAAACATCAGTACGAGCATTGTAGCCGAAATCTGCAGTTCCTTCCTTAACTTTTTGAACTACGATAGAACCTTCGATACCTGCGTTTTCGCAGATTTGACGCAATGGCTCTTCAATAGCACGCTTAACAATCGCGATACCTGTAGTTTCATCTTCGTTAATTCCTTTAAGATCTGCTAAAGAAGCTACCGCACGGATGAAAGCAACACCACCACCAGCAACAATACCTTCTTCTACAGCTGCACGAGTTGCATGTAAAGCATCATCAACACGGTCTTTTTTCTCTTTCATTTCTACTTCAGAAGCCGCACCAACATAAAGTACTGCAACACCACCAGAAAGTTTAGCTAAACGCTCTTGTAGTTTTTCCTTATCGTAGTCAGATGTAGTGGTTTCAATTTGAGCCTTAATTTGACCAACACGAGCTTTAATATCATCAGACTGACCAGCACCGTTAATTACAGTAGTGTTATCTTTATCAACAACAACTTTTTCTGCACTTCCTAAGTAAGTTAAATCAGCGTTTTCTAATTTGTAACCTCTTTCTTCAGAAATAACAATACCGCCAGTTAAAATTGCGATATCCTCTAACATTGCTTTTCTTCTGTCGCCAAAACCTGGAGCTTTTACAGCAACAACTTTCAACGAGCCACGAATTTTGTTAACTACCAACGTAGCTAAAGCTTCGCCATCTAAATCTTCAGAAATAATAACCAATGGTTTACCAGTTTGAACAGTTTTTTCTAAAACTGGCAACAATTCTTTCATGTTGCTGATTTTTTTGTCGTAGATTAAAATGTATGGGCTTTCTAATTCCGCTTCCATTTTATCAGCATTCGTTACAAAGTATGGAGATAAATAACCTCTGTCAAACTGCATACCTTCTACAGTTTTAACTTCAGTTTCAGTACCTTTTGCTTCTTCAACAGTAATAACACCATCTTTACCAACTTTGCTCATCGCCTCAGCAATTAACGAACCGATAACATCGTCATTGTTTGCAGAGATCGAACCAACTTGTTTAATTTTATTGTTGTCATCGCCAACAGCTTGAGATTGCTCCTTTAAGTTAGCAACAACAGCAGCAACAGCTTTATCAATACCACGTTTTAAATCCATCGGATTTGCACCCGCAGCAACGTTTTTAATACCGGCAGTAACAATTGCTTGAGCTAAAACGGTAGCAGTTGTAGTTCCATCACCCGCAATATCAGCAGTTTTAGAAGCAACTTCTTTAACCATTTGTGCACCCATGTTTTCAATCGGGTCTTTTAAATCAATTTCTTTTGCAACAGTAACACCATCTTTAGTAATTGCCGGAGAACCGAATTTTTTATCAATGATTACGTTACGACCTTTTGGGCCTAAAGTTACTTTTACTGCGTTCGCTAAAATGTCAACACCTCTTTTCAGGGCGTCACGTGCTTCAACGTTATATTTTACTTGTTTTGCCATTATTAATATTGTTTTAATGTTTTTAAAGTCGGAAAGTTGAAATCTTCTTTTCCAACAGCTTAACTATTTATTTCTAACATTACAACATTTAAACGTTGCAACATTACAACGTTATTAAAGAGTTCCTAAAATATCAGAATCTCTCATAATCAAATACTCCTTGCCTTCTATGGTAACTTCAGTACCACCATATTTGCTGTATAAAACTTGGTCGCCAACTTTTACGTTAAGCGGAATCAAAGTTCCAGTTTGGTCAGCATGTCTGCCTGGTCCAACAGCAACAACAACACCTTGTTGAGGTTTTTCTTTTGCGGTATCAGGAATGTAGATACCAGAAGCAGTTTTTTCTTCCGCAGCAGCTGCTTCCACAACTACTCTGTCTCCGTTAGGTTTAAAGTTCAAAGCCATAAATACTTTTTATTTTTAGTTTTTGTAATTTGAGTTAACTCGTAATTCTATACGATGCTAAGTAGCAATCAGTTTTTGTGCCAACCGCATTTGCCTTGTCAAATTTACATTTGCTGTCAGTAAGTTTAAAATAAGCGCTAAAATTAAGTGTCAGACTGACAGACCTGTTTAGTTTTTATAATTTTGAAAATATTTTGAAGCGCAATTGCAACAACATTTTTTAGCAGAAAGTCCCGCCATCCGCTTTACTCCGCCTACGGCTTCATGCTCGCTACTGTCGGGGCTATTTTGCAAGGCAGTTCGCATTTATTTTGGGTTGTATATAGCTTAGCTTTTGGCAATTTTGTTAGTCGTCTCCAGTTCCAAGAAATCTGCTGAAATAATCAAGGACAGAAATTAGCTTTCACGAATTTTCTCGTTCGCTAACAGGCTAAAAAGTTTTCAAGGCTTAATAAAATCCGATTAAAATATTTACTAAAACGATTTTTTTTAACCTCAAGTTGATTACATTTGAAATGTATGAAACAAAATAAGCTTTGGGCTTTGCTAGCCTTTTTAATTTTTACTTCATCACAAGTAACTGCACAAACTACTAAAAACCCGGTAGATTATGTAAATCCATACATCGGAAACATCAGTCATTTGTTGGTGCCAACTTACCCAACGGTACATTTGCCAAACAGCATGTTGCGGGTTTATCCAGAACGAGAAAATTATACCAGTAACCAATTGAATGGTTTGCCATTGGTGGTTACCAGTCATCGCGGTAGCTCTGCTTTTAATTTAAGTCCTTACCAAGGAAGTATTGCGGCTATTAAAAACGTCATTCCTTTGAGTTACGATAACGAAGTTATTAAGCCTTATTATTATAGCACAGATTTAGACGAGATAGATGTGAAAGTGGAATATGCACCTTCGCATCAATCGGGTATTTATAACCTACAGTTCGCCTCCACACAACAACCTTTCCTCATTCTTAATACCCGTAGGGGAGAACTAATCAAAACCGATAAAAGTATCAGCGGTTTTCAGCAACTAGACAATAAAACCAAAGTTTACATCTACTTAGAAACGGATGTAAAGCCACAACTTATTGGAAGCCACAAGGGCGATAAATTGGAAACAGATGTAAATACAACAAAGGGTAACAACGTTTATTATGTAATGCAGTTCCCTGCAAATACCAAAAGCATTAAACTTCGTTATGGCATCTCGTTTATCAGCGTAGCGCAAGCAGAGAAAAACTTAAGAAGAGAGATTAAAAATTACAATTTAGATGCCGTTGCTAAGCAAGGAAAAGACATTTGGAACCAAACATTAGGAAAGATAAAGGTTTCTGGAAAAGATGAAAATGCGAAAACGGTATTTTATACATCGCTGTATCGTACCTACGAGAGAATGATTTCCATTTCTGAAGACGGTAAATATTATAGCGCCTACGATGGCGAGATACACAACGATGGAGGTCGTAATTTTTATACCGATGATTGGATTTGGGATACCTACAGGGCTACGCATCCTTTAAGAACCATTATAGAGCCGAAGATGGAAAATGATATGATTCATTCCTACATCACCATGACCGAGCAAATGCCAAAAGCATGGATGCCAAATTTCCCGGAGGTAACAGGCGATAGTAGAAGGATGAACTCTAACCATGCTGTTGCAATGGTTGCCGATGCGCAGGCGAAAGGACTAAAGGATTTTAATTTGCAACAAGCTTATACGGTTTCAAAGGCAGCAATAACGGAAAAGACTTTAGCGCCTTGGTCATCAAAGCCGGCTGGAGTTTTAGATCAGTTTTATAAGGACAAAGGCTATTTTCCTTCTTTAGCGCCAGGAGAGAAAGAAACAGTTCCAGAAGTGCATAGTTGGGAACGTCGACAACCCATTGCGGTTTCGCTGGGCACCGTTTACGATGAATGGTGTTTGTCGAAAATTGCGACCGCGATTGGTGAAAAGGATGAAGCAGCCTATTTTTTAGAGCGTAGCAAAAACTATAGAAAGGTTTTCAATCAAGCAACCAAATTTTTCCATCCTAAAGATACCTTGGGCCAGTTTTGGCCGAATTTCGATTACCGCTTTCCGCCGGGCGTTGGCGCAAGAGACGCTTATTCTGAAAATACAGGCTATGTTTACCGCTTTGACGTGCCACACAATGTGGCAGACTTAGTTGAACTCATTGGCGGTAAAAAGGATTTTGTTAACGCGTTAGAAGACATGTTTAACAAACCATTGGGCAGAAGCCGCTACGATTTTTACCATACTTATCCAGATCATAGCGGTAACGTTGGTCAGTTTTCTATGGGTAACGAACCGGCAATGCACGTTCCTTATTTATACAATTATGCCGGAGAACCTTGGAGAACGCAGAAACGTGTACGTACGCTGTTAGATCAATGGTTTAGAAATGATTTAATGGGTATCCCAGGCGACGAAGATGGAGGAGGCTTGACTTCATTTGTGGTATTCTCGCAGATTGGCTTTTATCCTGTTACACCAGGTTTGCCGATGTACGTAATTGGAAGTCCGGTTTTTGAGAAATCAATTTTGGATATTGGAAATGGTAGAACTTTTACGGTTAGCGCCATTAATTATTCGCCAGAAAACAAATTTATTCAAAGTGCAAAATTAAACGGAAAGGTTTGGAGCAAGTCGTGGTTTACTCACGAAGAGCTAATGAAAGGCGGGATTTTAGAATTGACGATGGGCAAAAATCCGAATAAGAATTGGGGAGCCGGAAATGACGCTATACCGCCATCATTTAAAATGGATTGATTTTATTAAACTGGTTTCGATTATTCAATCTTTTTCAAACTCCTTTAATGCCCTTTTTATTAAGGAATTGTCACCCTGAATTTATTCCAGGTTTTCATGCAGAACAGATGCTGAAATAAATTAAGCATGACGAAAAATTTCCTAATCGAGATGTTCTGACAGGCATCGCGAAGAAAATGATTCGACGGATTTGGAATCCCCATTGTGTTAGTTTTTCAAAAAGGAGTTTGTCTTTCAGCGCAAAGCGAAGAATCTATTTGTGATTTAAAACACAGTTTGCAGATTCCTCCAAAGTCGGAATGACAGAGCTTTTTAGGTGTTTTGTCTTTCAAAACAGATTTTGTCACCTATAACTTGTACCGATTTTATATCGGTAGCAAAGTTTTCTACGTCATGCCCAACCAGATTGGGCATCTTAATGCAATTAATAAGCCCTATAGCTTTGCGATTCCCGTTTTCACGGGAATGACGTTAGCGCTAAACAAAAAAACGCCCTAGCCGATAAGCTAGAGCGTTTTAAATATCTCAATTAAAGAATTATTTTTTTGTTGTGTCGCCAGCTTTAGGAGCTGGAGTAGTTGCAGCAGGGTTGTTGCCACCAATTACAGATGGAACAGCTGCTTTATTAATCTGATCGTCAATTTTAGAGCCTGTGCTAGAAGAACCAGAGCCAGATTTACCAATTGTAGTAATTGCTAAAGATACTACAACGATTAAAGTTAATAATACCCAAGTTCCTTTTTCTAAAACATCGCCTGTACGTTGTACGCCAAACATGTTGCTGCCAGAACCGCCAGTTGCTAAACCACCACCTTTAGGGTTTTGTACCAATACAAATAAACCTAAGGCAATACATAAAATAATTAATAAAATGATTAAAGACGTTACCATGTAAAATATGTTGTTAAATTTTCTTTTCTAAAGATTGAATAAGGTCGGCAAAGTAACGGCTTTTTTCTGGAAACTTCAAACTTAATTTTTCATAAGTATCTATCGCCTTGTGATAAAGCATTTGCTCGATATAAATGGATGCCAAAGTTTCGGATACCAAATCGTTATGGTCTTCGGCACTTTTCTTGGCTTTGTTCTCTGTATTTATTTGTTCTGCTTTCGGCGGACCAATTTGTGGCTCGTTTTTAATAAACGAATCTATAATGTTATTTCCTCTGCTTACAAAATCGTTTGACCTATCTAGACTCGTGTCGTCGCCAACATTAAAAGGCGTTTGGATATGGAAAATGTGCTCAACATACTGTTGTTGCAATTCGTTTGGGTTAGCTACAACTGCACTTTTTTTTGGCGTTACATAAGGCTGAAAAATCTGCTCGTGCTCTTTTCTGGTTTTTGCCAGCCACCACAAAAACGTATAAGGTAGCTTATCGTCGTTATATTTGCTTACGGTTTGTTCTTCTGCTTCCTGGTTATATTCTTCTACTACAGGAATCGACGATTTTGCAGGTTCCTGCACAATAATTTGTTCGGTACTAAAGCTTTTTTCAAATTCAAAAAAATCGGTAGAAACAATGTTTTCTAAAGCAACAACATCGGGTATGCTCGGTTTTGTCTCTTCAGTTTCAACAAAGGGCGCTATTATTGCGGGCTCATCTGCCAAAGTTGGCGCAAATTCGCTCGTGTTAATCTCTACAATTTCATCAAATACCTCTTGCTCATCAACTGTTTGCTTTTTAACAACTTCTAGGTAAGATTCATCGATCTCGTTGAAAGTTTCCTGTTCATCAACAATAACTTCAGGCTTTGTTATTTCATCCGCCTTGATGGCGAAAGAAGAAGAAACTACTTTTACGGCAACTTTTGGTAATTGCTGCGGTTGATGAATTACTTGATGAAGTAAACTGCCGTTGTTATATAATGCAGCTGTTGCTAAAGCGCCATGCAGCTGAGCGTTAGCTTTGGCTAACAATAAATGTAGAGGTTGGTAGTATGGATAGGTTTTAACCAAAGAAGACAACATATTAGCATCTGCTTGCGCTACCAATTCGGGTTGCGAAAGTAAATTTGCCAGTTGTTGTTTAGTTTGTAAATCTAGCTCCATGCCGCTAAGTTAATAATTGAAAACTCAATTTCTTACCATTGTGCAAAAGCACGGTTAAAAATGTTCTCTGTAAGTTGGGTGTTTACTCGTTTAATTAAGCTTTGCTCTTGCGATTGTAGTGTTTGCCCGGCTAGAGAGAAATCTACAAAAGCAGAGAATGATTCTTCAAAATTTGCCTTTGAACCAGCAGTATCAACATTATTGGCATATTTAACCATAACCGTAATGGTTAAACGGTTGGCGCCAGCGATTGGGTTTTGGTTGTCCTGTATAGCAATTGGCTTAATCTCGTAACCGGTGATTTTACCGGTAAAAACACCGTCAGGATTGTTTGGTGTAATACTTAATTTACTTTGGTTTCTGATACGTTCTTTTAAGTCTTCGGTTAGTTGTTGACTTAACGTAGGTACCACCAAAGGCGCATTGTTCTCAAAATACTCAACGTTTACAGTTTTCATTTGAGGCGGAATGGAAGCACCGTTAAACTTGTAGCCACAACCTAATAAAAAGGCAAAAACTACCAGAACGTATATTAATTTTTTCATTTGTGTTTTTTATTTAATGGTGAAGAAACGGCCTAACTTTTATTTTATTATCGCCTTGCGCTTTCTTCTTTACATAAAATGATTTACAAGTTAAGCTCTTTAATTTTGCGGTACAACGTTCGCTCGGAAATGCCTAATTCTTGCGCCGCAAATTTACGCTTGCCTTTGTGTTTCTTTAAAGCTTTTTTGATGAGATCAGATTCCTTATCAACCAAAGAAAGTGATTCTTCCACTTCTTCTACATCATGCGCATAATTGTAATCTGTTGGCGCATTTTGGTTAGGATGTTTTATTGTTAATGTTGGTTCGCTATTGTTAGTAGGTAAATCTAAATCTTGGTAAAGCTGATTAATGTATTGCGGATTATCGGCAATAATATGAGCTGTGTTGCCACCATTCTGAATAATTTCTGCCACCAGTTTTTTAAGCTCTACCATGTCTTTTTTCATGTCGAACAACACTTTATAAAGAATATCTCTCTCAGAAAAATCTTCTTTGGTACTGCTCTTTAAGGCCATTGGCAAATTGCTAGCCTGCTCGTTAGGAATATAGTTAAGCAAGGCTTGCGCACTAACATTTCTATCGCTTTCTAACACGCAAATTTGCTCTGCAATATTTTTAAGCTGACGAACATTGCCCGGCCAGCTGTAATTGCTTAAAATCTGAATTGCTTCTGGTTCTAATTGTATGCCTGGGCTACGATACTTGTCGCTAAAATCAGCAGAAAACTTACGGAAAAGCAAATAAATATCTTCCTTACGTTCGTGCAATGCAGGTATGCGTAGCGGAACGGTGTTTAACCTGTAATACAAATCTTCGCGAAATTTGCCAGATTTAACTCTATCATAAACATCTACGTTAGTAGCTGCAATTATACGTACATCGGTTTTTTGAACTTTAGAAGAACCTACGCGAAGATATTCGCCACTTTCTAAAATACGTAGCAAACGAGCCTGTGTGCCTAATGGCAATTCGGCAACCTCATCTAAAAATATGGTTCCGCCGTTGGCAACTTCAAAATAGCCTTTACGAGCTTCGTGTGCGCCGGTAAAAGATCCTTTTTCGTGGCCGAATAATTCAGAGTCGATTGTGCCCTCTGGAATAGCACCACAGTTTACAGCAATGAAAGCGCCATGCTTACGGGTGCTCATTTGGTGTATGATATGAGAAAACACTTCTTTACCACTACCACTTTGCCCCGTAATTAATACAGACATATCTGTTGGAGAAACTTGTCTGGCTATATCTATAGCTCGGTTTAAAAGTGGCGAACCACCTATAATGCCAAACCTATTTTTTATGTCTTGAATATCCATTTAGTATTTTAAGGTTTTTAGTATTTAGTACAAAGTATTTAGATGTTTGCGTTTTGCCTTTTATCCTTACTCTTTGTTCCTTGCTCCTTAATCTTAAACAATTTTACCAATAAGCGTAGCTGATGTACAACGCTCTATATAAACGTTTACATAGTCTCCAGGTTTAATATTTTCTACTACCGGAAAAACAGCCATTGCATTTTGGTCATTTCTGCCTCTAAATTCTTTGTCGGATTTTTTAGAAAAACCTTCGATTAAAATTCTAACGGTTTGGCCAACAAATTCTTCTAAGCAGGCTAGAGAATCTTCTTGTTGCTTTTTAAAAATTTCTGCTAATCTGCGTGCCTTTACATCTTCAGGAATATCATCCTTGTATTTTCTGGCTGCCAAAGTTCCCGGACGTTCTGAATAAGAGAAAGTGTAAGCAAAATTATATTTTGCATAATCCATAATACTTAATGTATCTTGGTGCTCTTCTTCGGTTTCCGTACAGAAACCAGCAATAATATCAGCCGAGATGGCGCAACCTGGAATAATACGGCGAATAGCATCTATTCTGTTCATGTACCATTCTCGTGTGTACGTTCTGTTCATCAGCGCCAAAATTCTGCTGTTGCCAGATTGTACCGGTAAGTGAATATAGTTACAAATGTTATCGTGTTTTGCTATAGTGTATAAAACCTCATCGGTAATATCTTTAGGATGCGATGTAGAAAAACGAACACGCAAATCTGGACTAATTGCCGCTACCATTTCTAAAAGTTGTGCAAAATTTACGGAGCCAGCTTCTTCATCCTTTTTAACTAGCTTTTCTGGCAGTTCGTTTTTATTGCTTAAAGCTTCTAGCAATGCATCACCTGTTAAGGTGTTCATTTCATCCGTTAAATCGTCTATTTTAACGGTTTCGGCTTTAGGTTGTTTCCAAAGGTAAGAATCTACGTTTTGCCCTAACAAAGTAACTTCCTTATAACCATTTTCGAAAAGTTCTTTGCATTCTTGAACAATTGAAAAAGGATCTCTGCTACGCTCTCTACCTCTTGTAAAAGGAACTACGCAGAAAGAACACATATTGTCGCAGCCCCGCATAATGGTTACAAAAGCGGTAATGCCATTGCTATTTAAACGAACTGGGCTAATATCAGCATAAGTTTCTTCACGAGATAAAATTACGTTTACCGCTTTGTGTCCTTCCTCAACCTGACTAATTAACCCTGGCAAATCACGGTAAGCATCTGGTCCAACAACTACGTCAACCAGTTTTTCTTCCTCTAAAAATTTAGATTTTAAACGCTCGGCCATGCAGCCTAAAACGCCAACAATTAATTTCGGATTTCTTCTTTTCTCTACGCCAAACTGCGATAAGCGATTTCTTACACGCGTCTCTGCATTCTCGCGAATAGAGCAAGTATTTATAAAAATTACATCTGCTTGGTGGTAATCGCCAGTAGTTTCGAAACCCGTTTCTGCTAAAATAGAAGCCACAATTTCGCTGTCGGCAAAATTCATTTGGCAACCGTAACTTTCAATATAAAGCTTTTTGCCATCGCCTTTTGGCTCAGCTAAAATTAACGCCTCACCTTGTCTTGCCTCATCGTGTTTCTTATCTGGAAGCTGTAAATCAATCATCAATTTTATTATTTTATTGGGGCTTCAAAAATACAAAATATAATCATAAAATGACAAATTGTCAGCGTTAAATTCTGTGTCCTTACAATAATCAAACAAATACAAGCACTAATTTGTATTTATGCTTAAATGGGGAGCATGTTTAAAAACAAGAAGCATCAAAAAATTGCAAAATGGGTTGGCGGTATTTTGCTAGCGCTGATATTAATAATTGGCGCTGGAGTAATTTATCTAAGTGCAAAATGGAAACCTTTGTTAACTACCAAAATAAAAGAGGGTGTTTACGAAGGTTCTAACAAGTTATATAAAATTAATTTTCAGGATATCCATCTAAATATTTTAACTGGTTCGGTAGTTTTAGATAGTATTTCGCTTTATCCAGATAGCGCTGTGTTTGCACAATTGAAAGCGGTAAAAAAAGCGCCAACACACTTGTTTAGAGTAAAATTAGCACACTTAAAAATTGGTGGAGTTGGCATACTTACGGCGTATTTTAAAAAGAAGGTAAATGTGGAAGCCATCATTTTGGATCATCCGTCGATAGACATGGTGTACAATAAAGTTCCAAAAAATACGGATACGGTTAAGGACAATAAAACACTTTACCAGCAAATTTCGAAATCATTAAAATCTATAGATGTTAACGGCGTAAAAGTTATAGATGCAGATTTTGATTACTATAACGGCTTAACTAAACTTAATTCGGTAAAACACCTATCTGTAAATGTAAAGGATATTTTAATAGATTCTTTAGCACAATTTGATACGACCAGGGTTTTTCATAGCAAGGAGATCGCTTTTAGCATGAGTGGCTACAGTTCATTATCAAAAGACAAAATGTACACGCTAAAAATCGATACGGTTAAAGGTTCGATAGTTAATAGAAGTGTTAGCATACACGGACTAAAGATGATTCCGATGTTTGCCGATTTGGCTTTTAGTCGTAAATATGATACGCAAAAGGACAGATACGATTTAAGTTTTAACGAAATAAATTTAGAAGGAGTAGATTTTATCGGCTTAAACGACGAGGGAAAACTGAACGTTAAAAAAATAGCGATTGGCCCGGCTAAAGTTGCAGTTTTTATGAATAGGGAATTGCCACCGCCTAATTTTGATAAAGGCAGAAACTATCCGCATAATGCATTAAAAAGATTGCCGATTCCAACAATTGTAGAAACCTTAAGTTTAAACAAAGTTGATGTTTCCTATACCGAGTTTAGCGAAAAAACTAAAGAACGTGGTACCCTTAAGCTAATTGGTTTGCAGGGCGATGTTAAAAATCTAACCAATGATTCTGTAAGGCTTTTAAAAGATAATCATGCAATCGCAAATTTGAGTACCTACGTAATGGGCAAGGGTAAGTTAGCTGTTAAGATAGACTTTAACCTTACTGCAAAAGATGCGGCATTTAGTTATTCGGGTAATATTGGGCCGTTTAATATGGTGGCTTTAAATCCACTTTCCAAACCTTTAGGTTTAATCGAAATTGAGAGCGGCAATGTACAAAGTGCTTATTTTAACATTAACGCCAACGTTTCTAGGTCTAATGGTATGGTGCGTTTTAAGTACAGTAATTTAAAAGTGAATTTGCTTGGCGAAAATGAGGAAGGTACAAAAGAGACAAAAGGATTATTATCGTTCTTGGCAAACAAAATATTAATTAAGGATGAAAACCCTACAAAAGGGGAGGACGTTAGAACAGCCAACGTTACTTTTGAAAGAGAGCCTCAAGGGTCTTTCTTTAACCTAATGTGGAAAAGCATTTTTGTAGGTATTAGAGAAACTGTTGGAATTGGCATTGTGCCGATGAAAAAAATGCCAGAGCCGAAAACGACGAAGAAAGAAGAACGCCAGAAAAAACGAGCCGAAAGAAAAGCCGAGAAAGCAAAGAAGAACTAAAATTTATAATTGATTTTAATTTTAACCTAATTTAACTTACTGGCATCACTTTGTGCTAAAAGATTTGTGTTATATTGGGTTTAAATTAGAAAACGAATGGCAAAACACAGTGCAAAGAAATACAAGATTTTTAAGCGGATTTTAGTTGCCGTACTTGTTCTTGCTGTGGTTATTGTTGGCATATCTTGGGCAATTAGTGCAAGGCTTAAACCCTTAATTAAGCAAGAGCTCAGGGAAATGGTGCTTAAATCTACCAACGGTCTTTATAAAGTAGATTTTTCTGATCTCCATACCAATTTAATAACTGGTTCGGCCACTATTTTAGATGTAACCATTACTCCGGATACGAATGCCTATAAGTCGCAGATTTTGGATTCGAAGGCGCCCAATAACCTCTATTATATTAAGCTAAAAAAAGTAGCCATTAAAAATTTTAGGCCATTTAAGGTGTTCTTTAAAAAAGAGGTAGATGTAAAGTTGCTGTTGTTCGACAAACCAGAGATTACAATGGTAAACAAGCAGTTTGAGTTTAACGAAGATTTACCTCCCAGACCGCTAAAATCTCCATACGATTATATTAAAAAGCTATTTAAATCACTCCGTGTAGAAACAATAGATTTTAAAAATGCGAGATTTAAGTACGTTAACAATAACGGCAGTTTTCCGGAAATAGATTCCGTTAGCCATTTAAATATAAAATTAACCGACTGGTTAATAGACTCTCTTTCTGCAACAGACACTAGCCGTTTATACTTGCTTAAAGATGTACACGTAAATTTGAACAATTACAGCTATGCCACTCCAGACAGCATGTACTATATTAATGCTAGCGATTTTGATTTTACCGCATCAAGCGGGATGGCAAATATTAAAAAGTTTGCGCTGGTTCCAAGATATAGCGAAGCTGATTTTGCAAAAGTTAACGGCTACGCCAGAGATCGTTTTAGCATACAGTTAAACAATATCGGATTAGAGGGCTTAAACCTTCCGGCATATTTACGTAAAAGAGAAATTTTGGCTAGCGAAATGAATATTGCCGACGGACTGGTTGCTGTTTTTAACGATAACAATTATCCTAAACAAGAGAAGGTTAAAACGGGTAGATTTCCGCATCAGTTACTACAACTTCTAAACGAAGAAATTACCATAAAAAAAATACGATTAAGCAACATAGACGTTAGCTATGCGGAGTTCGATAAAGATAGCAAACAACGCGGAAAAATAACTTTCCAGAATACATCGGGCGTAATTTCTAATGCTACAAATGCAAAAAAAATAAAAGACAAAAATCCCATCATGCTGGCTAACTTAGAGAGTTATGTAATGGGGCAGGGAAAGTTGTTGGTAAACTTTAAATTCAATTTAACATCACCAACTGGTGCATTTGACTATAATGGTTCGCTAAGCAATTTAGATGGCAGAAAACTAAACGAAATTACCAAGCCTTTAGGCATGATTCAAGTAAATCGTGGTATGATTAAAAAGCTTGATTTTGATATAAAAACAGACAAAGACATTGCGAAAGGTAACCTGGGTTTTACTTACAACGATTTATCTGTAGGATTACTTAAAAAGGAAGAAGGCAAAACCAGATTGGTTAAGCAGGGCCTGCTGTCTATTTTGGCAAATGCTTTGGTAATTTATTCAGATAATCCTAGTCCGGCAGGAAAACTTACAACAGCGAAAATAAATTTCAAACGTCAACCAACTGCTTCGTTCTTTAGTTTCATCTGGAAGACTTTATTTCAAGGGGTGAAGTATTGTGTTGGCGTTTCTCCTAGTAAAGAAGCCGAGATTAGAGCGCAAGTAAATAAGTTTGAGCAGATGAAAGACGATAGAGATGAGCGTAGAAGGCGAAGGCAGATTAGAATAGAAAAACGGGAACGCGAACAGAGATAGGCGCTTTTCTTTTCAGAAAAATGCTGTTTAAGAAGTTCCGAATGACATCTCGAAAGATCAATATTTCAGGATTTGAAGTCCGCATTATTTGTGTGCTCTAAATGCACTATGCTAGAGCGATAAATAAAAAAGCGCCTTGCAAAATCTTGCAAGGCGCTTTTTTATATTAATCTTATGTTTACACTATCCAGTTCCAACCAAACTCATCATCTTTTAATCCGTAACGGATATCATTTAATTCCTTTGCTAAGCTTGTAGAAATTGTTCTTTCGCTAACATCACTTAATTTGTAAAGCTCGCCTTCAAAACCAATTTCTCCAATTTGGGTAACAGTTGCGGCGGTACCAACAGCAAATGCTTCGGTAAGTGAACCGTTTTTAATGCCTTCAATAATTTCAGCAACGCTTACTTTACGTTCTTCAACTTCAATACCCTTGTTTTTTGCAAGAGCAATTAAGGTATCGCGAGTAATGCCATTTAAAATAGTTTCGCCCACAGCTGCGGTTACAATTTTGCCATCTATAACAAACATTAAGTTGGCGGCACCAGATTCTTCCACATAATTATGTGTAGCAGAATCTGTCCAGATTAATTGGTCGAAACCTTCTTTTTGAGCTTGCGCAAATGGATATAAAGAACGTGCGTAGTTACCTGCAGTTTTTGCATAACCTACGCCACCCTCGTTTGCACGAGTATATTTAGTTTCAATTTTTACTTTTAATGCTTTGTTATAGTACGGACCAGTTGGTGTAGCTAATAAAACAAATTTATAGGTATCACTTGCTCTAACACCTAAAGAAGTATCTGTAGCAAACATTACTGGTCTTAAATAAAGCGAGTAGTTTTCTTGTGACGGTACCCAACCTTTATCCAGGGCAATTAGCGAAGAAACCGCTTGCATAAAAATTTCTTCAGGTAAGGTTGGCATCGCCATTCTATCTGCAGAGATATTAAAACGCTCCAAGTTTTTATTCGCTCTAAAAACACTAATCTCACCGTTAGGTAAACGATAAGCTTTCATGCCTTCGAAAATTGCCTGTCCATAATGTAAAGCAGAAATAGCAGGACTCATTTGAATTTCGCCATAAGGCATAATTTCAAAATTCTTCCATTCGCCATCTTCAAAATCTGCAACAAACATATGGTCGGTATAAATTTTACCAAACGGCAAGTTGTTAAAATCGGTTTCCGCTAACCTAGGGTGGCTAGTTTTTGTAGTTTTAATCTGTAAGGTATCTATCACTGCTGTAAGATTTAATGCTGTGCAAAAGTACTCAAAAATGGGCTTAAAACCCAATTTATTTTTATTTCCGAAGTGTTTGAAGTACACTAAGCACCCATCCTTTTCCCCATTCGTTCATCTGCTCTTCGGTCCATAAAAACGGATAAAAAATTCTCTTTTGAAAACGCGGAGGCAAGTATTTCTGCCAATTTGTGCCACCTGTGGCCGCCACATCTACTGGGTCTTTTTCTAAATACCTAACCGCCGATTTGTAATGCGCCAAGGGCCATTCTACATTTACATATAAGTCTAATTTGCGTAATTCTTCAGCCAATTCTGCTACATCTTCACCGCTTTCCTTTAGCCTAAAATACAAAGCAGAGAAGTTGCTAAATTCCCTTTCCTTAGCTAAGGCTAAAAACTGGTGCGCATATTTTTTAATAAACTGTTTTAAAGTAAGCGTCTGTTTGCCCGATGCAAGTTCGGTTGCCCCAAATTTCCAATAGATGTATTCAAATTTCTCGTCGATAGTTGCATTCGCAAGCTCCTCGCGTTTGCTTTTGTCTACCAATTGCGTAAAGTTTGTAGCAGCAATTTCAATCATCCTATACTGGCCAGATTGAAAACCGCTGGCAGGTAAAAGAGACATCCTAAATTTTAGAAATTGCTCTTTCTCCATACCGTTTACCATCACTTCGAAAGAGGTGGTAAGTGCATTAAAATATGCATTAATTCGCTTAACCCTGTCGGTAAAAAACTTTGGTGTTAACTGCTCATGTTCGGCAATTTGTTTGCACTCGTGTAAAGTAAGTTTAAAATAAAGTTCGGTAATTTGGTGGTACATGATGAAAATTTCTTCATCAGGAAAAGGGGTTTTTGGGCTTTGTAAACTTAGTAAGGTATCAAGATGGATGTAATCCCAATAGGTTAAAAAGTCGGCATATAAAAGGCCATCCAAGTAAGAGGCCATATCTTGCCCCATTGCTTCATATTTTTCTTGAAGCTTATTTATTTTTTCTTGTATTGCTGGTGTAATTTCCATGTAATGATTGGTAAGGCAAAATTGCCAGTTAACTAGTCTGTTTGCTCGTTCGATTTTATAAATCGAATTTTCCGAAAACAGATGCTAACTAACTTGGTCTTGCAATTACCAAACTGATAATCCTAGCCCATTTCCAAGCGCTACAAGTCTCAGATATATTTGTTGTTATAAGGGATGGGTTGTTCATCATTTTTATTGATGCAAATTAGCAAAAATCGTTTGTTAGTAAAGTACCCTAAATTTTATCGTATTTTCAATCTTTTTAAGCGATTTAAACAAAATTTTATCATACTCGGCATTGATATCTGTAATGGCATAGCCGATGTTTGGATTTGTCATTAAAAACTGCCCTACAATATTGATATTGTGCTTAGCGAAAATCGTATTTATCTGCGCCATAATGCCCGGTACATTTTTATGGATATGAATTAGTCGATGCGATTTATCTATAGCCGGCAATTGCAGATTAGGAAAATTCGTGCTTAAATAAGTAGCGCCTTTGTTCATAAAATCAATTACTCTTTTGGTAATGAAAGAGGCATTTCGAGGATTGCTTTTCTGGTCGTCGAATACTACAATGCCCATTTCTGTGCAAGTTTGCAAAGAGAACTTATTCCTGGCATTTCCTAAATAACCGATTGTTTTTAGTTTAACTGCTCGGTTCAGCTTTTCCTCTTCGATTTTTTCGCCATTAGCCAAAATCAATAAACCAACATCTGCAACGTATTTTTCTTCAAAAGAGCTTTTATGCCTTACCGAAAATCCGTCTTTTTTTAGCAGAGCGATGGTTTCTTCGGGTGCATCGCCAACAACCAAACACAAGATTCTGTTTTTAGGATAGGAAATCGCCCTTGGCAAATTATTAACGTACAAAAACTCGTCGAAGCTAGGTGTAATATGATCTGCTTTGGCAATAATACTTTCTCTGGCGATGTTTTCTGTGAATGCGTAAAACTTCTTAATCAACCCGCTTTCGCGAAGCTGATAATCAGAATATCCATCGCCAATGCCAAATAAATCGCCTTGCAAATTCATCTGGCCAATTAATTTTACTTTTCCGCCTTCTTCGCTTAGTGGGTTTGCATGGTCGTAATCTATAATTTTTCCATCGCCTGTGGTTACAAAAGTGTTGGCGTAGATGTTCTCTTTTTTAATGTGATATTGGCTTACTACCGGAGTGATGAATTCTTTAAATCCGCCAGAAACAATCAGAACTTCATCTGCATGTTTTTTAAAAAAATCCGCGTTGCGAGAAAACGAACTAGACACTTTCTTTTTTAAACGGGTAATAAGTTGTTTTAAATGCTTTTCATCGGCTTCCAATAGCTTAACGCGTTGTGCCAAACTTTCAGAAAAAGATAGTTTACCTTCCATAGCCAAATTGGTATAGTCTTCAATTTTCTGAAAAATCGCTTCTTTATCAGGATGATTTTTTAAAGAAATACGGGCAAGCTCGTCAAGCGCTTCTACTTGCGTAAAAGTGCTATCGAAATCGATGATGTAAAAGTTTTGAGGTTTCATTTAAGATTGTTTCAAGGCTTGGCAAATTTCCAGTATGCTTTGTTGTAAAGGTTTAAATTCGAAATTTAGCGTATTTTTTATTTTGTTGTTACTGTAATAACTTAAGTTAAAGCTACTTTTTGCAGCGTCTTTTGTTAAAGCGGGTGCTTTGCCGGTAAACCACGAAGCAAATTTTGCTGCTCGCCACGCAATGCCCAACATCCAAGGTTTGGCAGCTGTTGCCGGTGCCTTAATGCTAAAGCCGTTTGCAATAGCTGCAAAAAAATCTTTGTAATGCAAATTGTCTGCAGAAAGGGTAAAACGTTCTTCGGTAATATCGCTATCCATCAATAAAATCATCGCTTTAGCCACATCTTCTACATCTACAATTCCGGTTGCACCATCGGTGTAAAACTTAAGTCCGTCTTTAACTAATTTAAAAATTGCGCCACTACCAGCAAAACCAGCATTTTTGCCAATAATAACTGCCGGATTTACAATTACCGCATTTAAGCCTTCGGCTATGCCACGCCAAACCTGCATTTCTCCCTCATATTTGGAGATGGCGTACGAATGTACATTTGCATCATACTCCCAGAAATCTTTTTCGGTTATTTGTTCGCCTTTTTTTGCGTTACCCAAAGCGGCAATGGAACTTACGTGTAATAACCTAGCATTGTTTTCTATACATAGCGTTACAATATTTTCGGTTCCTTCGATATTTATTTTTAGGAGTTTGGCTTTCTCCTTCGGGTCAAAAGAAACAAATGCAGCACAATGATAAACTTGGGTAACATCTTCGAAGGCATCGGCCAAAGATTCTGGCTCGTTAATATCTGCAACAACCCATTCTATTAGTGGGTTGCCGGTAATTAATGCAGGAATTTTAGAAGTGCTTCTTTTAATAGCACGTACTTTAATCTGCTTGTCGGTAAGTTGTTTAATTAACTCTGCGCCTAAAAAACCAGTGGCTCCGGTTACCAGTATCATTGCAATTTTTTTAGGTTTTCATTAATATGTCCGCTCAAAAATAGATATTTGAGGGCAAATTTATATCGCTTTTATGTCTTTATCAGATTTTTTTTCGCCAATTAACCCCGACAAATTTAGTCCGAAGCAAGGTTTTCTTACTAGTCAGCTAGGGTTAAAAGCTCAATTTTATACAGATCGGTTTCCAGAACTCGAAGAAAAAAGCTTTGATATAGCTATTATAGGTGTTAACGACGACAGAGGAGCAGTTAATAACAATGGTTGTGCGCTGGCAGCGGATTATTTTCGCGAACAATTTTATAAACTTAACGAAGGTGCTTTTACAAGCAAAATTATCGATTTGGGTAATATTATTGCTGGCAGAGCAGTTTCTGATACTTATTTTGCAGTTAAAACTGCCGTGCAGGAATTGGTTAAGCTTAACATCTTGCCTGTAATTATTGGTGGCGGACAAGACATTACCTATGCCCAATACATGGCCTACGAGCAATTAGAGCAAAAGGTAGATTTAGTTGTGGTTGACAGTAAGTTTGATTTGGATGAAGATGAGGGCGAGGGTGTGGAAACCACATCAAATTCATATTTGAGTAAGATTTTCTTGCATCAGCCTAATTATTTGTTCAACTATAGTAACATTGGTTACCAAACTTATTTTGTAAACCAAGATAGCTTAAAGGTAATGGATAAGCTTTATTTTGATGCCCATAGGTTAGGGGAGTTTTTGCCAGATATTAGTTTAACTGAACCAGTAATTAGAAACGCCAATATGGTTAGTTTTGATTTGGGTGCGATTAGATCCAGTGATGCTTGTGCAAATATCAATGCTGGTCCGAATGGTTTTTACGGTGAAGATGCCTGTAGAATTACTAGATATGCGGGGATGAATGATAAACTTACATCGATAGGTTTTTACGAATTTAATCCGGCGTACGATAGAAACGGACAAACGGCAATGCTTTTAGCGCAAATGGTTTGGTATTTTGTAGATGGATTTTATAACCGCAAACAAGATTTTCCGCTTACGCCAAAATCGCAATACATTATTTACAGAGCGAGTTTAAAAGATGGTTCTGGCGAGATGAATTTTGTAAAAAGCAAACGTTCTGATAGATGGTGGATGCAGGTTCCTTACCCTTCCGGTATTTCAAAAAACGAGCGCTACCATTTAGTGCCTTGCCGTTATGACGATTACAACACCGCTGTTAATGGCGAAATGCCAGATTTATGGTGGAGAACTTACCAGAAATTAATTTAGTGAATTTTTGAGACGAAACACCTGGTTATAGTATGTTGCATCGGTACAAATAGGTTTTTTAATACGGTGGGACGTTTAAAATAAAAAGGGGTTATTTTCTTAATGAAAACAACCCCTTTTTCAGCGTAAAATTTGCCGTATTCTACCAACCAGGATTTTGAACTAACTTATGGTTTTTGTCTATGTACTTTTGGTTAATTGGAAACAGGTTGGTTTGCCTATTAAAAATGAATGGCCTGCCAATAAGCGTGTAGTCTCTGTAGAAAGTTGCATTAGTTTTTCCTTGAGAATATAGTCCCCTCATCCCATTTCTGTCGGGTGCATAGTAAGCTTCCGCCATTTTCCAACGCTTTAAATCGTATAAAGAATGTCCTTCAAACATAAATTCTATCATCTTTTCTCTGTGTAGCGCGTCAATTAACGCAGTGCCTGTTAAGTTACCATTTGAGGCTACTAATGTAGGTATACCTGCTCTTGCCCTTACCGCATTCACGTATTTGGTTGCATCGGCGTTTAGTGCTCCTGTATATTCCGCACAAGCTTCTGCATAATTTAAATACAACTCTGCTAAACGGATAATTGGGTAGGGATAGGCTGTAACAGAAAATAAAGTAGAGGTTACGTTAGACCCAGGGTGAATTCCTTTTTTTATTGCGTACCCCGAGTATAAATGGTCGTTATTTATCTGAGGTTCGGTTTGTGCGTTTACAGGCAAACCATTAGTTTCTCCAGCTTTAAGAAGAAGTTGTCTTTTAATGCCGCCAACCTCATAGTCGCCTCTGTCAAAACCTATATATGCGTAAAATCGTGGCTCTCTGTTTCTATGTAGCTTTATTGTATTGTCTCCAGTTGCTATTGTAAAGCGGTTGGCCCAATCAAATGAAGGGTCTTTCTCTGCTGGTATACCATTTTTGGTATAAAATTTTTCTACCGCTGATAATGTTGCTCCAATACCTCCATTTGGCGTTCCGGTTTTCCATCCTCTTGGCATAGCCAACGTTTGGAAAGATTCTGTTGCGCCTGCAACTTCTTTATAACCAGAGTAGCCCCATATCAATTCAACGTTCCATGGGTCTACCATTTGCCAACGTGTGTTTAGTACAGCCTGTTCAAATGGATCAGCAACTGGCGCTTTTGTATAGTTATATAGCTTTCCCCCTTGCGCTTCAAACATGTCGATAGCTTTTTTAGTCTCGTCCATGGCCTTTTTCCACTTTTCTTTGTCGAAAGTTTGCGAAATTAACTTAGCGCCGTCTTTGTTGGTAAAATTGCTGTAATACTCGCTATTGCCATTAAACAAAGGACTTGCGGCAAAAATAAACATTCTTGATTTAAGCGCTTGAGCAACTGATTTTGTTGGTTTTCCAAATTCTGAGGCAGGTACATTATCTGGTAAATTTGCCATTGCTGCATCAAATTTAGAAGCGATATAGTTTACACATTCGTCATAAGAACTTCTAGGTAAGAAAAATTCATCTCCGGTTGCATCAACGGGTATATATTTATCAACTATAACAACTGGTCCGTAATTTTGAAGTAAAAGGTAGTGGTAATAGGCGATTAGGAAGTTAGCTTCGCTGATCCACTTGGCTTTTTTAATGTCAAACTCTGCCTGAGAGATAGTTAACGGCTTAGCTTTCTCTACATTTTGCAAAAATAAATAACATTGACGTATGCCAGAGTATGCATTGCCCCAAATGTCTAATGTTGGTGCTGATGCTGTATTTATACCTTGCTGTATTTGTAGGAAAGAAAAATACTGTGTTCCCCAATGGTACGAAGCAACAGTTTCGTTAGACATTAACCACGAGAAATTATTACGTGCGTGGTTATAGTTTGGAATAAAACTGTAACATCCAAATAAGAATGCTTCGGTGCTGGTTTCGTTTTTAAACGCATCATCTAATTTAGGTGCATCATCAGGAACGACTTCCAAATAATTGCAGCTCATCAAACTGCATATTAATGTTATATAAATTAATATCTTTTTCATATAATTAAGTTTAAAAATTTAACTGAAGTGCAATAGAATATACTTTTAGGTTAGGATAGGTTAATCCGTTTGCAGATCCAACTTCCGGGTCCCAGTGTTTAAAATCAGAGAAGGTTAATAAATTTTGCCCTGAGAAAAATAACCTGTAATTTTTATAAGTGTAACCAACTTCCACATTTTTTAATCTTAAAAAAGAAACATCTCTTAGCCAAAATGTAGAGGGTTGGAAGTTGTTATGGCTATTAATATTATTTATCAATCTTGGGTACGCTGCATTTGGATTATCTTCTCTCCAATAATCTTTGGCAATAAAATCAAACAACGTCGACTGATCTGAATTGAAGGGATGAATACTGCTCATCATAATGCTACTTTTTCCAGATCCTTGAAAAAAGAATCCAAAGTCGAAGTTTTTATATTTTGAGGTAAGTCCAAATCCGTAGATCAATTGTGGAACATAAGGTGTTCCTATAACTGTTCTGTCGTTGTCGTTAATTATACCGTCATTGTTTAAGTCTCGGTATTTGATATCTCCAGGCAGAATAACATTGCTGTAAGCCGATTTTGCGCTATTAGTAACATCCGCAGCATCTTTATATAAACCATCTGCAATTAACCCAAACTGGTGGTTAAGCGGATGTCCTATTTTGGATAAGTAAGGATAAGCTAACTGAGGTTCGTCTCGAGCAATTAATGTGTTTTTTGCGTACGTGATAGTTCCTCTCAAATTAATAAAAAAGTTTTTAGTTACTTGTTGGTTATAACTAAGGTTAACATCAAAGCCTTCGTTTTTTACCTTGCCTAAATTTGCATAAGGATTGATGGTTATGATGCCGGTTTCAGCCGGTATAACTTCTCTTTGCATAAAGATGTCATCCCGATTTTCTTTGTAAACATCGGCACTAACCGTTAATTTGTTAAATAGACTTAAATCTATACCTAAGTTCATTTTTTCGCCTCTTTCCCAAATGGCACCTGTTGCTCCCAACGTAGTAATTTGAGCGCCCGAAGCCGTTGTTTGCCAGGTGTCTCCAAAGGTATAAGCTAGGCCAGTCAGAGAGACATTGTCAAGATAAGGGAATTTAATAGCGGAACCATCGCTACTATAAACAGCGGCGTTGCCTACAATACCCCACGAGCCACGTATTTTTAAAGAACTTACAACTTTAGATAGTGGCTGCCAAAATTCTTCATTTGAAATTAAGTATCCTGCGGCCAACGAAGGGAAAAATCCGAATCTATCACCTTTAGCAAAGTTTTCAGAGCCGTTGTATCCAAAATTACCCTCAAAAAAGTATTTTGACTTATAGCCGTAAGTTAAGCGACCAGCAAAACCTTGGTTACGCACTGGTAAACTATTTCTAAAAGCATTAGCGTCGGTTCCTGGTGTGTTATTGCTTTGCTCTCTTGATAAATAGGTAACCATTGCAGATACGTCATGATTGCCGTATGATTTAAGCCAGTCTAAAACGAAATTAACATTCATTAACCTGTTACCTTCGTTGTTTGTTGTGGAAGTTAAAGCTGAATTACCTCTTGAAACACTTTTGTAGATATAGTTTGTGTTTCCTTGGGCATCGGTTGTTGAGCCAGATACCTCGTTGTAATAAGGTGTGAAATTTCTTAAAACGTTTGTTCTAGCGTAGTTTCTAAAAGAAAGTAGACCTTTTAAAGTTAATCCAGGAAGTAAGAATTTTAAATCTTGAGAGGCGTCTATGGATGCAGTATTTGTAGATGAGAATCTTTTGTTGTAGCCGCTTACCATTGTTGCATAGGGGTTGCGGTAAATATTACTTCCCGAACCACTAGGTATTGGACCGCCGTTTAGGTTTCCAAACAAGATGTAGTCTTCGTTATTTTGATTAGGCAACACAGGTGCAAAAAGCGCAGGTGGAGCATAAAAAATTTGGTTGTAAATATTTTGTATTGAAGTATTGGTGCCACCATAATCTTCTAACCTTGAATTTAATCTAAGTACAATTTTAGTTTGTGACGTAAGGTTTACACCCACATTAGCTAAAAGGTTGTATTGTTTTTCTCTAATGTTGCTGTTAAATTTGTTTAATGGGTCTTTTTTTAACATACCATTATTGTTGTTAAAATTAGCACTCACAAAATAATCTGCTTTTTGGCTACCGCCCTTTACATTTAGATTAGCATATTGGTTTGCAGAATATTCTTTAAATAAATAATCTTGCCAATCTACGTTAGGATATAGTATCGGATCAAGACCATTCATTGTGCCGTTAATTTTTTCTTGAGAAAATCTAGGAGAAGCAGTAGGGTTACGATTTAAAATAGCATAATTAAACGCATTCATATAGTCTACGCCATTAGCCATTTTAACTAACTGTGTTGGTGTAGAAAATGTATTTTCTATCCTTGCGTTAATAATGGCTTTATTTAAATCTCCACCTCGTTTGGTTGTTATTAGCAGTACACCATTAGCGCCACGTGCACCATAAAGTGCAGTTGCAGATGCGTCTTTAAGAACAGAAAAGTTATCAATTACTTCTGATGGTAGGGCATTCATGTCTGCAGTAGTAGATTCAATTCCATCAATAAATATCAACGCACTAGCCGGACCTGCAAATGTTGAAATACCCCTGATGTAGAAATTTGAACCATCTGCACCTGGCTCCCCACCTCGTTGTACGGCAATAATACCTGCCACACGGCCGGCAAAAGCATTGCTAAGTGTACTTGTTGGCACTTTTAAATCTTTAGCCGAAATTGTAGAAATCGCCCCAACAACACTAGCCTTTTTTTGTTGGCCAAAACCTACCACCACAACTTCATCTAAACCTGCAGCATCTTCTTTAAGAACAATATTGATATTGTTTGTGGCTTTAATTTCTTGAGTAGAAAATCCGAGATAAGAAATTACTAGAATACTTTGTTCTGATGTAGCCTTAATCGTAAATTCTCCTTGGTCATTTGTAATTGCCGTGTTGGATGTTCCTTTTTCCTTTATCGAAACCCCGGGAATTGGTGAGCCTAGCTCATCTTTCACCGTCCCTTTTATGGTAATGTCTCTTTTAATGACTGAGTTTACATGGTAAGTATAACTGTCGGCGGCTTTTGTAAATGAAACGTTAAAAAAGCTAAAACAAAAAAATGATAAAATAGCGAATGCTATTTGATTTTTTGCATGATCTGATTTTCTCCTCATGCGATTTATGTCTTTTGGTTTGGGTTTAAGTAATTTCATAAATGAATGGTTTATTTTGGTTGATTGAATTGTGTTGGATACATTTTATGCCATTGAATTAAATGCCAAATTGATCCGATAAATAGTAGTAAATTTTGTTATCCCATTTTTTCCTTTCTCTTTTTCAAGTTTTCAATGCATTAAATGATTTAAATGTTACGTAACATCTTGTTCATAAAAATTGGTTAATTAAAATCAAATTTATCATATTGTATTAAAAAAACAAGTAAATTTTATTTATTTATTAAAACTTAAATAAAATTTTTATTTAAGTTGGAAATCTCATTGATTTCTATTGTAATTTTTGTAACTATGTGAAAATTAAAATATATCCCTTGGCTAAGAAAAAGTTAGTAAAACTGAAAATAATTAAGGCGCTATTGAGCGGAAGCAAAAGCATATTTGACTTATGCGCATTGGTAAATATTAGCGCACCAACCTGCGTAGCTTTAGTTTCAAGCCTAATCGATGATAAAATTTTGCACAAGGAAGGCCATGGTAACTCAGTAGGAGGGAGAAGGCCGGATTTGTACAATATTTTGCAAAATAGTTTCTTTGTTTTGAGTATTGTAATGGAGCGATACCAAACAAAAATTGCAATACTTGATAACTGTTATAATTATGTGGTATCTGCTAAAACTTACGATTTCAATATTTCTAACGAAACTGATCCAATCTCAGCACTCCATAAAATGGTGTCGTTATTAATTAGTGAAGCAAAATTTGATATAGACAAACTTACCGGAATTGGCATAAGTATGCCTGGTTTGGTCGATGCTAAACAGGGTAATAATCATACATTTATTATTCATACAGATCAACTGCGCTCCTTGCAACAGGCTCTTGAGGATACGTTTAAAAAACCAGTTTATATACAAAACGATGTTAAAAGTTATACTGTTGCTGAGAAAAAATTTGGATTAGCTAAGGATAAAAATGATGTTTTAGTTCTTTTAATGGATTGGGGTATTGGATTAGGTATAATTATGGATGGCCAATTGAGAACTGGAACCTCTGGTTTTTCTGGAGAGCTAGGTCATATACCGTTTGTTGACGATGGCATTTTGTGTTATTGCGGTAAGCGTGGCTGTTTAGAAACGGTAGCCTCTGGAATTGCATTGGCACAGAAGGCAAAAGATGGAATTCAATCCGGAGCATATTCTTTGCTAAACAAATTGTCCGATAAGGAAATAAATGAAATTGAACCTCATGTGGTTATAGATGCTGCAAATCTTGGAGATCAGTATGCGATAAAAATCTTGGCAGATGTTGGTGGGCAAATGGGCAAATCTATCGCATCACTGATACAGTTGTTCAATCCAGAAATGATTATTCTTGGTGGCAAGATGGCTGAGGCAAAACAATACATCACAATTCCTATGCAACAAGCTATAAATACCTACTGCATGTCGCAAATAAGGGAAAAAAATACAATAGTTACCTCAGAACTTGGTATTGATGCAGGTATTTTAGGTATTACTAGTTTTGTTTTGGAAAACTATATTGATAAAGAGATAGAAAAAGAATCAAAAAACAAATTATAAACACATAATCAATATGTATTTATAATTTGCAAAATAGAACTTTGGTATTTCCACAAAGTGTGGGATCTTATTTTAAATTAAATCAAAACCTATATCTTCTCTAAAATATTTTCCGTCGAAATAGATGCGACCAGCATCTGCTGTTGCACATTGCAAAGCATTAAATTGTGTGTCTTGTAAACTAGTAACAGCCAAAACTCTACCACCATTTGTTTTTACCACACCGCCCTCTAAAGTTGTGCCAGCATGGAAAGCATAAGAATGACGTATGTTTTCGATGCCAGAAATAGCTTTCCCTTTATCGTAGTCGCCTGGATAACCACCGGCAACAAGCATTACAGTAGCAGCGTTTTTAGGGCTAATTTTTAATTTATAATTGCCAAGATTTTTTTCGGCTGCAGCTTTAAAAAGTTCAACTAAATCACTTTCTATTCTCGGTATTACACTTTCCGTTTCCGGATCGCCCATACGACAGTTGTATTCTATTACGTAAGGTTTTTCGCCAACTTTAATCAAGCCAAAAAAGATAAAACCCGTATAATCTATATTGTCTTTTGCTAATCCTTTTACAGTTGGCTCTATAATAGTTTCTTTAATTTCTGCTAAAAAAGCTTCATTGGCAAATGGAACTGGAGAAACAGAACCCATTCCGCCAGTATTTAAACCTGTATCGCCCTGACCAATCCTTTTGTAGTCCTTCGCCTCTGGCAGAATCACGTAGTTTTCGCCGTCCGTTAAAACGAAAACAGAAAGTTCAATCCCGCTTAAAAATTCTTCAACCACAACGGTACTTCCGGCATTGCCGAATTTTCCACCTAACATTAGTTTTAATTCTTCCTGCGCTTCTGCTACATTATCTAAAATCAAAACGCCTTTTCCGGCCGCTAAGCCATCTGCCTTTAAAACAATTGGCGTAGCGTGGTTCGCTAAATAAGCTAAACCATCTTGTAGGTTTTCGTTAGTAAAAGACTTAGACTTTGCCGTAGGGATGTTATGGCGTTCCATAAACTGCTTAGAAAAATCTTTACTTCCTTCTAAAATTGCACCTTCCTTTTTGGGCCCTATAACGGGAATGTGGGCTAAAGCCTCATCGTTAGCAAAAAAATCGTGAATACCATTTACTAAAGGTTCTTCTGGCCCAACCACCAACATTTCAATGCCTTCCTTTAAAGCAAAAGCTTTTACGGCTTCAAAATCGTTAGGGTTTAAGTTTATATTTTTACCGTAAGCGCCAGTACCAGCATTTCCTGGGGCAATAAACAAATTTGAGCAAAGTGGCGATTGGCTGATTTTCCATGCAAAAGCACATTCTCTTCCGCCAGAACCAAGTAGTAAAATATTCATCAATAATGGGTTTTCTTTGCCAGCAAAGATATTGCTTTATACTTATAAGCCACGAGGAAATGTAAAAAACATAGGTTTTAAAACCAGTTACAGTGTTCAGATTTTGATATTAAACATGCTAAATACGCAATTCGATTAGCATAAGGCAATCAAATTTCGGTATGTGGAAGAATAAAATTAGATTTGCGCCCGTAATGAAGCACATTGTTACTATATCGCTTGTATTTTTTAGCCTTACTCATCTCGCAAAAGCAGAGCAAAGAGTAGATGGCTTACGCTTGTTAACAGAGCGTTATTGCAACAGGCAACAAGTAACTAACGAGAATATTTATATAAGTGCAGCTCAAACAGACGATCACACGAGTCCGTTTTTTCTGTCGTATAACGAACTTACCCTAATTGGCACTTTGCCTGCTTTAAAGGAGCCAACTTACAAAGTTTCTAATCACTTTGTGGCGCATTTAAACACCAGGCGCAATGCAAAAAACAATAGCCCCTAAGCATCATATTTTCTTATATAAACCCACATTCTTTTGGGTAGAAAGCATAAGCTTACACATCTAACTGTCAAGTTGACTTAGCAATAAGCCGTGGCTTGGTTGTTGTAACTCGAATTACGATTTACAAAGTTGGAACAAGTGTAGAGTGATAGCCTTTATATTAATAGGGCTCAATAATTTTATAGATACAACCATTTAACAATTAACAATAACAAAACATGTTAGGATTTTTAGCCAAGATATTTGGAAGCAAATCAGAAAGAGATATTAAAGCATTACAGCCTTTAGTAGCTCAAATTAATGAAGAATACGCAAAACTTTCGTCGTTAAGCAACGATGAAATTCGTAATAAAACAGTAGAATTTAAACAAACCATTGCAGATGCACTGGCCGAAATAGATAGCAAAGTTGCCGGCTTAAAAAAAGACGCTGAAAATTCAGAATTGTCTTTGCAAGAAAAAACAGCTTTATATGATGAAGTTGATGCTTTAGGAAAAGAACGTGATGTAGAGTTGGAAAAAGTTCTTTTGCAAATTATGCCTGCAGCCTTTGCAACTATTAAAGAAACATCTCGCCGTCTGAGCGAAAACGAACAATTGGAAGTTACGGCTACTGATTACGATAGAGACTACGCTGCTCGCAAATCAAACGTAAAAATTGTTGGCGATAAAGCGCTTTGGGCTAACAAATGGACAGCTTCTGGTACAGAGGTTTCTTGGAACATGGTGCACTACGATGTGCAATTGATAGGTGGTATGGTGTTAAATAGCGGTAAAATTGCCGAAATGGCTACTGGTGAGGGTAAAACCTTAGTAAGTACATTGCCTGCTTATCTTAATGCACTTGCTGGTCAAGGTGTACACATTGTAACAGTGAATGATTACTTAGCTCGTCGAGATAGCGAGTGGAATGGTCCTTTATTCGAGTTCCACGGCTTACGTGTTGATTGTATCGATAAACACGAGCCTAATTCTCAAGAACGTAGAAATGCTTATTTAGCAGACATTACTTATGGTACTAATAATGAGTTTGGTTTTGATTATTTGCGTGACAATATGTCGCAAACGCCAGATCAGTTAGTACAACGTAAATTGCATTTTGCAATGGTAGATGAGGTCGATTCGGTTTTAATTGATGATGCTCGTACACCATTAATTATTTCTGGTCCAGTTCCATTTGGAGATCAGCACGAGTTTCATGAGCTTAAACCGCGTATCGAGCGTTTGGTTAATGCACAAAAAACCTACGTTGCGCAAGCTTTAAATGAAGCTAAAAAGTTAATTAATGCTGGTAATACTGGAACTGAAGAGGGCGAAGGTGGATTAGCTTTATTGAGAGCGCACCGTGGTTTGCCAAAAAGTAAAGCGTTGATTAAGTTTTTAAGTGAAGGAAGTGTTAGACAGACCTTGCTTAAAACCGAGAATCACTACATGGCAGAACAATCTAAAAATATGCCTAAGGTAGATGCAGAATTGTTCTTTTATATCGACGAAAAAAATAACCAGGTAGAGTTAACAGAAAAAGGTATCGAATTGATTACCCAATCTGGAGAAGATGCAAGTTTCTTCGTTTTACCCGATGTAGGTACCGAAATTGCTGAAATTGAAAAATCTAGTCTAAGTAGCGAAGAAAAAATCGCTAATAAAGATAGTTTAATGCGTGATTATTCTGTAAAAGCAGAACGTATTCACTCTGTTAACCAATTATTAAAAGCTTATACATTATTCGAAAACGACGTTGAGTACATCGTGGACGAAGGAAAAATTAAAATCGTTGATGAGCAAACTGGTCGTATTATGGATGGCCGTCGTTACTCTGATGGTTTGCACCAAGCGATAGAGGCTAAGGAAAATGTTAAAGTAGAAGATGCATCACAAACTTATGCAACGGTTACTTTGCAAAATTTCTTCCGTATGTACCACAAACTTTGCGGTATGACCGGTACAGCTACTACCGAAGCGGGCGAATTTTGGTCTATCTATAAATTAGATGTGGTAGAAATTCCGACTAATCGTGTGATGGCTCGTAAAGATCATCAAGATTACGTTTACCGCACTATTCGCGAAAAATACAATGCCGTAGCAGAAGAAATTGTTACTTTAACACAAGCAGGTCGCCCTGTATTGGTGGGTACAACTTCAGTTGAAATTTCTGAGTTGTTAAGTCGTATGCTTAAACTTCGCGGTATTAAGCACAATGTGTTAAATGCTAAAATGCACCAAAAAGAGGCAGATATTGTTGCCGAAGCTGGTCAAGCGGGTCAGGTTACTATTGCAACCAACATGGCTGGTCGTGGTACCGATATTAAATTAGGAGCTGGCGTAAAAGAAGCTGGAGGTTTGGCAATTGTAGGTACCGAGCGTCACGAGTCTCGTCGTGTAGACAGGCAGTTACGTGGTCGTGCTGGTCGTCAGGGAGATCCAGGAACTTCACAATTCTTCGTATCGCTTGAAGATAATTTAATGCGTTTGTTCGGTTCAGAGCGTATCTCAAACATCATGGTTAAAATGGGTATCGAAGAAGGCGAAGTAATTCAGCATTCTATGATTACCAATTCTATAGAGCGTGCACAGAAAAAAGTAGAAGAGAACAACTTTGGTGTGCGTAAGCGTTTATTAGAGTATGATGATGTAATGAACAGCCAACGTACCGTAATTTATGCTAAACGTAGAAATGCTTTATTTGGCGATCGTTTAGATGTAGATATGAATAATATGGTATTTGACGTGGCCGAAGATGTGGTTACCGAATATAAAGATTCATCAAATTACGAAGGTTTTAAATTAGAGGTAATTAAAAATTTCTCTGTTGATACCGCTATTACCGAGCAAGAATTCAACAGCAAAAATATCAATTCATTAACTGATATTTTGTTTGAGGAAGTTACCACGTTCTACGCTCGTAAATCAGATGCAATAATTAACCAGTCCATGGCTGTTTTATCGCAAGTTTATGCAGAACGAGGAGAGCAAATTGAACAGGTTGTAGTGCCGTTTACCGATGGTATTCGCCATATTCAAGTTCCTGTAAACCTTAAAAAAGCAATAGAGAATAAAGGTAGAGAAGTTACTAAAGCATTCGAAAAAACGATTATTCTTGCTTTGATAGATGATAGCTGGAAAGAGCATTTACGTGAAATGGATGAGTTAAAACAGTCTGTTCAGAATGCAGTTTACGAGCAAAAAGATCCATTAATCATTTATAAGATGGAAGCGTTTAACTTGTTTAAAGGTATGTTAAATGTGGTAAATAAAGAAGTGGTTAGTTTCTTGTATAAAGGTGGTATTCCAGTACAAGCAGAACCAGAAAATATTAGAGAAGCACAGGCACCAAAACCTCAGCCAAAGTTACAAACTACTAAACAAGAATTTGGTAGTGAAGAGCCAGGTGCAGAGTTTGGCGATACAAGAGAACAAGTTGCACAACAGCCAATTCGTAAAGAAGCAACTGTTGGTAGAAATGAACCTTGCCCTTGTGGAAGTGGTAAAAAGTTTAAAAACTGCCACGGTGCAAATGCATAATTTGTAATACCAGATAAGAATGCCGAATTTTGTAAAAAGTTCGGCATTTTTTTTGGAGTGTCTTTATACTCAACAAATGTTGTGCTTAGCTGTTAAATAATGATGATGAAAAAATATCTACTGGTTTTTGTAATGTTATGTGTACAACAAAGTTTTGCGCAAAGCAAGGGCGAGGTTACCGAAATCAAAGATCCGTTGATAGATAGTTTAATTGCTAGGAGAATAGAACTGAATAAACAAAAAGCTACCACTACAAATCCGGCTAGCAACGTTATCGTTTCTAGTATGGGTTACCGGGTGCAGGTTTTTTATGGTGCAGATAGGCGGGAAGCCTTTAGCGAGCAAAACCGATTTAAAACTGCCTACCCTAGGTTAAGAACTTATATCACCTATAAGGAACCAAACTATTATTTACGCGTAGGCGATTTTAGGACACGCATTGAAGCTCAAAACCTAATGAACGAGTTAAGACCGAGTTTCCCGACGCTTTTTATTTTTAGGGAGAAAATAAATGCGCCAATATTAGAAGAATATAAATAGTTAACGGCTGTCAGTTTTCAAAACCGTAACCGAAAAAACTAAACGATTAACCTTCCCACATCAACACAAATGATTAAAGATAAAATACAAGACCTAGCTGCTAAAATTTACGATGATGTAATTGGCTATCGACACCATATACACGCAAACCCAGAACTTTCATTTAAAGAGTTTGAGACATCAGCTTTTATAAAAGAAAAGCTTACAGCATGGGGTATTGAATTTACCGAAATGGCTAACACGGGTGTGGTTGGTTTAATCAAGGGCGCCATTCCTTCTGATAAAATCATCGCTTTGCGTGCCGATATGGATGCATTACCAATTTTGGAAGCAAATGATAAACCATACAAATCTAAAAACCAAGGTGTAATGCACGCCTGCGGTCATGATGTGCATAGCTCTTCGTTATTAGGTACCGCCTATATTTTAAATCAGTTAAAGCAAGAGTTTGCCGGAACCGTTAAATTGGTTTTTCAGCCCGCAGAAGAATTATTGCCAGGGGGCGCAAGTATCATGATTAAGGAAGGCGTATTAGAAAATCCGAAACCACAGGCTATTATTGGTCAGCATGTAATGCCGTTAATAGAAACAGGTAAAGTTGGTTTCAGATCGGGAATTTACATGGCTTCTACCGACGAACTTTATGTAACTGTTCATGGTAAAGGTGGTCATGGTGCACAACCTCACCAAAACATAGATCCGGTTTTAATAACGGCTCATATTATCGTCGCTTTGCAACAAATTGTAAGCAGAAATGCTGATCCGCGTTTACCCTCTGTTTTATCATTCGGTAAGATGAATGCAAACGGAGCAACCAACATCATTCCTAACGAGGTAAAATTGGAAGGTACCTTTAGAACACTAAATGAAGAATGGCGAAAAGAAGCTCATCGTTTAATGAAAAAAATGGCCGAAGGAATTGCCGAAAGTATGGGTGGAACTTGTGATTTTAAAATCGCCCATGGCTACCCCTTTTTAATTAACGAAGAAAAATTAACAGCAAATGCCCGTTTTTTTGCTGAAGACTATTTAGGTAAGGAAAACGTTATTGATTTAGATATTTGGATGGCAGCCGAAGATTTTGCGTATTACTCTCAAGTTACCGATGCCTGTTTTTACAGATTGGGTACCGGCAACGCAGAAAAAGGTACAACCTATTCTGTACATACTCCAAACTTTGATATTGACGAAGATGCGTTGAGAACCTCGACCGGTTTGATGGCTTACATCGCGTTAAAACAATTAGGGAATTAAGTAGTAAGTAGAAAATAGAAAGGTTTTATTTTCCACTTTAAACGCTAAACTTTAAACTCTTTCTAAAGATTAATGAAAAAACTAATTCTAATTATATCTATTGTAGCACTGTTCTTAAATGCTAATAGTCAGGAAACTATACGTTTTAATCCTGATACCATAAAAACCATTCAGTTAGATTCTGTGGTGAACATTAAAGCGCAGAAATTCGGTATTGAGACTTTTATCAACGCCATAATAAATGATACCAGTTTTTATCAGGCTTTTCGGAATATGAAAAAATATAGCTTTATAGCCGAAAATAGAATTTATACCTATGATAAAAAGAACAAAGTTGATGGAAAAGTTTATCGTAAAATAAAACATAACAACGATGGGCCATACAAAATGGAATATCTTGTTAAAGAAGATAATGGCAAGGTTTACAAAAAGAATGGCAAATATCAGCTTTATACTGTAGAAATGTTCGACTATATCTTTATGAATGCCTACAATACCGATTTTGTGCCTAATGCACCAAGTAGCGACGGTAAAGGCGGTAGCAACGAAAGTTATAAAGACAAGTTAAAAACCTTAATTTTTAATCCCGGAAGGCCCATCAAAGGGCTACCTTTTATTGGTAATAAAACACAGATTTTTACCGCTAATATGCGCCAAAATTACGATTACACCTTTTACAAGGGAACGTATTTAGATTCCATTCCGGTTTATCATTTTAAAGTTTCGGTAAAACCGGATTTAAGTAAATGGACAAAAGATGGTTTGATGATTAAGGAATTGGTAACGATTTTTGATATGCGCACTTTCGAGATTTTAGGTAGATACGTAGATATGAAGTATAGTAATATGCTGTTCGATTTCGATGTGCAGATGAATATAGAAATGAGCTATTTTAACGAAGTTAAATTGCCAACTAAAATCACTTATCAAGGTAATTGGGATTATCCACTTAAAAAAGAAGAAAGAGCAAGTTTTCTCGTAGTACACAAAGATTATAAACTAGCAAAAGGTAAGTAAGCCAGCTTTCTCGCAATGCCAAAATCAAACTTGTAAAACTGAAAAGATTCTTATCTTTAACAGCTTTAAAATTCATTCTATGTATGTAATCTCTAGCTTAAAAACTAAGCTCGGCTTTATTGCCTTGTTGTTAGCCTCAACTGGTTTAAGCGCCCAAATATTATCTTCAAAACAAATAGATAGCGTTGCCGAAAAAACGTTAAGCACCTTTAATGTGCCCGGCATAGCGGTAGCTGTGGTAAAAGACGGCAAAGTAATTCATAGCAAAGGTTACGGCGTTCGCTCTATTAAAACTAATTTAAAGGTTGATGAAAATACGCTTTTTGGTGTGGCATCTAATACAAAAGCAATGACGGCTGCCGCTTTGGGTATGTTGGTTGACGAGAAAAAGATTACATGGGATACGAAGGTAACTGACGTAATTCCGGAGTTTAAAATGTACGATGCGTTTGTGACAAGTGAATTTACCGTTAGGGATTTACTAACGCACCGTAGTGGTTTAGGATTAGGTGCTGGCGATTTAATGATTTGGCCAGATTCATCAACTGTAACCAAAAGCCAACTAATTCATAACCTTAGATTTCTAAAACCTGTTTCCTCTTTCCGTACAAAGTACGATTACGACAACCTGCTTTACATCGTTGCTGGCGAAGTTGTAGCGAGAGCATCTGGTGTTACCTATGACGAATTTATTGAAACGAGAATATTTAAGCCATTGGCGATGTCTAAAACGGCAGCATCGTGGTATCGTTTAAAAGATAAAACTAACGTGATAGATGGACATGCACCTTACCAAGGGAAATTGTTGCCGGTTGGTTTAAGCTTTGGCGAAATTGCTAACGCTGCAGGTGGTGTTTATTCGAACGTTACCGATATGAGTAAGTGGGTAATTACGATGATTAACGCAGGAAAATACGGAGAAAAGTTAGACAAGCAGTTGTTTAGTCCGGCGGTGCACCGCGAGCTTTGGACACCGCAAACCATTATTGCAGGCGGTAATCCATCTAGTTTTAGCAGTTATGGTTTAGGTTGGTTTTTAAGCAATGTAAACGGAAAGTTCCAAGCTACGCATACTGGTGGTTTATCAGGTATTGTAACACAGGTTACTATTTTGCCCGAACTAAAGTTGGGTATAATCGTGTTAACTAACCAACAATCTGGTGCAGCTTTTAATTCCATTACCAATTCTATAAAAGATGGTTACTTAGGTATAACAGGTATGGATAGGATTAAAACCTACAACGATAACCGGTTAAAAAACGAAAAGCAGGCAGATGAAATTGTGGCAAAAGTTTGGACTGATATAGAAGCAACTCAAAAAGCAAGCACGGTTAAGCCAGACGTTAAAAACTTTTATGCAACTTATAAGGATGCGTGGTTTGGTGATGTTACCATTAGTGAGAGAAATGGTAAAATGCATTTTCAGGCAAAAAACTCGCCTAAGCTTAAAGGCGATATGACTTTTTATAAAGGCAATACGTTTATTGTTAAATGGTACGACAGAAGTTTAGATGCTGATGCATTTGTTAACTTTACATTAAACAACCAAGGCAAAGCCGATGGCTTTAAAATTGAAGCTGTATCGCCACTAACAGATTTTAGTTTCGATTTTCAAGATTTAGATTTTAAAATTACTGAACCAAAAAAATAGTTATGAACGCGTATATCAAATCAATTACTCTTCTTGCCGTTTCGGCAGTATTAATTTTAAGCATAGCGATGAAACCTAAACCAAAAAAAGTAATTTTCTTTGGCGACTCGATTACCCAAGCTGGTGTAAACGGAAACGGCTACATCAATCAGCTAAAAAAACAATTAGATTCTTCAAAGTTTCAACTATCTGGAGCGGGAATTGGCGGTAACAAAGTTTACGATCTTTATTTAAGGATGGAAGATGATGTGCTAAGCAAAAAGCCCGACTTGGTTTTTATTTATGTTGGCATTAATGACGTTTGGCATAAATTAGGTGCAAGAACGGGTACCGATTACGATAAATACATTAAATTCTATCAAGCGTTAATAAACAAAATTCAAGCTGGCGGCAGTAAAGTTGTATTGTGTACGCCAACGGTAATTGGCGAGAAAAAAGACAATACCAACGAAGTTGATGGCGACTTAAACTTTTACGCAAAAGGTATAAGAGAGTTAGCTGCAAAAAACAATCTTCCGCTGTGCGATTTAAGAAAAGCATTTGTTGATTATCTTGCTACAAACAATCCGGAAGATAAGGAAAAAGGAATTTTAACCACCGATAGAGTTCACCTAAATGATGTGGGTAATAAACTGGTAGCCGATACCATGTTGCCTTTTATAAAAACCCCCTAACCTCCTGAATTGGGAATTAGAATTAAATTAGTTTAACCATAGAAAATTGAAGTCCTCTTTAGGGGATTGAGGGGTATGATAAACCGCGAAACGATAGACAAAATAATGGAAACTGCCCGTATAGAGGAGGTAGTTGGCGATTTTGTACACCTAAAAAAGCGGGGAACAAGTTTAATTGGTAACTGCCCGTTTCATGGCGAAAAAACACCCTCTTTTCACGTTTCGGTAAACAAAGGCATTTACAAGTGTTTTGGTTGCGGTAAAGGTGGCGACTCGGTGCGTTTTGTTATGGATCACGAGAAATATTCGTATCCAGAAGCGCTTAAGTTTTTAGCCAATAAGTATAATATCGAGGTTGAGGAAACAGTAGAAAGTGTACAAGACGTTGAAGCACAAAATGCTCGCGAAAGTTTGTATATCGTTTCAGCATTTGCTGCAAATTTTTTCGAAGATCAACTGTGGAATAGTAGCGAGGGTAAAGCCATTGGCCTAAGCTATTTTAAAGAGCGTGGCTTTAGGGAAGACATCATCAAAAAATTTAACTTGGGCTACTCGCCCGATGTTTGGGATGCACTTACGCTAGATGCCGTAAAAAATAAGCATGCCGAAGAATACCTGGAAAAAACAGGTTTAGCCATTAGAAATGATAAAGGCAAACTGTACGACAGGTTTCGTGGCAGGGTAATGTTTCCTATTCATAACTTTACGGGTAGGGTAATTGGTTTTGGAGGCCGAACGTTAAAAACCGATAAAAACGTACCCAAGTATGTAAACTCGCCAGAGAGCGATATTTACCATAAATCTAATGTTCTATATGGTTTGTTCCATGCCAAAAAAGCCATTCGCGATTTAGATAATTGTTATTTGGTAGAAGGTTATGCCGATGTACTTTCGGTGCACCAAGCCAATATCGAGAATGTTGTTGCTTCGTCTGGAACTTCTTTAACAATAGAACAAATTCGACTAATTGGTCGTTTTACGCAAAATGTAACCATACTTTATGATGGCGATGCTGCAGGTATTAAAGCTTCGTTGCGTGGGTTGGATATGATTTTGGAGGAAGGACTTAATGTAAAAGTAGTTTCTTTTCCGCAAGGCGATGATCCCGATTCTTACATGCATAAAGTTGGTGCCGGCGCATTTAAAACTTATGTAGAGGAAAACAGAAAAGACTTTATTTTATATAAAGCAAATATTTTACTGGCGGATGCTGGAAATGACCCGTTAAAAAGAGCTGGCATTATTAGAGATATTGTAGAAAGTATTGCTAAAATTCCAGATAATATAAAAGCTTCAGTTTTTATTCGCGAGTGCAGCAGCTTGTTGCAGATAGAAGAACGCGTTTTGCTGAGCGAGCTAAACACCATGCGTGCAGCAAAGCTGAAAAAAGCGAGTACGCCTAGCAGAAGCCAACCATCGCATCATCCTGATATGCCACCTGATAATCTTTTTGATGATCAGGCGTCGCCAGCTGGTGAAACCTTAGTTACCGAAAGCAAGGTTGCTAACGACGATTTGCAGGAACAGGAAATTGTTAGGCTTTTATTGGCTTTCGGCCACGAGCTGGTAAGCTGGGACAAGATCGATAACATGTACATTGGCTCTTTTATTATGCAGAACTTAACCGATGTTACATTCGAAAATAAGCTTTGCAAAAAAATTATCGACCACTATAGAATTGAAATAGAAAATGGTCAATTGCCAACTGCAAACCAGTTTATAAAAAGTCAGGATAGAGATATTGCCGATTTGGCGATTACGTTAAGTACATCTCCATACAGTTTAAGCGAAAATTGGTACAATAAGCATAATATTTACGTAAGAGATGAAACCGTAAACCTAAAAGCAACTATTTTAGGTGGTTTGTATCACTTAAAAAAACGCAAGGTTGACAGAATTTTACTTGATTTGCTTCAAGAGATTAAAACCGAAACCGACGCAACCAACCAAGATATTTTACTGCAACGATACTCTTTCATAAAAAACGTAGAACGAGAAATTAACAAATTTTTAGGTTCAGTAATTGTGAAATAGAGCGAAAATATTGTAGGTTATAAATCCATCTTTCGAAAAAAAATGTAACAAAATGGCACAACACAACGATTTAGGTAAACAAGGAGAGCAACTAGCAAGTGCTTTTTTGGTTGCTAAAGGTTACGAAATTTTAGATGAAAATTGGTGTTATGGCAAAGCCGAAGTAGATTTGATTGCTTACATTAACAAACAGATTGTTTTTGTTGAAGTAAAAAGTAGAACATCCGTTATTTTCGGGCAACCAGAAGAATTTGTAAGTATAGCAAAACAACATTTACTAGAAACTGCGGCTGCGGAATATATAGCGATCATGAATCATCAAGGCGAAATACGTTTTGACATAATTTCGGTGCTTTTTGATAAGCAGAACAACTATAGAATTAATCATATTGAAGACGCATTTTGGCCTTATGAATAACAAAACATTATTATCCTTAGCTTTTATATTTATTGTAGCTTTAACCATATCGTCTTGTAAAACAGATAAGTCTTTAGTTTCTTTTAGTCAACCGTTGCAGGGCGATAATATTTTTCTTGGCGATGATGTTAACATAAAACTAGATATTCCGGAGGGCGAAAAAATAGATTCTGTTATTTACCTTATTGATGATAAAGTTGTTGCTAAAACTTCAAACGCTGATTCTGTGTTGCTGGGTACTGGCAATTTGTCTTTAGGTTACCGAACGCTAAGCGCTGTTGTTGCACAGGGCGATAAAAGAGATACCATAATAACAAACATCGTTTTAAAAACCAATCATGTTCCCCTGGCTTTAAATTACAAAGTAATAAATACCTTTCCGCACGATACTAGTGCTTATACCCAAGGATTAACCTATGTAGATGGAAAGTTGCTTGAAAGCACAGGTAGCTACGGTAAATCTGAACTAAAGTACGTTGAATTAAATACCGGAAAAACTATACAACGTACCAAGTTAGAACCTAAATATTTTGGAGAAGGTTCGGTTAAAGTAGGCGATAAAATCATCGTGTTAACGTGGCAAGAAAATGTTGGTTTAGTTTATGATGCAAGCACATTAAATTTGCTAAGTACGTTTCCTTACCAAAGTAGTAGAGAGGGTTGGGGTTTAACTTTTGATGGTAAGAAATTATTACGTTCTGACGGTAGCAACAAAATTTGGACGATGAATGCAAGCACCTACGAAGTTGAAAGTTATATAGAAGTTTATGATAATTTGGGTGAGGTGCAAAGGCTAAATGAATTGGAATATATAAATGGTAAAATTTACGCCAATGTGTACCTAACTAATAACATTGTAATTATAAATCCAGTTTCTGGTGTGGTAGAAGCTAAAATAGATTTAGCTGCGCTTGAGCCAAAAGGTTTTTTCAAAGACGACGACGAAAGGCAAAATAATGTATTAAATGGTATAGCTTGGGATTCGAAAACCAATCGTCTTTTTGTAACCGGAAAAAAATGGCCAAAGCTTTATGAGATAAAAATCGATCAAACTTTGGCCAAATAATGTTATTTAGACGGTTCTTCTTTCGCCTTAGGCTCGCTGATATAGCCGTTGTAACTAATGCTTTGCTTATTATTGCTCATAACATTCAACGTTGCATATCCGCTTTGCGTAATACTTAAATTCATCCTCACGTTATCTTTAACGTCTTTAGAATTTATAGTGATGCTCCAGCCGCCTTTTTTTGTTGCTTTACTAGCGTAAGAAAATTTTTTCGAGGTAAATCTAAATCCACTCTCATCTCTACCAATCGGAGCAGAAAACGATCTTCCATAGTAAGGTAAATAGGAAACAACACTATCAGCCGTTATTCGCACATCATAACTACTTCCCGTTAAGTTAATATTACCGCCAGTATTCATATTTCCCGGCATTCGGTTTAAAACGTTGCTAATGTCGGTGGCATTTAAAGGCATTGCCGATGTAGCCACAAAAACAAAATTTTTGTCATCAACAATTCGCTTCGTAGTTGCCTTATCGGTTTGGGCGTTTGCGGTTATAGAAATGGCTAACAGAATTACCGCTGATAAACTTTTTAACTCATTCATATCGATGTGATTAACTAAAATTTAAACAAAAAAATGGGTACATAGTTTTAAAACCTTGTACCCATCTATGATTCGCTTTTCAGCTAAATTCCATAAAATAATTAAATTTTAAGTATTGGTAATATTTCACCATAAAAATACGTAGTGGTTTGGCCATTTGGTTCACCTTGTAGTATAGCTTTACCGTTATTGTCAATATTCAAGTACAATTTTCTTGTGTTGTTCCCAGTTTTTAGAACATATACAATTGCGTAGCCATCCTTTTTTTTCTTAAAAGATTTTATCTTATAGGCATCATTAGAAAAAGCTAAAAAAGAACTTTTATAAATTTCTTTAACGTTTTTAGGATTTTCCGTGGTAATAATTTTTAGCTCATGATCGTCTTGAATTAAATAAACTGCCTGAGATTTTGTAGAATCAGTCGATTTGAAATTGGATTTAAGATAGCCGGGCGGAAAATAACTTCCATCGCCTAGAATTCGATTATAATACTCCTGTTTTTCAGAAGTAAAAGCTAGCTGGTTTATGTTAGTTTGGCTGGTCAACCTCTCGCTTGCCGCTGGAGACAAAGTACTTGGATTTGCATCTGTATATAAGTTTGGACCGGTAACAGAAATATATCCCGCTTTCGAACCTTTTGTTTTAACGTTATCTACAACAAACGCAAAATTTTTATCCTCTATAGATTTCGATAACTTATCGATTTTTTCCTGAGCAGCTGCTGGCGCTAAATATGCTAATAAGCAAATTAATAATATTTTTTTCATAACAGATTTGGATTTGTGTGTTACTAAATATATAAATAACTTATTATTACAACAAACTAAAACACAGCATTGTTACAATTTTTTCGTTCTTATTCTATCTCCAGCTTTTATACTGATTAATCAATCCATTCGTAGAAGAATCATGAGAATTCACTTCCTCATCACCTTTTAACTCTGGTTGTATTTTTTGAGCCAATTGTTTACCTAATTCAACACCCCATTGGTCGAAACTAAATATATTCCAAATAACACCTTGAACAAATATTTTGTGCTCGTAAATAGCAGTCAAACTACCCAAACTACGCGGGGTAACTTTTTTCAATAAAATTGAATTAGTTGGTCTGTTGCCATCAAAAACTTTAAAAGGTGCTAACTTTTTTATCTCGCTGTCCGACTTCCCAGATGCTTTTAGTTCTTTTTCTACCTCTTCCTCGGTTTTTCCGTTCATTAAAGCTTCGGTTTGCGCAAAAAAGTTAGAAAGTAAAATCGGATGGTGATCTCCCAAAGGATTTAAGCTTTGCGCAGGTGCAATAAAATCACATGGAATTAGCTTGGTTCCTTGGTGTATCAACTGGTAAAATGCATGCTGGCCATTAGTTCCTGGCTCGCCCCAAATTACAGGCCCGGTTTCATAATCTACATTCTCACCGTTTCTGTCAACATGTTTACCGTTGCTTTCCATATCTCCTTGTTGAAAATAAGCAGCAAAGCGATGTAGATATTGATCGTAAGGTAAAATGGCCTGGGTATCAGCATCAAAAAAGTTAATGTACCAAACGCCTAATAATGCTAAAATTACTGGGATGTTTTTTTCAAACGGCGTATTTTCAAAGTGTTCATCACTAGCGTGTGCGCCAGCAAGTAATTCTTTAAAATTATCAAAACCAATACCTAAAGAAATTGATAGACCAATTGCGCTCCATAAAGAATATCTACCCCCAACCCAGTCCCAAAATTCGAACATATTTTCAGTGTCGATACCAAACGCTGCTACGTCTTTTGCATTGGTAGAAAGTGCGGCGAAGTGTTTAGCAATATCTTCTTGTTTAGCACCTGCCTCTAAAAACCAAGCTCTTGCACTATGCGCATTAGTCATAGTTTCTTGTGTGGTAAATGTTTTAGAAGCCACTAAAAACAAAGTCGTTTCTGGGTTAACGGTTTTAAGCGTCTCCGCTAAATGTGTACCATCAATATTAGAAACAAAATGAAGATTTAACCTCGTTTTGTAAGATTTAAGTGCTTCAGTTACCATTACCGGTCCTAAGTCAGAGCCCCCGATACCAATATTTACAATGTCGGTAATCGCTTTTCCGGTATAACCTTTCCATTCCTCAGAGATAATCGCATTGCTAAACTTCTCCATTTTAGCCAATACAGCATTCACATCTGGCATCACATCTTTACCATCAACCAAAACAGGCTTATTACTTTGGTTACGCAAAGCGATGTGTAGAACTGGCCTATCTTCCGTTTGGTTAATTTTATCGCCACTGTACATTGCTTCAATAGCTTTATCTAACTCACATTCTTTTGCAAGTTGTATTAGCAAAGCGATGGTAGTATCATCAATTCTGTTCTTCGAATAATCAACAAGAATGTCTTCGAACAAAATCGAGAATTTTTTAAAACGTTCCCCATCTTGTGTAAATAAATCCTTAAGATTATTTTCGTTAATCGTTATAAAATGGTCTGCCAAGTATTTGTAGGCATTTGTTTTTGTGAAATTTATTTTTGGTAACATAATTGACTGTTTATACGGTAAAAGTACGAATTAGAAAATAAACTAAAACTACCTATCATGTTAGAAAATTTAGAACAATTAGTAAGAGAAAATGCACAAGATGCAATCGTAAATAACGCAGCAGTGCCAAACGAACAGAATGATAATGCCATTCAGGCAGCATCAAGTTCAATTTTTGATGCACTAAAAAGCCAGTTAGCTTCTGGAAATGTAGCCGAGTTAGCAAATATGTTTAACAGCGGACAAGCTAGCGAAGGTAATGCAGTAGTACAACAAGCAACATCTGGTTTAACCGATAAATTAGCAGCTTTTGGTATCAATGCAGAAACTGCAAAAACTATAGGTGCTGCCATTATTCCAGTTATTTTAGGTAAGCTAGCAAACAAAACCAACGATCCAAGCGATAGTTCGTTTAATATTCAAGATGTGTTAGGCAAACTTGCCGGTGGCGAAGATGGAAAATTTGACCTTAACGATGTTATGGGAATGTTCAAAGGTGGCAACCAAAACCAAGCAAATGGCCAACCCGCAGAAGGAAATGTGCTAGATAAATTAAAAGGGTTGTTTAACTAACTAAATAAATTATGGTGAGTGAGCCGAATTCTTAAATTGAGTTCGGCTTTTTTATTGGCTTTTGATTAACTTGTTGAAAATTAATTTAAATGAAATCACTCTTCATCCCCGCATTACTCATTTTCCCCTCTTTTATCTTTGCGCAAAACGATTTAAAACCCGAAGTTTCAAAAAAGGCTGATGCAATTTCTCAAAAGGTTGTAAACTGGCGAAGGGATTTTCATCAACATCCAGAACTTGGGAATTTAGAGTTACGAACCGCCGAGGTGATTGCAAAACATTTAAAATCATTAGGAATTGAAACTAAAACCGGGATTGCCAAAACTGGTGTTGTCGGTATTTTAGTTGGGGCTAAGCCAGGTCCAGTTGTAGCCTTGCGTGCAGACATGGATGCTTTGCCAGTTACCGAGAGAGTAGATGTTCCGTTCGCATCCAAAGTCAAAACCACCTTTAACGATCAAGAAGTTGGTGTAATGCATGCCTGTGGCCACGATAGCCACATAGCCATTTTAATGGGCGTTGCGGAGATTTTAGCAGGAATGAAAAAAGATTTGGCCGGTACAGTAAAATTTATTTTTCAACCTGCTGAAGAAGGTGTTCCGGTAGGGCAAGAAGGAGGAGCCGAATTAATGGTAAAAGAAGGCGTGCTACAAAATCCAAAGGTTGATGTAATTTTTGGTTTGCATATCAATTCTCAAACCCCTGTCGGGCAAATTACCTACAAACCAGGTGGAACAATGGCGGCAGTTAACGATATGAAGATTACGGTAACTGGAAAACAGGCTCATGGTGCTTACCCATGGAGCAGTATCGATCCGATTGTAGTTGCTGCACAAATTGTAAATAACCTGCAAACCATTGTAAGTAGAAATTTGGATGTAACAGAAAACCCTGGAGTAGTAACTATTGGTTCCATCCACGGTGGAGTTCGCTCTAACATTATTCCAGAAAAAGTGGAGATGTTAGGTACGGTGCGCAATTTTACTAAAGAAGACGAGGCGATGTTTATTCAGCGTATTAAAACCATTGCTACTAAAACAGCAGAGGCTTCGGGAGCGGAAGCAGAAGTGCTGATCCCTTACAGTGCACATTATCCGGTTACTTTTAACGATATCGCTTTAACCGAAAAGATGTTGCCCACTCTGCAATATTCCGCAGGTAAAGACAATGTGAAATTAAAATCTCCAGTAACTGGCGCTGAAGATTTTTCGTTTTTTCAAGAAAAAATTCCGGGTTTGTTTTTCTTTTTAGGAGGGATGCCAAAAGGGCAAGATCCTTTAAAAGCGCCATCGCACCATACACCCGATTTTTATTTGGATGAAAGTGGATTTACCTTGGGAGTAAAAGCCTTAGCAAATTTAACGCTGGATTATATGGGGATGAAGAAAAAATAAATTTTCGCTAATTTGTATTAACAATGATAAAAAAGATACTCGTAATTTTTGGGCTTGCACTGAGTTTGCAACTGATTAGTGGTTGTGTAGATTGTAATTGTGACCCCGTAAAAGACATTTATTTCACAAAAAAAGCATTGTCTTTAAAAAATCTGGACGCCAATTTACCTGAGCCTCGGCTTACAAAAGACTCTGTATTTGCTAGTACGAGATTTGGAATTCAGATGCAGTTTGTAACTGAACAGGTTGCGTTAAAGCAACATAGCGTAAATTGGGGTTTAATATCAGCCGCTATGGCTTGCAGTTGCGAGGAGGATAATATAATAGGTAAAGAAGATATTTCATCTGTAGCCATATTTTCAAACAATGATTTTGATGCTAGTCATCCAAAAAATACCGACCTCAGTTTGTATTTTAAAGCGAAATGGAATAATGCTGACATGCCGATAGCCGATTATCTAAAAATTTTAAAAGATTTGAAGCATTCGGCCATTATAGCTTTTTACCAAGGGATATTTTTACAGCAAGCGCCAACAGCAAGTAAAAGACATAAGTTTAAAGTTAAAATTAACTTATCTGACGGCAGAGTTTTGGAAGCAGAAACTACCGAAGTAGAACTGCGGTAAAAACTACTCTGCGAATATTGTTTATTTATCCAGAGCTTTAGGCCATTCGCCTTTTACCATTCAACCTTGTATATTTGCCATTATGACTAAAGAATTATTGCAGGATTTAAGGGACAGAGTAGCGTCGCTGGGGAGGTATCTTTGACGTCGATGAGCTTGTATATCAAATAAGAGAAGAAGAGAAAGTAACGCTGGCGCCTGATTTTTGGGATGACCCGAAAAAAGCGGAAGGTATTTTAGCTAATATCAGCAGTAAAAAGAAATGGACTGATGGTTTTAAGCAAGCCTCTTCTGCTGTAGAAGATACGGTTGTTTTGTACGATTTTTTTCAGGCGGGAGATGCTAGTGAGGCCGAAGTTGACGAGCAATATGAGATTGCTTTAAAAGTTGTAGAAGACTTGGAGCTCAAAAACATGCTCAAAACCAAGGAAGACCAACTAAATGCGGTAATGCAAATTACAGCTGGTGCGGGTGGTACAGAAAGTTGCGACTGGGCATATATGCTTTTGCGTATGTATTTAATGTGGGCAGAGAAAAATGGTTATAAGGTTACTGAACAAGATTATAACGAAGGAGAGGTTGCAGGCATAAAATCGGTAACCATACAAATTGCAGGCGAATTTGCTTATGGATATTTAAAAGGCGAAAATGGTGTGCATCGCTTGGTAAGAATATCGCCTTTCGATTCTAATGCACGTAGACATACTTCTTTTGCTTCGGTATATGTTTATCCTTTGGTAGATGATACTATTCAAATTGATATAAACCCTGCCGATGTAGAGTTTGAAACTTTTAGAGCTGGTGGTGCCGGCGGTCAGAACGTTAACAAGGTAGAAACTGCAGTTAGGCTGCACCATAAACCTTCGGGAATCATCATTAAAAACCAAGAGTCAAGGTCGCAATTGCAAAATAAAGAAAATGCTATGCGATTGCTAAAATCTCAGCTTTTTGAAATAGAACAACGTAAACGAGACGAGGCTACTGCAGCAATAGAAGGTTCTAAGAAAAAAATTGAATGGGGTTCGCAAATCAGAAGTTATGTGCTAGACGATAGGAGGGTAAAAGATCACCGAACAAATTTCCAAACATCTAACCCAAACGCTGTGTTAGATGGTGATATAAATGATTTTTTAAAAGCTTATTTAATGGAATTTTAAACCTATTTTAAGCAACATTTAACTACTTTAAATTAAATAAATGAAAAGGCTATCTTTTTTACTCTTGTTGTTTTTTATGGCAATGCAACTAAATGCGCAACAAGTTATACCCTTGTATAACGGCACCGTACCCGGATCGAAAAAAGCGCCAGCAGATTTTAAAGAAGCATCGATTACAGGCAATGATGGGGTAACTAGGGTTAGCAGGGTTTTCGAACCTACATTAACCGTTTATTCGCCACCTAAACCAAATGGTACCGCTGTTATTATTTGCCCAGGGGGAGGATACAGCATTTTGGCAATTAAAAAAGAAGGATATGATGTAGCGAAGAAGTTTGCTGAAGCCGGAGTAACTGCTTTTGTATTAAAATACAGATTGCCAAATGATACTGTAATGGTGGATAAATCTTTAGCGCCTTTACAAGATGCGTTACAGGCTATTTACCTAGTTAGAAAAAATGCAAGCGTTTGGGGTATTAGCCCAAATAAAGTTGGTATTATGGGCTTTTCTGCCGGTGGGCATTTGGCATCTAGCTTAAGCGTGCACTACAATGATATGAAGATAGCAAATGCAGAAAATATCAGTTTACGTCCAGATTTTTCTATCCTTATTTATCCGGTTATTAGCTTCGGAACCATCACTCATGCTGGTTCGGTAAGTAAATTACTAGGTAATGAACCTACACAAGCCCAGAAAAATTATTTCTCTAACCAAAATCACGTAAATGCACAAACCCCGCCAACATTTTTGGTGCACGCAAATAATGATGTTACGGTACCGGTTAGAAATAGTTTAATCTACAATGAAAAGTTAGTTGGCGCTAATGTGCCAGCAGAAATGCATATTTACCAAGCTGGAGGACATGGTTTTGGACTTAACAATAAAACCACCAAAGAAGATTGGTTCCAGACTTTAAAAAATTGGATGACGGCTAATAGCTGGCTATAGATTTTTAGAGGCTTACGAGTTTCAATAAGCAATGCAGTGGATTTGTAAGTCTTCCCGTTTTTTCTTCGTTCTTTTTGTGCGCAGGCCTAGGTTACTTAAACCCGGTAGGAGCGAGCATGAAGAGTAGCGAATAAAGCGCATAACGGGACTAGCCTTTAAAAATAGAACTATCCCTGCTTTTCAACTAGAATTAAACTGTTAATATATCCTGTAGCTGTTTCAGCTCTTCAACTTTTTCGGTAGCACCCAGGTTTTCGTAAGCCGAAATCAGGTTTCTAATAACCCTACGGATAATTTCTGTATTGCTGCAAGGCGAGTAAAAACCAGGTTGTGGCTCTAAATTAAGCTGTCGTAAAAACTGATCCACGTCGTGCTTGCCAAAAATTGCGCCCTTGTTAAAAGCATTTATGTAAAATAGCACGCCATATTCTTTTTCGGCGTTGCTCTCATCTATGTAACCCAGAATAAAGTGCTGTGGTAGGTTTACGCCATAAACAGGTATATCTAACTTTTGGGCAAGTGTTGCGTAAATTATTGCCAGCGAAATTTGGTTGCCTTTTTTGCTTTCTAAAACTTGGTTTAAGTAAGAGTTTTGCGGGTCGTGGTGGTTTTTGGTATTGCCGTTAAAGCCAAATTGATTGTAAAAAATATGGTTAATGAGCTTTATTTTTTCGATGGAACTCATCTCATACTGCAAGCCTACCCAAATTTCTCGCTTAATTTCTTCAATTTGGAAAATAATGGCCTGCTCATCCAAATCTGGGTATTGGTAGCGATTAATAATTAAAGCGCCTTGTAAAAGATCAAATGCTCCACTTTGGTACCACAAGTTTAAATCTTCTTTTACATTATTAAATTGGATGGTATGCACAATGTTTTCTATACGCTCGTGCAAAACCGTATCTAAAGATTGCTCCCAAGCACTTTCGAGTTCAGAAATTGCTTCGTTTCCGTATTCTAACAGGCGTTCTTGCACATGTTGGTAGATTTCCTGATCAGGATCATCCAGTAATTTAACAAGAGCGCCAATTTCTTTAAGATTTTCCATTAAAATGCAAATTACAAATTTCTGTTTGCCTATTTTTGCAGCTATGGTTTTTAAATTTATTGCTGATTATCTCAAGCACCGCATTACTGCAAAAAGTAGACATGGCACACATTCGCCATTTGTTTATAAACTTACTGATGAGGTAATTTACGATTTTTCTGCTAAAAAAGAATACGAAGCAATTGAAGCGCAACGAAAAAAACTTTTAAATGACGATAAATTAATTACCGTTACCGACCTCGGGGCAGGTTCTCATTTGAATAAAAACAGAACTAAAAAGGTTAAGGAAATTGCAAAAAATGCCTTAAAAAAGCCGTCTTTAGCACAACTAATTTATCGCCTTGCCTTGGCGCAACAGCCTAAAAATATTATAGAATTGGGTACTTGTTTAGGCATAACTTCTGCCTATCTGTCTAAAGCGGTGCCCAACGCCAATGTACTAACCATAGAGGGTTGCCCAGAAACCGCTGCGGTTGCGTATCAGAATTTTAAGGACTTAGGTTTGCAGAATACAGAACTGCAAGTAGGTAATTTTAACGAACTTTTACCGAAAGCCATAGATGCCGCCGAACAATTGGATTTTGTTTATGTTGATGGGAACCACACCAAAGAAGCAACCTTAAATTATTTTAATTGGTGCTTGCCAAAGTTGCACGAAGGCTCGCTATTAATATTCGACGATATTTACTGGAGCGATGGCATGAAAGAAGCTTGGCGGGAAATTAAAAATCATCCTGAGGTTAGTGTTACGGTAGATTTATTTTGGATTGGCTTGGTTTATTTTAAGAAAGGGCAAGCAAAAGAGCATTTCAAGATTAAGTTTTAATTTTCCTCATTCTTTTACCAACAGTTAGCTCGTTTTTTGTAAAACAATGTTAGTGCTTGTCGCTTGCATCAGTCCTGCTTTACATTTCAATCTTTAGCCCTAAAATCCAATAAATTGGCTTTTGGCTAAAGGATTTCCATTTCAATCAGGTTTAAGAAATTCACTTTTTGCAAAAAAATCAACTAGTTCTGCTACATTAAAATTCTTTTCAATTTTTAAAATAAATTAACTGATTGTCAGTTATTTAACTTTTTAAAACTGCTTTTTAAATTATATAACTTAAAAAACAGTTGTAAAACTTAAAATTTAGTTATAGCTTTAGGTTATGGAAGAATTAACCAAAGCCGAAGAACGCATAATGCAGATTCTGTGGAAATTACAAACTGCGTTTGTTAAAGATATTATAGATGAGTTAGACGATGAGCCAAAACCGCCGTATAATACCATTTCATCTATAGTAAGGTTGTTGGCGAAAAAAGGTTACGTAAACTATAAAGCTTATGGTAAAACCTACGAGTATTTTCCGGCTATAAGCAAAGAGGAATACACCAAACTTACTTTTTCGAAAATCTTTTCTGGCTATTTTGATAGTTCGCCGGCTAGTCTTCTATCATTTATGGTAAAAGAAGAGAAGTTGAGCAAAAAGGATATAGAAGAGTTGCAGGCGTTAATTAACAAAAACAAATGATATGGAACTGTTCAACTACCTCTTAAAAGTTAGTGCTTGTACAGCGCTGTTCTATGCGTTTTACTTTTTGGTGCTTAGAAAGCTAACTTTCTTTAAAACTAATCGGTTTTATTTGTTGGCCACGCTGATACTAAGTTTTGTAATCCCGTCGTTGAGTTTTACAATAGAAAGAGAAGTTGCAGAAGGTCCTATAGCTTATGTACCAACCGAAACTTTTTTAGAGCCAACTTTAGTTGAACAACCTATAATTTCGGAAGCGGTAACTCTTGCACCGAAGATTGAGGAAAATTTTGATTGGTATGCGCTCTTGCCAAATCTCTATCTTGCTATTGTAGCTTGTTTGCTAGGTGTTGCCACTTGGCGATTGCTCCAATTATTTAGGCATACAAAAAGGAATTTTAACCAAATAAACGGTTTAAAGATTGTAACCAAATCAAGCGGATTTACTAATTGCTCTTTTTTTAACTATGTTTTTATAGACAACAAAAACATAAGCGATGCCGAGCTACAAGTATTGCTTAAGCATGAAGCTGTACACGCAAAACAATTGCATTCTGCAGATAAAATGTTTTTGATGTTGGCAAAGGCAATTCTCTGGTTTAACCCGATAATTTACTTGTACGACAAAGCTCTTGAACAAGCCCACGAGTATGAAGCTGACGAAGCAACTTCAGAAAGCTTCGGTACTGCGCAGTACGCCAATTTATTGCTAAAACTCGCTATTGCTAAAAGCGAAATGCCTTTGGTACACAACTTTGTAAAAAGCCCAATTAAGGCGAGAATAAAAATGCTATTTAATTCAAAATCAAAGAATATGAAAAAATTAATGTACTTGTTGGCTTTGCCAGTTGGGCTATGCTTACTATGGGGTTTTACTGTTGATGTGGTTGAGGTTAATTCTAAGCCTAAAAGTGAAGCATCAGTAATCGAACCTAGGTTGAAATTAAATTCGCATTTGTGGGGCAAAACCCTAAAAGGTAAAGTTAAAAGTGTTTTACAAACAGAGGTAGGTGAAGTACTAAATTTCAAGTATGGTGAAAATACTTTAGAAGTTTTTAATATGGCAAAAGGTAAGGTAAAACCAGGGGACGAAATACAAGTTGTCATAAGTGGAACTGTCGATAAGATAGAAGTAAAGGATTCAAATGGTAATATAATAAGGGAGCTTGAGAGACCAGTTTTCGGAATGTCAAAATTAGCAAAGCTTGATGGGAAGTTAATTTACGAAACTGATACTGAAGCGGGACTTAAAGCGCAGCAACTGGAATCGGAATCAATTGTTAGAGGACAAGTTGCTAAAAAACAAAATTTTAAAACAACCGATACCTTGATTGGAAAAACCTTTAAAGGAATAGTTATCGGTTTTAAAAAAACGGATAAGCTCGAAATTTTGAATTTTCAAGTTGGAAAAAATACCATACCATTGTCTGCATATAATTTTAAGGGAAAAGTTAAAGTCGGTGATGAAATTGAAGTAACTATCGGAGGTAGTGGTACACCGCCAGCTCCAATTGGGGATCCAAATCGTTTCAAAAATGTAACAGCTTTTTATATCCCATCTAAAGTATTAGGAACAAAAGGGAAACTTATATATGAAATACCGAGCTATGCTTTTCTTTACGAAGCAAACAAAGCTCGTTACGCTTGGTCTAAAATTAAAACATTAGATAAAAATAACGATGGTACGCTTAGGAGTATAGTTTTAAATGATAAAGGGTTTACCATTAACTTGAATGTGGCTAGCCAAAAATTTAAGACCAAAGACTTTAAAGTAGGCGATTCTGTTGTTGTTAAATTCTTTGGTGAAAAACTGATAGCAAAAAACACCTATTCAACTGATAAAATGATTGTACTTTACTCTTGGCCGAAGAAATATGAGTTAAAGAACAAAGCCTTATTCGATAGATTTTATTACGAAGATGGAAAACAGAAGGTTAAAGAATTATCTTCAAACAACTTTAGTAGACCTAAAAATGAAGAACAAATTAATTTGGCAGCAAAATCGATTAGTCCTAAGTTGCTCTCATCTACTAACGTGAGAGTTGATACGAAATCGAATATTGTTTATGTTAAGAATGGCGTAATGAAGATAGCTTCAAACGAATTGGAGGCTGACGAGATTGCTTGGGATAAAAAAAATGAGAAAATTACAGCGAAAAATGGAAAACTTAAGCTAGAAAAAGGTAGAACGGTAAGTGAGCAGTATATTATTTACGATTTGAAAAAAGATAGTTACGTTACAAATAAGACGCCGGAAAGTAATATTAAAACTAATTCAGCTGCCTATCAATTGTTATCGAAGTTAAAAATAGAAAACGATTCGCTTAAGGTTAACCGATTTATGGATAAAATGCTTCTGCTAAGTGGTAATGTTAAATTAAATGTAGACGGTTTCCTTGTTAAAGCAAAAGTTATTCAAGCTGATCAAAACTCAAATGTCCTAACTGCTCATATGGCTTCTTTAGTAACTAAAAATGGCATTAAAGTTAATGCAGATGTTGTAGAATTTGATTTGATTTCTAAAGATTACAAAGTTATTAAAGCGACCGGCGAGCAATACAATTGATTTACAATAATTTGGTTTCTTTCAAATTTTGTTTAGAAGGATATATTTTCTTTTATCATTAACAAAGATTGTCACGTCGTTACTCTCCTCGCAATGACGATATTTTTTTTTCTATCGGTTGGTGTCTCACCAACCGAATATTTTACTGCCCAGGCTGATAACTTCTTTCAGCATTCTTTAATACATCTTCCTTGTAAAACAATACATCCTTAAATTCGCCCTTGCTATACATTTCTGCTTGGTCGTTAAAGTGCTTAGATTTTGGATCGCCACTATTGCCGCCAGCTAAAATAGATTTTGCTTTAATTTTTGACCCAAATTCTACCGCACAAACAAAACTATTTCCACTAAAACCATAACGTCTGTTGGTTTTAAATTGATTACTTCGGTAAGAAGGCAGTTGTCCCCAAAGTGCAGAACCGAAAGCAACAGGCAAGCTTTCGGTTTCATCGTTATAAGTTTCGGTCATTGCACCGGTTAAACGTTGAAAGCGGTTTACTTCGCCCCAAGCAATTTGCCATTTTCCAAATCTCTTTGTTAAGTCCGCCAACGTTGCTTTTAACGGTTCTAACAAATCATTGGGTCGGGCGCTAGCCACAAAAGCTAGCGTATTTTCCACCTGATCTTTTTCTCCTGGATCTATGTATACTTTCTGAATGATTGGGTTGAGTCTCGGCGCCCATTCTAATGCTAAAGTGGTAGCTTCCGAAGTGCTACTGCCTTGGTAATCCCACGATTTTAATAAACTTACAGGAACTCTCAATTCAGCTTTTAATGGATCGCTTTGCGGAATTTGGTCGTAAGCTTTTAACAAAGCAGGAATCAGAACTTCGAAAGCAGGAAGATAAGTGTTATAGCCAGTAGCAATCACTTTATCCAAATTGTATTTTGCTGGTTGCGCTAATAATTTATTCGCTGCTATTCCTCTAAAGTTCTCGCCGTCTGGCGCCATGTAGCTTGGATAATTAGCTTTGATCGGACTGTTTTTGCCAGCCACACTAAATGGGGTAGAGTTACAGTTTTGTAGCCATCCGTTTGTAGGATTATATAAGTGCACCATATCTTCCACTTTGTGCAAACCCTTCCAAGCGGTTGCCGAAGAAGAACCATCAACAACATCGGCCCAATTGTATTTGGTATCTCTAATTGGTATAAAATTTCCGTGCCAATAGGCAATGTTACCTTTGGCATCTGCATAAACCGTATTATTCGAAGCATTTGCCTGCAAATCCATCGCTTTTTTATACTCATCAAAACTTTTCGCTTTTGTACGTACCCAGCTTTGAACTAAACTTTGCGTATTTCTATTTTTAGATTTTAGGCTAATCCACTTACCATCTCTGATAGCCATAATGGGACCTTTATTGGTAAAGTAGGTGGTAAAGGTTTTGCTTTTTAGCGTTTCTCCATCACGATAGTTAAACGTCATTTTCTTTACGACTACCGGAAACTTCTTTTTGTCGTACTCATAGAATAAACCTTTTTCCGTTTTGGTAATTTTCTCGGCGTACATATCTGCTATATCAACATTGTTAGAAGTATGCATCCAGCCTAAATGTTCGTTAAAGCCTTGATAAACAAAAAACTGCCCCCAAGTTACAGCCCCATAAGCATTTAATCCTTCTTCGCTTTGCATTTGTACTTCTGGTCTGAAATAAAAGGTTGTGTGCGGATTGATATATAAAATTGCATTCCCATTTTCTGTAATGCTCGGCGCAAAAGCAAATCCATTTGAGCCACTTTGCTGGTCTTTTAACACCGGCACGTAGGCTGTTGGTTGATGGTTGCCAGTATAGAAATTTTTAAGTTCTGCTATAGTTAGGTTTGCGGTGTTGATGGCGCCAATGCTTCCGTCTGTCCATAAAAGCGCATGCCAAGGTTTAAAACGAGTAAGTAGGGCAGGTTTAACCTGAGGATTTTTGTACAAGTAATAGTTTATGCCAGATGCATAGGCATCTAACAACTTTTTAAACGATGGCTGCAGTTTTGCATAATCGGCTTTTGCCTCGGCAGTGTCAATCAGCAATCTAATCTGTAAATCATTAAAAAGATCCTTTTCGCCATTTATTTCGGCTAATCGACCTAGCTTTTCAATGTAATTTAGCTCAACACGTTTAAAATCGTCTTCGCATTGTGCGTAAAGCAAGCCGAAAACAGCATCTGCATCCGTTTTGCCGTAAACATGCGGTATTCCCCACTTATCTCTAATTATGTTAACCTGTTTGGCCTGTTTTTCAAATGAAGCTATTTCGGTAGCAGTAAATTTTTGAGCGAAAACAGAAACAGGTAAAAGAAGTAAAAGAAATAAGTTTTTCATAAGCGATGTATGCCGTCATTTGAATAAGGATTGGCAACATGACTAAATTGTGAATTATTTTTTAGAGTAGCGAATAAATCTTTTTGAGGATTTGTGATTCAGTAAAGTGATAAATTCTTAATCTTTTGTAACTCAGCGTACAACGAAGAATCTATTCATTAGCGTTCCTTTTTGCCAGATTCTCCAAAGTCGGGATTACAACATTTAGGCTAGAAAGCCTCCGCCAAACTAATGTAGACACCATTTTGGCGTTTTTCATTAGGTTTTTTCTCCCCAACTCCATAGTCCAAGCGTACGCTTAAACCTTTAGCGGTATCAAAAAAGTATCTTCCGCCTACACCGTAGTTTGGTTTAAGGTCCTGCAAATTAAAATTGCTGTTGCCAAAAACCTTCCCGCTACCCGCAAAAGCGACAATACCAAATCTGTTCATAAAGCGATAACGGATTTCTGCCTGAGCAGCCAATAAATTTTCATCGCGGTATCGCCCAGTATAATAACCACGCATAATTTCATCATTACCCAATTGCGGCAAAAGGTAAAACGGTGTTTGCGTGCTCTGTACGGTGTGGTATAAGCCTTGCACCCCCAAAACAACTTTCGGTGCAATTGGCCAGAAATTACGAATGTTCACTTTAATTTGGCTACCCGTAAAATTATCTCCGCCAAAAATATTAGGCGCATATTGGTAGGTTACTCTTCCAAAAAAACCTTTAGTAGGGTAGTTGTTAGAGTTTCTAGTGTCGTAACTTTGAGAAACTCCCACAAAAGCCGTATGGCCACCACCTCTATCAAAAATTTTAGGTGATGTTTCGTAAATACCTCCTGCAACTTTATCTGTATAATGATAATGCTCAAAGCCTAAAGAAACTCCAGTGTAAGCGTTTTTTACAAATGCTTTTTCCGCATCAAATAACATTTTGAATTGCTGTTGCACTAATCGGTCTGCATCTAATTGAGCGGTATTATTTCCTAAGCCGTAGAAGTTAAAAGGCATTTTTCTAAACCTAACTTCGCCAATAAAATGATATTTGTTTCCTTTAGTCCAGGCATCGCCTTTTAGGGTTAAATTATAAGTTTTCTCGGTAGAGTAAGAAGCGGTTCCAGAGAAATTTGAACTCCTGTTTAATGTATCTTTTCTATCCATGTAAAACGAATAAAGTGCCCCCAAGCCAAATTCAAAGCCTGTTTCTTGTGCGTAACCTAAAACCGGAACAGGCATAAAGCTCGCTTTTCTGGTAGTGTCTTTCTCGTTAGATAGCATTCGCTTAATTAATTTCATTTGTGCCATGCTTTGTAGCGTAGTTGCACTTAAAATAAGTATAAGTAAGCCTGCTTTTTTCATGCTGCAAAGTAAACAAAATTAGCTGAGACTTGAATAGCGGTGGTTGGTTGTAAAATTGTAAAATCTTATTTGAGCGTATGATTACCATTATTGTGAGATTCTACTGAATGCCGTACAGATGGAGGGTTAAACGTTAATAGATGTAATGATTTTTAGCATTATTATAACGCAATTGAGTTGGTTATGACAGTACCGTTAAATTCTTATCGCTTTTTCAATTTCGCGGTTCTTGCGTTAACGATTGAAACGGCATCCCCCGATTTTTCTTCGGGGATATAGTGGAAAGCGTGTTAAAACGCCCAAATTCTATAAAATATTGGTTCAAGGTTGCCAATTGTTATTTTAAAAATCGACGTATGATATAAACTACTATGAACTAATTATTCAAATGAACCAATGAACTTTCGGATTGCATTCGAAATACGTACTTTTGCAGCCAAACATTAAAAATATAGAAATGAGTACTACAAGAGGACCGATATCGAAATTTATGGAGACTAACTATCTTCATTTTAATGCGGCTGCTATGATGGATGCTGCAAAAGGTTACGAAACCCATTTAGATGAAGGTGGAAAAATGATGATTACCCTTGCAGGTGCTATGAGTACTGCCGAATTGGGTATTTCTTTGGCTGAGATGATTAGACAGGATAAAGTTTCTATTATCTCTTGTACTGGTGCAAACTTAGAAGAGGATATTATGAATCTTGTGGCGCACTCTCATTATAAACGTGTGCCTAACTATCGTGATTTAAGTCCGCAGGACGAGTGGGATTTATTAGAAAACCACTATAACCGCGTTACCGATACATGTATTCCGGAAGAGGAAGCTTTTCGTCGTTTACAAAAACATATCCATAAGATTTGGAAAGATGCAGATACGGCAGGCGAACGTTATTTTCCGCATGAGTTTATGTACAAAATGTTGCTAAGTGGCGATTTGGAGCAATATTATGAAATTGATCCGAAAAACTCTTGGATGTTAGCAGCTGCGGAAAAGAATTTGCCAATAGTTGTTCCGGGATGGGAAGATTCTACAATGGGTAACATCTTTGCATCTTATGTAATGAAAAGCGAATTAAAAGCTACCACTATGAAAAGCGGTATCGAATATATGGGCTGGCTAGCGGATTGGTACATTGCCAATTCAGCAGGTAAAGGAATTGGTTTCTTTCAAATTGGTGGAGGTATTGCAGGCGATTTCCCAATCTGTGTTGTACCAATGCTTTATCAGGATATGGAAATGGAAAACATTCCGTTTTGGAGCTATTTCTGCCAAATTTCTGATTCGACTACCTCTTACGGATCTTACTCTGGCGCAGTGCCAAACGAGAAGATTACCTGGGGTAAATTAGATATTAATACGCCAAAATTCATTGTAGAATCTGATGCAACCATTGTTGCGCCATTGATTTTTGCTTGGATATTAAAAATGTAATTAACATACAAATTTGTTTTAAATCTATTAAGTTCAAGAGAATCAACAATTTTATAAATTGTTGGTTTTTTTTGCTTCTAGGGCTGAAAAACCAATAATTTAGAATGATTATAAATTGTATTTCACTGTCATTAATATGTCATTGGTAACTTAATAAATTTTACTTTTGTTGCATTCTTAAAGCATGGCTAAGGCCTAATCGGCGGAAAGAACAAAAATTTATTTCAATAAAAAGCATAAAACACTCATTATGAGGAATATCTCATTAATTTTTAAGAAAGCATGGAAGTCGGCATTTGTTATTGCCACTTTATCTTTTTTAATGGTAGCTGGGGCACAAGCGCAAGACGTAGCAGAAGGCAGAACTTTATTTAAAGGTAAATGTGCTTCTTGCCACGCACTTGATCATGATGCAACTGGTCCGGCATTAACGCCAAAAATGTCACTTGATGAAACTTATTTAGTTGCGTGGATAAAAAACAACGTAGCGTTAAGAGCATCAGGAAATGCGCAAGCAATTGAAGCTGCAAAATTTTCGGCTTCAGAAATGACAGCTTTCCCAACTTTAACAGATGAGCAAATTAAAAGCATCATCGCTTATGCTAAAGAAGGGGAGCCTAAAAAAGCAGCAGAAGTTGGAGCAGCTGTAGTAGATGAAGGTACTTCAAGTCTTTCAATCGCCGGTGTTATCGCAATCATTATTCTATCTATTGTTGTATTGGTTGTTTTAGGCCGTGCAGTAAAAATGTTAGAGCGCTTAATTCTGCAAAAACAAGGTATCGAGATTGTAGAAGAAGACAATGTATCTCTTGTTAGCGGTGTTAAAGGTCTGTTTAAAAACAAGAAATTTGTATTTTTCTCTGTACTATGTATGGTAGTGGTACTTGGTTCATTCGGTTGGATGGGTATGTGGGATACAGGTGTACACACAGGTTATCAGCCGGTACAGCCAATTAAATTCTCTCACGAGTTGCACGCAGGTATCAATCAAATCGATTGCCAGTATTGTCACTCTGGAGCATTTAAATCTAAAAACTCTACTATTCCTTCGCTTAACGTTTGTATGAACTGTCATAAAAACGTACAAGCTAGAACAGAAGATGGTCAGGTATCTCCAGAAATCCAAAAAATCTATAACGCTTTGGGTTACGATGTTGATAAGCAGACTTACGATAAAACAAAAGAAAAACCTGTTGAGTGGGTACGTGTACACAACTTGCCAGATTTCGCTTACTTTAACCACTCTCAGCACGTAGTTGTTGGCGAGGCGGCTATTCGTAAAGAAAAAGGTTTAAAACCAGAAGAGCCAGTTTGTTTCGCATGTCACGGTCCGGTTAATACAATGGAAGAAGTTTACCAATATTCTCCGTTAACCATGAAATGGTGTATTAACTGCCATAGAGATGCAGATATTTCTGACAAGAAAAATGATGCTTTCTATGCGAATGTAATAGCAGCGCATGAGAAAATTAAAAAAGGCGAAAAAGTTACTCCAGCCATGTTAGGTGGTTTAGAGTGCGGTAAGTGCCATTATTAATTAATAGAGTTTAGTAAAAGAACGTTCGATAAACAGTAATATAGCTTAAATGGAAAGCAATAAAAAATACTGGAAAGGCTTAGAGGAGTACAACAGCACTCCCGATTTTGTTGAAAACAACAAAAACGAATTTGCAGAGCCACTTCCAATAGAAGATGTTTTAAGTGAAGCAGGTTTAAGTACCGTTACCCCACGCCGTGACTTTTTAAAGGCATTAGGTTTTGGATTAGGAGCAGTTACTTTAGCCGCTTGTCAGAAAGCACCTGTACACAAATCAATTCCTTACTTAGTTCGTCCAGAAGAGGTTGTTCCAGGTATCCCTAACTTTTATACTTCTACCTTTAATGGTAATAGTGTATTGGTTAAAACAGTAGTTGGTCGCCCGATTAAAATTGAGGCTAACCCAAATGCAGGTGTATTTAACAATGGTACAGATGCTCAAGCACAAGCTTCGGTTTTAGATCTTTATGATGTTTCTAAGTTAAAATCTCCTTTACTTAAAAAGGAAGAAACAACTTGGACTGAGTTAGATGCATTTGTAAAAGGAGAATTAAATAAAGTACAAGCGTCTGGTAAAAAGATCCGCATTGTATCGTCTAGTTTAAATAGCCCTTCTGCAAAAGCAGTGGTGGCAGATTTTACAGCAAAATATCCAACCACCAAAAATGTACAGTATGATGCAGTTTCATACACTGGTATTATTAAAGCTAACGGAAATAGTTTCGGTAAAGCAGTGGTACCTAAGTACAATTTTGATAAAGCAGACTTAATTGTAAGTTTCGCGGCTGATTTCTTGGGAACTTGGATTAGCGGTGAGGAATTTACATCTCAGTATGTATCTAATAGAAACTACAAATCTTTAGAAAAAGGTAAAATGTCTCGCCACTTCCAATTTGAAGCTGGCATGAGCTTAACTGGAACTAACGCAGATACTCGTATTACGGTAAAATTATCTGAAGAAGGTCCGGCTTTAATTACCTTATATAACGAACTTACCGGTAACAATTTGCCAGGTGGTACTTTGGGTAACAACACAACTGCTGCTAAAGCTTTAAAATTAGTAGCTAAAGAATTATTGCAGAACAAAGGTAAGGCCTTGGTAGTTGCAGGTTCTAATGATGTTGCTACACAAACTTTAGTAAACGCTATAAACGTTGCCATCGGTAGTTACGGTACTACAATTGATTTAGACAACCCGAACAAACGTTACGAAGGTAACGATCAAGAGTTTGCTGAATTAATTAACGAAATTAACAGAAACGAAGTTGGTGCAATTTTCTTCTTAAACAGTAATCCTGTTTACGATTCGGTTAATGGTAAAGCATTTGCTGAAGCATTAGCTAAAGTGCCAACAAAAATTTCATTCTCTGATAGAGTAGATGAAACATCTGATAACTGTGATGCCGTTGCAATTACACCAAACTATTTAGAATCTTGGGGTGATGCAAATACTTACGAAGGATATTATTCAATCGTACAGCCAACCATCAATCCAGTTTTCAACTCTCGTCAAGCAGAACAAAGTTTATTAATCTGGTCTGATAATGCCGTACAAGATTACTATCAGTACGTGCGTAACAACTGGGAGAAAAACATTTTACCAACGGTTGGTAAAACTTGGAACGAAGTATTGCAATTAGGTGTAGTAACTGCAACAGCAAAAACTGCAGGTGCGTATACTTTCGGTTTATCTTTAGGCGATGTAGCTTCGGCTATTGTCAATGGTAGCAAAGCATTTGCGAAAGCTAACGGTAAAGATGCTCTAGAATTACAAGTTTACGAAAGCATTCCGATGCGTGATGGTAAACATGCAAACAACGCATTCTTACAAGAGTTACCAGATCCAGTTTCTAAAGTGACTTGGGATAACTACATCGCCCTTGCGCCAAAACAAGTTAGTAACTTAGGCTTGAAAGAGTTTGATATCTTAACGGTAAAAGGTGAGAACGGTTATAGTATCGAGTTGCCAATTTTGGTTCAGCCAGGTCAAGCAATGGGTACAGCATCTATCGCTTTAGGTTATGGACGTACGAAAGTTGGTAAAGCAGGTGATAACGTAGGTAAAAATGCGTTCCCTTTTGTAACTGTAAGCAACGGTACTTTAAAATATGCTACAACAGTTACTGTTTCGGCAACTGGTGGTAGAGAAGAGTTAGCACAAACGCAAACTCACTATTCTTTCGAAGGTAGAAATATCATTCGCGAAACAACTTTAAAAGATTACTTAAAAGATCCTGCTGCAGGTTCTGGTAACCACCATAAACATAAAGTTTATGATTTGTGGACTACCGATAAGCATGAAATGGTAGGTAACAACTGGGTAATGGCAATCGATTTGAATGCTTGTACTGGTTGTGGATCTTGTATCGTAGCTTGTAACGTAGAAAATAACATTCCGGTAGTAGGTAAAGACGAAGTAAGAAAGCGTCGTGAAATGCACTGGTTACGTATCGATCGCTACTATAGCTACAACCAAGAGCCAGGAGCACATGCAGAGGCTGGCCATGGCGGTCACGAAGCTAGTAGCATAAACGCGGTAACTAAAGAGAAAGAAATTGCGCACTTGGAAGAGAACCAAATGAACAATGTATCTGTAGTTCACCAACCAATGATGTGTCAACACTGTGACCACGCACCTTGTGAAACAGTTTGTCCGGTATTGGCAACAGTACACTCATCAGATGGTTTAAACCACATGGCTTACAACCGTTGCGTTGGTACACGTTACTGTGCAAATAACTGTCCATACAAAGTTCGTCGTTTCAACTGGTTTAACTACTGGAATGATTCACGTTTCGATAACTACTTAAATAACGAGTTTACTCAATTAGTACTAAACCCTGATGTTACTACACGTTCTCGTGGTGTAATGGAGAAATGTTCTATGTGTATCCAACGTATTCAAGCTGGTAAATTAACTGCCAAATTAGAGAAACGTCCATTAAAAGATGGCGATATTAAAATGGCTTGTCAACAAGCTTGTTCTGCAAATGCAATCATCTTCGGTGATAAAAACGATCCAAACTCGGAGGTTTCAAAAGCATTGCGTAGCGAGCGTACCTACTACGTTTTAGAAGAAATCAACGTAGAACCAGGTATCGGTTACATGACAAAAATTAGAAATATAGATTCAGAAACTAAAGAAGTACACGCGTAAGCGCATACTTAGCAATATAAATTATGTCAGGACATAACGAATCAATTTTAAGAGAACCATTAATTACCGGTAAAGACATTACGTATGCGCAAATTACGGATGAGATTTTACTACCGGTAGAAAACAAGCCAAACAAAGCTTGGTGGATCGGATTTATCGTAGCACTTTGTGGTGCTACACTTTGGATAGTTTCTGTAGGTTACACGTTCTGGTTTGGTATCGGAGCTTGGGGCTTAAACAAAACAGTTGGATGGGCTTGGGATATCACCGGTTTCGTATGGTGGGTAGGTATTGGTCACGCTGGAACACTGATTTCGGCAGTATTATTACTCTTCCGTCAGAATTGGCGTAACTCTATTAACCGTTCCGCAGAGGCGATGACAATTTTCGCCGTAATTTGTGCAGCAACGTATGTTGTTTCTCACATGGGGCGTCCTTGGTTAGCTTATTGGGTATTACCTCTACCAAATCAATTTGGTTCACTTTGGGTAAACTTTAACTCTCCATTAGTTTGGGATATGTTTGCAATCTCTACTTATTTCTCTGTATCATTATTATTTTGGTACACAGGTTTATTACCAGATATTGCAACAATTAGAGATAGAGCAGCAGGTATGCGTAAAAAAGTTTATACGGTTCTTTCTTTCGGATGGAACGGTAACGTAAAAACTTGGCAACGTTTCGAGGCGGTATCATTAATTTTAGCAGGTATCTCTACACCACTTGTACTTTCTGTACACACCATTGTATCAATGGACTTTGCAACTTCGGTAATTCCGGGATGGCATACCACGATCTTTCCTCCGTACTTCGTTGCTGGAGCAATTTTCTCAGGCTTCGCGATGGTATTAACCTTATTATTGGTTGTACGTAAGGTATTGGGTCTGGAAAACTACATCACTATGTTCCACATCGAATCGATGAATAAGATTATTATCTTAACAGGATCAATTGTAGGTGTGGCTTATTTAACTGAGTTCTTCATCGCTTGGTATTCGGGTTCTGAATATGAGCAATATGCTTTCATTAACCGTGCTACCGGACCTTACTGGTGGGCATATTGGATGATGATGACTTGTAACGTAATTTCTCCTCAACTGTTATGGTTTAAGAAAATTCGTACAAGCATTGCAGCCACTTGGATTTTGTCAATCGTAGTAAACATCGGTATGTGGTTTGAGCGTTTCGTAATTATCGTTACCTCGTTACACCGCGATTATTTACCATCAAGTTGGACAATGTTTACACCATCATGGGTTGACGTTGGTGTGTTTGTAGGCTCTATCGGTGTATTCTTTACCTTATTCTTATTATTCTTAAGAGTGTTGCCATCAATCGCGATAGCAGAGGTTAAATTATTATTGAAAGGTGCTAGTGAGCAAGCTAAATTAGAATTGATCAAAGAAGGTCACTTGGATAAAGAACAAGTTGCAGAATATGTAGAGTCTTTAGAAAAGTTTGATAGTGTTAAACAAGAAGAATACGCAAAAATATAACAATGAGTAATATCAAATATATTTTAGGCAGTTTTGGCGATCCTGACGAAATGATGCATGGCATCGAAAAGTTACAGGAGAACAACATCAAAATACATGATGTTTATACGCCTATGCCTATCCACGGCATCGAAGCAAAATTAGGGGTTAAAAGATCTAGGTTAGACATAGCAGCGTTCTTTTTCGGTATCACCGGAACAATTACCATGTTAACAGGTGTTTACTTAGCTACTGCGGTAGACTGGCCAGTAAACATTGGTGGTAAAACCCACTTTGCTTTACCAGATTTTATTCCAATTACATTCGAGTTAACGATTTTGTTTTGTGCTTTTGGTCTAGTAGGATCTTACTACGCATCAACCCACCTTTTCCCAGGAAGAGCGCCAAGGGTGATGGATCTTAGAGCTACAGATGATCGTTTTATCATTGCAGTTGATGCGAAGGAAAATACAGATCACACTAAAATTGACGAACTATTAAAAGGTGCGGGCGCTTTAGAAGTTAAGCATAATGAAAGGAAGTATATTAGCTATGAATAAGAAATCTATAGTTTACGCAGCATTTTTAATGCTAACAGCTGTAGTTATGCTTTCAGCTTGTAGAGACAAAAGAAGTACTGGTTTAGAGTACGCAAGAAATATGTATGATCCAATTGCTTACAATCAAGATCAGCCAAACAAAAATTTTGCGAACGGTGCAACTGCACAAACTCCACCAGCAAATACAGACCCGATTGGTTTTGTAAAATACGAATATGCTAACACTAAAGAAGGTTACGAAGCTTCTGCAGCATTAGTTAACCCATTACAGTTAACAGAGAAAAACCTAGTGGAAGGTAAACACTTTTACACCGTGTTTTGTGCACCTTGCCACGGCGAAAAAGGAGATGGTCAAGGCCATATCGTTAAACTAGATAAAGGTATCTCTGGTGTTCCAGCTTATCACGGCGCAGATGCTGTATCATCTAGAGGTGGTGCAATGGCAACTATGCCTGCTGGTAAAATTTATCACACAATTGTGTACGGTTTAAATGCAATGGGATCTCACGCATCGCAACTTACGCCAGACGAAAGATGGAAAGTGGTAATGTATGTTCAACAATTACAAAAAGTACAATAAGAAAACAGATATAAATGGGAACTCATCATTATAATTTAAGTGAACAATTTGAGTTTACAGGGAAGGCAAAAACTTTAAGTATTGTAGGTATCGTTTTAGGTATCGGTGCAATTGCTTACGGTTTCTTTAGTGGCGCTCAAGAGCGTACTTTTGCTAACTTGTTACTAATGGCATACTATTTCGCATGTGTATGTATGTCTGGGGCTTTCTTTTTAGCCGTTCAATATGTAGCACAAGCAGGTTGGTCTGCTTCTATTTTACGTGTACCACAAGCAATGGCCAGAGTATTGCCAATTGCGGTTGTAATCTTATTGGTTGTAATCGGTTTAGGTTTATTTACACATAATTTATATCACCATTGGGCTGATCCAGAGTTATTGGTAGAGAACGGACCAAAATATGATAAATTAATTGCAGGTAAATCTGCATTCTTGAATATCCCATTTTTTATGGGTCGCCAAGTAGTATTTTTAGGTATTTACAGCTTCTTCGCAGTTAAATTTGGCCAATGGTCTTATAACGAAGATTTGCAAGGTGGTTTAAATTACTATCGTAAGAGCTTTAAAAACGCTTGTATATTCTTAGTAATTTATGGCTTTACTACACCAATTTTTGCTTTCGATACAATTATGTCGTTAGAAGCACACTGGTTCTCAACTATGTTTGGTTGGTATAACTTTGCTGCAATGTGGGTAAGTTGTTTAGCGGCTATTGCTGTGATCATTATTCTATTGAGAAGAGCTGGTTACATGAGCTGGGTTAACAATAGCCATTTACATAACCTTGGACAGTTTATATTCGGTTTCTCTATCTTTTGGACATATGTATGGTTCGCTCAATTTTTGCTAATCTACTATGCTAACATGTCTGAGGAAACTGTTTATTTCTACAAACGTTTTAACGGTTACGAGTTCTGGTTCTACTTGAACTTAGTACTTAACTTCCTTACCCCATTATTATTGTTAATGGACAGAGACAACAAGAGAAGTGAAACTATTTTGTTAACCGTATCAATAGTAGTATTGTGTGGCCATTGGGTTGATTACTACCAAATGATTATGCCAGGTATTTTTGAGTTTGGCACTAAAAGCGGTAGCGGATTTGGTATTATCGAAATAGGTACTGCATTAGGTTTCGTAGGTTTGTTTACCTTTGCAGTATTAAGCGCACTAAGTAAAAAACCTTTGGTTGCTAAAAACCACCCGTTTTTACAAGAAAGTTTAAATCATCATTTGTAGGATAGATTCTAACACATATAAATTAATAGAAAAGTACATCGTACTATTTTAAGAAAATGAGTTTAAAAAAATTAATAAGTAATAAAACAACGGCGGCTTTAGCAGTAATTCTTACTGTTTTTGCAAATACTAGTGCGTTTGCTCAAGAAGCAGCCGCTGCCGCTTCAGCTAAGCCTGTAGATATGGGTGCGATTTACAAAACGACTTTATTCTATGTATTGTTGTTCTTGTTGTTGTGTTTGTTTATCGCAATAGTTGGAAAAGCGTTAAAGGTTTACGAGCTAACACGCGAAACAGAGGGTAAACCTGAAGGCATTAACTGGAATACTGTAAACGGTGTATTATTCGCAGCCTTTTTGGTTGTAGGTATATATGGTGTTTACTGGGAATATACAGTTCATGGGGAGATGATTTTGCCAGAAGCTGCATCTGAGCATGGTAAGAAAATTGACCAGATGTTTAACATCACGTTGATACTTACTACCATAGTGTTTATTGTAACGCACATTGTTTTAATGTGTTTTGCTTATTTCTACAAAAGTAATGGTAAAAGAAAAGCATACTATTATCCACACAACAATGCTTTAGAGCGTATTTGGACTGTAATTCCAGCTTTAGTTTTAACGGTTTTAGTACTTTATGGTTTTTTAACTTGGAGATCTATTTTTTATAAAATTGAAGATCCTAACAACAAGCCTATCAGTATAGAAGTAACTTCTTCTCAGTTCCAATGGGATATTCGTTATCCAGGAGCGGATGGTGTTGTAGGTAAGAAAAATTATAAATTGATTACTTCTATCAATGCTTTAGGTATCGACTTTACAGATAAAAATACTTTAGATGACCAGGTAGCTGATGAAATTGTGTTGCCTGTTAACAAACCAGTTCGTTTTACTTTAACAAGTAAGGATATTTTGCACAGTTTTTATATGCCTCACTTTAGAGTGCAATTAAATACCGTACCGGGTATGACTTCTTACTTCGAGTTTACACCAACAATTACCACAGAGGAAATGAAGGTGAAGACTAACGATCCGAAGTTTAACTATTTATTACTATGTGCTAAAATTTGTGGTACTAACCACTATAACATGCAGAAGCTAGTTAGGGTTGTGTCTCAAGCAGAATATGATGAGTGGATAGCTAAACAAACTACTTATTTAACAAACGATTTAAGAAAAGAGTTTAAGTTACCTGTAATTGCCGAACCTACCACTGCAGCTCCCGCTGTAGCTGATACTACTGCAAAAGATACTGTAGCACAAACTAACCAAATAGCATTAAAAAAATAATAATACTGGAAAACCCTTATTATGTCAACTATATCACTACAAGATACACACCACCACGATAACCATGACGATCACTCACATGGTCATCACCATGAGACGTTCTTAACTAAGTATATTTTTAGTCAAGATCATAAAATGATTGCCAAGCAGTTTTTAATAACTGGTATTATTATGGCAGTTATTGCGATGGTACTATCAATTTTGTTCAGGTTACAATTAGCTTGGCCTGATCAAAGTTTCCCACTTTTAGAAACATTTTTAGGTAAATGGGCTGAAGGCGGAAGAATAAGACCCGATTTTTATCTAGCGCTAGTTACCATACATGGTACTATAATGGTATTCTTTGTATTAACAGCAGGTTTAAGTGGTACTTTTAGTAACTTACTTATTCCTTTACAAATTGGAGCTAGAGATATGGCATCGCCATTCTTAAACATGCTTTCGTACTGGTTCTTCTTTACGGCATGTGTTATCATGATGGGTTCATTCTTTGTACAAACTGGTCCTGCAAGTGCTGGTTGGACAATTTATCCTCCGCTATCATCTATTCCAAAAGCTATTCCTGGTTCGGGTTTAGGTATGACGTTGTGGTTGGTAAGTATGGTGCTTTTTGTTGCTTCATCATTAATGGGTGGTATCAACTATGTTAGTACAGTTTTAAACATGCGTACAAAAGGTATGGACCTTTGGAAAATGCCTTTAACTATATGGGCATTCTTCTTAACTGCAATTTTGGGTATTTTATCATTCCCAGTATTAGTTGCTGGTGTGGTACTTTTGGTTTTCGACCGTAGCGCAGGTACAAGTTTTTATTTGTCTGATATTGTTATCGGAACAGAGATTTTACCTAATGAAGGTGGTTCTCCGATTTTATGGCAACACTTATTCTGGTTCTTAGGTCACCCAGAGGTATATATTGTAATTATGCCAGCTTTAGGTATTTCATCAGAGGTTATTTCGGTAAACTCTAGAAAACCAATTTTCGGTTACCATGCGATGATCTATTCTTTGATTGGTATTACAATTTTATCATTTATTGTATGGGGTCACCATATGTTTGTAACTGGTATGAATCCGCTATTAGGTGGTGTATTCATGATCACTACTTTAATTATTGCGGTACCATCAGCAGTAAAAACATTTAACTATTTAGCTACACTTTGGAGAGGTAATATCAGATTTACACCAGCAATGTTATTTGCTATTGGTTTGGTTTCATTCTTTATCTCAGGTGGTTTAACAGGTATTTTCTTAGGTAATGCATCTTTAGATATTAACTTACATGATACTTATTTTGTTGTTGCCCACTTCCACTTGGTAATGGGTTCTGCAGCTATTTTTGGTATGTTGGCTGGTGTTTATCACTGGTTCCCTAAAATGTTTGGTAAAATGATGAGTGCTAAACTAGGATATTTGCACTTTTGGCTTACGTTCATCTGTGCCTACTTAGTATTCTTCCCTCTTCACTTTTTAGGGTTAGATGGTGTGCCTCGCCGTTACTATGCATTTACCGAGTTTGAGTTTATGCAAAAATGGTTAACCGTTAACGTATTTGTAACATGGGCTGCAATCATTGCCGCATTAGCGCAAGTAGCATTCTTATGGAACTTCTTCTACTCAATTTTTAGAGGTAAAAAAGCTCCTCAAAATCCTTGGGAAGCAAATACTTTAGAGTGGACTACTCCGGTTGAGCATTTGCACGGAAACTGGCCAGGAGAAATTCCTACAGTTCACCGTTGGCCATATGATTATAGCAAACCAGGTGCTGAACATGATTTCATTCCTCAAACCGTTCCTTTCTCTGAAACGATGAGCTCTAACTTACCTCATGACTTTGAAGGAAACACTGAAGCAGAAGAAATCCAAAAAGCATGGGATGTTAAAAACAAACCTGTTCAAGACGCAGAATAGCAGATATTATTCTGTTTAAGAATATGAAATAAGGTGTCTGCTGAAGTTAACTTACTTTCAACAGATACCTTATTTTTTTAAGCGACTATCATCCATGAATACTAAATCTGAAAATAGATTTATTAGAATAAATTTCATTGCCATTGTTGTAACGCTACTGGTTATTTTAGCTGGTGGTATTGTTCGCAGCACTGGTTCTGGAATGGGTTGTCCTGATTGGCCTAAATGTTTCGATCAGTATATTCCACCTACGGATGTTTCGCAATTGCCTGCCGACTACAAAGAGAAATATGTAGAGGGCAGATTAAAAAAGAACGAGAAGTTTGCCAAATACTTGGAAAGTATGGGCAAAGCCGAATTGGCAGATAAGATTAGAAAAGATCAGTCTATTACCGTTCCGGAAGAATTTAATCCTGCTAAAACCTGGGTAGAATATATTAATCGTTTAGCGGGTGCAATCTTAGGCATCTTTTTATTACTCACGGTAGTATTTTCATTTGCTTTTAAAAAAACCGCAAAGCGAATTATCATCTTAAGCATACTTAACATTTTCGTTGTTGGTTATCAAGCTTGGTTAGGTTCTATTGTAGTTTCTACCAATTTAACGCAATGGGTGGTTACTGTTCACATGTTGCTAGCACTTGTTATTTTGACGATACTAATCTATACTTACAATTATGCAAAACAACTGCATAAAGATAGAAGCGTAATTATGTATCGCATTGCTTGGCTGAAAGGATTTTTAGGCTTTACGATTATTGTTACAATTTTACAGATTGTATTGGGTACAGAAGTTAGAGAAGCAATAGATTCTATCGCTAAGTCATTAGAATTTAATAATAGAGAAACTTGGGTTGGTAAAGTAGGCGATATGTTCTCTTACCACAGAGATTTAGCTATTTTTGTGGGCGTTTGTAATTTTGTAGTTTATAAGATGGTGATAGATAGGTTTAGTGGAAAGGCTTGGCCGTTAACAACAGCTAATTATATCATGATTACGCTATTGGTTCAGATAGCCTCGGGCTTCTTACTGTCATATTTAGCACTTCCACCTTACGCTCAAGCCATCCATATTCTGTTTTCTTGCTTGTTATTTAGCTTGCAATATTACTTGTATTTACTAGTGTATCGCACTGCAACTTATAAACCAAATTAATCATTATCAATTGAAAGCTTTTTTTGCGGATTTCTCGAAATTAATCAAATTCAGACTAACATTTTTAGTGGTTTTTTCTGCATCTGTAACTTTCTTAATTGGCTCTAAAATACAAATAGATAGGGGCATTGCTGAAGGTATAAATTGGACAAATTGGTTGATTTTAATCGTCGGTGGGTTCTTAGTAACAGGTGCAGCAAATTGTTTTAACGAAATTATAGAGGTTGATCTAGATAAGTTAATGTCTAGAACGAAAGACAGACCAATGCCTGCCGGAAGAATGACAACTGGACAAGGTTTGGTTTTAGGTTTGGTAATGGGTATTGCTGGTACCTGGCTGTTAGGCAAGCTAAATCTAGAAACAGGGTTGATCTCGGTATTTTCTATATTGCTTTATGCTTTCGCTTACACGCCTTTAAAGCAAAAATCGCCCGTTGCAGTTTTTGTTGGTGCAATTCCCGGTGCATTACCACCGCTAATTGGTTACATCGCTGCAATTGGAGGTCAATCTGAGATAGGCTATGTTCCGGTTGATTATCAGATTGCTATTATTTTATTTTTAGTCCAGTTTGTTTGGCAGTTTCCTCATTTTTGGTCAATTGCGTGGGTTTTGGATGATGATTATAAAAAAGCCGGATTTAGATTATTACCTACAAAAAAGAGAGATAAGACAAGTGCAGTAATTACATTTATAAGTACGCTTATCTTAATACCCGTAAGTTTATTACCAACATTTTTAGGCTTTGGCGGATATTACATTGCTGGTTTCTCGCTCGTAGCTGGACTAATATTCAGTTGGTACGCGTATAAGTTAATGGTTGATTTGGAACTGGCGAGTGCTAGAAAAGTGATGTTCGCATCGTTTTTTTATATCCCTCTGGTACAATTAGTCTTATTATTTGATTTAATAGTTTAACATTTTTGATATGGTGCATACAATGCAACAAGAAGATTTGAAACAAGATTTGAAATTTGATGCCAAGCCCAAAAAATTTGTGGTTTGGTTATTTGTAGTTTCATCAACCATCATGTTTGGTGGGTGGACAAGTTATTACATCGTTTTTGCCGCTTCTAAAGGTAAAGGACACGGTTTGGTTTTGCCAGACGCTTTTATGTACAGTACTGTGGTATTGCTATTAAGTAGCGTTTGCTTGTTTTTAGCTTCTAAAGCTTTAAGAAACGAGAATAGAAGTCAGCAACGTATGTTTTTATGGATAACACTTGCTCTGGGTGTTGTATTCGGTTATTTACAGTTTCAGGGTTGGACAAGTCTTTATACCACGGGGGCAGCTTTAATTAATAACAATGCAGCAATTTCAATGATTTATATCCTTTCTGGATTTCACTTATTGCACATAATTGGCGGCCTTTGTTTTATATTGAGCAGTGTTTATAGTTCTTATAAGCAAGTATCCCAAGAGAAAGCGGTTTATCGTCAAGAAATTACTTCTATTTTTTGGCATTTTATAGATATATTATGGATATATCTGTATGTTTTTTTACTTTTGAACAGTTAGATTTTTTAACAAACTATTATACTATTACTAAATGGATTCATTATCGAAATTAGACCAAGTTAAAACCACTCCGTGGGCCGGTGGCCGTTCGCCATGGTCGGTAGAATATGGTAAAATAATGATGTGGTTTTTCTTATTATCAGATGCCTTCACTTTTTCATCATTATTGGTTTATTATGGTGCGCAACGTTTTTCTAAATTCACTTGGCCAGATCCAGATTTAGTTTTCCAGTCAATCCCTGGTTTTGCAGATCATGGTTATCCATTGGTTTTTGTGGGTATCATGACTTTTATCCTAATCATGAGTTCTGTAACTATGGTTCTTGCTGTAGAGGCTGGTCACCGTCGTTCTAAGAAAGAAGTTATATGGTGGATGGTTGCTACAATTATTGGTGGTTTTATGTTCTTAGGCTGTCAGGCAATTGAGTGGACACACTTACATCACGAAGGTTTCTGGTTCGGAACAAATCCGGCCACAGGTTTAACAGAACCGGGTGCAATAACTAAAGCATTACAGCCATTTTTCGATGGTCAAATTTCATATGTTTCGGCATTACAGTTTTCTAACTTGTTCTTTACTATCACTGGTTTCCACGGTTTCCACGTATTTAGTGGCGTTATCATCAACATTATTATCTTGTTAATGGTAATTAATGGAACTTTCGAAAAACGTGGTCACTATTTAATGGTTGAGAAAGTTGGTTTATACTGGCACTTTGTAGATTTAGTTTGGGTGTTTGTATTTACATTCTTCTATTTAGTTTAATTATTACGCTTTAAAAAGAAATATTATGTCAGAGCACAACATACATACAGAAGAACATGCGCATGATGAGCATGCTTCAATGAGCAAAAAGAAAATATGGTCTGTATTCTTTATTTTATTATTGATTACAGTAATTGAGTTCATCATCGCACTGTGGGTAATTCCTAAAGGATATATGTCTCAATCGGTAGGTAATTATGTTTATATAGCATTAACGTTATTAAAGGCATACTACATTGTTGCTTACTTTATGCACTTAAAATTCGAGAAACTAGGGTTGCAATTATCACTTTCAGTTTCCTTTGTATTTATTATTTATTTTATTGTTTTAATGCTAATCGAAGGTGGTTATTTGCATGCCCACATGCCACTAGTTTAATGAAACAAAATCAAATAAAAAAAGTATTAATCCTGGTAACCATATTAGCGGTACCGGGATTTTTATATTATTTACTACAGGATAAAGGGAAAAACCGATATAAACCGCTACCTTTTTACGGTGAGAAAGTAGTGGCAAAAACCTTTCATTCTGTTAGGGGCAAACAAATTCCTGATACCATTTATCATCAAGTAGGAGATTTTAAATTAGTTAACCAAAATGCTGATTCAGTTAGCTTGAAACAGTACGAGGGTAAAATCATGCTATTGAATCTTTTCTACACTAGTGGTAGTTCCTACGGCGTAGATTATGCAAATAAAGCTATTGAGGGTTTTCTAAAGGTTTATGAAAAGAATCATATGGTAAATTTTGTTAGCCTAAGTATAGATCCAACGGTGGATAAAGGTGCCGTATTAGCTGATTATGCTAAATCAATCTCCGCAAATGCGGGAAAATGGGATTTGCTTACGGGAGACAGTTTAGCCGTAAAGAAATTAATAAAAGACGGGTTACTATTAGATGCGCTTAAAACTCAAGCGAACGGCCAAACGAAATTCGACTATAGTAATATGTTCGTTTTGGTTGATATCAACAAAAGGATAAGAGGTTATTACGAAGCCACTAATCAAGAAGCCTTGTCTAAGTTAGATGATGAGATTAAGGTGTTGATTGCCGAGGAGTTGAGGAACATGAGAGACGGAAGATAATCCTGAGTTGGGAAATCTGGAAGTTTGAAATAAGGCCTAAAAAATTAGTGATTTTAAAAATGAGTGAAGTAAAAAATTCGGTAGAACAAAAATATAATAAATGGATAATCACTTTATCAATAGCTATTCCTCTGGTGGTTGCATTGTTATTTGGTGTTAACCTAAGAAAGCTTGGTTATGATGTTGAACCACTAAGTTTTTTACCTCCTATTTATGCAACAATAAACGGAATAACTGCCATAGTTTTAATTATTGCTGTTTGGGCTATTAAAGGAGGTAAACGTAAACTGCACGAAAACTTAATGAAGTTTGCTATAACGCTTTCTGTTCTTTTTTTAGGAATGTACGTTGCTTATCATATGACATCGGATTCTACAAAGTTTGGTGGAGAAGGAGCTATTAAATACGTGTATTATTTTATATTAATTACGCATATTTTATTGTCAATCATCATTATTCCTTTTGTATTGATTACATATGTTAGAGCATTAGCTTTAAGTTTCGAAAGGCATAAAAAAATAGCTCGCATCACTTACCCGATGTGGTTGTATGTCGCGGTTACAGGTGTTATCGTTTATTTGATGATATCTCCGTATTACGTGTAGGTTAGCCAATCTTTTAAAAAAGTCTCCATGTAATATTTTAATTACTATCTTAGAATCAGCAAGACTGATAAAGTGGTGAAAATACTAACAGGTGAAGATTTATTTAATGTTATAAGTACAAGTCAGACCGATGCCTTCGCTAAATTCTATAAGCAATTTTTTCAATCGTTATTGCTTGCCAGCGACAAATATGTTAAAGATATAAACGTTGCCGAAGAAATTGTACAAGATGTATTTTTAAAGGTTTGGGAAAATCCCGATAGCTTAATCCAAATACAATCTTTAAAGTCTTACTTCTACAGAGTGGTTATCAATTCGTCTGTTAACCATGTAAATCGGCAGAAGAACATCGAACTTCATCATAAGAAGATTGCTTCTGATTATTCTGAAGAATACCTGATAGAGCTAGATGAAGAAAACGAGTGGATTATGTTATTGCATAGGGAAATAGAGAAGCTACCTGAACAGTGTAAAAAGGTTTTTAAGTTAAATCGTTTCGAACATCTTAAATACAAACAAATCGCAACTTTGTTATCCATCTCCGAAAAAACGGTTGAAAACCACATTGGCAATGCATTGAAACAACTTAGAAAAGAGTTGTTTGCTAAAAAGGATCAGTTGAAAAATATTAACTCACTGACATTTATACTTAATTTTTATCTTTTTTAATTTTTTCGAAAATTTCTTAGGGGTTTTTCATAATTTGTTTGTCATAGTAAAGTAAGCCAAACTAATCTACATGACGCAACCCTCTGAAGAGCTACTTCTTATAACGAAGTTTTTGGAAAATCCTACAGACGAAAATCTGAAGAATCAAGTAAATCAATTTAGAAACTCCTCGAAATCAAATGAGGATATATTTCAGCAAATTGAAAAAATTTGGCGTTTATCTAGTCGGGCTGCAGTAATCAGTAAAATTGATGATAATAAGACTACAGAATTTTTAGATAAATTTTTTATTGATGTTCCAGTTAAACGTTTTAGTACGCCTCTATGGCTTAAAGGACTTGCCGCTTCATTACTAATTGCCACTTTGAGCTATTGGATTTTTTCTAGTAAAACCGAGGACATTAATCAGTTAAATAAAACTACTATTGCTAACGAAATCGATACCGTAAATTTAGTTGATGGTTCGATTGTTATCATGGCTGAAAATTCGGCGTTAACTTATCCAGATAAATTTGACGATTCGGTTAGAGAAATATCGCTTTTAAGAGGAAAGGCCTTTTTCAAAGTTGCAAAAAATTCAGAAAAACCCTTTACAGTTATTTTAAATAAGTCAAAAGTATCTGTTCTAGGTACATCATTTAATATATCGGCACATTCAGACAAAATAGATCTCGATGTTAAAACTGGGAAAGTTTCTTTTTCTCCATATAAAGGAGGTACAACTTTAGTTTTAACAGCTGGGCAAGCTTTATCTTATGATATAGCTAAGAGCCAAATTGTTTCCAAAAACTCTCAAAATTCAGATGCTTGGCTAACTAAAGAACTAATTTTTGTTGATACCCCACTAGAAGAAGTTTGCGAGCAACTAACAAAATATTATAATCAGGAAATAAAATTGGAACACACTAAAAAGATTGTAAAGAAATTTAACGCAACGTTTAGAGGTGAAGAACTAAATGATGTTTTAAGTTTACTTAAAGCAACTTATAATCTTAAAATAGAAAAAAGCGAAAACCACGTTTTACTTCGAATAACTAATTAACCATAATTTCAACTATTAATCAACAAAAAAACACAACAACCTAAACCAAACAAACTATGCAGAGAAAATTTTACAAAAGACATGTGATGTCGAGTTTTCGCTATTTAGCGATATTCTCATTTGCAATCTTTTGGTCGCTGTTTGCTAATGCAGAAACCCTGCAGGCAAAAGGTAAGCCAGAAAGATTAGAAAACTATCTTAAAAAGATCGAGCAAGCTTATAAAATAAGCTTTGTTTACGACGCCGCTGAAATTAATAAATCGATGGTGCTTGAAGTGCCAGAGAAGCTGAACTCAATGAAAGAATCATTAGAGCAACTCAAACAGAAAAACATCAGCTACAAACAAGTTGGTAGCCAAGTAATTCTTAAAGTTCAGGAAGAACCATTAGCACCTGTTAAAAAAGATGTTACAATCAGAGGTGTTGTTAAAGATAAAAGCGATGGAAAGCCGATACCAGGAGTTAGCATTTTTGCAAAGGGCACCACAAATGTGGTTTCCACAAATGACAAAGGCGAATACTCTATTTCAGTTAAAGAAGATGCCGTACTTGTTTTCAAATATCTAGGCTACAAAAGTTTAGAAATGTCTGTGGCAGGTAAAGCTAGAGTTGATGTATCAATGGAGGAGGATGCATCTCAATTGAAGGAAGTAAATATTGTATCTACTGGTTACCAGACTTTGGAAAGAAAGACTTTTACCGGATCATCAACATTGGTTAAAGCATCAGATGCTGAACGTGCAGGTGTTCCCGATATTAGTCGTATGTTAGAAGGACAAGTTGCTGGGGTAACGGTGCAAAATGTGTCAGGTACCTTTGGGGCGGCACCTAAAATTCGTGTTCGTGGGGCTACTTCATTTTCTGGCGATAACAAGCCACTTTGGGTTATCGATGGTATCATTTTGGAAGATGTGGTTAATATTTCAAATGAAGCATTAACTACGGGTGATGCAAATACCTTGATCGGTTCATCGGTAGCTGGCTTAAATCCAGATGATATTGAAAGTTTTAACATTTTGAAAGATGCAGCAGCCACGGGTTTGTATGGTGCACGAGCAATGAACGGGGTAATTGTGGTTACCACCAAAAAAGGTAAGCAGACAGAAGGTGCGGCAAGAATCAGTTACAGCGGTAACTTTACTACATACTCTAAGCCTAGTTATTCTGAATTTGATATTTTAAACTCGGCAGATCAGATGGCGGTAATCATTGAGATGCAAAATAAAGGTTACTATCAAATCCCAGGCGCATCACGCGGTTCTTCGGGCGGTGTATTCTATAAAATGTATAACCAACTTTATGATTATGATGAAACAAGCAATACCTGGGCTTTAAGAAATGACGGACAAAGTAAGATTCAATTCCTTTCTCGTTATGCAAATGCAAACACAGATTGGTTTGATGTATTATTTAAAAACTCGTTACAACAAGACCATTCGGTAAGTATTACATCCGGAACAGAAAAATTCCAGTCCTATGCGTCAACATCATTTCTACAAGACAATGGGTTAACCTTGGGAAATAGTGTGAATAGGTTTACGGGTAACTACAGGGCAAACTTCAAACTAGGTAATAAGTTAAGTGCAGAATTATTAACGAATGGTTCGGTACGTAATCAGACCGCTCCAGGTACAACATCGCTGCAGTCTGATCCTGTTTATGGAACATATTACAGAGGTTTTGACATCAATCCGTACACATACGCATTAAATACAAGTAGAATGATAACTCCCTACGATGAAAACGGAAACTTGGAGTATTTTAGACAAAACAGTGCGCCATTTAACATATTAAATGAGTTAGAATCTAACTACCTGAAATTAAATATGATTGATTTCAAAGTTCAGGGTGGTGTTAATTATCAAATTTTGCCAAGCTTACAATATTCGGCAATCGGTGCTTACCGTTTTACAAACACAGAAAGACAGATTTCGATTTTGGAGAATTCGAACATGGCAACTTCTTTCAGAACAATAGACGATGCTACGTTTAATAGTGGAAACGGGAATCTTTACACTGATCCAGATATTCCAAATAGTTTGCCAATAAGTGTTTTGCCAAGTGGTGGTTTTTATAAAGTTACTACAGATAACTTGAAAAACTATTATTTCAGACAGAACTTAAACTTCAGTAAGACATTTAATACCGATCATAACATTACCGCGTTTGGTGGTATGGAAATGCGTTACTCAGATCGTCAGAACGAGTTTTTTGATGGTGCTGGCTATCAATTTGATAACGGAGGACTTGTAAGTTCTTATTATAAATATTTTAAACAAGCTACGGAAAGCGGTAAACCATATTTCGGTATGGGGTATGGTTATGATCGTTACATGGCTTATTTTGCTAATACCTCATATACCTATAAAGAACGTTATACCATTAAATTATCAGGCCGATACGATGGTTCTAACTTGATGGGTAAAAGTGCAGTTGCAAGATGGTTGCCAACTTGGAACGTTTCCGGTAGCTGGAATATCGACGAGGAAAGCTTTTTCCCGAAGAATGAGATTTTTACTGGTGCAAAAATCAGAGCATCATACGGTTTAGTTGCAAGTTTAGGAAATGCGACAAACTCTTCGGCTGTGTTTTATAATCAATTGTCAAGAAGATTAGGACTGGGTGATCAAGAAACTCAAATTTATTTAAGCAGTTTAGAAAATGGTGAATTAACTTGGGAAAAAACCAAAGATTTTAATGTTGGTTTGGATATGGCTTTCTTAAAAGACAGAGTAACCTTAACGCTTGATTATTACAGAAGAAACATTTACGACTTGATCGGTACAATTCTTACATCAGGTATAGGTGGTGAGTATAATAAAACCGCTAACTATGGTAGAATGAAAGGTAACGGATTGGAATTTGCCATTGCAGGAAGGGTAATTGACAATACAGATTTCAAATGGAGAACCAACTTTAACTTTGGATATAACACCAATAAAGTTACTGACTTAAGAATCGCTCCAAATGTATGGAGATCAGTATCTGCAAATGGTGCACCTGTAGACGGTTATGCTCAGAGAAGTTTGTTCTCTGTTCGTTTTGCAGGCTTAAATCATGATTATGGCTATCCAATGTATGCAGGCATTGATGGAAGAGCCACCACACAAATCGGCTTACAGAGCAACGAATTAGGCTTTTTAAAATACGAAGGCCCGACTGATCCTACATTTGCAGGTGGTTTTTATAACCAGTTTTCTTACAAGGGATTTAGCTTCTCTGCATTATTAGGTTTCTCATCTGGTAACGTACTACGTTTAAAACCGTCTGTAGCTAGCGGATACGATGACTTGGCAGCGATGAGTAGAGATGTGTTAAACAGATGGATAATGCCTGGCGACGAAAAATTTACTTCTATACCAGCAATATTGGATCCTTTATCAGCTGCGCAAATTGTAAATGCAAATGGTAGTACAGTAGATATCAGATATCCTTATAACTTGTACAACTACTCTACAGAACGAGTTGTAAAAGGCGATTACATCAAATTAAGGCAGGTTTCTATAACCTATGGTTTACCAAAGAGCTTTTATTCAAAGTTGAAAATGTCTAATGCGTCATTGTCATTAGTTGGTAACAACATTTGGTTAATTTATGCCGACAAACGTTTAAATGGACAAGATCCAGAATTTTACGCTTCTGGAGGTGTATCTCTACCAGTAGCAAGACAATATACATTATCACTAAAATTCGGATTCTAATCATCATATCATGAAATTAAATAAAATATCATTTATCATATCTGGGGTTGCAATCTTGGTAAGTTTGCAATCTTGTAAGAAATATTTAGAGAAGGCACCCGACAATAGGGCCGAAATTAACAATGTAGATAAATTGGCCCAGTTAGTGGGTACAGCTTATCCAACTTACGACTATTTAACATTTACAGAATTTTCTTCGGATAATGTTGAAGATAAAGGCGTGGGTATTGGCTCTACAAATGAAGCGGTTGATTTGCCTTACGCATGGGAAGATGTAATCGGCGCTTCAACAAATTCGGCTACAAATTACTGGAATGGTTGTTATGAAGCTATTGCAACAGCCAACCAAGCTTTAGAAGCAGTTGAAAACCAGAACTTCGGCAATGCAGCACTTCCTTATAAAGGAGAAGCTTTGGTTGCTAGAGCGTATGCACACTTTATGCTGGTAACGCTTTATGCTAAAACCTACGAAAAAGGAACAGATAACTCGTCGCCAGGTATCCCTTACGTAACTAAACCTGAAACTGAAGTGATTAAACAATACGAAAGAGGAACAGTTCAATCTACTTACGATCTAATTGAGAAGGATTTGCTAGAAGGGATGAAGCTACTTTCTGCTTCTGCTTATAAAGTTCCAAAATATCATTTCACACCAGCGGCGGCTAATGCTTTCGCTGCCCGTTTCTATCTGTTTAAAGGAGAATGGCAAAAAGTTATTGATCATGCAACGGCAACCGTTCAAGGAAATGATTTTGTAAATAACATGCGTCCTATTTCTACGACTTTGAGAACATCAACGTTAGAAGAACATAGAACGAATTTTATGGGTAGTGGTCAGAAATACAACCTTTTGTTGGTTAACAATTATTCGACATTTGCTCGGTGGACCTCTCCTAGACATGGCTATGGATCAAATACCGTAAAAATGTTTGCTGCAGGTAATAACGTAACTGGTAAGGCATTAGCGAATACAACTCCCTCATACGGCATTCCGCACTACACTGCCTATAAGCATAAAGAGTTTTTCTTTAATACAGGGCCAGGTATCGGATTTCCTTATTTAGGCTACTCTTTATTTACGGTTGATGAGGCATTAATGAACAGAGCGGAAGCTTACGCAGAATTAGGAAATAGCTCTTTAGCCTTAAAGGATATTAACGATTTTTATAGTGTGAGAATTAATGGTTATAATCCAAATACTGACGCTGTAACCGCAGCTAGAATTGCAACTTTTTATCCGACCATCACAGACCCTAAAGCTGGATTAATAAAAACCATACTAGACGCAAAAAAGGCAGAGTTTTTACAAGAAGGCTTAAGATGGTTTGATATTCTTCGTCGCAAATTAACAGTGGTGCACAATAATTATGACATCACTGGACTAGAGACGTTTGCGGAATTAAAACCGGAAGATCCTAGAAGACTGTTCCAGTTACCAGAAGAGGTAAAATTATCAGGTGTTGCACTAAATCCAAGATAAACTATTATGAAAAATTTAAATAAATTATTAACCATTTTTGTTTTACTTGCCACATTAAGTGCATGCCGTAAAACCGAGGTTTTAAATGTGGATTACAGCACATTTAATGCTGACAACCCAACTACCAATACTCCATTAGACCAATGGTTAGGAACAAACTTTTTAGATGCTTACAACATTGAAGTTATCTACAGATATAATAGATACTATCATGGCAACAGTGCCAACGTAACTCCATCAAAACTAGAGAATATTCAACCGACGATGCAAATTGTCTTAGATGGTTTTATCAATCCATATCGTAAAGTAGCGGGCGAAGTTTTTACTAAAAAGTATATGCCTAAAGAGTGGGTATTATTCGGATCTTACCAATACGATGATGCAAATGCTCCAGGTGTTGCAGGTACAGCGGCTGCAGGTAGAAGAATTACACTATATGGGGTAAATGATTACAAACCACTTCCTGCCGGTCAATTCTATGCTTGGGATCGTCATCGCATTATGCACCATGAATTTGGTCATATTTTAAACCAGATTATTGACATCCCAACAGATTTTGAAGCGATATCACGAGGTTTTTATAAGCAACCTTATACTAGTACGCCTACAGATTCGGCCCGTAGAAATGGCTTTGTAAGTAGTTACGCAAGTGGTGTATCAACCGAAGATTATGCCGAAACTATTAGCTGGTTGTTAATTAACGGACAAGTTTGGTATGAGGACTGGGCGAACTTCGCTAATACCGCTGGTAAGTCGAGATTTATTCAAAAACAAAGTAATGTTGTAAATTACTTTGCAACCCTTGGAGTTAATTTCAAAGAATTACAAAGAGAGGTTCAAAAATACATGATTGGTATAGGCCGTAATGAGTCGAAATTTGCTTATTGGCTTAACAAATCACGTACTCCTCTGATTACTCCTGCGCCAAACCCAGCCCCGGCTCCAGTACCAACGTTTAAATCACTAACCTTAAATCCGACTGCCGACTATTACTTTAAATATGGTTCATCTGCTTCTTTTAAAGCTGTATACGACGCAATGACTGCAAATGTTCTAGCCATTGCGCCTGGAGGTAGAAAGGTAAATTTTGTGCGATTTGATTTTCCGTCTACAACTTCGACAACTATGGTGGTTAACTACACTAACTCGGCAGGGACAACTTTTAATGCAAAATATGCTTTCAATATGGCAATTACTGTGGCAACGGGGCAGATTAAATTTACTGTTGGAACCCCAGGTGGAACGGACGGCGAGTGGGTAGCTAATGCATCAACGTTAGCTACAGCAGTAAAACCATTATCAGATTATTTGACAGGAAATACGTTTGTCGCAGATTGGTTACCCGTAACTGTCACTGCAGATGATTATATGAAGTTTGCTGGATTCAGTGTCTTAAATGCTCCAACAAATTATTTTTATGGTCCATTAGCTTACTAGTCTCTTAATACTAAAAAAATGAAAAAATTATTAGCATGTATGGCAGTATTATCTATACTGATAAGCTGCAAAAAGACATCATATGTTGCCAAATTTGATAAGACACCGCAAGAGAGAGCAGCTGATCAAATTAATTTGGTATCTAGTACCTTAACATCTTCACCTAATGGATGGGTAGGTAGTTTAACCACTTTATCTGGTGGTGGATTCGGTTTTTATATGAACTTCGATAATCAGCAAAACGTAACCATGTTGGCCGATTTGACGGATGCGACTGCTACCGTTACTGGGAAATCATACTACAGAGTTAAACAGGATATTGGTACTTCGTTAGTTTTCGATAGCTACAATTATATCTCTATGTTAGATGATCCTGATGCCGCAGTGTATGGTGGAGAAGCGAAAATAGGCTTTAAAAGCGACATCGATTTTATTTATGATAAAGTAAGTGCTGACACAATTTTCTTTATTGGCAAAAAATATCGCCAACAGTTTAAATTGGTTAAGGCTACTACAGCTCAAAAAGCAAGTTATGAAAGTGGTGCTTACAAAACTGCAATTGATAAGTATAAAACTTATTTTACTACAAATAGATACCCTTATATCGAGATTGGAACGGGAGCATCAATGGTTAAGGTAGAATTGTCTCATAATCTTTCTAACGTAATGAACGTTGCAAAAAGAGTGGATTTTACCGGTGTATTGGCAGATGGCGTTACAATAAAATCAAGCGCTACCAAATTTGCCTACAATTTAACGGGTATAGATTTGTTAAATAATGGATTGGTTTTCGAAGGTATTCGATTTGTTAAGTTCGTTTGGAAAGACGCTACCACCTTAGCTGTTTACGACTCTACCGGTAAAGAATACGTCGTTAAAAATTCTCCAACACCTTTAGTTCCAATTCATCTATTGTGGGGAACAAAATACGCTGGTATGTTATCACAGTATAAAACGATTTATCCGGGTACTTCTACTGCGGGTGCAGATATCTTGAATTATTTCCATAACGGATTAATTGCTTCTGTAACGGGTGGTTTTAACTTTGACTATGGTAGAATCAACTTTGTTTGGAACACCGTAAACAAAAGATTGAGAGTAGATGGGTTCAGCAGTCAGAACGGTGGTAGTTCTGGTTGGACGACTACATCTGCCTACAATTATACCGTTGACGCGAATGGTGTTTACAAGTTTACGCAACAATCAGCGCCATCAGGTGGTTATGTAAGCAATCCACTCTCTAGAGTTTATGCTTTCCTTTTAAATAACAGCATAAAATTTGATTACCATGCAGATGGAGCCGTAACGTATGGAAAAATGTCAAGCGTTGAAAACCCAGGTATCGTAATGACCTTTGTATTGCAATAAATTTAAGTTAATAATAGTTGATTAAGGCCTCCGGAATTTTCTGGGGGCTTTTTTATGACATAAATTTTAAAACTTGCTTTCGCATTTATGTTTATATTTGTGCCGATGTTAAAGCGAATAATTTTTCTTCTTTTAATTCTAGTTGCATCTTTTGCGGTTAATCCAACGGTAAAAGCGCAGTGCAGTATGTGTACCATCAATGCCGAACAAGGCACAAAAAACGGTAATACACAAGGTAAAGGATTAAATAATGGCATCATTTATCTTTTAGCAATTCCTTATTTGCTAATTACCGGTATTGGTTTGCTGTGGTATAGAAACTACCGTAAAAAAACGAGCACAGCACTGGCAAGTTCCAATCATTCTTAAAAGTAAATCCATTTAATATGCAGCGAACGTCTAAATTGTACGCTATTGTAAATGGAAAATGTCCGCAATGTAGGCGTGGTGATATTTTTACGGGAAGTGTCTTCGGCTTTAATATCCAAAAAACGAATAAAAATTGTGCAAATTGTGGTTTAAGGTTTGAAATTGAACCAGGCTATTTTTACGCAGCTATGTACGTTAGTTACGCAATGAATATGGCCGAGATGATAGGGATGGGTTTTGCTACTTATTATCTTTCTGGTGCTAAGATAGACTTTGACGATATTTGGTTATACGTTAGCGTAATTATTTTAGGTTCTCTAATTTTATCGCCGTTTAATTATCGTTATTCCCGTATAATATTATTACATCTGCTTTCGCCTAAAATAAAATATAAACCAGCTTACGATACCGCTGTTAAGTAAAATCTAGATGATTGAACTATGTTAAAAAAAGAAACCTTCGATTTTTTGAATTTAATTGCAACCAACAATAACCGCGAATGGTTTGCAACAAATAAGCACTTGTATGAAGAGGCTAAGGAAGATCTATTTCCTTTTATAGCAAAGCTGATTAAAGAATTTGCTTCAATAGACCCACAATATGCCGCAGACACCGAGCCAAAAAAGGCCTTGATGAGAATTTACAGAGATGTTAGGTTTAGCAAAAATAAAGATCCATATAAACTTAATTACGGAATTGCTTTTGATGTTAAGGGCTACGGGCCAAAAACACCAAGTTATTATTTGCATTTGCAACCTGGGGCATGTTTTTTTGGCGTGGGCTTTTGGCAGCCAGAGGCACCGGTTCTTAAAATGATTAGGGAAGAGATTGATTATAACGCCAGCGAATTTTTAGAAGTTGTTAACGATAAGAAATTTACAGACACATTTAAGTTAAGTACGGACGACTCTTTAAAAAAGGCGCCAAAAGGTTACGAGATTGATCATCCACAATTAGAATACCTGAAACTTAAAAGTTTTATTGCAGTTTATAATATTCCAGATAAAGCTTTTTTAAAAGCTGATATCGTGGATAAGTTGATAACTGCTTTCCGTGATATCCAACCCTTTGTTTTATTTTTGAGAAAAGCAGTTGATGCCTAATGTTAAAATATCAACGCAAATTGTACGTTTACCAATAAACTAAAACACACATTAATGAAAAAAATCTTTCTAGCATTTACACTCTCTTTAATGGTATGCTCATTTAGTGCATGCGTAATTCTATCTCCTAAAAAATACAAAGCATTATTGGCCAAACAAGATTCTTTAAATTCTGGCTGGTCTGCATCGCAATCTAACAACGAAAGTTTAGAAACCCGTTTAGCTCGCTTAAAAGCTGATACCGCAAACTTAAACGGAGAATTAGCTGATTTAAGGGCGAAGTATGAAACAATGGATGCTAATTACAGCAAACTGCGTAGCAACAGCTCTACAGAAATTAACAAGCTAAGCGCAGATTTAAAAAAACGCGAACAACGTTTAAAGGAAGTTGAAGAAGTTTTGCGTAAACGCGACGAGGCTACAAACCAATTAAAAGCTAAACTTCAAGAAGCTTTGCTAGGCTTTACTAAAAACGGCTTAACGGTAGAGATTAAAAACGGTAAAGTTTATGTTTCCCTAACGGATAAATTATTATTCCCATCAGGTAGTATTATTATTGATGAAAAAGGTAAACAAGCACTTACATCGTTAGCCGAAGTTTTGAAACAACAACGTGATATTAACATCGCTGTTGAAGGTCATACCGACTCGCAAAAAATAAATAATCTTGGTCAGATTAAAGATAACTGGGATTTAAGTGTATTAAGATCTACTTCTGTTGTGCGATTCCTAACCGAAGAGCAAAAAGTAGAAAGTGTTAGAATGACAGCCACCGGAAAAGGAGAATTTCAGCCTTTAGGACCAAATACCAGTGCCGAAAGTCGTAGTAAAAACCGTAGGATTGAAATTGTACTTTCGCCAAAATTGGATGAATTGTACGATTTGATTAAACAGTAATCTCGAGTAAATATTTAAAAGGCGGAGCATTAGTTTCCGCCTTTTTTGTTTGAATTTTGTCCGATTTTCGCCATTCCCGCGAAAGCGGTATCTTTGATGCGATAGAGTTAATACTAGGCTGATATTAAGGGCTCATTACGATTGACAGTAAAGCTGGCAATAACTTACCTATTATTGATTCGACAGAGACTTGCCAACACGATAGGATTGGCTGAGCATGACGAGAAATTATAAGAGAAGACCTTACCCCAAAAACTCCATCAAGGTTCTAAAAGCAACAAACTTATTGTCGAATTTGGTTTGCAACTCCTGTTGCAACGCGGGGGCGAAATTAGTTTTGTAATCTTCATAATCGCTTTGCGTTTCGGCTACATATTGTGCGCAATAGGTAACACCTTCGTTTGGCGAGTCTAATACTTTTAATAAACGATAAGAAACAAATTTTTCCGTAGCCATAACAGCCGGAATATGTACTTTTTGCATCCAAGTTAGCCACTCGTTTGCTATAGAGTCTTCTAAAATTAGGGTTACATTGTATAATAACATGCCACAAAGATAAGGTTAAGTGCCTAAATTATCGCCACGAATATTTCTAAAACGTTTTCTCGCTTCTGCGTTAAACATACTGCCAGGGTAGTCGTTCATCAACTGTTGATAGAGCTTTTTGGCCTCATCCAAATCCCCTAATTTTTTCTCGTACAAGTCCGCTAAAGTAAAAAGCGCATCATCTATCCAAATACTTGTATTATGATTATTTATAAGCTCTTTCAATAAAACACTTGCACCAGAAAAATCATTGCCTTTGATAAAAATTTTAGATTTTGCCATTAATACGTCATCCGCTAAACTATTACTCGGAAAAGCTAATGCAATGCTATCCAACTTCTTTAATGCTTGGTCGTTTAAATTCATAAACTGCAGCATTTCTGCATCGGCGTACATTATTAGCGCTAAACTGTCGTTTTTGCTTTGCAAATTGTCTGAAATTAGCAGACTTAAGTTTAAGGCGTCGTTAGCAATTAACTGAGAAGTAGAGGCTTTTAAAACATCCGCTTGAGATTTTGCATACTGAAAATTGCCCTGATAAAAAGAAAGGCGAGCAGTTCTATATCTAGCTTCGCTACCTACTGGTTGGCTCTCAAATTGTTTGGCAACCTGTTCGTAAGTTAAAATTGCCTCCCAAGGTTGTTTGGTAAGTACATAAATATCGCCTAAATCCATTTTTAAAATGCCAATGTCCATAGGCGAAATTTTCTCCACTGATATTGCCGTTTCCAGTGTTGCTTCCGCTTTTTTTAAGTCGTTAAGGTAATAAGCCTGTAAATGCGCCAGCTTTTTCAGTGCAAAAAGTGTTTGCCCCACTTTGCCATATTTATTTAATAGCTCCTCATATTCATTAGCTAAAGCCTGGATGGCAGATTTTTCAAATTTACCGTCAATCACAAGTTCGTATTTTGCATTAATTAACTCCAGCTTTGCGGGCAAATAAAATTCACTTGCCTCACCTTTGGTTAACAAATATTCGTATGCTTTTATTGCAGTGGTAAAAGCCTTATTAGCTGTAAACAAGTTTGCTGTGTTGTATAGAAGTGCGCCATTACCTTTGGTTCTTTTATCCTGCGCAATAAGTTGCCTTAAAGCCATTTCATATTCTTGCTTTTGTATAAATTGCCAAATCAACAACTCGTTAAAAATCTCTTGATCGGGGTTCTTCTGCAGTTTTTTTAGCAAAGCTGATTGCAGTATTTGATAGTCGCTGTTATCTTCAAAAACAGAAGCCAACACCGATTGAGCTTGCGGAAGTAATTGTGGCGTACTCTCTAATACGTTAATATATTCAGTTACTAAATTTACCTTGTCTTTTTTGTAGCGATAAATGCTTAGCAACTCGTAAACAAACATTTGCTCGTCGCCAAACAATTTTCGACCCTGCAAAAATGCAGAAATAGCCATGTCATAAGCTTCAAACCGGTAAAAGCTGTTAGCCAACTCTCTAAACTTAAATTCGTCTTTAGTGGTGTTGTTAATTGCGTCCTGAAAAACTTTGTTTGCATCCGCTACGCGACCATTTTCTTGATAAACCCTGCCCAGTGCTACCGCGTAATTGGTTTTTTGAGGATACTGTTTAACGAGCTTTTTTAGATTTGCCTCTGCTTCTGTATATTTTTTTATTTTAATCAACGAATTAAAATAGAGCTCAAAATAATTGTCGTTTTTAGTTTGATTAAAAAGTTTTTCTAATAAAACTGAAGCCTTTTCGTAATCTGCCTGCTGGTAATATTGGTAAGCTAGCGCCTCGTCAATGTTGGTTTGCGCCCGCAAAGCGATGCTCGTAAAGCATAAAAATAAAAGCACAATTAATTTTTTCATTGATGATGATATTTGCCAGCGCTTTAAATTTAAAAATTCTAACGGCAAATAAGTGTTGCTGATTTAAAATAACGTAAAATAAATAAGCGTATTCTAATTGTTACCGACAAAATTATTCTGATTACCAGCAATGTTGCTACATTGAGTTCCCCGGTTGTTTTTTTAAAAGTAACAATGTTAATGTTGATTGCTTTTGCCCAATGGGGTTGTGTATTTTTGTACGATAATTGAAATATGAAGGTTGCTAAGGATTTTGTTTTATTGATACTGATGGCTTTTCTTTTTGCATGCAAGCAAGAAGGAAAGGTAGCGGTTATTCCGGTTAATGATTTTTTCAAATCACAAGATAAAGCAACTTATCGTGTATCCCCAGATGGCAAAAGTTTAGCTTATTTAAAACTTCAGGGTCAGAAGCAGAACCTTTTTGTAGAAGATATTGCCAGCGGAAGTATTTTACAGCTAACGCAATTAAAAGAGAAAAATATTACGTTCTATTCATGGGTAAGCGATAATGAAATTATTTATCACAAAGAAAAACCTGGAGATAGATTTCAATCAGATCTTTTTATCATTAACAAAAACGGTAAAGATGAGAGGCAATTAAGTAGTAATACTAAGGCCAGGATTAGGGTGTTAGAAGATCAGTTAATTGAAAATAAGTACATTCTAGTACTATCAAATCAACGAGATTCGACAGTTTCTGATGTTTATCGATTAAACGTTAGAGATGGCAAAATGCAAATGGCGGCTAAAAACCCTGGTAATTATACCAGCTGGATGACGGATAGCAAAGGGCATTTAAGAATGGCAATTTCAAGTGATGGCGTAAACGAAACGCTAATGTATCGTAATACTGAAAACCAAGCTTTTAGACCAATTTTAACCAACAACTTTAAGACAACTTTATATCCAATAGCATTTTCTGAAACCAAACAAAACAGTCTTTATGTAATTACAGATGCCAACAGAGACAAAAGTGCATTAGTAGAATTAGATTGCAATACCGGCAAAGAAAAAGGTGTGCTCTTTGCTAATGATACTTTAAATGTAGTTGATGCGCAATACTCAAGGCAAAAAGGGAAAATGGCTTACGTTGTTTGTGAAACCTGGAAAAAGGAAAAACATTATTTAGATGAGGAAAGTAAATTACTTAATCAAAAACTAGATAAATTATTGCCAAATACCGAAACCAGAATTACAGACAGAGATAAGAAAGAAGATGTATTTGTAGTTAGAACGTTTACCGATAGAAATCCAGGGTCTTATTATCTTTATGTAGCCAGTACGGGCAAAATTAGAAAACTAAGCGATATTAATTCGGCCATTAACGAAGCGCAAATGTGTGCGATGAAACCAATCAGCTATACTTCTAGAGATGGGTTGAAAATAAATGGCTATTTAACCCTGCCTCTAAATGTTGAAGGTAAAAATTTACCGGTTATAGTTGTGCCACACAATGGGCCAGGGCAGAGAAATACTTGGGGTTATAATGCCGAGGTACAGTTTTTCGCCAACAGAGGTTATGCGGTGTTACAGGTTAACTATCGTGGCTCTACCGGTTATGGAAAGAATTTTTACGCAGCAGGTTTTAAGCAATGGGGCAATAAAATACAAGATGATGTTGATGACGGTGTGAATTGGCTAATAGCAGAGAAAATTGCTAATCCAAATAAAGTTGCCATTTACGGAAGCGGCTTTGGTGGTTACATTGCGATGAGCGCCGCTATTAAAAATCCGAAGTTATACAAGTGTGCCGCATCTAACGGAGGGGTGTTAAATCTATTAACCTACTTAAAATCTATACCACCGTTTTTTAAATCTAGTTTAAAAATGTATTATGAAATTTTCGGTAATCCAGATACAGATGTCGACTATGTAAGTCAGGTTTCACCGGTATTTCATGCAGATAAGGTTAATATTCCTATCTTTATTACACAAAATATCAAAGATCCGAGAGGTAACTCTGGCGATGCAATTCGATTTGTTAAAGAGCTTAAAAAACGAAATGTTCAGGTTACGTATTTAGAAAAAGACGATAGTTCTTTCAATCGTGAAGAAAGTAGGCAAAAAGTATATGCTGCGTTAGAAGAGTTTCTAGCCGTAAATTTGAAAAAGAAATAGTTTCGCAAAGCAAAAATGGTTTCGCAAAAAGATAGTGGCTACCGTAAAAATTTCTCGTTAATCGTCACCTTTATCGGTCTAATATCGGTGGTGTTTATACTATCGCTTTTTTTGGCTTTTAATTTCAGTAAAAAAAACATAGAGAACGATTTCGTATCGGCCAAAGCCAACGTTTTAGAGGAAAGCATTAAGCCCTACAATGATTTTTTCTTGAACAAATTGCCAGAAATTTCTTTTTACAATGGTTATTTGGATTCTGCATCCGCCAGTAAGTTTACAGATACCATCTTAATGCAATACCCTTTCGTGTCTCGTGTTACGTTTTACGATACAGAGGTTAAAAACGAGCGCTACGAGGATCATGGAATTAACCTTGGCGATTTTGCCATCGGTATGAAAAACGTTTACCAATTCGGTAAATCGGTACATAAAGATTCAGTTAGGTTGTTTGGGCAAAATGAGGCTGTAAAAGGAGCAGGCCTAGAGGATTTTAATCCAGTTACCTTAAAACTGATAAATTTTATTCAAAAGCTGGATACGACCAAAGTGCCTACCCAAGAAGATCTGTTTAGCAACTTTACAGATATCCGCCATAATAGAATTGATTATTTCAATATCCCGAGTTTTGAAATTCTGAAGGTTTACAAGCGTATGATTTCGACAAAGTTGGAAACCGAACCTGTTTATCAGCAGGATATGCTTTCGTTTGAGTTGGACCCAAATAAAATCAGAATAAAAAATACGCGACCATTACTGTATCAGAACATAAGAATTGAGCCTATCACTTACGATCCGATTGATACAACTTCTGAGTACATTACCGGAGAAATAACCTTAGGCGGTCCATTTTCAGATTATAAATTATATTTTACGTCTTCGAGAGACTTCGTTAAAAAAGAAATTTTCAGCTTCTTTTGGCCAATTGCAGCCTTGCTTTTACTTTTTTACGGCGTTTTGGTATTAGTAGCTTTTTTAATCTATAGAAACTTAAACATCAACCATAAAATGTTTAAACTTCAGTACGATTTTGTTACCAACTTAACCCACGAGTTTAAAACCCCCGTCAGTGTAATAAAAATAGCAGGCAACAACATTAAAAGCGCCACGAGTTTAAGTGAGAAAGAGCAGAAACTTTATGGTAAAATATTAGATGAAGAGGCTGATAAGCTAAATGGCTTAATGAACAAACTTTTGGCATTTACGCAGATAGAAAATAAAGCCATTACGCTAAATAAGGATTCGGTTACGATAGAAGATTTTATTGAAAGCAGTTTAGATGCCTACGCGTTGAAATATCCCGATTTTGAAGTTAGTTATGAAGTTTCGGGCTTTAAAACATTTATTACAGATCCGGTGTTGTTAGGCAGCTTGTTCGATAATTTGGCGGAAAACGCCTATAAATATTCGGCGGTTAATAACAAGAAACTGCATATTACCGCAAGAATGATTAAAGACCGCGTTGTATTAAGATTTAGAGACGAAGGCATCGGCATCCCATCGTCAGAAATTAATAATATCTTTAAAAAGTTTTACCGCATACAAAATAGGTATAACCAGAACGGAAGTGTGGGCTTAGGTTTGGCTTTCTGTAAGGAACTTGTTAACTTTATGAACGGAGAAATTAGCGTTAAAAGTGTGGTGGACAAAGGCACGGAATTTAAAATAGTACTACCTTATAATAATTAATTGAAATGTTGTAATGTTTAACGTTGTAAGGTTTTTCAACTTTTCAATTTTTAAATTTTACAGCCTTAAAACAAATAAATATGTCTAAAGGAATAAAAATACTTATAGTAGAAGACGACGAAAATCTACGCTTTTTGGTTGTTCATCGTTTGCAAGCAGAAGGTTATGAGGTAATTGAAAATAGCGATGGTGCAACTGCGGTCTCTACCATTACCAACGAAAAACCAGATATTGTACTTTTAGATTGGATGTTGCCTGGTAAGGAAGGTGCTGAAGTTTGCGAAGAAGTTCGTAAAGCTGGCTATGAGGGTTTGGTAATTATGATGACTGCAAAGGCACAGGATGTCGACAAAATCGATGCGTATAATTTTGGCGCTTCAGATTATGTAACCAAACCATTTAACATGGATGTTTTGGTAGCGATGCTAGATAGCAAATCTAAATTCCTTTTAAATAGCGATCGTTCTGAAATTCATCGTTTTGGAAATATGGAGCATCATCCAAATATCCATACCTTGTACAGAGAAGGCAAAAAAATAGAATTAACTATTTTGGAGAACAGAATATTACTTTACTTTTTGCGTAATCCAAACAAAGTTATTAACCGCGATGAATTAATGTTGGTGGTTTGGGGCTACAACTCTGATGTAAATACACGCACCTTGGATATGCACATTGTTCGTTTGCGTAAAAAAATAGAATTAAACCCAGATAACCCGCAGTTGTTGCAAACGGTGCGTGGCGTAGGTTACCGCTTTAACGCGGGCTAATATTTTAATCCTGAATTTCTGAATTGAATTTTGTAGTTTTCGCAAAATTTAACCTTATGAAATTCAGGATTTTTTGTGTGCTTTTTTTTGCGTTTCTAGCGCCAATTTTTGCGCAGCAAACCACAATTGGTAAGTACCAAAAGCATGAGTATAACGGTAAAAACCTACAGATATTCGGTACACATGGTATTATCGAAATCACACCCTATACCAAGCAAGTTTTTCGTGTTGCCTACTTTGGCAAAGAAGTTAAATATGATACACCTTATACTTTAGTGGCTTCGCCCGACAGTGTAAAAACTACCTTAAAGGAAGATGAAAAATCAATTTGGTTAAGTTCAACATCGTTAGCGCTTAAAATCGACAAGGAAAATTTGTTGCTAAGCTTTTATCTAAACGGTAAAACACCTTTGCTTAAAAATCACAGTTATGCCACGCAAAGCGATGGAAAAAAATATCTCCATTTTAAGATAGACAGTACGCAAAGCATTTATGGTTTAGGGTCTCATGCCTTAGCTTCAAACCGAAAAGGGGAAGTGCTGGAAAACTACCACCAAGCGCATTACGGTTATACAGCTGGCGAAAAAAACTTAAATATCTCGGTTCCATTTTTTGTTACGGATAAAAAATATGGCATTTATTTCGATAATTATGGTTCAGGAAATTTTGATTTAGGAAAGACTAAAAGCGATGTTGTTAGTTACGAAACAAATGTTGGCGTAGCATCTTACTTTGTGGTTTCTGGTAATAGTTACGATGAAATTTTAAATAATTACACCAATTTAACGGGTAAACAACCTTTACCACCGCGTTGGATTTTAGGTTTTATGCAGTCGAGATTTGGCTACAGAAGTCAGCAAGAAATGATGGATGTAGCACAAAAAACAAAAGCAGAAGGTTTTCCGATAGATGCAATGATACTGGATTTGTATTGGTATGGAGAAGATATTTCTGGAATCGGAAATTTGGATTGGCATAAAAAAACGTTTCCAGATGCGCCGAAGATGATGGCAGATTTAAGAAAAATGGGTATTAAAACCATTCCGATTACGCAAACTTTTGCTACCCTAAAATCTACCAATTACAATAGTTCTGCTAAAGCAAAACTTTTTGCAGGAGGCATTAATCAATATCCATATGTTTTGCAAAAGTTTTGGGCCGGTCCGGCTTCTCTGTTGGATGTGTTTAAGCCAGAAACACAACAATACTTATGGAGTAACTACAAAGCACGGATTAACGAAGGCGTAGCTGGTTTTTGGACAGATTTGGGCGAGCCTGAAATGCACAATGACAGCATGCAATTTGTATTAGGTAGCGAACGCGAAATACATAATATTTACCCCTTAACCTGGAACAAACTTATTTTTGACAATTATAGAAAAGATTTTCCTAAAGAAAGGGTTTTTAACCTAACGCGTTCTGGCGGTGCCGGAATGCAACGTTATGGTACTTTTACTTGGAGTGGTGATGTATCTAGAACATGGGAAGCCTTGAAAATTCAGATGCCAATCATTACCGGAATGGGAATGAGTGGCATTGGTTACATGCACCCAGATGCTGGCGGTTTTACTGGTGGAGATAAAGAACCAGAACTATATATACGCTGGATGCAAATGGCGAGTTTTTTGCCAATTATTAGAGCACATGCAGATGTAAAACTGGCATCCTCAGATCCTAATGCGGTAGGCAACAGTATTAAAAAGGAAGCTGAAGATAAAATTCCGTATCCGGAACCTGTTTTTTGGGATGATAGCACCAAAACTATCGTTAGGGAATATTTAAACTTACGCTATAAATACCTGCCCTACAATTATTCTTTGAGTTGGCTTAATACACAAATTGGTCGGCCACTCGTTTTGCCGGTTGGTTATTTCGACACCTCAAATAAATTGCTTAAAAACGTGGACGACGAATACTTGTGGGGCGCCGGCATGTTAGTGGCGCCTATAACAAAACGTGGAGATACATCCAGAAAAGTGGTTTTCCCGACAGGTAATTGGATTGACATAAGAGACCATAAAAAGTTTAGTGGTTCAGCGACAGTTATGGCGCCAATTACTTCTATACCCGTTTTTGCCAAAGGTGGAAGCTTGATACCTACTGCCAATTCTATGCCTAATACCGATGGCTATAATGCTACTACCTTAATTTTAACTTATTACGCAGATCAGGAGGTGAAAAACAGTGCTTTTACCATGTATCTGGATGATGGAAAAACTGCTGATGCCGACAAAAATGGAGCGTTTGAACTGCTAAGTTTCAAAGCAAGTAATATTGCGAATAATCATACAATAACACTAACAAAAAAAGGAACTTTTGACGGTGCACCCAAATTGAGGGATGTTTTTATCGAAATTCCGAGGGTAAAAACTGTGCCTGCAAACATGTTAAATGGCAAATTGGTATTACGCAAGGCGATATCTGATCAGGTGTTGTTAACTTCCTCTAATTTTTATTTTTACGATGCAAAAACTAAGGTTTTAAAAATCCATATCAAGTGGGATGGAGAGCCAGTTTCGATAAAGCTGAATAATTTGATGCTGCAATAATAGTTTGGAAATTTCTTGAGTGGAAGATAGCCAGACAATTTTTTAAGTTGATTGCTTGAAAGTTGTAAAAGCTGGTATTGAATGCGGTTACTTTTGCGTTATATTTTAGTGTTTTTAATAGGTTTTGCCAAATTAAACGGGATGGAAGCGGCATCCTTTATTTTCTTTTTCGACCTTATTTTAAACGAAGATAAACCCAGAAAATAAAGATACAGCGTACAGCCCGACTAGCCTAAATAGTTGTAGGGAAAAAGCTTTTTAAAAAAATAATGCGATAGACTTAAAACAATGGCGCTCTGCCGATGAAAAGCGTTAGGTAAACAATTAGCCATTGCAATAGCATGGTTCCGTCTAAAAAGAGGAAGTAGAAGTACTCGTTTTTTTTGATGTTGGATTTAAAGATTAGCCAGCCGGTAAGTGCAACGGTAAGCACCAAACCAATTACCTGCGGATTGATTTCTTTAGTAAACAAAACCAACATGATTACGTAAACAACAAGTAAAGCTTGACAGAAAATCCATGCTTTTTTCTCTCCTAAAATAACCGGAATTGTTTTTAGTTCGTAGAGCTTGTCTTGATATAAATCCCTAATATCAAAAGGGATGGTAATGGCACAAATAAATAGAAAACGTTTCGCCACCAAAAGGAGTGTTTCGCTTAATGAAATCATGATGCCAAAAGTGCTTTCTATCTGTACAATTGGTAAAAGCACACAACTAACCGACCATACAAAACCAATTAAAAAAAGCTTAATGCCGGGCAAATTACGAAGGCCTATTTTTTTATCGTTAAAGTTTAAAAATGGAAAATTGTAAGCTAACGCTAAAGCACCTACAAAACCCATTAATAATTTAGACTGTATGCTCAAGTACCAAAGCGACAAAGGAATGATACAAAGTGCGGCAATTAGTGTAATTGATATGGTTAGCCTGTGGTGTGAGAAAATCCAGCGTACACGTTTAAAAGGTGATTTTTGGGGCTCTTTAGGCTTGGATAACAACATGCTAAGGTTGTAAATAAGAAGCGTAGAGCAGAATAAAAAGGCTAATACATATTTATCAGCCGGCACACGAAGCAAATAATAGGTTACTAAACCTTGAGCAACGGCGCAACTTGCAATAAATAAATTGCTAAAAAGTAAAAAATCTACAATTGCAAGTACTGCCTTTTTAATCATACAATAAAAGTAATGATTGAGTTTTGAATTATAGGCTGATTGAATAATTTGCTCATCCCATAATTCAGTATTTACTACGCTCGCTTCAACTCAAATATCGTTATTTCCGGTAAGATTCCAACACGTCCGGGATAACCCAAAAATCCGTAGCCCACGTTTACATAAAGTTGTTGCTGTTTTTCTGCGTAAAGGCCTGCCCATTCTTTGTAAATGTATTGCACTGGGCTCCACTGAAATTCTTTTAGCCTTACGCCAAACTGCATTCCGTGGGTGTGGCCGGCAAACATGGCATCTATTTGAGGGTATTTTTGCAATACTTCGTTTCGCCAATGCGAGGGATCGTGAGAAAGCAATAATTTAACCGGAAGGTCGTCTGTGTTTGCGGTAGCTAATTCCATTTTGCCATATTTAGGGAAACGACCCATGCCCCAGTTTTCTATACCTAAGATACCAATTTCCTGCCCATCAACCTTTAAGCGTCTGTTTTGGTTCATCAGCAAATCCCATCCCATAAGTTGGTGGGTTTTAACCATATCTTGCAGGTTTTTTACTTTTGCAGGAGAGCTTTCTCTGCCAAAATGGTAGTCGCCGTAATCATGGTTGCCCAATACCGAATACACCCCAAGCGGTGCAGTTACCTTTGAGAAAATATCTTGATAATCTTTTACCTCGCTAGTGAGATTGTTCACTAAATCGCCAGTAAAGAATACGAAATCTGGCTTTTCGGCCATTAACATTTCTACGCCACCTTTTACCGCAACTTTGTTATAGAAACTACCCGAATGGATATCTGATATCTGTGCCAACTTAATACCATCGAAAGCAGATGGAAGGTTTGGCAAAACCAACGTTCGACGTTTAATTTGATAATCGTAGGCACCAGAAATAATGCCCCAACTCAAAGAGCTTAACGGCACTGCTGCCGCAACTAAACCTGCTTTAACTAAAAAAGCAGACCGAGAAATTGGTTCGCCGACCTGAGCTTCTTCTGTAACTTCTTCCTCTTTATTTACTACCGGACTAGACTTCTTAACGGTTTTGAAAAGTTTAATAAGACCTCTTCTAATATCATCTATTAACAAGAATGGTATCATCATAAACTTGGCAACCGACAGCAAGAAAAAGGCAACTAGAATTACAGCCCTGGCCGATAGAAATAGGTTTAGGTAAATGGCTGCGAAAACTCCACCTATCAGTAGCACATTTACTGTCCACCAGGTAATGGTAAAAACCTTTTTGGTTTTAGGCGACCATTTTTTAAAAGTGCCGATTATGGCTTTGTAACAATAAAAATCTATTAGTAAAACAAAAACGCAAAGGAAAAGTAGAAAATTGGGTCTCATATATTTTATAGGCCGAAATTGGAAAATTAGCTAAGTTTTAAATTGTTTGCAATGTTAGCGGAAATCGTCCTCATCTTCTTCATCTAAATCTACATTAAATAAGCTATCAAACATATCGGCAAAGCCAAAACCACCGTTTATGTAGTTTTTGCTTACTTGAGAATATTCAGCCAAGCCATGTAAAACAAACTCCATTAGTAACAAGGTTTGGTTTTCGCTTAATTTAGGATGGAATTTTTTAACTAGCTCATGTAGGCCGTCAACTGCCATAAGCTCTTTGGTGTATTTGGTTAAATCTTGGTCATCTGCAATTGCTATCGTATTTCCTTCGGTAAACCATTCGGTTATTTTGGTATACGGATTTGCCGTTTTACTTTTCTTAGCTCGCTCTGGATCTGGGAAATATCTTGCAAATAAATGTTTAACCGCTTTGCCTATCAGCGTATGTGCAACTTTGGCCGGGCCTTCCAATTCACCTTCGTAAACCAATTCTATTTTACCGGTTACTGCCGGAATTATTCCACTTAAATCTGCTAAACGAACAAAAGTATTTTTTTCATTGTTGATGAGCATTCTTCGCTCTGCGTTACTAATTAAATTCTCGTATGCAGAAATAGTTAAACGTGCAGAAACACCAGATTTTTGATCAATAAATTCGCTTTTACGGGCTTCGAAAGCAATTTGCTCTACTAAATCCTTTACCAAGCCGTCAGCTTCAATATCTCTGCGTTGTTCTGACGTTAGTTTGGCCTCCTGGAAAGTGATTTTTCTAGAGATTTCAATGGTTTTAGGATAATGCGTTAAAATTTGGCTTTCAATCCTATCTTTTAACGGTGTTACAATGCTACCACGATTGGTGTAATCTTCTGGGTTGGCGGTAAATACAAATTGAACATCCAAAGGCAAACGTAATTTAAAACCACGTATTTGAATATCTTTTTCTTGCAACATGTTAAACAAAGCAACTTGGATACGAGCTTGTAAATCTGGCAATTCGTTAATTACAAAAATGCTACGGTGCGCCCTTGGTATCAATCCGAAGTGTATAACACGTTCATCATTGTAGGTTAACTTTAAGGTTGCGGCCTTAATTGGGTCAACATCTCCAATTAAGTCGGCTACAGTAACATCTGGAGTAGCTAGTTTCTCGGTATAGCGCTCGCTGCGGTGTTGCCAAGAAATAGGTGTATCATCGCCATGCGTTGCAATTTCATTTTTAGCGTACCAAGAAATTGGGTTCAACGGATCGTCAAAAATCTCACTTCCCGAAACGTAGGGAATGTATTCATCTAGCAGGTTAACCAACAAACGGGCAATTTTTGTTTTTGCTTGCCCGCGTAAGCCCAACAATAAAATATTATGGCGAGAAAGTATAGCGTTTTGGAGTTCGGGAATTACCGTTTCATCGTAACCTAAAATACCTTCAAAACCAGCTTCTTTATTTTGTAGTTGGCTAATGAGGTTTTTTCTAAGTTCTTCTTTTACGCTTAATGAGGTATAGTTGGAGGCTTTTAATTCGCCTAATGTTTTTGCTTGCATTTTTTTTGGAATAAGGATGAAAGAGCAAGGAACAAAGATTGATCGCCCAATCATTGTTCCTTACTCTTTGTTCTTTTATCTATCTTATTGTTTTTCTTCTATTCTTAATATAATCTTCAAAAATGTATTCGCCTAAGCCACTTAATGAGCTGTAAAAGGCCCTACCGCCGTTAACCTGCGTAAACTGACGCACAAATTGTTGCAAATAAGGGTCTTGCGCAATCATAAATGTAGTTATCGGAATGTTTAGTCTTTTGCACTGTGCCGCCATGTTTAGTGTTTTTCCAATTACTTTTCTATCTAAACCCATACTGTTTTTATAATACCTGCCATTTTCTTTCAGGCAAGTTGGTTTACCATCGGTAATCATAAAAATTTGCTTGTTGTGGGTTTTTCTTCTGCGAAGCAAATCGGTAGCCAATTCTAAACCAGCAAAAGTATTGGTGTGGTACGGGCCAACTTGTAAATAGGGAAGGTCTTTAATCGTAATCGGCCAGGCATCATTTCCAAAAACCACAATATCTAAAGTGTCTTTTGGATACTTGGTTTTTATCAGCTCTGCTAAAGCCATGGCTGTTTTCTTTGCAGGGGTAATTCTATCCTCGCCGTACAAAATCATAGAGTGCGAAATATCAATCATCAGCACTGTCGAGGTAAGCGTCTTGTAGTCTTTTTCCTCTACCTCTAAATCGCGGTCTGTTAAGGTAAAATCGCCTATGCCATGATTAATTTGTGCGTTTTGTATAGACGCCGTCATGTCAATTTGGTCTAAGCTATCTCCAAAATTATACTCGCGTCTATCGGCGTTTTTCTCTTCGCCAATGCCAGACATGTTACTGTTATGATTGCCCTTGCCCGCTTTTTTCAGCTTTCCAAAAATTTCTTCTAATGCCGATTTTCGAATAGTTTGTTCGGTTTTTGCGGTAATCTTTGGCTCTCCGTTTTCTTCTTTTAAGTAACCTTTCTCCTTTAGCTCGTCAATAAAATCACCCATCCCGTAGTCGTTATTGGTAAATTTATATTGTTTGTCCAGCTCATTCATCCAAGCCAAAGTCTCGCCAGCATCGCCAGCGGTGTAGTTTAACAATTCGGTAAAAAGCTTCAGCAATTCGTCGAAACCACCTTTTGGCAATTCGTTTGGCAAAAACTTAGAAAATTCGAAACCTCTCATGTGCTTATATAAACGGATAATCGAAGGTAAATGTTTAATGCATCAGTATTTTAAGGCGGATGTCATATTTAAGACTGCAAATAGGCAAAAGCATTAAAGCTCAAGTAAGAAAGATTAAATCCAAAATTACAGGCTCAAACAAAATATCTACTTAAAACTGCTTATTGATTTGGGCGCTCCCCAAGGGTCGGGCTTTGCAGGGCTCCGCTTCGCTTCGGTACCGCGAAAAGCGGTACTAAACCCTTACAATCCCTAGCGCAAAAGCCCCTCAAAGTTTTTTACCTAACTTTGGATCAAATTATTCGCTAATAAATTTCTAACAATCCAGTTTCATCATCATTATATAGATGATGGATATCAGCACTATGTTTGATTAAAATTTCTGCTAAACTATTGGTAGATTGATTTCCCGTCCTTAATAAAACAACCTTTGGCGGAAAACCGTAAACATTTGAGAAATTATAGAAATCATCATCATTAGTTATAATAACAGCATTTTTAGATTTTGCCCATTCCCAAATGGCGATGTCTGTTGCTGGTTGGGCTACATCAACCCAATCCACTTGCTCAATGTCAAAAAAATGGGAGGATAATTTATTTTTTAACTTAAACGAAATGTTTGCGTCGAGCAGTATTTTCATCAAGCAGAGATTAAACGAGTTCTATTTTCACTGTTTGCGGCAAAAGATAAAGCAGCTTTAATATGCTCTGCTTTTAATTGAGGAAAATCTTGAGTTATTTCTTCGGTTGACATACCAGAAGCTAACCAGTTTAAAATATCTTGAACTGTAATTCTGGTCCCCTTTATGCAAGGTTTACCAAACCTTACATTTGGATCTATATTAATATAATTAATGAAATTTTCCATTGTTTCAAGTTTTACACTAAGTTAAGAAAAAAAAATATATCGATAGTTAATGCTAAATATCAGTTTAACATTAAAATTACCTGCCTAATCTTTCACAACTTCGCCTTTTGAGTTATAAGTTTGTTTATTATAATTTCTATACTCCAAATTATCAGCGTCTTTTTTAACGCTGTAGCTAGAGAAACCGTCGTCAAATTTTTTAATTACTTTGTTTTTATGGTCAATTAACTGGTATCCATCGCTGGTTTTTACCATTGCGCTAATTTTTGAGAAATTTTTTGCTTCGTTGTACATGAAAGGGATCACCAACACATTTTTGCTGTTAATGTAGCCCCAATTGCCTTCGGCATTTTTTACCGGTGCAAGTCCGCTCGAAAATGGTTCAACATCAGCATACTTAGAGCCATCTATTATAACATCGCCTTTGGTATTGATAAAAAGGTTTTTACCCAACTTATTTTTTACCAATAATAAGCTGTCCATCCCAAAAAAATCATAAGTGTCTATCACGTAATCTTCCTTATTTATTTTTCTGCCATCAGCATTGTATACGTCGTCTGTGTTGCTCAGGATACTGTAATCTGCAAATTTTTCTTTAGAAGTGTAAGGCTTACTATGAAAGATAAAATCGCCGTTAATTTTATAATTGTAGCCTTTTACGCTCAATACCTTTTTTAAATCTTTGTTAACGATGGTATTAACCTCATCATCGGAAGTAAGCACAATGTAATTTCCTTTTACGCTAATATTATCTAAACTAGGCTCTAAAACTACCTTGTTGGTTTCAATTTCTACTAAACCTTTTGGGCCATTAATGGTTTTTTCAATCGCATAATATTTATCCAACATCGCATCGTTCTTGTAAAAATGATAGTTAAAAGGAACCAGTTTTTGATTGGCTTTGTCTAACCATAATATAGAACGGTAACCATCTTCCGTTACTCCGCCAAAAAAGTACGGGCCTTTGTAATGAGATAATTCTTTTTGAGTTGGTTGCGCAATCCATTTGCCGTTTTTGTCTAAAATGCCAGCTAAACCATTTTTGTTGTAAGCAACGCCCAAACCATCTACATACTTTACGGTGTTTTTTAAGGTGAAATTGTAATTGTTCACAGCACTTTTTTCGGGCTTTAAGAAGATGTTGATCTGCTTTAAATTGCCTCTAAAACTATAGCTGGCATTTACTAAATTTTCTGGTTTGTTTTTATCTTCCTTCGGAATTTTATCGTACAAATCATCAATTAGTTCGTCTGTGTTTTTATAGCTACCCTTATCAATGTTGCTGATAGCAGTTTTGCAGGCTTCCAAGTATTTTGCTAAAAATTCGGGAGAATAATTTATGGTGTTGCTAGAAGAGGATGATCCACTTTGATCTAGTGCTTTGCCAACCGAATTAATTCCCTCAACCTTTAAAATTTTTTCTTTTAGCTCTGGCGAGATTTTTAGAATGGCAGTAGCATCTTCTATAGAAATCAGTTCTATTTTGCCCAATACGGACTGGTGTAAAGCATTTTCAGGACTTAAATTTATAACAGGCATAGCTTCTGGATAGTGATAACTTGCTTCTAACTCAATGCTGTCAATCCACTTTGTGCCTTTAATTTCGTTTATTTTTTCATCGTTTCTGCCGTAAACTTGCTTATCGAAACTTGCACTTGTGCCATCTTGATAATAAACTTTTTTAAGCTTTAATTCCGGATTTGGAAATTTATAATCATCGTAATCCGTTACGCTGTACATTAAGCTTTTTTCGCTATAACTAATACTTAGGTTGGTGTTTGGGTAAAATACTTTTTGGTTAAAGTAGAGTTTGTTTAAGGTCTGGTTAAACTTTTTGATAATCTGATTTTTTGGAGAGCTATCGAACTTTTCTGTCGTTTTGCTTTCTGCTACATTACTATTGCCCGGTGTAATTCTTATAGATGTTGAAGCTAGTTTGAGCAGGCTTTCTATACTTTTATTTTGCTTTATAATAACTTCTTTTGCATCGGTTAAAGACTTTCCCTCTAAAAGCGATTTGATATCTTTTTTAGTAGTTTGAGCCATTGAAACGGCAAAAAAGGCAAGAAATATAGCGGTAAGGTAGATGTGTTTTTTCATTTGGTTTTTGTTTTAATCGAAAACTGTTTCGTTGTAGAATGGGTTTGCGCCATGTTGAGATGCCACAAAAGCACCAACTTTGCAAGCTCTATCCAGAGTGGTGTCCATTGGAAATCCGTTAAGATAACTTGCTACAAAGGTTGCCAAAAATGCATCGCCAGCACCAACGGTATCGGCAACTTTAACCGGATATCCTTTGTGATGATACAATTTTTCTTCGTGTAAAATTTGAGCGCCTTTGCCCCCAAGTGTTAGGCAAATGGTAGCAATATTAAACTTATTGCTAAGTTGTTTTAGGAGTTGTTCGTCATCGTTTCCAGTTAAGGCAAATGCCGATTTGAGAATAAGTAACTCTTCATCGTTAATTTTCAAGACATCAGCATAATTAAGCAAAGTTTCTAAAGTTGTGGTCTCGTAAAAAGGCGCCCTTAAGTTAATATCGAAAATCTTTAGTTTAGCGTCTTTTAAAAGAGATAAAATTGTATTTCGGCTTTGCTGGTTTCTGCAAGTTAAACTACAATAGACTAAGGCATCGGCATTTTTTACTGTTTCAACTGCCTGGTCAGAAAGTTCAATAGCATCCCAAGCTACAGGTTCTACAATGGTATAAGTTGCTTGTTGTTGCTCATCTAACTTTACATTTACGGTGCTGGTTGGTAACTTGTTAACCTGAATTAAATCAGTGGTAAAGTTTTCGTTTTTTAGAAAATCGATCAACTCTATTCCATCGTTATCATCGCCTATGGCACTAATAAATTTACTATTGATATTTTGTTTATGAAGGTTTAAAGCAACGTTCATGCTAGAACCACCAGCTTTTTTCTGATCTGGTAAAACATCCCATAATATTTCGCCAATGGCAACAACAGTTTTTTTCATCTATATTGTTTTGGTAATGTTTGAATAAAAGATTAGTGTTTAACCCAATTTTAGTCAAAATCGTAATACAAACGGTATTTATTACAACAAGTACACTGAAAAAGATAACCTTGACAAGAACCGTTGTCGCGTAAATAATTTTGCAAATCGGCCAATTTTATTCCCCCAGCATTGGCCAAATCTGTTTCAATATCAGCAAATTCTTGTAAAATAGGTTCAATTTCTTGCCAGCCCACATAGCCTTTAAATGCACAATAATCATTACAATGTGCTAACCAATATTCTTGTTGCCAACCACTATAACCAGGGGTGCGCTCAACCAATTCTTTTAATTTTTCAGAATCATTAACGTCGTCTACACTTACATCATCCTGAAAACTGCCATCAAATTTATTAGAGGCTTTGCCATGGGCTATGCACCAGGGGCAAAGTGCATCGATATCTTCAACAGCGTAAAACGGACCGCTATAATAAACATCTGTTGGTTTCTTGCAACAGTCGCAAGTTACAATGGTATCAGTTTTAAAAGCTCCGGTAAGGGTAGGCTCCGGATGGTATTTGAAAAACGGCAAAGCTCTTTTCGCTACTTCACTTTGTGTCTTTTTAGCTTTGGGCTTTGGTTTTTGCACATCTTTATGCTCCAAAAGTTCGAGCAATTGTGTTTTGTCTTTTTGTTTGTTTTCTAACGCGATGGCTTTTTCTAATGCAACAATAGCTTCTGGGTAATCCATGGTGTAAGTTTTAACATTACAAAGCATTCTCCAAAAATTTGCGTCTTGTGGATAGTCAATTAAAATAGCATTTAATTGTAGCTCAGCTTCTTCAAATAATGGCGTAGATGATTGAGAAGGTAAAATATGTTCGAACCAAAACTTATTGCTTTTAGAGATTGCCTTAGCAATGGTGATATTAATTTCTTTTAACTGCTCAATTCTTTTATCCATTGTATTTTGATTTTAGCCTAATAGGTTTGCCCGGTTATAATCGAAAATTTCTTTCGCATCGTTTTCAATCAACTTATCTAATAAAGCATTGTAGCCATTTTCTATTTTATACTTCATTTCGTTTTCGTACAACGGAAAAACAGAATAGATGTTAATTTGGTTTTCTCCAACAGGTATTGTGGTAAATTCCTTATCAAAAGTTACCGAAGGCAAAATTACAATGCCAGTGTAGTCAGTGTTTTCGCTGTACGGATCCATATCTGCTGTGGCTTGTAGGGTATGCCCAATAGCTAACCAAGTATCGTAATGGTGCGGGAAACGAGCAGTTTCTTTAAGCATTTCTATTAGCCAATCATTTTCGCCTTGCCCGGTTACTTTACCAAATTCTATCGATTTAGGCAATAACAACATCAGCTCTGCGAATTTATATTGCTCGGGATTTTCCACAGCATCTGGCACGGTCATTTCCAACGTACTCATGCCAGCGGTAAGTAAAATTTTAAAATTATGTTGTTCGGAGTCTACCACATAAACATCAAGGTGGAAATCTGGGGAGAAAATTTCATGAAAAACAGTAACTTCTCCAGATTTGTATTTTTGGTCTAAATGTTTAGAAATTGCTTCGGCGTGGTTATCAAACGAGGGTTTTTGTTTGAATTTGTCAAAAAAATCATTCATGGTAGGTTAGGGTGGAAGGACTATTGTGGTTTTATAAAATAAGTTTCTATAAAGAGTACAATAGTTATTCCAATTGTGTAGGCAACAATGTCTTCCCAGGCAAAATAGTTTCCAATTACAATATTTGCCAGCTTATTATTAGCTAATCCTATCAGCTTTACAAATTGAAAATATTGTAAAGTTTCTACCAAATAAGAGAAAATTAAAACTCCAATGGCCATTGGCAAAACTGGTGCTTTTATAAAAGCTTTTACGAAATAATAAATTAGTATAACTACCAGAACATCGCCAATGTAGGGGCGTATAAAGTTATCTTTTATGTAGAGGGCAATTATAACTTCTATAATAAATATTGCTATCGCGATTAAAAAACTAGTAAGATGAAAGCGGAACATGTGTTTTTGTTTTTCCATTTTATGCGGTTTATTAAAAAACTAATTTAATTTAGATTTTGAATTAATGAACCTATTATGAAAAAAATTATTATACTCTTATTTGTTGCTTTTACAAGTACTGCCATGGCTCAAACTGCCAAAGATAAAACCGCAATTTTAAATATTTTAGAACAGCAAAGAAACGATTGGAACAAAGGCGATTTAGAAGCATTTATGCAAGCTTATGCTAAAAGCGATAGTTTGCTATTTGTAGGCAAAAGCGGGCCAACTTATGGCTGGCAACAAACATTGGATAATTACAAAAGAGGATATCCGGATAAAAGTGCCATGGGCTTTTTAACTTTCGGTATTAAAAAGGTAGATTTTTTAGCAAAGGATAAGGCATTTGTTTTAGGTAGTTGGCATTTAAAACGTGATAAAGATGAACCTAAAGGTTACTTTACGTTATTGTTGCAAAAGATTGAAGGTGTTTGGAAAGTAATTGTTGACCATAGTAGTTAAAAGCGCAATAATGAAAAACCTAATTTTTCTGCTCTTAATCACTGTAAGCTTTTCTTGTAATTATTCGGCAAACAAGAAGCCAGATAAGCAGATTTACACAAAAGATGGTTTGAGTTTTGAACTCCCGAAATATTGGGAAGTTGAAAAAGACAGGCCTATTGATGGTGTGGCAGATAGCCGTTTTATTACAGTTAGCAATAAAGAACCGTTTGCAGATGATAGCTATTTTGTTTTAACTGCTGTTAAAAGTGCTAATAATTTAAGATTTACATTAAATAACCTGATCAAACAATCGCGAATTAGTTTTAGCAAACGTAAAATGCAATTTGGCTTACTAGGCCAGGCCAAGCCTTTTGTTTTTGGGCAACATAAAGTTCTTAGGGTTGGGTTTGAAACTAAAGTTATTGCAACCCGAAACAAAGGTTCTTTTAGTGTTTTTGATTATGCCGGCAAAACTTATTCAGTAGTTGGCAGCGCCGAATTTAAAGACAGTAAGGAAAATACAGCAGTTGTTGATGCCGTTATTAAATCATTAAAAATTAATTAGCTGTTGGGGTTTGCTGTTCGACATTTTTAATATCGAAACCTATATCGTAGGAATCTAATCCGTTTAAACAGATCAGCGATAACGCTTCGAGCGTATAAGCCGAAAATTGTTATTGTTTTTTATCCGCATAAACACTAAGCATCCCGTTTTTGAATGCAGGCTAATTTTTTCAGAAAAACAATGGTATCACGTTTCGGCAATTGCAGTCCTTCTTTCCGTTTTACTCCTCCCGATAAATCGGGATTCGTGCTCACTCCAATAAGGTTTAGCTAATAAAGGCTTTGCGCTTTTCGGAATTTAATCCCCTCAATACACAAAATTTAGCTTGCACAATTTGATGCTTTGTAGTTACTTACGGCCCCAAAAAAAAGGCAATAGAAATAATCCGCCCATTGGACAGTTCTTCTGCTTAAGATTTGCTAAAAAGAGTGTAGGTATTTAAACGAATATCAAGACTATCGTTAAAGTTTAAAACCTTATTCGCCCAGCTTTAAATTTTTATAGTAGAAATCTTTGTCAGCATCAGTAATTTCTTTAATTACCCTGCAAGGATTTCCTGCAGCAAAAACATTGTCGGGAATGTCTCTAGTAACAATACTACCCGAACCAATAACTACATTAGAACCAATTTTTACCCCCGGGTTTATTACTACGTTACCGCCAATCCACACACTATCGCCAATAGTAACCTCTTGCGCCCACTCGTATTCTTGATCGCGTAAGTACGCATGCATAGGGTGGCCAGCTGTATAGATTGCTACATTTGGTGCAATAAATACATTATTGCCAATACTTACCTTGGCGCAATCTAAAACCACCAGGTTAAAGTTGGCGTAAAAATTATCGCCAATTTCTATGTTATAACCATAATCGCAACGAAACGGAGGTTCTACGTAAAACATTCTTTCTGTTTTTCCGAACAGCTTTTTTAATAGCTCTTTTCGTTGTTTAATAAATTTCGGAGCCAGATTATTAAACTCATAAACTATTTCGCGGGCTTGTAAACGTTCTTTAGATAGTTCTGCATCGCCAGCTTGATAAGCTTTACCGGCAAGCATTTTTTGTTTTTCGGTAACTAGATTTTCTTCCATTGCACTGCTAAAGTAAGTATATGAATGTGTAGGCCGTAATTATTTTTGAGATTATGATATGGAAGTGTCTTTTGCTGACCTATAAATCTAAACCCGATTGAAGTGAAAATACTTTTACCACTCCCCTTCAGGGGAACAAGTGGTAAAAGATTGCAACAAAAAGCGGGGCTGTCTTATCCGACGCCCCGCTGTGTTTGCTTTACCCTAATTTCTGTAAGAGAGTTAGTAAGTATGATTATCTTGGATTTCCGTTTTTCATTGCTTTTTCGGCAATAACTACTGCTTTTTTCTCTCTCCAATGGGCGTATTTTTCTTTAAATGCCATTTTAATTAAACTGTCTACTGCGCCATGCCTAAATAAGCTCCACACGCTAGCAACTTTACGAGAGATTGACTGATCCCAAGCTCTTAAGCTTAAAGAGAACGAACCGTCTACATATTTCATCCAATGCCACATTCCCGTAGGCATAAATAAAGTATCGCCATGCTCTAAAAACACTTCGTAACCTTGTACGCCTTTTAAAGCTGGGAATTTTTCGAAATCTGGATTATCTACTTTGTAATCCTCTAAAGCATAGGTTGCATTTGGCAAACAATATAACCTATCCTTCCATTTGTAGTCGAATAAAATAATATGTTTCCTGCCACCAAAATGGGTGTGGAAAATGTGTGGTAAATCGATGTCGTAATGTAAAAAAGTAACAGAATTTGACCCTCCAAAAAACATTGCAGGCATACTTTCTATAAATCCGCCCATTAAATCTTTAGGAATTTTAATATCGTTAATTAGGCTTGGTACTTTTTTAAATAAGTTGAAAAAGAAAATCCTCAACTCAGTTGGCTCACGTTTGATAAGGTCAAGATAATCGCCAAACTTCATATGAGCGGTTGCTGCATTAATTGGCTTTGACGGGTCTGCTTTAGAGTTATCGTATAAGGGCACCTCCAAGTCGCCACCAATTTCCTTTAAGTATTCGGTAGTCCATTTTTCTCTAGCAGGCCAATCTTTGGTTAAACCTCTAATTATTAATGGACGTTTGGTTTTAAGGTAGTTTTTTTTAAAATCTTCGGGAGTGATGTTCTCGACGATATCAACAGGTTTTAAAATAAAGCTCATAATGTGCGATAAGTAAATAGTAGGTAAATGGTTGATTATTTACCATTACAAAAATGTAAATTAATATTCGAAATAAATATGATTAATCTCATAAATGTTAAGCTGATGATAATTCGATGTAAAATAAAAAAGCGTCACGAGTTATCGTGACGCTTTTAAAAGCTAATTGATTGGGATGATTAACCTCTTATTTTGGCATTAATACGGTGTCGACAACATGAATTACGCCGTTGCTTTGAAAAACATCTGCAATGGTTACTGTAGATGTTCCACCTTTTTCGTCTTTAAGCACTAGTTTTTTACCATCCATCCAAGCCCAAAGTTTGCCACCTTGTACGGTAGTAAGCTCTGCTTTACCACCACCTGCTTTTATTGCAGCGGCAATTTCTTTGCTACCCATTTTGCCTGCTACTACATGGTAGGTTAAAATTTTGGTTAAGGTTTCTTTGTTTTCTGGTTTTACTAAAGTTTCTACCGTTCCTGCTGGCAACTTATCAAAGGCCGCATTTGTTGGTGCAAAAACAGTAAATGGGCCAGTGGTTTTTAAGGTTTCTACTAAACCTGCAGCTTTAACAGCGGCTACCAAGGTTGTGTGGTCTTTAGAATTAACGGCGTTGTCTACAATGTCTTTGTTGGCGTACATTTCAGCACCACCAACCATTGGGTTTTTTTGTGCGTAAACGTTAGATGTAAATGCCATAGCTACTACGGCAATTGCAGATAATAATATTCTTTTCATAATTTTTAGATTTTATGAAAGGACATACGGAGATTACTAGATGGTGGATTGAAAAAAGGAAAAATATGTTTTAAATGCTTATTTTATAGCTAGGTAACTTTTGCTTTCCGGATGATTTTGGAAAACCAACCAGGGAAAAATCTTTTTAAAAGTATTCCCTTGGTTTCTTTGCCACCAATGTAAACTTCCTCTTTTTTATCTTTAATGGCTTTTATAATTTCAATTGCGCAAGCCTCGGGTAGCATGCCGTTTTCTTGAGCACTGTCCATTGTTCCCTGAGCACTTCCATTTGCTGTTAGCGCATTTATAGTAACTTTTGTTTTTATAAAACCTGGGCAAGCTAGCAACACTTGTATATTCGGATTGTCGACCTCTATCCTTAAAGAATCGAAATAGCCATGTAAGGCGTGTTTAGATGCTGCATATGCAGAACGAAATCTTGTGCCGAACTTACCTACTAAACTACTCACACAAACAATGTTGCCGTCGCCTCTGGCCAACATTTGCGGTAAAACAGCTTTGCTTAAAATTACAGTTCCCCAAAAGTTTACATTTAGTAATTTTTGTTCAGTTTCTAATGTTGTTTCTAGCGCTAAACTACGCTGACTAATGCCACCGCTATTAACTAAAATATCTATGAGTCCGTAAATTCTTAAAGCATCTTCAGCTTTTTTTGTCAAACTATCCTGGTCTGCCAAATCCAAAGAAAGTACATGTACATCTATTTGGTTTTTACACTTGTTTTTTACCCTAAAAAGTTCATCTCTATTACGAGACGAGATAATAAGCTTTGCGCCAGCTTTGTTAAATTCGTAAACTAATGCTTCTCCAATTCCAGATGAAGCACCGGTAATCCACACAATTTTATCTTTCATTAAATTCTATTATACGTATCATCAATAAATAACTCGGCAGCTATGCCGTCGGCAAATAGTTTGCCTTCTTTGCTCAATTTTATTGTATCGTTTTCAAGCAATAGTTTGCCGTTTTTAACAAAAGGTTTCATTTGCCTACGCGTTTCATCTCCAAAAGCAAAGCCGAAATCACTGTTTATTTTCTTTAAATCTGTTCCCCACTGTGTACGCAACGAAGTCATGATGTATTCGTTAAAACGATCGGTTTTCGATAGTTCCTCAACGGCTTCAGCCAGTTCATTTTTGGCCAATAAATCTAAGTACTTGGCATTGTTGGCAATGTTAATGTACCTGCAAAAACCATCAAAACCATGCGCCGATGGTCCAATGCCTAAGTATGGAACGCCTTTCCAGTAATTGGTATTATGTACAGCATATTTTCCTGGTTGTGCATAGTTAGAAATTTCGTAATGCTCAAAACCTGCAATGCTTAGTTTTTCTGTTAAGGTTAAAAATTGGTTAGCACTTTGTTCGTCGCTTACCGGTATTTGTTTTCCGGATTTCACAGCGTTTGCCAATGCTGTTCGTGGTTCAACGGTTAAGGAGTAAGCAGAAATATGTGGTGTTTGTAATGCTATCGCGGTTTCTATGTTATTGAGCCATTTGCTATCTGTTAATAAGGGGTAGCCATATATTAAATCGATGGTTAAATTTTCGAAACCAGCATCCTGACTTCTTTTAATGCAACTAACAGCCTCTTCAGCATTGTGGGCTCTATTCATCCACAAAAGATCTTCTTCAAAAAAAGATTGAACGCCAATACTAAATCTGTTTACTGGCAATTGCCTTAGTTCGCTTATTTTTTTTGCATCTAAATCGTCTGGGTTGGTTTCTATGGTTATTTCGGCATCGGCCGATATAGAAAAATTACTGATAAGTGTATCGAAGATTTTCTGTAGCGCAACCGATGAAAGTACAGATGGCGTACCTCCACCAAAATAGATGCTTCCAACTTGTTCGGTAATTCTGTTTTTTTTCAGTTTTATTTCCTTGCAAATCGCATCAACCATTTCATCGGCATATTTTAAAGACGTTGTGAAATGGAAATCGCAGTAATTGCAAGCTTTTTTGCAAAAAGGTATGTGGATGTAGATGCCGGCCATCCTGCAAAGATAAATTAATTTGAAGCTACACTTTAGTATACAAATAATAAAGCAGTAAATTTGTAGCACAAAACCACAAAACACACCTTAATGGTTAAAAGATTTGCTTTATTATTTTTTTTGCTGATAGGTGCATTTTCTTTTGGGGCTCATGCGAAACAAACTGCGCCCATCGATTCGCTCCAACAATCAGATCTGGGTTTTAGTGTTGTAGATTCTACTTCGGCCCTTGTGTTACCTGCGGATACGCTTACCCCAAAGTTGCTTAAACCCTTAGATTCTGCGACTGTGGCACATATAGCCGATAGTTTAGCTACAGGTTTCGGCGGATTTAAAGTAATAAATGTAAAAGAGCTTGTGGACTTGTTTTTGCTAAGCTCGCAAAGTAAGGTAGAACAGCAAAAGGGAGACTTGCTAGTTAGGGGCGATGTTTGGATTTTAGCGGTAGTAGGATTTTTAATAGTAGTATTTGCTATAATAAACAGTATGTTTTCTAAACAGCTAATGGCTATTGTGCAATCTTTTTTTAGTAACAGGGCATTGGGTAATTTAAATAAGGAAGACACCTTATTTACCTCTTGGCCATTTTTACTTTTATTTGTACAATTTGGTTTTACCATAGGGATGTTTTTCTATCTGGTAGCGCAACAACAAGACTTATCCTATGTGGCAAACGGATTTCAATTTTTCCTAACTATATCGATAATAATAATTTTACTTTATGCGCTAAAGATTTTATTGCTACGCCTGTTGGGTTTGATTTTTGACGTGCAAAAACCAGTAAGCGAATACATTTCTATATTATATTTAAGTTATTTTAATGCATCGTTATTATTTATGCCCTTAGTAGTAGCTTTCGCCTTGTCGCCCCTTAAAAACGGCAAATTATATATTGCAATAGCGGTTGTTTTGTTGCTTATAATTTTTGTTTTTCAGTTTATTAGAGCCACAATAAATATTTTATCTCAATATCGATTTTCAAAAGTCTATTTATTTTTGTACTTTTGCACCCTCGAAATTTGCCCTATATTAATATTAATCAAGGCAATAGGATTTTAAGCGGAAATAGTTAAAATGCAGGAAACTAACGATAGGGTACGTAAAGTAAAAAGTATACTTGTAACACTACCAAAACCCGAAACAGAAAAATCACCTTATTTTGATTTGGCGAAAAAGTATAATGTAAAAATCGACTTTAGGTCTTTTATACATGTAGAAGGAGTGCCAGCGAGAGATTTTAGAAAAGACAAGATTAACTTGGCAGATTTTACTGCTGTAGTTTTTACAAGTCGCAATGCGGTTGATCATTTCTTTAGGATATGTGAGGAGATGAGATACGAGGTGCCTGTAGATTTAAAATATTTCTGTATCTCTGAATCGACAGCTTTATATCTTCAAAAATATATCCAGTATAGAAAGCGTAAAATTTTCTTCGGCAAACAAACTGCGTCTGATTTGGCAGAAGTTTTAAAGAAACATGCTGGCGAGAAATTTTTATATCCTTGTTCTGATGTAGCTACGGAAGACACCATGAACTTTTTGCAGAAAAATGGTTATGATGTTACCCCTGCAGTTCTTTTTAGAACAGTAGTAAGTGATTTATCTGATCTAGCGGAAGTTTTCTACGATGTAATTGCCTTCTTCAGTCCGTCAAGTATCCAGTCTTTATACGTTAATTTTCCTGATTTTAAACAAAACAATACTCGAATTGCAGTTTTTGGCTTAAATACGAATAAGGCAGCTACAGACGCAGGACAAATTGTAGACATTGCTGCGCCTAGTCCAGAGGCTCCATCTATGATTATGGCGATAGAAAATTACATTAAAAAATCTAACAAGTAATAAAGCGTAATTTCTGTCGTTACTATCTCTGTATTTGCAATTTTTAAGCTGATTAACGCTTTTTTAACTTAAATATTATTTATTAATAAATAGTTTAATTTCAATAACTTATAGTTAATTTTATGCTTGTAAGTTGTTTGGTGGCTGTGCAGCATACTAATAAATGTGTAAAAAATTGTTAATATCACAGAATTTTGATAAAATTGCTATTAATATTACAGTACTGTATCGATTGATTTTATGAGAAACCTATACCTATTAAGTTTCATTGTTGTTTGTGGTTTTCTTGCAAGTTGTTCTAAGGGAGGTTCTCAAGGCGAGCTTGTAGGTGCTTACAATAAAAAGTTCAAAAATAAAACTATCCCTATGGGTATGGTTTTTATTCCTGCTGGAAGAACTTTGATTGGCATGACTGATGAAGACAATACCTTTTATAAAGGTGCCCAAAGCCGGATGACTTCATTTCCAGCTTTTTATATGGATCAAACCGAAATTACCAATGCCGAGTACAGGCAATTTGTAAATTGGGTTAGAGATTCTGTTGCAATTACTTCTTTAGGCAGATCTGGTGCTCCAAACCTTTACAAAGCACAGCCAACTGCAACCGCAGGTGGTCCAGCTGTTGTTGGTCAAGATCAAATAGATTGGAAACGGGTAGGAAATGGTAGTCCGTTATGGGGCAAATCAAGCACTTTGAAACCTCGTCTGCAAAATATGTACTATTCTGGCAACGATGCAATTCAAGGTAAAACAGAGTTTGACGTTAGAAAATTTAGATATGCTTATAGTTATTTAGATAAAGATTTGGCTTTAGCTGGAGAAAATGATCCGACGAAAAGCAGACAAGACTTTATACAATCTTATACCGATAATCCAACGCCAGGTAAAGCTAACGAACATCCATCGGTAAGTGTTTACCCTGATACAATGGTTTGGAAAAGAGATTTTTCTTATTCGCAGAATGACCCGATGGTCGATGCTTATTTTAACCACCCTTCTTATGATACCTATCCGGTTGTGGGAGTTAGTTGGGATCAGGCAACAGCTTTCTGCCATTGGAGAACATCATTATACAGGAATGTAGCTTCGGCAAGAAGACAACCAGAAAACGGTAGATTAAGATATAGACTCCCAACAGAACAAGAATTTGAGTATGCAGCTAGAGGCGGTAGAACACAAACTAAGTATCCTTGGGGTGGACCATACATCAAAAACACCAAAGGCTGTTTACAGGCCAACTTCAAGGTAGGCAGAGGTAATTATACCGACGATGGTGGATTGTACACTGTAGATGCTAGAGCATATTTGCCAAATGATTATGGTTTGTATAATATGGCTGGTAACGTTGCAGAATGGACGGTAACAGCATATAACAGATCGGCAACTAGCTTGCTTTCTGATTTTAGCCCTAATTATACTAATGTTGCTAAAGGAGCTAAAGTAGTAAGAGGAGGATCTTGGAAAGACATGGGATTCTTTTTACAAAACTCAGTAGGAACTTACGAGTTTCAGGATAAAGCCAAATCTTACATCGGCTTCCGTTGCGTATCAGATTATCCTGGTAACGCTTTAAACTAAATCAAACCATCAACCAAAGATAAAACAGAAAACTAAAAATATTATGGCAGCAAAAAAACAACCAGCCTGGTTACACGTAGCAATTTCATGGGGTGCAAGTATCGTAATTGTAGGTGCTTTAGCCAAAATTTTACACTTGGGTGGGCAGTATGCTAACTGGTTAATTGGTATTGGTTTAGGAGTAGAAGCTATTCTATTCTTCTTAACAGGATTTTTTCCGCCAGAGCCAGAATTACCTTGGGAGAGAGTGCACCCGGAGTTAGCTGTAGATTTTAATGGCGAATTGCCAAAAGCAACCGCAAGACCAGTTGTAGCGCAAAGCGGCTTTTCAAATACAGCTGCATTAGATAATATGTTAGCAGATGCGAAAATTGGTCCGGAGCTTATCGAAAGTTTAGGAGCAGGGCTACGTACATTTGGCGACAAAGTTGCAACGATATCAAATGTTTCAGACGCTGCGGTAGCTACTAACGAATTTGCTACTAAAATTAAAACGGCAGGTACAAGCGCTGATAATTTGAATAACGCTTTCGGTAAAGCAACAGCGCAATTAGCAGAAATGGGCGAAAGCAGCGCAGACTCAAAAGCTTATCACGAGCAGGTAAATAACTTAGCAAAAAATCTTTCGGCTTTAAACGCAGTGTACGAATTAGAATTGCAAGATTCTAGCGCACATTTAAAATCGATGAATAAATTCTATCAAAACCTTTCATTAACGATGAATAATTTCAACGAATCGATGGAAGACTCTAAACAGTTTAAAGAGGAAGTGGGCAAGTTAGCTAAAAACCTATCGTCATTAAATGCAATTTATGGCAATATGTTAACAGCTATGAACCAACCACGTGTATAATTAGTGAAGTTAAAATTATTTAATCGGTAACAACAAAATCTAATTAAACATGGCTGGAGGAAAAGAAACGACAAGGCAGAAGATGATCAATATCATGTATTTGGTATTGTTGGCTATGCTTGCCTTAAACGTTTCAGACACGATCTTAAATGCTTTTAAGAATATAAATGATAGTCTAGATGCAGCTAAATCAAATGTTAGTGCTAGTTTAGACCAAAAGTTCAGTGCTTTTCAAAATACTGAATTGAAAAATAAGCCAGAGCGTGCTAAGCCACTTTGGGACAAAGCTCAAATGGCGAAGAAGTACGCCGATGATTTAAATAAAGAAGTACAACGACTAAAAGACGTATTTCTGCAAAGAGGCGATGGTTTAGATCCCGAAACTGGTGATTTTGTGCTGAGAGATAACATGGACATCGCTCAGGCGGTGATGATTAATCAAAAAGAAGGCGAAAAACTTAAAGCTAAAATTAACGATACTAGAGCGAAACTTATTGCTTTGCTAGATCCTAAAGACCGTGCTAACGTATCTTTTACCTTAGACGCTTTAGATCCTAAAAAACCTGTTAACGGTAAAAAAAGCTGGGAAGACATTAACTTCGGTGAAGGTACGCCATTAACCGCGGCTAACACCATTTTAACGAAAATACAAGCTGATTTGCATAATGCGGAAGCTGAAGTTGTTACCAAAATATTTGGCGAGTTAAATCCAACGCAAATGACTTTGGATAAATTTAAAGCGGTAGCTGTTCCTTCAGGTAGCTACGTTATTCAAGGCCAGCCTTATAAAGCAGAGGTATTTTTAACTGCAAGTGATTCTAAATCCAATCCAGAAATATCAGTAGGTGGTAGTGCCTTAAGTGTTAAAGATGGTGTTGGTACTTATACTGGCGGAACTGGAAGTGTTGGTTCCTTTACGTGGAAAGGTACAATACGAGTTAAACAAGCCAATGGCGAAGTTCAAACTTACGAAACCCAACCAATTACTTACCAAGTTGCTAAACCATCTGCAACCGTAGCCTCTACAAACTTAAATGTTATTTACGCAGGTATACCAAATCCTTTTTCTATATCGGCTCCAGGCTTTCCTTTAGAAAGTATTAAAGCAAGTATTTCTGGCGGATCTATGTCTGGTGGTTCTGGTAAGTTTATGATCAACGTTCCTGGCAGTATGATTGGTAACCAAGTTACTATAAGTGTTTCTGCTAATAATGCTGGTAAAAACCTGAGCTTAGGCAACACTGTTTTTAGAGTAAAACCAGTTCCAAATCCGGTAGCGAAATTTGCTGGTAAAATGGGCGGTGTAATATCTGGAAACGTTATGGCAAGAGAAAGCCAAGTATCAGCAGTTTTAGATAATTTCGAATTCGATATTAAAGCAAGAGTTACGAAATTTAATGTAACTGTAGTTAGGCCTCGTCAGGATGCGCAAGTTTACTATTGTCAAGGTGATAATTTTAACGCACAAGCAAAAGCTGCATTATCTAACTTGCCTTTTAAATCGGTGGTTTATATTGATAATATAGTGGCGCAAATGCCTGATGGACGTACACCAACGTTAAACTCAATGGTGTTTACCGTACAATAATTGTAATTATGAGAAGATTATTTTTTCTATCGTTATTTTTCTTAGCTAGTGCAACGGTGTTTGCGCAAACTGGTGGTACAACTCCGCCAGCACAAGAAAAAAAGGTTACGCCTAAGAAAAAAGGGCCAAAAAAAGACGGTTTTATTTATAGAGAAGAAAGCGAAGCTGATACGGTTGTTCCTTATGCCAAGGTAGCAAAGGAAGATGTAGCTTATACCAAAAGAATTTGGAGGGAAATCGATTTACGCGATAGGGGTAATTCAATATTGGCTTCTCCAAAAGTTAACATCTTAAACACAATTTACAAGGCTTTGGCGGCCGGCGAACTTGATTTGTATTCTTCAGAGGATGAAGATTTTCAAGGAGAGCCTTTAAGTCAAACTAAGGGTAACGACCCTAATGCAACCAATAGCTCGGCTGTTGATACTGCTTTTTTAGGTGTTAATCCTGGTACGAGTGAAATAAACAGAGCTAACAATGAGTTTTTTGCTGCAAGTTTTACTACATTAAGAATTAAAGAAGATTGGATTTTAGATATAAAAAGAGGAATCTTTGAACCTCGTATTGTTGGTATTGCGCCAGTTAGAATTGACGTGAAAACGCAGACAGATAATAATGGCAATCCTGTGCTAGATCCCACTACAAATTCGCCCAGAGCAGATACACTAAGAACTGTTGCTGGATGGTTGTATTTTGACGATTTGAGAGAGATTTTGGTTAAAACCAAAGTTGCTAACGATAACAATGACAACTCTGGAATTAACTTCGATGACGTATTTACACGCAGATTATTCTATAGCAACATTGTTAAACAATCTAATTCTGCAGATAATAGAATTGAAGATTATCTGTCTAATTCAAAAGAAAGATTGTTGGAAGCAGAACGAATTAAAAAGATTATGGCTGATTTTGAGCAAGGACTCTGGGAGTATTAATGCTTAAAATGATTTAAGATAATTATAAAAAAAGGAGCAAATTTACATTTGCTCCTTTTTTTATAGTGTAGCTTCGAACTTACGAGAACAGAAGAAATCTCTTTTAAAAACTGAGAATATTACTCGCCTTGAATGTGTTCGTTAAAAAAATCTGCTAGTGTTGCCATTTGCTTTTTATTTAACAGCTGCGCCAGTTCCTCTTCTTTAGCCTCCTTTATTTTTTTAACAGATTTAAATCTTACCAGAAGTTTATCCGCCGTTGTTTTACCAATGCCAGGGATTTGCTCTAACTCCGTTTTTAAAGTGCCTTGATCGCGTTTTTTACGGTGGAAAGTAATACCGAAACGGTGTGCTTCATCCCTTAGCTGTTGAATAATTTTTAATGTTTCAGATTTTTTATCAAGATACAAAGGCAAACTATCTCCCGGGTAGTAAAGTTCTTCCAATCGCTTTGCAATACCAATAACCGTTACTTTCTTATCTATGCCAAGTTTTTTTAAACTGCTAACTGCAGACGATAGCTGACCTTTACCGCCATCAATAATAATAAGCTGAGGCAATGTGTTCTCCTCCTCCAACATTCGCTTATACCTTCTGTAAACAGCTTCCTGCATCGTAGCAAAATCGTTAGGCCCTTCTACGGTTTTAACATTAAAATGGCGATAGTCTTTTTTACTAGGTTTAGCATCCTTAAATACTACAATTGCCGAAACCGGATATTTACCCTGAAAATTAGAATTATCAAAACACTCGATATGTTGTGGCAATTGGGTTAATCGTAAATCTTTTTGCATCTGACTTAAGATACGATCCGTTCTTAAATCTGGGTTTAACTTCTCGTACTGATCTAATTTTTCGCGTTTAAAGAACAAGACGTTTTTCTGCGATAACTCAAGCAACTTCTTCTTTTCGCCTAATTTTGGTACCACTAGTTTTATATTCTCATCGCTAAGTGGGATGGAAAAAGGTACAATCACCTCTTTAGAGGTACTTTTAAATTTAGTTCTAAACTCGGTAATCGCGAGGGTTAAAAGTTCCTCGTCAGTTTCATCTAAACGCTTTTTTATTTCGATGGTTTGCGTCTGTATAATGCTTCCATTCATCACCTTCAGGTAATTTACAAATGCGTAACGTTCGTCAGAAGCAATGCTTACCACATCAACATTGGTAATGGCGCTGTTTACTACGGTAGACTTACTTTGATATTTTTCAAGTACAGCCAATTTCTTTTGATAGGAGTGGGCAAGTTCAAAATTTAAATCCTCAGAAGCTTTTTTAACTACCTGTTTTACATCTCTAATTACATTTCCAATCTTTCCATTAAGGATATCCTTAATCTCCTCGATGTTACGATCATAGTCTTCTTTAGTTTGATAGTTTTGACAGGGGCCTTTACAGTTTCCTATCTGATATTCTAGACAAACCTTAAACTTTCCGTCGTGTATGTTTTTTGGCGTTAGCGGTAAATTGCAAGTTCGTAAAGTATAGGTTTCCTTAATTAAATCTAAAATAGTGTGCATCATGCCAACAGAGGCATACGGGCCAAAATAGATAGAACCATCCTTTATCTTATTTCTGGTCCAAAAAACTCGTGGGAAATCTTCTTTTTTTATGATAATCCATGGGTAGGTTTTATCATCCTTAAGCATAATATTATACCTTGGCTGATGCTTTTTAATCAGGCTGTTTTCTAAAAGCCAGGCATCAATTTCGGTATCAACAATAGTAAAGCTGATGCGCCTAATTTTTGATACTAGTACACGTGTTTTACCATTAATTTGGTTGTTTTCTTGGTTAAAGTAAGACCCTACACGATTACGTAAGTCTTTAGCTTTACCAATATAGATTAGCGTATCATCAACATCGAAATACTGATATACACCAGGTCTATGGGGAATATCATTTAAGGCCTTTTTATAATCAAACGCACTCATCTTTACAAATAGGGATAAAATTAGAAGCCTAGCTTCTTATCTAGCTCGGTAGTTTCTTGTTCTGGTTGTGTGTACTGGTTACAGTCGTAAACTATGGATACGCCACTTGCAGGCGCCTCAAAATCAGCTTTGCTTATTTTTAAGCTTGAATTAGCGTAAACACGTTTTATAAAACCTGCATAAATCGGTAAAGCAGAATTTGCTCCTTCACCATCTCGTGTACTTGTAAAGTGGAACGCTCTATCTTCGCACCCAGTCCATACTCCAGTAACCAAATCTGGCGTGATAGCCATAAACCATCCATCTGAGTTGTTTTGGGTGGTGCCTGTTTTTCCGCCAGTTGGCGCATTAACACCATATTTGCCAATTAATCTATAACCTGTACCTCCGGTTATTACACCTCTCAACATTCTTGTCATTACGTAGGCAATTTCTTCGTTCATTACTACTTTAATGATAGGTTTACTATCATATAACACGACACCGTTTTTATCTTCAATCTTTGTAATATAGGTTGGTTGTGTCCAAGCGCCTTTGTTAGCGAAAACACCGTATGCGCCAACCATATCATAAATAGAAGCATCGAACGTACCTAAACAAATAGATGGTACAGCCGGTATATCTGTAGTGATACCCATTTTTTTAGCTTCGTTAACCACAGCTGTAGGTCCAACCTGTTTCATTAAATAAGCTGCAATGTAATTCTGAGAATAAGCAAGTGCTTTTTGCAAAGTAATGGACCCAGCTAATGGCGTACCAGAGTTACGAGGAGTGTAGGGCTTACCGTAACCCTCTATAGTTACCGGCTCGTTTAATACAGAATAACAAGGTGAATATCCATTTTCTATAGCTACAGCATAAGTGAAAGGTTTGGCGGTAGAGCCAACTTGTCTGGTACCTATTTTAACCTGATCGTATTTAAAGTGCTCAAAGTTTATACCGCCCACCCAAGCTTTTACGAATCCAGTTTTCGGATCCATGGACATCATCGCATTGCGCAATAACAACTTGTAATACTTTACAGAATCCATTGGCTTCATCAAAGTATCTATATTTCCTTTCCATGTGAAGATAGAAAGTCTGGTTGGTGTATTAAAATCTTGCTTTATTTCTTCTTCAGATTTGCCTTCGAGCATTAATGCTTTGTACCTGTCAGAGCGTTTCATGCCTTGGTCTAGCTGTAATTCCATTCCTTTAAATGGGTTTCGGCCTTTCCAACTATTAGCAAATTGCTGTTGCAGGGTTTTCATATATTCTTTTTGAGCCTGCTCGGCGTAAACCTGCATATCGTAATTAATGGTCGTCGTTATTTTTAAACCATCTCGGTCCAAATCATAAGGTACGCCATTTTTAGTGATAGATCTTTCCTCTAGAATCTTTTTCACTTCGCTTTTAAGTACTGCTCTAAAGTATGGGGCGATGCCATCGTTGTTGGTAGCAGCATTAAAATGCAGGCCAAGCGGTTTTTCTTTCAATGTTTCGAACTCCTGGTCAGTCAATAAGTCGGCCTTAACCATTAAAGCCATAACCGTATTTCTTCTAGTTAACGACCTATCAGGGTTTTTAGTAGGAGAGTACCTTGTAATTCCTTTTTGCAGGCCAACTAGAACGGCAGCTTGAGGAACTGTCAGTTTATCTGGAGTAGTGTTGAAATACACTCTTGCTGCAGATTTTATTCCGTAAGCCTGGTTGCCGAAATCAACCGTATTTAAATACATAGTGATGATTTCTTCCTTTGTGTAGTTTCGCTCTAACTTAACGGCAATAACCCATTCTTGAAATTTTTGGATAATACGCTTTAAATAGTTTTTCTGTCTACCCTCATCTGAAAATAAATTTAGCGCTAATTGTTGGGTGATTGTACTACCGCCTTGTTTTTTACCAACTAAAGCATAGGCGAAAATGGTAAAGGTTCTTTTAAAATCTATTCCAGAATGGGTACGGTAACGAATATCTTCCGTTGCAATCAATGCATTGATAACATTTGGAGATATTTGAGCATAATTTACATTAGAACGGTTTTTTACGAAATATGTTCCTAAAACCTTTCCGTCTTCAGACAAAATCTCTGTAGCTTCATTGCTTTTAGGGTGCTCAATTGCTCGAAAAGAAGGGATCTCCCCGAAAACACCTAAGCCTATCATTACAATAAACAAGGCAAAGAAAACCAATCCACCGATGAGTAGCTTCCAAATTCGGCCGTTGTATTTCTTTATATCTTCTTGCGTTAGGGACGTTGATTTGCTCATTTTTATTGGTAGTTGTTTCTGAAAAATTCAATGTATCTATTTAATTTTTCTCTGTCTTTTATTTTATCGAAATTCTCTTTACTGATGTAGAAACCTTTATATGTGCTAGCTGGAACTTTCATAATTCTGCTTAGTTGTGGGGTTATTCCATCAGCGTAAACTTTTACGTCTGCTAAGCTACTAAAGTCGCCAACATAAATCAGTTGATTTTCTGCTAATTCTAACAATTGGTGCTTAATTCCTGTTCCAGAAAAATTACCTCTGTTAAATTGGCCAACTCCAAAACGCGAAGAACTTACACTAACCGTTACGTCTGCAACATCAATTACATAATAATAGATGTTAGATTCATCTTTGCTAAAGAAATTATCTGCAACAATTGGTGCTTTAACTGCGCTAACTGGAGTATCTATTCTAACTGGTGGAGTTACCGGATTGATCGCAACAGTATCTGGCTTAACCTTAATAATTGTATCTGGCTTCACAACGTTTGAAATTGTATCAGTTTTTACAGGCGGTGTTACCGTTTTTGCAATAACCGGCTTAGTTTCAACAGGCGGAATAACTGGCTTTGGCTCAACAATTACCGGTTTTGGTTGCTCAACTTTTGTTTGCTGTTTAGCTGGCTCTGTTTTAACAACGGGTTTTTGAGGTTCTTGTTGTGCAATAAACCTCGGCTCGGTACCATCAAAATCTATTAATGCTATTCTTCTGGCTTTAAATGATGCTAAATTGGCATTGATATAGGCAATGTGATCTTTAACTAGCGGATTGATGAGCTGATCATTAGGATGTTGCGCAATTATGGAATTAAAAGCGACTAAAAGACTGTCGACATTTTGAGTTCTACCAATTGCAATTGCTTTCAGATAATCATATTGTGCTTGCAAGGAATTACCTGGAAAACGCTGATTTACCTGATCTACGTTCGTAATAACCGATGGGAAATCTTTTTTCTCGTAAACGGCAAACACATTATTATATAATTTATTTACCTCTGTATCTAAAGCATTTTGTTTAGATGAGAAGTTAGGGTCTAAAATTGTTTTAGCATAAACACTTCCTGGGAACTTTGCTAACACCAAGTTTTTGTAGCTATTAGATTTTGCCTGATCCGTTTTAGAATAGCCTAAGTACAAACTATAGTATATCGCATCTAAATGGTTATTCTGCGGATATCTAGCTAGCAAAATTTCATAAACTTTTATCGCTTCCGGTTCGTCCTCTAATACCTGCTGGTAAAAACCTGCAATTTCAAAATAGGCATCTATAATCTGCTGATCAGATCTTGCCATTAAGTCTGCCGACAATGGGAGAAGTGCTGTATACGCTTTAATCTTCTCCGTTTTTTCTATCGCAAGGTTAGCGCTTGTGGTATCTGCCCCATTACCTATAACTGCAACTTGATTTTCTCTATTAACCTGAGCTGAAGATTTCACACTTTGTCTCCAGTTTTCCTCTAAAGGTCTATTTCCCCAACGTTTCTTAAAATCGGTAAATCCCTTGCTTATAGCGTTGTTGTTGCTAAAATAAAATGTTCCGCCCTGCTGTTTCGTAAAATCTACTTCTCTTCCTGCCTTTCCATTATTGGCAGCCTTAGTTTCTGTTACAGCAGCTACTTTAGGCGTAAACATCTCGTCTAATTTTTTCGCTCTTGCCTGTTCAGGCATTTTTGCAATTAGCTGTAAGGTGTCCTGCTCGGCAATTAATTGGTAACGCTTGGTTAAATATTCCAAATTCTGAGCTTTTTTTACGGTAGCCTCATAGTTTGGATGATTTTTAGGTAAAGTTAATGCCGCACTATCGTAATACAACTTTGCGTTTACGTAGTTCTTTAAATGGGTAAAATTTAAATCGGCTAACTTGATGTATGATAAACCTTTTTGGTATTGGTTGGTAGTGCTTTTTTGCGTTGATAATTTATAATACTCTTCTGCTTTAAGAAAATCGGCATCAGCTAAGTAGTCTTCAGCAACCTCAAAATAAATTTGGTCGTTATAGTCTGTATTTTTATCATCCTTTAACAAACGTAATAATTGTTGCTTACGATTAGATGTTTGGTCGTTCAGTAAATCATTTATACGAATCTTGCTCAATTTCGCATTAAAATACATCTCAAAAGGAGCATTGCTGTTTTCTACTTTGGTGTAGTTTCTAATGCTGGCATTATAATCCTTGTCCAACTCGTAAAGTTGCGCTAAAATATATGGCCAACGCGTTCTGCTCTGGATTTGGTTAGTTTCCTTAATAGCACTTTCTAAAAAACCGATTGCTTTTTTATAGTTCTGTGTATAGATGCTCATTTGCGCTAAAGTTGCCAAAGGCTCTGCTTTTTCGCTTTTTACAGAATCTAGTAAGAAATAAACAGTGTCTAAAACTTTGGCTGCATCATTATAATTGGATAGTTGCATTAAGCTTCTTGCTTTCCAATTAAGTGCATTTAAATGAATTTTTTTGTTCTTTTTGTAGGTGCGAGAAGTGTAATCAAAATATTCTGCTGCCGTAAAATAGCTTCCAGTATAAAAATTTGTTTTTCCTAAAAGGATGTAAGCCTCATCTATATAATTACTCAATCCTTTTTCGCTAATAATAGCTTGGGCTTTTTTGTTGATTTCTTCTAATGATGCATTTGGTTTGTTGGTTGCGCTACTATTTAAATAATCTATGGTTTCTGGTGCTATGTAAACTTCCAGTAATTCATCATAATTGTCTTTATGCGTTTGCGAAAGATCGGTTTGATATTGATCTAACAAAACATTTGAATTGTAAATGTAGTTATAACGAGCAGAAAGATTTTGCAATCCTCTATTTGTAGCGTTATCTTTTTGCGTGCTACAGCCCAATAAAAAGGCTATGCTTAAACAAGATAACAAGGTTTTTATGCTGAATGCGACGTAATTCTTCAAGGACGGGTTATTGTTTATTACCTTACAATATAACAAAATGTATGCAAAAATATTTTATTCGGCAATAAAATCTTAATATTTGAATCAGTTTTTTATTTATATGTTTTTTTATGGGCGGTTTAGGTAGCGATAAAGCTAAAAGGGAAACAACAAATTTTGTGAAATACACAGGTGTGGCTTTTCAGATGTTGGCTACAATTGGTCTATTTGTATTTCTCGGCTATAAAATAGATGGATATAGAAATTCAACTACCTTAATTTTTACTGCGCTATTAGGATTGTTAGGCGTAATAATTTCTCTGGTGCAATTAATTAGAAGTTTAAACAAACCGAGGAAATAATTTTGGCGCAATGTGCGGATAGTTTTCTACAATGTTAACCTATAGTTTTAGCAAATTGCAATTGATTGAACTTGCTTTGTTACCTTTGCACAAATAATTTGCAAAATTTTGAGCTTACCTAAATTTCTTATTTCTTATAGTATATATACAGGCGTTTTAGCGGGCATTGCTTTTTTGCTGCCGACCCTCTTTCCAGGTGTAAAATTGTTTACTGATCAGTTTTGGTTAGTTTTTTGGTTTTTGTGTGGATTAACCCTAATTGCATATATATTGGCTGATTTTGGTATAAGGCGTAAGCCAGAAATGGGTGTTTTTGCAATAATGGGCTCCGTAATTTTAAAAATGCTATTTTCAATGTCTTTCGTGCTGATTTACAGCTTAAAACACACAGAAAGCGACTTGCCATTTGTCTTTAATTTTTTTTCTTTATATTTATTGTTTACCCTCTTTGAAATATTAGGTTTGTTACGTAACTTGCGCCACCAAAATAAATAGTAAAAATCTGCGAGTAAATGGATTGTAACCAAGTTTTTGTGTCAAAAGTTAAGAGGCTAATTGTTGTTTTTGTGCTTTTTTCGGCGTTTTTAGGTTTTAGCACTACGGCTTTTGCGCAAGTTGATAGCGTTAGTGTTTCTGGTCATGAAGCGGTAGCTCATGCAGAAGGCCATGGCGAAGAAAAAAAAGCTTTTGATATTACCTCATTCATCTTTCATCACATCAGTGATAGCCACTTCTTTACATTGTTCGGTCATGGAGATCATGGTGTAACTTTACACTTGCCTATTATTCTTTGGACGGATAATGGATTGGTTAATTTTAGTTCTTCTGAATTTAAATTTAATGACGATGGTAAAGTTGTAGTAGAGAAAAACGGCCAGCGTTTTGCTATTGCTCACAATAAAATATACTATGCTAATGCAACTGCAGATGCACATGGTTCTTATGTTTCTCATGAAGTTAAAGACGGAGAAGAAGTTGTAACTAACGCTCGTCCTTTAGATTTTTCGGTAACTAAGAATGTATTTAGTATGCTATTGTCAATTATTGTATTGGTGCTTGTGTTTACTAAAGTGGCTTCGTCTTACAAGAAAAGACAAGGTAAAGCGCCAAAAGGCATGCAGTCTTTCTTAGAGCCAATTATTCTTTTTGTTCGTGATGATATCGCTAGGCCAAACTTGGGTCATAAATATGCGGCTTTTATGCCTTACTTATTATCTGTGTTTTTCTTTATTTGGATAAACAATATGTTGGGCTTGGTTCCTTTCTTCCCGGGAGGTGCTAACGTTACAGGTAACATCGCTTTAACCATGGTTTTAGCGGCTTGTACTTTTTTAATTACTACTTTTAAAGCAAACAAATATTATTGGGGACACATTTTAAATCCTCCTGTGCCTTGGTGGTTAAAACCGCTAATGATCCCGGTAGAGATTTTTGGTATGTTTACAAAGCCAATTGCATTAGCAATTCGTTTGTTTGCAAACATAACGGCTGGCCACATTTTGGTAATGTCGCTATTGTGCTTAATCTTTATTTTTAACTCTTACGCTGTAGCTCCGGCTTCAATTTTCTTTGCTGTATTTATCGGCTTAATTGAATTCTTGGTAGCATTTATACAAGCGTTTATTTTTACCATTCTTTCGGCCTTATTTATAGGTATGGCCGTAGAAGAACACCATTAATTAGAACAATAATTGTTAAACAATATAAATAAATAGAAAAAATGACTGGAACATTAGCTGCAATCGGCGCAGGTTTAGCTGCAATTGGCGCTGGATTAGGTATTGGTAAAATCGGTGGATCTGCAATGGAATCAATTGCTCGTCAACCTGAGGCTGCTTCAAAAATTCAAACTGCTATGCTTATCGCTGCTGCCTTTATCGAGGCTGTTGCGTTATTCGCAGTAGTAGTTTCTTTGATCGCAAAATAATCAAAGAAAAATTTATTACAAGAACCTTTTCGGGGTTGCCGTTAAGGTTCTTGTTTAATTGTTTAGCATAATAAGAATATTAATTATATAAGATGGATTTATTAATTCCTGAGATTGGTTTATTAGTTTGGAATACCATTGCGTTTTTAGTTTTGGTTTTTTTACTAGGCAAATTTGCTTGGAAACCAATCATGAAAGCAATCAGCGAGCGTGAAAACAGTATTGAAGATGCGTTAAACAAAGCTGAATTAGCCAAACAAGAAATGGCTCGTTTAACTGCGCAAAACGAAGATTTGATGAAACAAGCTCGTGCAGAACGCGATGAAATTTTAAAAGAAGCTAAATTATTAAAAGACAACATTGTTAACGAAGCAAAAACTTCTGCGCAGGTTGAAGGTGCTAAACTGATCGAAAAAGCTCGCATTGAGATTGAAAATCAGAAAAAAGCAGCTGTTGCTGAATTAAAAGGACAAGTTTCTGCATTGTCTTTGGATATTGCTGAGCGTGTTTTACGTTCGCAGTTAGATGATAAAGCAAAACAACAAGAGTTAGTAAACGGCTTGTTGAAAAACGTTGAATTGAACTAAGTTATAAGTATTACGTTTTAGGTTTTAAGTTTTGGTACTGATTTTATACAGTAACTTATAACTTACCACTTACAACTTACAACTAAAATATATGTCGAGTAAAGCAGGAGCTAGATACGCAAAATCATTGATAGACCTTTCTAAAGAGCAAAATGCTGTTGAAGAGGTTAAAAGTGATATGCTGTTTTTTGAAGAGGTGGTAGGTGCCAACTCGGAGTTAGAGGCTATTTTAAAAAATCCTATTGTACCGTTAGATAAAAAACAAGGTATTTTAGAGGGTATTTTTGCAGGTAAAATACATGCAATTAGCGCTAGTTTTTTAAAGTTGGTTGTTGCTAAAGGTCGTTCTTCTATTTTGTTTGATACTGCTAAGCAATTTGTACAGCAGTACAATGAAATAAAAGGCATTGTTACTGCAAATGTTGTTTCGGCGACAGAATTAACCGAGGCAAACAGAACCGAGGTAATTGCCTTGGTAAAGAAAGAGCTTGGTGCAAACGAAGTTTTACTTAAGGAAAAAGTTGATGCCAATTTAATTGGTGGCTTTATTCTTAAGGTAGGTGATAAACAATTTGATGCAAGTATTGCTAGTAGCCTAAATAAGTTAAAGAAAGAATTTGCTAATTAGATTTTAGTACCGAGTATTCGGATAAGTAATTTGAGGGGTACTGGAACTTAAAGAAGAACTACAGCAATAAGTAATATAAACCCGATTGAAGCGGACACGAAGTAAAGCGGAAAGCGGGACTAAAATAACAAAAGAGTAAGAGATTAGATTTTACAAAAAGATATCAAAATAATATAAAATTATGGTAGAGGTAAGACCAGACGAAGTTTCGGCAATTATCAGACAGCAATTGGCGGGCTTTAAATCAGAAGCTGAGCTTGAAGAAGTTGGTACCGTTTTGCAAGTGGGCGATGGTATTGCTCGTGTTTACGGCTTAACTAAAGTTCAGAGTGGTGAGCTTGTTGAGTTTGCAAATGGCTTGCAAGGTATTGTATTAAACCTTGAAGAGGATAACGTGGGTGTGGTTTTGTTAGGCCCATCAGACGAGATCAAAGAAGGTGATACAATTAAACGTACTAAAAAAATTGCTTCGATTAAAGTTGGCGAAGGCATGTTGGGTCGTGTGGTAAACACGCTTGGCGAACCTATTGACGGTAAAGGACCAATTTTAGGCGAAACTTATGAGATGCCTTTGGAGCGTAAAGCACCAGGTGTAATCTATCGTCAGCCGGTTACTGAACCTTTACAAACTGGTATTAAAGCTATTGATGCGATGATTCCAATTGGTCGTGGTCAGCGTGAGTTGGTTATTGGCGATCGTCAGATTGGTAAAACTGCGGTTTGTATCGATACCATCATCAATCAAAAAGAATTTTACGAAGCAGGTAATCCTGTATTCTGTATTTATGTAGCTTGTGGACAAAAAGCAAGTACAGTTGCAAACGTTGTACGTACTTTAGAAGAGAACGGTGCAATGGCTTACACTGTTGTTGTTGCTGCTTCGGCTGCAGAACCTGCTCCATTGCAGTTTTACGCTCCTTTTGCTGGTGCAGCAATTGGCGAGTTTTTCCGTGATACTGGTAGACCAGCTTTAATTGTTTATGATGATTTATCTAAACAAGCTGTTGCTTACCGTGAGGTTTCATTGTTGTTAAAACGTCCTCCAGGTCGTGAGGCTTATCCGGGTGACGTTTTCTACCTACACAGCCGTTTGTTAGAAAGAGCTGCAAAAATCAACTCTAACGATGATATTGCTAAAAACATGAACGATTTGCCAGAGTCGTTAAAAGGTATTGTTAAAGGTGGTGGTTCATTAACTGCTTTACCAATTATCGAAACTCAAGCTGGTGACGTTTCTGCATATATTCCAACTAACGTAATTTCGATTACTGATGGTCAGATTTTCTTAGAGTCTAACTTGTTTAACTCAGGTGTTCGTCCGGCAATTAACGTAGGTATCTCTGTATCTCGTGTGGGTGGTAACGCTCAAATTAAATCGATGAAAAAAGTAGCTGGTACTTTAAAATTAGATCAGGCTCAATACCGCGAGTTAGAGGCTTTCTCTAAATTCGGTTCTGATTTAGATGCTGCTACAAAATCTGTATTAGATAAAGGTGCACGTAACGTAGAAATGTTAAAACAAGCGCAATTCTCGCCATTTACTGTAGAGAAACAAGTTGCTATCGTTTATTTAGGTACTAAAAACTTAATGCGCTCTGTTCCTGTAAACAAAGTGAAAGAATTCGAAGTGGAGTTTTTACAAGCGTTAGAATTGCGTCACCCAGAGACTTTAAAAGCTTTAAAAGCTGGTAAGTTAGATGATGCAGTAGAGGTTTTAGAAACTGTAGCGAAAGAGATTTCAAGTAAATACTAACTGAGATTTGAGAAGTTAGATATGAGATATGAGAGTTGACTTAGTCTGGCGTCTCATATCTCACATCTGCAATTGAGAAAATAGATAAGAGATATGAGATTGAGCGTTTATCGTTTCACATCTCACATCTCACATCTCACATCTAATATAAAATGGCTAATTTAAAAGAAGTAAGAATTCGTATATCATCGGTGCAATCTACCCAGCAGATTACCAAGGCCATGAAAATGGTTTCGGCTGCTAAGTTAAAGCGTGCTACCAATGCTATTATTCAATTACGTCCGTATGCTACTAAATTGAAAGAGATTTTAGGAAATCTTTCTGCAAGTTTAGAAGGTTCGTCATCTCCATTTATTCAGGAACGTGAACCTAATAAAGTGTTGGTGGTTACTGTATCATCAAACCGTGGTTTGGCTGGTGCTTTTAACATGAACGTAATTAAAACCACCAATAATTTAATAGCCGAAAAATACAGCGAACAGCTTAAAAACGGAAAAGTGAGCATTGTTGCTATCGGTAAAAAATCTCAGGATTTTTATGAGAAACGCAACTACAATGTTATTGGTAATAACAATGATGTTTACAGTGCATTATCTTTTGAAAATGTATCTAAAATTACCGATGCTATTATGGCTGGTTTTGAAAAAGGCGAGTTTGATAGGGTTGAATTAGTTTACAATAGATTTAAAAATGCTGCTGTACAAATTTTAACTACAGAGCAGTTATTGCCTTTGCCTAAAGCAGAGCCTGTAGCTAAAGAAAAAGCATCAAACGTAGATTATATCTTAGAGCCAAACCAAGAAAAAATCGTAACAGAGTTGATTCCTAAATCAATCAAAATTCAATTGTATAAAGCGGTATTAGATTCTCATGCTTCTGAACATGGTGCTCGTATGACGTCTATGGATAAGGCTACTGAAAATGCTGGTGATTTATTAAAAGCATTAAAATTATCTTATAACCAAGCTCGTCAGGCTGCAATTACAACCGAATTAACTGAGATTGTAAGTGGTGCTGCTGCGTTGAATGGATAAACCTGTAGATCTCCTAAAAGGGGACTTAAAAATACAAACCCTTTATCTTAGTTGATAAAGGGTTTTTTAATGAGTAGACATTCCTTAATCCAAAATTATTATGATTATTTTGTAATGTTTCTATTGTTTTCATCATCAAGTAAATCTAAATCAATGAAAAAATACCTGTTAATATTAACATTTGGCATATTGCCGATATTAGGGTTCGCACAAAAAACGCCAGAAAGAGATTATATCAATGCTGTACTTTGGCAACAACAAAGTGGTGAATATAGAGCATTGGCTTTTCAAGCGTATAACTTTGCTAAACTATCCTTAAAAGAAGCTTTGTGGGAGCAAGCAAACGGCAAACCAAATTGCGTTATTGTAGATGCTGACGAGACAATTTTAGATAACTCTCCATTTCAAGGACATGAGATTAGAAAAGGGGTTAGTTATGTGCAAAAAGACTGGACAGGATGGACGGCTTTAGGCCAAGCAGACACTGTTCCTGGAGCCTTAGCCTTTCTAAGGTTTGCTGCTAGTAAAGGCGTGGAAACTTTTTATGTTACCAATAGAGATGAAGCTGATAGGGAAGGAACGGTAAAAAATCTAAAGAAGTTCGGTTTTCCTAACGTAGATGATAAACACATTTTATTAAAGTCAACCACTTCGGATAAAGAAACTCGCAGACAAGAAATATTAAAAAACTACAATATACTTTTGCTGTGTGGAGATAATTTAAGCGATTTCTCTAATGTTTTTTACCGAGAAGGGAAGGATACTAAAACGGAAGTTGATAAAGCACAACAGCTATTTGGCACTAAGTTTATTGTATTGCCAAACCCAATGTATGGCGATTGGGAGAAGCTTTTATACAATGGAGATAAGCTTACGGAACAGGACAGAGCTAAACAAAGATTAAACAAACTTAAAAGTTACTAAATTGTTGGTTTAATTACCTATTAATATTACTTTTGTGCAATTACAATTTAAAATCTAATTAAGATGAATCAAGCTGAAGAAAGAGAAAGAAGCATGGAAACTGCTAATCAGTCGTCAATTTACATGATGATAACTGTTGGAGTTATTGTAAGCGTTATAGGCGTGTTTTTACGTTTTGCTTTCGACTCAACAATGCTTTCAATTGCTTCTTGGGTAATCCTTTTTATCGGAGCATTTATTTGCTGTAAAGCGGTTTTTAAGATTCTAGACGCAAAATAGTTTAATCAAAATATTTTTCTAAAGTCCGTTTCGTACCCCGAAACGGACTTTTCTTTTTTTGTAGCATTTCTGTTACGTGTAAGTATTTTAGGTTACTTCTCCATCATATTGGCATTAAGCAATACCGGCCGGTACAATAATTAATAACTCAGCTATTAATAAGAAATTTCTATGTACAAAGCTCAAATAACTGGCTTTTGCTGTGGATTTCTGCAACCTAAAACCAAAGGAAATGAAAAAGAATTTGTTTTGTATCGCCATAGTTATAATCTTGTTTGGCTGTAACGCCGATAAGAAAGAAAGTTACGCAGATGGGGCAAGTCAGGAAGTAGTTTTGACAGATCAATCTGCAACCGACACCTTAGCAACACCCAAAATTATTAAAACTGCAGGCATGCAGTTTAGGGTAAAAGATGTACAGCAAGCTAAAGAAACGTTATCCTCTCATTTAAAATCTCAAGGTGGCACGGTAATAGAATTTTCTATACAAAGCCATATCCAAGAAAGTACAAAGGTTGCTTACAGCCTCGATTCACTTAAAGAGATAAGCTCTTATAGAAAAACCGGCATGCTTGTAGCTAAAGTTCCATCAGATAAGTTAGATGAGTTTACTAATACGGTTGCTAAAATGGCGGTATTTGTAGATAGTCAGGATATGAAACTTGATGACCAGAGCATAGCTTATTTAGCTAATAAATTGAAAGCGCAAAATAGGACAGAGGCCATTAAACAAATAAATAAAACGGCCACCAGAAAATCTAATAATGTAGAAACCTCATTATATGTAAAAGACGGTTTGGTGGATAAAAAGATAGAAAACATAAGTATTGACGATCGTGTAAAGTTTAGCACTATCACACTAAGCTTTTATCAAAATAATACCATACAGACTCATATTATAGCTAACGATAACCTGTACAATTACAAGCCCGGCTTCTTTAAACGTTTGGGCTTAAACTTAATTGATGGCTGGAATTATTTTAAAGAATTGATTCTCGTTCTGTCGCATTTGTGGATGTTTTTTATAGCCGGATTTGCTGTGTTCTTTGGAGTTAAGTATTACCTGAGAAGCAAAAACAAACCACAAAATATCTCTAAGTAGCGTAAAACCTGTGGCGCTTTTTAACCGATAGTCCCGCTAACACTACAATCTTTTGTTACCCAATAAGCGGAAAAAAGCTTATTGGGTTTCCACAAAAGTATTTTCGTTATATCGGGGCTATTTTACACTGTTAATTTGCTATTGGCAGGTTTGCCAAGGCGTAAAACCATTGTTCTTAAACCCGATAGAGCTAAATAGCCCGCAATCCCGATTTTATCGGGAGAGGACTATGGGCGATAGCGGGACTGCAGTACCTATGAAATAATGTACGTTCATTTTCAAAAAAAAGCTTTTCAAAAAGTTCGACCGGTTGGTAATGTAGATTGATAAAATTAACATTTAAACCTATAGAGAAGATTTTTTGATATTCTTAGTTTTTCTTTTGCCTTATGCGATAATTACTTCGTTTATGGCTTGGTTGTGCAAAAGAAACGTTTAATAAACAAAGCTTTTACTTTTATAATGACGGCTATATTCTTTTTTGCTTTTCCTTTTGTGTTTTACTTAATCCGTTTCTTGTTGTCTTGTACAAAGGCATCCCAACCAGAGTAAGATTTTTTGCTTCCCGCTGAAGTGTTAATTCTTTGAAAAGAATGGCAAACCGCTACGGCTAAGCCATCTGTAGCATCTAAAAATTCTGGTGTTTCTTTAAAATTCAATAACCGTTGAAGCATTAGAGCTACTTGCTCTTTACTTGCTGTGCCTTTTCCGGTAATAGATTGTTTTATTTTACGTGGTGCATATTCAGTTACCGAAATATTTCTAGACAAAGCGGCCGCCATTGCAATGCCTTGTGCCCTGCCTAATTTTAACATTACCTGAATATTTTTACCATAAAAGGGAGCTTCAATTGCTAAAACATCTGGTTTATATTCATCAATTAAGCTCATGGTTTTTTCGAAAATGCGTTGGAGTTTTAAAAAATGATCGTCTAAATGATCCATCCTAACAATACCCATCGTAACCAATTCTATCTTGCTACCTTTCTCTAAAACAACACCATAACCCATAATTGCAGTACCTGGATCTATACCCATAATTACTCGCTCTTTTTTTTCAGCCAACATTAACACAATATTAAGCATATTTGCAGTTCAAAAGCGCAAAAAATTGACAACAGGATTCAAAAAATCACTTTCCATAATTTTAAAAATTGCAATAGTACTTTTTGCCTTTTGGTTTATCTATATAAAACTCATTGCTAATAACGATTTAAAGAAATTTGTTTCCTTATTGCAAACCATGCCCTCAACACAAATATGGCTTGCAATAGGTTCCGTTGTTTTGCTCATGTTGGTAAATTGGGGCTTAGAAGCAATTAAATGGCAACGGTTAATTAAACAAATAGAACCAATAAGACTTTGGCTTGCTATAGAATCTGTTTTTTGCGGCTTAACCTGGGCTGTATTTACTCCAAACCGTCTGGGCGAATACGGAGGCAGAGTTTTTTTTCTATCGCCTAAAAGACGAATAGTTGGTATTGTAGCCATGGCAGTAGGAAATATTGGTCAGCTGGTTTTAACAAACATTTTTGGCGCCATTGCAATTTGCATTTTTGTATATCGGTTTGTACCCATAGAAACAAGTTTATATTTGGCAATTTGCGCTATCGCGATAGCATTTTGCCTATTCTTTATCGTCTTTTACTTTAATATAAAATGGCTAAACGGCATTTTGCTTTCTATGCGTTTTACCAGAAAATATAAAAAGTTCTACGCAATTTTAGCTCGATATAAAAAAGCAGAACTGTTTAAAATACTTATGTTTTGTTTGGCAAGATATGCTGTATTTAGCACCCAATATTTTATTATGTTTCTTTGGCTGATCCCAAGCATCAACTTTTTAGACATTATGATGCTGGTAAGCATTCTGTTTTTTGTTCAATCATCTTTACCCTCTTTAGATTTATTGGATATTGGGATTAGAAGTGTTACCGGTTTGTTCTTTTTCAAATACGTAACCGATCAAAATACAGCGGTAGTAGCATGTATTGCAAGTATTTGGCTAATCAATATTATTATTCCTGCTATATTAGGATCTTATTTCGTTTTTAAATTAAATTTCTTTGGAAGTACTAAGCGCAGTTAATTATTTTTCGGTCTTTTTAACCCTGATATATGTTTTTGTTATTGCTACATTTATAAGGGGTTGGGCAAAAATAAACCGGTTTAAAGTTGTAGGAAATGCTCCGGCAACAATGGTTTCGGTAATTATTGCAGCTCGAAACGAAGAAGTTTTGATCGGAAAAACAATAGAAGATATTTTAGCTCAAGACTATGAAAAATCACTCGTAGAAATTATTGTTATAGACGATCATTCTACAGATCGCACTTCTGAAATCATTCGTTCTTTTGCAGATCGTGGTGTAAAGCTTATTGTTTTAAATGAACCTAATGCCCTAAACTCATACAAGAAAAAAGCCATACAGACGGCTATAGGCGAGGCAAGTGGAAAATTGATTGTAACTACTGATGCCGATTGCCGAATGGGCCCGAATTGGCTAAAAACTATTGTTTCTTGCTATGAAACCAATGGTTATAAGATGATTTCTTCGCCTGTGGCTTATTTTGAAGAAAAAAGTGTGTTTGAGAAAATGCAAACGCTAGAGTTTTCTTATTTAATAGGTTTAGGCGCATCTACCATTGGAAATAATAATCCGAGTACTTGCAATGGAGCTAATTTAGCTTACGAGCGAGATGCCTTTTTTGAAGTTGGCGGTTTTACAGGTATAGATGATTTGGCTTCTGGAGATGATGAACTGTTATTGCATAAAATGGCTGCACTTTATGATAAGAAAATAGGTTTTCTAAAAAATGAAGACGCTATTGTTTACACGCATGCAAAACCAACCTTAGGCGATTTTATTTCGCAACGAAAAAGATGGGCATCTAAAAGTACTAGGTATAAAGATAAATCGGTAATTATTTTAGGTGTAAGCATTTGGCTTTTTAACGTTAGCATAATCCTTAATGGTATTTTGGCGATTATCTTCCCTGCAAGCGAAACAGTACATTTTTTAGTATTCCAATTGATATTTAAACTGGGAATGGAATTAACTTTTTTAAGTACCATTACCAAGTTTTTTAGAAGAAGACAATTATTAGTCCTAACGCCGATAATTTCAATTTTACATATTATTTATATTGTTTACATTGGCATAGCCGGAAATTCTGGGAAATACAACTGGAAAGGTCGCGTGGTAAAGTAAGAAATGAGTAGCAACAGCCCATCTAAAAAAATATGGAAACGTTTTAAACGCAACAAGCTCGCCTTTGGCGGACTTGTGTTTATTTTGCTGATGGTGTTAATAGGCGTTTTAGGTTACTTAATTACACCAGATAGTACACCTTATGCAAATAACCAAAGCTTACAGATTAGCAAAGAAAAGCCGGGTGCGAAATTCAAATTCTTAATTGTTCAACGCTATAATAATGTGGCAGACGTTGGTTTTTTTGGGAAAATGATCTACGGCCAACCTGCCAAATTTAAAAGTGTGCCCATAACATCGTACAAAATTGTTAACGAACAAGTTTTAGCTTACGAGTATATTGGCGAGGAGAAAAATACAACACCAACAGTTTACAAGCTTCGTGAGCTTTGTGCCAGCTGCATGTTGCCTAGTAAGTTGGGTAATACTCAAATGCTTTTCGAAATGAAAAATATTTATGAGCAAACTTTTTGGTTAGGCACAGATATTTACGGCCGAGATCTGTTAAGCAGGCTCATTCTTGGCATTCGCGTTTCATTGTCGGTAGGGTTAATGGCAGTGCTAATTTCTTTGTTTATAGGGGTAAGTTTAGGAGCAATTGCCGGTTATTTTGGCGGTAAAACCGATGCTTTAATCAGCTGGTTTATGAACGTAGTTTGGTCCTTGCCATCTTTACTGCTCGTTATTGCCATATCTTTTGCTTTAGGAAAGGGATTCTGGCAAATTTTTATTGCGGTGGGCCTTTCAACTTGGGTAGATGTAGCTCGTTTAGTTCGTGGACAGGTAATGTCGCTAAAAGAAGTTGAATTTGTAGAAGCATCAAAAGCTTTAGGATTTTCTACCACTAGAACAATTGTAAAGCACATTTTGCCCAACATTGCCGGACCAATTTTGGTAGTTGCATCAGCAAATTTCGCTTCGGCAATTTTGTTAGAAACCGGGTTAAGCTTTTTAGGTTTTGGCGCACAACCGCCCATGCCAAGTTGGGGAACAATGATTAAGGAACATTATGGCTATATCATTATGGATGCCGCTTACCTAGCCATTTTACCCGGTTTGGCCATTATGTTAACCGTTTATGCCTTTAATGTTTTAGCAATTGGTTTACGTGATGCTTTTGACGTTAAAGGGCAGAACACAAGCGTTTAGATTATCAAATCAGCGTTTCTAATAAAATCATTAACTTTGCAAAGTGCTAATCAATTGCTACCATACAGAATTAGTTGAAGCCGGATGCGATGAAGCCGGTAGAGGTTGCCTTGCCGGTCCGGTTGTTGCTGCTGCCGTAATTTTGCCCAAAGATTTTTACTTAGAAGGACTAAACGATTCGAAAAAGCTAAATCATAAACAAAGAGATTTAATGCGCCCAATAATTGAGCAGCAAGCCCTTGCTTGGGGAGTTGGTTTCGTAGATCACGAGGAAATCGACCAGATAAATATTTTAAATGCATCGTTTCTGGCTATGCATCGGGCAATCGAAAAATTGTCTATTCTTCCGCAACACTTGGTTATTGATGGCAATCGATTCAAAAAGTACAACGATATTCCGCATTGTTGCATAATAAAAGGCGACGGAAAATACCTAAATATCGCGGCAGCATCTGTTTTGGCAAAAACACACCGAGATGAATATATGGATACATTGGCTACAGATTTTCCACATTACAATTGGCAAAGCAACAAAGGTTACCCAACAATTGCGCATAGGAAAGCCGTTATGGAAATTGGGATGTCGCCATATCACCGTAAAACTTTTAACGTTAGCGATCCTCAGCTTTTAATTTCTTTCACAGAAGAAGTATAATTAGTAATTTCAGGGCATGAAACTGCTCATGCTTTCTCATCAGGTACCATTTCCGCCAAATAGTGGCTATCCAATTGTGGTGTATAATACCATTAAAGGCTTGCTAAAATTAGGGGTAGAAGTTACTTTGTTTAGCATTAATCCTTATAAAGAGAAAACGGATGTAGATGATATCTATGATCCAATTTTTGAGAAAATAGATTTTCATTCTTATAATATCGATACGGAAGTAAATATTTGGGGAGCATTTTTTAATATTTTCAGCAACCAATCTTACAATGTTTCTAGGTTTTTTGATGATGAAGCTGCCAAAGTATTAGAAAATATTTTACGCGAAAGGGATTTTGACGTTATCCAATTCGAAGGTATTTATGTTGTGCCGTATTTAGAAACGGTTAAAGAACATAGTAAAGCAAAGCTGATTTATAGAGCACACAACATTGCATTTGATGTTTGGGAACGCTTGGCTTTGAGAGAACGATTTACACCGCGTAGAGTGTATCTAGAATTTTTATCGAGAAGATTAAAGGTTTACGAAACCGAACAGATTAACAGATTTCACCAAGTATTTGCCATAAGCGAACCAGATAGGCACAGTATTTTACGCATGGGCTGCCAAACCAGATTGGATGTTTTTCCCGTAGCTATTGATTTTGAAAAATATAACATAGATAACACAAAAACCAGCTTTCCAACACTTTTCCACCTTGGTGCAATGGATTGGCGCCCAAATAAAGAAGGTTTAGAATGGTTTTTAGATGAAATTTGGCCTGATATAGAAACGCTTAACCGAGAGTTGAGATTTTATATTGCTGGTAAAAATATGCAAAAGCAGTTTTTTGATTACGACTCAGATAACTTGATTGTGGAGGGAGAAGTTTTTGACGCTGTTGAATTTATGAACTCGAAAGCAATAATGATTGTGCCTTTGCTTTCTGCTAGCGGTATGCGTGTTAAAATTATAGAGGGAATGGCTATGCAGAAGTGTATCATAGCAACCAGCATGGCGGCCGAAGGAATTAACTACAAAAACGGTAAGGATATTCTGATTGCAAACACATCAGACGAGTTTTACCGTGCAATTTTGCAATGTATAACACAGCCTAATAAGTGGCAAGAAATAGGAGCAAACGCTCGCAAAACTGCCGAAAGAGACCACGAGATAAATAGTAATGCAAAGCGGATGTTAAATATTTACGAAAAATTAATTCTTGCATAATGACTTACAAACTAAACATAGTTTTTTTCTGCTGCGCAGTGTTTTTGTTTAGTGGTTGCCTTAGTCTTCCGGATAATGATATGGCAGAGTCGAAAGAGAATTTGGAGAACCTAATTTCAGATGCGGAGAATCAGATAGATGTAGAATTTAGTTTGAAGCCTACTACAGTAATTCCAAAAAATGATTTCGATGAAAAGGACTATCGTAATTTCACTGATCAGCAAAATAAATACCTCTCTGAAGATGAATTTATTTCAGCCGTAAAAAAAGATTTCTTTTTAGCATCCCAATTCGGGAAACCAAAAAGTGCAGTATCAATATCACTTAATTTAATAAATGTAAAGGAGTTATTAGGCTTAGATTTAAGTATAGATGAAGTTTACGAAAATGCGCCAAAATTTACACCAAATGTCTTGCATTTTTGGGATGGTACGGTGGCAAGTGCAAACTATAATGCTTCGCCTGCAAATGATGAATTGGAATACAATCATTTTTTAATTGATGCTAGCAAGCCAATTAGAAACATTGATTTTGATGTGTGGTTTAAAAACTATAAAAGTACCGGTTATCGGTTAGATCTTTCAAAACCTAAAATTAAAGTAGGTAACAGCTGGCTGGAAATTAAAAGTAACGAGGCGGGTGAGGTAAAAATAAACTATCCTAAAGCTTTGGCTAATAGGGTTGCAGAAGTACAAGGATTTTATAAAGATGGCAGGGCACTCAGAAAATCTGGCAGTACGGCGTATTCTATTTCGTCTAAAGCTACAGTTGCGTGGTTAAAGGAAGCATTGCCGGTTTACAAAAAGGCTGTGGAGGAAATTGATCACGAACGCCTAAGAGCGCCTCAAGCTTTAAAATCTTTCTTGGCGGAAAAGTTGCCGAAAAAGCCAGCAGATACCAACACAATAGAATTCTCCAAACATTTTTTCTCAGGTCCTGTAGCATACGTAACGGTATATATACGCGACGAAAAACCAACCAATACTTTAAGAAAAGTTACTGTAAACTTGCTTAAAGAGCGAGAAGAAATTGGTAAAGAAGGATATTTTGTAGCTGTTGACGACGCCAAACAATTAAGCGGTATTGTTGATGTGCAAGGAAATTGGATCATCAATCCAACTTACGATAAAATTGATGCGATGGGAGATGGCAAGTTTAATGTACGGGAGGGTAGAATTGGTACGCCGAGAAAATTGGATGTAAAAAATAGAAAGTTTATTGATTTATTGCCCTAACTAACTTAATTATATTTAGCGTAGGACGAATTCCGGAGTGAATAATAGTTATTTATCGATTTTTGAATAAACTATCAATGCTGTATTTGTAGTTATTAAAAATACTCAACAAAAAACAAGCTGCAGCGCCAGTCCAAACAGAATAATCAAATGGTGCTTTAATGCCTACGCTAATTGACATTAAAAATGCAAAAGCAGTTAATAATAAGCCAGAAATTATTGCAGCAAACTTTGTTTTAAAACCTAGTATTAAAAACAAGGCTAAAATTATTTCTAATGCAGTAGCTATTATGGCTAACACTTCTCCAATACTTGCAGGTACAAAAAAGTTAAGCGTATTAGAATAATTAACAAAATTTTGCCAATTGCCCCAGCTCACACCACTTTCTCCGGATTTTCCCCAAAACCCAAATCTATCTGCAGTAGCAGATAAAAAAGAAAAAGCCAGTGCAATGCGTAAAAAGAACTGTGCGTAATTAGCAGATTTTGATTCCATTTGGTTAAATTATACTTCTTTGGTTACAAATTACTTAAACTGGTTTAAGAATTTTTATCTCTTGCATTTAGCTATTAATGTTCTAACCACTTTGGTTTTTGTGTTAAAATTTGTTGATGCGTTGGGCAATTTAAATCATGTGCTCCAGGCAAATATCCTGTACTCATTAAAAATTCGTTAACAATTTCTCCTCCAGTAAACTTAAAAGTCTTTTTAAAAAGTTTTATCCATTCGTCCTTAGTTTTTGGATGATGTTCGTCTAACCAGTTTTTAAACGAACCATGTTTTTTTTGAATATCCAAAATGGTTTTAGCATTTTCTATTGCAGCATTTACTTTTAGTTTGTTTCTAATAATTCCTGCATCGGCTAAAAGCCTCTCTCTATCTTTTTCTGTGTAAGACGCCACTTTTTTGATATCGAAATTATCAAAGGCTTTTCTGAAACTGCTCTCTTTTTTAAGGATAGTTTCCCAACTTAATCCGGCTTGGTTAATTTCTAAAATCAACCTGCAAAACAGTTCATTGTCGTTATCTATGGGGAAGCCGTAAAGCTTATCGTGGTAAGCCTTGTGCAGTTCTCGTCTGTCGCCAGACATGTTATTAATTGCTGTGCAGTATGACATGTTGTTGCTTTATTAATATTTTGGGGATAAGAATTACGGACTAGAAATCTGGAATAACGCATATTTGATAAATTGCTATTGCAACTGTACATAGCAACAAAACCTTTGTTATCTAAACCCGATTGCAGCGAAATCCTTTTTTGCTGTCATCCTGAGCTTGTGGAAGGGCAAAAAAGATTGAAGCGGAAAGCGGGACTAAAATTGCGATGAAATTCTGCCGGTCGTTTTCAAGTTATGCAAATCGTTTCTATAATTATTACTAACCACAAAAGAACAAATGATGAGCTAATTGCAAAAGTTGCGAACTATTTTTTAAAGCTTTTTAAGAGCGAATCTTCTTCGGCAGTTTTAAGTGATACAACTTTGTCTAATTGTGTATTTGGTATGGTCATAGATAAAACGTATTGCTGAATTTTCCATTTACCATCTTGTTTAACCACTACGCCAGAGCCTCGGCAAATTTTCATTTGAGTGCTTACCAATTCTTCAAACCAAGCAATATCTTGATGGGCACCGAAATAAATATTCCTTTTAACTGTGGTAAAATTCCAAGTTGTTTTTTTGTCGAAATAAGGCTTTGCCCAATCTTTAAAAGATTGTTTGTTCCAGTTTTCGGTAGCATCTGTTCCGTTATAAGTGGCATCTTCGGTATAATAACTAAAATATTTTTCGAGGTCGGCATTAGCGGCTGCAGCATTTAAAGAGTCTAAAAGCTGTGCTATTTCAGTTTTGCTTGATTTTATTTGGGCTTCTGTTGGCGGAGTGGTAGTTGCATTTTCATTTGCCTTTTGGGTGCACGAAAAAAACAAAGCGATAATAGAGGAAATAGCTAATAGGGTAATTTTTGCTTTCATAAAACGGGTGTTTAGATTAATTTTTACAAGTTAGCAAATTGTGCTAAAATCATTGGGCTATTCTTAGTATTTTTGCCCACCAAATATCTAAAATCCATAAAATGAAGAATACCGCATTAACAGAAAAACATATTTCATTAGGCGCTAAAATGGTGCCATTTGCAGGTTATAACATGCCTGTTACTTACGAAGGCATTAATGCAGAACATGCAACCGTTAGGAGTGCTGTTGGTGTTTTTGATGTGAGCCACATGGGCGAATTTATTTTGAAAGGCGAAAATGCCTTAGATTTAATTCAACGTGTTACCAGTAATGATGCTTCTAAGCTAATTGATGGTAAAGTGCAGTATTCTTGTTTGCCAAATGAAGATGGCGGTATTGTAGACGATTTGTTGGTTTACCGTATTGACGAGAAAACCTACATGTTGGTTGTTAATGCGAGCAATATTGATAAAGATTGGGAATGGATTAAGAAATACAATACAGCGAACGTAGAGATGCACAACATTTCTGATAAGACTTCGTTATTGGCAGTTCAAGGTCCGAAAGCGGCAGATGCTTTGCAGAGCTTAACCGACATTGATTTAGGATCGATGGAATATTACACTTTTAAGAAAGGAACGTTTGCAGGAATAGATAACGTAGTTGTTTCTGCAACTGGTTACACCGGAGCTGGCGGCTTTGAAGTTTATTTTGATAACGAGCATGCAGATAAAATGTGGGAGGCAATTTTTAGCGCAGGTGCAGAATATGGTATTAAACCAATTGGTTTAGCAGCTCGTGATACGTTGCGTTTGGAAATGGGTTTCTGTTTATACGGTAATGATATTGATGATACTACCTCGCCAATTGAAGCTGGTTTAGGATGGATTACCAAATTTACCAAGCCATTTACTAATTCTGAAGCTTTGCAGGCGCAAAAGGAGGCTGGGGTAACACGCAAACTGGTTGGCTTTGAAATGATTGATAGAGGTATTCCTCGTCACGATTATCAAATTGTTGATGCACAAGGTAAAGTAATTGGTAAAGTTACTTCTGGTACCCAATCGCCATCGTTGCAAAAAGCTATTGGTATGGGATATGTAGCTAAAGAATTTGCCAAAGAAGGCACAGAAATTTTTGTTGAAATTAGAAACACGAAAATTAAGGCTAAAGTAGTTAAGTTTCCTTTTTATAAATAATACTTTAGTAGTTAGTATTTAGTAATTGGATTTCTCTAGCTACTAAATACTAATAACTATATACCAAAAATATGTCTAGAACCATTGAAGTTTGCCTTACACCGGCGCTGTTAGATTTATATACTATTGAGAAAAGTATTGTTGTAGTTATCGATATTTTACGGGCAACTTCTTCTATTACTTACGGCATCGATAATGGCGCAGAAGCAATAATTCCGGTGGCGCAGGTAGATGATTGTTTGGCTTATGCCGATAGGGGTTACTTACTTGCAGCTGAGCGTAATGGCGAAGTAGTAGAAGGTTATGATTTTGGTAATTCTCCTTTTTCTTATACAACCGAAAAAGTTAAGGGTAAAACTATTGTGCTAACTACTACAAATGGCACAAAAGCCATGCATTTGGCGCAAGAACGTGCACATCAAGTTGTAGTGGGTTCATTTCTTAATTTAACATCGCTTTGCGATTGGTTAAAAGTGCAAGATAAGGATGTGCTATTGCTTTGTGCTGGCTGGAAAGATAAGTTTAATTTAGAGGATACGTTGTTTGCTGGTGCAGTAGTAAATACTTTGCGCAAAGATTTTGTTCATTTTGATGATGCTTGCGTTGCCGCGGAAGATATGTACTTGTTAGCGAAAGATGATCTGCGTGGTTATTTGAAAAAATCTTCTCATAACCACAGATTGGAGCAACTAAATATTGAGGAGGATGTGAAGTTTTGCCTTAAGTTAGATATTTGCAAAGCGATTCCTGTTTTAGAAGGTGAGAGATTAATCTCCCTTAATTCCTAAGCGGGATAGCGGACTTAACGCTTTAACAATTCCTGAAAACTCTCATTGTTTTTAATCGATTTTAAAGCTTCTTCATAAGCTAGCCAGTAAATGGTTTCAGCCTTTTTCATATCGAAGGTGCTAATTTCTCCCATGCCTTTAGGCTCTACCATAACATTGCAAAGGCTTGCCTTTCGCTCCATATCATGATTGATAGACATTACTACCGAACGCTGGATGAGATCTGCAATTTTCGATATTTTATCCACTGGTTTCAAATGGTTACAACTCGATCCAATAATGTAATCGCAGTTATTTAGTAACGGTTCAATAGGAAAGTTGTTTAAAATGCCGCCATCCACATACATCTGGTCTTCAATCATAATTGGCTTAAAAATTCCTGGTATACAGCTCGACGCAAGAATAGACCTAATTAGCGGTCCTTCGCTAAAGTAGCTAACAGTGCCTTGGCTAAAATTGGTTGCACAAATGGTAAGCGGAATTTTTAGCGCTTCTATTTTATCCGTCGGGAAATAATCTTTTAAAATATCTCTAACGTTTTCTATGTTGATTAAGCCTAACGAGCCTAAAGCAGGGCGAATGAAACGTAAAAGCTTAGTCTTTATAAAGATGTTTAAACCTTCTTCTGGGTCTATGCCAGCAGCAAAGAACGAACCGGCAATAGAACCTGCACTAGTACCGCTAACATGACTAATTTTAATTCCAGTGTTTACGATTGCTTTTAACACGCCTAAATGAGCAATACCTCTAATGCCACCACCAGATAATACAATGCCGATTTTCTTGTCGGTTTTTAAAACATTATTTTCAGACATGCTTTTTTTGGTTCAAGTTAGGTATTTAGTTATTAGCCTTCTTTTGGTTTGTATTTAGATTGCGTTAGTATTTTTTGTGCATCGGTTTCTTCCATTAATTGTTGTAAAGTAACCTTCGGGTTTTCTTCCATATACCGCTTAACTATTTGCCAGCCTAACCAAACACCAAGTTTAGGCGCAGAAAATTCTTTTTCGCCAATGCCCGGCGTAAAAGGCCCATCAGTTAAATAAACCTGTATTTTCTGCATATCGGTTTGGTAGAGTAAATCGTTCTCTAAAAAGTAGCCCCAAATATTGCCTTCGTAATTTTTGCTCCAGCTAATTTGCTTGTCAGTATAGCCAATTTTTACAGAGTCGGCAACGCGTTCTGGTAAAACCTGATCTAAAAAATAAAGTATCTTGCCATTAAAAATCATTTTAGACAATAAAGTTTGGTCTTCATCTCGCTCTTTAAAAAGTTCTTCGCGAGCAAAAACTTCTGTAACTCTTGGTGCAATATACGCTGGAGTAAACCTTTTTGAGGCGTACATTGGTACGCTTTGTACAATTGCTTTGTAAAATTTACTGTCTTTGCCTAAAAACATATCTAAGCCAATACCTATATAATTGTCGCCAATTGGTACTTGATAAGCAAATCCCGATAGGAAAGAAATAAAACGCGGTATTTTGGTTTTCGGATAATAATATTTAATGTATTTGAAACTCTCTGTTAAATCCTTTTCAGCCTGATTTAGGTTTGGGTAAACGCTGTCAATTTCCTTATATAAATCTGTAAAGGCTTGATTTTTATATAGTATATCTAAAACTTCTGCACCTTGTAAATCTGGGGTTCCTACCATTCGCTTTACAAAATCATCATAAAAATACCCATATTTAGACTGAAGTTTCTGGTCTGTTTCTGCAATATTTTCCCCTTTTCCTTGATACAGATCTTGTTCAAAACGTTCGATTTTTATATCGAGTTTAATATTGCTTACGTCCGGTTTCTTAGCTGGTTTGCACGAAATAATTATGCAGATAGATAAAAAAATTAAATAGATTTGCGGTAATCTCCCTTTTTCATTCATTAATAACAAATATAAAAACAAGTACGATGAAAAAAACACTTATTGCTTTAGTATGCTTAATTTTTACGGCGAATGTATATGGCCAAGAGGTATTCTCTGGTTTTAGACTAGGCTTAACCGCACACCCAACTTTAGGTTTTATTAAAGCAGAAAATGGAAAATCGGATGGCGTAAGCTTAGGTTTTTCTTACGGATTGATCGGAGATTTTAACTTTGCAGAAAACTATAGCTTTGCAACTGGCTTAACTATTACAACTATTAATGGTAAAAGCACAGAAATTAATGCTTTACCCTATCATGTTACCGGTGCAAATACCGCTTACGATTTGAAATACAAAATGCAGTATATCGAAGTTCCGCTAACTGTTAAATTAAAAACAAATAAAATTGGCGATGTAAGATGGTATGGTCAGTTTGGCTTATCTAACGATTTTAAGATTGGTGCTAGGCAAGATGCTTCTGTAGGTAATAATATGATTGCTGACGATGTTAATTCATCTGACTGGACACGTTTTTACCGTGCTGGTTTAATTATTGGCGGTGGAGCAGAATATGACATTGATGAGAAAACAAGCATTATGGCTGGTTTGTCTTTGAATAACGGTTTTACCAATATTTCTACTAACAAAAACAGTGTTCGTAACCATTACGTGGGTATTAATATTGGTGTTTTCTTTTAAATAGAAACAATTATTTAGGTTAATCATAGATGAAAATAGCATTAGCACAACTTAACTATCACATTGGTAATTTCGAACATAATACCAATCATATTATAACAAATATCAATTTGGCTAAAACCAAAGGAGCTGATATTGTTGTGTTTGCTGAACTGGCAATTTGCGGTTATCCGCCTCGTGATTTTTTGGAGTTTACAGACTTTATTTCGCTTTGTGACGAGGCTGCGCAAAAAATTGCAACGCATTGTGTAGATATTGCCTGTATTGTTGGTTTGCCAATTAAAAACGAGGTTTTAGAAGGTAAAGATTTATATAATGCAGCGTATTTTATTAGTGAAGGTAAAGTTGAGAAAGTAATTAAGAAAGCACTTTTGCCCACGTACGATGTTTTTGACGAGTACAGGTATTTTGAGCCAAATACGAAATTTGAATGTGTAGATTTTAAAGGCAAAAAGATTGCGCTAACCATTTGCGAAGACCTTTGGAACATTAACGACAATCCGTTATACGTTTCTTGCCCAATGGATGAATTGATTAAAGAATCGCCAGATTTAATGATCAATATTGCAGCTTCGCCATTTAATTACAGGCATGACGAAAACCGTATTCAAGTACTTTCTGATAATGCCAAGAAGTATAATTTACCGCTGTTTTACGTTAATCAAGTAGGTGCCCAAACTGAAATTATTTTTGATGGTGGATCTTTGGTTTTTGACGAAGCAGGTGATGTAAAGGCAGAAATGAAATATTTTGAAGAAGATCTTCAGGTATTTGATTTGGATGAAGTACAAAACGTAAAAAATAAATATCCAGCGGTAGAGCGAGCATCGGATATCAGCCAAATTCACGATGCTTTAATATTGGGAATACAGGATTATTTTGGAAAGTCTGGATTTACAAAAGCAGTTTTAGGTCTTTCTGGCGGAATAGATTCTGCCGTTGTTTGCGCTTTAGCCTGTAGAGCTTTAGGACCAGAAAATGTGATGGCAGTTTTAATGCCTTCGAAGTACTCCACAGATCATTCTATTAAAGATGCGTTGGATTTAGTTAATAATTTTGGCTGCAAGCATGAAATTGTACCCATTAAAGAAGCTGCTGATGCGTTTGACAGTATGCTGGCAAAACCTTTTGCGGGTTTACCGTTTAACTTAACAGAAGAAAACATACAGGCTCGTTGCCGTGGTATTGTTTTAATGGCAATGTCAAACAAGTTCGGTTATATCTTATTAAATACATCTAACAAAAGCGAATGTGCGGTGGGTTATGGTACGCTGTACGGCGATATGTGTGGCGCAATTGGTGTAATAGGCGATGTTTACAAAACGCAGATTTTTGAGGTTGCAAGGTATATTAATAAAGATGGTGAACTTATTCCAGAAAATACGATTGTCAAACCTCCTTCGGCAGAATTGAGGCCAGATCAGAAAGATTCAGATTCATTGCCTGATTATGGAATTTTAGATAGGATTTTGTTTGAGCATATTGAATTGCAAAAAGGTTCTAAAGCAATAATTGCTGCTGGTTATGACGAGGCTTTGGTACACCGTATTTTACGTATGGTAAACTTGGCCGAGTTTAAACGTTATCAAACGCCACCAATTTTAAGAGTTTCACCTAAGGCTTTTGGTATGGGCCGAAGAATGCCTATTGTTGGAAAATATACAGCCTAACAAAAAATCCCAGCTCTATTAGAACTGGGATTTTTTGTTTAGAAGATAATTTACAACTATTTAACCTCTTTATCGTTTGTTAAATCATCCCACTTATCTTCGGCTTGATCTTTAAGCTCATTAAACTTAACCTTTGCTTCGTCGGCTGCAAGTGTGGCTTTATCACTCAATTCATCCCACTTCTCTTCTGCCTGATCTTTTAAGGCCTCGAATTTATCCTCTGCTTTGTCTTTTAATTCTTCAAATTTATCCGATAAATTGTCGAAAAAACTTTTTTCTTCTTCTGGTTGTTGATTTTCGTTTGTCATTGTATTTTTCTATAGATGAACTTCAAATATAGAAAAATAAATAATATTCAAATAACTGATTTTTAGATGTTTAAACAGCTTTTTTCTGTAAAAAGGATTGGAGTAGTAAAAGGCCAATTCCAAACATTATAGACATATCGGCAACGTTGAAGATTCCGGTTTTGAAAATTCCGAAGTCTATAAAGAGAAAATCGGTTACCGAACCGTGAACAATTCTATCGTAAATATTGCCAATTCCTCCGCCAATTAAAAAAGAGATTCCAATTTGCATTTTAGTTGGTATATTTTTGTTGCTGATTAAGAAGTATAGGCCATAACCCAAAACAGCGATAGGCAAAGCGGTTAACAATAGAAATCGAATAATCTCTGGTAAATTATGGCCTGCGCTTAAAAAAGCCCCTGTGTTTTCTACCCTGGTTAAAATAAAATGATTTTCTATAATGCTGATCTGTTCTTGGTAGCTAATTTCGTTTCTAACAATTGCTTTAGAAACTTGGTCTAATGCAACATTAACGCAAATGATGGCGAATAAGATTATCAATCTGGTTTTGTTAACTTTCCCCATGGCTTAATTAAAGCTTTTTTCAGCTTCCAGAAAAACTATTTCCTTACTAATTTCCGGAATCATTTTTCTTATGCTTTCCTCAGTACCACCATTTGTATCTATAAAATACCATCGTTTTCCGTTGTTATAAGAAATTCCCAACAGGTAATTTTTAGAACTGTAAAATTTATCGCCCATTTTCATTTTAAGGTATTGCGGAAGCATGCATTGAATAGTATCGTTTGATTTGAGCGACTGTATGATATCTCCTACTTTGGCCTCTTCTACAGTTATTCCAGACTCTTTAAGCTGGTGAAGAGCGGTGTCTAAAAGTCTTGTTGCAGTTTCTTTTCCACCCATTATTTTAATAATAGAAGGATGTGTAAATTCAAGTAGTTTACCATAATCACCTTTAGAAAAAGCATTAACCATTTGAGTAGACTGACTTTTTATGCTATCTAAATATTCTTGAGCTTTGGCACTAAAGCCGAATGATAACAGTAAGAGTATTGAGAAGATTATTTTTTTACCCATTTTCTATAAGGAATAATTAATGCTAACAATACGGCTAAAAACGAAAATATTTTCGCTAGGTAATCTCCGTTGTTTACGTAAATGGTAAGGTTATCATTTAGGTTGATGTCTGCTTTTAACGCAGATCTTGTCCACCATTTAGATTGCTGAACTACATCACCTCGTTGATTTATAAAACCTGATATACCAGTGTTTGCCGATCTGGCAACCCATCTGCGTGTTTCAATTGCTCTTAGCTTAGCATAAAGCAAATGTTGGTCTTTGCCCGATGTATTTCCCCACCAACCATCGTTTGTAATAATGGTTATAAACTGTGCGCCGTTTTTAACCGATTCGCCAATCCAGCTTCCCCATAAAGATTCGTAACAAACAACAGGAGCAACTCCAACACCGCCTTGTGAATAGAAAACACCCGGCTTGTCTTGCCATCCCCAGCCAGAAACACTGCCGCCTAATTTGTCGAAAACAGGAGCTAAGAAAGATAACACTGTTGGAAAAGGTAATTTCTCTACGCCAGGAACGAGTTTAGATTTATGGTAAAACTGGACATTTGCAGAATTTTCTACTTGCATTGCCGTATTAAAATTATCATAAAAGCCGCCATTTGGATTTACTTTGGCTGATAACGTTTTTTGATCATCGTAAAATTTCCTACTTTCTATTCCGGTTATTAATGTTCCATTTTTATATTTACTTAAAAATTCCTGCGTTTTAATATAATCTCCGTTAGCACGAATTTTATCTTCGTCTGCATAATTGGGTATCGCAGTTTCTGGCCAAACAAAATATTCGGTATTTACCTGTCCAACCGAGTCTGATAGTTTTGCTAGAATTTGCAGTTGTTCGGTAGCAGAAATTTCACCGTATTTATCATAAGGGTCTATGTTAGGCTGAACCACCACCACATTTACCGGTACTGATTTTTCTTTGTAGTTTGAATATATGTAAAGCGAGGTTACTATGGGTAAAACAATGGTAGCAACTAAGGCTATGGCAGTTTTGCCAACCCGTTGTTTGGTTTTATAGGCATTATAAAGTTCGAAAGCCAAGATATTGCTTAATAAAATCCAAATGGAGCCACCATAAACCCCTGTAAACTCATACCACTGCGCCAATTGGTGCAAGCCTGCAAATCCATTGCCTAACGTCATCCAGGGGAAGGCCAGATCCCAACTTTCGTGTAAATACTCTAAAGCTACATAAAATGAGATCAACCCTAAATAGCTAAGGTATTTGTTGGTATAGTTAGTTAGGCGATAATAAAGCCAAAATCCTGATGTCATTAAAAAAGCGCCTAAACAATATGGTATAAGCGAAACTAAAAGTGAAATTATGGTGCCAACCACACCTGTATTTACCGCATTGATAGAGTTAAAAACCCAGTAAATGCTTGCCGTGTTCCAAACTAGAAACGTTAATCCGGCAGTTAAGAAAACTTTTTTACCCGTTTTAGTTTCTTTTTTATTGATGATTTGATGTAGCGCAACGAATAATGGTACTAAACCAACAAGGAGGATAGGGGCTAGCCAATTATGTGGTGGCCAAGCCAACCACATTAAAAATGCGCTAAGCAAGGCTAATAGATAAGTTTGTTTTTTGGTCATTGTTTGGTTCGTCATTGCGATGTGTGTCGTCATGCTAAATTTAGTTCAGCATCTATGGCTGCTCTCTTCGTTTAAAAACAGACGCTAGAATAAAAATCAGGGCGACGTAAAGAGATTACAAACTATCTAAAATGGCAGATTTTTTACTTTCGTATTCATCTAAGGTAATCAGTTGTTTATCGTAAAGCGTTTTTAACTTTCTTAATTTTAAGGTTGTTTCATCTTCAGGTTCTTCAATTTGCGCAGGGGCAATTACCACTGCTTCTTCAATTTCAATAGGTGCCTGAAAAAAACTCTCCGCAACCGGCGGTACATTAATTGCCGATGCTGTTGCTCTGTTTTCTTCTAGTTTCTGTTGTCTTAACAACTCTTTGTATTGCTCTAGTTGTTCGTTGGCAGCCTGGTGTAACTTGCGTACTTGAGCCTTTGGAATAAAATCTGTAACGATATTTTCTCCAGACTGTGGTACACAGATAAATTTAGAGCCTAAAAGTCCTTCCTTAAAAGAAACTTCCTTAACATTTTTCCAAGAGATATCCTTGAAGTTCATGGTTAGGCCAAGATTTCCTGGCTCACAATAAAAAATTCGTTTATTGCTAATTGCAATGCTATCTGGTAACAAATTTACAGCTGGTTTTTTTTGTACAGCTAAATACAAAAGTTCTTCGCCACTGGTTAGTAAATCATTTAATTTTCCGATTACTTTTTCAACCGCTTTTGGGTCTTGCTCGTCGCTTAAAAATCTATCTATTGAATTCATTTTATTTTCTTTTAGCTCATGTACTTCCTTTTAAACAGAAGCCTTGCTGAGGAATTTCTTTAATCTTCTTTTTTATACTTGTCTTTATTCTTTGATGCTTTGTCCTTTGCCAAGTCTTTTCCAGCTACACAAATTACGAATTCTCCTTTTAATATATTGTTTTCGAAGTGTGATTTTATTTTTAATACTGTGCCACGAACGGTCTCTTCGTAAATTTTGGTAAGCTCTCTACTTACAGATGCCTGTCTATCTTCACCTAAATAACTGGCAAATTCTTCTAATGTTTTTAATAACCGATGTGGGCTTTCGTAAAAAATCATAGTTCTTTCTTCTTCCGCCAATAACTTTAATCTCGTTTGTCTACCTTTCTTAACAGGAAGAAATCCCTCAAAAACAAATTGATCGCTGGGCAGGCCAGAGTTAACCAAAGCTGGTACAAAAGCTGTCGCCCCGGGCAAACAATTTACCTCAATTTCGTTTTTCAGTGCCTCTCTTACCAAGAAAAATCCCGGATCTGAAATCGCAGGCGTACCTGCGTCAGAAACCAAAGCAACCATTTTTCCTTCCTTTAAAAATTTAATTATTTCGGCAGTGGCTTTATGTTCATTATGCTGATGGTGCGAGTAGGCTTTTTTATCAATCCCAAAATGTTTTAGCATGGGTGCACTAGTTCTAGTGTCTTCCGCCAGTATAACGTCTGCTTCTTTTAATATTCTAATCGCCCTAAAAGTCATGTCTTCCAGGTTTCCAATTGGGGTGGGTACGAGATAAAGTATTCCGCTCATCAGGTTTAGGGTTTAGGGAGGGGTTGGGGTTTTTAGTATAATATGCTTCGTTACGCTTATGCCTTAAACCTTTTGCCTTTCGCCTTTAAAAACTATCTTTGTGAAAAATTAAAATAATGCTGCAAGTTAACTATATCCGCGAAAATAGAGAGAAAGTTTTGGAGCGCTTAAAAGTGCGCAATTTTAAACAACCCGAATTGGTAGATCAAATCATTTCCATAGATGAAGAACGTCGCCAAACTCAAACTTCGTTGGATAGTATTTCTGCAGAAGCGAACTTAGCTGCCAAACAAATTGGCGAGCTAATGCGTAATGGCAAGAAAGAAGAGGCTGAAGTTGTTAAAACAAACACAGCTAACTATAAAGAGCAAATTAAATCGTTAACAGAGAAATTAAATGAACTGGAAGAAAATCAATTTAACTTAGTTGTTCAGTTGCCTAACTTGCCTTATCATTTAGTAAAAACTGGTGCTACGCCAGAAGAGAATGAAATTGTTTTAACGCATGGCGAGCCTGCAAGCTTATATATTGATGCAAAGCCTCATTGGGAGTTGGCAGCAAAATACGATATTATTGATTTTGAACTAGGCGTAAAAATTACGGGCGCAGGTTTTCCTGTTTATAAAGGAAAAGGAGCCAGGCTGCAACGTGCTTTGATTAATTTCTTTTTAGATAGCGCTACGGCTGCGGGTTACAAAGAAATGCAAGTGCCACATATGGTAAATGCTGCTTCGGGATTTGGAACAGGTCAGTTGCCAGATAAAGAAGGCCAAATGTACCACTCAACTGTAGACGATTTATATCTAATTCCGACGGCGGAAGTTCCGGTAACTAATTTGTACCGCGATGTGATTTTAAAGGAGGAAGACCTTCCAATTAAAAATACTGCCTACACGCCTTGTTTTCGTAGGGAGGCAGGTTCTTACGGTGCTCATGTTCGCGGCTTAAACCGGTTACATCAGTTTGATAAGGTAGAAGTAGTGCAAATTTCGCATCCCGACAAATCTTATGAAACGTTAGAGGATATGAGTGCATACGTGCAATCATTGTTGCAACAATTAGGCTTGCACTATCGTGTATTACGCTTGTGTGGAGGCGACATGGGCTTTACTTCTGCAATGACTTATGATATGGAAGTTTGGAGCGCAGCTCAGCAGCGTTGGTTAGAAGTTTCTTCTGTATCGAATTTTGAAACCTACCAAAGTAATAGATTGAAATTGCGTTTTAAAGGTAAAGAAGGAAAAACACAGCTGGCACATACTTTAAATGGAAGTGCATTAGCTTTACCACGCATTGTAGCTTCTATTTTAGAAAATTACCAAAGTGAAAGCGGTATTATAGTACCGGAAGTTTTAAGAAAATATACTGGATTTGATATAATCGATTAACACAAAAATTCTTCACTCTCCAAAAAAGCGGAATCTTAATGCGATACAATTATGTTGCGCATTAGGTACAAAGCCGAGTTGGGTATGAAAAATAAAAAAGCCCTCCAAAATTAATTTGGGAGGGCTTTTTTATAATAGTGTTCGTGTGCTTACAAAATCAAAATTAATAATAAAATGATGATAATGATTGCGCCAACTGATAGATAAACGCCACCAGATAAAGCACGAGCTTGATCTTTCATTTCTCTTAATTCTTTACGCAAAGCTTTTTTCTCCGCTCTAGATAAGTTAGATTTATCCATGTTACGGATTTCCTCCACTCTAGAAGTAATTTTTTCGAACTGGACTTTCTGCTCAGCTGTAAGTTCGGTTTTAGGTTTTTTGCTGTCTGCAGCAGAAGCTGTATTTGCACTAACACCTAACGTAAAGATTAAAACCAACGAGTAAATAAATTTTTTCATAATTTTTGTTTTTTAATTAAGAATGTGATGTTGCAGTAAAATCAAATGTAACCTTTTCTGCATTTCTAATATCAGCTTGCTGATATTTTAACTTACAAACAAAAAACCTACCAAAAAACTTATGGTAGGTTTTAAAAATGCTAAAATTTAGAGGTTTTCAGGTTATTTGATCTCAAATACCACGTTTACTGTAAAATTCAATTTTATTTTTTTAAAATCCAGCTCGGGTGCAGCGCTCGCATCAGCCATTTCAGCTTTCATTGCATAGTTTCTATACATAGGCTGTATCATATTGTCGCCACCATCTTGTATTTCAATTACACCACCAATTTTTTCTCCCAAAGCGGTAACCATATAGGTAGCTTTTTCTTTAGCAGCTAAAAGAGCTTTAATCTTTAAGTCTTTTTTAAGGCTTTCAATTTTGCTGTAGTCATAACTTTCTACATTTGTGTTTGCTACGCCTTTCGCATCTAAACTTTCTAAAATTGCGTTAAACTTGTTTAGGTCGGCAACTTTTAAACGGTATTGTTTGCTAGCTAAAAAATCAGGATTTTTCTTTTTCTCTGTGGCGTAGTTATAGCTAGATACATTGTTTACCATTAAATCTTCTTTAGCTATGCCAGCTTTTAGAACAGCATTATACAATTGAGTCTCAAGAGTGGTAATGTCTACTTTTTTCTTCGAGTTATTGTCTTTAAAATATTCTTTTAAAGAAATACCGATATAGATAATATCTGGAGTTACTTCTGTTTCCGCACTACCGCTTACGTGAATTTTTTTTCTTAAATCTGCAGTCTGAGCAAATGAGTTTAAACTTAATATTGCTACGAAAGCAAGGGCTAATAACTTTTTCATTTCTATTAATTTTATTTGTGTGTGTTTACAAATCAGATGTAAAAATCGTACCAATTCCATAGCCTATTTTTTATTTGTACTAAACACATGGCTAAAGAGCAGTTTATCAATAGATTAATTTGTGTTGAATTTATTGAGTTGCGGTTGCTCTTTTATACCATTCATCGTTAGTTACCTGATAGACGAAGTTTAACCGATTTGGCTCTCCGTAGTAAGCAACTTCTTGTTCATCAACTTTTTTGGCACCCATTTTTTCTATTGCTTTTTGCGATCTGAAATTTGTTGCGCCAATATGAAGCAAAACTTTTTCTACATGCTCAAAAGCATAATCGAACATCAGCTTTTTTATCGCGGCATTAACTTGTGTTCCCCAAAATTCTCTCGCAATAAAGGTATAGCCAACAAATATCGAGTTGGTTATTGGGTCGTAATCATAATAACGAGAACTTCCTACAACTTTATTTGTGGTTTGCTCGTAAATAATAAAAGCACCCTTAGATTCAAGTGCTCCCTCAAAGAAATTCTTAAATACTTCTCTTTGGTAACGATTTTTATTTGGATGTTGTTCCCAAATCAGCGGATCTGATGCCACGTTGAATAAAAGCTCAAAATCATCTTTAGCTAAAGGAACGAGTTTTACTGTTTCATTTTCAAGTGTAGGCTGTATATCAAATTTCATTTCGGTGTTTTTAGCTCAACTTTTTAATTTTTTTCAGCATTAGTTTTTTAAACTCAACCTCAGCACCTTCTGCTTGTAAAGCTATCTGTCCCTTATCAGCAGTGCAATTAGTACCTTCGTTTACTAAGATGCCATTAACCCATACTTTAACTGAATTTTTATAGCATTCTATAATCATTGTATTCCATTCGCCAAGTGGCTTTTCACTGTCGTCTGTTAAGTTTTTTATTCTACGAGATTTACCTGCAACAGTTCCCCAAGTTTCTTTTGGTCCACGCCTTGTTTCCATATCTGGCACAGCAATGTCTTCGTCAATACACCAGAAATCTCCTGCATCCTTATGTTGCATTTGTACTTCTAAAGATTTCGGAAACATCTCATACAGCGCTCTAGGTTTGGAAGCATGTACCAAAACACCACAGTTTCCAGGTTTTCCCGCAAAGCGATATGCCACCTCTAATCTATAATTCTCGTAAATCGCATCGGTAATAAGATGGCCTCTAGGTTCGCCTAAACTAACCAGTAATCCATTGCGCACAATAAAAGCATCAGGAGTTTTTGCGTCTTTATCTTTTGCAGGAACATCGCTGTGCCAACCTTTAAGCGTTTTACCATCAAAAAGGCTTTTTTGCGCCATGGTTACCGTAACGAAAAAAAGAAAAATTAAGGTTGTGAGTAAGGAGATTTTTTTCATGTAATTTATATAGGGCTTTATTCAAATATAAAAAAAGCCTGCGAGTTTATTCGCAGGCTTTTTTTAAATGAATTTATGTTTATTGTTAATCTTCAACAGTTTCGTTGTTAATTCCAATTTCGTCGTTAACCTCTTCTTTAAAATAAGTTTTTTGGAAGATTAATATAGCTATAACGCCAACTGAAATTGCAGCGTCGGCCAAATTAAAAACGGGCCTAAAAAACTCAAAAGGTTCGTTTGCCCAAAATGGGAACCAAGTTGGGAAAGTGCCTTTAATAATTGGAAAATAAAGCATATCTACCACCCTGCCATGAAACAAAGTTTCGTATTTATAGATTACGCCATAAAAAACAGAATCTATAATGTTGCCTAAAGCCCCAGCAAATATTAATGCAACGTTTAATATTAAACCGCGATGATAATGGCGTTTAATAAGGTAGTGTAAGCCGTAGGCGATACCAGCCACTGCAATTACCCTAAAAAGCGAAAGTGCAAGTTTCCCGAATTCGCCACCAAACTCCAAACCAAAGGCCATTCCATTGTTTTCTGTAAAATGGATAATAAACCAATCGCCAATTATTTTAAATTCTTGGCCTAAGTACATATTGGTTTTTACCCAAGTTTTAGAAACTTGATCGGCAAGTAGTACAAAGAATATAAGTAGTAAGGGTTTTGTATAGCCTTTCATTAACCTTGTTTAAGTTTTGCTTCCATACTTAATGTTGCATGTGGCACAGCCATTAAGCGTTCTTTTTGGATCAATTTCCCTGTTTCTCTGCAAATGCCGTAAGTTTTATTTTCAATTCGCACTAGAGCTGCCTCTAGGTTGTCGATAAATTTTTTCTGACGGGCAGCCAACTGGTTAATTTGTTCTTTCTCTAGTGTTGCAGAACCATCTTCTAATGTTTTATATGCACCAGAAGTATCTTCCGTGCCATGGGAATTTGGGCTACTTAATGATGAAGTAAGTGATAAAAACTCTTCTCTTGAACTTTTTAGTTTTCCTTGGATTAGCTCTTTAAACTCTTGTAATTCGCTATCAGAATAGCGGGTTTTCTCAGTTTTTTCCATAATAATTTAGTGTTTGGCAATTAAAATCTGTAGTTCAACATCTTCAATTACGATTTGGTTTGCGTTATTAATATTTTGTTCGAATTTTATGTCATCTGCTAAAACTTCGGCGCAAATGTAGGCTTTGTTAGCCAGCACTGCCGGAGCAATTAGGTTATCTTCTTGTAAACTTATGGTAATGCGATCTGTTACTTCGAAATTCAATTCCTTTCTTAAGTTCTGAATGCGATTAATCAGCTCACGCGATAAGCCTTCTTGTTTCAATTCGTTAGTTATAGTTACGTCTAGCGCAACAGTTAAACTCCCCAAATTGGTTACTTGCCACCCCGGAATATCCTCAGCAATAATTTCTACATCAGTTAACGAGATTTCATATTGGGTATCGCGTATAGCGAAAGAGCCTTCTTTCTCAAACTGAGTTAGTTCTTCTTGCGTAATTTTATTAATTGCTTCTGTTACCAATTTCATATCCTTTCCAACTTTTGTGCCTAAGGCTTTAAAGTTTGGTTTGATTTTCTTTTTGATAAATCCAGCCGTATCCTTGATAAAATCTATATCCTTGATATTAGTTTCCGATAAAATTAAATCTTTCACCAACTCAACTTTAACTTGGAAATTATCATCCAATACCGGGATAAGAACCTTTGCTAATGGCTGGCGAACATTTATGCTCATTTTCTTTCTTAATGATAATACCATAGAAGAAATATTTTGAGCCAATTCCATACGTTCGTTCAAATCGTAGTCGATTAACGTTTCGTCAACTTCGTTCCAAATAGTTAAATGCACCGATTTTGCACTATGCACTTTCGGGTTTGCATCAACTAAATTTTGATATAACCAATCGGCAAAAAATGGCGCTACCGGGCTCATTAATTGTGCAATGCTGGTTAAGCAAGTAAATAACGTTTCGTAGGCAGCTTTTTTATCTTCCGTCATTTCGCCCTTCCAAAAACGGCGACGAGATAAGCGGATGTACCAATTACTTAAATGTTCGTCAACAAAAGTTTGTATTGCTCTAGCGGCTTTGGTAGGTTCGTAAGCTTCGTAACTTTCGTCAACTTCTTTAATTAATGTTTGCAATAAAGATAAAATCCAACGGTCTAATTCGCTACGATTGGCAATAGGCGTTTGATTATCTAAATCAATTTCAAACTTATCTATGTTGGCATATAATGCGAAGAAAGAGTAGGTGTTGTAAAGCGTTCCGAAGAATTTACGGCGTACTTCATCCAACCCGTCTAAGCTAAACTTTAAATTGTCCCAAGGTGATGCGTTCGATATCATGTACCAACGCGTAGCATCGGCACTGTAGGTGTCAATCGTGCTAAAAGGATCAACCGCATTGCCCAAACGTTTAGACATTTTGTTGCCGTTTTTATCTAACACTAATCCATTAGACACCACATTTTTATAAGCAACGCCTAAGTTATTTACGTGTTTGTTAATAGCTTTAATCTCTTCGCTACTTTCGCTTAACATTACAGCTATAGCATGTAAGGTAAAGAACCAACCTCGAGTTTGATCCACACCTTCGGCTATAAAATCTGCCGGATAAGCATTCTCGAACTCTTCCTTATTTTCAAAAGGGAAGTGCCATTGAGCATAAGGCATAGCGCCACTATCAAACCAAACATCTATAAGGTCTGCTTCGCGGGTCATTTTTTCGCCTTTGGCCGACACTAAAATTACATCATCAACATAAGGGCGGTGCATGTCTTTTAGCTCGAAACCCGCAGGCATAAATCCAGCATCAACTGCTTTTTGTATTTCTTCGTTCAGCTCTGCTATAGAACCAATGCATTTTTCTTCTAAACCATCCGCTGTGCGCCAGATTGGTAATGGCGTACCCCAGTAACGAGAGCGAGATAAGTTCCAATCAACCAAGTTCTCTAACCAATTGCCAAAACGACCGGTTCCGGTTGCTTCTGGTTTCCAGTTAATGGTTTTGTTAAGCTCAACCATTTTTTCTTTAACCGAGGTAGTTTTGATAAACCAGCTGTCCAACGGATAATATAAAACTGGTTTGTCTGTACGCCAGCAATGAGGGTAGGTGTGGACGTATTTTTCTACTTTAAAAGCTTTATTTTCTTCTTTTAACTGAATAGCAATTTCAACATCAACAGATTTCTCTGGAGCTAATCCATCTGCGTAGTACTCGTTTTTAACATATTTTCCGCCGTAGTTGCCACCCAAAGAAGCAATAAATTTTCCTTGCAAATCTACCAAAGGAACGGCGTTACCTTTATCATCCAACACCAACATTGGCGGGATTTCTGGCGTAGCTAACTTGGCAACCCTAGCATCGTCTGCACCAAAAGTAGGAGCGGTGTGTACTATACCTGTACCATCTTCTGTAGTTACAAAATCACCAGCAATTACTCTAAAAGCATTCTCTGGGTTTTGGTAAGGAAGCGCATAGGGTAACAATTGTTCGTATTTTATCCCTACTAAATCCTCGCCTTTATATTCGGCTAATATTTGGTAAGGAATTTTTTTGTCTTCAGCTTTGTAATTAGTTAAATCATCATCATTTTCTGCTAAAAAATATTTGCCAGAAAACTGTTTGCCAACCAATGCTTTAGCCAAAACAACTTGCGCTGGCTCAAAAGTATACTGATTAAATGTTCTTACTAAAACATAGTCGATTTTTGGCCCAACGGTTAAAGCCGTGTTACTTGGTAAAGTCCATGGCGTGGTTGTCCAAGCTAAAAAGTGGATAGTGCCAAATGCCTTTAGTGCCTCTGGTAAAGTATCTTGTATGGCTTTAAATTGTGCCACAATTGTCGTATCGCTCACATCGCGATAGGTTCCAGGCTGGTTTAACTCGTGCGAGCTTAAACCTGTACCTGCTGCAGGCGAATATGGTTGTACGGTATAGCCTTTGTACAATAAACCTTTTTCGTAAAAGGATTTTAAAATCCACCAAAGGGTTTCTATATATTCGTTATGATAGGTTACATAAGGGTTTTGCAAATCAACCCAATAGCCCATTTTTTCGGTAAGATCGTTCCAAACATCTGTATAACGCATTACCTCTTCTTTACAGGCTGCGTTATAGGCATCTACAGAAATTTTCTTTCCAATATCTTCTTTGGTTATGCCTAATTTTTTTTCAACGGCAAGTTCTATCGGTAGGCCGTGGGTATCCCAACCACCTTTACGCTTAACTTGATATCCTTTTAGGGTTTTGTAACGGCAAAAAATATCTTTAATAGCACGAGCCATTACGTGGTGTATGCCAGGCATTCCGTTTGCCGATGGCGGTCCTTCGTAAAAAGTAAATGGCTTAGCTTTTGAACGCGTTGAAATGCTTTTTTCAAAGATGTTTTCCGCTTTCCAAAATTCTAATATCTCTTTGCCTATTTTTGCTAGTTCTAAAGTTTTAAATTCCCTATACATCAATCAAGTATCTCCAAAATTAAAGGATGCAAAGCTAAGGTTTTTGAACGAATTATGGTAGTTTTGTGGGGAAATTGTTTTATGGAAAAAAGACTGAAATTAGGAGTTTATTTTATGGTTGCGGCGGTAGTTTTGATGCCGGTAGCTGTATTAGCAAGAAACCTAAGCGAAATACTGATGTTTAGTCTGCTTTTACTTACAATGCTTTTGGAACTTGTGGGATTGTTTTTTGTAGCGCTTAGTCTTTTTAAGAAGAAAAAAAGTTCTTAAAAGCTCCTAATATCAATTTAAAAGCGAAAAGTTCTTTAATGGATGTTGTAATCCAAAATCGCTTGGTAGGGATTTCCTTTTAAGTCTAATAACTTGGCAAAAGCCGGCTCGGTTTTTTCGCCTTTGAGTTTTAAATCAATTATGGCTCGCCTAAATTCTTCGCCCCTCTGTAACAAAATCTGATGTTCAATTAGCATGTGCCTAAATGCATTCTGGTTTCTAGTTGGAATGTTTTGTGCAAAAATCTCAATTTCAAAATCCTCTACATTAAAGTTTGCAATAATTGTTTTTTGATGGTTAAAATAGGTTTCGCTTAGCAGAAAATCGGTGTGTTTACAGAATGATTTTTTTATCAGCTCTGCAAAATCATCAGCGTCTCTAAAATAACAACAAATATCCAAATCGCTACCGGGTATGTCTATCTCAATCGGAAAGGTTCCGGTTAGGATGGGGTCAAATTCAACTAAAATATCAAAAATTTGATGTTTAATTAAAACGTCGTATACACGTTTTTGCCTTTCGTTTCCATTTTTTAGATAGCGGATATTTCCAAAATCAATCATCAAAAATTAATGGTCTATTTTGTCGGCGTTTCTTGCAACTTCCTCCGCCGAAATTAGTTTGCGTGTTTTCTTTTTGTCTAACCAAAGCATTAAAGCAGGTAGTAAAGTAAGGTTAAATACTAGAGCCACAATCAAAGTAATCGACAGTAGCAAGCCGAGCACAACCGTACCGCCAAAAGTTGAGGCAGTGAATATTCCGAAGCCGAAAAATAAGATCAGGGCTATGTGGGTCATACTAACGCCAGTTTCTCTAATCGTATCTGAAACCACCTGACTTACGCTATAATTAGTAAGGCTCAATTCCTGTTGATATCTGGTTAAGAAATAGATCGTTTGATCTGATGCTAATCCGAATGCAATGGTAAAAATTAAAATAGTTGATGGTTTTAGCGGGATATTGAAAAAGCCCATTAATCCGGCAGTAATTATTAGCGGAACAATGTTTGGTAATAGCGATACAAACATAATTCCTAAGCTCTTAAATTGCGCAAGGCGAAGTAGCGAAATCAATACAATTGCTAAAGCGATGCTTTCAAAAAGGTGCTCTAATAAATAATCGGTTCCTTTGCTAAAAATTATGCTTGATCCGGTAAGTTCAACATTAAATCTTTTCGGACTCAAAATAGAATCTATTCTCGGTTTTAGTTCTAAAAGTAGTTGGTCAAGTCTTTTCGAGCCAACATCGGCCATCTGGAAGCTAATTCTTGCTGTCTGCTTATCCTTGTCTACAAAGTTGGTTAACATGTTTCCATTGCCTTTGCCAGAATTTGCAGCATATATCAAGATAAAGTTTTTCTCAATATCTGTCGGAAGTCTGTAAAAGGCAGAATCGCCATTGTAAAATGCCTGCGACGCATATTTTAAGCCTGTGTTTAAAGAGATAGAACGAGAAAATTCCGGATATTCAGCAATCATCTGCTCCATTTTATCAATTTTGTTCAGGGTAGAAATGCTTAAAACTCCATTTTTGCGCTTGGTATCTACGCTAATTTCAAGCGGTAAAATCCCCTCGAAATTTTTCTCGAAAAACTTAAGGTCTGTTAAAATCCGAGAGCTTTTTGGCAGGTCGTCAACTACATATCCATTAATGTTTATTTTATAGATGCCGACGATAGAAACAATGGTTAAAATAGCCGTTGCTACATAAATTGCAGTGCTTTTTTGTTGCACCAAAACATCTGTTTTAGCTAATAATTTATCAAGAAAATTTGGGTCGTGTGTGGTATTTGTTTTTCCTTTAGGGATAGGTAAATAACTGAAAATAATTGGCACCAAGCATAGGCACATTAGCCAAGTAAACATAACGTTTAAAGCAGCTACTAGGCCAAACTGCATCAATAGTTCGCTTCCCGTAAAGTAAAGTACGCCAAAACCAATGGCGGCGGTAACATTTGCAATCAGGGTAGTAACAGCAATTCTTTCTATAGTTACGCTTAAGGCTTTGTGTTTGTCGCCATGCTTTTTAAGCTCGTTATGGTATTTGTTTAGTAATAAAATACTGTTGGGTATACCAATAATTACAATAAGGGGTGGAATTAAACCTGTAAGTATGGTGATTTCGTAGCCAAGTAAAACTAAAGTTCCTATACTCCAGATTACGCCCATTATAACAACTAAAATAGGGAAGAAGACAGCGTAAAAACTTCTAAAAAAAATGACTAGGATAAGTGCAGATACTAAAATAGATAGACCCAAAAATAGTACGAACTCGTTTGACACTAGTTTGCTTGTAGCGGTACGTATGTAGGGTAGGCCAGACATGTGTACCTGCAAGTTTGTTTGCTCGCCAAATGCTGTGGCTTTTGCTTCAATTTCTTTTAATATTGGATTTCTTTCGGCCGTATTTAATATTTTTTGGTCGAAGGTAATTGCCATTAAAGTGGCATTTGTTTTTTTGTTTATTAATAGTCCGTCGTAAAATGGCTGAGCTTGAAGTAGGTTTTTAAGCGAATCCATTGCTACATTGTTCTTAATCACTCCTCCAGGGATAGGACTAACCATAAACTTTTGATTAATGGTATCTTTTCTCAATTCGAATAATTTTCCGATAGAAAGAACGCCTTTAATACCTTTAATTTTTTGAATATCTTCAGACAATAACGCCCATTTGTTATAGGTGTCTTTTTTGTAAATATCTGGGGAGGTAATACCTAAAACCATAATGCTTCCGTCTTCGCCAAACGTCTTTTTAAAAGCATTGTATTTTACGAAAACAGAATCCGTAAGTGGTAAAATTTTACTTCCAGCGTAAGAAAGCTTTAGGTTTTTAGCATGGTAAGCCATAAAAATCGTGGCAACCAAAAAGAAAATAATAAGAACGATACGGTTTTGAAGTATAGCTTTAGAGAGTTTAACCCACATATTCAACGGCGTTGTTTAAAAAAGGTAAAGAAACTATAAATATGCGTTAATGCAAAATCGCTATGCATATTACTGTTTCTAAACAGAAACGTAAAGCTTATTGTTTTTGTATAAATAACTTATTTCTAAGCGGGTATTTTATTTATTTTAGCGGTTGCATGAAAAGATTTTTATCAAGTTTTGGTTTCGCATTTAAAGGTTTAGCATATGCATTTAAAACACAGCTAAATTTTAGGGTGCATTGTATTGCCTTGATTTTGGTAATAGGTCTTGGCTTATTCTTTAAACTCGATAAAGGGGAATGGCTTTGGATTGCAGTTGCTGTGGTAATGGTTCTTTCTGCCGAGTTAATAAATACGGCCTTAGAAGTTCTGGTAGATCTAGTTTCTCCGCAAATACACCCAAAGGCGGGCGCTATAAAAGATTTAGCCGCTGCTGCGGTTTTAGTAGCAGCAATGGGTGCGGTGGTAATTGGATTATTAATTTTCTTTCCTAAATTCTTTTAGCATGTTGCATAAAACACGAGGGATTGTGCTAAAAACAACGTTGTACAGCGAGAGCAGTGTTATAGTGCAAGTTTTTACAGAGAAATTTGGTATTCAGTCTTATTTGATCAACGGGGTGAAAAAACCAAAAGCTAAAATTCCGATGAATGTGTTGCAACCACTACATCTTTTGGATATGGTGGTTTACCACAAAGTGAATACACAGCTACAACGTGTTTCTGAAGCTAGGCCATCGCCGGTTTTTAAATCTATTCCTTATGATGTAATTAAAAATACCATCGTACAGTTTTTGAACGAGGTTTTGTATAAAAGCATTAGGCAACAGGGGGCCGAGGATGCATTGTTTAGTTTTATTTACAACGCTATTAGTTGGTTTGATGAAACAGAGAAGCCTAGTGCAAACTTTCATTTAGCATTTCTGCTGAAGCTATCGCGATTTTTAGGTTTCGCTCCGCACGAGCAAACTAGAAAAGACCAAAAATATTTCGATTTGCAAGAAGGAGAGTTTACTTCGTTGATGCCGATCCATCCATATTTTATAGAAAAAACAGAAGCAGATTTCTTTTTGTTGCTTTTTTCTACCTCGTTTGAAAAAATATTTGAAATAAAAATTGATAACGCTACAAGAAGGTTTCTATTAGATAAAATATTGATTTACTATACGTTGCATACGGCGTCTTTTGGGCAAGTTAAATCTCATCAGGTTTTAGAGGATATACTTTCTTAAAAAAAGTGAAAATATATTTGCAGAATGAGAATATGTCACTATATTTGCATTCCCAAAACGAACGAAACACTTCAAAAAACGAACGTTAAGGGAAAACACCAAAAGGGAAATTAGCTCAGCTGGTTCAGAGCACCTCGTTTACACCGAGGGGGTCGGGGGTTCGAACCCCTCATTTCCCACCAAAGCCTTAGAGAAATCTAAGGCTTTTTTTGTGCTTAAAATTCTTGGATTTTCGTTCAATATCTAAATTCTATATTTTTTTATTTTGGCTAAACATCAGATACCGATGAATGGATAGAAAAACTAATTAGCGCAGGTGGTTCCTAGCATCCCGACATTTTCAGTCGGGAGGGTCGGGGGTTCGAACCCCTCATTTCCCACCAAAGCCTTAGAGAAGTCTAAGGCTTTTTTTGTGCTTAAAATCTTTATAAATTTCCTGTCGATATTTTCATGGCTAATAAATAGCACTCCTAATCGGTAACAATTACGTTGTAATATTCCCACTAGCGCTCTCAAGCGTTTTAAAAACCTTTAAGTTTTCGTTTTGGTTAATCTTCACCTTTTCTTTTAGAAAAATCTTGCTATTTTTAGTGCCATGTTAAAGACTTTTCTATCAAGCTTTTGTTTTGTTTTCATCGCTTTGCAATTACAAGCGCAAAAAAAAGCAACTAATTATACGCAACAGATTAACGGAACTAAATTATCCTTCGAAATGCAGGCTATTCCCGCCGGAACTTTCGCAATGGGAAGCACTAAAGGCAATGCAGATGAGCAACCGGTGCATAAGGTTAATCTTGATGCGTTTTGGATGAGCAAAGTTGAAGTTACCTGGGATTTATTCGAACCTTTTTTATATAAAGATTACGAGAAATCTAATAGTGTTGGCGAAATTCCTGCTAATGTAGATGCTGTAACACGTCCTACAAAACCCTATTTAGATATGACCTTTGGTATGGGCAAGCAAAACCAGCCTGCACTTGCCATGACCCAGTATAATGCCATCCAGTTTTGTAAATGGCTATACGAGCGTACCGGTATTTTCTACCGTTTGCCAACTGAGGCAGAATGGGAATATGCTTGTCGTGCTGGCAGCACAAGCGAATATCATTTTGGAGATGATGAAAGCAAGCTCACCGACTACGCTTGGTTTGGAGAAAACAGCGAAAAGAAAACGCACCAGGTTGCAATGAAAAAGCCAAATGCCTGGGGTTTGTACGATATGCATGGCAATGTTGCCGAATGGACTTACGACGAATATAAACCAGATTTTTACGCCGAGGCTAAGGCAGAAGTTAAAAATCCTGTAGCAACGGCTGATAAACTTTATCCGCTAGTAGTACGCGGAGGTTCTTACGAAGATGTTGCAAAAGATCTTCGTTCGGCAGCAAGATTGGCGTCAGATCCATCGTGGAAACAAATAGATCCGCAAATACCTAAAAGTAATTGGTGGTTTCCAGATGCGCCATTTATAGGTATTCGCTTAGTTCGACCAGTTGTAGCACCATCAAAACAAGAAATTGACGCTTATTACAATAAGCCAGTTATAAAAGATTATTAAAACCTAACCAAAAACCTAAAATGAACAATGAAAAAAAATCGCAGAACGAGCGAAGAGAATTTTTAAAGGCAAGCGCATTGGTTGCCGGAGGTGTAATGATGAGTGGTTACTCGTGGGCAGGTGTGCCAACGTCTTCTGTAGATGATACCATTAAAATTGCTTTGGTAGGTTGCGGAGATAGAGGTACGGGCGCCGCATTTCAGGCATTAAGTACCAAATTTAATATAAAGTTGGTAGCTATGGCCGATGCTTTTCAAGACAGATTGGATAGCAGCTACAAAGCAGTTTCAGAACGCTTTGGCGCCAAGGTCGATGTTCCTAAAGAGCGTCAGTTTGTAGGTTTTGATGCTTACAAAAAAGCTATTGCTTTGGCAGACGTGGTTCTTTTGGTAACTCCTCCAGGTTTTAGGCCAACCCATTTTGAAGAAGCTGTTAAACAAAATAAACACGTTTTTATGGAGAAACCGGTTGCGGTAGATTCTCCAGGGATAAGAAAAGTTTTGGCTGCTGCTGAACTAGCAAAACAGAAAAAACTAAACGTAGTGGTTGGTTTGCAACGCAGATACCAAGCTAATTATAGAGAAGTTTTAAAAAGAATAGAAGATGGTGCCATAGGCGATGTAGTTTCTGGGCAGGTTTATTGGAATAGCGGAGGCGTTTGGGTAAAAGACCGTCAGCCTAACCAAACCGAGATGGAATATCAAATGCGTAATTGGTATTATTTTAACTGGTTATGTGGAGATCATATTGTAGAACAGCACGTACACAATATAGACATTGCTAACTGGGCTAAAAATGCCTATCCGGTATCTGTTCAAGGTACTGGAAGTAGAGCTTGGAGAACAGGAAAAAGGTATGGAGAGATTTACGATAACCATGCAGTTGAGCTTAAATATGCTGATGGATCTGTAATTTATAGCCAATGTCGACACTTTGAAGGTACGCATAACAGAGTTGATGAAACTTTCCAAGGTACAAAAGGAAAAGTGTATTTATCGGCAAATAACTCTGGAATATTATGGGATCACCAAGGGAAAGAACTTTATAACCATAACAGAAAAGGGAATGCAAATCCTTACCAAGTAGAGCATGATGAGCTTTTTGAAGCAATATCAAAAAGCGAATACAAATTCTGGGATGCAGAACGTGCTGCTAAAAGCTGTTTTACGGCAATAATTGGTCGTTACGCAACCTACTCTGGAGAAATAATAAAATGGGATGATGCATTAAAAGCAGAAAATAATTTAATGCCTGATGTTTTAGCTTGGGATGCTAAACCGAAACTATTGCCAGATGCCGATGGACTTTATCCAATACCAACGCCTGGTAAAACTAAGGTATTAATATAGCTAATGGCATTGCCTAAGTATCTATTCTTAATAACTGGTTTTTGGATTCTGATAGGCTTAAATCCGCCTATGCGAAACTATAAAATTAGCGGTTATGCGCAAGGTACAAGTTATAATATAAGCTACTTTGCCACAGATAGCGTGGTTACAAAATCACAAATCGATAGCATTTTAAATGTTATCGATTTGTCTATGTCTTTATACAAACCGAATTCTACAATAATTAGCTTTAATAATGCTGAAAAAGGCATTTTGATTGATCAGCATTTTGTTAATGTTTTCAAAAAATCGCAAATAATAAATCGAGAAACAAATGGAATTTTCGATGTAACAATTGCTCCTCTAGTACAATATTGGGGTTTTGGACCAAAGCCGGTTACCAACAAACAACAAGAGCAACCAGTAAACGAAATACTAGCTCAAGTGGGCATGGATAAAGTCCAGTTATCAGGAAATCTTCTCCAAAAATCAAATCCTAAGGTTACGATAGATTTAAACGGTATTGCGCAAGGTTATACTGTTGATGTTATTGCCGATTTTTTCGAAAAAGGTAAAATTAAATCTTACGTGGTTGAAGTTGGCGGTGAGATCAGAGCTAAAGGTCCGAAGCCAGATGGTAAGCTAATGCGGATTGGTATTGAAGGTCCCAGCGAAAACGATTTTACAGAACCTGCCATAAAACATATCATCGAATTTAAGGAAGGTGCCGTAACTACATCGGGCAATTATCGCAAGTTTATAAGCAAAGGCGATAAAAAAATCTCTCACCTTATCAATCCTAAAACCGGTTATCCGTTTCAAAACGAAATGATAAGTGTAACAGTGTTTGCTAAAAGGGCTATCGATGCCGATGGTTATGATAACGCCTTAATGGGCATGGGATTAAAAGAAGCTATGAAGTTTCTTGCAAAGAAGAAAAACCTAGAGGCCTATATCATCTATAAAAATAAGGATGGGAAAATTACTGATACGCTAACTTCCGGCTTTAAGAGGATGATTGTTAAATAAGTAAGCAGTATTTTTAGCAAACTAAAACTATAAAAGTTGCGGTTGTGGCTAAGCAAATATTAGCCGTTTGCCATAAATTTTACAAATCAAAAAGATAAAATTTCCTAATTTGCTCGCCTAACATTTTTTATGAGCAGCGCAGCTAATTTGTATTACACCGATCAAGTTTACGAGAAAACCGGACTACCTGAGCTCGGTAGCAGAGAAACGCATTTCGATAATTGCACCTTTAAAAACAACGACTTTACTGATGCCGATTTTTATGGTTGCAACTTTATAAACTGTACTTTCGATAACTGCAATTTGAGCATGGTTAAATTCGTTAACAATGGGTTTGATAAAGTTCAATTCTCTAACAGCAAAATGGTTGGTGCCGATTTTTCCAACGCTAAAGATTTTCTTTTTGGTGTAGATTTTGACAATTGCATTTTAGATTATATAGCTTTTATGAAAAGGAAAAACAAAAAAGCAAAGTTTGTTTCTTGCTCATTAAAAGGCGCTGATTTCTCGGAGGCAGATTTAAGCTCTTCGGTTTTTAACAAATGCGATTTAAATACTGCAGTTTTCATGCAAACCATTTTAACGGGTGTAAACTTTGCAACTTCATATAATTACACCATTGATCCTGAAAGAAATCAAATCCGCAAAGCGAAATTTTCTGTACAAGGTTTGCCAGGCTTATTAGCTAATTACGGCATCATTGTTGAATGAAAAACAGCATAACACAATAACCTAGAAACGTAAATCGTTTTTAAATTTTAACACACGTATGAATAAAATCTTTTTTAAAAGAGCACTTGCAGTAGCATTTATTGCAACAATGCCTTTTTTTGCAACAGCTCAAGAACGTAAGGCCAACTGGCAAAATTTAGATCTAAAAACCGATTCAGTTTTTGGCATAAGCACCGAAAAAGCTTACAAGGAATTATTAAAAGGCAAAAAATCTACACCAGTAATTGTTGCCGTTTTAGACGGCGGTGTGGATATTAATCACGAAGATTTAAAACGTGTAATCTGGACCAACAAAAAGGAAATTGCAGGTAATGGCGTAGACGATGATAAAAATGGCTACATAGACGATGTACATGGTTGGAATTTTATTGGTGGAAAAGACGGTTCTGTAGAGTTTGAAACTTTAGAGCTTACTCGCTTAGTTCGTAGAGACGCAATACGCTTTAGAGATGTTACGCCTACTACCAACGATATGCTGGAAACGGATAAAAAAGAATATGATCAGTTTCTTAAAAACAGAGAAGATTTTGAAAAACGACTTGCCACCGCAAAAAGTGATCTGCAAGGAATAGGTGGTTTTAAAACAGTTTTAGATCAAGTTGTTAAAAAAATTGGCAAGGAAAATCCTACTAAAGAAGACTTTTCTAATTTCAAAGCGCAAACTGGTCAAGAAGAACGTTTAAGAGCAACTATGTTAGAGATTTTAGATGAGGTTGATTTTAAGAAATTTTATGATAATGACATTTCTGGCGGTTACAAACAAGCCTATGAGATGGTTAACTATAATTTAAATTTAGATTACAATCCGAGAACTGTAGTAGGAGATAATCCTAACGATAGTAAAGAGCGCTTCTACGGCAATAAAGATGTTAAGGGACCTGATGCATCGCATGGATCGCACGTTGCAGGTATCATTGCAGCAGACAGAACAAATAGTTTGGGTATAAAAGGTGTTGCAGATAATGTTTTAATAATGGGCGTACGCAATACTCCAAACGGCGACGAACGTGATAAAGATGTAGCTAATGCAATTCGTTACGCGGCAGATAATGGAGCGAAAGTTCTGAATATGAGTTTCGGTAAATCGTATTCTTGGGATAAAGCGGTAGTAGATGAAGCTGTAAAATATGCAATTAGTAAAGATGTTTTATTAGTTCAGGCTGCGGGTAACGACAATGCGGATATAGATGTAGAGCCAAATTATCCTTCTAGAAAATTTTTGGACGGTACCATTGCTGGTTCATGGATTGTAGTTGGTGCATCAGATGAAAAAGATGACGAAACTTTAAAAGCTGGTTTCTCTAATTTTGGTAAAACCGCGGTCGACGTCTTTGCGCCAGGTGTAAAGATTAATTCAACTGTGCCAGATAACAATATCTACAAAGAAGAAAATGGAACAAGCATGGCCGCACCAGTGGTAAGTGGTTTAGCTGCATTAATACGTTCTTACTACCCAAAATTAACTGCGCCACAGGTTAAGGATATTATTCTTAAATCTGTTGTAAAAGTAAATCGCGATGTTAAGAATATGAAAGATGGAGCACCAGTAACAGTTCCTTTTGCAAGTTTAAGTGTAACTGGAGGTATTGTTAATACCTATAATGCATTGAAATTGGCAGAAACGTATAAGTAAAATTGATTGATAAAAAATGCCTGTGATTTTTAGGTCACAGGCATTTTTTTGTTTAAAAATTAACCGATTGCCTGATATATCTCCGCGAATAACAAACCGCTTCCACCTCCGTAATGCTTCACAATTGGTAGTCGAGGTCTTGTTGCCGATACATGTCGTTTTAATTCCATCTCCTCCCTTTCATCAAGACCCGCACCAATCAGTACTAAGCTCAATTCTCTGTCGTCGCAAAGCGAGCAGGCCTCTGCATAATTATTTGCAATAACGGCAAGCCATCTTTCGTTTTCATTAACCAATCTGGCAATAGTTTGCATTATTGGTTTGTTCGTTCCCACAACAAGTATCTCTACCTTTTTCATCTTAAAACTTCATCGGAACTTCCATCAACAAAAATTCTGCATCGGTATCGGCTTTAACTTCGAAGCTAGCTGTTTCCCAAATTCCAAGCCCATCTCGGGTTTCCAATTTTTCGCCATTAACTTCAACTTCGCCTTTTAATACAAAAATGTAAACACCGTTTCCCTCTTTGTTTAAGGTGTAAGTTTTATTTATGCCAGCATTAAATTTGGCCATATTAAACCAAGCGTCTTGGTAAATCCATACGCCGGCGTCATCTTCGTTAGGTGATAAGATTTGAACAAACTCATCTTTAACATCGTTCCCGTTCAATAAAATCTGATCGTATCTAGGCGTTACATTTCGTTTGTTAGGGAAGAGCCAAATTTGTAAAAACTTAGCAGGATTTTCAGGGTCTGCATTGTACTCAGAATGGTAAATGCCTGTTCCTGCACTCATTACCTGAATTTCTCCAGCTTTTATGGTTGCGGTATTTCCCATGCTATCCTTATGCTGTAAATTGCCTTCTAATGGAATAGAGATAATTTCCATGTTATCATGCGGATGTTCTCCAAAGCCCATTCCGCCCGTAACTATATCATCATTTAAAACCCTTAATGCACCAAAATTTATACGTTCTGGGTTGTAATATCCAGCGAAGCTGAAACTTTGATAACTTTTTAACCAGCCATGATCTGCCACCCCTCGGGTGTTAGCTTTGTGCAATACTGTTTGTGCCATAAGTTTTGTTTTTTATTGATACAAAGATAAGCCTGCCCATAAGCCTGTGCATTGATGTAGGATAAGAAGTGTTAGTATAGTTGCCAGTTACTAGTTCTCAGTTTTTAGTCTGGAGTCTCGAGTTCTCAGTCCAAGGTGTAAACAACCAATAATCAACCAACTAAAAAACCAGCCTACTAACTATATTTTACTTTTCGCCAACTTTTTTAGCGGTGTAAAAAACTTATCTTTATTGCAATGATAAACCGAGCCAAATATCAAGCTGCAAAAATTGTAGCGCCAACAATAGAAGCACACTTTGCGCAACATTTAGCAGAGGCAAATGCAAAAGGCGAATTGGATTTGGCGCCTCAGCCACCGGCAAGGGTAATTGAAGCAATTTTAGACGCGGCTTTTTGGTCGAGTTTAAGGAAGGAGGAAGGGCATTCGCCAAAGATTTCTATAGCATTTATACCACCAGAGCAAGCTGGAAACCCTCTATTACTTAAGCAAGTTTTACCCTTAAACCCCAATGTGCTTACAAAAATGGCGCCTGGCGTAGAGCGTGGTGGGATACATATTGGAGTTTGGCACGATGGATATAATTTACACGTTTGGGGAAGCACATTAAGTATTCCCAACTATTGTTTCGTAGTAGATGTTTCTGAACCCGGATTATTGGTAGTTAAGCACAGACGTATTTATGGTTTTGGCAAATACACCAACGTTGCGGTTTTAAAAGGCGACCAGATAAAAATAGTCGACGAAAAAGGAGCGGTTGGCTCTGACAGTCCACCTATTTTATTGTCGTTATTAGATCTTACTGCGCATTCTTATTGGAATGATTCGGCAAATATTCTTATCCAACTGGCGGTTTCTATGCGTGCCCACGGTAGAGGCGGAGCCGTTTTAATGGTTCCAAAAGATACAACAGAATGGGAGCAATCTGTAATACATCCGATAGGGTATTCTTTAACACCGCCATATAAAGGTTTAGCACAGTTAGTTAGTAAAGAAGGGAAAGATGCTAGCGAAATTTTTTGGCAAAGTTCCTTAAAGCGTGAAGTAGATCACTTGGCCGGTTTAACCGCTATAGATGGGGCAACCATTATTAACGATAAGTACGAACTTTTGGCTTTTGGTGCAAAAACAGGTAGGGCAAACAGCAATGGGCATATACAACAACTCTCGTATGCCGAACCAGTGAGTGATGGTGAGGCAAAAGTTTTACATCCGGCAAAAATTGGCGGAACCAGACACTTATCGGCCGCACAGTTTATTTTTGACCAGCGAGATGCACAAGCTTTAGTAGCATCACAAGATGGGCACTTTACCGTTTTTAGCTGGTCGCCAACCTTAAATATGGTGCAAGCGCACCGGATAGATGCATTATTATTGTAGTCAGGTTATGCAAATACTACCGATCCGATAATAGTAATAAGAAACAGAAAAAGCATTACCAAACGATCGCCTTTAATTCTATCTGCTTTAGTTAACGGTTTTACGATTTTTTCTTCTTTATGCCTTGCATAAGTAGTAGAAGTTGCTTGTAGTTTTATAATCATAGGTAGATGATTTTTTGGTACGCCTCATATAAAACAAACTCTGCGCCAAGCGATAATCATTTTGTTAAAATGTTGATAACTTGTGTTTTTCGTTTACAAAAATGAAATTTATTGGGTATTTATACTTGTTAAAGCTACGTAATCTTACTCCTGCTATTATAATTACTGTCCTTAAATTATTCGCTAAGTTGTACGAATAATAAAAGAAAGCCGACGAATCGTAGCGAAAATTACCTCAATAATAACTCTGTGTTTTAAAGCAAGATTGGATGAATATCTTTATTTATCAATTTTAATTTTTAAGGAAAATAAAATGGTAAAAAATCGATTTTTCGCAAGCAGGTGCCTTTTCATTGCTTTAGCTTTTATGAGCGTTCTAATATTAAGTTCTTGCGTTTCGCGACTTAGGCGGCCAGAAATTACTGGCGTGATTGTAGACTATGATAAAAACCCGATCCTAAACTGCAAGGTCGGTGAAGTATTAACGGATAAAGATGGAAGATTTAAATTAGTTGAAGAAAGCTATAATGCATTTTTTTTAACTGAAATGTTTGCCATGGAAGCACCGCCATTAATGGTGACAGAGATGATAGAAAAAAAAGGATTCGAAAAAGACTTCATTTCAATACATAATTCAAGGGGCGGTGGACGAAGGAAGGGTGCAAAGTATAAGATCGATACCATTTTTTTGAAGAAGGTTAATCAAACTTTTGATGTATCAGCTTTGCTAAAAAGTAGCGATTGGAAATTAGGCTTTAACAAAAATGCAGATACTATTTATTTAGTTAAAAATGGCTTTCGAGAGTGGTGCAAAACCGACAGATGCAGTCCTTTTTATAGCGAGTATCAGGCACTAACTGATAATTACTACTCCGGAAGTAAAAATTTACCAGAGGGAATGATTAGACGAATAGTAGATGTGAAGTTTGATGCCGAAAAATCTCCGTTGAAAATAAAAATGGTTTGTGAATATCGTAGCACATTTGATGGGCCAAACCGACCACCAGATACCACAATAGCAAAAGGAAGTTATCGGGTTTTAAGCAACAGCAAAATGATTTTGGATGCGGGTAATATTAAACAGCTTTCTGGTAATTACAATATCTCAGAAGTTGATTTATTTCAAATGAAGCTAACGAGGGAGAGATGAAAACGATAAACTTAGTCTTTTGGTCTAGCAAACGTTGTTTTTTGTCGAACTAAAACCGACATTTTTTTCATAAAAAGAATCATTCTAATTCCGATAAAATCTTCTGAAAATATGGAACAATTAAAAGAGTTTAAATCGTTTTTAATACCACAGAAAAATATTAAAACTAAAAAATTTAATGGAACAGAAATTTGGATTAAGTAGTAATCAAATCAGAGCAAAAAGACGTTTGTCATTATTTTTTCTATTCGTTTTTTTTGTGATTTCAGCCTGTAAAAATGGAAAATCTCAATCAGATAAAAAGGATGGGAACCATAAAATTTATCATAAGAATGGAAAGCTTTGGATGGATGAAAATTTTAAAGATGGAAAGTTAAATGGCAATAGGCTTACGTATTACGATAATAGTCAGTTGCGTACAAAATCGAATTTTAAAATGGGTGTAATGGTTGACAGTTTAACTGTTTATCATCCAAATGGAAAATTGAGATTAAAGAGATTTCTCGATTCGAATAGTAGGCGACAAGGTAAGGACGTATCTTATTTTGAAAACGGACAGATAAGCCAGCTGGAATATTATATAGATGATAACGAAGATGGTTTATCTACATTTTATCATGAAAATGGGCAGATAAAATCTACAACGGTTTACAAAAATGGCGAAAAAAATGGTGTTGCAAAATCGTTTGATGCTAATGGTAAACTTTTAAAAGAAGAATACTATGAGCACGACAAGCTTGTTCCAGCTAAAGGTGTTAAGAAGTTGTAAATTATTTAATTTCATGCAATTTATGGGCGAAAATGAAATGTTTAGTCGCCAACATTAACCTTTGAACTATGATTAAGTTGGTAAATGTATTTTTTAAGGACATAAACAGAAATCAATTTTTTTCGACTTTAAAAAAGTTGATGATTATTGTTTTTTCCAGTTCCTTTTTGGCATTGATTGACGGCGGCGGTCCATTTTTAATTCCTCTTGTTTTTGGCTCATTTATCGTTTATCAGTTTTACGAAGAGAAGCAACGTATAAAATTTCTTGTTTATTTTTTGCCTTTTATATTTGTGACAATATTTTTTACTGCTGGTGGCGGATTTTTTATTCTTCAGTGTTTTGATGTGGAAACAACACTACCCAGAGGTGATTTTGGATGGATGTTTGTTGGTGTTTGGAGTTCTTACATCGTTCTACTTACTATTTGGGCTTTATTTAAAGTTAAAATCAAGTTTATCCACTTTGTGTTATTAACGATTTTGATACCAATACCTTATTTACTTGGACTAGATGGTACAGTTGAAAAAGGGAGTATTTATTTTTTCTATCTTTTATGGAATACTATGCTTTCTATTGTCTTAAGCTTAATGTTCTCACAAAAAAAAACCTAACAACGTCAGTTTATTTAGTAAGTAAAACCGATGACACTACTTAAAATATCCCAATGAATATCTATCAGAAAAACGGCTTAATAGTTTTGTCATTGATTATTGGCTTTGTAATAAGTATTGCCTATGGATACTGTTTTCGAAATTTCATAAATCAGCCTAGTTTTACCGCAAAAGACGTTGAATATAAAATGCTGTCTGAAGGAATTAAATCTGATAAGTATAGCGTTTCTCCGCTTTTTAAAAATGTTTACGGCATAACTCTTTCAGCACCTTACTATTTCCATGAAAGAAAAAACGTAATTTTTATTGGTAATCACGGCGATAAAAGCGAGCATTCATTTTATAAAATAGATAGCCTAGGGAATTTAGTTGATAGTATTAGGTTCAGTAAGGATCATAGTACGACTATTTTTGGAGAGTATATTTTACAAAATACCGCATTTTCTAGTTGGATAGTTGACGGCGATACCACTAGGAAAACTTACGTAGAATTTAATGCCGATGCCGATTGGACTGAGCTAAAGGTTGAAGCTGAATTTGATCGTTTAAAGCAAAAAGCAAAAGATGTTTTTTATTTCAAATATGAGCGGTTGTGGGATTATAACGACCCCCGAAAGGAAAGTAAAATAGACAAAGCAGTTTTTTTAATTGATGGTAAATGGCATGCACTTTACGGAAAAAACCTATATGTAAATTTAGATGATCTCCCAGATAACGCATTGCCAAATCTGATGTTTAGCAACAACAGTCTCGATAAACCAAATCCAATAGCATACGTTGCCGATTTTCAAAAAATAAATCGTGTTAAAAAGAACGAATGGTTAGGTTTTGCTTATATCAATCTATTTTATAAAACGGACACCATCAAAATAAAAACTAAAATGGCTCAAAATGAAAAGCCGAAAAACACACAGGAAAAATACCCTACATACAACATGGCTTATTATAAACCTGAAGGCTTGCCTTATGTGATATTCGCTCAGGATTATGTTTATTATATTATTAAAACTAGAAAATAGTAATGAAAATAAAATTGCCATTTTTAAAAGCCTTCATCATTGCATTAATCATTACCGTAGGTTTTTTGATTTATGTTTTTAATAATCCAGAATTAAATAGGGGTTATGCCGGGCTGTTTTTTTTAAGCATTAGTCCAGCTGTTTTAATAGGTATAATCGCTTATTGTTATATCATTAAATTTCTCGATAATACAAGGCTGTTGGCACCTCATTTCATCTTCAGGTTTTCGGTTCCTTGTTTAGTGATTTTTTTAATCATTTGGATTGCTGTAAACACAGGTGATGAACCATGTATTGAGGCTTTTCAACAGTATGATTTTAAAGAGTACATCAATTACTTCTTTAATTTCGCTATAGCGGTTTATTTGCCATTGGCCATTGTGTTGTTGGCAATTACAGGAATGTTGCACATCGGCAATGATGAGGTTAAAGGCGATAAAAAAATAGAGTAAAAATTATGAAAAACTATTCAGTGTTGTGCATTTTGTTCGCTCTGCTATTTACCAGTTGCAATGCAAAACCGAATCCAGTAAAAACGGTTCAAAACCAGATGAAAAATGTGTCAAATTTTGATGCATCGACCAAAACAATTCACGTGTTTGTAGCGCTTTGCGACAATAAATATCAAGGTATTGTGCCCGTTCCAAAGGCTATTGGCAACGGTCAAGATCCGGCAAATAATTTATACTGGGGATGTGCTTATGGTATTAAAGGATATTTTAAAAAAAGCAAGGAATGGAAGTTGTTAAAAACCCAGAAGCTAGATAAAATACGGATGGAACGATTGGTTTTTAAACACATTAGCAAAAATTACTACTTAGTTGCAGATGCATACGATGGACAGTATATAAAAAAAACAACTACTGATTTTCTTTACAGCGCCGCCGGAAAATTAAAGGACACCGTTAAGATAAACAAAACAACTATTGGTAAAAATGGCAATGCCAAAATGGTGGCTTACATAGGGCATGATGGTTTAATGGATTTTCAACTAAATGAAAATTTTAGCAATGCTGATGGTAAACAGCGTGATGCGATTATTTTAGCCTGTATTAGTAAGAAATATTTTGCGCCACATTTGGCACAGGCAAAGGCAAATCCATTGTTGTGGACAACCGGGTTAATGGCTCCCGAAGCATATACATTGCACGATGCTTTGAGCAGTTACATTGCTGGCGGAACAGCGGAGCAAATTAGAACGAAAGGGGCAATGGCCTATACAAAATTTCAGAAATGCAGTTTAAAAGCATCTAGAAATTTATTGGTTACAGGTTATTAAATATTCACTCAAACAAATAATAAATAAAACACAACGTATTTCTTTAAAGCATTCACGAATAATAAAACAAGGTGTATTTAAGACAGTAATTTTTATAGTTTTAGATTACCTATTTAAAACTACATTTATGATTATTTTTGGAACACGTACAAAATTCTTAAACGGCAGTACCGCCACCGCTAATTGCAACCATTGCGGTTCTACACAAACAGTAAGACTAAGTTTCGCTTTAAATTATTTCCATATTTTTTGGATACCAATGTTTCCGCTAAGCAAAACCGGTATTAGCCAATGCGGTCATTGTAAGCAGGCGCTTTATGCCAACCAAATGCCCGATGGATTAAAAGCTGTTTATAACGAAGAAAAAGCAAAAGTTAAAACGCCATGGGGCTACAGATTTGGTTTGATTTTGATTGGCTTATTTGTCCTTTTTGTAATTGCCGTTATCGCAACCAGCAAAAGATAATTTTTTGCTTTATTGATGAAAATGGAATCTTCTCGATTTTATTTTTTTGCATGACGGAAACCATTATATAAGAGGAAAACAGTACAAAATAAAGTGGACTAAACAATAAGAAACATCAACCTGTAATTATGAAAAAGATATTTTTAACCCTTTTACTTTTTGCAACAGCCAACGTAGCGTTTGCACAACAAAAGTATTATCCTTTTAGCATTAACGGTAAACACGGAATTACCGATAATCTGGGTAATGAAGTTATGAAACCTACTTATGCTTTCGCCACGGAAATTCCGGCCAAAGGTCAGATTTATCTTCAAGATTTTAGTGATAGGCCCGATATCATTTTTAATAACAAAACTGGCGCAAAGCAGCTCTACGAACGTATTTTAAACAATCAAGTTCAGATAAAAGATGTTGGTTACTCTGTAATTACCAATAAAGGTAAAAAATACCTTTTAAGCGAGGAAAATGAAAAAACCATTCCAATTACAAGAGATTATGATGATTTCAAAACAATTGGACAGGTTATCATCGCTGATTATGATGCTCAAGATCCTTATGTTTCTGGTGGAAAGGATAAAAATGGAATTCCATTGCCTCCAAAAATTAGAGGAATGAAAAAACATTATGTGGTATTGGCGAATGATTTAAGTTTAAAAACAATTGTAGATAAAGGTTTTAATAAATATTTGCCGCTTTATAAAGTTGATGAGGATGAGGAAGATAAAGGAATTGTAAGAATGGTTACAGTTAAGCTTGAAGACTTTAATAAGAAACCTAATTTTGATTATATCATACTAAGCCAAGGCAACAACCATAAATTATACAATGATAAAATGGTTTTGGTTAAAGCTTTTGTTTTGGCAAAAGCCGATGAAGATATGCTGTTAGATTTTTGCGAGAAAACGTTAAAACAAAACCTGAGTACCACTTCTGAAAATAGCGTTGGTGGAACGGTAAGTGCGCCACCAATGATGGTGGGGCCAAGTATGGGAAAAAGTAAAAATCCGACGGCAGAACCAGAAGAGAAAAGGCCATTTAAGCCTTACTTCTTCACCAAAAAAATAGAAAATGGCAATACAATTTTTGCCTTGCAAGAAACGGAAGAGATTAGTAAAAGAATTTTTGAAGCTAAGCCAACATCTACAGTAAAGTTTTATAAATCTGATAATTACATAAATATTAAAATTGCGGGGAAAGAAGACAGCCGATTTTATTTCGATCGAAAAACCGGAGAAATTTTCTTGCCTAAGGCTTATTTAACTGGTTTGGGGATTACATTGATTTAATTTTCTTAAAAAAAGCAACAACTATTTAAATGAAAACATTTGAATTTAGACAGAACGACCTAAAGCGTGGAGTGCCTTTTGCTATTGGCTATTTTGTATTGTTAATTGTGGCCTGTTACTCAATATTTGGTGGCTTATTTGGAATGGCAAATGCCCTAGATAATTTTGGAAGTGCAAAACTGGCTGGTATTGCGGTTGCGCTTGCCGTACTTACGCCATTTATCATTATTTTAAAATTAATTATGCCAAAGGTTACGGTAGAATTAGGTTCAAATAATCTAACTATAAGCGATAAGAACAACCAGAAAGTGATTTTTTATAATGAAATTTTTGCATTGCAACTTAACATGAGTAATTTAAATAAGTTAGATATTATGGATCAGCAAAATAACGTATTAGGTTTTATTCACCCCCAAAATAACCCAGAAATTTTAGCTCAAGTTATAAGCGAAATTTCAAATCATATTGAGTTTACGAAGCTAAAAGGAAGCAAGAAATACTTTGGAAATAGTATTGACACTACGCTTTACAGCAGAAGTATTTAAATAAGGTTACGGTTTCCCATATTTATAAAAGTTGGCATAACAAAAAAAGCTTCCCGAATGATCAGGAAGCTTTTTTGTTAGTGTTGGCTTTTAAAAGCGATTATATTTTTCTTACGCTTCCAGAACCTATTACAGTTTGTTTAACTTTTGGATCTCCGCTATAATTTATGGTGCCAGAACCACTAATCGTAGCACTAATACTATCTTCAACATTTGCATAAACCGAACCAGAACCGCTAACTACAGATGATAAGTTGCCAACGTTAAATCCTTTTTTAGTCAGTGAGCCAGATCCGCTGATATTTACGCTAGCGTTATCTGCACCGCCTGATATATTTAAATTACCAGAACCACTTACGTTAGCCACAAAACCTTCTACATTAATATTAGCGGTTATGCTTCCCGAACCGCTTAAATTTACATTCAAACTCTCGGTAGCAATTTTGTTGGTTACATTCATTTTTCCATCACCACTCATGGTTAAGCTTCTAAGCGTTTTTGCCGAAACATAAGCCGTAATTTTTTTATTCTCATATTTTTTTGCCCAACTGGTCCAGCTGTTTTGCGGTCTGATGATCAAAATGTTTTTTCTCACTTCGGTAATCAAGGTAGAGATCGCATCGGCATCGCCTTCAAATCTTAAGCCTTCTGTATTACCTAATGTAACAATAACCGTTATTGGTCCACCTGCAGCAACTCCGTTAAAATCTCTAACATCCCTGTCTTCTTTTTTATTTTTAGACACGCTAATGTTTATCGGGTCGTTTGCTAAAAGTGGTTGTATGCCTAGGCAAGTAAATGCTATAATTAAGCCAAATGATAGGAATATTTTCTTCATGATTTTATTATTTTCTTATAAGACGTTGTTTGTTTACGAAAAGTTGCACGACCGGGAAAATAATTAGCTGATTGGAGAATCTGCTAATTAGCTAATCCTATTACTCTCCCTTTTTAACTTTTACGTAAAAATTTGGCTCAGTTTTAAAGCTATCCATATTCACAGAAGCATCTATTTTTGTAGTTTTCCAGTCGTTTGTAGGCGAAATGAGTGTATACTCATCCGCTTTTAGCGAGACTTTAACTGGCATATCAAAATCCTTTACATCGGTAATCCAACGGTAAGACAATTCGCCATTGTTGATTTTGTACTCCAAAACCGGAATTTTTGAATAGCGCAGGTACTGATCAAAAACCTTGTCGAGTTTTAATCCACTTTGTTTGATTATGTATTTTTCTACCGCTTCGCTTGTAGTGGTTGTATGATAAAAAGTTTTGTTGATACCACGCAAAATCTGCCTAAATTTCTCATCGTTGTTTACTAGCTGGCGGATAGTGTGAATTAGATTTGCACCTTTCGGATACATATCGCCACTACCTTCTACATTAACATTGTATGGGCCAATCATGGGCGTTCGGTTTCCAATTCCTCTACGCAAGCCAATAACATATTCTTCGCCCGCTTTTTTACCTTGAGTATACTCAGTAAATAAAGCTTCAGAATAAGTGGTAAAACCTTCGTGCACCCACATGTCGGCAATGTCTTTTGTAGTTACGTTATTCGCAAACCATTCGTGGCCTGCTTCGTGTACGGTAATGTAATCCCATTTTAACCCGTGCCCGGTGCCAGACATATCGCCACCTAAATACCCTTTTTTAAACTGATTGCCGTAAGCAACAGCACTTTGATGCTCCATACCTAAATGTGGCGCTTGCACTAACTTAAAGCCATCTTTATACCAAGGGTAGGGCCCGAACCAATGTTCAAAAGCCTTTAACATCGGTTTTACGTCGGCATCCCAATGCGGACGTGCTTTGGCGCTATCTTCCTTTAGCGACCAATAATCGATAGTAAGATTGCCGTCTTCTCCGGCAAAATTGTCTGTCCAATGAGCGTATTTGCCAATATAAAAAGTAACGTTGTAATTGTTTATCGGATTAGAAACAAACCAATTGTGCTGTCTATAACCATCTGGTTTGTCAACAATGTTTCTTAAGCGACCGTTAGAGACTTCGTTTAAATCTTTTGGAACCGAGATGCTAATTAGCATGCTGTCCACTTCATCGCTCTGGTGATCTTTTGTAGGCCACCAAACACTTGCACCTAAGCCTTGGCAAGCCACCGAAACAAATGGATTGCCACCTTTATCCTTTTTAAAGATGAAACCGCCATCCCAAGGTGGGTTTTTAGCAACTACTGGATTTCCGCCGTAAAAAACGGTGAATTTATCTTTCGCTCCTTTTTTTATTGCCTTAGGAAAAGTTAAAAAAACCGCATTAAATTCTCTTGTGAAAGGAATCGAAGCACCTTTGTAAACTACTTTTTCTATTTGCAGATTTTCGAAAAGATCGAATTGTAGGTTGGTAAAATCCTGTGTAGCAGTAAAAGCAAATTCGTTACTGCCACTTACCGATTTTTCTTCAATGTTAATTTTAACATCTAAATGGTAATAGTTAATGTCGTAACAGGTACGTAAAGGCGTTAACATTCCCCTTAAGCTATCTGCTCTCGAGTAAGCTTTTTTGTTAGTAAGCAATTGAGCGTTTGCAGTTAAACTGCAAGCGGCCATCAAAAGCAAAAAGCATATTTTTTTCATTTTATGTTATGGTTTTAAAACTTCTACAGTTAAATAAGAACTGTTGTTTACGTCATGATAGATTCTGTGTGTGGCTTTCTGAAAATCTTCTGGATTTGCCTGGTAAATATCCATAAATTTTTGAGGATTTCTATCTGCTAATGGGAACCACGTGTTTTGAATTTGGATCATTATTTTGTGCCCCTTTTTAAAAGTATGCGCTACATCTGGTAAGGCATAATTTACTTTGGTAATAGCATTTGGTATAAAGGCTTCAGGTTTTTCGAAGCTATTGCGATATTTACCTCTCATAATTTCTCCACGTACCAACATTTGGTAGCCACCCATTATAATATTTTTAGGATTTGGAACCGGATTTGGTTCGTCTTCGGGATAAACATCAATCAGTTTTACTACATAGTCGGCGTCTGTTCCGGTAGTTGAAACTACTAAATTGGCTAACAAGGTTCCAGTTAGGGTAATATCTTCCGTTAGTGCATCGGTTTGATAAGTTTTTACATCTGGTCTTCTAGCCGCAAAACGCTGATCATCTATCATGTATTCTCGCGTTCTTCTTTCTTGTACACCGGCTTGGTAGGGAACCGGATTGTTCGGATCGCTTATATATTCGGTCCAGCTATCGGTTCTGCCAACTTTTTCGAAAGATAATTTGCCGTTAGGCTGTAGATACAAGTTTCTGCTTTCTGTAGTTGCAGGTGGCCATTTGTCGAATTTTTTCCATTGATTGCTTCCCGTAATAAAGATATTTGCTTCGGCAGCATCGAATTTTCCTTCGCCCTTTAGGTAAAATTTAAAGAATGGTAATTCTAATTCTTGTTGGTAATAGGTACTAGTTGGCTGCCCAAATTTGATGTCGCCAAAATAAGAACCATCGCCGCGTACCCAACCACCATGAAACCAAGGACCAGCTACTAAAATATTTTTGGTGTTTGGATTCTGTTTTTCGATGGCCTTATAGGTTGCAAATGTTCCGTAAGCATCTTCCGCATCAAAGAAACCACCAACTACCATAACGGCAGGTTTTACATTGGTTAAGTGTGGCGTAATTAACCTAGCTTTCCAAAAAGTATCTAAGTTTGGATGTTTGAAAAGATTGTTCCAAAAACGGATGCTGTCGCCAAAATATTTTTCTTTTAGGTTTTTAACCGAACCTGCTTCCAGATAAAATCTGTAGCTGTCTTTTATAGGGAATTTAAAAGGTTTTGGACCTTGATCTGGTGTAATTGGTTTAGGGCGAGGAACACCAAAACTACTCATGAAGCTGAAGGCATCATTCAAAAATAGCACGCCATTATGATGAAAATCATCACCGATAAACCAATCTGTAACCGGTGCCTGTGGCGAAACTGCTTTTAAAGCAGGGTGCGCATTTGGTAAGGAGGTTGTAGAATAAAAACCTGGGTACGAGATGCCAGAAATTCCGGCTTTGCCGTTATTATTTTTAATGTTTTTTACTAACCAATCAATCGTATCATAAGTGTCGGTGCTTTCATCGATATCTTTTTTACCTTTTTTGGTGGTTTGCGGCCTAATGTCGTCAAACTCGCCTTCGCTCATCCATCGGCCACGTACATCTTGGTAAACGAAAATAAAACCTTCACGCATTAGGGCGGGAAAAGTTCCCAGGCTTAACTTGTATTTGTCTTCGCCATAAGGTGCAACGGTGTAGGGCGTGCGACTAATCAAAAATGGATATTTTTTACTTTGATCTTTTGGGAGATAAATTGATGTAAATAGTTTTATACCATCTCTCATGGTAATCTGTCGTTCTATTTTGGTGTAATGACTACGCACATAGGCGGAATCTGTTTCTTGAGCGAAAGTACTTTCTGTTAAAAAGAGCGAAACAAAAAGAAAGGCGAGTAAAATACGTTTCATTTGGTTAATTGTTTGGTTGTATGAATATATATTCGGGGTTAGGGTTGATTTAAAAAAAGAAAAGCTTCCCGTCTGAGAAGCTTTCTTAAATTTTTAGTGACCGCCGTCTGACGTGTTAACAGGTTTGCGGAATATAAATCCGAAAATAAAATAAATTAAGGCGATAACGTACCAAGCAATGGCATAAATATCATTAAAAACCAATGCTCCAAATAGTAATGCAGCTACGCCCACTGCAAAAAACGGAATATTTCTTAAACTTATCATATTCAAATATAAGCATGTAGTTTTTATTGCACAAACTTTGTTAAATAAACGGGATTGAAACGGAAATACTTTTTGTTTCGATGCGCCATCAACCCCATCGGTTTTTTAGCCTAGCGCAGATGGAAACCCATGGGGTGTTGCAATAACTCTCACAAAAAGATTGAAGTATAAAGCCCGACTTTCGGCACCGATGAAATACAGCCTTTGCTTTTCAAACCCTTAGTTGCATCTCTGTTTTTAGCAAAATGGATGTTAATTGGAGCGGAAATTAGCAAGATTTTACAATCTACAGTCATAATTCGTCAATCCAAAATCGTAAATTATTAATACATTTGCTTTAACAAAAAAATCTTTCGATATGCAATATGACGTAGTTGTTATTGGCTCGGGTCCGGGCGGTTATGTAGGTGCCATTCGTTGTGCACAATTAGGCTTGAAAACAGCAGTAGTAGAAAAATATAAAACTTATGGCGGTACCTGCTTAAATGTTGGCTGTATTCCGTCTAAGGCTTTGCTAGATTCTTCTGAGCATTTTCACAATGCAGCGCACAGCTTTACTACACATGGTATTAACCTAAAAGATTTAAAGGTTGATATGAAACAGATGATTGCTCGTAAAGACGATGTTGTTTCGCAAAATACGGCTGGTATTACTTATTTGTTCAAGAAAAATAAAATTGATGCTTACGAAGGTGTTGGTTCTTTCGAAGATAAAAATACCATTGTTGTTACTAAAGCTGATGGATCTACCGAGAAATTAACGGCTAAAAATGTAATTATTGCTACAGGTTCTAAACCTACTGCATTGCCATTTTTGCCAATCGACAAGAAACGTATCATTACTTCTACAGAGGCATTAAATATTAAAGAAGTTCCTAAATCAATGATTGTTATTGGTGGAGGTGTAATAGGCTTAGAATTAGGTTCTGTTTACGCTCGTTTAGGTACTAAAGTTTCGGTAATAGAATATATGCCATCTATTATTGCTACTATGGATGGTGGTTTAGGTAAAGAATTGCAGCGTGTTTTAAAGAAATCTTTAGGCATGGAGTTTTTTATGGGCCATAAAGTTACCGGCGCAACTACAAAAGGTAAAACCGTTACCGTAACCGCAGAAAATGCAAAAGGCGAAGCGGTTAATTTTGATGCTGATTACTGCATTGTTGCCGTTGGTAGAACTGCTTATAGCGAAGGCTTAGGCTTAGATAAAATTGGAATTACTGTAGAGGAAAGAGGGAAGAAAATTCCGGTTAATGCACATTTAGAAACTGCTGTTAAAGGTGTTTATGCCATAGGCGATGTAATTACCGGTGCTATGCTAGCACACAAAGCAGAGGATGAAGGTATTTATGTGGCAGAAACCATTGCCGGACAAAAACCGCACATTAATTATAACTTAATTCCGGGTGTGGTTTACACTTGGCCAGAGGTTGCTTCTGTTGGTTACACCGAAGAACAGTTGAAGGAAAAAGGTATGAAGTATAAAGCTGGATCTTTCCCTTTCAAAGCAAGTGGCAGAGCTAAAGCAAGTATGGATACTGATGGTTTTGTTAAAGTTTTGGCCGACGAGAAAACGGATGAAATTTTAGGTGTACACATGATTGGCCCTCGTGCTGCGGATATGATTGCAGAAGCTGTTGTTTCAATGGAATTCCGTGCTTCAGCAGAAGATATTGCAAGAATTTGCCATGCACACCCAACTTACACCGAAGCTTTAAAAGAAGCTGCGATGGCTGCAACTGAAAATAGGGCGATACATATTTAATAGTCTAGAGTCTAAAGTTCGAAGTCTAGCGTATTAGAAATAAAAAGGCCAGCATTTTGCTGGCCTTTTTATTTTTGCAATTAAGCCAATATTAAATTTTTGTAACAATTTGTAATTCTTAACGTTTTCTAATCTCGATACGTATTTTAGCAATAATGAGAGCAACTTTTTTCTTAGTCATTTTTCTACTTTTTCTTACCGCCTGCGTTCCACTTAGATCTGTTAGGTATTTAGTTCCCGATGCTAGCGATAGCGCTAAATTTAATAACCTAACCATTCAAAAATCGGCTACGCCGTTTCGTTTTAAAAATGCATATCCAAATACAAATTATAGCGCTTTAAAAAAGCGAATTGATAGTTCGATAATTGCCACCAAAACAAGTGTTTTTTTGGTTATTAAAAATGATAGCATTATCTATCAATACCTTTCTGATGGGAATACCATAGATGCAAAGCAACCTAGTTTTTCCATGGCCAAATCTTTTGTGGGCACTTTAGTTGGTATTGCGGTAGATCGCGGTCAAATAAAATCTACTGACGAATTGGTGATTAACTACCTGCCCGAATTGGCTAAAAACGATGAGCGTTTCAATCGACTTACCATTCAGCATGTGCTGGATATGAGAAGCGGATTTAGATTTACCGAACGAGCCTTTAACCCATTTTCTAAAATTGTACGTAGCTATTATGGAGCCGATTTAGAAAAAATGGTGCGTAAGATGAAAATGAAAACCGAACCTGGCAAAACTTTCGAGTATCAAAGTATAAATACGCAGGTATTAGCTATGGTTTTAGAAAAGGCAACGGGTAAAAAACTACAGACCTTATTTCAAGAGAACTTATGGCAACCTTTAGGCACAGAAAGCGATGCGCTTTGGAGTTTAGATAATAAAGATAACGTAAAAGCTTTTTGCTGCATAAATGCTACTGCATTAGATTTTGCAAAATTGGGCAGATTATACCTTAAAGGTGGAAATTGGGAAGGAAAACAAATCGTTTCTAAAAAATGGGTTGATGCTACTACACACCCAGATTCTTTAACCAGCAAACGTTATAAAAACCAATTTTGGGCATGTCGAGATTTTAGGTATTTTAAGGATTCTGTTGGCGCTGCAAATCAGTTAGAAAAAGACCAAATGGATTATCGAATAGAGAAAAATCCTGACGGCAGATATTTCTACGCCCAAAAAGTTTACGACTATAAAGCGCAAGGGATGTTCAATCAGTCGGTCTACGTAAATCCACAAAATAACGTAATTATCGTTCGGCTTGGAGGTCGCCAGAAAAAAATCAATTTCCACGGTTTCGTGCAAGAAGTTGGCAGATCTATAAAGTAACATATTTTACAAAACGATTGCTCGCTTTATGTGCTAATTTACCGAGATTTGCCTCGCTCTTGTAAAATATTAAAATCTATGTCAGCTTCGCTTACCGAATTAGAATATGCTTCTGAAATAAAATATAGTCCTAAAAGAGTTAGGTTAGCGGTTTCGTTATTTTACTTTGGGCAAGGCGTTTGTTTTGCTTCTTGGGCAAGTAGAATCCCCGATTTAAAAGCAGCAATGAATTTGTCTGATGCAGCATTAGGCAGCATACTGCTTGCTTTACCACTTGGTCAGCTATTAACAATGCCTATATCTGGTAGGCTAACTGCCATATTTGGTAGCAGAAGAATGTTAACTATTGGCGGTCCGTTGTATGCTTTGGCGCTTAGTATTTTAGCTTTCGCTACGGCAGGTTGGCATTTGGGTATTTTCTTGTTTTTGTTCGGTATTGCGGGCAACATTTGCAACATTGCGTTAAATACACAAGGTGTTGCTGCAGAGCGATATTACGGCAAGCCCATTATGACATCTTTTCACGGTGCTTGGAGCATCGGCGGTTTTTCTGGGGCTTTAATCGGCCTGCTTATGGTTAACTTAGGTTTTACGCCCCTTGTACATTTTGTAATTATTGCGGCTATTGTTTGGCTGCACATCTTTATAAATTACAGATTTTTAGTTCCAGGCGAAAAATCAACCGAAGCTAAAAAGACGAGTTTTTTTACAAAGCCACAGGGCGTTTTAGTGCAACTAGGTATAATTGGTTTTTGTAGCATGGCAACCGAAGGAGCCATGTTCGACTGGAGTGGTGTTTACTTTAAGGAAATTGTAAAAGCGCCTACGCAACTGGTAATATTAGGTTACGCATCTTTTATGGTGATGATGGCAACGGGCCGTTTTATAGGCGATAAAATAATAGGTAAGTACGGTAGAAAACGCTCGCTACAAGTAAGTGGAGTAATCATTTCTTTCGGTATGTTTCTTTCGGTAATTTACCCGCAAATTGTACCGGCAACCATTGGCTTTATGTTGGTGGGTATTGGCGTTTCGGGTATAGTGCCTATGGTTTACAGCATAGCAGGCAGCAACACCAAAGTTTCTCCGGGTATTGCCTTAGCCATGGTTTCTGGGGTTAGCTATTTCGGCTTTTTAATGGGGCCTCCGTTAATCGGTTATATCTCTGCGCTTTCTAGCTTGCGTTACTCTTATGCGGTAATTGGTTGTTTTGGCCTGCTTATTACGTTTTTAGTTGCTAAAATTAGCGCTATTAAATAGTTTAATTTTTTGTAAACGATTGGAATTTGCGTTTGGCAATTTCTGTCCCGTTTTCCGTTGCAAATTTTGCTTATTGGTCTTCGACAAGCTCAGACTGCCAATAATCAAAAGTTTTTCACTTTAACCGGGTTTATATAACAAAGGTGGTGGTAAATTATACTATTTTTTATAAAATTAGGCGTTCTCAAATTCCATAAGTGTTGTTTTAATTTTTCTTATTCTATTTACCCAAACGCTATTTAAAAAGATAAGTTGCATTGTAAAAATGATCACTATCAATCCAATTGCCCACCATTTATTTGCTGTGAGTTGAATGCCATTGGTAAAAAAAATACCCATACCAGCAATAAAAACGATTTTGGCAATAAGCGTTTCTAATTGATACGATTTTAATTTAACGGCAAAACGTTTTAAATCTTCCAAAACGTTTTCACTAGCCCTAAATATCTGTTGTAATCTATATCCTTTAAGGTGATGCAGCATATTTATTGAAATGGCAAAAACCAATGCTAAATTTGCTAAAGAGCTTTTTTTTGCTCCATCAAACATAGTATAGTAGCAGACTAAAAAACTGGCAAAAGCAAATAACTCAAAAAATGCCTGTTTTTTAATAGCATTTAAAACAGGATGATTTTGCTCTTTGAGCATTTTCGTTAATTCAATATCACTTTTGTGTTGAATTGGTATTGTTTTCCAAATCGATTTTAGCTTATCTTTTTCCATTTGTTAAAATTTGGTGTAGTTTGTTTTTAATTCGGGTAATTTTTACGCCAACGTTGTTTTCAGTAATACCGATAATGGCTGCAATTTCCTGATAACTCATTTCTTCCAAATACAGTGCAATTATGGCTCTATCAGCTTCATTTAACTGTTTAATAGCGGCTAGTAAATGTTGTTTTTCATCTTCTTCGAAAGTGGAGGTTTCTGTAACGGTATCTGGAATTTCTGATAAAAAGTCGATGTTGGGTTTGCGTTTTCTAAACGAGCTGATTGCTGTATTTAAAGCAATACGATATAACCAAGTGCTAAATTTGGCATCGCCTCTAAAAGAAGCAAAACCCTTCCAAGCTTGGTAGGTAATTTCTTGAAATAAATCTTCATAATCTTCCCTGTGATTGCAATAAATGCTGCAAACCTTACCTATAATTCCTTGGTTTTGGGAAAGCAATTGAAGAAATTGGGTTTCACTCATCGATTAAATTATCTTTTTAATTTAAGGATTCGATTTTCTTTTTTAGAATTTGTAAGCTATCTAAAATAATGATTTGTTTTTTCTCTAATCTGTTTATTCTTTGAGAAAGTTCTGCATCTCTTAATTGAGCCCTTCCATCTGGCGAAGATGTTTTTTCGCAACTGATAAACAAGGTTATGATGATGGCGATAAGAAGTTTGATTTTCATGGTCTCTGCTTTAATTTGAACTGATGTTGTTTTTAACATTAGTAGCAGGTTATTAGAAAAACTTACATCTAATAGAATTTTTTTAAGTAGAGCAGGTTTAAGTTAACTAAACGGGATAGCAACGGAAATACCCCGATTTTTCTTCGGGGATTGAAGTGGATAGCCCGGCTTAAATAACAGACTGACCACGAAATTTGCTTTTCGAATAAAAAACATGCTCTAAAACAAAAGCGACCGTTTAAATTAATAAACGGCCGCTTAAGCATTTTTTGGGAAAAATTATCTTTTAGTGGTGTTGTTCCCACTCATTTACTTCTTTGTGCTCGTAAGGTTCAGCTATCGCTTCTTCAATAGTCTGACCTTTTTTATTGAAACCAAATCTCTCTAACAGGTTATCGAAAATTTGATACATTACTGGTACAACTACCAAGGTTAAGAAGAGCGAACTTGTTAAACCTCCAATAATTACCCAGGCCAAACCGTTTTTCCAATCGGCACCAGCACCACTTGCTAATGCAATAGGCAACATACCGATAACCATGGCAATGGTGGTCATTAAAATTGGACGTAAACGAGCGTGGTTGGCCAAAATTAAGGCTTCATGTGTAGATTTTCCTTGCGCTTTCATTTGGTTGGTAAAATCGACCAAGATAATAGCGTTTTTAGCTACCAAACCCATTAGCATAATAAAACCGAGGATGGTGAAGATACCCAAAGCGTTGTTGGTTAAAGCCAATGCTAGCAAGGCACCAATTAACGCCAGCGGTAGCGAGAACATTACCACAAACGGATAAACAAAACTATCGTAAAGAGCAACCATAATTAGGTAAACCAAAACAATAGCAGCTAATAAGGCGATACCTAAAGTACCAAAACCTTCGCTTTGGTTCTCTTGATCACCGGCCCAGTAGAAGCTAATGCCGGCAGGTTTTTTCATTTTATCTAAAGCTGTTTGGAAATCTGTTACAACAGAACCTGTTGGTCTGCCCACAGTTTGCGCTTTAACGGTTACCGAAGTAGATTTGTTTAAACGCTCTAATAAACTTGGTCCAGAACCTTCTTTAATATCTGCAAATTGAGAAAGCTTAATTTGTTGTCCAGCCTGGTTTACGAATATTAGGTTTCGTACATCGTCAATATCCTTACGATCGAAATCTTGATATTGAATATTGATGTCGTACTCGTATTCGCCCTGGCGGAATTTACCATCGGTATTACCAGCAAAAGCAGTTTGCATGGTAGAACCTACAGTTGATAAATTTAAGCCTAATGCCGACATTTTATCACGGTCTACTTTTACGTTAATTTCTGGTGTTCCTTTTTCTACCGAAAGCTTGGTTTGCGTAGCTCCAGGGATTTTTGCTAAAACGCCAGCCGCTTTCTCTGCAAAAGCCATAACGCTGTCTAGCTCAGAGCCCATTACCACAAATTGAATAGGAGAGTCGTCGGCTGTGCCTAAAATACCTATCGGCACGGTTTTGATTTTTGCACCTACCAATATTTTCTCTAGCTCACGGGTGTAAGTTGTAGAAATAATATCCGAAGATTTATTGTCACGCTCTGGTTTCTCTACCAACTTAATGTTAATCTCTGATTTATAAGCGGTAGCAGTTGTACCTCCCATACCTTCACTAGATTGACCAACGGTGGTAATCATCTGAACAACTTCTTTTTTCTCGCTTAGGTAGTTCTCCGCTTTTTGGGTATAAAGGTTGGTTTGCTCTAAAGAAACATCTTTAGGCATCTCAATTTGTAGTAAGAACTCACCTTTATCAGATTTAGGGAAGAACTCGAAACCGATATAACCGCCTGCTAATAATCCGCAAGAAGAAAGAAGCAACACAAACATCGAAACCAATGTAATTGCTTTGTTTTTAAGTGTCCACTCTAATAATCCAGTAATCCAGTTCGTAAATTTTTGCAGTTGTTTTTCGAACCATAAAATGAATTTACCAAAAGCATTTTTACCTTCTATACGTTCTAGCTTACCGTAACGAGAGAAAATTAACGGAACGATTGTAAATGAAGCTACCAATGATAATAGGGTAGAGATGATTACCACCACACAGAATTGGCGTAAAATGTTAGCCACCATACCCGTACTAATAGCAATAGGGAAGAACACTACCACAATTACGAAAGTGATGGAAACTACGGTAAAACCGATTTCACGTGTACCATCTATAGCAGCACGAACTTTGTTTTTACCCATCTCCATGTGGCGTTGAATGTTCTCCAAAACCACAATCGCATCATCAACCAAGATACCCACCACGAGCGATAAACCTAGTAAAGACATCAAATTTAAGGTGTAACCAAATAAACTGATACCGATAAAGGTTGCAATTAACGAGGCCGGAATGGAAACCATTACAATAACCGCATTACGCAAGCTATGTAAGAAGAAAAGCATTACAACTGCTACCAGTATAATTGCAATAATTAAATCGTGGATTACAGCATCTGCAGATTCTAACGTATAAACAGAACTATCGTTTACAATTTTAATATCCAGACCTATGTTTTTATAATCTTCTTTTAGTTTTGCAATGGTCTCTTTTGTGCCTTCACTTACCGTTACTGCGTTAGCATCACTTTGTTTAATAATTTGTACCGCAATTGAGTTACCTCTGTTGATACGGGCAATTTTTTCAGTTTCTTTTTGTGTATCCTGAATATCGGCAATATCTCCTAAGCGGATTTGAGCACCATCTTTACCTGTGCTTACTACCAAACTACGCATTTCTTCTACGTTGGCATATTTACCAGATAAACGCACCAAAATGTCTTGTGCTTTAGTTTTTACACTACCCGTAGGAAAATCTAAGTTAGAAGCTAAGATAGCTTGTTGTACTGCAGGTACAGATAAGCCATAACCTTGCATTTTTTTAGCATCTAAGGCTACTTTAATTTCACGCTCTGCACCACCAATTAGGTTTACTTGTGCTACACCAGATACACGAGAAATGATCGGCGCAATACGTTTGTCCATTAAATCGTAGAACGAAATATCGTCCATGTTACCCGATGCAGACATCGTGATTACAGGGAAATCATCTAACGAGAACTTACTTAACGATGGTTGTTTAACATCGTCTGGCAAATCGGCTAAAATTGCGTTTACCTTTCTTTGCGCATCGTTAAGGGCGATATCTATTTCTGCTTTATCAGTTAAGGTTATAATAACAACCGATAAACTTTCGTAAGAGTTTGCGTTAATTTTCTTGATGTTTTCCATCGAAGAAACCGCGTCCTCGATTTTTTTGGTTACGGTACTTTCAACCTCATTTGGCGAAGCACCGGGATAAATAGTAGAGATAGATACTACGTTTGGAGAGAACTTTGGCAAAAGCTCATATCCTAACGAGAAATAACTCAGTAAACCTAGCAAAGTAAGTGCGGTAAACACTACAATTACCAATGAAGGTCTTTTTATGGATATATCAGTGATTTTCATTTTCTATTTATTGAGATGTTAGAAGTTAGATATGAGAGATGAGAACCGGTCTCAAATCTCATATCTCAAATCTGTTTTTTACTTAATAATACTAACAGGAGTGCCTTCGGTCAAGTTAATTTGACCACTAGTAATCACTGTTTCTCCTTCTTTTAAGCCTTCAAGAACTTCTACGTTTTCTCCCAAAATACGTCCAGAAACAACTTTGCGTATTTCGGCGGTGTTTTTAGATTTGTTTAAAACATATACCTCATTGCTACTTACACTACCAACAAAAGCAGTACGTGGTACCAAGATTGCTGGTGCTTGTTTAGGGAATTTAAACAATGCTGTTCCGTACATTCCTGCTTTTAAGCTGGTTTTAGCATTGTTCGTTACTTCAACCTCAATCGGGAAGTTTAAAGTTTCATCAGCTTTTGCTGCAATAAAAGTTACTTTTCCAGAAAATTTTTCAGTTGGGAAAACCGACGATTGAATTTGAACAGCATCACCAATTTTTAAGTTAGCAACCTGACTTTCGTTAACGTTTACTTTCAATTTCAATTTAGAAACATCAACCAACTCGAACAATTGCGTTCCAGGAGCTACAACAGCACCAACTTCAATCATTTTTTTGTTAACGATACCATTAATAGATGAGCGAATGTTAGCATCATTTAACTTACGTTGTTGTTGCTGTAAACGTAGTTTTGCGTTTTCTGCAGTAAGTTTAGCTTGATCTAACTGTTGTTGGGTTACACCACCTGTTTTAAAAGAACTTTCGTAACGAGATAAATCTCTTACGGCATTTTGGTAAGTTGCTTCGGCCGTTTCTCTATCTGTATTTAAAATCTCCGCATCAATTCTTGCTAAAACAGTTCCTTTGCTTACTCTGCTACCTTCTTCAACATAAATCTTGCTAACGCGACCTGAATTTTCAGCGCTAAAGTTTAATTCCTGGTTTGGTGCAAAGTTTCCGTTTGCTGTAAAATCAAGATCAATCTCTTTACGGGCAACTTCTGCAGTTTTAACGGCAACAGATCCACTACCTTTAGCAATAAAAGCTGTAGTTTCTTCACTTTTCTTTTTGTTATTGGTTAATACATAAGCAATAAGACCAAGTACGGCTATTACTACGACTACTATAATTATTATTCTTTTCATTTTCTGTTTATTTATTTCTTCAACTACAGTTTTATTGTATTAGAGATTTGATGTTTCCGTTTGATTTAATTAGTTGTATTTCGGCAATTTTATAATTTAGCAAAGCTTGTGTATAGCTATTTTGCGCTTCGGTAAGTGAGCTTTCTGTATCCAATAAATCGGTTAAAGTAGCTAAGCCATTGTTATAATTGTTTTGCGTACTTCTGTAAATCTCGTCAGCCAATTCAGCATTTTTCTTTTGCGCTTTTATAGTATTTAAACTATTGCGCAACTGAATTTTGGCATTCTCGTAAGCTAGGTTTAAAGAGTTAGTCGTTTCTTTTCTATCTTCTTTTGCTTTCGCGATATCTACATCTGCCTGGCGAACTTTAGAGCGAGTTAAAAAACCGTTAAAGATTGGTACTTTAAGCGTTAAGCCAATGGCTGATGAACCAAAGCCAATTGCCGAGGCATTCGTGGTCAAAAAGTCGAAACTGTTGCTCTGGCTAGAATAGGTATAATTTCCTGTAAGTGCCAAACTTGGATAGTATTCTGCAACATAAGCTTTTCTTTGTAACGATAGTAATTTGTCTTGATTGTTTAAAAGCTTAATCTCTGTTCTGTTAGCCAAACTAATAGAATCTGTAAAAACCGGAAGTTGAGTAACTTCGGTAAGTTCAGTAGCAGGTAAAATAATTTCATTATTAACCGGCATACCCATAGAGAATTTTAATTGGTTTTCTAACTGCGTAATTGCATTTAAAGTTTGCTCGCGTTGGGTTTCTAAATTGGTTAGGTTTACTTTGATACGATCAACATCAATCTTTTTGGCAAGTCCGTTTTCGTATTGATTGTTAATGATTTTCTCGATAACCTTTACGTTTTTTATGTTTTTGTCAATTACGTTCAATTGCTCTCTGTTAACCAATACTTGATAGTAGTTGTTGGCAACCAGTTCTAAAATTTGTTCTTCTGTTAATTGAGAAGTGAGGTTGTAATATTCTTCACTAGATCTGGCAGCTTGTAAACCAGTAAAAACCTGTTGGTTAAAAAGCTGTTGCGAAAGTTGTAAGCCAGCTGTAGAATTCCATTTCTGGCCAAATTTTAATGTTTGCAATTGTCCACCAAAATCTACTACCTGCTGGCCGATTATTGCATTATAGGTTAAGCCAACGTTGCCGCTAAGTTGCGGTAAAGCCTGCGCTCTAACTTCCTGTACTTTATATCTTCCGCCTTCTATGTCTAATTTCGATTTGCGCACTTTAGTATTTTGTTGCAAAGCGAAAGTTAAAGCGTCTTTTAAAGTTAATGGCTGTTGCGCTACAACAACCTTTGGCAAAACAGCAACCGTTAATAGGATGACTAATAATTTTACCATATTTATTTTAAGCATATGTATTGTGTTTTTAAGGTTTTTAATTTTTGGTTTTTTCTAGTGTTTGTTGTTTGTAGTTTTTTAATAGGTTTAGGCCTTTGTCGTTGCAAATACCATATAAAAAATGTTCTGTAATTTCTATCATCACTTGGGCAATATTGTACTTGTCCATAATGTAATGGCTGTGGTTATTAAAAATAATCTCTACATGGTCTAACCTCAACTGCGTTAAAATATCAATCTTAATATCTTCTCTGTATACGCCTTCGGTAATTCCACGCTCTAGGTTTTTACGTATCGATTTTCCTAAAGCTTTTTCTTTAAACTCCTTAAAAAATATCCAAGCTTGCGGATGGTATTTTTGTAAATCGTAAAACATTTTTGGATTCATGTTTGCCAAAGACTGGTTCATGCTAACCAAAGAATAAAAAATCTCCTCAACAGCGTTATCTGCATTTTTAGCAGATTCTTGCGTAAGGCATTCTTGGCAGTTTAGCCTGTCCTCAATTAAAATGTTCACCAATTCATTTTTATCGCTAAAATGTTGGTAGATGGTTTTTTTAGAAATGCCCAAATGTTTGGCAATATCATCCATCGTAACACTTTTAAAACCATACTGGCAAAAAAGTTTATCGGCTTCCTCTACAATGTATTCCTTTACTTCCAATTTTTTTCTCCCTTTGTGTTTTTTAGAAATTAATTAACTCCAAAGTTTTCTGATTAAAATTTTAATCTCTTCGGCTATTGTAATTTCTGCTTGATTAATATCCATGGCGTTTCATCTAAATTGCGGGCAAAACTATGGAAACTTTTTTTAATTCCAAAGTTTCCTGTGAAATATATTTTTTGTTCTTTAATTATGTTATTTCTATGATAATCGCTAGCAAAGTACGGTTCAACGAGGTTTTTTAACTATAGAAAATCGGTGAATAGAGGATTTATCTAGGTGAAAATGATAGATAGTAACCCTGAGCAAAGCGGCTTTTTATCGTTTTCAATCATTTTTTATAAATACATTTGTACAAAATCGTACGCATGTTTAGTCTAAAACAAAATGTTTCTTTAAAACCTTACAACACTTTTGGTATTGATGTTAAAGCCAATTTTTTTGCCGACATCTACTCGGTAGATGATTTAATGAAGCTATTTACCAATTCTGCAATAGAAGGCAAGAAGTTGCTGATTTTGGGCGGCGGTAGTAATATGCTTTTTACCGAAGATTTTGATGGCGTTGTTGTTAAACTAAGCATACCAGGCATAAATTACACTACGCAAGGCGATGAAATTATTGTAACAGCCGGTGCAGGGGTAGTTTGGAATGATTTGGTAACCTTTTGTGTAAATAACGGCTTCGCCGGATTAGAGAACCTTACATTAATTCCGGGTACTGTTGGCGCATCACCTATACAGAACATAGGTGCGTACGGTGTAGAACTGAAAGACGTTTTTTTATCATGCGAAGCTTTTGAAATTGCTACCCTTAAAACTAAAATGTTCAGTTTTGAAGACTGTAAGTTTGGTTATAGAGACAGTGTATTCAAAAATGACTTAAAAGGCAAATACATTATAACACAAGTTAGTTTTCGTTTAACGAAAATTGCAAACTTACAAACACACTATGGCGCCATTACCGCCGAGCTAACTAACAGAAATATAATAACGCCAAATATTGCCGACGTGTCTGCAGTTGTTGCGGCTATTAGGGTGAGTAAATTGCCAGATCCTAGTACAATTGGCAACGCTGGTAGCTTCTTCAAAAATCCGGTTATAACAGAAGCACAGTTTCAAGAACTAATTCAAAAATTTCCAGATGTAGTAAATTATCCAGTGCAAAACGGTGTTAAGTTAGCAGCTGGCTGGTTAATTGAGCAGTGTGGCTTTAAAGGAAAAGTAGTTGGTAACACCGGAACTTGGAAAAATCAGGCTTTGGTTTTGGTAAATCATGGTAATGCAAGTGGACAAGAGGTGTACAGTTTTTCAGAACAGATTATAAATTCTGTGCATACCAAGTTCGGCGTAATGTTAGAAAGAGAAGTAAACATTTTGTGACATGCGTTTGAAAGCGTGTTGAAGCAGTTTTTTAGTTTAAATTAAATTCTCCATTTTTTTGGTATTATAGTTGTATAAGTTTTGATATAACAGAATTTGCTAGGAACCACCAACAGCAAAGGTTCTTTTTTAAAACTTAAAACTAAAAAACTATGACACAGCTTCAATTTAACCACCAATTGAATGATTATTCTGGCTCGTTGCACTCATTCGCTTTAAATTTTACAAAAGACGTAGAAGATGCTAACGATTTGGTTCAGGATACGATGCTTAAAGCCGTAACTTATTACAGTAAGTTTAAAGAAGGTACAAACCTAAAAGGATGGTTATTTACGATTATGCGTAACACGTTTATTAACAATTACCGTCGTATGGTTAAAACAAATACTTTAATCACACAAAGCGAAGACATTTCTTCTGCAAACCTGCATTACAGTGCTACTAGAAATGCTGTAGAGAGCAAATTTGTAATGACGGATATACATAAAGCGCTAGCAACCCTTCAGCCTGAATATTATGTGCCATTTATTAAATATTTTGAAGGATTCAAATATCATGAAATTGCAGAAGAGTTAGCAATTCCGATTGGAACGGTAAAAACCAGAATCCACGTAGCTAGAGGTATTCTAAAAAAATATTTAAAAACTTATAACAAAGATTTATCTGTTGCTGCAGAAGCATAGAAAATAATTACATCAACATATATCTATGTAAAAGGCCACGAATTTTGTTCGTGGCCTTTTTACGTTTAAAGTATTTGCTGAAACACTAACAAAAAGACTACTTTTGGCAAATAATTTTGCACAAGCTAATGAACTACATATTCCTTTTAATAAATATTTGTCTAATTCTATTTCCGTTCTTGCTAGCTTTTGATAAAGTAAATTTGGACTATAACACTATTAAAACTACTGTGTTGCCTAGTTTTGCTGTTGCCTTATTATTTGCCGGCGTTTCAATTTTTTTAACCGATTTTGCCGTATTTAAATTTAATGCACCTTACACTTTAGGTATCAATATTAGGAAAGTACCTGTCGAGCAATTACTTTTTAACTTTAGTTTGGTATTTGCAAGCTTAAACTTGTATCGTTACTTAAATTCAAAATTTCCAAATAACGAAGGACAGAAATACAGTTTGGCCATTAGTAATGCCTTAATTGGTATTTGCGTAGCTTTTTTGTTTTTTGCACATACAAAATCCTATCCAACAATTGTATTTGGCATATTAATTCTGCTGTTACTATTTGTAGAGTATTTTAATCGATTAAGGTTTATGTACCGGTTTTACCGTGGTTTCGTGGCGAGTTTGGTTTTGTTCTATATCGCCTACGGCATTTTGTGCAATATTCCAATTGTAGCTTACGAGCGCAGGGAGACAGTTGCTTTAGAATTCGCAAATATTCCCCTGGAAAATCATTTTTGTTTGATGGCAATGTTGCTTTTAGGTACTTATTTGCTTGAACGTTTTAACTATAAGCCCGCAACAAAGTGATGGATTTACTAAGTTATACCAAGCAACAACTCGCTTTGCGCAACGGACAAGATAAACCGCAAATTTGGGTAGCTTACAAAGGTTTAATTTATGATGTTGGTGCTAGTAGACTTTGGAAAAACGGTAAACATTACGAGCATTGGGCTGGTCAGGATTTAACTAAGGAACTTGCCGATGCACCGCATACCGAAACTGTATTTGAGAAGTTTGAAGTGGTAGGGGTGTTGTTATAGAGTTGAAAGTATACAGTTGATAATAAGGGAGTTAACTTTGAGCATTAAACTAGTTAGTCTTCATTACTAAATAAAAATCTAAAATAAGCATCTGGGTTGTTCAAGAAATTCTTAGTTAGGGTGTAATGTTCGGTTGCTTCGTAATCTACAGATTGAATACCGTCCTCATCAAAACTGAAAATGTCAGCTCCTGGATAGCACAGTAGCATAGGGGAGTGCGTGGCAATTAAGAACTGTGCTCTGCCAGATTTCTCTAATTGATTAATGATCGTCATAAAACTTAAAATTCTAGCTGGCGACAAAGCTGCCTCGGGCTCATCGAGGATGTAAATGCCTTTTTCAAATTGATTAGCGAAAAGCGCTAGGAAGGATTCTCCGTGGGATTGGTGGTGCAAAGATTTGCCACCATAAGCTTCATAAAATTTTTCTGGGTTTAGTTCTTTCGCTATTTCATCTATATAATCTGCGAAATTGAAAAAACTTTCTGCTCGCATAAAAAAGCCATTATTTAACCGCTTAGGCGTCCAAACCAATTTGGTTTGTTCGGTAAGTTGACTTTCATAGCCAGTAAAGCTTGATCCAATATTTAAGTTATGGTTTTTATTGCCTCCTCTTAAACTAAAGCCTATAGTTTCGGCAACAGTTTCTAATAAAGTTGATTTACCCGAACCATTTTCGCCAACGAAAAAAGTAACGTTGTTACGCAATTTTAGCTTTACACCGTTTTTAAACGATGGAATGTTAAACGGATAATCGTTGATGTTGAAACTCGGGATATTGATCTCGCTTAGAAAAGGCATGTTTAAAAATAGCAATACCTTTTGAATATAGATAGAAGAGATTAATTATGGAGCATAAAAAATCCCCACTCTTTTGGAGTGGGGATTGGCTTGAGCTATCAAGCTCCCTCTGCTGGGCTCGAACCAGCGACCCTCTGATTAACAGTCAGATGCTCTAACCAGCTGAGCTAAGAAGGAATATTTATTCTGGTTATTGTAATGCTGCCAAACTCCTTTGGCAATGTTTTCATAAAAAATCCCCACATTACTGTGAGGATTTTTGCTCCCTCTGCTGGGCTCGAACCAGCGACCCTCTGATTAACAGTCAGATGCTCTAACCAGCTGAGCTAAGAAGGAGTGCTGGTTGTTTCCCGAAAACGCCTTTGGAATAATGCAATTAACAAAATGCCTTGTTCGTTTTGGGAATGCAATATTAGGGCTTTTAAATTATTTATGCAATATTTGCAGTGAAAATTTTTAAAAAAAATTAAACAAGATATATATGAGCTTGATAATCATAGGTACTGTGGCTTTTGACGCCATTGAAACACCTTTTGGAAAAACGGATAAAATTGTTGGCGGCGCTGCAACTTACGCTAGTTTGGCAGCATCTTACTTCTATAATAAAACAAAAATTGTTGCTGTAGTTGGCGATGATTTCAAAAAAGAAGACATCCAAACTTTAAACGACAAAGGTGTAGATACCGAAGGATTGCAAATTAAAGCTGGAGAAAAATCTTTCTTCTGGAGTGGCAAATACCACAACGATATGAATAGTCGTGATACTTTAGTAACAGAACTAAACGTTTTAGAACACTTCGACCCAATTATTCCAGAAAGCTACCAAGACTGCGAGTATTTGATGTTAGGCAACCTTACGCCACAAATACAGCAAACCGTTATTAAACGCCTTAAAAATCGCCCTAAATTAATCGTTCTAGATACGATGAACTTCTGGATGGACATTATGATGGACGATTTGTTGGAAACCATTAAAATGGTTGACGTTCTAACCATAAACGATTCTGAGGCTCGCCAACTTTCTGGCGAATACTCTTTGGTTAAGGCAGCTAAAAAAATCCTTACCATGGGCCCTAAGTACCTTATCATCAAAAAAGGAGAACACGGCGCACTGTTGTTCCACGAAGACAAAATTTTCTCTGCTCCAGCCCTTCCTCTAGCAGATGTTTTTGATCCGACTGGCGCTGGAGATACTTTTGCTGGTGGTTTTATCGGTTACTTGGCACAAGTTGGCACCGTAAACTTCAACAATATGAAAAACGCTTTAATTTACGGTTCAGCATTAGCGTCGTTCTGTGTAGAAAAATTTGGAACAGAGCGTTTACTTTCGCTAAGTCAGGAAGATATCGCTTTGCGTTTACAGCAATTTGTAAACTTAAGTAGCTTTGAAATTAAACAGAGTTAATCTCGTTTTCTGAAGCGCAGGTACACTGCAACTATATAAAGATAGTCCCGTTTTACGCTTTATCCCGATGAAAAATCGGGATGCTCGCTACAACCGGGGCTATTTTTGTTTATACAGTGAATAAAACTTCTCCGCTCTAACGTAACTCTGCAAATCTAAAACACACTCTAAACATTCGGCTTAAAATAGCTTATAAAAAAAGCACTAACGTTCTGCTAGCGCTTTTGGTGTTTTTAGAAACTCACAAACTTAACACCCAAACTCATCCACCTTGATGGTAGTGGAATAGCGCCAATTTCATTGTAGGTAGTATCAAATATATTTTGCGCATCCAGAAAGAAAGTAAATTTATCTACCGATTGCGATAATCTTACATCGTTTATCCAATAAGATGGGCCTTGCATTCTCTCGTTAAAACGCGTTGCAAGCAACACAGAAAAATTTGAATAACGAAAATCAACTGTGTTGGTAACTTGATGTTTTAATGATGAAATTAAGTATTTAAATGCCAGTTGCGAGTTGATGTTTTTAAACTCAGAATCTAGATAAGAATAACCTAAATTAATATTGATTTTGGATTTTTCAGCAACTGCAAAATTATAGTTAGCTCTAAAGTTAATACCGTTAGTCTGCAAATCGCCAATGTTATTACTTTGCCAAGGGTCGGTAGTAACAGAACGCGTCCAATCAATAAACTTATCTATGGTTCTGTAAAAATAGTTTGCATTAAAATTGAAGTTCCCTTTATCAATCTTTAAACCTAATTCTGCTTGTAAAGCATTTTCTGAAGAAAGGTTTTCGTTACCAATATTTCCGGGGCGTTGGTTTAAATATAAATCAGTAAAAGATGGAATACGCTGACTTGTACCAATGTTGGTAACGAATTTTACACCGCTTGCAATCTCGTAGCTAGCATCCAAGCCTGGGTAAATTTGCCATTTATAGTCAGAATTGTAGTTAAGATAAGTACCAATATTTACATTTAGTTTTTCCAATAATTGTGTTCTGTACTGCGCATAAATTCCTAAATTATCCCTATCGCGTTCGCCAATACTAGTCGAATTTATATCGTCTTTTCTGGCCTCTGCTCCAAACCCAAATTCGCCTTTGGCAATTTTATAGCTGGTATTTAGCTCTGCAGAAAACGAGTTGCTGTAATGTCTGCTTCTGCCGGCATTTAAATTCGTCGGCCCAAAATAACGGTAATCATCAAAGTTGTAGCGGTAACTTAAACGAGGCATTAATGTCCACTTGTTAGAAATTTGATGTTTAGATTGTATAGAAGCAAGTGTGGTTTGTACATGCTCGTCAGAATTTCTATCTCCCGGACTTGCGTAAAAACCATTGGCGCCAAAACCACTCTTAACATAGCCAAATAAAGCATCAATTGTATTTAGTTCATCTAGTTGGAAGTTTCCCTGATAAAGTAATTTGTTGTTTTCGAAGCCCGTATTAAAACGATAACCGTTGCCTTTATCATAGGAGCCAAAAATAGAATGTTGATGATTTTTTTTGCTCAAAACACCGCCAGCCTGTACGCCACCTCCCACAAAGGTATTTCCATTTCCATCCGTATTTTTTTCGAAATTTGAACCGGCATAAGTAGAGACCAAAACGCCAGAGCTAGTTGGTTTTTTAGTAACAATGTTTATGGCGCCAGTTAAACTGTTTATACCGTAAATACGTGCAGCTGGGCCACGAACAATTTCAATTCTTTCAATTGCCTCAACCGGAATTGGTAAATTAAGCATGTTGTGGGCAGTTTGCATATCGATAATTTTTGTGCCGTTTAATAGCAAAACCGTTTGCTCAAAACTTCCACCATCAACACTAATGTCTGCTTGTCCGCCAAAAGCACCTCGTTGCCTTATGTCTATTCCATTAGCATATTGTAGAACTTCTTGAAGTGTTCTGCCTGGCAATTTCGCAATTGTTACATTATCAATCACATATACATTTCTATTTTGTTTTGAAATTGGCGTATTAAATCGGTTCTCGTTAATTACTACATCTTTCATGGTAATAACAGTGTCCTTTTGGTTTTGGGCAAAAAGATTTCCCGTTAGGACAATACAAAATATGCTAAAGTAAATTTTTTTCATTTGTTTGTTTTTTTGCAAAAGTAGTATCTTGCCGTACCACTAAAGTGTACCAGTTTGTATAAAATGAGTAGTCCGGTTCAAATTCCTTTTCAAAGTTTTATTCAGCTTAAAAAATACGACGGTATTGCAGTTTATTTGCAAATTGTTTTCGAGTTTATAAAGGCTATTCAGATGGGTTTGCTACCCGAGGGAACAAAACTTCCGGGTACGCGTGTGTTGTGTGGTTTGCTTAATGTAAATCGTAATACACTAATAAAGGCTTTTGATGATTTGCAACTGCAAGGTTTTATAAAAATATTGCCTAACAAAGGAACATTTATTCTTTCCAATCAAAAGCAAATTAAGGAAGCAAAGCCTGTTGGTAGCGTAAGTAAAAGTTTCTCTTTTAGGCATTCGCTGATTTTGGAAGATCCGGTTGAAACCAGCAATTTGCCTTATCAATTTAACGACGGATTACCAGATTTACGATTGGTGCAAACCGATATTCTGGCAAGACTATATGTTTCGAGATTAAAAAGAAAGAAAAATGGCATAAGTTGGAAACAGTTACAATCGCAATCACATACCGAATTTAAAAATCACTTTTCTAATTTTTTGAACGTAACTCGCGGTCTACGAATTGCTTCGTCAAATATTCTTACTACCAGCAGTCATGAAGTAGCCTTGTTTTTAGTAAGCAAGCTATTAATTTCGCAGGGCGATAAAGTAGTAGTGGCATCACCCAGTTATTATGGTGCAAACATGACTTTGCTTGACAGTGGCGCACAAATTATAACGATACCGGTTGATGAAGAGGGCATAGCTACCAAAGCGTTAAGAAAGGTTTGTGAAGAAAATACAATAAGAGCCTTATACCTCACTTCAAACTATCATTACCCAACCACAAATTGTTTAAGCGCAAAGCGAAGAATGGAAATTTTAGCCTTGGCGGGCGTTTATAATTTCGTAGTAATAGAAGATGATTACGATTTTGATTTTCATTATGATAATAATCCAATCCTGCCGTTATCAGCTGTAAATCCGAATGCTAATGTAGTTTATATTGGTTCGTTTGCTCGTTCTTTGCCATCGGGATTTGGCTACGGGTTTATTACAGCACCCGCCGATTTTATTGCTGAGTTGGAAAAACATCAGCGGATTTTAGAACCCGGAATTGATGTGATAAAAGAACAGGTTTTAACCCATTGGTTAGAAGACGGAGAAGTTCATCGCCTTGCGAAAAAAAACAAAAAAATATACAGGGAGCGCCGAGATGACTTTGTGGATTTGTTGAACAAAAAACTGGGTACTAGCATCAAATTTAAAATGCCAGCACGTGGCCTAGCCGTTTGGGTAGAGTGGCTTGATGATTTTAGCTTAATAAAACTTAAGCAAGAGTGCGCAAAAGGAGGTTTGTTTCTACCTAAAACAATATTATATCAAACCAAAAACCTTCGGGCAATTCGTTTGGGATTCGGGCATTTAGATAGAAATGAAATGGAAAACGCAATAGATATTTTACGAAAATCATTAAAACGGGTATTAATTTTATCCACTTAAATCTTTCAAACTTATCGTATTTGAATTTTGTTTGTTTGATGCTATGGTTGTTAAATGGTCATCGTTTGCGAATAATAAGGTTTTTGTAACAAATAATAGACGGTTATCTACGAATAACAAGTTCTACTAAGACATGAACTTTTAATGTTCTATCTTCAATTACCTATTTAAAACGAACATGATTATTGTACAAACATCTATAAAACGAAAGCTTGCCATGGTTTTCGCTTTTTCAATTTTAACTGCGACTAGTTACGCACAAGGTAGAACGCCTGATTTTGCTTTCAAAGTTGACAATACCAGTTACTATATAAACCTGAGCCATGGAAATGCGAAAGCAAAGAATGACACTGTTTTTTACAATTTGTACAGATATGGTAAAACCCAAAGAATTGGAAAAGAGATCAAACATATTGTAAATCGAAATACGGGCGATACCGTTAAAAGTGGTAGTTACGAAGTGATTAAAAATCAGATATTTTTCTATCAAAAAGAGCCGAATAAAGCAACTATACTTAGAGTTTATACACAAAATGATAAAGGCTTACTGTCTGTAAAAACAGCGGTTTCTACATTTGTAGCGCCTCTAAACCCAGCGCCGATTGCGCCATTGCCACGCTACGACAATACAGAAAATCCTGAAAAGGTTGATATACCGGCTGAGTTTCCTGGCGGTATAAACAAAGCAAGACAATTTATTGCTAACAATGTTCAATATCCCGATGAGGCTGTTGAAGAGGGCGTTAACGGAACAGTACGCGTAAAGTTTACCATTGAGCTTGATGGTTCTATTAGCAATATTCAAATTGTGCAAAAGTTAGGATACGGCTGTGACGAAGAGGTAATCCGTGTGTTGAAAAGAATGCCAAAATGGACACCCGCAAAGCTAAACGGTAAATTTGTGAGGTCGTATTATACTATGCCAGTAAGTTTTAAAACAACGGAATAATGACAGCAAGGAAAATTTTTAAGGTCATAGCAATTTTTATCGCCATTATAATTGGTGTGATTTTATTATTGGTTGCTTTTGTATGGGGCAGTGTGGAGTGGAACCAATATAGTTCAAAGAAGGAAGCCATTCGTATGCAAAAGGAAGTGTGTGATACGATTACAACGGTCGACGGAAAATTGCCAATCTATTTAGGAGGTTTCAGTAAAAAGGAATTAAAGGAAATTCGCTTTTACCTTCAGCAAAATAAATTATTAGCAAAAGATACGGTTGTTAGCGCCGAACTTAATAGCCAGGTAGAGCTGCAAACCGTGATTTTACCATTTGAGCATTTCAACATAAATGATAAACTGATTGTTTATGTAGGCAAACGTTATTACGTATTATCCGGATTTAGCTACACTGCAGGTTACAATTACGGGATGTTCGGTCCTGTTGGCTCATGTGAGTGCAGAGGTGGAGGCTATGAAAAAATCAACGGGCAAGATGCTGGCTCCGGGACTTTAATTAAAAAATATGGTTTGATAAATTATCAATTACCGCCGAGATAAGTAATCTATTCTAAATAATTCATCCCAAAATATATATGATTTTAAAAACCAATCTTAAAAAGTCGATTGCAAAATTAATGCTAGCAGGCGTTACAAGCACTCTACTATTTTCTAGTTGTAGCAATCAATCTGCCGAAGAAAAAACCATTGCCGACCATGAAACTTTAATCGTTTCTACCCACGGAAAAGTGATGAATATTAATCTGGAGCAGAATAAAATCCAATGGCAATTTCAGAGTAAATACAATTCAGAGGGAAATAGAAATCTGTTTTCGCTAAGTGATAGTTTACTGGTACAGCCTTTTGAAAGTGGTGAGTTGATTGCCTTTAACCTAAATACCGGCAAAATTTTATGGCAAGAGCACATTTTAGGTGGTGGCGGTGGTAATGAAGATGCCGTAGCAACAGCCGATGGACAACTAGACACGGCTTTTGTCAATTCAAAGAAACCATTGTTTATGACCCAGCCCTTAATCGCTGGTAACAGTGTTTACATTTCCTCTACCAATCAACCGCAAAGTTCAGATGTGCCAGCTTTGTATAACTTCAACAAAAAAACTGGCGAAAAGATGTGGGTAGAAAATTTACCTACGGTTTTTAATCTTTTTAAACCTGTTTTACATAACGATTTTGTATTTGTTAATTCGGCGGTTTACCTAAATATGTACAGTAAAAATGAAGGCACAAATACAAGCTATGGTGTTTTTGACGGTGCAGACGAATTACCAAATGCAGAGAAAAGCCAATTTGTAAATCCTATTTACGTGCAAATGCAAAGCGATGGAAAAAAGCTATACGTTGGCGATGAAAATGGTAAATTTTATGCCTTGCATTTTGACAGCAAAAATAGTCTTCCAGTTTCTGATATAACAGATCCGAACAATACATTTGCTAAAAATCCAAAGCTATTCGACTGGGTATTTGAAGATGCAAGTATTAGCTCAATACAGGAAGACGGCAACACCTACATCTACGACAATTATATTCTGGCCTGTGTAAATCAAAAAGATAAAACCCAGCCCGCCATTATTGCAATTGATAAAAGTAACGGAAAATTGAAATGGAAAACCGAACTAAAAGGTATCGAAGAATGGCGCTTGGTAGGCGATAAAATTACGGCGACTGATGGCGAGTTAATCTATTTGTTAAACACCGACGGAAAAATTGTTTCTACCATTAAAACAGAAAAACAATTTGCGCCAATCTCAAACATCGAAATTGATAAAAACGAAGATTTGATTTACGCTACAGAACAAGGGATTGTAAAATATGATGTTAAAACCAAAAAGTTTGCTATGCTTTTAAAACAGACCTTTAAAAAAGAATACCATGATTATTTTCAGGTAAAATATTTGAATAAGAAGTAGCTCAACTAAATTGAAAATCGTAGCCAAAAATATTACACAAGCAGTTTTAATTGTTGGTATTGGAGCATTCCTTTTAGCTACGGTTTTTTATGCCTTGTTTTTTTCTTTTGCAGAAACGATTGAGTTTTTTGAGGTTTTATGGTTTCCAATTCTAGCTGGTTTTTTAGCAATGTGTTTTGCTGGTATTTTAATTGGTAATTCCTTTTCGCAGAGCTTTAATTTTAAAATATGGCATGGTGTGGCAATCATTTTTGTGTTGCTAATAATTGCCGTAGTTATAGGCGTAATGGCTACGTTACTACTTCCTAACTGGGATCGTGTGGATCTGCAAGATGTTATTTCGATAATACTTGTTTTTCTTGCATTTGGTGGTTTGCCAACCTTGCTTACAGGTATTTGGTTGGGTTACAGGTTGAAAAAAATAACACCTCATTGCGAGGCACAAGGCAATCTTAAAACTATACGCATTAAGATTGACGAACATTAAAACAATGAATAAAAAACTCAAAATCGGCATACTTTTCCTCGTTGCAACCTGGCTATTAACGGGTATTTATGCCGATGATGAATTTGGCGAACACAGTACTTTTCTAAAATACAGACCAAGTTTTCAGTTTTACTATAAATCGCCTTTAGGCATGCAAGATATGCCTGCAAGTTATCCGGCAGAATTAGTAGTAGAAGAAGCTATTTATGATAATTTCATCAACCAAAAACACTGGAGCGACAATAACTTTTTAGCCACCAGTATTTGTGGCATTTTATATTTAGGAACAATTTATTTCTTGATTTCTGGCACCATTAAACAGTTTAAATATGGCAAATAAACTAATCCTCCTCAGATTTTACCTCTTCATTTCGGTCTTAATTATCCTGAACGTTTGCCTTTACAGTTTCGCAAGAATGAGTTTCACCGGTTATTGGAGCGATAGAGTAATCTTTTGGCTTTGGCTTTTGGCAACACCAATTGTGGTTTTTCTTTTCTGGAAAAAGATAGCAACTAAAATATATTTCTGGTTGCTCATTGCCGGATTAATTTTAACCATTCTACCGATGGCATTGCCTTTTTTTGGCATTCTGTTGTCTGGTTCTGGTAGCGGTAGATTAAATCATTTCAACCTCGGGAATAACATTCGCGTACAAACTGTTAGTTATGGTGTAATGGGCAGACCACGTTTGCAGATAGTAAAGGATGGTTTGCTGTTTGATAAGATCAAACTGGAAGATGGCGATGAGATTTTTACAAACGATACCACTTGGATCGAAGTTAAGGACGTTAATGATCCGAAAAATATCATCAAAGCTCCAGAGCTAAAAACGTTAGAAATTAGAGATGCTAAAAACGTCAGGTTGATTAATGAAACCGATACCAGCATTACCATAAAGTATTTTTTTGAGAAAGACACTGTAGAAACCATACACGTTTTCAAAGAAAAAACATCATTTAATTATTAATAAACTATGAAAGCACCAATAAAGGTTATTGTAATTTTAGGCGTGGCTTTAGTTTCATTTTCTGCCTGCCGAAACGAAGAAAAAACAAAGGCAAAACCAGCTGATACGATAGTGCATCAACCCGATACCTTAAACACAAATAAACTGGAAACGCCATTGCCTGCATTCCCCAATATGGCATATAAAGTCGAAAATTTCATCCCAAACGATTACGAAATTGACTTAGAAGCCGATGGAGATTTGAATAATGATGGCGTAGCAGACAAGGTAATCGTATTAATAAAAACTACCGACACCACAGCGCTTCGCCCAACGTTGGTATTGCTCAAAAAAGGAGAGGTTTATAGCGTTATCGCCATTTCTTATACCGCTTTCGACCCAAAATATCGTGAAGATGGCTTTAAAAATTATGATTTCGAAGAGGTAAGCATCGATAGCGGAAAACTGGTAACAACTATGCAGGCAACTGGTCCTAACGGTAGTTTAGAAGGTATTTACAAATACATCAACGAAGAAATGGTGCTCACTCACATTACCACTTTTAACATGGGCGCCGGTGGCCAAACCGAGCAAAAATTCGATTTGCTAAAAGGCATTTACGAGCAAACCGACATCAATACCATGAAAGAAGATATGCCTAGCGAAACCACCACCAAAAAGTATAAAATACCAAAAGCAATTTTTAAAGATGCCGATCCGAGGGCGATTATGATTGAGGCCTTTAGAAAAGTTGGGCATTAATTTGAAAATGAAAGTGCAGGAGTTGATGGCGGTTTTCAGTCCCGCTATTGCCAATAGTCCTCGCTTCCCGAGAAATCGGGAGAGGCTTTGCCTCGCTCCGGGCTATTTGGCGCTATCGGGTTTATGTACAGAGTTTGTGCAGGTAAAACCCACCCAAAAGCATAAAAAAGAAGTAAAATAGCCCCGACATATGCGAATTCCGATTTATCGGAAGTAGCATTGGCGGGAACAACCTTTAAAATTAGCACAGGTTCTGCGCTTCAAAAAAGATAAAAATAAATGAAAAAACTTAACATCTTATTCCTTATTTTAATTTCAACATTAGTTTCTTGCGCACAAGAAAAAACGGTTAATCAACCAAAAATAAAATCCGAAGAAGTAATCTTTTACAAAGTAGACGAAGGTGGCACCCGAACCCGACGAGAAGGAGCAGGAATGGACGAATTGGTGGAATACAACTCCGATGGAAATATAGAAAAAGTATATGTAATTGAGTTCGATCAAGCGAAGAACAAAAACACTTACAACTTACACGAACGCTATTTTTATGAGGGTAAAAACCTGACCAAAAAAGAAAAAATAGGTTACCGAACTGGCGAGGTTTACGAAGAAATTTTGTGCAAATACCAACAAAATAAATTGCTTAGAAAAGATGTTAAAACTATAGAAAACGGTAAAGAAGTGCTCAAGAAAAACGGCAGTTTTTATTCTGAATATACTTACGAGCCTAACAAAGAAACAGGCAAAGTTTACGAATATGACGAAGAGAAAAAAACTTTCGTTTTAGCTTACGTTCAGCATAAATTTTTCGATGCTAAAAAAAATCTGATCCAAGAAAAACTGGAAGACAAGCATGGCGAAATTTATGAGCAGAGCGATTTAACCTATAACTCTGAAAATAAGCTCATTAAAGATACGCAATCAAAACGCTTTCCATCTACCGTAACTTATCAATACAATAAAGAGGGCGATGTAACGGAAAATAAATATGAAAGCGAGGGAACCATTGTGATTACAAAATATGACATTAAATATGATTTTAATGGCAATTGGATTGAAAAGACGGAGACAAAAACATCAAATATTAAAAATTACATCCCTGACCCAACTTATATCATCAAACGGAAAATAGTTTATTATTAAATGAAATTCTGGACTAAAACTTTAGCGGTAAAAAAAAGAAGAATAAATATTTTTTCGGCTGGCTGTTCGTAAGTCGTTTGACAACTTTTTTACAAACACAATGTCAATTAATCAAATAATCAGTCTAACTACGCAAATATGGGCCATATAAACACGAATAACAGAATGCTGATTTTGATTGTTAAATAAGCGGTATCTTAATATCAAATGAAAAAATTAATCTTTCTTCTTTTGGTTTTAATTATTGGTCAATCGCTAAATGCCAGCGAATGTTATCACTATCATACTTCCACACAACATGCCATTATCAAAAATGAGCGTGGCTTATTCTACCAGCTGACAGAAAAAGACCCGAACGGTTTTAGCTATGTTCGACAAATTAATAAACCGATAAAGGGAATAGACCTTGCAACTTATAAAGCCATTGGCGAAGATGAAAGCACTTTTATGTTTAGTGATAAAAATGGCTTTTATCAGTTAGAAAAAGAACGTCAGTATGAAGATCACTCAGCCATTTATTCGAAGATTTTAGGCGCAAATCCAAACCAAAAACATATCAACGGACGTTTGTTTTTAATTGATGGAAAGTGGAGCTACATTATTGCATGGGGAAAGGATACAAAAAAAATAATGCTGAATGAATTACCCCAAAATATTACAAATGTTAAATGCTTCAGTTCTGGCCTATATGTAAAAAGCGATAAACAGGTGTTTTCAGTTTATATCGATTTCTACACCCAAAAGGCAACTGTAAAAACTATCCCAAACTTAAACCCAGCGCAATTAGTTTATTATGCTTGTAATCCCCGAGAAAATGAAGATTTTATTGCGGATGAACAGCACATTTTTTCCATCAGAAATGATGGCAGTTTTGAAGATATTACACCCCAATTTAGGGCATTAAAGGTAAACCGAAAATTCAATCAGCTAAAACTGGTCGATAACCCTACTGTAATGTGGTGGAGCGATAAAGTACTCAAAAAACGCGAGGGTCATTCGGTATCGGGCAGAGACCCCTTAACCGGCGAAGACATAGACGTCTATTTTAGCTATTATGCGTCTACACCTCTGCTACCAAAGTTTGGCAATAGCAGTTATGTTCGTTTCCAAAACAAAATCTATCCCATTTGGGACGACGATTTTAGCCAATCATATGATATAAGAACTGATGTTTCGAAACTCGAAGCGATAGAAGGAAAATTATTTAAGGGCGATGATTTTTACTATTTCGAAGCCGATGACGATTATAAAATCATTAGCACAAAAATTTCTGCTGATGCCAAATTTTTTCCTGGTGTTTACAGCTACAGAGCCTATTTATCGAAAGCTTTGGTAGATGATGATTACATCCATTTTATAGGCGATCGGTTCAACATCCACATGGATAACAAAAAGAAATTAACCAGTAAGGTTGTTAAACAACTGGGTATGTTTTATTTGTTCAATAACGCTTTATTTGATGGCGAAAAAAGTTACCCCATTATTGCAGATTACGAAACCTTAAGCGCTTTAGGTTCTTTCGTAGATGTCATCAATTCTTGTGCTGGCGATATGCCGAATACACCTCCGGTTCAGGTGAAGTACCATCATTTTTTTGAAGATAAAAATGCAGTGTATTATTTAAATGAAAAAACGAAACAACTGCAAATTATACAAACTGCTGATCCGTCAGAGTATAAAGCAGATGATTACGAAGCTTTGCAAGAATTATATAAAATTAAAGATGTAAAAGGGTCGATAAAAAAAAAGACTAGTTCGGATTTAAATTACTATGCGATCGGTGGTTTTGCGTTGGCGATTTTTGGTCTGGGATTTTATCTCATCAGAAGGAAATCATGATAAAATTCAGCCAGTTTATTATTTTTTATACAATCCCGTTGCTTTCTGTGTTGCTTATCTTCATACTAACTTCCCATGCTCAGAACCTCAAAATCTATAGTGTTAGAGATACTACCGAATTGTGGGACAAGAAATATAAAAGCGAAATTTACTGGGGTTTCTACAAAGTAGATGTGGATCAAAAAACCATTCAGCATAAAGGTTTTCCATTTAGAGGTGGCGACAAAGCACCAGATTTAATGAACCTTTTTAAAGATGAACCTAAAGATTGGTTTGAGATTTTATCGCCGACAAAAATGAAGGTTAAAAGAGTAAAAGGCACACGGGTTAAAAGAGCTTGGAACGATTTCGCCACGCCTGGTAGAACTGGAGCTTCGCCATCATATACTTTTTTTATTAATGCTGATACACTGCGAACGCAGGGCGGAGATTAAAGTTTGTTTTAGATAAGGAATTAACAGAAAAATATAAGCAAGAAACGAATGAATAATAGATGCCAAAATTAAAAACAACGAAAAGAGTAATAGCACTAGTTTTGTCAATTGTATTGCCGTTGACAATTATTTTTTTGGGTATGATTACGCACTGGCGATACGTTAGTGTTGAAGATGGTACAAACGAATTTCTATATGGTTTTCCTTTGGCTTTTATGTGCAGAGGTTGGCATACCTCGCTTTCATTTCAAATATTTGTTTCAGAACTTGTGTTTAATTTCCTAGTTTACTTTACGTTTCTATTAACTGTAATTTGGTTGGTGGATAGCTATTTAAAACCGATTATAGTTCATAAATATTTAAAATTCGGACTGTACAGTATTGCAATTTTAACGATGTCGTTTTATGGATTTCTGTTCTCTAACCCAAACAACGTTTTTAAAATTAAGCGAGATTTTAATTATAGCGAGATACGAAGCGGAGTTAAATTCTTTTGGCAAAAAGACAAAAGATAAAAAATAATTGCAAAATAAAATGATACAAGAAATTAAACCTAAAAAACCAATATTAATCGCGGGAGCAGTAATTTTAATCATCAGTTTATGCGTCATCTTTCCGATAGAATATAGTAAGGCCAGCTTCGTAAGCGATTTAAAATTTACCTATTTTACTTTGGGCATTGCTATGCTCATCTTAATGTACGCCTTTATGGGTAGGAATACTTACAAGGGTTTACTTTTTCTTCTCTGCAGTTGCATTTTTAGCATTATTTGTTGGTTCATCGTTCTTCCAGAGAGCGGATTATCTAAATCTAACTCCAAAGCTTTTGAGCTAACAATCGCAATTTTTTCTTTCTTCGAGAATTTTGCAAAGCTTTACATGGGTACCGTAACAGGGATAATTGCTGGGTTAATTTTTCTAATCGTAAACGCCCGACTTTTGAAAGATGAAAATCGTTACCAACTGTTCTTTAAAAGATTGGTTTCCTACCTGATCATTTTAGGCGTAGTGTCGTTTTTATTTGCCAAAGGTGGCGATTGGATTTTTGAAATTTCGGAGTATCTTAAAATGAAAAGTTAACCTGTGAAAAAGAGAAAGTTACTCAGCCAAAGGCATCCTTTTTTATATTTTTTAGCAGTAAACGCAAGGCGGATGAAAAGACAATTGGAATGGATTTTCGATGGTAAAAAATATGCTATAACCAAAGCTAATGACAAACTCGATTTCCGGATTAAAAAACATCAATCGGTTCTGCTTAAAAAACTTGGCGACAACAATGAGCAACTGCAAATTAACAAAGTAACCAATCTCAAAATCGCTTCGGCAAACATAAACGGCATTATCATTAAACCAGGCGAAACGTTTTCGTTTTGCAAATTGGTGGGTTTGCCTACCAAAAAGAAAGGCTATTTGTTAGGAATGGAACTTTCATTCGGCGAAGCAAAGGCAGGTATTGGCGGTGGCATTTGCCAAATTTCTAACCTTATTCATTGGCTGGTTATCCACAGTCCGCTAACGGTTACAGAACGATATCATCATTCGTTTGATCCATTTCCAGATGACGGACGGGTTTTGCCATTTGGTAGTGGCGCTACCGTTTTTTACAATTACCTCGATTATCAATTTACCAATAATACCGAGCATACTTTTCAAATTAACCTTTGGTTTACAGACAAATGTTTGGAAGGCGAATTACGCATCGATACCGAACTTAACTATGCCTACCATGTGAGCGAAAAAGAGCATCAGTTTTTAAAAATAGATCATCAGTTTTACCGAAAAAATGAAATCTGGAGAGATAAAATATTAAAATTTGAAGGTGGTAAAATTGTAGCCACAGAACTGATCATGAAAAACTTCGCAAGGGTTACTTACACACCGGCTGAATTTTTAGATACAACGGAATAAGTAAAATCTCCCACCTTCCAACGAATAATAAATAATGCTCAGCAAATAATAATTTGCCCATTTAGTGCGCTGTAAAGCAATTATTTTTATTACGAGGATTTCTTTTAATCTGCCTTAAGTTAATTAGCCCCGATTGTAGCGGAAATCCGCCGAATTTTATCGGCGATGAGAGCGGAAAGCGGGAGTAGCGTTAAAAAAAGCACCTCAATTGCGCTTCAAATAAATAATATTTAAAGTTAAACATGAAACTTAAACGGATCTTAATTTTATTGCTCACGAGTACGTTTCTATATGCTTGTAGTCAAACGCCAACTTCTCAGTCACCTGAAGCAAAGATGTACATTGCCTCTTTGAAAGCGATGAAATACGATGAGCTCAAAAACCAGCTCAGAAAAGATACTGCGTTGCTGAACAAATTGATCAAAACGGCAACTTTCACCTTGCAGTTAACCTCACATTTTTCATCGGGCGAGAAAACTAAGGTTGATAAATCGGTTCCGGAATTTGGAATTAACCATGACGAAGCAACAATTAAGGCACTATTTGATGATTACTGCAAAAAATTGCTCTTTGAACAAAACTTTAATGATGGCTACGCCGACAGCACTTTTAGTCTTTACGGGCAGGATATGTTTTCATACGAAAGTAGGTTTAGCCTAACGGATGACAATCACATCTTGGAGAAAAAGGACAGTTTGTTTAAACCGTTTAAAGATAATGTGGTAACAAACGAAAAAGCTTACTTTTTTAGAGGTAAAAAAATAGCTAAAACTGATATCGGGTTAAAACGTATTGATAGTATTCAAGCGGAAATCAGTTTAAAATTCCCAACCGATTTTGAGCGTTTTTCTATCGATAAATCGGCCAAAACGGAAGATTATAAAGATGCTACAATAGAAGTTGAAAGCCTAAAAGAAAATATGGCTCAGCTCAAAATTCCGATGTATTTGTATGCCGAAGTTATCGGGTATCAGGCTTATAATAACCAAAATTTAAGGATGAATAGCAGTGCATTAAGCGCTACACCCATGTTAGGTATTGATAAAAAGGTAAGCGAAAGTTTAAAAGAACTGCTCGATATTTTCACTGAAGTATTGAAAGAAAACGAGGAGAAAAACGGAAAAGAAAAATTAGATAAAATCCGCCAGAACCAGGTTGATGCGAAAGAAAACATGACCGAATTTGATGCTTACCTGAACAAACTATTTGAGGATAAGGAGAAAATAAAAGAACTGGGTGATGTGGGTTTGTACAACGAAATTGCTAACGCAGGCAAAAAAGTAATTGGAGTGCAAACGCAATTTGTTATCGTAGAATTTCCGGATGATATTGAAAGCATTGATGTTTTTGTGGCGACAAAATCTGTTTCGTTGCAAAATAAAGCGATGGTAAAATATGGCAACCATTACTTAGACCCAAAATATTTTGATGAAGCTAAACCGAACATCGTTTTTTACAGTAAAGAGAACGGTAGAAAATTCGGTATCTCAAACCGGGATGGCGAAACCATTATTGAGCCTAAATTTGATGAATTGAGACAGGTAGCAAATGAATATTTTGTAGGCGATGAAAAATTGTACTGGCTAAATGTAGCTGGCAAAAAGATGGTTCCGCTACCGCAATTTGTGAGCTATGTGCAGACTTTAAAACCAGGTTACGATGTTTTTGAAAAAACTGTAGGTAGCGAAGATAAATCTGGCGTAATGCTGAATAGAGAAAAAACTATTTTGCCATTTGAATATTACCGTTTTGAAAAACACGGGCAATTTATCATTGCCAGCAAAACCCACAATTTGGATGAACTGTACGATTTAAACTTCAAAAAAATTCCGAATAAAGGCATTCGAAAAATTCATCTGGTAGATGAGTTTTTCGCTTCTGATATTAAATATCCAACGCTGTTTGAGGCAGAAGATGTGAACAAGAAAAAAGCTCTGGTTGACAAAAACCTCAACTTGTTAACGCCGTTTAAATACGAATTTATCAATCCCTTCTATGGTGTCAACAATTATTTTATGGCAGGAATTAGAACTGCCGATGGGAGCAATTATTGGTACGGAATTATAGACGAAAAAGGCAAAGAAGTTACGCCGTTTATCTTCTGCCACATGAGCGAAGAGTTTGATAAAAACGGAAAGTTGAAATTCTGCTTAAAAGATAAAAGCCAGGCAATGGATTTTGCTTCGTTTATTAAAACCTACAAGAAATAATACCAATTAGGGAAGCTGTAGCCCGATTTACCAAGTTAAGCGTCGGCGGGGACGCCAACGCAGAAGTATTCTTATGTAGGCCTCCACGCCAACGTTAAAATGAACATGTTATTTGCTTCAAGATTGCTTCGTGCCTCGCAACTACGTGTGGTGAAATAGGATTGATTTTTTTGCTAAAAACGCCAGTCTGTTAACGAATAATAAAAAATAAACGGCGAATAATAATTCTGGATTTTGATGTGGGTTTAAGCTGGTATGTTTATGACTTAACCTAATCAAATGAAAAACTTAATCGTTACTTTATTAGTAACCGCAAGCGCCAGTTTCGGTTATGCGCAAAACCTCGAAGGGAGAGAAGAAATTAATCTGTCAGGTTTCGGCTATAAAATCTATACGAAGCAGACAAAGAGCGCTGTTGAAGATAAAACCGTTTATGTTATTCCTAACCAAACCGATACTATTTTTCATGATGCTTTAATAAAAGACTTAAAGGCTGACAAGGAATTATACCGAGGCATCTACGGGAAAAATGGACAGGAAATACACTTTTTGCAGTTCGACTTACAAAGCGATAAAATAAACCATAAAGTTTATGCGCCAAATAAAGAAGGCAGATTGGTGCTGATTAAAGAAAGCAAAAACCTCGACGCGTATCCGAAAGATTTTCCGCCAAAATTCAAGAATAACAAACCCATTCATCCAATTTATCCAGGCGAAAGTATGGCACTTTATAAATGGGTAGAAAGTAATGTGTACCCCATTTTAGCGCAAAAGCATAAAAGCGATGCAAAGGGCAATGCTGTTATGGTACTTGATATTGCGATAGACGGTTCGGCGACATTAAGCGAGGTGAAAAACCTACAGGCAAGCTCTGAAACATTAAATAAGCTACGCGAGAAATTAAGCAAAATGCCCAAATGGGAAACTAAAATTCAGGGTTACGATGTTGCCGGAATAGTATTTATACCTGTAAATTTTTAAGCAAAAATGAAGAACTCAACTAAAACAAAACTTATCAAAGTTACAATGGTAATTGCCATCTGCTTTGCGGTACATGTTTTAGTGGCACTAATTTCCAGCTTAATTGTAAACAAATTGATTTTAAACACGCGATTGGCAAATTTTACTGTTTATGATGGCTACGCAGATTTTAGCATTTTATTAGTTTATATTTTGGTATCGGCGTTGCTAATGTTTGATAAAATTAAAGGCAATGCTTTAGTTATTACAACAGTTTCTTTTTTTGCGTTTCTAACTGTAAAGGTTTTTGTAATCGATATTATTTCGCATTATTTTAGGTTTTATGTAAAAACAGCCCAAAATGGCGCCTATAGTTTCGACATGTTTATAAATCGATTGGCTAAAAACTGGCAAGAGTTGCGCTGGGAATTTAGCAATTTAGGCCAATTTTTATCCTTCATTGGTTGGGTTTTCATCGCGTTGCTTGGTATTTGTTATTTATCCCTTTGGGCAAAAAATAAGTTAAAAGGAAATACCAAAACTAGTCTGGTTTTTGGATTGCTTTTTTTAACGGCGTTTTCATCATGCGGAGATCACATTCAGCGAGAAAAAGATAAATATCCACAAATTCCAGCTTTTCCTGCCTTTGCAAAAAATGCATTGCTTTACAAAAAACTTGATGTTGCCACAGTATCATTTAATGCGTATAAATCTGCCAAAGTAGACGGGCATGATTTGGTAATTCACACAAAAGATTATTTCTTTTACGCAGTTGCGGATAGTTCTTTGTTCCTAATCACCGGCTATCGCGAAGCGATAAAACCTGGGATGGAATTCCCGGCAAAAAATTTTATAATACTAACCAGGTTGAGGAACAAGAAAATCGAAAAATTAGTTTGGACAGAGAGCTGTGATCAAGATTTGCCAATTTTCAACGATGGCCAGACTTTGATAGTCGGTAGTCGGGTTTTTGAGGTGAAAGCACCACGATTAGCTTTTACAAAAGTTGATAAAACCGATGATGATTTGGTAAATGATAGCATGATGGCTTACACCTGGAATTTTAGTAATAAGTTAATCTCGGAAGACTATAAACCGTTTGATAGCACATTCGTAAAAGAATTAGACCGCATTACAATTGGTTCTGATGGAAACTTCACTGGAGGCTTAAACAACGGAATTGACTACACTTATGATGCCGTTCCGATGATTTATTATGAGTTCAACGTAGGTGGAAAAGTAGGTAAAACGAAAATTAATTTCGATGAACAAAAAGTACCGCTATTGTTAAAAGTTGGAGATCAAATTTATTGCATCACTTACAGCAGTGAGTTAAAGTGGAAGCGTGAAGTAAATCACTATGAGATTGGAGTGATAGAATGATAATCGTTCGCATAAAAATGTTGCCCTTAAAAGGCAATTTGAAAGAACAAATTGGGAACGCTGGAAGGACGGCTTAAACGGATAACTTATGAAGAAAGTTGTTTTAATCATCGCAATGCTTTTTACTTATGTTTTCACCAAAGCACAAAAAGAACATAAACTATTTTATGATAACGGTATCGTAAAAGAAGTTGGACAACTTAATGCAAACGGAAAGGAAACAGGCCAGTGGAAATACTATCATAAAAACGGTAAACTATGGCGGATTGGAAGTTTTGAAAATGGAACATTATCGGGCGATGTAATCGTTTACCACGAAAATGGATTGCTATACGAATACGGAAATGTTTTAAATGGCGAGGAAAACGGAAGGTGGACTGCTTTTTACAACAATGGAAATTTCTGGAAAACTGGAAAATTCAAAGATGGAAAAGCCAAGGGTAAATGGAAATTTTACTATGAAGATAAAAATGCTTTACTAACCGATGTTGTACGGTATAAGAATGGAAAACGAGAAGGAAAATTGAAACGTTTCCACAGAAACGGGAAACTGCAAAATACGGGTAGATATAAGGATGGAAAACAAATTGGCAAATGGGTTGAATATTACGAACAGGGTGCGCTGGAAACCTTTGGCTTTTTCATCAACGGGCAACAAGATGGCGAGTGGAAAAGATTTTACGAAGACGGCACACTAATGAGCCTCGGGATCTACAAGGAAAATTTTGAAACCGGTGAATGGAAATATTACTACAAAAATGGCAGGTTGAATGCCGTTGGCGAATATAAAAATGGAAAGTGCATCAATGAGTGGCTATACTATGATGACAAAGGAAATCTGTTGAAAAAAGTTAAATACTAAAAAAGATGAAAAAACTACTCATGCTCATGATCATGCTGGGGGCGTATATTTCAGTTTTTGGACAAGAAAAACTCGTAAAAGACCTCGACTTTGATGGCAAAAAAGATACGATATACATCGACCAAAAGGCATTACAAATTGTTTGCAGGCTATCGACCCAGAACTTCAAAAAACTAAGAAGCAAGACAATCGAAATGTCAAGCGACAATACATACATCAAATCCACCAGAAACGGATTTGAACTAAGAAACAATTGGATGCGAGCAGGTTATGCCTGCCAGTTCAGGTACGAGAAAGGCGAGAAACGCATCCGCTTGATTGGGATTACCGAGTACGCTTTTGGCAACGCCGCTAACGATGGCAGTGGCGAGGCGAGCGCAAACTTACTCATCGGCGATTACATTGGCAATTGGAATTATTTCGACCATTTGGCAAATAACGAAAAAGGCGAATTGGTTAAAATCCCCACCATTAAAACCAAGATGAAATTCAGCAAAATTTATCTGGAACAATTTAGTGAAGAAAGCTATTTTTCTTATCAAACCCAATTAGAGGATATTGTTGAAAAGCATAAAACTGCAGAAAAGAACAGGCGAGCGAAAAACTAAACCAGATGAAAACACTAACTGCGTTTCTTTTATTTTTTGTTTCGAACTTTTGCGTTGCGCAACAAGGTTGGATTAATATTGATCTTGAGGAAACCGCATACGTGTATGCAACCAACAAAACCTGTTTAAAGAAAACTGGTCAGCCTTTAAATGGTAAGTATGCCATCAGATTTAATCGTTACCAAACCAATTACGAAACTTTTTTAAACGGTTTAAAAAACGGCGAATTCAAGGTTTTTAGAAACAAAAAACTGGCAGAAAAGGGTGCTTACCAAAATAATTTACGTGAAGGCGAATGGCTTTATTACAATGAAGATGGCTCCATTAGGCGACGAAGTAGGTATGAAAATGGTTTGCAGGAAGGCTTAGAAACCGATTATGATCACGGACGAATTGAAAAAACCGCTACGTTTAGTAAAAATCACCTCGATGGTTGGCAATTAAGATATTCATCATCCGAACCAAATGAACCATTTGAAAAATCATTATATGTAAAGGGTCAAAAAGTTAAGTTTATCCGCTATAAACATATCAACAATTTAAAATTTATCATTAGCGATAGCTTGGTTTATGATGACCAGAAACAATTGATACTGAAAAAATCGTTTGTTAACGATAGCCTGTTATTACAATATAAAATCAGTTATAATGTAGTTATTAAAGATGCTTATCAGATTAACACCACAAAAATTGAAATAGCTGATGGATATAATTCTAATATTGCCTACCTGTTGCCAGAGCGAGATGAGTATGAAACAGAGATGAGAATGCATGAGTTGCTGAATTACAAATTCGCTTACGATACCGACGTGAAAAAGCCATGTTTGCTCGTAAGCAATTTAACCCGAAATCACTTTTATACCACTACTTTCTACAGGTTATATCCAGCAGAAAACCTTCAATCGGTAATCTATCACAAAGGCGGAGACGATATTTTACCAGGGTGGTATTATAGAGATGTAAATAGATAAATTGGTTTAATAAAAAAAATATGCTTCTACCAATTCCAATCATTTTATTTATCCTTTTGCTGGTATATTCAATTAAAAAAGCAAAGCAAAAAGCGGATGTCAATAAACATGTCATCATTAGACTAGGCGTGTTGATTGCTTTTATTGCGCTTACATTTTTAATCGTTTACCTCATTGAAGGCAGGTCTGGTACGCTAGGTTCATTTTACATCAGCGCCTATTTTTCTGCAACGTGGATTTTATATTTAATCGTTGAAGCCATCAGCTTGTTTGTCGTAAAGCAAAATAAGCTGGCAAGAACAAACCTCATTATCTTGTCCTTTATTGTTTTTTTTGGCGCTATGGTTACGATTACACTTTCTAATACTTAAAATGATTTGTTTAACTAACACGATATAAATTGAAAAGCTGTTTCTCCAACATATTAATTTGGGTAATTATGCTGGCGTTGTCATCCGTTTTACTATTGGTTTTTTCCAGCCGATTTATTGTTCCTGCTGTGCCTATAATTTTAGCAGTTATTGTTGTTATAGTTACCAAAACACAGCGAACGCTGATTAATAAAAAAGCTACAGCAATTTACGAATTAAAGGAAGGTGTAGTTAAAATAGAGGGAACAATTAGCGCTCCAAAAACGTTTGAAACGCCCTATTTCAAACAACAATGTATTGCCTACACTTATAAAGAAGGAAACATTACCTACGATAGTGATACGGGTTCGGAACATGTAAATAGCACCCTTGAAAAAGAAGAATTTCAGGATTTTTATTTAAGTAACTCGACAGGAAGAATAAAGGTGATGATTGATAAATTAAACCTGGCACTTCTGCCTGCCAAAACTGACACATTACATAGCGTTAAATACGCAGTTGATGATATCCGTTACACTGAGAGAACCCTAAAAAACGGCGATTTGATAAGCGTTTTGGGTTATGCAATAAAAAATGCTCATCAAGAATTTGAGTTAAGTGAGCAAGGCGATAACCCCCAGGTAATTGCTACGCCGGCTGTAGAAGACAAAACACGGAAAGCGTTTAAAGTTTTAAAAGACCTACTGCCTTATTTAATTTTAATGTACGTTGGCGTAAATTATTTTCTATTTGCACCTATAAAAATCCACATAGTGGAAAGTGAGGTTTTTCCTTACTTCGCGATTTTCGGCATGCCAATTTTAGCTTTAATTTTAAGTGTTATTGGTAATCGAATGGATGGTTTTGCCAAATTATTCTTCACCCATTTAGCTGGAATTTGTTTCAGTGTACTATTCTTAAGCTTTCCTTTAATTTGTTTATTTTATTTGACTAAACTGGAATTTACTCGAATTTTTTGCATTTGGGTAACGATTTTTATATGCACCACCATTGCTTTTTTAATGAACCACCGAAAACTGGATGGCTATTTCAGTAAGGAAGAGTTAACATAAAACCTCATGAAAAAACGATTATTCAAGATATTTACTTTTTTATTTATTGCCATCATGGCGATAAGAGTGCAGGCGCAAGAACTTAAATTTCCGGAAAGTTTCCGCTCAAACTCTTCGCTTTTTAAGGGAATGGCAATTTCCGAAATTCCCAAAGACATTCAAACCAAATATGGTATTAACAAAAACCCAGGTTTAGTTACCAATATTGCAAAAGCCAAGGGCGCACTTTTTACCGCCAAAACGCCTGGCGTACAAGCCATTTACTTAGAAGTTTGGAAAGACCCTACAATAAAAAATAGTGATTGTGGGTACGAAGTGGCGCAGTTTGCGTCGGTTTCGGAATTAGAAAAGGTACTGCCAAAATTTAACAGTTGGTTCTATGGTGCAATTTTAACAGTTCAAAATTATCTAATTGTTGTGAAATGCGTTTCCTCAAAAAATGCAGAACAAAACATTGATAAGATGGTAGCCTATTTTCAGAAAAGATTAGGAGCAAAGCTTTTTCTCGATAGAAAAAAAGAGGTTGAAGTACAGGTTCCAGTTACCGAAAACTATGTTTCAAATTTACCTCCACCGCTACCACCAGAACCAAAAGGGAATTACACCAGCTTGGCCATTGGAGATTTGGATAGTTGCATTGCCAATAAAGATGGATTAGCCTACATGCGCACCAAAAATCACGAAAAATTGGCGCCCGGAAAATATCGGGCAACTAGTATGGCTCCAGCTGTTGAAAGTTTAGTTTTTACGCTTGACCAAGATAGTTTGCTCCACGGAGATTACGAATATCATTATGCCGAAGATTACAGCCAATCGCCCTCAAAAGAAAGTAAATTAACTTACGACCATGGCGTTTTAACTTCGGAGATTGTTTACAAAGATGGTAAACTTTTGGGCTCAACAAGCTTTACGCCCTCTGTGGTTAAAGAAGGAAATGATTATCTGATTACCATTAAAACAACTACTAAAAGCCCAAGTAATGGCGATAAAGAAGTGGTTACAGTCTTCCGTAATCGTAAACCTGTTTCCAAAACCACTACCAGATTTCGTATTTCGGTAATTAAAAAAGACTTCGAAAAAAAGGTGCTGGAACATTATAACAGCAAAGGCCAACTCACCGAATTTGAAAAACCTGGCTTAATTGAACGCTATGCGACTGACGGCAAAGTAAACTATAAAGATGAATGGATTAATGACGATCATTTTATTTATACAAATGGAAAATTGACAAAAAAAGAAATCGGCGTAAAAGGTAAACAACAATATTTAGTTACCGAATATGATGAGCAAGGAAAAGTAACGAGAGAATTTTCGAGAGGAGTTGAAGATTACCCCGCAATTGCAAATCCTGATGAATATGAAAAGGATTTAAGCGAAGTTCGAATATTACCAAAAGAAAACGAAGTGATGAACAAGTCTTTAAAAAGTTAAACCCTAATTTATGGTTAGCTATTATTTATTAGAAAAGCAATTTCCGAAGCGCTATTCAACGGTAGTCGGGCTTTGCACTGCAATCTTTTTGTACCATAAAACTGAGCAAACCCGATTGTTCAGTGGTGCACAAAAAGGATTTCCGTTGCAATCCCGTTTATGGCAATAAGGCTTACTGCTATTAATAGTGGCAAAGTAGTACGAACATAGGTGTACTACCTTTACAAATTTAAACCCGACAGAAGCGAACACGTATCCCGATTTTTCATCGGGAGAAGTAAAGCGAATGGCGGGACTTTCGGAACCGATTGAAACAGAAACTTGTTTTTCAAAAAAAAGAGAAATCATGAAAAAAATACTCACATTAATAATCGCCACGATAAGCTTAAACGCATTTGCACAAAAAGGACCACCACCTGCTACGGTAAGACTTGCTGGTACTTCAGATATTTTGAAAACTGATAAATGTTTGGCCTATTTCAGTATAAAAAAAACAAAGTTTAATGTTTATCTGGGCTATCAAAAACCTAGTGAAATACGCCAACAGAGCAAGGGAGATACTTTACAGGTGTACAAAATTACAAGAGATAAATTCAATTTCAGTCACCTGGAGATTGTAAAATACGGCACAAAAAACGGAAAAATTATTCTCGAGGGAAGTTATAAACTGTTAAATGACACGCTGATAGTTACCGAAAATTTCTACGATTATACGGGTTCTTTCTGCATTACCACAAAGTACATTACCGATAAATGGGGCTTGAAAGAAGTAAGCGATGATATGAAGGGTATTAAGCTGGAGAACTTAACCGAAAGACATTTGAAACCGGCAGAAATGAAAGTTCCACCACCCGCAAAAAATTAAAAAAAACGGCAATTCATCCACATATTAATAGTTATGAAACAATATTTCTCGCTTCTGTTTTTGATTTTTTGTTGCGCCGTTAATTGCTTTGCGCAACAAAAAACAGCTATTAAAAATTGCCCTTGCACCAGCTCTACAGAAATTAGCGCTTGGACACCAGAACTGAAAAAGGGATACGACCAAAAAAGCATCGCTAACAATTTTGCTTATAGCGTTAACGGTATTTACATTGCCGAAGACCGAGACACGGTTTACCAAATAAAAATTATTGTAGATCCAAAATCGTATGGCACTTTTGTGTATTACCAGCACCTTAGTTTTAGTAAGGCAAGGCTGATCAACAAACAAGTAACCAATTGCGAAACCTTGCCGAATGTACACGATGGCGGTTGGGTTGGCAACAACATTTTTGAACCGAAAAATGCCATCAACAAACAATTTGTAGCTTCAGAATTTTTTGTTGGAGAAAATTATGTCAGAGTAGACAAAAGGCATTTTTATAGATTTTACAAATGCGATAAAGAAACCAAGTTTGGCATTCACGATGCAGATAGAGAAAGATTTTACCGTAAAGTTTATTGGGAAGTGGAGGGTGATTACCCTGAAATTTCAACCCGCAGTTTTACCCAAGTAGATGTAAAAAAGTACAACAAGCAACAGCTGGCAGAAATGAAAAACACTGTTTATGCCCGTTACAATTATGCATTTAAGGAAGGTGGGAAGTGGTATCAGCATTTCAATAAAAAACCAGATTACCGATGGAACCATTTTAAAAATATAACGCCTTTTTTAACTCATGTTGAGAAAGAAAATATCAAATACATCACGGCTTTTGAAAGTGCCGATTATTACGACAATCAGTTTAAAAACGACTTTTAGACTTTTGGGAGAAACTGAGGCTAACTACAAAAGATGCAAATCTAGAACGACTAGCCTCTTTGGTTCAGTTTCCATTTACCATTAATGGCGAGCACGATGATATGCCTGTTTTAAAAGTTAACAAACAACAGTTTGCTAAAATATGGCCACTTTTAATGCAACAAGAAAACTACGATATGCGGGACAATGGCAAGCTGGTTTCTTGGTATTCTAGAAGTATTTTTAGCAAAGCTGATGCTTTTGCAGAGCAGACCTTGCATACCAAATCAAACAGTATCGCAAATCTGGATTTCGAAAAATTAAATGGCGTGTGGAAACTGAATGGTGCTTACGCCGACTTGGAGTTATATCCGAAAATACAAAGTATGCTGATGTCGGATAAAGGGAAATTTCCAGATAAAAAAAATTAAGAGAATGAATAAGTTAGTTAGAAAATATCTCTTCTTAATTACCTCTATTACATCGATATTTTTATCGGCTTGTAATTTAGGTGATGGTATTATGGAGCGTAACGAAGAGCCGTTAGCATCAGCTTACGCCAATTTTCAAGAACTAAATGAAAACTATCGTTCTACACATTTTGAGGTGAAATTAATTTGCGAAGCACAAGGTTACCCTCATCCAATCCGTGTTTTTCCATCTATAAACAAGCAGTGGATTATAGAAGCTGATGCGGAAAAAAGTGATGAAACCCAGGGCGATTATATCTTCTATAAACTTAACGGAGCCGGCAACATAACAGATACCTTGTATTTAACCTACAAAGGATATTGGGCCGAGCTCATAGATGATTTTATGGTTTTTACGAATTACGAAGAAGCCTACTATACAACTTGGCCATTGAACGGTGACACGACGAAACGATATTTTAAAGTTTTAAATGCCGACTTAAATTGGAGCGCTGTTAAAGTAAACCAGCATATTGAAAATGCCAAAGCAAACTCAAAATATTGGTTTTGTAAATATATAACCAACAACGAAAACAGCTATCTGAAATTTTACTATTATCAAAACAAACAATGGCAAATTTTATGGCAAAAGGTTGAAGGTTTTCAAACCGTTCGCGACGAGGAAAGTGCGGGCCGATATAGCGTTGAAGTGATACGAACTGGTGAAACAGACCCTCATTTAGCAGAGAATATTACATACCTACATCACCATCGGCTAGAAAAATTATCTTACAGTCACAACATTGGGGGTGGAAATCCAGGATTTGATGTAACCAATTGGCGAGGTAAAGCCTTTTTTAAGACGAGCGTTAACGATAGGGATTTTCATTTTTTTGAGCCAAATATTGCCGTAGAAAATGAACAATCTGACGGAAATAAAAATAGATTTTATATTGTTTCAGAACCTAATGCCTCGGCAATCATTTTTACACCTCTGATTTATAAGGTGCCAAACAGCTTTGCTTTTTACACTTCAGATCGAAATAAATTGTATCTCATAAGAGAAAAAATTAGGTCTAAATAAAATAAATCAACAACCTACCAAATGAAAAACCTACTTTACCTATTACTCTTTGCATCGCAAATCAGCTTTGCGCAAAACATCGATTTTAAAAAATTTGAAGCCCAGGCTTTAAAAGTTGCTAAAACCAGCAAACATGCCGATTTAATAAAAAGCTTTATCGCCGAGAATAAAGAGACTGAACAAATCACACAACTAGATTTAATAAAAGATTACGTGGGTTTTGGTATCGTTATTAATCCAAAAAATAACAGCACAAAACTACTGCCTGCAAAATATACTTTCGATATAAAAACACGGCTATCTGCAGTTGGCGTGATAGATTTAGATAAACCAGAACTGACTGCAAAACAGTTAGCCTATTTATCAGCATTCACCAAAAATCCCTCAACGCTTGCCAAAGACGAATATTTTAGAGCATTTAAATATCACACTTTTACTAACGAAACCAAATTGGAAATAGGTGATGATTTACTACTGAAAGACCAGAATTACACGACTTATTTCACTACAAAAAACAACTTAATTTATGCCATCGGCATGAATAAAACCAGCGATGAATTTATCTTTTACAAATTCGACACGAAGGTAATCCCAAACGACGATTATTTGCTCATCCAAATGGAGAAAAACAGAAAGGTAAAGTGGGCAGAGGAAAGCAAATTAAGGGATGTTTTTCCGCTTTATCATGATGTTAGGATAGATGATATCCGCACTGCGTTATATTATTTGCTCCGCGAAGAACCTTACAAAAGCGATAAAAAATTGATGGAGTATGCCAAAGGAATGAATAAGAAGTTAGACCGCACGAACATTAGAAATTACAAGGCAGAATTAAATTATTTTTTGGATTTAACGATTGATGAAAAGTTTTGGAAATACAAAAGCGATGAAGTGCTGAACTTAAAGCATACTTCTGCACATGCATTGGCTGATATTTATTTTGGTAGCGGAGATTTTAAATTAGCTGAAAATAATTTTATACGTTCGCTGTTGAGTTACAGACTTATTGCTGCAGGAGGAACAACGTTTCAAAACGACGCCAACCGAATTAGCTACGATTTAAGTAAGGTGTACGAAAAAATTGGTAAACCCGATGAAATGATTGGATATTTAATCCCATTGTTAAATGGAAATGGCAGCATAAATTCAGCTGCAGCATTACTAAATACCTACATTGAGCAATATAAAATAGATAAAAAAACTTTGAAAAAGCAATTAGATGCATCTTTTGAAACGCTAGGCAATTTAAGGGGCGATGGTACTTACACTTATATGTTTAATGGCAAAACGGTTTTCTTTTTAAGCGTTTTTACTAAAACCAAAAGTAGTTTTGCTAAAGAAGTAATGGAAACCGATTTTTATAAATCGTTGTAGATTAGTCTATTTTTTAACCGAATTCATCATGCTGAATTTATTTCAGCATCGGTCTAGCTTTAACCACTATCAATGAAAAAGATAAATAAGTTCATTATACCTGCCATCATTTTATGCTTAATAACTATTGTAATTATTTGGGTTACAAATAGCAACGTAAAATCAAAAACCGAAAGTGTTATTTATACCAATTTAAATGATGTGCCTAAAACCAAAGTTGCTATTATTTTTGGTGCCGGTATAAATGGAGATAAACCAAGCAGGTATTTGAAGGACAGGTTAGACGCTGGTATTGCACTTTTTAAAAACAACAAAGTTGATAAAATTCTACTATCGGGAGATAACGGTAGAGATGAACACGATGAACTTACGGTAATGAAATTATATTGCTACGAAAATGGAGTAGACACGACAAAAATATACATCGATTATGCAGGTTTCGATAGTTATTCGACCATGTACCGAGCTAAGCATATTTTTAAGGTTGATACTGCCATTCTGGTTTCGCAAAAATACCATTTGAACAGGTGCGTTTATATCGGCGATAAATTGGGCGTGAAATCGTATGGTTACAGTGCAAATCGAGGGGTTTATCCAGGTTATAAATATTATTCGTTTAGGGAGAAACTATCCATCTCCAAGTCTGTTTTTGATGTAATGAGGAATAGAAAACCTAAATATCTTGGAGAAACGGTTGATGTAAATGGCAAATCAAATTATACAAAAGAATAGTTTATGAAATACCTCCTTTTTATTGCCTTGTTATTTGTTTTAGGTTGCAATCCAATCCCCAAAAAGGATGCGCATCCTGATGTGCCTTTATTATCGGAACTGCTAAAGGACACTTCGAAATTTAGGAAAGTTGCCGACATGAAAGATGTAAGCGAACTTGTTTTTTTAAGTGATGATAGAATACTTGTTAAACCAGATAACAGCAATTTGCCATTTAAGATTATCGATGTAGAAAAAAACGTAATTTTTCAGTCTATTTACGATTGGAAGCTTCCGTTTTACGTGGATAAACAAGGTAATTTATATTTCAATCGAAAGAAATTTCATCAACCAGATTACAAAAAACAAGAAGAGTTTAAGACCATTGTTTTTGCAGATAGCCTGAGCAATAAATCTGAGCAACTAAAAGACCTCAACGACAGTTTAAGGCTAAAAGCGATTGATAAGTATGAAGTAGAATTATTGAAACCTTACGGCTTAAAACCTTGTGAATATACCATTGTAAATACTGCTAGCTGTAATGTTTTCACGATTAGAAATGGAGCTTTAGTTGTTAGGCAAACAGAGCTTTTTAAAACAGAAATTTTTAAACCAAAGTTCGAGCTTTCGAAATTTGATGATGATGTTTTAACGGGTTGGAATAACGGACTTTTGCCAAATCCGGTTTATTTGGCTTATTATGAATTAAATAAGCAGAAATTTAAGTGCGATGACATGATAATGCCGAAGACGTTAACGTTAAAAGGTAAAACGTATTTGTACGCTCCAAGTTTGGGCTTGTATCAAGTATTGTTTTAACGTAAAGTGAGCTTTAGCCTTTCGTTGCGAGGAACGACATTAAACTATAGTATAAAGATTGCTTCGTTCCTCGCAATGACGCTGACTATAAATGATGCTTTTAAAACCTATTTTTAATTTATTTCTATGAAAAATTTCATCTTAACTATATTTCTAATCATTTGCGCCCAATTTTCTTTTGCGCAAGGCGATGTACCAACTCTCAAAAAAACAGTTTCTAAAATAAGCGACTTTGTGCCTGCCGGATGGAAATTACTTACCGAAGCAAAAGGCGACTTAAATAAAGATGGTTTAGTTGATGTAGCGATGGTAATTGAAAATACGGACCGCAAAAATTTTGTCAGCAATGCTGGTGGATTAGGGGGCGATACCTTAAATACAAACCCTAGATATTTGTTGGTTGCATTTAAAAAGGTAAATGGATTGTATGAATTGGTTGCAAAAAACACCAAGTTTATTCCGTCAGAAAACTCACAAGATAGCCCATGTTTAACCGACCCATTCGGACAAGAAGGAGGCATTGAAATTGTAAAAGGATTGCTCCAAATACATTTTCAAAATTTCTATAGCTGTGGCGCTTGGGAGATTTATAACTTCGATTACATTTTCCGTTTTCAGCACCAGAAATTCGAGTTAATAGGTTACAACAAATCTAGTTTACACCGTTCGTCTGGCGATGAAACCGCTACAACAATGAATTTCTCTACCATGAAAATGAATTACACCAGTGGTACAAATGCGTTTAAAGATGGCGGGAAGCCTAAAACATCTTGGAAAAATATTAAGCCGAGGAAGTTGCTCGACTTAAATACGATTACCGAAGACGCTGTTAATGCTTTTGATCATTGATTTTTTCTTTTTCCAAACGCTTTCTTAATACACTATTCTTTTTACCGTAAAAGTAATAAATGGCAAAGCCGATAGCCAGCCAAACAAACAAGCGTAACCAAGTTTCCCAAGGCATAAAAATCATCATTGCTAAACAAACTAAAATACCCAAAATCGGTATTAGCGGAACTAACGGAACTTTAAATGGGCGCTCTGCATTTGGGTCTGTTTTTCTTAAAATTAAAATTCCTGCACAAACAATTACGAAAGCCAATAAGGTGCCGATGCTGGTCATTTCGCCAACTACTCTAATGGGCACAAACGCCGCAAACAATGCTATAAAAATGCAAAGTAGCACATTAGATTTGTATGGTGTTTTAAATTTCGGATGAAGATCTGAAAATACTTTTGGCAAAAGTCCGTCTTTACTTATGGCATAAAACATCCTCGATTGCGCCATTAAATCGATTAAAATAACAGAAGTATAGCCAATTAAAATTGCCAAAATTATCGCTTGGCTTAACCATGCAAAGGGTGTTTTTTCAATTGCAATAGCAACAGGCGCACCGCTGTCAGAAAATTCTGTGTAGTTAGCTAAACCTGTCATCACATGGCCAAAAAGCCCAAATAAAATGGTACAAACCAATAGCGAACCAATTATCCCGATAGGTAAATCTCTTTTAGGGTTTTTGGTTTCTTGTGCAGAAGCTGCTACGGCATCAAAACCTATAAATACAAAAAATACCAATGCTGCGGCCCTTAAAATTCCGCTCCAGCCAAAGTGTCCAAATTCGCCTGTGTTTGTTGGGATATATGGTTTATAATTTGCAGGATCGATGTATTGCCATCCCAAAGCGATGAAAACTAAAACAACGCCTACCTTTAAAAATACAACTATCGCATTTACAATTGCCGATCCTTCGTTCCTCTGATAACCACCAACGTCATTAAAATAACAATTAGCGCACCTGGAATATTTATCCATCCGTTTACCACGGTTCCGTCTGCAAGTTTTGCGGTTTCAAAAGGCGATAAGGTTAGTTGTGGGGGCAAGTGTAAGCCGTAAGATCCTAAAAACTTGGTTAAATATTGCGACCAGCTAATGGCTACCGTAGCACATCCAACCGAATATTCTAGCACTAAATCCCATCCGATAATCCATGCAAACCATTCGCCCATGGTGGCGTAGGCATATGTATAAGCGCTCCCGGCAACCGGTATCATTGATGCGAATTCTGCATAACAGAGTGCGGCAAAGCCACAACCCACCGCTGCGATGATAAAAGATATGGTTACCGCTGGGCCGGCATAATTTGCGGCAGCCAGTCCGGTTATAGAAAATAGGCCAGCACCTAATGTTAAGCCTACTCCAATTAAAATTAATTGAAAAGGGCCCAATGTTCTTTTTAGCGAAATACCGCCGTGGTCGGCTACTTCTTGTTTTATTAATGCGATAGATTTTTTCAGCATCACGTATTTTTTGAGAGCGCAAAGGTATACAAATTAATGCTACTAAAATAGTAGACTTAAAATATTATTTTGAAATGATGCTCCATTTAAATCTTGTACGATATTTTGTTTTGCAATTCCTAAAGGTTTTTCGAATCGAGAAGTTTTTATTTATTAGCATAAGCTTTAAATTCTAAACCCGATCATCGTGAAAAGCTCCCGCTTTTTCTGCTGGATTTGTAACAAGAGCGGGGCTAATTTGCCATGAAACACTATCAATCATTTTCAAATGAAAAATAATTAATATTTATTTTACTGATAATCAGTATTTTAAAAAATATATTATAATTATTATAGTACTATGTATTGCATAGTACATTATAAAACATATATCTTTGTTATATGATAGCAGAGAATACACAAACACAAATGCGAAAAGGCATAATAGAATATTGTGTGCTTTTAATTATTTCGAGGGGAGAAATTTATGCCTCGGATATTATCGCAGAACTTAAACAGGCAAAACTTCTTGTAGTAGAAGGAACACTATATCCACTTTTAACTCGCTTAAAAAATAATGGCTTGCTGGGTTACAATTGGGTTGAGTCTACTTCCGGGCCACCAAGAAAATATTATGTTTTAACGGAAGACGGCCGACAGATTTTAAAGCAATTAGATAGTACTTGGCACGAATTGGCTTATGCGGTTACTACATCGCAAAGCGGTGCAGCACAAAAAACTCAAAATTAACGAAGACTATGAAAAAGACATTGATTATAAATATAGGTAACTCAATTATTCATATTGAAGAAGACGCCTACGAAATATTAACTGCCTACCTAAACGAAATTAAACAACATTTTGCCAAAAATGCTGATGATTTTGAAATTGTAACCGATATAGAAAATCGCATTGCGGAAATGTTTGCCGAGATTTTGGCAGCTGATAAAAAACAGGTAATAGAAATTACCGATGTACAAAGTGTAATTGCCCAAATGGGCAGCGTAAAAGATTTCGCTTCTGAAGAAGAAGAGGAAATGCCACAAAGTGATTTTGCCTATAACCACGCTGGCGTTAAGAAGTTATACCGTGATACTGATGATGGTGTTATTGCAGGTGTTTGCGCTGGTTTAGGACATTACTTAAACGTAGAGGCACGTTGGGTTAGGTTGTTGGCTTTGTTAACCATTTTTTTAGGTGGAGCTGGTATTCTAGCTTATATCATTTTATGGATTACCATGCCTAGAGCGGTAAGCAGATCTGAGAAAATGGAGATGAAAGGTGAGGCGACAAATTTATATGGTTACAATAAAAGCTTTGAAGACGAGTTGGCCATGTTTAAAGAAAAAATGAAATCGGCTAATGCCGAGTTTGGACCAATAGCTAGACGCTCTGGAAATTTTATAACTGAAGTTGTACAGGCAATTGGCAGGTTATTAGGCACTACCGGAAAGCTAATTTTAAAATTTATTGCGGGCGCTTTTATAGTATGTGGTTTTGCTACGCTCGTATGTTTAATTGTTTGCTTGGCGGCATTTTTAGGGTTTTTAGATGCAAATACTTTTGAAGCTTGGCCACTTTCGGTTATTAATGAAGAGTTAAGAGATGGTATCGTTTTGGCAGCCTTTGTTACTGCCTTTATTCCGGTTTTGGCTTTGGTGTTGTTTGCTATTAGGGTAGCTTTTAATAAAAAAGCAATTAATAAATCGCTTTCGTTTGCTTTACTTGTAGTTTGGTTAATTGGCGTTGCTTATAGTGTTTACTACACCGCAAAAATTACTTCCGAGTTTAAGGAACATGCAGAAATGGTAAAAACAGATGAGCTAAAGTCTTATCCTACTTATGTTATAGATGTAGACAAAAGTGTTGCCTTTAGCAAAGCTGATAGTTTAGCACTTGAAATTGCGAACAATAACTTAGATGGTAGAGTGATTTATGATGATAACGATAATCATCCTTTTAGAGTGCCAAGAAACGTTAGGGTAGAGATTTCGAAAAGCGAAAATGGTAAAACCAGCATCGTTCAAAACTACCAATCTCAAGGCAAAACCTTTCCCATCGCTTTGCGCAATGCACAAAATATAAACTATAAATACAAACAAACAGACTCGTTAATTACGCTTAGCCCGAGATTGGCACTAAAGCAGGAGAGTATTTGGCGCAACCAAGAAGTAACTATAACGCTAAAAGTTCCGGTAGGTACGCATTTATTTTTGAATGATAACATTTATGATTATTTGCATTTCTATTATTACTCTTGCGATGACCATAACGAGAAAAAAAGTGATTACAGAGAATGGGTAATGACGGAAGATGGCCTGAAATGCAAAGCGGAATTAGACAAACCAAAGGAAGAAATTAACCCATAATAATACTTTTTATTAAAAGGAAGATTGTAGCGATTTATCGGCCAGAAATCTCAAAGTGGAACTTCCAAACACATTCTTCGCTTTGCGCTGAATGATAAATCTTAAAAAATAAATCATGAGAAATATTGTACTCTTAATAACGTGCCTTTTGGCATGGGGGACTTCCTTTGCCCAAAAAACAGGTAAGATTACCGGTAAAATTGTAGACGAAAAGCAAGAAGTTATACCATTTGCTTTGGTAAAACTGTTAGCCTACCCGGATACGGTTGAAATAAAAACAACCAAGGCAGATTTTGATGGTAAGTTTGGTTTCGAATCTGTAAAAAGCGGAAATTATACCATCAGCGTTAAAATGGTTGGATTTAAAGATATCAAAACGTCAGTTTTTACCATCAAAGATGCTGATTTGGTATTGCCAACTCTTAAGATGGAAAGTTTAACAAAACAATTAAGTGCAGTTACAATTGAAGGCAAGAAGCCTTTTATAGAGCGCCGGGTTGACAAAACGGTAATTAATGTAGAAAACAGTATTGTTGCCAGTGGCGGAACAGCCTTGGAAGTTTTAGAAAAAGCTCCAGGTGTAATTGTAGACAAACAAAACGACCAAATAAGGCTTAACAACAAATCGGGCATTACTGTAATGATTGACGGCCGACCAAACATTCTCTCAGGTGCAGATTTGACCACGATGTTAAGCAACATGAGTAGCGATCAAATTGGCACGATAGAAATTATTACGAATCCATCATCTAGATATGATGCAGCCGGTAATGCAGGTATCATTAATATCAAACTAAAAAAGAACAAAAATTTTGGCACAAATGGTACACTTTCCTCAACGCTGGGGCAGGGTGTTGTAAGTGGATTTCCCTCAGATTTATATCGAGCTGGTTTAAATTTGAACTTAAATCACAGAGTGGATAAATGGAACGTTTTCGGGAATGCAGGTTTTGCCCGAAAATCGAATTTTAATCAGATTACTGTTAACAGGACTTCGGTTTCTAATAATATAACCAGTAGGTTTTTGCAAGACTTCGGAAGGTCTAATAAAGGTATCGGCTATTCTGGTAAAATTGGTGCAGATTATTACGCTTCCGAAAAAACAACTTTTGGGGTAATGGTAGATGCGAATACAGTAGACACAAAACTTGGTAATTTTAGCCAAACAAACATTAATGAGGTACTTAATGGTTCTGCTACTTTAAGTTCCGTTAATCAACAAGCAGATTCTAAATCGCCAGCAAATAACATTACGGCAAACTTTAACGTTAAACACGATTTCTCTAAAGCAGGGGAAAGCTTAACTTTTGATGCCGATTACTCGGGATTTAGCAACGAAAGGGACGAAACTTTTGATGCCGATTACCTGGATGCTAACCAGCAGTTCGTTAGAAATACCTTACTTAGAAATAGTAGCGACACTAAAATAGACGTATATGCTTTAAAAACAGATTATACCTTGCCCATCTCTAAAACCATAGGTTTTGAAGCAGGTTTGAAGAGCAGTTTCGTAACAACAAAAAATGATTTTCTGTCGGAAAAATTTCTTGGTAATATTTGGGAGAACGATTTAGGGAAATCGAACAAGTTTATTTACAAAGAAAACATTAATGCGGCTTATATAAACATTTCAAAAAAATGGGATAAGTGGGAAGTTCAGGCAGGTTTGCGAGCAGAAAATACAAATGCAAATGGGCATTCGGTAACCGATAACCAAAAATTCGATAGAAACTACCTGTCGCTTTTCCCCACTTTGTTTGTTAGTCAGCAGTTAAATAAAGACAATAACATAAGATACGCTTACAGTCGTAGGGTAGACAGGCCAAGTTATCAGCAACTTAATCCTTTTGTTTTTTATATGGATCCGTATGCTTTTGATACAGGTAACCCTTATTTAAAACCAATGTTTACCGATAATTTCGAAATATCTTACGGTTATAAAACTGCGTTTTCATTATCCCTTAATTACTCAGATACACGTAATCTGATCGTGCAAATTACAGAGCAAAATGATGTAACTCGCATTGTAACCGTAGGTAGGGGAAATATCGGTAGATCGCAAAATTATAGCGCCGGTATCTACTTCCCTTTAACTATTTCGAAATGGTGGAATATGCAAAATAATGCAAGTGTTTATTACAACAAAGTTGATGATGGAAATTTATCTGGCGGAGTTTATGACGTATTTAATGTAGCTTACAATTTTAACACTTCTAGCTCATTCCGGTTGCCAAATAATTATTCTGTTGAAATGAATTATTGGTTAAATTCTCCAAGTATAAATGGCCAAGAGAGATCAACTGTTTTTCGCCATGCGCTAAATCTAGGTTTGCAAAAAAGTTTAATGAATAAAAAAATGAAAATAAGAGCTACCATAGATGATGTTTTTTTAACCAACCAATGGCAAGGCGAAATTATTTATCAAAATTTAGATCTTCGGATTAAGAATAGATCGTCAAGCAGAAGGGCATCTTTAAATATCAGCTATAATTTCGGAAATCAAAATGTTAAATCCGCCAGAAACAGAAAAACAGCTACAGATGATATTAAAGGCAGGGCAGGAGGTTAACATCAGGTCCTTATAAATTGTAATGATAAAAATTTACAAATCACAAAAACAATCAAAATGAAAAAAATACATGTCATTATTGGCTTTATAACAATTATGCTGGCAACGAGTTGTCGTTTTAATAATGAAAACCAATCTATACAAGTTGTAGTAACTGAAGGAACTTATGTCTTTGAGGCAAAATATCCTAAAGAAAAAACGGAAAGGGTTGTAAACTACATAGAAAAGGTATTAAATGACGATAGCTTTTTTGCTAGCGACGAGGGAGAAAAGTCTGGCGCTGTTGTTTTAAATGATGGCAAGAACTTTCGCGTCAAATCATCACCAGGTTTTCTAGAAATTGAATTCAGGAAAAAAGAAAATTCAGAGACTAATTACAAAGAGCTAGTTAAGCTTTGCTCAGGGGTAAAAGAGCAGTTGAAGTAGAATAATAAAGCCTCTCGCAAGAAACGAGAGGCTTTATCTTTTTATTTAACCGTATAACGATATATGGCTCTACCAACATTTCCATTTTTATCAATACCTTCTACAACTGCTCTGTAACTTCCTCTTCCGTCGGCATTAAAAAATTCGAAACTTACGTTACCTTTTTCATCTGTAACAACCTTCGGATTCCAATAAATCGTTGTTCGTAAATCGTTACTTGTTACTTGTGCATTTGGTAAATATTTTGGGTTGTAAAATTCTCGTTCCTTACTATAACCCATCGGGTTGAACGTGATAATGTTGGTTTTTGGCAACATATCCAAAAGCTCCTGTTTGCTTATTTTTTGGCCAACAGGTTGTTTTTTGGTGTTAATTACAATTACACCTTTTGTGCCATACACCCTGTCTACAGTACCTAGCTGGTCTGTTAAAAATATTTCAACTGATTCTACTTCTGTAGCGCTTACATTATTAATATCGCGTGTGTCTACAGGCATTCCGTTTATAAATGCTTGCACTTTAGTCCTATCTCCTTGGTTAAAACTTCTTGTAACATAGAAATCTTCAACGTCGAATGTTAAACCCGTTGCCATTGTTCGTAAACACTGCAAAAGAAAGTTACAGCCTGCAGAAAATCTATCAGAACTTAATAAATGATCAGGGATCATACTCAAGCCAGATAAAGCACTATGGTCTGCGTGGCTAGGTTTTTTTATTGGTGCACCTTTAATTTCAACCGTTTTTAAAGTTCTTAAATAGCGGTATTGGCGCTGACTGTTGCTTAAATAAGATGATAAAACAGTATCTATGTTAACCACTTCGTCTGGGGCATTAATATTTTTTCCCGCTGCAGGCATCGGGCTACCATCAAGCATAATCATTAGGTTGGCAGCGTTGGCATTATATTTTGCACTAACCACAACATCAGAAGAATCGGGGAAATTTAAATTCTGAAAGTTAAATAAACCCATATTGCTGGTTACCGTTTCTGAAGATATTGGTTTTCCTGTAACCATCAATCGCATTGCACCTTTTTTAATTGGCATGCCCGTTCTGTCTCTAAGTGTACCAGTAATATTTATACCTTGCTCTGGTAAAAAAGAAAGTTTTGGATATTGGCCAGCTAAAATCTCCTTAAAAGAAAATCTACGGTAGCCTTGCGTTAACATCAATTTGTCTAAATCTGCGAGTTTTTTCTCATCGGTTTTTGTAAAATAGTAATTTGGCTTTTCAATGTAACCTTTTAAGTCTGATGTTAATAGCAGAGACGAAAGTATAGTTGTTTCTGTAGTCTCATCTACGGGTACTTTCTGCTCATCGATAACGGCGATAGAAAAATCTCCGGAAGTAGGCAATCCAGCACTTTTTGCGTCTAAAGTAAGTTTTACTTTTTGGCGAGGCTTATACGTTGGCAAATCAGATTTTAAACCCAGACTTAAACCGTTAGTGTGTAAAACAAAAGCTAAACGTTCACTTATTGCTTCGTTCTGCATGTTAAATAGGGTTAATTGGGCAATCCCCGAAGGAAAGTTCTTTTTAGGAATTTTGGTAATGATAACCTGGCTTTTTAAACTCGCTTTTGCAGCATAATAAATCACGTTAGTGTTTTGGCCTACAATAAAAAATGTCTTATCTGTGTTTGCTTTAAAGTATGATTCGTTTGCAATAATTTTTAGGTTGATAAATTCGGCGTTAGAGTTTATTACTTGTAACGTAATGCCACTTTCAACCGATTTAGGTAAGTCGTATGTTTTAGATAAGCCGTCTTTAAAAGTAACTTTCGCCTTGTATGTTTTGCCAAATTCTGGGCTTAAAAAGAAAGATCCCATTCCGGCATGTGACGATGTGAAAGTTGCTATCTCGTTATTTTGGTCGTCAATTATACTTCCTTTTGCCTCTGCACCCAATCCATTAACTTTTACTGCTTTAAACCCAACCTGATTTGGTATGCCAGCAATTAATTGTCCGCCTTCCGGGAAAAATTGTAGATCGATGGTACTTGCTGTTTGTTTTAAGTTAAATCGAGCACTAGCGGTTTCTTTTTCAGCAATATTAACATCGGTAATAATATCACCTTTGGTAATTGGTTCGCCAGCTTTGCTTGTTACTACAATACTAATTACACCATTTTGATCTGTTACTGCCTTGCCTTTAGAAAATTCGTCGTAGTTGGATAAAACTCTCCAGCTAACGGCTTTATTAGCAATTGGCTTTTTGCCAAGGTCTCTAAACTGAATTTTGGCAGTTGTTTTTACACCTTTATCAGTGGGTTCGTTGGTGTAGGTTATATTGGTAATTAATTGCTTGTCTATAGCTTCACCAAGGGTAATGTTTTTCTTAAAAAAATAAGCGTCACCAAAATTTACCATCCAAAGCGTATAGGCCCTAACGTAGTAATTGCCTTGTTTGTAGTTTTGCATCCCTAGCGGGATATTACCGTATGCGACGCTATTTTTTACAGGTAGCTTTAGTGTTTGTACCAGGGAATCCTTATCTGTAAATACCTCTACATAAACAATTTTGCTTAAAGGCGATGGCAAGTTTTGCTCAATCGTTACGTAAGCTTTCAACCACATTGTATCGGCAACTGCATAGTAGGGTTTATCAAAATGTACGTATACTTTTTCAACTGGTTGATTGTCTGATAGAGCTTTGGTTTTATTAATAATATTATTTAAAACTACGCTATCTGCTTCTTGTGCGTTGGCAGATGAGGTAAATAGAAAACTGAGGGTTATTAAGGTAAAAAGAATTCTCATGTTGCTAATATATTGATTATACATTGATGCGACGCCATATTGACCAATCTTTAACATATTTTTACAAAAGGAACCAAAATAAAAAAGGGATACAAATTTCTTTGCACCCCTTTTTGTTCTATCGATTGAGTTTATTTGAATTCTATTACAAAATCGCTAGTAGCCTGACGAACCTTTTTAAGGTTTACTAACCAATCTCCAGCTTCATCGCGATAGCCTAAAGGTAAAACTGTTACGCTTTTTAGACCTTTCTCGGTTAAGCCTAAAATTTCATCATATTTAGCGTTATCAAATCCTTCCATCGGCGTAGCATCTACTTGTTGTAAAGCCGCTTCTGCAATAGCTACACCAAAACCAATATAGGCTTGTCTGGCAGTGTGCTGAAAATTAACTTCTGCTGGGCGTGGAGGATAAGTGCTTAAAAGCATGTTTTTGTAGTCTGCGGCGGTGTCAGCAGGTAGGCCACGTTCAGAATTATTTCTGTCAAACACCTCGTTAATTCTCTCTTCTGTATAATTGTCCCAAGCTGCAAAAACCAAAACATGCGATGCATCAACAATTTGCTGCTGGTTAAAAGTGTGTGGCAATAGTTGTTGCTTTAATTCTGGGTTGGTGATTACAATAACTTTGTAAGGTTGTAAACCAGACGATGTTGGTGCTAATCTCGCTGCCTCTATAATTGCATCTACTTTATCTTGCGGAACGGCTTTACCATTCATTTTTTTAGTGGCATAACGCCAGTTAAGTGCTTGTATTAAACTCATTTTATTGTTGTATTTATTTTTTTAATTATTAATGTTTTTTATAAATCCTTGTATCGCATCTTGCAAAACCTGCTGCTGCAACTGATTTGGAGTAGCTGCAATATTTACCATGTTAATTGATGTTAAACCATGTAGTATAGACCAAAAAGTATGAAATTTTAATATAGTTTGTTCCTTAATTACGGGTGGTGTCATCATCCCTTGTATAATGCCAATAATGGTAGAGCCAAAGTTGCCAATCTCCTCCACTTCTCTAACTCTATCGCAGGTGGGCATGCCTAAGCCAAACATCATCTGGTAATATTCTCTGTGTTTAAAGGCAAAGTTAAAGTAGGCATCGCCTATGGCTTCCAATTGTGCAGTTGGTTCAGATAGTTTGCTTTTTGCTTGTGTAACTTCCTTCGTTAGCATCGCAAATCCATTTTTTACAAATTCCTCTAGAATAGCATCTTTGCTTTTAAAATAATCGTAAACAACAGGGAGGCTATAGCCAATTGCATCGGCTATTTTTCTTATAGAAACCGCTTGCCAGCCTTCATTGGTTACAATGTTTCTGGTAGCATCCAATATTGCTTCTCTAATTGCTTTCTTCTGGGCTTCTCGCCTTAAACTTATAGCCATATTTTTGCTAACACCATTATTAAAGTTAACAGTGTTAGCAAAAGTAATGCTCAAAAAATTTACTTAAAAACGTTTTAAGGATTGTGACGGAAAAATGATAGATGTTTCAACAATTAAAACTTTTGTTTGTTACTTCGTGTTTTTAAAATATGCTATGCCAGTATAGGTGTTGTTTAGCCAAAATTAAAAACCAGTATTATGAAAAAGCTATTATTAGCTGCTATACTTTTAGCAGGAACGTCAGTTGCTTCTTTTGCACAAGAGGGAAGAGGGTTTTATCTTAAGCCAACAGGGAGTTACTTTATAAAAGTTACGCCAGTAGAATTTCCAAATGTAGGTCCGTTACAACCAAGGGATATTTCATTTTCTATTAATCCGAATACGGGAGCCAGAACCACAATTTCTGAAGAAGCAATAACGGGTTCTTTTGGGCAAGGTTGGAGAGCCGGTTTAAACGGTGGTTTTAGATTTAACAGCGTAGTTGCTTTTGAAATGGGCGTTAATTTTTACAGAAGCGAAAAAAATACAATGGCTAAACAAGCCGGGTTCGTAGCGTCTAACCAAGTTTTAGGCTTAAAGGCTGTGGGCCAGGTTACCGCTTTAGATGTTACACCTACGCTTGTTTTTCATCTGCCAACAGAGAATAAATTTAGACCTTACCTAAAAATGGGTGCAGTGTTGCCGGTTTATGGTTTTATGGAAATCAATACTACGATTGATGACAGAACCGGTGCTATTGCCTCTACCATCAATCCAAACTTTGTAGCGGTACAGGCAACACGCACAGAAAGAATAAAACCCAAACCAACATTAGGTTTTATAGGCGCTGCAGGTTTTAATTATCCAATAGGAAACAACATTAGTTTCTTTAGCGAAATTGAATATAGAAACGTATCTGTAAATAGCGATAGTAAAGAAATTAAAGCTTTTAATGCAGTTGGTACATTAGCTAACGGCAGTACGGTAAATGTAGGATTGAGCGATTTGCCAACAGCAGTTAGAGAAGTTAATTATGAGAAAAGACTTACGGCATCGTCTAACGTTGCTGGTCATGCTGGTTATGACCCAAACAAACCAAGCGATGATTTGCGATCTTATATTAGCATTGGAGGCTTAGGCTTAAATGTTGGTATTAAAATAGGGCTGTAACCTCGAAAATTATGTTGAAAGGAGCAAATTTGCTCCTTTTTTTGTTGAAAAAATTTTAGTCTTAATCTTTAAATTCAACGTAACAGGATTTTTGTTAATAACTTAAAGGTTTGGAATTTAGTTTATTATTTTACTTAAATTATCAATTTCCGTAATTGTTAACAAATCTTTTTAAATTTAACTAACATTAAAAAATAAGCTATGTCTACACCTTATATTCCATGTCTTGATTTAGGGAACTACATCAACGGCAACGAAGAACAACGCAAACAATTTTCTGATGATTTAGGAAGAGCCTTTAACGACTCTGGTTTTGTAACCATAACCAACCACGGTTTAAGTCAAGAATTGATTGATAAATTATACGAGAACATTAAAGCCGCTTTCGCTTTGCCGGTAGAGGTAAAACGTAAGTACGAAAAACCAGAATTAGCGGGTCAACGTGGTTACACAAGTGCAGGCAAAGAAACTGCTAAAGGGGCAAAAACAGCCGATTTAAAGGAATTTTGGCAAATTGGCAATGAAGTTACCGATGGTGATGCCATAAAAAGCGAATATCCAGATAATGAAGTTTTAGAAGAACTGCCAGAATTTAATCCGGTTACCAGAGAGATCTACACAAAGCTTGAAGAAAATGGTAAACATCTTTTACGTGCAATTGCAACTTACCTTGAACTTCCAGTAGATTATTTTGATAAGCATGTTCATAATGGCAATTCGATTTTAAGAGGAATTCATTATTTCCCAATTGAAAATCCGGAGGCTTTGCCAAGTGATGCCGTTAGAGCTGGTGCACATGAAGATATTAACCTAATTACCTTGTTAATTGGTGCTAGCGCCGATGGTTTAGAAGTTTTAACGCGTAGTAACGAGTGGTTGCCAATTAAAGCGGCGCATACAGATATAGTTGTTAACGTTGGCGATATGTTGCAACGTTTAACAAACAACAAATTAAAATCTACTACACATCGCGTGGTAAATCCGCCTAGAGAATTGATGAAAACTTCTCGTTTTTCGGTACCGTTTTTCTTACATCCCAGAAGTAATATGGATTTAACAAGCCTGCCTTCTACAATCGACGAAGCTCATCCAAAAGTTTATACCGATATGACTGCCGGCGAGTATCTGGACGAACGACTAAGAGAAATAGGATTGAAAAAGTAGGATAATTCCCTGCCGATAGGTTAAGGTTATAATAATTGGGGCGTTACCCCGAAAAGGGGTCGGGCTATTCGCTACAATTTTTTTGTATCCGTTCGCAGGCTCAGGATTTACAAAAAGGATTTCCGCTTCTATCCCTAACGCAAAAACTACATAAAGCGCTAATTTTTTTGGCGCTTTATTTATATCATGCTTAAAATGAACAAAAACGAGCTAGAAGTTTTCGTAAAAATAAAAGGAGTTGGCGCAGCATCCGGAATTTTTTTAAAGGAGAATCTACTTTATATTATTGGCGATAATAGCGCTTATTTGTACGAGTATAATATAGCTCAGCAACAACTTAACAAAGTCGAACTACTAAAAGGTTTCAATACGTCAGAAAATATTCCGAAAGATTTAAAGCCCGACTTTGAAGTACTTTGCCATTATCAAAATCAGCTTTTTATTTTAGGTTCTGGTTCAAAGCCGAACAGAAATTTAATGGCCTGTTACAATTTGGAGACTAAAAAAGTAACACGTCACGATTTAACGTTTTTATACGCTAACATCAGAAAATCAACGGGCATTGATGAGGAGAACTTAAATATTGAAGGAGCTGTTGCAACAGAAAGCGATTGGTATTTGTTTAATCGTGGTAATGGAGATGCCAACAAAAATGGCATTTTCAAAATTAAAGGAAATGATTTAGCAAAAGCTTCCTCCATATCATTTATTCCAATCGCTTTGCTTAAAACTAACAATGTTTTAGTATCGTTTACAGATGCGGTTTTGCATCAAAATCAGATTTATTTTATCGCAGCTGCGGAAAATACAACCTCTACTTATGATGATGGAGACATATTAGGAAGTTATCTTGGTAAAATTGATTTAAAAAACTTCCAATTAGATTTTACTAAAAAGATATCTGCTCATCAAAAATTCGAAGGAATTTCGTTTCTAAGACAAGTAGAAGAAAAACTAGAATTTCTGCTTTGCGAGGACAGTGATAGTGATAGTTTGGAAACTGTTATTTATAAGGTTGGTGTATAAAAATTAAGCCGGATGAGAAACATTCATCCGGCCTATCTTAGTTTAAATTCAATTTTATTTCTTCCCTTTATCTATCGCTCTGTTAATTGCATCCTGAATTCGAGGTCTGATGTTAAGTTTGCCTAATTGTTCGCTAACACTTGGGTGTACACGATTTGATAGAAAAATGTAAACCAACCCTCTTGCAGGGTCTACCCAAGATCCGATACCGGTATAGCCAGTATGCCCATAAGTAGAAGAAGAAGCCAATTGCGAAGGATATTTTTTAGTCAAATCGGCGTCGTGCCTGTCAAAGCCTAAACCTCTTCTGCTTACATTAGATTGTTTGTTGGTAAACATATCAACCGTTTCTGGTTTAAAATATTGTTCTCCACCATAAGTACCTCTATTTAATAAAAGTTGGTTGTAAATGGCAATGTCGTTTGCGCTAGCAAATAAACCTGCGTGTCCGGCAACTCCACCAGCTAATGCAGCGCCTTGATCGTGTACGTAGCCTTCCAATAGCGTTTTTCTAAATGCTTTATCATCTTCCGTTGGCACGATTCTTTCTCTCGCAAAGCGATTTCTGGGTAAATAACCTGCAGTTTGCATACCCAATGGAGTATAGAAATTATCCAAAATGTATTGCGCCATTGGTTCTTCAGTAATTTGCTCGGCAATATCTTTCATTACATACATGCTGATATCACTGTAAACATAACTGCCACGGGTTTTGATAGGTGAGTTTAACATTTTAGGCCACATAAAATCCGTGAAAAACCCTTTTTTGATAAAGTAATTATCAGCAACTTTTGTGGGGAATGCTGCCGAAGAGTCTCTGCTATAATCGCCTTCTTTTACAAAATTGTGGAATGGAATGTATGGGATAAAACCAGCTTGATGCAACATTACTTCTCTAACTTTAATGTTGTTCATTGGCGTGTTGCGTGCTTTAGGTATATAAAATCCAATGTTGGTATCAAGATTTAGCTTTTTCTCTTCTACCAAACGCATAATGGTTGGCGTAGTTGCCGAAGTTTTAGTAACCGAAGCCATATCAAAAATATCTGTTACCTGATCCTTCACTAAATTATCGTAGGTGTGGTAACCATAAGCTTTGTTATAAATTACTTTACCATCTTTAGCTACTAAAACTACAATTCCAGGGGAGGCTTTTCCCGCAATCGCTTCAGCAGCAATTTTATCTATTTCTAGCAAGTCTTCTGTATTTACGCCAGCATCTTCCGGTACGGTATACTTGAACCGGGTTGCAGTGGTTTTATAGCCAGATGCTGCGGTATACTTGGCTGAATAATTTTTGCTTAGGGTACCGTTAGCGCTAATCCCACCAAAAATAAATTGTGGTAAAATCATGGCAGCTTCTTCAGAAACTGTTGGCGACCAAACAATTGGATTAGTAAGATTGTCAAAAGAGCTTAAGCTTTTTCCATCGCCGAAGGCAGCCACAACAACTTGTTTGTGTTTAGCAATGTTGCTTATGAAATTTAAAATTTTTCCTTCTTTGGCCAGCTGATCTGTTACTGAAACAATTACGGTGCTGTAAAATTTCAAATCGTCTTCTAAATCATTTAGCGTAGTAGAGTCTTTGTATTTAATAGCGCTCAGGCTTTTTACCGCCGCATATTTGTTTAAAAGGCTGTCGAAAGATTTTTGATAAACAAAGCCTAAATCAACCGAAGCAAATTTTTGGCTAGCTAGTTTGGTTAGTGGAATTTGGTTTTGCTGGTTATTCAAAAGAACCGAACTATTTATAATTGCATTTATGTTTTTCAGTCTGTCTTCTGCTTGTTTATGGCTTTGCGCACAAGCGCTTAATGTAAAAATAACCGCCAAACCTACTGTAAAAATGCCCGCCAGGCTATTTTTTTTCATATACTTTCTCTCCATTCAAAAAGGTTTTTAGTGCCTTGTTTTTTAAAATTTGTTCATCAGAACCTGTCATTATATCATTTTCCCAGATTACGAAGTCGGCAAATTTTCCAACTTCTAAACTTCCTTTTTCCTTTTCTTCAAAATTGGATTTAGCAGCCCAAATAGTCATGCCTCTTAGTGCCTCTTGCTTAGTTAAAGCGTTTTCCATTTGATAACCGCCTGCCGGATAGTTTTTATTGTCTTTTCTAGCTGTTGCGGCATAAAAAGTAAACATCGGGTTAATTTGTTCAACAGGGAAATCAGTTCCTAAAGGTATCCAACCATTTTGCGCAAGCAATTGTTTGTAGGCATATGCACCTTTAACTCTTTCGGTTCCTAAACGCTCAGTTGCCCAGTACATATCAGAAGTTGCATGGGTAGGTTGTACAGTTGGAATTACACTTGCGCTTCCAAAAAGATCAAAATCGCTTTGCGACACAACTTGAGCGTGCTCTATGCGCCACCGTTTGTCGTTTTTACTACCTAAAACTTTATTGTAGATTTTTAAAATGCTACGATTTGCGGAGTCGCCTATGGCGTGCGTACACATCTGAAAGTTATGCTTGTTTATCTTATCCGCAACCTCTTCAAAGTGCTTAATATCGCTTAGCAAGAAACCAGATTTGCTTGGCATATCGCTGTAAGGATGTTTTAGGCAAGCACCTCTCGACCCTAAAGCGCCATCGGCATAAACTTTAAATGCTCTTACGTTTAACCTGTCTGTTTTAACTGCGCCACGTCTAAATAAATACTCGAAGTTCTTTTCAGCGTCAGAAAGCATCACATACAAACGCATTTTTAAAGTATTGTCTTTATGCATTTTTTCGATAAGATCTATCGCCTCATAGTCTAAACCGCAGTCGTCTATGGTAGTTAGGCCAGCGGCGAAACAATTTCGCTGTGCATCAGTTAGAATTTTTCTGGCTTTTTTCTCATCGGCTGACGGAATTTTATTTGCTACCAGAGCAACGGCATTATCAATTAACAAGCCCGTTAATTTTCCATCTACATCAACAATATCACCTCCGGTTAAACTAAAAGATTTACTAATTCCGGCTTGGTTTAGGGCAGCTTGATTTGCAACCGCTGCATGTCCGTCTATTCGGGTTAATAAAACCGGTCTATTAGGAAACAATTGATCTAATTTCTCTTTGCTCGGAAACTGTTTGTCGGGCCAATCATTTTGGTCCCAACCTCTGCCCGTTAACCAACCATCTGGATGTGTTTTTGCAAATTCCTTTACCTTGGCGATTACTTCATCCCAGCTTTTAGTGTTTGTTAAGTTTGCGCTTTGCAAACTTTCTCCGTAGCCGAAAAAGTGGGCATGTGCGTCGATAAACCCAGGATAAATTGCCTTGCCTTGGGCATCTAATTCTTCACTGGAACTATACTCTTTTCGTAAATCAGCACTATTGCCAACGCTTAAAATTTTACCGTCTTTAATAGCAATGGCTTCGGCCATGTCAAAATTATCATTAACGGTATAAACTTTTGCGTTATATACAATCAGGTCGGCACTTTTTTTGGTGCAGGCGCCAAAAGTAAGAGCAAGCAAAACTAAAAGGACAAATTGTTTCATTTTTTAAAGATAGAAAATCGGTTTACAGTTTTTCAAATCCAATAAAATAATATCAGGCACTTAACTAAATTGATACTAACTGATTAGGCATTTTTACAATTAAACCATCAATTTATAACAGTAATATAGGCTTATTTTCACTAAATTAGCGACCTTACAAAAAGGAATAAATGTCTGATATTATACAACTTTTACCCGATAGTGTCGCAAATCAAATTGCGGCTGGAGAGGTGGTGCAAAGACCTGCATCAGCGGTAAAAGAACTGCTAGAAAATGCCATAGATGCGGGTGCCGATAAAATACAATTGATTGTTAAGGATGCTGGAAAAGCTCTTATACAAGTGATTGACAACGGATGTGGGATGAGTATTACAGATGCTAGGATGTGTTTTGAAAGACATGCCACGTCTAAAGTTCGCAAAGCGGAAGATTTATTTTCGATTAGAACGATGGGATTTAGGGGAGAGGCCATGGCTTCTATTGCTGCTATTGCTCAGGTAGAGTTAAAAACCAAACGTTACGAAGACGAAGTAGGGACTTTAATAGAAATTGAAGGAGCAACATTTGTTAAACAAGAACCTGTAGGTACTGCAAACGGAACGAGTATTTGCATTAAAAATTTATTTTTTAATACGCCTGCTCGTAGAAACTTTTTAAAAAGCAACCCGGCCGAAATGCGCCACATTATAGATGAGTTTCAACGTGTAGCGTTGGCAAAACCACATATTGCGTTCAGCTTGCACCATGATGGGGTGGAAGTTTACCGATTGCCGTCTGCTAGCATGAAACAGCGTATTGTGCATCTTTTTGGTAATAATTATAACGAGCGACTAATTCCGGTTGAGGAGGAAACTACTATCATTAACCTAAAGGGATTTATTGGCAAGCCAGAGTTTGCTAAAAAAACCAGAGGTGAGCAGTTTTTCTTTGTTAACGATAGGTTTATTAAAGATGCCTACCTAAATCATGCGGTGAACAAAGCTTATCAGGAGTTGTTGCCTGACGACAATTTTCCGCTTTACGTATTGTTTATCGAGATAGATCCGGCAAATATTGATGTAAACGTTCATCCAACTAAAACTGAAATTAAGTATCTGGATGAGAAATCTATTTACGCCATTATTCACTCCGCTGTAAAACGCTCTTTGGGTAGGTTTAACATTAGCCCAACAATAGATTTCGACCAAGAAACTGGATTTAGTAATATGATTAGTCAGATGGCGCCTGAAGATATTGTGCCACCAAGTATCAATTTTAACCCTAACTTTAATCCTTTCTCGTCAGATAAAAATGCAGAAAGGCCATCGTACAGTGGCGGTGGCAGTGTTCGGCAAAGTATGCCTCAAAGCAAAAATTGGGGCTCGTTGTACGAAATTACCAACCAAGATGTGCCAGAGCAAACTACTTTAGAAATTGAACCCGAGCACAAGGATCGCGAATTTGAACCTTTGCAAAAGCAATTTATGCAGTTGCACAATCGTTATATTGTTTCGCAGATCAAGTCTGGAATGATGATTATAGACCAACAAACTGCCCACGAAAGGATTTTGTACGAACGTTTTTTACTCCATCTTGATGATAGAAAAGGCGCATCGCAACAAAGTTTGTTCCCGCAAACGGTAACACTAAGTCCAAATGATTACGAACTTGCAAAAAGTTTGCTGGAGGATATTAAAAGTTTAGGTTTTGAAGTGCGTGAGTTTGGAAAAAACACATTGGTAATAGAAGGTATTCCGGTTGATTTAGGGAGTTCGAATATTAATGAAACCCAGCTTTTTGAGCATTTAATTGAAGGTTTTAAAAACTCGCAGCAGGAATTAAAACTTGATAAGCGAGATGCCTTAGCGAGAAGTATGGCAAAAAATAGCGCCATAAAAGGTGGTACGGTTTTAGGGCAGCAAGAAATGAATACTTTAATTGAGGAGTTGTTTGCCTGTAAAACTCCGAATTTCAGTATTAGTGGCAAACCGGTAATCCAAACAATTACATTGGGAGAAATTGCACAAAAATTTGATAAATAAGCTTAGATAGCAAATGAATAATATAACACCAGTAGTAAAAAACCTGCTTATCATTAATGTGATATTTTATGTAGCCACTTTTTTGCTACGAGAACAGATTGATCTTTCGCAAGTTTTGGGAGTCTATTATTTCGATTCGCCTAAATTTAAGATTTGGCAACCGATTACCTACATGTTTATGCACTCTCAACAGAACATCATGCATATATTTTTTAATATGTTTGGTCTTTTTATGTTCGGAAGTATTTTAGAGGCGCATTGGGGAGCAAAGAGGTTTTTAAACTTTTATCTAATAACGGGTTTAGGAGCTTTAGCTTTGCAATGGGGCGTGCAAGCATTTGAAATTTATCAAATTACTGGGTCTGTTTTCAATGCTTCAAATCTACCATTAGAACAACTTTCTGCAGGGCAATTTAATCCGCAACAATTTACCAACTCTCAAGCATCAACTGTTGCATCTGTATACTTATATCCTATGGTAGGTGCCTCGGGAGCGGTGTTTGGTATTATGACAGCTTTTGCAGTTTTATATCCAAACCTAGAATTAATGCTGATGTTTATACCAGTGCCAATAAAAGCTAAATACTTCATTCCAGGATATATTGTGTTAGAATTGGTACTAGGCCTTAGTCGTATTCCAGGCGATTCAATTGCCCATTTTGCTCACTTGGGCGGTGCTTTAATTGGTTTTATTTTAGTAAAACTATGGCGAAACAAAAGTACTTATTACGACTATTATGACTAACGTTTTAGAAGATATTAAGCAAAAGGTTTTCAAATCCGGCAATCCGGTTTTTTTATACATTGCTATTAACGTGGCACTGTTTATCGTGACTGCATTACTTGGTGTTATTTTCACTTTTGCAGGGCAAAAAGGCCTAATATCAGGTTTAGTTAGCGAATATTTGGCTTTTCCATCGGCGCCAAACCTTTGGTTGTCTCACATCTACACGGTAATTACCTATCAGTTTTTCCATGCTGATGTATTTCATATCTTATTTAATATGATTTGGCTATTTTGGATGGGACAGCTTTTTATGGATTTTGTAAAACCTCGCCAATTCCACTTTGTGTATCTATTGGGTGGCATTATAGGTGTAGTATTCTTTGCGTTAATCTATAATTTTGTGCCGTATTACGCTAATCAGAATGCAACTATAATAGGTTCATCGGCGGCAGTTTCTGCTATTTTGGTAGCGTGTGCAACGCTTGTTCCAAATTACACCATCAGGTTAATGTTTTTAGGTAACGTTAAAATTAAGTTTTTGGTGCTTGCTTTTATTTTGTTGGATATTTTAGGAACTACAGGCACAAATGCTGGCGGAAGTTTAGCGCATTTAGGCGGTGCACTTTTCGGCTTCATCTATATAAAATTATTGCAAAATGGAACCGATTTAAGTAGCATTTTTAAGCAGAAACCTAAATTAAAAGTGGTTAAAAACGATGCTTTTAAACCAAGCAATACTAGCGTTAACCAAAAAGAAATTGATGCCATTTTAGATAAAATATCTCAATCTGGCTACGATAAATTAAGTAAAGAAGAAAAAGAAACGCTATTTAAGGCGAGTAAAAGTTAATGAAGAAAAAGCTAACTTTTTTTGATAAGCTAATGTTGCTGGTGGCTATTTTTTTGGTCATTTTTTTGTGGCTTGGCGTTTACGCAGGTAAAAGCGATCCTAGGGAAAATGTTATTATTGCTTTTTTTGGATTAGCTTATCCATTTTTATTACTAGGCAATGTAGTTATGCTAGCTTATTGGGCATTGCGTAAAAAATGGATTTTTTCTGCTTTAACCGCACTAGTCATTTGTGTTGGTTGGCATAGCCTAATTGCCACGTTTGGCTTAATCGGCACCGCCGGAAAAAACGAAAAAACTGAAGAAGGTTTGCTAAGGGTTATGACCTATAACGTGCATAATTTTAAACCCTATGGCGAAGACAATACCATAGAAGTTAAGGAGAAAATGCTTGCTGTTGTAAAGGGACAAAATCCTGATGTAGTATGTTTCCAGGAGTTTTTTACTAAGCCAAAAGGGCCTTATGACACGGTTGACAGTTTAAAAAAAATGTTGGATGCGAAATATTATTATTTTGTACCTACGCAAAAAACACAGTCGGAAGCTATGGGGTTTGCTATATTTTCCAAATATCCTATAAAAGACAAAGGCGAAATAATGTTTCAGAATAGTGCAGGTAATGGCAGTATTTATGTCGATTTAAATATTAATAATCAGGATTTAAGAGTTTACAACGTTCATTTACAATCTATTTCTTTCGAAAAAGAAGATTATAACTACCTCGAAAAGGTAACCAAGGAGATGAATGTGGAAAAGAGTTCATCGAAGAGAATTTTGCGAATGTTACGCACCGCTTTTAAAAAACGTGCAGATCAAGTTGATTTGATGAAAAAACACATGGCAGATTGCAAAACTCCTTATGTTATAGCTGGGGATTTTAACGATACGCCAGCTTCCTACGCGGTAACAAAAATGACCGATTCGCTTAACAACGCCTTTTTGAAAAAGGGTAGCGGTTTAGGCAGAACTTATAACGGTAAATTTCCCAACTTCCAAATCGATTATATTGCAGCCACAAAAGATATAGAAGTGGTTAATTATCACATTGTGGAAGCCAAATTATCCGATCATTTTCCAGTACGTAGCGATTTACGCTTGCTTGTAAACAATCCATAAAACGTAATCTTTCGGCAATTAAACCTTTGTAAGCTAATATTCTTACCGTTTACTATTGCTTTTATTTACATTTGCATCATGAAACAAAATATACAGTTGTACAACACAATTTCACGAAAAAAAGAGCTTTTTGAACCCTTAAACGCACCAAATGTTGGTATGTACGTTTGCGGACCAACAGTTTATAGTGATGTGCATTTAGGTAACTGTCGTACATTTATTTCATTCGATTTAATTTTTAGGTACTTAAAATATAGCGGCTACAAAGTGCGCTACGTTAGAAATATTACCGATGCTGGCCACTTGGAGGGAGATAGGGACGAAGGTGACGATAAATTCGCAAAAAGAGCAAAATTAGAACAGCTGGAGCCTATGGAAATTGTACAAAAGTACACCTTAGGTTTTCACGATGTATTAAGGATGTTTAACACCTTGCCGCCGAGTATAGAACCAACCGCAACCGGCCATATCATTGAACAAATTGAAATGGTTAAGGTAATTATGGAAAATGGTTATGCTTACGAAGTTGATGGAACCATCTATTTTGATGTAGATAAATACAGCAAAAAATATAACTACACCATTTTAACCAACAGAAATTTAGAAGATATGTTGGCCAATACTAGGGAATTAGGAGGGCAGGATGATAAAAAAGGCCGATTGGATTTTGCACTTTGGATAAAAGCCAAACCAGAAACGTTAATGCAATGGCAATCTCCTTGGGGAATGGGATTTCCGGGTTGGCACATAGAGTGTTCTGCAATGAGTGCCAAATATTTAGGTCAGGAGTTTGATATACACGGCGGAGGAATGGATTTGGCGGCAACGCACCATACTAACGAAATTGCACAGTCTGAAGCTTGCAGCCAACACCAGCCAGCAAAATATTGGATGCACACCAACATGCTTACCGTAAACGGCACAAGAATGTCAAAGTCTGCCGGTAACGGGTTTTTACCGGGTGAACTTTTTACAGGAAATCATCCGCTTTTGCGTAAAGGCTACAGCCCAATGACGGTTAAGTTTTTTATGTTGCAAGCGCATTACAGAAGTACATTAGATTTTTCTAACGATGCTTTGGATGCCTCTGAAAAAGGTTTTAGAAGACTAATGAACTCCGTGAGTCTATTGCCTAAACTTTCTGTAAGCGAGCAGAGCGATGTAGAGATTGATCCACTTCGTGTAAACTGCGAAAATGCCATGAACGATGATTTTAACAGTCCGGTGGTAATTGCCGAATTGTTTGAGGCTTCACGTATTATTAACACTGTTTACGACGGCACTTTAAAAATTTCTGCAACAGAGTTGGATAAATTGAAAACCTTAATGAACGATTTTGTTTTTGAGGTATTTGGTTTAAAAGATGAAGATACTAGCAACACTGAATTAAACGAAGTGTTAGATATGGTTATCGACCTAAGGAAAGAAGCTAAGGAAAATAAAGATTACGCTACGTCTGATAAAATAAGAGTCGGTTTGCAAAATATTGGCATTCAACTTAAGGACAGCAAAGAGGGTACAACTTGGAGTAAAAGCTAAGTTAAAAACATCATTCGAAATGAAAATTAATAAACTTTTAATACTTCCTATACTGACATTACTGTTTTTACAAGCATGTAAATCTGATGATAAAAAAGAAACGGACACAGACGAAAATGCGACTGTAAAATTGCTATCGCCAGAATTTGATGCGGATAGCGCATTAGCTTATACTAAAGCGCAAGTAGATTTCGGACCGCGTATTCCATCAACAGTTGCACATACCAATACCTTAAATTATTTGGTGGCCAAGTTTAAATCATTTGGCGGTGAGGTTACTGTGCAAGAAGCTCCAGCTAAAACCTACGACGGTAAGACTCATCGTTTAAAAAATATTATCGCCGCTTTTTCTCCAGAAAAAACGCAAAGAGTTTTAATTTCTGCCCATTGGGATGCTCGTCCGTTTTCTGACCAGGACCCGGATGAAAGTATGCGTAACAAGCCTTTCGATGCAGCAAATGATGGCGCAAGTGGGGTAGCGGTAATGTTAGAAATGGCTCGTCAGTTGCAAAAGAAACAACCGAATGTAGGTGTCGATTTCATTTTATGGGATATTGAAGATTATGGCAAGGCAAATGATGAATCTGAGAATGAAACAACTTGGTGCATAGGCTCGCAATATTGGGCTAAAAATCCTCATAAAAAAGGCTACAAGCCACTTTACGGAATAAACTTGGATATGGTTGGCGGCAGTAACGCCCAATTTACCCAAGACGAAATCTCTAGAAAATATGCACCGCAGGTAGTAAAAAAAGTGTGGGATATCGGTAACGAAATAGGTTATTCGGCCTACTTTATAAATGTAACTTCCGGAAACTTAGTTGATGACCATTTTTGGGTAAATCAAGCTGGCATACCATGTATAGATGTTATACATTATTCTGATGCAAGCGGTTTTTACATGAATTGGCATACGCAACTAGATAACCTAAATAATATCGATAGAAATACATTAAAAGCGGTTGGGCAAACGGTGCTTGAAACTATTTTTAGAGAGCAACCGGCCAGCTAATGTTTAATTGTTAATTACTTTTTGGGCTATATTTCCTTTCAAATCTTATATTCGTAACTCTATTTAATCATAAACATGAAGAAAATTTTATTTACAGTTCTAATCGCATCAGTTGGAGTTGGAGCCTACGCACAAAAGGCCGATGGAAGTACAAAATCTTTACTTGCAGCCGAAAAGGCTTTTGCAACTAGCGCAGTTAAAGATGGTACAAAAGAAGCTTTCGCAAAGTTTGCAGCACCAGATGCTTTGGCATTTAGACCAAATCCTGTAAATGCAAGAAAATACTACGAATCGCAACCTGATATGAAAAATATTGATTGGAGTGCGGATTTTGCAAGAGTAAGTAGAAGCGGCGATTTGGGTTTTACAAGCGGAACTTTTGTGGTTGATGATACCAATAAAGCTTATGGACATTACTTAACCGTTTGGCGTAAAAACAAAAATGGTAATTGGGAGTTTATACTTGATTTAGGTGCCGATACCAACAAACCGTTAAAGAAATTGGCAACTAGTTTTGTGGAACCAAAAGATCATTATGCACCAAAACTTGCTACCGAAAAAGACCTTAAAGTTAGCAGAGAAATTATCAATACCACAGAAAAAACATTAAACACTACGTTAAAATCTTACGGACCAAGTGCATTTGCTGGTTTCCTAAATAAAGATGCTCGTTTACTTTTTCCAGGTACAGAGGCAATTGTGGGCAAAGAAAACATTACGGCTTTTAACAACAGGATGATTGATAAAATTAACCTTAAAACTACAGCTTTTGATAAAGCATTAGGCGCTGATTTTGCTTACACATATGGTTTAGCTACTATAGATTATAAAACAGATTTGCGTGAGACTTTCCATTATATTTTTGTTTGGGAACGCCAGGCAGACGGTAACTGGAACATAATGAGCCAAATATTTACCTTGGCAGAAAGATAAACCAATAACCAAATATAAACGGAAGGGATTTTGACATAGTTGAAATCCCTTTTTTTATGCCGAAAAACATAAATTAGCGATAAAATGTAATGCTAAAGCCTTAAAATAAGCGTTATTATTAGAGAATTTAAAATATGAAAAAATATCTACGTTCAATCTCAGTCCCCACTTTTATCTTAGCCATAGCCTTTATTTCAATCACTTCCCCAATTTTCGCACAGAAAAAGTTCGATGTGCAGGCTAATCGTGGTGCCAGGGGCATTATGCCCGAAAACACAATTCCTGCCATGCTTAGGGCGTTAGATTTAGGCGCAACTACTTTGCAGATGAATATTGTTGTTTCTAAGGACAAACAAGCCGTTGTTTCTCAAGAACCTTATTTTAATCACGAGTTTAGTTTAACACCGGCAGGTAAACCAATTCTTTTAAAAGACGAGAAAAAGCACAACATTTTTAAAATGGATTATACTGAAGTAAGGAAATACGATGTGGGTAGTAAAGTGCATGCTCGTTTTCCAGGACAACAGAAATTTAAGGCTTACAAGCCTTTGTTGGGCGAGTTGATAGATTCTGTAGAGCTGTACGTTAAAGCCAATAAATTAAACAAGCCAGATTATAACATCGAAACAAAATTGATTAGAAAAGGAGATGGAGAATTTCAGCCTAGTCCGGAGGAATTTGTGGAACTGATTATGGATGTGGTGAAACAAAAAAAGCTGGAAAAAAGGGTTATTATCCAATCGTTTGACATTAGGAGTTTGCAATATCTACATCAGAAATATCCTAAAATTAGAACCGCTTTAGCAATTGATGAAAAAGAGGATTTTGAGAATAATATTAGAGACTTAGGTTTTAAACCAACAATTTATAGTCCTTATTCGGTTTTGGTGGGCAAAAATTTGGTTGATAAATGCCATAAAGCAGGCATAAAAATTATTCCGTGGACGGTTAATTCTGTTAAAGATTTAGAATATCTAATTGGCCTGGGGGTTGATGGAATCATCACAGATTATCCTAACTTAATGGGGCAGATAAAAAAGGGTAATTGATTAACAATTACCCTTCGTAATAGAATTTCTTAGTTTGGCTTGGTAGCAAAACCTAATAGGTCAACATCTACAAGCTCTAAAGACTTAACCATATCTTTAACGGTTTCTTTATATTTTTTAAAATGAGCAGTTTCTATGTGCGTGTTGTAAGCTTCCTTGCTAGCGTAAATTTCTAAAATCGTAATTACGGAAGGATCTTTTTGATCGCTAACCGCATAATAAGTTATAACGCCAGGTTCAAGCTTCACTGCTGTAGTCATTTGTTCTTTTAAAGCTGTATTATATTTTTCTAACTGCAAAGGATCAACCTTTATTTTTGCAATACGTACCATTTGCGTTTTTTCTTGAGCCATTATTTTGTTGCTAGACGAAATAACAAACACCATTGCGATGATGGCAAAAGCTATAAATTTATATTTATTAAGAACTTGCATACTATCTGATTTATTTATCTGTTTGTCAATATGCTATTTTTATGCCAATTCCCTGCTAATTCAGCTAAATCTAAAAGCGTTTGTTTCGCGATATAGGTAAGCTTTTTCAGGCTGGCATGAAGTTACCCTAATTTATTATTCCAATATAGATATCAACTTCTGCATTAGCACCATTTTGAGATCGTGAACCGTAAACTTCATAATCGTAAATATAACTTCTGTTCAGCTCTGCGTCTTTGTCCCAAATCTCTTTCCAAGTTTTGCCTACAGCGTTTGGCATTTCGCCTTTGGCAATAAATTTTTTAAAGTTCTGCGCTTTAAATGCTCTTCCCACTAAACCATCCGGGATTTTATCTAACGAAGAAACTGCCATACCAATTATCGTTGTATATTTCCCTCTATAGTCATTTTCGTAATCGGTATAAACAGCGTAAACTTCTTCATTGATTTTATTCGGGATTTTCTCAATTACATTTTCGGCATAAAATCGTCCCCAAAGTTTTCCTAAATCTTCAATGGCTTTACCGTTTTGGTTAGTTGTTTCGACTGAAATTCCGATTATTTTTAAGTTATTCATGTGGTTTTATTTTGCATTAAGTCTTATAGTTTGGGAAGCCAATTCTATAAGACTTAAGGTTTCTGATTTTTTTTATTTTACAAAGGTAGCTTCAAGCTCAACTGTCAAGGTCGCAAAAAGACCTTTAACTTCAATTAGGGTAGTAGCTTGTTCAATTCCATGTTTCTGAATGAAAGGTACATATACATCCATGCAAGTTGTAAAAAATTCTTGAGTTGAAGTAGTGTAAACATTCAGTCGAACGATGCCACTACACTTATAATTGGAGGTCATTATCAACTCTTCTAAATTTGCAATAGTTTGGATTAATTGGCTTCGCATATCAGCATTGCTCGGATTACCGTTAGCATCAATAGCTGCTTGACCAGAACAGTACAATGTGCCATTTGGCTCTTTTACTTCTACAGCTTGCACCGAATTTGTGTGCTTTCCCCAAGCCCAAGGGTCGAATGATGTTTTTTGCATTTTACTTATGTTTAATTGTTGAATAACAAAAGTATAATGCACTTGCGACAGCCCTATGTCAAGGGTGTTTTGGGTTTGTGAAATTTATCGAAATATTCTTGCAAAGTCATATCGTGCTGTTTAAATTTTTCAGCCATCATTTCAATTTTCTCAATCCTATCTAAACGGAAAAACCTAAACTCTCCGCGTAGACGACACCATGCGATAAGAAGCCAGTTTTCGGTAGTGCTCATTAATGCGAATGGTTCAATTAATCTATTCGACGATTGGCTACTCTCATTTGTATAATTTATGTTTAGCAAATTGAGATTTGTTATGGCTTGTTGTATCTGGCTGATGTTATTGCTATTTCTCTCCCTATTTATGTTTTGTTCAAAACGTGTTCTTTCTACTAGTAAGTTGGCTTTGTCTTTTTCAGATTGCCTTAAAACAGCTTTTATTTTGTCAATTGCTTCGCTATAACTTTTAACGAAAGAAGCGTCTTTGTTCTTCAATACCAATTGCTCTGCCAGAATTAAAGCGTTCGCTTCACTTTCTGAAAACATGATTGGCGGTATTCTGTAGCCTTCCATTAAAGTATAACCTTTGCCTTCTTCTGTTAAAACAGGTACGCCAGCTTGTTCTAAAGCCTTAATATCTCGATAAATTGTCCTTGTACTTACGTTAAATTTACTCGATAAGTCGGTAGCGGTAATTAATCGCTTTGTTTGTAGTTGAATTAAAATAGCGCTTAACCGAGAAAGTCTGGTGATATCGTTTTGGTTCATTCGTTGGCTAATTCAAGCTTTTAATTTTCGCCTCTTATTTGATGTCATAAATCTTTAAAAACATCAAAGCTGTAAAATAGTTAAACTTGATGTTTTATTGTCTTTTGTAGAAGATTTCAATTATGAACTAAAGGTGTTCGCTAATCGATATAAATGCTTTGTAATTTAAACTAAGCTCGGTCTTTTGGTTTGTATTCTCGATGCAGGATCAGTGTTTAAAACGAAATTCGTTATGATATTTTAAAAATTCTATATCTGGTAGAAATCTTGATGGTAAAATAATATCTTGACTATCCAACTTTAAAAAATATTCATCAATAGATTTTGATTTACTTTGCTTGAATAATACAGGCGAAATTTTAATTTTAAAATCAGTTGTTATTGTCATCAAACCCGTTTCAAAAGCTTTATCATGAAGTGCATTAATTGCAATTCCATTTTGAGGATTTAATCTATTCTTTTCATCAATGCTCCAAGGTTTAATATGTCCTGCAATCAAAAATTCGGGTTGCTGTATTCCGGTAATACAACAAGTATTATTGTAAGAAGCTAATATTGAACTTCTAAAAAAAGATTGATTAACTCTAACTTTTACAATTTGTTCTCTCATTACACCTTCTTTTGGTAATTCAAATTCAGGAATATGATTTAGTTGCTCAATGGTAGTATGTTCAAAATTTGCTAATAATTTCTCGCTTTCAAAAGGTAGAAGATCCCAGTTGTTAAAAAATTCATTCCAAATTTCAGCATCTAATTTACTTGCATTTGAAGCTCCCTTAATTCCTCTTGCTTTTAAACTTGGGTCAAGACTTGCAAAATTGACAAGTTTGTATGCTACTGAATTTGGCGTTCGTCCTATAAGGTTTGCCAGATGAATTACTTCTGGATTTGAGCTGTGTAATCTACCAAACGGTAATTTACAGTATAAATTTACAGTCAATATTAATTCGTCTCTTGTCCATAATTTTTGGCCTGCTTTCATAATAGCGAGCCGTTATCAAAATCTCGATCATATTGCATAACGAATTCATAGTTGCAATTTAATTGAGGGCAAAGATGAATGTCAGTTTTATCAGTCGTATGAGCAAGGTTCAATATAATTTCAGACCTCGTACCGCACCTGGGACAAGTCGTCGGTTGTTCACTATAAATGTAAGTTTCAGAATAGTTTATCATTAGACCTTTTTGATGCATTTGGAAATATAATTCTTGATAAGCGAACTGTATTAGTTTTAGAGAATGCCAGACCAGATAATTAATTACAATTATTTATATTCGCTAAAACAACCCTCTAATAATATCCTCTACAGACAAACCTTCGGCTTCTGCTCTGTAGTTACGCACAATACGATGGCGTAAAATTGCTTCGGCAACGGCTTGTACATCTTCAATATCTGGCGAATACTTACCGGAAATGGCAGCATGGCATTTTGCACCTAAAACCAAAAATTGAGATGCTCTAGGACCAGCGCCCCAGGAAATGTAGTTGTTGATAGCTTCAGAAGCGTAAGCGGTATTCGGACGGGTTTTAGCAGCTAGTTTTACGGCGTATTCCAATACATTGTCTGTAACCGGAATATTTCTAACCAAAGTCTGAAAATATTGTATTTCAGAAGCCGAAATTATTTTCTCGAGCGTAGGTTTTTGGTTGCTCGTAGTATTTTTTACAATGGTTAGTTCATCTGCAAAAGTTGGATAATCCAACTTGATGTTGAACATGAAACGATCTAGTTGCGCTTCTGGTAGGGGGTAAGTTCCCTCTTGCTCGATAGGGTTTTGCGTAGCCAACACAAAAAATGGCTGTGGAAGTTGATGCGTGTAACCTGCCGCAGTAACCGCTTTCTCTTGCATGGCCTCTAACAAGGCAGCTTGCGTTTTCGGCGGTGTACGATTAATCTCATCGGCCAAAATAATGTTAGAGAAAATTGGTCCTTTTATAAATTTAAAATGGCGGTCTTCTCCTAAAATTTCTGCACCTATAATATCGCTAGGCATTAAATCTGGCGTAAACTGTATACGGTTGAAATTCAGATCCAATACACTAGCTACGGTTTGTACCAACAAGGTTTTTGCCAATCCCGGCACGCCGACTAATAAACAGTGTCCGTTGCTAAAAATAGCAATCAGTACCGATTTAATAATTTCATCCTGGCCAATTACAACTTTGCCAATTTCGGCTTGTATTTTGTTGAAAGATTGGTGCAGGGCGTCTACGGCTTCTACCTCGTTGTTAAACTGCATTTACTATTTTTTCTCTTTATCCTTATTAACCCAAAGCTTCATCTCATCGCAGGTTTCAAACTCTTCGTCGATTCTAATATACGTAGTTTCTCTTCTTTTTTGAAACCACTCGCTCATTACTTTAGCTTGTTTTTCGCTTTGCGCTATTTCTTTAAATTTAGGATAATCTTGTTCTAAGTTTCCTTTATGAGGTGGAATTTTAGATTTTAATAAGAAAATTTTATAACCTTCTTTTCCATCTTTTTCACTGCTGAAAGAAACAGGTTTAGAAACTGTTCCAACTTTCATGGTGTCTATTACCACAAATACCGATGGGTCTAATTTCTCAACCGGGATAAATGTTGTTCTAGAAGTCTGATTGTCTGAATATAACATCATACCACCATTATACTGTGTCTCTTTGTTGTCCGAATAAAGTGATGCGGCAGTAAAGAACGGCAATTTTTTATCTTGAATATCTTTAAAAATACTATCTGCTTTCATTTTAACACGCTCTAAACTCGCTGGTGTAGTTTGCGGTTTAATTAAAATGTGCCTAACGTGTGCTTGCTCGCCTCTACGCTCTAAAACCTGAACAATGTGGTAACCATAATCTGTTTCGAATACTGGCGACATTTCTCCGGCTTTAAGTTTAAACGCCCAAGCTGTAAATTCTTTTACCATGGTTGTTCTGTCGATAAAACCGTAATCGCCACCTTCTGATGCAGAACCCGGATCTTCTGAATAGGTTTTAGCTAAGAAAGCAAAGTCTTCGCCACTTTTAACACGTAAACGTATAGCATCTAGTTTATCGTAATATTTTTGTTTTTCGGCTTTAGTAAGTTTTGGATACAATGCAATTTCACCAACTTCAACTTCAGTACCAATATCTGGCAAACTGTCTTTGTGGTAGGTTTCAAAGTATTTTTTAACATCTAAAGGCGTAACGTTTGTATTTTCGGTAATTTTCTGTTGCATTTTTTCAGCAATAAGACCTTCTTTAATTTCTGGTCTCATTTCGTCTTTATATTGCAATACAGATTTTTGAAGAAATTGCTCTAAACGCTCTTGCCCGCCCATACGTTGTATTTGGTAACGCATACGTTTATCTAAAGCATCATCAACTTGGGTTTCCTCAACCATAATCGAATCGATTTCTGCTTGTTGCTTAAGCAATTTTTGAACAAGCATTTGCTGTAAAAAATAGCATTTAGCTTTTTCGTCTGCCGGATTTCCTTGATTTAAGTAAATAGCATATTGCTGATTCAAGTCAGAAAGTAGAATAATATTACTTCCAACTACGGCAACCACTTTATCTAAGTTGGCTTTTTGAGCGTTTACATTTAGAAACAAGCAAATTAATGCGCTTGCCATCCATAAAAATTTCTTCATTGTATTCTTGTTCACTTAAATTTTCGTTTGCAAAGTTAATATTATTATCCCAAAGGCTTATGGCTTGGCTAGCTTTCTAAGCTCATCTTGGTTTATCTTTACGCTGTATTTGTTTCTTAAAGTTTTAATCCACGCCGTTTCCAGCTCATCTTGATAAGATGCAATTACATCGCCTCTGGCTTCTTCATAACTTTTGCCAGCGTATTGGCTCTTGTTTTTGGTATAAAGGTTATGTAATTCCGATTCGTTCTCTTGAGATTTGCTCCAGATTTTTCTTTCAGAAATGTTAAACATTAAAACACCTTCGCGGTACTCATTCATTATAAAATCATAATCAACGTTTTTCGGAGAAGTTTTTTTCTGCTTTTTTAACGCACTTTCATAACCATTAATCTCTTTTTTATAGGCGGTATCGGCATCTAAATTTACCGCTTTGGCGTCTATAACTTTTAATTTAAAATTGATGTAAAGGTCTAGGTAATTGCTCAGTTCTTGGTAAGTTGCATTGGTTAAACCGCCGTGGTTTTTCTTATACACCCACATAAACTCTTTGCTACTAATAGATTTACCATTAACGGAGGCAACATTTTGCGCAAAAGCAACGTGGGCAATAAAACATGAAATAAAAATGCAACAGACTTTTCTCACAAAAGACAACAGCTATAATTTTTAATGGATAAAAGTAACAAATTAAGGCGCTATAATAAGATATTTAACTAATTTTAACAGAAAATTATTTCATTAAAATCCAACGGGATGGCTAACCAACTTACTAGTAACGCCGAAGCTTTGCGTTTATTTTTTACAGATGATGTTTATTTGGTAAAAGATGAAACTAAAAATGCAGATGCAAAGCCGGTTACGCCAGTTTCTTACACCCAATCGGTGGCTACGCCAAGTGTTGTTGCCGAGCCAATATCAAGCATTCCACTAGTGGAGAAAACCAATGCTCCAATTGCAGAACCACGCAAGTTTGCCTACATAGGAAAATACTTAAAAGGGGTTTTGATTTTGGTTAATGATAAAGCAAATAAAGTAAGCACTGCCGAAGGCAATTTGTTGCTACGTAATTTGGTTGATGCAATACAGTTTAAAAATGATGATTTTGCTGTTTTAAATTATACAAATTACAGCGATGCAAAACTTGATGAACTTAAAGCGTTTTTTAAGTTTGATATTTTGCTTTCGTTTGGGGTTTCGCCGCAACAGTTGGGCGTCGATTATCCGTTAAATCAGCTTAGTTTAACGGCTGATGCTAAAATGGTTTTTACTTCAAATCTTCACGACTTGAGTGCCGACAAGGAGACCAAAAAAATCTTGTGGACCAGTTTACAAAAGCTTAAATAATGGAAAATCAATTGGTATTTGCCACAAATAACGAACATAAAACTAAAGAAGTTAGCGCTATTTTGAGCCCGAAATATAAGGTGCTGAATTTAAAAGATATTGGTTGCGACGTTGATATACCGGAAACGGGAAATACATTTGCCGAAAATGCAACGCTAAAAAGTTCTTACGTGGTTAGCCATTTTAAAATGGATTGTTTTGCAGACGATAGTGGTTTAGAGGTTGATGCCTTAAATAACGAACCCGGCATTTATTCTGCAAGATATAGCGGGCAAAGAGGCGACGAGGCAAACATGCATTATCTTTTGCAAAAAATGGAAGGTGAAAACAACCGAAATGCTAGATTTAAGACCGTAATTTCACTTATAAAAAACGGTGCAAACTACCTTTTCGAAGGAGTGATTTTTGGCAAGTTAGTAACCGAACCAAGGGGGCAGAACGGCTTTGGCTACGACCCGATTTTTGTACCGGACGGTTACGATATAACTTTCGCCGAGATGGATAGTGCCGAGAAAAACCGCATTAGCCATAGAGCCATCGCGATGCAAAAATTAATCGCTTTTCTGCAAGAAGCTTAATTACCGCTTACTGTTTTCTTAACCGTATCTGCTTTAATTGCTGGTTTTAAAAGCACTGCGCTGTCTAGAGGTTTGGTAGTTTTAGTTTCTACAGTTTTAACTGCTGTTTTTGGGGCAACATTTGTTTTGGTAGCTGGCGGTTTAACTGCAGGCGTAACTTTTTTGGTTGTAGCACTTGGTTTCTTAACGGCCGGAGCTTTAACTTTCGCATTGCCTTTAATTACTTCGGCTTTGCTTTTCGGCCTAGATTCGGGTTTCCAAATAAAACCTGTCAGCGTAGTTTCCTTTGGCAATTTATCGATGGGATAGGCTGCACCTTCGCCTTCCTTAATAAAAACTATATCTGTAAGCTCTTTTTTATCAAAATTAAACCTAATTCTGCTGCTTACAGATTGGTTCATGTGGTCGTATTCGTCTTTATTGTTTTTGGTATAATAAATACTTTCTGCATTGCCATCAACATACATGTTTTTAAGACTACCGTCTTTAAAAAAACCAGTAATTATTGTCCCTTTAACTTGGTTAAATTTGGTGGAATCTGTTTCTACATTTACGATAAAACCATTTTGCAACACTTGGAAGCTGTGTAGTTTGTTTCCTTTAAAAAATACATGTATGGTGTCGCCAGTTTGCTGCGAACCTTCTCCCCAAAGCATTGGATTTTTGTACCATCTTAAAGCAGAATCGGCAGCGGTGTAAAACAACGAATCGGCAGTAGCCTGCATGTTTGATTTGTAAACCCGCACATTGTGGAAGGCTTTAATAACCCTGGTACGCGTTGTATCAAGTGGATTTGAAATTTTTGTGCTGCCTAATTTCAGCTTTTTAGTCGTATCAATTTTTGCGTTGTTTTTTGCCAAAGGCGATGCCATATCCTTGGCAGCCTTGTTGGGAAAGATAGGTTTTATGGCATTTTTTACACTGTCAGTTTTTGCAACAACTGGCTGCGTAGATTTTGGAATTATTATTTTCAGACTATCGGTTTTTACGGAGTCTATAACTTTTTTTACAGAATCTAAAACCGTTGGCGGTGGTAAACTCACGAGTTCGTTAGCTGTTTTATCGGCCTTTTTATCTTTTCTGCCTTTTTTATTATCAGCAACACTAACTGCTTGTTTTGCCGGCGTGGCTTGTGCTTTTTCGGCGGCCAGTTTTCTAGCCTCGGCTTTTTCTTTCTCTTTTTCGGCCTTTGCTTTTTCTTCCTCTACACCTAATTCGTTATCCTTTAGCACAACAGGTTTAACCAATAATTTTAAGGTTTGCTGCAGTACTTTTTGCGCTTCTAAAGTATCGGCGCCAAGCCAAAGCGTGTCTGGTCTTTTAACGTCTTTAATGGTTACAGAATCTTTGGTGTCCATTCCAAAGTAAGCGTTTTGTGTCACTACAATCCTTTCGTCAACTTTGTAATATTCGCCTAACTGACCGTATAAAATCATTTTATCGGAAGTATCTTTAAAAACAATATTTTTTATAGCCTTTCCATATCCGGTTTTACCGTTATAAAATAAACTGTCGCCTTTTAAAGACTTGGTTCCTTGTGTGTATAGGTTCTTTTTCCCGAAAAATGCATTTTCGTTTCTGGTATTGTAAGAGCCGTTTTCGGTATATAGATTATCATCCTTGCCTTTGATATTGGTTGGACCGTAGAAATACGTCCAAGCGGTTAGCGTATTATAGCGTAAGGTATCTGATTTTATAACCGTTTGTGGCGTTTGTACATTAACATTGTACCTAAACCATGCATCTCTGGAGTTAGAAAAATACCAAGCATTTTTACTGGTAATGGTTACTTCTTTATTTACAATTTTTCCGCCATCTACATACCTGCCAATTTTAGTATCCATAAAATAGATCAGTTTATTGGTAGTTAGGGTAGATGTTGCATCAATCATTCGAACATTGCTATTTAGGTTGGCAACTTTCTTATTGCCATCATAATCTAAAAAGTCAGAATAAATGTTTACAGTATCGCCCTGGTTAATATGAACATTTTTAAAAGCTTCGAAGAAATTACGGTCCTTATAGAAAACAGCGCTATCGCAAGTTAAAATTGCATTGTCGTGCTGAAATACTGGATTTTTAAGATAATTGATATTCCTTTTTACATCGCCCCTAACACTGGTAGAACTCAGTAAATTAATAATGCTTCGCTTTTGCGCAAACAATACGCTAGGCATTAGTAACAATAACAGTAAGATACGTAATTTATGCACGGTACAAAGTTATGTTTTTGCTTAAATATTCGTTAGAATATATTTGTTATTTAATGGTATTTTTGAAACATGTTACCTCTGCAACAGTTTAGCGACTTCATCAAAACCAATGCCCTTTTTTCGGCAGATGATAAGATTTTGTTGGCAGTTAGCGGTGGCAAGGATTCTGTTTTAATGGTACAGCTATTTAAACAGTGTAACTACAACTTTAGTATTGCCCATTGCAACTTTAATTTAAGGGGCGATGAAGCGCAACGCGATGAGAGTTTTGTTCGGTTACTGGCACATACTTTAGATGTCCCTTTTCATGTTGCGCATTTTGATACGAAATCTTATGCGTCAACAAACCATGTTTCTACGCAAATGGCGGCCAGAACCTTGCGCTACAATTGGTTTGAAGAAATAAGAGCGCAGAATGGTTATCAATTTATCGCAGTAGCGCAACACCAAAACGATGCAATAGAAACGCTTTTGCTAAACCTAACTCGTGGTACAGGTATTAGCGGGTTACATGGTATTTTACCTAAAAGGGATTTCATTATTCGTCCGTTACTATTTTTATCCCGACAGGAGATTGAAGATTTTGTAGAAGATAATAGTTTGGATTTTGTAGAAGATAGTTCTAACCAAACTACAAAATATGCTCGAAATAGTATTCGGTTAAACGTTGTTCCCCATCTACAGGCTATAAATCCTAATTTGGAGCGCACATTTGCTCAAAATATAAACCGCTTTGCAGAAACGGAACAAGTTCTAAAACAAGTTGTTGCCGAAACACGCCAAAAATTGGAGAAACGAGAAAACGATGATGTTTCTTATGACTTGGCTTCAATTGAGAACTTAACTCCAAAAAGATTATTGTTTTACGAGTTAATAAAGCCCTTTAGTTTTACAGAAAGCGTAGCTGATGAAATTTTGGATTCTTTAGCTAAACAGTCGGGAACTTCTTTTTACAGCCAAACACATCGGGCGACTATTGATAGGACAGCTGTAATTATCTCAAAACTGTCAGAAGCTTCGTCAACTGAACATCATTTCCTTCATATTAACGAAGAATTTAAGTTGGTTGACAACCAGAAAATTTCTTTATTTAAAACCGATAGTTTGTTGTTTGAAGCAAATAAATTTAAAGCTTTTGTAGATGCTGATAAACTTATTTTTCCGCTAATAATTCGTTATAAACAAGAAGGAGATAGGTTTATGCCACTGGGGATGCATAATTTTAAAAAACTAAGCGATTTCCTCATCAACCAGAAAATTCCGCTACCACAAAAAGAACGTGTAATTTTATTAATTAATGGAAACGGCGAAGTTATTTGGGTTGCAGGCTTACGCCAAGACGACAGGTATAAAGTAAATGCAACAACAAAAAAAGTTGCTATATTCGAATTGTCAAACCAATAAAAAAAATAGTAGGCGAATTGATGCTTAGCAGTACAATGGATCAGAAAAACAGCTATATCGAGAAACAGTATATCGGCAGAGATTACATCCGCATTGCGATAAGATTGGTTATGGCTGCATTCTGTTTTGCCGCTTACGTTTACGAAAGGGACCGCGACCATACTGTTGACTTGTTTCTGGTGGTTGGTTTTGGTATTATCGGTGTTTCTATAATTTTATTATTTCTGATTCAGTATAAAATTAAAATAGAAAACAAGCTGGTAATTATTGATGGGTTATGGTCATCGAAACCTGTAAAAATTGATTTAAACAGCATTGTAAAAGTTCGCAAGGCTACTTATAGTAATTATATTTTTAACAATCCGGTTTACAATTTGCACAGAAAAGGTAGTATCCGCTTTTATTCTTCTGGCCGAGATGCTGTTGTACTTACCGATAGAGATGGTTTAGAGTATTTTATTGGTACGCAACGCCCCAACGAAATGTATTTGGTTATTCAAAACGAAATGAAAGGCTAACGCTTTATGGAATAATTTCCCCAAAAATCAATACAAATATTCTCGATTACCCTGAAAGACCTTGCTGACAAGCTGTTTTGCGGTATTTTGCTATAGGGCACTTTAATTGCATTATTTATGCAAACTAATTGTCCAATGAAAAATACAAGAATTCTATTAGGCATTTTCGCAATGCTGTTTTTTGCAAGCGTTGCTAATGCACAAACTAACACAACTCCGCCAGTAAGTATCGATGTTTTAAAAACAAGAGCTTCTCTACTAAAGGAAACGACCAACCTAAACAAGCTTAAAATAAAATTAACCGAGCTTAATACGCAGATGCCTAAATTGGAAGATGATGTAGCTAGAGCTAATGAGCGTTCGGCAAAATCGGCCGTAGAGAGCAAAGATGCTGCAAACAAGATGAATGCAAATACCGCCGACAAGAAGTTAGCTAAAAAAGCAAGTAAGGCTGCTAAAGATTCTTATAGTGATGCTAGAAGAGCACAAAAACTTACCGACAATCTTTTATCAACCCAACAAAAAATCAACAAACTAAATGCTGACATAGAGAAGTTAAAAGTTAAGATTGATAAAATGGATCAGCAATTGAAATTTAGCGAAAACGTAAACTAAAACGATATGAAAAAGATAGGGTTTTTGTTAGGTTGTTTGGCATGCTTAGGCAGTTTTGCAAATGCGCAAACTTTTACGCCCAAGGTTTCTAAAGATTCGGTTGGCGTTTTAATGGCTAGGTTAGAAGCTGTTAAAGCAAGTGCAAAACTCCAGAGTTTGAAAATTAAAGAGGCCGAAGAAGAGAACGATGTGGAGAAGCTTCGCATAAAAGTTTTGGAAGCTGAAGGGAATGTAAAAGCTTCAGCACAAGATCAGGCAGATGCAGCGGAAAAAACCAAGGCGGGAAATTTAGATGCGAAAGCAGCAGAAAAGATTGCTAAAAAGGCAAAGAGTGATGTGGTAGATGCGCAAAAGGCTTTAGATCGCTACAACAAACAAATTGAAAAGGTTGAGAATTTGCGAAATGAGATTAAAGCAGAAGAGCGAAAACTTACCTACAAAAAACCTTATATCGTATTCGATTATAAATAAACAAAAATGGCTTCCACAACGGAGGCCATTTTTGTTTCTAAATCATCAATATTATTACCAATAGATAACACAAATTAAATAAGATATAAGTTAATTTGCCCTGCCGATTTAATTCGGTATTAGCAACATTGTAATGAAAATAGGAATAGTATGTTATCCTACCTTTGGCGGTAGTGGCGTTGTGGCAACAGAATTGGGCAAGGCGCTTGCCAACCAGGGTCATCAAGTTCACTTTATAACGTATAGCCAACCTGCCAGATTAGATTTTTTCTCAGAAAACTTGTTTTATCACGAGGTTTCTGTTAGAGATTATCCGCTATTTGACTACGCTCCATACGAATCTGCCTTGGCAAGCAAACTGGTAGACGTTGTTAGATTTGAGCAGTTGGATATCCTACACGTACATTATGCTATTCCGCATGCGTCGGCTGCCTTTATGGCCAAGCAAATTTTAGCTACTTATGGTATTAACATTCCGTTTGTAACTACTTTGCATGGTACAGATATAACTTTAGTAGGTAAAGATGCAACCTATAAACCTGTCGTAACTTTTTCTATTAACCAGAGCGATGGTGTAACTACAGTTTCGAAGGATTTAAAACAAGATACCTACAAACATTTCGATATTAAAAAAGACATAAAGGTTATCCATAACTTTATTGATTTTAGTCGTTTTAGTCTACAGCCAAAAGATCATTTTAAAAAGGCCATTGCGCCAAATAACGAACGTATTCTTATCCATACCTCAAATTTTAGAAAGGTAAAACGTACAGAGGATGTCATTAGAATGTTCCAGAAAGTTCAAGAACGCATCCCGTCTAAATTATTAATGGTTGGCGATGGTCCGGAGCGTACTGCAAACGAGCGTTTGTGCCGAGAATTAAATATTGATGATAATGTAAGGTTTTTAGGTAAACAAGATGCGGTGGAGGAGATTTTATCAGTATCGGATTTGTTTTTAATGCCTTCTGAATCGGAAAGTTTTGGTTTGGCTGCGCTGGAAGCTATGGCTTGCAAGGTTCCGGTAATTACTTCTAATGCTGGTGGTTTGCCAGAATTAAACGTTGATGATTTTTGCGGTTATATGTGCAACGTAGGCGATGTTGATGATATGGCAAACAAGGCAATTACCATTTTATCAAACGAAGACACGCTAAAATACTTCAAGGAGAATGCGCTTACAAGAGCCAAGGACTTCGATCTGAAGAAAATTTTGCCCTTGTACATCGATTTTTATACTGAGATCCTAGAAAAATCTAAAGCAGGAGCGTAGGTTTTACAAGATCCTTATTGCAAAGAACGAAGTATTATACAACATGCGTTAACAGAATTTTAGTTTGATGCCAAGGTCTCGCAACATCGTAATATTATTTAAGTAAGAATACGGGTGTTTACTTAGTAAAAACCAAACAAACAGGCGCAGCTACTTCAATTCTTTTTCCGCTATCGGTTAGTTTACCAGTTGCACTATCTCTGTTAAAAATAACAACGTTATTGGTGTATTGGTGCGCAACCAGCAGAAACTTGCCACTCGGATCGATTGCGAAATTTCGGGGACCTTTTCCTAAAGTGCTGGTAATTTCTGCAAGTTCTAGTTTCCCATCTTGCAACACGCGAAAAGTGCTAATTGTGTTTGCATCGCCTCGGTTTGTTTCGTATAAAAATTTTCCATCTCCAGAAATATGGATGTCTGCGCCATCAATTTTCCCTTTAAATTCTTTGGCAGTGGTGCCGATATCCTGTATTTTGGTAAGTGTGCCATCCTTATAGCTGAAAACAGAAACTATTCCATCAAACTCGTGTGCTAGATAAGCAAATTTCCCATTCGGACTAAAAGTTAAATGACGCGGACCAGCGCCTGCTTTTGTATTGATAATAGTTTTTGGTGTTAATGTTAAGCTTTTGCTCCTTTCTTCGTAGTTGTATAGATAGATTTTGTCTTCACCTAAATCATTACTTATTAAATATTTTTTATCGGGCGTTAATAATACTTGATGTACGTGTGCACTTTCTTGTCTTTTTAAAGGATCAATGCTTTTGCCAGTATGTTTTATAACTTGCTTTGCGTTGTAAAGTTGCCCATTCCCTTCAGTTGCAAAAACGGCAATGCTACCGCCAGAATAATTGGCCACAATTACATTTTTTCCATTTGCAATTATATAACATGGGTCTGCACCTTGCGATTGCATCTTGTTTAAGAAATTTAATTTACCCGATCTGCTATCAAAATCAAAAGCACTTACCGTACTGCTCTCGCCAGTTTCGTTTACACTATAAACATATTGTTTGTCATCGCTTAGCGTTAAAAAACTAGGATTTGCTACATTTTTAGCAATACTTTTGAGCTTTGCATCGGCTGTTTTACTGCTAAAATCATAAGTGTAAATTCCTTCACTAGTAGTTTTGTTGGTATAAGTACCAATTAACAAATTGTAGCTTTGAGCGCTTGCTTGTTGTGCTAAAAAGGAAGTTGCGAGTAATAACAGTAATTTCTTCATTCTATTTTATTTTGTTGCAAAGTACGCAAAGAAAAAAAGTGCGAGCAAATTTATTGAAGAATTGACTTTGTAGCTATAAAAAAAGGTCGCTATGTTTAAACTTAGCGACCTTTTAAATTATATCTTAAAATCTTATTTGATAAGATGTTTGATTTGAATTAACTCATGATCTTCTAAAAATCTCCATCTGCCACGTGGCAAGTCTTTTTTAGTAAGGTTGCCATAAACAACACGGTCAAGTTTTACAACATCATACCCTAAGTGCTCAAAAATTCTACGAACAATGCGGTTTTTACCACTGTGTATTTGAATACCGATTTCTTTTTTGCTTGCGCCGGCAACGTAAGAAACATTATCTGGTTTAATCAAACCATCTTCTAATTCTAAACCGAACTGAATTTTGTTGAAATCGCCTTGGCTTAAGCTCTTATTTAACTCAACGTGATAAATTTTAGTAATTCCATTTTTAGGATGAGAAAGCTTGTCTGCTAAATCTCCGTCATTGGTCATTAAAATTAATCCTGTTGTATTTCTATCTAAACGACCAACAGGGTAAATACGTTCGCGACTAGCTTTTTCAACTAATTGCATAACTGTTTTACGCTCCTGCGGATCTTCAGTTGTGGTGATATAATCTTTCGGCTTGTTTAATAAAACGTAAACTTTCTTTTCGCGTTTTAACAATTCGCCATTGTAACGAACTTCGTCTTTAGATGGGTCTACTTTGTGGCCAAGTTCTGTAATTGGAATATTGTTTACAGAAACTACACCAGCTTCAATAAGTTCATCAGCCTTACGACGAGAACAAATACCAGAGTTGGCAATGTAACGGTTTAAACGAATTAAGCCATCGTCTTTAGGTTCTGCGGTTTTTCTGGCTCTAGTGGTAGGCGCAACTCTTTCGCCACGATCATCTTTACGTTTAAAGTCTCCTTCATCGCGTTTTCTGTATGGGCGGCTATCTGTACTTCTAGATGAGCTACCTTTTTTATCAGCGAATTTAGATTTGTCGCCGTCTGTTATATAGTTGTCTTTTTTAACGTAGCTACGTTTTTCTGAAGAATCATCTCTAGAACTACCTTCTTTATACGCTCTTGGTTTGTAGTCAGCGTTTCCACTATCTTTCTTTTCCCAAGGTTTAAAACCACCTTTAGATTCAGATCTAGGTTTGTAATCTCTGCTTTCGCCAGATCGATCGGTACGTGGTTTAAAGTCTTTACCTGCTCCAGTTCTAGGAGTATATGGCTTTGAATCGCCATCGCGAGTTGTTCTAGGTTTGTAATCTCTGCTTTCGCCAGTTCTATCTGTGCGTGGTTTAAAGTCTTTTCCAGCAGATGATCTTGGAGAGTAAGGCTTAGAATCGCCATCTCTCGAAGTTCTTGGTTTGTAAGCCGATTTATCTCCTGCTACAAAACCAGATTTGCGTTTGTCGTCTTTCTCATCTCTATCGCCAAACTTACTTTTGGGTTTGTCATCACTTGTGCTAGTAGTTCTTCTACCTCCACTTGGTTTGCCCGATTTGGACTTGTCATCCCGACTGTTCCTGTTATTGTTTTTTATCATGATACGATTTTGCCCGTACAAAACATACGGGGCGCAAAGATACTAAAAATGATGTAATCAAATAAGTAAAAAATGTGTTAAAATGATGTTTTTAAAATCTTAGTTTAAACCGCTTTAAAGCTTGATTTTGGCAGTTATTTTCGTAACTATTTGATAATTAGATAAATAATTTTTACCTTTGTCGCACCAAAAATAATTGTTCACCAAAAAAAGGAGGAAGATGCTAAAGAAACACCTCATTCCATGTACGGTAATTTTATCATTACTGGTTATGGCAAAAGTGTTTGCTTACACACTACCAGAAGTAAAAACAAGTCAAAAAAACAACAATCCCACCCCTATAGTTACCCCTGCTGAAGAGCCAGCATTTACCATAGCTCAACTAGAATTTGCAGAAGAATCTTTGCCTATGGGCGATAAGAAAATAACCGGCAAAATGAAGCGTGTTTTAGCTTCTTACGGTTACGAAAGTCTGCAGACAAATCGTTTGCACCGCAAAGCACAAGAATGGTTTCCTATTATAGAGCCTATTTTGGCTGCTTATGGTATTCCAAACGATTTTAAATACATGCCACTTGTAGAATCAGGTTTGCAAGGCGGAACATCGCCCAAAGGTGCAGCCGGTTATTGGCAATTTATGCCAGGTACTGCTCGTATGTACGGTTTAAAGGTTAATAGTAAAGTAGATGAGCGTAAAAATCTTCGTAAATCTACTATCGCTGCTGCCAAGTACATCAAAGAGTTGTATGGCATTTTTGATAGCTGGACTTTAGTGGCCGCTGCCTATAATGTAGGCGATGGTCATATGAGAAAGCAAATCAACAGGCAAAATCAGGATAATTATTTCAAAATGAAGCTTAACAGAGAAACAGGGGGATATGTTTACAAGCTCATTTCTATGAAAGAAATCTTGGAAAATCCAGAACGTAATGGTTATAAAAACCAAAAAGCTTTACTTGCTTACACTGGAAATAACACCAGTACCGCAGAATAATTTTTTGACTTAAATTAAGCTGAAAGCCATCCACAAAAAGGGATGGCTTTTTTATTTTATTTTATCCGAAACACTTAATGGCTTTTTTATTTTTAGATAGCCTTTGAAGATTTTTATTAATTTCGAAAATGTCTATGCAGAAACTTAGAGTAATAGCTGTAATACCACAACCTACTGAGGTAATAAAAATCTGTTTCGAAACCTTAAATGGCGAGAAACTGAATTATGTTGCTGGTCAGTTTTTGCCCTTAGTGTTTAAGTTTGCGGAAAGAGAACTCAGAAGATCGTATTCTTTTTGTAGTTCGCCAGATGTTGAGGAACCGATTGCTATTGCCGTTAAACTAGTAGAGAATGGGGAAATTTCAAGATTTATCCATCATCAGTTAAGGGTAGGAGATGAGGTTGAAATTGCAGAACCTAACGGATTGTTTACCTACGAAGTTGACAAAAATCTTCAACGTACAATATTCTTGTTTGCCGCTGGAGTAGGCATCACACCTTTGTTTTCTATTTTAAAAACGGCGTTGATTAAAGAGTCAAAATCTAAAATCGTACTCATTTACAGCAGCCGCTCTGCAAGCGACACATTGTTTTTAGAGGAAATAGCAGAATGGCAGTTAAAATATCCCGATAGGTTAAACGTAATACACTTATTTAGCAACTCTAAAAACCTTTTACGAGCAAGGTTGAATGGATTTTTAATCAACCAGTTAACGAAAGAATTTTTAGAATTTAATAAGGAAGATGCGCTATGCTATACTTGCGGACCAGTAGACTACATGGACGTTTGCAGAATTACGCTTTTAGGTAGTGGTTTTAAACCTCAACAGGTTAAGCGAGAAACGTTTGTGTTGCCAGAAGATGAAGTAGATGAGGATGATGCAACCGAGAAAGTAGTGGATAAAAACACCTACAGCGTAATCTTACATTTTAGAGGTAATATCCATCAATTGGAAATACCTTGGCCTAGAAGGATTTTGGAAGTGGCTTTGGCTAATAAAATAAACTTACCCTACAGTTGTAGTGGCGGTGTTTGTAGCACCTGTACTGCTACCTGCATAAGCGGTGGCGTAAGAATGGATTATAATGAAGTTTTAACCGATGAAGAAGTGGCAAATGGAAGAGTTCTAGTTTGCACCGGTCGCCCGACAGAAAATGGGACTACGATAACTTGGGAGTAGGCATGCTGTCATCCTGAACTTGTCGAAGGATTGAGAAGCTTCGACAGGCTCAGACTGACAACTCGAATTAAACCCTCCTCTCCGGCAAAGGCACAAAATCTGTTTCTCCGGGTACTTTTTCAAATTCTTGGTTTACCCATTTGTTTTTTGCCTCTTCAATCAGTTCTTTGCTTGTTGCAACAAAATTCCAATAGATAAAACGCTCTTCCGGAAATGCATCGCCACCAAAAATATAAATAGTAGTATTTGCTTTCATGGTAAATTCGCAAAGCGAGCTGTCTTTGGCTACCAATAATTGTTTTGGCTCAAAAGAATTATCATCATTTTCTATAGCACCTTCCAATATGTAAATGCCACTTTCGCCAAAAAGATATTCACCAATTTTAACCGTTTTTTCCTCCTCGCTTTTCAGTTCTAAAAAATACAAAGGACTGTAAACGGGTATTGGCGATTTTTTACCAAAGGCTTCGCCAGCAATGAGTTTATATTGTACCCCGTCTGTATTCCAGCTCGGCAGATCATCCGCATCTGCGTGATAAAACTCAGGTTCCATCTGCTCTAAATCTTTTGGTAGAGCCACCCAAATTTGTAATCCATGCAGGCTTTTTTCAGATTGGCGCAGGTATTCTGGCGTTCTCTCTGAGTGCACGATTCCCTTTCCAGCAGTCATCCAATTTACTTGTCCAGGTTTAATCTCTATTTCTGTACCCAAACTATCGCGATGCATCATGCTTCCTTCAAAAAGGTAGGTTAACGTAGATAAACCAATATGCGGGTGTGGCGGAACATCCAAATTCTCATGGTCGCTCAGCAAAGCCGGGCCCATATGATCTATAAAAGAAAATGGACCAACCATTCTTTTTTCTCTAAAAGGCAACAACCTTCCAACCATAAAATTGCCTATATCACTTGGCCTTTCTTCTATAATAAGTTTAATATTTGACATACCCTTAAACGATTTGTTTTGCTAAATTACTAAAAAACCTCACCCAAAATTAATTGAATGAGGTTTTTAACTTCCGAATTATGTACTTTAAATTAATTAGCTCTTAGGCTCAACTAAACCCGGTACTTCAACCATTTCATTGGCATCTGCTTGGTAGTCAACACCAGCTACATCAAATCCAAATAAGTTTAAAAAGTCAGTTTTATATCCAGCTAAATCGCCAGTTGCAGGTAAAGTCTCGGTTGTAGCTTGTTTCCAAAGCTCAGCAACCTTTGCTTGCACATCTTCACGCATTTCCCAATCGTCAATTCTAATTCTGCCTTTTTCATCCACAGGCACATCGCCACCGCTATATAATCGCTCTGCAAATAAACGCTGAATTTGCTCAATACAACCTTCATGTATGCCATCTTCTTTCATAATTTTATATAAGAAAGAAATATATAACGGAATAACCGGAATGGCCGAACTAGCTTGCGTAACCAAAGCTTTATTTACAGAAACGTAAGCTTTTCCATTTACATCTGCTAGCTTATCGCTAATTGAAAAAGCTGTAGCCTCTAAATGATCTTTTGCACGGCCAATAGTACCTTTGCGGTAAACGGCTTCTGTAACCGCCGGGCCAATGTAAGAATAAGCAACTGTAGTAAAACCATCAGCTAAAAGGTTTTCGGCTTTTAAGGCATCAATCCACATTTCCCAATCTTCGCCGCCCATAACAGCAACGGTATTTTCAATTTCTTCTTCGTTTGCAGGCTCAATAGAAACTTCAGAAACAATTCCAGTATGAAAATCTACTGTCTTATCGCTAAAAGTACCACCAATTGGTTTTAACGTAGAGCGATGCGTAATACCAGTTTTTGGATTTGTTCTAACTGGCGAAGCTAAACTGTAGATTATTAAGTCGATCTGACCTAAATCTGCTTTTATTAAATCAATAGTTTGCTGTTTTACCTCATCAGAGAATGCATCGCCGTTAATGCTTTTTGCATAAAGTCCGGCTTTTTGCGCCTCGGTTTCAAAAGCTGCAGTATTATACCAACCTGGCGAAGCAGTTTTTCCTTCTTTAGGTGGTTTTTCAAAATAAACACCAATGGTAGATGCGCCATTGCCAAATGCGCTAGTAATTCTAGATGCTAAACCAAATCCTGTTGATGCACCAATTACCAAAACCTTTTTAGGTGAGTTAATTGCGCCCTTAGATTTGACATAGTTAATTTGATTAATTACGTTTTGCTCGCAGCCCTTAGGGTGTGCGGTTAAACATATAAATCCTCGCATTCTAGGTTCAATAATCATAGTTTTTTTGCTAGTTAAATAATCGTGGGTTTTGTTGGCCACGTTTTCAAACCAAAACTATCCTAATTTTCGTTCCATTCCAAATATATCGCTCAAATGTTATTAGTTGGTTAATGTCATTGGTTATTTTTTTTCAGTTTTGCATTGTTGTAGGCGTATTTTTTTTGAAAAGCAAATACAAAGGCTTTTCGGATAAAGCAGTCCCGCTCTCGCTACAATCTTTTTAAACCTCGCAGGTTTGTACAACCTGCAAGCTTTTATAAAAAGTATTTTCGCTAAATCGGGTTTAGCATCGTTCCGGCTGTGCATCTATTTAAAGTTGCATTGCGCATAAAATTGAAGATGTTCTTTATCAATCCTTAAAATATGATAGAGCCACTTTTGCCAAATCTCGAGTTAGTTCGGTAGGTGAATTACAATCGCAATTAGTTAACGCAATTACATAAATATCTTCCGTTGGAATATAAACCGCCATAGATTTGAATCCAAATATACTGCCACCATGGTCTCTACTTTCTATTTCATTTATGGTTTTTATATGCCAACCGTAGCCATAGCTAAAATGTTCGCCATTATTTAAGCTGTACTTTGTAAAGGCTTTTTTAGCAGTAGCGGGTTGTAACAGAAGGTTATTTTTTAACGCATTTTGCCAAATCAGCATATCACCGGTGGTAGACATTAATGAGCCGGAGGCATAGGGAATATTAAAGCTAATTACACTTTTGTTAACGTAAACGTTGTTTTTTAGTTGATAGCCGTACGCTCGATTTTTTATTAGGCTTCTGTCGCTCGCATAACGAGAATTTTTCATTCCTAATTTCTCGAAAATATGCTTTTGTATATAATTCTCGTACGTTTCTCCAGAGGTGAGCTCAATTAAATAACCTAAAATAACATAGCCCGAGTTGTTATACTCAAATTTTTCACCAGGTAGAAAATTTGGGGTTTCATTTTTAAAGAAATCAATAACTTCCTTTGGATTTAGATCTTTTTGCGCAATCTGTTGCAAATTTTTCATTTTGGTAAAATCTTTAATACCAGATGTATGCGTTAGCAGGTGATGAACCGTAATGTTTTCGCCGTTCGGATAATCAGGAATGTATCTTTTTACTGGCGCATCAAGGCTGATTTTTCCTTGTTCTGCCAACATCAAAATGGAAATTGCAGTAAACTGTTTAGTTATAGAACCTAGTTGAAAAATACTTTCGTTATTTAAATCGACACCCAATTCTAAATTTGCTTTGCCGAAACTTTTCCGGTAAACAGGTTTTCCATTTTTTGCAATAAGAAAGGCTCCACCTGGGCTGGTTTTATCTTTAAAAGTAACAGAAATTAGACTGTCTACTTTAGCTTCAAACGTTTGAGCGTTTAAAGAACTGTAGATAAATAAGAATAATGCAATAACAAGGTGTTTTTTCATGAATTTTACTTTGATCCTGAGACGCGAAAAAATTAGAATGGGTTACATTAGGAATTTACGTATAGGACGTATAGTATGTTCGAGATTACAAATCTCGAACGGCATTAAACAGCGCTAACAGATTTTCGTCCTTGCGCAACGGGTAGCACGAAGCAATCTACCAGGACAAAAAATATCAGTCTGAGCTTGTCGAAGACTCTCATCGTGGTTGAGATAAGGTCGGCCACTCGTATTAATACTAAACAAATTACATCTTACTCAATTCAACTTCCAGCTTGTCGAAATTTTCCTCGTTTTTGTCAATTACGTACGGCCTTATTTTACTGCACTCATCCGCGGTTGCAAATATCATTTTGAAAATAACTTCGGTTTGTTCCTTACTTATTTCCTTAAAACTTGCAACTACTTGAAACAAAGGTTTCGAATGGCGTTTCCAGGCAATAAAAGATGGTTTTTCGATTTTTACGAATTCACATTCATTCGCATAGTTGCCCTTGTCTGGCCCATGCATTACAAAGCTCCATTTGCCACCTTCTCTAAAATCAAATTCGTTAAAAGTGTTTGTAAAACCTTTTGGTCCCCACCAATTTATTAAGTGAGCTGGATTTGCCCAAGCGTCGAAAACCAATTGCTGAGGGTAATTTAAAATCCTTGTGGTTACGATCTCTTTTTCGGGAGTGGTGTTAAAAGGCAGTGTTTCCATCTGGTTAGCTTTGTTATACCAAATATAAGCAACGGGCCTGAAAAGAAATATGGAATTGAACGGTTTTTTAATAATGGCAGTGCTGTTTGTACAATAAACCTGACAAAGTGAAAATCCTTTTTGCAAGTAATCAACTAGATAAATCGCTTCGTCGTTGCTCTCCTTGCGATGACGATGTAAACTAGCAATGGCAAAAAGATTGCAATGATGGCAGGACTAACATTAAGATGAAAAACTGCAATTGCTTTTCAAAAACTACCTATGCGATTTATAATGCAAATGGCAGGTTCTTTGAATTTGGAAAGAAAACCTTAAAGTTTTTCACAAAAAAAATAGCCCGAATTGCTCGGGCTATTTTTTCTCGGAATCCTTCAGCAACGCTCAGGATAACACTTTTGTATGATAAATAGCTTATGCTAAAGCTTCCTCTTCCATATAGCTTTCGATAGGAGGGCAAGCGCAAATTAGTGCTCTATCGCCATGGCTATCGTTAACTCTGCCCACTGAAGGCCAGAATTTATAAGCCGCTACGTAAGGCAAAGGAAAAGCTGCCGTTTGGCGACTATAACCATGCTCCCACTCGTTAGCAGTTACTACTGCAGCGGTATGTGGTGCATTTTTTAATGGGTTATCTGTTTTGTCCAAGCTTCCGTTTTCTACTTCGGTAATTTCATTTCTAATTGCTATTAAAGCATCGCAGAAACGGTCTAGTTCGTGCTTAGGCTCAGATTCTGTAGGCTCAACCATTAAGGTTCCGGCAACCGGGAATGAAACTGTAGGAGCGTGGAAACCGTAATCCATTAAACGTTTTGCAATATCAACTACCTCAATACCGAAGTTTTTAAAGCTACGGCAATCTAAGATCATCTCGTGTGCGCAACGACCTTGAGCACCAGAATACAATACAGGATAGTGTTTCTCTAACCTAGCTTTCATGTAGTTGGCGTTAAGGATGGCGTATCTAGTTGCATCTGTTAAGCCCTCGCCACCCATCATTGCGATGTAAGCATGAGAGATAATTAAAATAGAAGCCGAACCCCAAGGTGCAGAAGACACTGCCGGAATTGATTTTTCGTTGTTTATGTTAACCACAGCGTGACCCGGTAAGTATTTTACCAAGTGGGCAGCAACACCGATAGGGCCCATGCCAGGACCACCACCACCGTGAGGAATACAGAAGGTTTTGTGTAAGTTTAAGTGGCAAACATCTGCACCAATATTAGCAGGACTAGTTAGGCCAACTTGTGCGTTCATATTTGCACCATCCATGTAAACTTGTCCGCCATGTTGATGGATAGTTTCGCAAATTTCGATAATGCTTTCTTCGAATACACCGTGTGTAGAAGGGTAAGTTACCATTAAACACGATAGGTTTGCTGCATGTTCAGCCGCTTTTGCTTTTAAATCTTCAACATCGATGTTTCCATTTTCTAAAGATTTAACCACAACGATTTTCATACCGGCCATAGCTGCAGAAGCAGGATTGGTACCATGTGCAGATGCAGGAATTAATGCAATATTACGGTGATGATCTCCTCTGTCTTGATGATAAGCACGGATAACCATTAAACCTGCATACTCGCCTTGAGCGCCAGCGTTTGGTTGTAAGCTCATGGCAGCGAAACCAGTAATTTCACTTAACCATTTGTCCAACTCATCAAAAATGGTATAATAACCTAAAACTTGGTCGTTCGGTGCAAAAGGATGCACTTTACCAAACTCAGGCCAAGTAACCGGAATCATTTCTGTAGTTGCATTTAATTTCATGGTACATGAACCTAAGGCAATCATAGAGTGGCAAAGCGATAAATCTTTTGTTTCTAAAGATTTAATGTAACGCAACATTTCGTGCTCTGAATGGTGCGAGTTGAAAACTGGGTGTGTTAAATAAGTAGAAGTACGTTGAGAAGCCGAAGCTATGGTGGTATTCGCTTTTTCTGCAACATTTATACTGTCGGCAGCAATACCTTTAACTTTGGAAAATATACGTACCAGTAGTTTTACATCATCAAATGAAGTTGTTTCGTCTAAAGCGATGCTTACTACGTTTCCGTTATAATTAAGGTTGATGTTATTGTCTAAACATTCTTTGTGGATAGATCCGGTCAAGTCACCTAAATCCAACTGAACGGTGTCGAAAAATGATTTGCTTAGTACATTGTAGCCGGCCTCTTTTAAAGATGCAGCCAATGTTACAGCCAAACCATGAGTACGCTCTGCAATTAGTTTTAAGCCTTTTGGTCCGTGATAAACTGCATAAAAACCAGCCATAATAGCTAATAAAGCTTGAGCTGTACAAATGTTAGAAGTTGCTTTATCTCTACGGATGTGTTGCTCGCGAGTTTGCAACGCCATACGCAAAGCGTAATTGTTATTGCTATCGATAGTTACACCAATAATACGACCCGGGATTGAACGTTTATACTCGTCTTTAGTTGCAAAATATGCAGCATGTGGACCGCCAAAACCCATTGGTACGCCAAAACGTTGCGTAGTACCAACAACCACATCAGCCCCCCATTCTCCCGGAGGAGTCAATAAGGTTAAGCTTAATAAATCAGCAATTACCGTTAATTTTATGTTTTGCGTATGCAAAGCAGAAGCGAAATCTGTATAATTAAACACTTCGCCATTACCTGCCGGATATTGAACAATTGCACCGAAAAATTCTTCGGTTGCGGTAAATGTTTCGTGGTTGCCAATTACCAATTCTATACCGAATGGATTAGCACGGGTTTTTAAAATATCTATGGTTTGTGCAAAGATTAACTCAGACACAAAGTATTTAGTAGCTTTTTGATTTTTGCGTAAGCTGTATTGCATAAACATAGCTTCCGCAGCTGCGGTACCTTCATCTAACAAAGACGCATTGGCAATTTCCATTCCGGTTAAATCTATAACCATTGTTTGGAAATTTAACAACGCTTGTAAACGACCTTGTGCAATTTCTGCTTGGTAAGGCGTATACTGGGTGTACCATCCTGGGTTTTCCATTACGTTACGTAAAATTACACCAGGTGTAACCGTATCATAATAACCTTGCCCAATGTAAGATTTGTAAACTTTATTTAATGATGCAGTTTGCTTTAAACTGGCTAAATAATCGACCTCAGATTTTGCTTTCGGCAAGTTTAAAGGCTGTTTTAACCTAATTTTTTGAGGAACTGTTTGTTCGATCAGCTCATCAATAGAATTTACGCCAATGGTTTGTAGCATAGCCGCAGTATCTTCGCTATTTGGCGCAATATGGCGGTCTTGAAAATCTTCTTGGTAATGAATGTTTAAGCTCATGTAGTATAGCAATAAATGATTGCGCAAAGGTAAGAAATCCGCAACTATTTTTTGGTATCAAAAAGCACGTTAAAGCGTCATATTTTGGTGGCAAATTGGGGTTGTAACTTGGTTGGAAGGTTGTAAAGCTGGAATGCTGTAAAGTTGGGATGTTCCAAGCAAGGTGAGGATAAATTTTAAAAGAATAAACCTCAACACCAACAAAAGAGAACGAACTGATTTTTTCCCTAAGCCCTAAACTTACTTATTCACTTTCCAGCCTTCTTCCTTATCTAATTTTAAGCGATAGGTTTTAGTTATGAAATCGCTGTTGTCTTTGCTGTTTTTTTGAAATGGTGCAAAAACGGTGTTTATTTTTTTAAGCGATACCGTAACTTTTGCATTATTGTCGTTAACACGATTAAAGTCTACAGGCTTTTCGCTAGCCAATTCGTATGTAACAACTTTCACCGTTGCTTTGTCTTCATCTTGCTTAAGTACCAATTCGCTTGCTTTGTCAGTTAATGTAATTTGGTAAACATAACTACTGTCTTTTGACAAGAATTTTTTGCTGGCTTCTTTTAAAGTTAAAGTTACAAAACCTTCGTTGGCAAGGGTTTTATATTTTGCCAATTCAACCATATCTTTTTTGCTATTAAATTTCATCTCCCCAAAATGAAATCTATCGGTTTTATATTCTGGGTTTCCTTTTAGGTAAGTCGTAATAACGGTACCGGCTTCTTCTTCGTTAATTGTTGCTACGTTTTTACAGGCACCAAATGCAATTGCTACAAGTAATAATGCTGAAAATAACTTTTTTTTCATGGTTTTCGGTTTAGGTTGATGCGGGTATAAAGCAATCACTGTTAACTACGTTTTTACGCGGTTTTTGTTCTAAAGATATTTCCCTTTTTTAAATTTTCCAAATTGGGTAAAATCATCGCTCCTAAAATGATTATAACGCCTAACCAACGTATAGCGCTAACTGGTTCTTTTAAAACAATTGCCGACATGCTTACGGCCACCGGTAGTTCTACCGAGCTCAAAATAGAACTTAACGTTAAACCTGCTTTTGGAATGCCACCTGCAAAACATAAGGGTGGAATTACGGTTCCAAAGACTGCCAATATCAATCCCCATTTTAATAAACTGCCACCTAAAGCACCATTAATTAAAAAATAGGGTGGAAGTAGGATAAAGACAATAATACAAGCGCCAGTTATCATTAAGGCGCTTTTTTTAAGTACCGGATATTCTGTGCCAAGTTTGCCATTTAGCATTAAGAACGATGCATAAAACGCCGCGGAAATTAAGCCGTAAATAATGCCAGTGATATTAAAATTAGCCGACACACTTTCGTAATAACCACTTGCGGCAATAGTGCCGGTTAAAATAAATATGATCGCTAAAATTTGGTTTCCGGTTGGTTTCTTCTTGTAGATAATCAACTCCAAAAGAACGCTAATCCATACAAATTGCATGAGCAAAATGATAGCTACGGATGCAGGAACTAATTTTACGCATTGATAGTAGCACAAACTAACCATGCCCGAAAACATACCGGCGCCAACCAACTTTAACCAATGGGTTTTTATTACCGGGTTTGGTTTGTTTTTAGATTTTGTTTTTGATTGTATGAGGAAGGCAGTCCATAAAAGAACCATGCCGAAAAATGCTTGCGTACCTGTTACGTCAGACAAAGTGTAACCCTCTGCGTAAGCTAGTTTTACAAAAGTGGATAAGATGCCGAAACTACAGGCACCAAATAATACGAGGAGAATTCCTTTTAACATAGATTTAGGTTGAAAGCGAAAGCTTAAAGTCCGAAGCTTTCTGCTTTAGGCTTTTCGCTTATATTATGCAAGCTGTTTTAAATAAAGTTGAATGGTTTTTTCCAGCCCGAAATAAAGTGCGTTGCTTATTAAGGCATGGCCGATGGAAACCTCCAATAGATTAGGAATGTTTTGCGCAAAATACTGCAGGTTATCTAAATCTAAATCGTGGCCAGCGTTTAAGCCTAAACCTAATTCGTTTGCCTTTTTTGCAGCTGTAATATAAGGTGCAATTGCTCGTTCTTTATCATTGTGATAATTGCTGGCATAAGCTTCGGTATACAGTTCGATTCTGTCGGTACCGGTTGCTAGCGCACCTTCAACCATTTCTAAAACAGGGTCTACGAATATAGAAACTCGAATGCCGGCAGTTTGAAAAACAGAAACCATTTCTTTTAAGTAATCTTTCTCTTTAATAGTATCCCAGCCGTGGTTAGAGGTTATTTGTCCTAATACATCGGGTACCAGAGTTACTTGTGCTGGTTTGTTTGCTAAAACAAGATCTATAAATTTTTGCTCTTTGCAATTACCTTCTATATTAAATTCTGTTGCAATTACGGCTTTTAAATCAAAAGTATCTTGGTAGCGGATATGCCTTTCGTCTGGACGTGGATGTACGGTAATACCTTGTGCGCCAAAACGCTCACAGTCTAGTGCAACTTTAACCAAATCAGGATTGTTGCCACCACGGCTATTGCGTAGTGTAGCTATTTTATTAATGTTGACTGATAATTTTGTCATAAAGCAAAGATATGAATTAAGGTTGAAGGCGGAAGGGTGTAAGGTTTAAGGTTTTGAACGCTCAATGGGTTTTATTGTTAGCGGAAATTTTGTTTATTGATTAAATATTAAGCAGATTTACAAATAAAACGATCCAAAAATATATGCGAATCTCTTATGCCTTTATGGCCGAAGGTTTGACTGATAACATTATTGAAGACGATGTTGTTGCCGAACGTTTGAACCAGAAGCTGCAGCTATTTTTAGATGCTAATAAAGTAAAATCATACGAGATTATAAATACCGAAACCTCTACGATAAGCTATAAAAGCACCAATCATAATTACAACCTAGTTTCGATGCACTTAGCTTACGAACTTTAATTTTTATCGTTTATAAGTGCAATAGACTTTGCATTAAAGCGATTGTTAACAATCTCGCCGGTAACTTTTGCTTTGCTAATTACATTGCAAAAACCATGCTTTTCATCGTGGGCATCACCAAAATCGTCAATTTTTTTTCCGTCTACGAAATAAGGTTTGCTGTCTATTCTTACCGCTAGATCGCAACTTTTCCCTTCCATTTTAAATTTGCATTCGCCACAGGCAATTTCTACAACTTTATCTTTAATAACCGTTTGTTGTTTTGTGGTTTTTTGTTGAGGTTTTGTTTGTGCACTAGCCGATAAACCAGCAAAAGTTACAAATAGCGCAATGATTAAGGCCTTCATATTCTTTGAAAATTAAGTTTGAAAAAGCAAATGTAGCTTATCATTAACTATTGATAAACTGTTTTGTGTAATTTTTGGCTAAAGCCAGTGTTTTGTTTTGGTGTTTGTTGGCAGCAATAACGGCAATGAATAAGGTAGATTGCGAGTTGCTGTATAATACCGACCAATTAGCACTTTTGCAGGAAACAAGTTTTACAAAAAGGCATTAAGCTTTTGTAAAATAAACCAGATGGAAGTGAGCACGAACGAAGAGAGTAAAACGGACAGCGGGACTGAACAACCCAAAACGCTACTGACATAGTTTTGCAAAAAAAAATTGATTAATCGGCTGAAAAAGCCACCTTACAAAGACGACGATATAAAAAAAGGGATATGCATTTTGCACATCCCTTTTTTAAGGTTAAAGAATAAGGAGCGAGGATGAAAGATAACTTTCTACTTTTAACTCCAAACTTTCTTTCTTAGTATCTATAAGTATCTGGTTTGAAAGGACCTTCTACAGCTACGCCGATATAATCTGCTTGGTGCTGATCTAAAACGTCTAATTCTACACCAATTTTTTCTAAGTGCAAACGAGCAACTTTTTCGTCTAGATGCTTAGGTAATACATAAACTTTGTTTTCGTATTTACCTGGGTTAGTCCACAACTCTAATTGCGCCAAAGTTTGGTTTGTGAACGAGTTACTCATTACAAAACTTGGGTGGCCAGTTGCACAGCCTAAGTTAACCAAACGACCTTCTGCCAAAACAATTACATCTTTACCGTCGATAGTATATTTATCAACCTGAGGTTTAATTTCAACTTTAGTATCGCCATAAGCCCCATTTAACCAAGCCATGTCAATTTCGTTGTCGAAGTGGCCGATGTTACATACAATAGCTTTGTCTTTTAACGCACGGAAATGTTTTTCGCGAACGATATCACAGTTACCAGTTGTAGTTACAACGATATCTGCTTCTTTAATAGCGGTATCTAAACGTTTTACTTCGTAACCTTCCATTGCTGCTTGTAAAGCACAAATTGGATCGATTTCGGTAACGATAACACGTACACCTTGCGAGCTTAACGACTCTGCAGAACCTTTACCAACATCGCCATAACCGCAAACAACGGCAACTTTACCAGCCATCATTACATCAGTTGCACGACGAATTGCGTCTACTAATGATTCGCGACATCCGTATTTGTTATCGAATTTAGATTTAGTTACAGAATCGTTAACGTTAATTGCAGGTAAGTGCAATGTTCCGTTTTTCATTCTTTCGTATAAACGGTGTACACCAGTTGTAGTTTCTTCAGATAAACCTTTAATTGCTGCAATTAGCTCAGGATATTTATCGAAAACCATGTTGGTTAAATCACCACCATCATCCAAAATCATGTTTAATGGCTGACGATCTGGACCAAAATGTAAAGTTTGCTCAATACACCAATCGAAATCGGCTTCGTTTAAGCCTTTCCAAGCATAAACTTGAATACCAGCAGCAGCAATTGCAGCGGCAGCGTGATCTTGAGTTGAGAAAATATTACAAGACGACCATGTAACTTCTGCACCAAGTTCTACCAATGTTTCAATTAAAACTGCAGTTTGGATGGTCATATGCAAACAACCTGCAATGCGAGCGCCCGCTAAAGGTTTAGATGGTCCGAATTCTTTTCTAAGCGACATTAAACCAGGCATTTCTGCCTCTGCTAATCCAATTTCTTTACGGCCCCATTCTGCCAGTGAAATGTCCTTAACTTTATAAGGAACGTATGAAGTCTCTACTGATGACATGCTTTTTTGTTTTTAATGAACTGCAAAGTTACGGCATAGCTTTGTGAAAGCCAAACCACTTAACATTTGTTTTAGTAGATTGGATGTAATAATTTTTAGTAAAACAATGTCAGTAGTGTTTGGCTAAATTAGCCCTGCTCATCGCTTTACTAGGCCAAGAAAATTGGCCGTCGTGCTCGCTTTGATCAGGTTTATTTAACAAAATTTGTGTAGCAACGGCATAATCTATATTTTCGTGCTACCATGAAAGCCAAGCTTGCTATTGTTTTACTTATTGTTTTAACCGAAGGTAGTGGCTTTATTCATTGGCTGGAGCATCACCTTTTAACATGTCCATTTAAAGCTTCAACAGGCATAGATTGCCCAGGTTGCGGTTTGCAAAGATCCTTCGTTCAGCTTATACAGGGCAATTTTACAGCTTCTTTCAAATTCTATCCGCCTACAATTTTTATTGTAGTTTTATTAATATTTACGGCAGTTCATTTAAAATTTGATTTCAAAAACGGAGCATTTATTATAAAAATGCTTTATATTGCTATCACAATTACAATAGTTGCTAATTACATTTACAAAATACTAAACAACCAATTAATTTAAAACTATGTCTGAAGAACAATTACCAGAAGAAAATCCTAAAAAAAGAGACGAACAAGAAGAGGGGTTAAACCCAGAAAGTACGCCTGAATCTACGCCGGCTCCAGAGCCTGTAGTTCCGCCTGCGGCGCCAGTAGAGCCTACTCCATTTCAACCGCACAACGGCGGTTTTCCACCGAATAATGGTGGCTTTCCTCCAAACAATGGCGGTGGTTTTACGCCAAACAACGGCGGATTTGGTATGCAACAAGCATTGCCGAATGCTACTGTAGTATTAGTGTTAGGTATTTTATCTATCGTGTTATGTTGCTGTTATGGTATTCTTGGTTTAATACCAGCAATTATTGCTTTGGTATTAAGCAAAAAAGATAGAGCCTTGTATGCAGCAAATCCAACGCTTTATACCGAAAGCTCATCTAAAAACTTAAATGCAGGTAGAGTTTGTGCTATTGTTGGTTTAGTTCTTAATATTTTAACTTTAGTTTACTACATCGCAATTATTGCAATGTTTGGTACAGCTATGTTAAGCGACCCACAAGCAATGCAGGACGTGTTAAGAGGAATGCAATAAGCTCATCTTATATTTTCCTAAAACGGCTTACGTACAGTAAGCCGTTTTTTTGTGGTCTATACGTCAGTAAATTGTTATTTTATTTAGCAATAAATTTAAGCGAAGCTTATTTCTTATCTTTGCAGCATCAATTATTAAAAGATAAAGAAATGTATCCAGAATATTTAGTAGAGCCAATGCGTGCCGAGTTAACCAATGTAGGTTTTGAAGAATTGAAAACTGCTGATGCGGTAGACAGTGCAATTAAAGCAGAAGGTACTGTGTTTGTAGTGGTAAACTCTGTATGTGGTTGTGCTGCTGCAAATGCTCGTCCGGCGGCAAAATTAGCGGCAGCAAATGCAAAACACCCAAATAAATTGGTAACCGTTTTTGCAGGTATGGAAAAAGAAGCGGTAGATAGAGCTAGAGGTTATATGATGCCATTTCCACCTTCATCTCCATCAATGGCGTTATTTAAAGATGGCAAATTAGTACATATGATTGAGCGTCATCAAATTGAAGGTCGCCCTGCGCAAATGATTGCTGATAGCCTAATTGGCGCTTTTGAGCAATATTGCTAATTAGACTATAAAAGATAAAGGAGCAAAGATTAAAGATGTTTATCTCTAATTTTTGCTCCTTTTTTTGTTTCTAAATTTTAGCACCGCAGCTACCTAAGTGAATTTATAGCTAGTTTTTATTGTGATTTTGTCCTAAATCCTTAATCCTAAATCCTTAATCCTTGCTCCTTGTTCCTTGCTCTTTATTCCTTGCTCTTTATTCCTTGCTCCTTGCTCCTTATTCCTTGCTCCTTGTTGCTCCTTGCTCTAAAAGTCCTTATTCAGCAATTTCTCTAGTTCTCCAAAAGAAACATTCATTCTTACCCTACCTTGTTTAGCGTAGGCAATCTCGCCAGTTTCTTCAGAGATAATAACGGCAACAGCATCTGTAGTTTCTGATACGCCAATGCCAGCTCGGTGACGCAAGCCAAATTGTGGAGGAAGCTTATCGTTATCTGTGAGTGGCAATATACAACTGGCACTTTTGATTTTATTCTCCGATATAACAACTGCGCCATCGTGTAGCGGACTGTATTTTTGGAATATGCTCTCAAGCAAACGTTTAGAAATTTTAGCGTCAATTAATTCACAGCTGTTGTTAAAAAGTTCATCATCGTAATACTTCACAAAAATAATTAATGCGCCTGTTCTGCTTTTTTTCATGCTTTTACAAGCATCTATTATCGGTTTAATTCTAATCAGATTATCGCGTTCTAAATCCTTACTTCCGAAAAGATATCCCCACCAAGCTTTATTTTTCTGTAAGAAAGTGCTTTTACCTATATGTAGTAAAAAGCGCCTGATTTCTGGTTGAAAAATAATAACCATAGCCATAATTCCCACGCTCATAAATTTATTTATGATGCTAGAGAGCAGGTCCATGTGTAAGCTGGTTACTAAATGATAAAACAAGAAGATAATCAGCATGCCTAATAAAAGATTTACGGCAAGTGTGTTTCTAATTAGGCTATAAACGTAATATAACAGTATCGCCACCACGATAATGTCAATTATGCTCATCCAAGTGATCTTATCTATCAGAAAGTCGAAATCAAAACTCTTCATTTGAGCACAAGTTAATCAATTTGCCTGGCTAATTTATAAATGAGCGAGTTTTATAGCAGTATTTCGTCGGAATTTTAAAAAAAAAATTCTCAAATTTTCTAAAGCTAGCTAATTAGATGGGTTGTTTACCTTTTCGTTTAACTTAATGCACTCCATTGCCGCCTTAACATCATGCACTCGTAAAATATTTGCGCCTTTTTGCAAAGCGATGGTGTTTAAGATGCTAGTTCCGTTTACGGCATCTTCTGTTTTTATGTCCAAAACCTTGGTAATCATTGATTTTCTAGAAAAACCAACTAATAATGGGAGCTCAAATACATTTAAGCTTTCCATTTGCTGCAATAGTTGGTAATTGTGCGTCATTGTTTTAGCAAAACCAAAACCTGGATCGATAATCACATCTTTAATACCTAAATTTCTCAGTTTCTGTATTTTGGTATTAAAATAAGAAAAGACCTCTGCAACTACATCTTCATAAACAGGATTTTGTTGCATGTTTTGTGGTGTACCTTTCATGTGCATCATAATGTAGGGTATCTTAAGTTTTGCAACAGTATTAAACATTTCCGCATCTAAATCGCCTCCGGCAATATCATTTATAATATTTGCTCCAGAAAAAATTGCTTCCTCTGCTACTTTAGCTCTGAAAGTATCTACAGATATTATAGTGTTAGGAAACTCATAATTTACAGCTTTTAGGATTGGAATTAAACGTTCAATTTCTTCTTTTTCGCTAACATCAGCGGCGCCAGGTCTTGATGAGTAAGCACCAATATCAATAAACTTAGCACCCTCATTTATAAAAGTTTCAACCTTTTTTAAAGCATCTCTTATCCCACTAGCACGACTGCCGGCAAAGAAAGAATCGGGAGTAATATTTAAAATTGCCATAACCGATGGCTTAGTCAGATCAACCAGCGTACCTTTGCTATTTAATGTAAGTTTTCGGTTTAAAAATGTATCTTTAGCCATCATTTAATACAAAAATAGGTATTAAAATACCTTTAAACTAAATATTTTAATTGTTTTGCCAGTAAATACATCACAAGAATATAGCGACGTAATAGCGGTGTGTAAATCGCTTTTTTTAAAAAAAACTAAAGATTACGGTACGGCTTGGCGCATCTTAAGGCCTTTGTCTATTACTGATCAGATTTTTATTAAAGCACAACGCATCAGAACACTAGAAGAAAAGAAAATTTCTAAGGTAGGAGAGGATGTTACTTCAGAATATATAGGTATTGTAAACTACTGCATAATTGCTATGTTGCAACTGGAGTTAACAGACAAAGACCCAAATGAGTTGGACGTTCAATTGGTAGAAACCTTATTTGATAAAAGTGTAAATGAAACCAAGGAATTGATGTTTGCCAAAAACCACGATTACGGAGAGGCTTGGAGAGATATGCGCATTAGCTCATTAACCGATTTAATTCTGATGAAGATTTTCAGGGTAAAACAAATTGAAGATAATTTGGGGCAAACCGTAGCCTCTGAAGGTGTAAAAGCCAACTACCAGGATATGTTAAACTATGCCGTTTTTGCGCTCATAAAGCTCGATGTAAAATAGAAATTTAAGCCTATACACAATAATTATGCAGAGATTAACCCTAATTTTTTCACGATGGTTTGTTGGTATACTATTTATATTCTCTGGTTTAATTAAAGCTAATGATCCTTTAGGGTTTGGCTATAAACTGCAAGAGTATTTTGATGTCTTTCACCTTTCGTTTTTAAATGGTTGGGCAACTGGTATAGCTATCATTTTATGTGTGTTAGAAATAGTTTTGGGCGCATTATTGCTTTTCGGTTTTTGGAAAAATACAGTTACTAAAGGTTTGCTAGCGCTTATTATCTTTTTTACATTTTTAACGTTTGTATCTGCCGCATTTAAAGTAGTAACTTCTTGCGGTTGCTTTGGCGATGCAATTCCTTTAACTCCGTGGCAATCGTTTAGCAAAGATCTTGTTTTATTGCTGATGATCATTTATTTGTATCTTAAACGAGAACTAATTCAGCCTGTAACCAACCACCCAGGTTGGCAAAGCGGATTATTTTCGGCCGTTTTTGCCGCTTCGTTATTTTTTGGAACGTTTACGTATAATTTTTTACCGATTATAGATTTTCTACCTTATAAAGTTGGCGCAAGTATACCTGAGAATATGAAAATACCAGAGGGAGCACCACAAGACGAGTATCTGATTATGTATCAGCTTAAGCATAAGAAAACTGGTGAAACCAAAACCATGAGCGATAAGGACTACATGAAATTGGAAATTTGGAAAGATGAAGATTGGGAAGTTGTAGGCACGCCAGAAAAGAAACTAATTAAAAAGGGCTACGATGTTAAGATTAAAGATTTACTAATTACCGATGCATCTGGAACTGATTATACCAAAGAAATAATCGAAAACCCGTATTATAATTTAGTAGTGGTAGCTTATAGTTTAGATAATGCTAACGAAAAGGCTATTGGCGAAACAAATGCATTGGCCTTAAATGCCGCTGAGCAGTTTAATATTCGTACGGTTTTATTAACTTCAAACTCGGCACAGGATGCGGATGAGTTTAGTACAAAAATGAAACTGTTTATGGAGGTTTTTTACGCAGACGCTGTTCCGTTAAAAAGTATGGTTAGGGCAAATCCTGGTGTTATGCTTTTGAAAAATGGCGTTGTTGTACAAAAATGGCATTATAACAGTTTGCCATCATTTGATAAATTGGCAGAACAATATTTCTCGAAGTAAATGGGTACCTACGCACTTAAAAAGATACTGTACGGTTTCGCTGTAATGGCGGGTGTTATCTTGGTTGTTTTTGTGCTTTTTAATATTTTACCCGGCGATCCTGCTCGAATGACCTTGGGACAACGTTCTGATGTGCAATCTTTGGATGCAGTGCGTAAAGAGTTTGGTTTGGATAGGTCAAAGCCGGTTCAGTTTTTTCTGTATTTGAATGATTTATCGCCATTAAGTATCCACCCGAACCTCAAAGAAAATGAAGATAAATACGGTTATCAAAAGCTATTTGCCATTGGCGATGATGCCCTGGTTATAAAAACGCCTTATCTGCGCAGATCTTATCAAACCAAGAGAGATGTAACTGCCATACTTTCTGAAACCGTACCCAATACATTTGTATTAGCTTTAACCGCCATGATTTTTGCAACAATAATTGGAGTGTTTTTAGGTGTTGTTTCTGCCGTAAAACAAGGCACTTGGATTGATAATGCTGCTAACTCATTTGCTATATTAGGTATTTCGGCTCCATCTTTTTTCGCGGGAATTATTATCGCTTGGTTGTTCGGATTTGTATTAGCAGATTATACTGGCTTAAATATGAGTGGAAGTTTGTATAGTTACGATCCTTTTGAAGGAGAAATTATTACTTGGAAAAACCTTTGGTTACCAATGATTACGCTAGGCTTACGACCATTAGCCATTATTGTACAATTAACACGCAGTGCGATGTTAGATGTATTGGCACAGGATTACATCAGAACCGCAAGAGCAAAAGGTTTAAGTCGCAATGCGATAATTTATAAACATGCTTTGAAGAATGCTTTAAATCCGGTAATTACTGCAATATCTGGATGGTTTGCGTCGCTTTTAGCTGGGTCATTCTTTGTAGAATATATTTTTGGCTACAACGGCTTGGGCAGAACAACGGTAACAGCACTAGAAATGTCTGATTTCCCCGTAGTAATGGGGTCCATTTTATTTATCGCCTTTGTATTTGTAGTGGTAAATATCTTGGTCGATTTAATGTACGCATGGGTAGATCCGAGGGTTAAACTTTCTTAGTAATCGGTTTTGCCAAATAATCAGACATTTATCAATTGAACAATATTTAAGATGAAGATTTTTTTAGTAGGATTTATGGGCTGTGGTAAAAGTACAAAGGCTAAACAACTAGCCAGCAGGTTAAATTGCCCGGTAATTGATATTGACGCGGTAATAGTAGAACGTGAAGGTAAAACCATAGCCGAGTATTTTGAGTTACATGGTGAATCTGGATTTAGAAATCTAGAGAGAGAAACGCTGAGAACATACAATTATCCAGAAACTTGTGTGGTTGCAACGGGTGGTGGTTTACCTTGTTTCTTTGATAATATGGAGTGGATGAACGAGAACGGGACGACGGTTTATTTACAAATGGAGCCTGCGCAATTGGTTTCTCGTTTACATAATCGCCAAAAACGTCCATTAATTAGGGATATGGACGATGAGCAACTTTTAGCTTTCATCAATATGAAATTAGCAGAGCGAAATCCATTCTATTATAAAGCAAAGCTGATTGTTAATTCATTTGATTTGGATGCGGAAACTTTGGAGCAGAAGATATTTCAGCAGTAGTTTTTAGGCAAAACAAAAAGGGTTCTCAAACGAGAACCCTTTTTGTTTTTAAGAGGATTTTAAATTATAATCCTGTTGGACCAGAACCGGCAGCTGTTGACCAACCTGGGTTTTGGTAGATAGGAGAAGTTGAGAAATCTCCACCTGTTGCACTTAAATTAAAATGTGCTGTAGCAATTGGATTTAAATAATGTGCCATTGTCCATCTCGCCCCACGGTATGAATCCGCATTTGAACGAATTTCTTGGGGGCGTAAATAGCTACTCAACGCAGGGTCAGATACAACAGCAGCATTATTGGTTGCTCCAAAAACAATTTGATTTGCGGTAAACCAACTTCTCATTGGTCCCCAAAGTTTAAAGCCTTCAAAATGATAAGGTGTAGCAATCATTTGATCCATTGCTCTCCATCTTTTCAAATCCATAAATCTTAAACCTTCAGCCATTAATTCATTTCTTCTTTCTCTACGGATGTTGTAAAGTGTCGGAGAAATTACAGCGCCCGCTGAGTAGGCACCCCAATCTTGGGTTTCTCTAGACATCACCGTAGCAGCAATGGTTTGGTTAAAGTCTGGATTTACTTTAGCTCTGGTTCTCAAAGCTTGCCAGTATCTAGTTGCATCGGCATCAATTACACCATTTTTTTCATAGCTAGCCTCAATATAGTTGAGGTATGCTTCTGATGCTCTAAAAATAATACTTCCAGTAAAACCTTGTCCATTATTGCTTTGTGCGCCGTCATAACTAATACCTTTTCTAATCGCGTAACCAGAAGTGTATTTTTGTTCATAGTTTGATTCCCATATTCTAGGTGTTGGTTCAACAGGTGTACCGTGTGTACCCTGTGTAACATTGACCAAAATGTTTCTTTGTCCTGGCTCTTTTAAGAACAGATTTAAACGACCATCTCTGTTTTTTCTTACATCTGCAATGTAATCGTCTCCTTGATAATTACTTCCACTGGCGTAGATAGGTAATCCATTATCAGATAGAAAGCTTTCAACCATACTTCGAGTTAAGCCTACAGCATAGTTGCCAGCCTGAGCCGCTACAGGAACATTGTGCGTAACAACCCCAGCTGCATATTGTCTCCAAAGTAAAACTTCGCTATAACCTGACATGTTTACCGCACCGAACATATTTAAGTAAGGATTTTCGTTGTTTGGAGCTTCAATAACGCCAGTGTTATTAACCAAGGGAATTGCGTCAGCCACAAGTTTTGACGCAGACATCGCTTGTGTTAAAAAATATTGTATCTCAGCATCTATGCTTCCACTAGGATATTGGTAATTCGCGTTATAGCTTTTAGTTGCACCTGGCCAATTAGGGCCATTGGGTACAAAAGCGGTATTTTTGAAGTATTTCAACCAAGTTCCTTCATACAAAGCAACTCGAGATTTTACCAATTGAGCAGCAACCTTTGATATTCTGTTTTTTGCTCCACCGTCTGGTGCAGTCTTCAACAACATTATCGCAGAATCTAGATCTGAAATAATGAACCTTGCAACTTCATTTCTTGGCGCTCTTTTGCTAATTTCTGTTAAAATTTCTCTGTTATCAGGATATGTACCCCTAAGAATTGGATAATCACCTACCGCTTGAAGCTTCTTAAAATACTCAAAAGCTCTTAAGAAATAGATTTCGCCGATGTATTGTTTAATGTTGTCTGCGTTTCCAATAATTTTCCCAGCGTTCCATTTTGGAAGTACGTCGTTCAAAAAATAATTTGTCTGATAAATATTGGTAAATCCCCAATCTCCGCCAGTATCGCCAACTCTCCATAAACCAGGAATAAATTTATTATCTAAAACAGGTAATACCATGTTGTCCGTATTACCATCGGTGCCGAATGTTCCAAATGACCAGTTTCCATGGGATGGCAGTATGCCTTCGTATCTTGCAATCGCATATGCAGAAAGCTGATTTTCTTCGTTTAAATAGTTTTCTGGTGTAATGTTAGATAATGGTTCCTTATCTAATGCCTTTTTACAACCACCTGCTAATAGTATTATAGCCAAACATGTAGCTAGACAGGTAATTTTTATATGTTTATATAAATTCATTTCTATCAATTAAAAAGTTAAACTTAAACCAAATGATACCACTTTTTGAAGAGGATAAACACTTCCATTTGATCCACCATCAATTGTCTCTGGATCAAACATTTCTGCTAGATCAGTCCAAGTGATTAGGTTTTCGCCCGAAGCAAATACCCTAAGTTTTTGTGCACCGAATTTTTGAACAATTTTTTGAGGCAAAGTATAGCCTAATTGCACATTTTTTAACCTGATGTAAGATGCATCTTGTAAGTATCGTGTTTGTGCTTGTTGATTTTTACCAGTTCCAAATGTTGGTCTAGGATAGTATGAATCTAAATTTAATCCTAAAGCATTGTTAGGGTCATTTCTAAAGTAATCTGTGTGCTGTACTAGACCTGTAGACCACCATTTGTCAGAGGTCGCACCCCAGAAGAAATAACTACTTTGCCAATAGTCTCTTTTTAAAACGCCTTGGAAAAACGCTCTAAAATCAAATCCCTTGTAATCTAAATTTAAATCTAATCCGACTCTGTAACGTGGGGTGTTATTTCCAATAATGCGTCTATCTCCAGTATCTCCGAAAACATTACTTCCCGCATCAAGTTTACCATCTCCATTTAAATCAGCATACATAATATCACCAGCAGACCATTGAGAACCTAATAAAGATTGTCCGCCGGTTAAAGTTGCTAGGTGCGCATCCATTTCAGCCTGAGTTTTCGCTATCCCTATAGTCTCATAACCCCAAATTTCTCCAAGTTTCTGTCCAGCTCTGTATGTTACAAGGCCGTTAGTATAATTGGCAGGATAACTTGTAACGGTTGTTTGGTAGTCAGATAGTAGGAATTTAACACCATAACCCAAGCCGTTTTTCAAACGATCATTCCATCCAATTTCAAATTCAAAACCTACAGATTTTAGACTGGTATTATTCGTCTGTGGTGTAGGTCGACCTATTGTAGCAGGCAATTCTGGGGCAGGACCAACCATACCCATTGTTTTTCGATTGTACCAGTCGAATGAACCAGTTAATCTATTATCTAAGAAACCAAAATCCAAACCTACGTTATAACTTTCAATAGTCTCCCATGTTAAAGTTGTACTTACTGGGTTTGGCGCATTCGCTGTATTTGGTCTCAAACCATTTATCAGCCATCCACCGTTAGCTGTTCCTACAGGCATAACTATGTAGGTTGGATACCAATCGTTAGTATTTTGATTACCCAAATTTCCGTATGACCCTCTGAATTTAAAGGTGTTAGCAAAAGAGAATCTTTCTTTGAAAAAGTCCTCTCTAGCAATATTCCATCCAGCAGAAACAGATGGGAACCAATCCCAACGTCTTCCAGCTCTAAAACGAGAGGAAGCATCGTAACGAAGATTAGCCTCTATCAAATATTTTCCATCATAATCATAGTTTAAACGGCCAAAGAAGCCTTGAGTAGCCCAGTTTTGATATTGTCCGTTAACCTGTGGGGCAATAACTTTTCCATCAGGATCTAAGCCTGTGGTAGTATTTAAAGTTGCAATATCTCTAACAATTATCCCATCTCGTTGAGCATTAAAGTCGCGGTACCTGGTATCTTCATACTGTGTACCAACCATTCCTTTAAAATTATGCATATTAATACTTTTCGAGTATTCTGAATAAATATTCGTATTGAAATAGTTTTGCTTAAAGGCATATTCGTTAACATTCGAAGTACGCTTGTACAAATATGGAACGCCATTTACATCATGATTAAATGTTTGCTGCGAATCCCAGTGACGGAATTGCGTTTGTGTGCGATAGTTAATCTCGGCAAATGTTTTCCAACCTTTTATCGGTTCAAAAACCAATTGTAACTGCTGATACATCCAATCTTTTACCTGATTATCTTCACCTCCATCTCTCATCTCTAAAGCCGGTGAAGGAGAGCTATATAAAAATCCATTTGGATCATATAAAGGTAATGTCGGCCAACCTTGTCTACCTATGGCCTCGTAGAAACCATTGGTTAATGCCGAAGGACGACGATAAGTTTCTCTAACAAAACGATTGGTGTAGTTTGCCGATAAGCTTTCAGAAAGTTTAGTGTTGATCTTAGCAGTTGCACCATAACGACCATAATTATCCTGATTAAAACGCATCATACCGGCTTGGTCCATGAAGTTACCAGACAGGTAGTAGGTAGTTGTCTCGTTACCACCGTTTAAACTGATGTTATGCTCCTGCGAGAAACTTTGCTTACGATACATCTCTTGGTACCAATCATTGTTAGCATTTCCATAAGCATAACCATCTCCCCAAACTTGTGTGTTGTTGGGGTTTGGAATTACAGATGCCGTGATTATACCTGCTTGATAATCCTGAATTCTTTTTAAAGCCGCAGCATCAAAATGAGGTGCACTACCACCATTGATACTTGCATCGTTAAAATAGGTCGCGAATGTGTAAGAATCCATCATCTCTGGTAAAAGAGCAGGGCGTGTTAACCTTAAACTGTTATTGTAGTTAACTTGCACTTTACCAGATTTACCACGTTTTGTAGTCACTAAGATCACACCGTATGCAGCTCTAGAACCGTATATAGATGAGGCGGAAGCATCTTTTAAAATTGAAATGTTATCAATATCTTGAGGATTGATGGCATTTAAATCGCCTTCCATACCATCAACTAGTATTAACGGACCACCACTTGATCCATTACCAATTGTACCGGTACCTCTAATATTGATACTTGGTGAACTCTCTAATGATCCATTATTTTGAGAGATGTTCAATCCTGGAACTAAACCTTGCAAAGCTTGTGCAACATTTTGAACCGGACGGTTCTCCAATGCCTTAGCATCTACAACGCCTACAGCTCCTGTTAAGTTTACCTTTTTCTGCGTACCAAAACCTACAACCACAACTTGTTCTAGATTTTGTGCTTCGTCTTCTAATAAACTAATGTTAATTTGTAATGCGTCGCCAACTAATGCCGTTTTTGTGGCAAAGCCTAAAAAAGCAAATTCTAGCGTTGCGCCTTTTGGAGCAGAAATTTTGTACTTACCATCAGTGTCACTAATTGCAACATTAGTTGTGCCTCGCTCTTTAATGGTTGCGCCTGGAATTGGAGCGCCTTTGTCGTCGGAAATTGTTCCTGAAATAGCAACCTTTACGGTTTGTGCATTAGTTGTTTCTAAAAAGAATACATTTAAAATAAATGTTGTTAAAAACATAAAAATGCATTTGTTTATGCATAATAATCGTTTAGCCATTTAATTGTTGTTTATACCTGGTTGAAAAATGATTTGAATTTGGCTTTCCTGGATTGCATTGAATCCTAGAGAGAAGAAATAAAAATTGGATCTATCTGTTTTGTAATTAAGTGATTGCGCTTTAAAACCTAAATTCTTTCGATGAATTATTAATCGTCTTTTTAACGTTTAATTTTCAAATCTATTAAATTTTAATTAAAAATTAATATTTAAATAACTTCTTTGACTATCAAAGTCTGAAAATTAAAATTTTTGTGCTATTCTAGTAATGTGACAAATTGTATCTGTAACAGCATTTTTATTTATATTTTAGCTGATTTTCAGGTGTTTATATTTGTCGAGATGGGGTTTTGGAGAGCGCTGTTTGGCTAGATAACTTATGGTAAATTAACTTTAGCGATATGCTTAATTTTTGACGATTTGTATAATTTTTTAATAGAAAAGGTCTTTATCCAAATAAGAATTTGGACAAATTGCGGTGTTTAACTTGTATAAGTTAGTGGTTTTAAAAAATATTTGAAACAGGTATTTTAGTCGCCCTCTTGCTCAAATTGCTCCTCAATGTATTTGATTTTTGTTTTTCCATGTGGCGTAGGATCGCCGTAATCGTTAATATTTACAAATACAATTTTATCGATTGTTAAAATGCTTTTTCTCGTAATTTTATTTCTAACCTCACAGCACATGGTGATAGATGTGTTTCCAAATGCGGTTGCCGTAATGCCCATTTCAATAATATCGCCAAGTTTGCCAGAACTAACAAAGTTGATTTCTGACATATATTTAGTAACTACTTTTGGGTTTTCTAATTGCACAATGGCATAAATAGCTGCCTCTTCATCAATCCATTTTAAAAGACTTCCGCCAAATAGGCCTCCGTTTGGGTTTAAGTCTTCTGGTTTTATCCATTTTCTAGTGTGGAAATTCATGTTCTTTGCTTTTGCGCTAAATTAATAAAATGAAAATGTTTCAAAGTAAAATGGAGGTCATTATCTAAATTAAGATTTCAAATTATTAACGGATTTTAAGAACTTCAAAATCCGCTAATAGTTCAATACAAATTGGGTTAAAGCTGATCCAAATAAGCCTTTGTTTGATTTTCCAATTCTAGGGTTGCTACTTTAATTGCCGAGCCAACTCTAGTAGTTTCTGCATTAACAGGCATTTTATTTATCGTAGTTAAAGTTTCTACATAGTATTTGCCCCAAACCTCAATAATGTGTTTTTCTTCAGATGCCGGTTTTCCATCAGCGATAGCCTTTTTGCTTAAATCGAATTCGGTTTTTAAACGAACTAAAGCATCTTGCTTTACTTGTGCAACGGTTTCACTAGCTGTTTTTTCCGTAGCGGTAACTAAAGTGTACGCTGCGGTTAGAGCACTTACGCCTACGTTTTTCATTGTCGTTGCAGAAACTTTGTCAATTCTATCGTTATCTGTGTGATAGAAAACATCGGTAAAATGCCACATCAATAATCCAGGGATTTTATTTTGCAGAAATGGAGTATGATCGCTACCTCCTTCAAAAGGATTGAAATTGACTGTCCAGTTAGCAAATTTTCCTTGTGCTTTGCAGATGTCGTAGATGAAATCATTATAATAATGAGGGAATAAATCCTTTTCTTTTACATCTCCGGCACCCCACTCAGAGTGTTTATCTTCACCACGGGTCCAAATTGCTGATGGATCTGGCATTTTTTCAATTAGAAATGAACCACCGGTCTTTTTAGTATCCTCGCCAACCATGTCTAAACTCATTCCCCATAAAATATCTTTAGCACGTTCTTTATCATCGGTAATATATCTGCCGGTCGATACAATCTCATCGCCCCATAAAAATGTTAACGTGCGCTCTGGTTTTAATTTACCATTTTTTACTAAACTTGCGGTAACACGAGCCATTTCTGCTAAAGTGCCAACGCCTGTTGCGTTATCGTTTGCGCCAGGTTCCTGCACGTGTGCGCTGTAAACAAAACGTTCATTTGGTTTTACGCTACCTCTAACATTTGCCACAATTGTAAGCTCTTCAGCTTGGTATATTTTGGTCTCTATATTTACTTTTAACTCAACCTTTCCCTTTAAACAGGCGGCTTTCAACTTTTCTTTAGTAGCATAAGAAAGCAGTAACGACCAAATGCCTGCATTTGCCTGCATGCTGCCAAAAGAAATAGAAGTTTGGTGAACTTCTGGCTGATTGTATTTAGGCATCGAATAACCTAAAACACCAATTGCGCCTTCCTTTGCAGCTACGCTAACCAATCTTCCGGCTGCGCCTTCTACAAAAATAATTTTGCCCTTAAAATCTTTGCCAGATAATTCGCCAGCAGAACCTTTACCTACGTAAACAACCTCCGCAGTAACGCCACCAATCGCAGTTGATGCGCAATTTATCGGAATCATATTTCTGTTGGTTTTATAGGCTTGTAGGGCTTGGCTTTCTCCCAGAATAGTTATGCTAGCATCAACAGGTTCCCAAGTGTTGCGTTTCATTGGGCGTTTTTCAATTCGGTAGGTTAGTGGCGCTTCAAATTCATTTATTTTTTGTTCAACATATCCTGCTTTTTTTAAAATATCTTCCACATAGTGAATACTAGCATTAAAGCCAGTATTTCCTGGAACTCTAAAATATTTCTCGACAAAGGAAGTAGTTGCCAAAGCATTTTTTTCGTTGAAATTGCTTCGTGTTAGCTTAAAATAATTATCTATTTGGGTTTGCGCATTGCCAGAAATTGCACTTGCAATTAATAATGCTGAAAGGAATATTTTTCTCATTTTTTATATTGAAACCGAATTTAGTGAGTTTAATTTAATTAGTACAATCAATTTAACAATTGTTGCCTTGGCGCATTATTTGCAAAATCAGTGTTGTAACACTAGCACACAAATATCCATGTTAAAAAAAATTGCAATCACTTTAGGTATTCTTTTAGTGGTTTTATTAGCCTCAGCGGCAATAATTCCATTAGTTTTTAAGAAAGAAATTATTGCCAAAGTAAAATCCTCAGTTAATAATCAGCTTAATGCGAAAGTGGATTTTAAGGAATTTGATTTAAGTTTAATTAGTTCCTTCCCCAATTTGGGCATAAAATTAAACAACCTAACCGTAATAGGTACCGATAGTTTTGCACTTGACACACTCGCAAACGTTAAACAGTTGCAGTTAAACTTAAATTTAATGAGTGTAATTAATGGCGAAACTTACGAAATCAACGCTGTTAATTTAGATGAACCTACAATTTATGCAAAGGTTTTAAAAAGCGGTAAAGCAAACTGGGACATCATGAAACCTGATACTGCTGTAGCCACAGATACCGCTAAAACTTCATTTAAGGCAGCATTGCAAAAGTATACGATCGAAAATGGCAAAATAACTTATGATGATGCGTCGCTTAACTTTTTTATGCAGGCTGATAAACTGAATCATACTGGAAAAGGAGATTTTACGCAAGATGTTTTTACAGTAAATACTAGCTCTGAGATCGAAAAATTAACGGTTAAATACGGCGGTATCCCTTACCTAAACAAAGTTGCTTTAAATGCAGAACTCCCATTGGATATAGATATGAAGCAAATGAAGTTTACTTTTGGTGAAAACAAAATAAAGTTAAACGAGCTTCTACTATCGGCCGTAGGTTATTTAGCCATGCCTAATGAGAAAGATATGGTAGTTGACTTTAAGTTTGATGCACAAAAATCAGAACTTAAGCACTTCCTTTCATTAATTCCGGCTATTTACGCATCTAATTTTAAAGATTTAGATGCAAGCGGCAAATTCTCTATGAATGGTAACGCTAAAGGAACGTACAACGAAAAATCTATTCCGGCTTTTAACGTTAAATTAGCAATAGAAAACGGCAAAATTAAATATCCTTCTTTACCATCGGCGATAAATAACATACAAGTTAAGGCTACCATTTCTAATCCTGATGGAGTTATGGACCATACAGTTGTAAATGTCCCTGCTTTTCATTTAGAATTTGGCAATGCCCCAATTGATGGTAGATTACTGGTTAAAAACCCAATTAGCGATCCGTTTGTAGATATGGCTTTAAAAGGAAATTTAGACCTTAAGCAATTGACTACTATTTTCCCAATGAAAGACATGACTTTAGCCGGGATGTTAATTGCAGATGTCCAGGCTGCTGGAAGAAAGTCGTCTGTTGACAAAGGACAATACCAGGATTTTAAAGCGAGTGGACAAATGCAAGCCAATAATTTCACTTACGCAGGTAAAAACGTTCCGATGCCGGTAAGCATTCCTTCTGCTAAAATGAGTTTTAGTCCGCAAAACATAACCCTAAGCAATTTAGTGGCAAAAGTTGGTAAAAGCGATTTTACAGCAAATGGTGCAATTAATAATTACTTGAATTATGTGTTTAAGAAAAATCAGTTATTACAAGGAAATTTTAATGTAAGCTCTAATTTGGTTGATGTTAATGAGTTAATGGGGCCACCAAGTGCTGCCGCAAAATCACAGGCTCCAGATGCAAAAATGAGTGTAATAGAAGTGCCGGCAAATATCGATTTTAATTTAGGTGTTAAAGCTGCAATAGTAAATTACGACAAATATGACATCAGCAATGCTAAAGGTGCCTTGCAAATAAAAGATAGAGCAATTTACTTTAAAGATATGGCTTTAAATATGTTGGCCGGAACGGTAAAAATGAATGGTTCTTACGCAACCGTAAATCCTAAAAAGCCTAAAGTTGATATTGATTTTGGTATTGAAAAAATGGATATTCAACAAGCTTTTAATGCCTTTAATACCATTAAGTTATTAGCACCAATTGCAAAATTTACTAAAGGAACTTTCTCTACAAGCTTAAAATTTGATTCTGATTTAGATGAACAAATGATGCCGATTTATTCGTCGTTAAACGCAAACGGACTTACAAACATTATCCAAGCAGTAGTGGATGGTTTTGAACCGGTTACCAAACTAGCCAATATGTTGGGGGCTACCGATTTAAAAAAGTTAGAGCTAAATAATGTTTTAGCGAAGTTTAAAATTGAAAACGGTCGATTGAATGTTTCTCCGTTCGACATTAAGGCAAAAGGAGTGGTAATGAACGTCGCTGGTTCTAACGGCATCGATCAATCTATGGACTATAACTTAGGTTTAAATGTACCAAGGGCGATGCTGGGTGCAAAAGTAAATGAAGCAGCTAATGCAATAATAGCGGGTTTAAACAGTAAAGTAGGTAGTAATGTAGCTTTAGGCGATAATGTAAAAATTAATGCGGTAATGGGCGGAACTTTCCTAAAGCCAAATATTAAACTAAAATATGGGCCTGGTGATGGCACGAGTACGGCAAAAACGGTTGTTAACCAAGTTGTGGCAGAGAAAAAAGCAGAACTACAGGCTAAAGCCCAAGAAAAGGTTGATACCTTGAAAAAGAAAGCTACCGAAAAAGTAACCAGTGAAATTGGTAAAAAGCTAGGAGGGCTATTTGGTAAAAAGAAAGAAGAGAATTAAATAAAAAACGCCGTTGAATGTCAACGGCGTTTTTTATGAGCTATCTTTTTCCAGGTCTTTTTTCTAGTTCTTCAATCGGCATATTCATCATTCTACCAACTGGTTTTTTACCTCGATAGGTAATCACTTTTAAAACTTTTGCATCAATAGGTGGCACCAAAGGCGATGAATATTTTGGATAGAAATGATCGGGGAAAGAATTATCAAAACTGTAATACATATCCAATCCTTCTACTTCGGTGCTTAAGGTAACTGAAAGATTTCTATCGGCACTGCGTTTAACGGTAAAAATTGGATCGTAAACACTCGGTGCATATTTGGTTTCGGCAATGTCTAAACGCTCAAAATGTTTTTCGGTACGAGCGAAAAAGTTAGGCCAGTTCTTTTTCTCTTTAGGGCTCCAAACCGATTCTGCAATAGCAAAACCTCGAGGCCAGGTCATATATTCTGCCTGACGGATATTGTAAACTTGCTCTGTCCACAGGTTGGCTTGTGCACCTTTAATAAATTTAGCATTGGCATTAGCCGGTACAGGATCAAACTCGTAAGATTTGCTTAAACGCAAGGAAGCGTAAACCCGAGGTTCGGTAATGGCATCAGCCTGCATATAATCTATATAGGCATACTGAGTTGGGCTCATTACCACTTCATGACCAGCATTCGAGGCTTCAACACCATATTTCATATCCCTCCAACTCATCACTGCGGCATTTTGCGATACGCCACCCTCTAAAACTTCATCCCAGGCCATAAATTTTTTCCCTTTTGAAGTAACGATTTGCTCTACTCTTTTTGTAAAATAAGCTTGTACCTGTGGGATTGTTTTCAGGCCTTCGCGTTTCATCAATTCTTTAATCTGATCGTTCTTTTCCCAAAAGTTACGGGCAACTTCATCGCCGCCAACATGTATGTACTCAAAAGGAAAGAGTTTTGCAATCTGCGTAAAAACAGTATCTAAAAACACGTAAACTTTTTCGTTTGCCGGGCAAAGCGTGTTATCAATTAAACCTAAGGGTGGGGCGCCACGGCTCCAATCCATAATTTTTTCGCCACTGCGAACCTTGTAGTTTACCGCATCAGGCGTGCAGGAAAGTTCAGGATAAGCGGCTATGGCAGCTAAACTATGTCCAGGTACATCAATCTCTGGCATTATGTTTACAAATCGCTCTGCAGCATAGGCCACCAATTCTTTAATATCTTCTTGCGTATAAAAACCGCCATAACTGCGAGGTTCGTCTGGTTTAGGCGGAATAAAATCGCCGAAAGTTCCAGTTCTATCTGCTCGCCAAGCACCAACTTCGGTTAACTTTGGTAAGCCTTTAATTTCAATTCTCCAACCTTCGTCATCTGCTAAGTGTAAATGCAAAATGTTGTATTTATAGCGTACCATTGCATCTATGTACTGTTTTACTTCATCTTTGGTAAAGTAATGGCGAGCCACATCGAACATTAATCCTCTCCAGCCTAAACGTGGATAATCTGTTACTTCCACACAAGGCATTGTCCATTTAATGCCTTTAACTTCCTCTTTGCTTTCAATCTCTTTTGGCAAAAGCTGAAGTAGAGACTGTACGCCATAAAACAATCCGGCAGGTTTATTTGCCTTTATGATAATGTGTTTTTGAGTTACTGATAACTGATAACCTTCGTTGCCGATAACCGCATCGGTTTTTTCGTTTAACAAAAGCTTTATAGTAGCAGTTGCAGACGGGACACTAATTGTACTAACGTAATGCCCTGTTGGAATAGATAAACGTTCTTTTAAGAAAGCAACAGTTTGATTTAGCTGATTATTTTTGGCGGCCTCTATAACAATGTTAGTCGGCAACACGAAATGACCGGTATTTTTTACAAGCGTTACAGGTTCGGGAATAATAGCAATTTCCGCATTCGCTATTGAACCATTGTTTTCTTCACTTTCCGAACCTCCGTCTATAGATTGGGCATATATATTAAAGCTAAGTAGAGCGAAAAATAAAGTCTGAATAAAATATTTCATGGAAACTGATATTTTGTTGAATTTCAACTCGCAAGTTAATTATTTACTTGCGAGTAGGGAAGGGTAACTATAAAGTTTGCATCATGGTTCCAATCATTTTCATTTCATTTTTAACTTGATTCATGCCAATTAATCCGCCAGAAACACCAGAACTTTGCTTAAATATGTTAATGGTAATTTCGTTTTCGGCAGTTTGCACTATGGTAACCGTAAATTTGAAATATTTAACAAATGCACCAAAAAGTATCCTCATTACTCTGTTGCCCTTTTCGTAAGTAATAGTTCCAGGCTGTTCTTCTTTAACCGAATAACCTATTTGTGCCATCATTTGATGAAGGAATTGTGTTAATTGGGCCACGTTTGTGCCTGTGTAAAGATTTGAAATTAGACCGTCTTGTGATTGTAGGTTTTTGATAAAATATCCCATAGTTTTTATAAGTTTTACAAGTTTGTAGGTTTTCTAATGGCGTAAATTACTTCGTTATGGAAAGTGCCATTTTTATAAAGTGTATCTTTAAAAGAAGCTTCTTGAACAAATCCAGATTTCTCTAATACGCGTTGAGATTTTATATTGATATCATAAGTTGATGCGTAAATTCTTGTAATGTCGAAAGTTTTAAAACCATAGTTAACCATTAGTTTTATGGCCTCCGGAACAATTCCATTTCCCCAATATTCTTCAGCAATCCAATAACCGATTTCTGCATTTTTGCAGTGGATATCTAATTTTGGGTGTACGCCAATAGATCCGGCAACTTCATTATGAATTACAATAGCAAATATTTCAATAGGCGTAGCCGATAATGCCAAATTTATAAACCTAATGCCGTCATCTTGAGTGTAAGGATATGCAAATTTGTTGCTTAAATTTTTAGCGATGTTATAATTGTTAGCGTGTTTAACCAAGCTTTGTAAGTCGCTAACTTGAAATGGACGTAGTTCGAATTGCATTGCTAATTTTTAAGTTTGAATATACGATTACTTCAGTGCGTCTAAAACCCGAAACAGCTTTTTGCTAATGCCAGAGCCATTGTAGTTGTTAATGTTTATTACCGCAATGTATTTGTTTCCATCTTTAGCCGTATAGTAACCTGCGTATGCCGATACATCGTTTATACTGCCACTTTTTAGCTTCATGCCATTGTTCTCTGGCAGTGAGTTATAAAAAGGTGTAAACCAATCTTCCTTTTGCGCTTGGAATAGGATGGAAGCCATAGCCATCGTAGTTACTCTTGTCCCTGGCGAAAGCCCACTTCCGTCTAAAATATTTAAGGCATTTTTATCTATTCCTTTTTCGCTCCAGTATTTTATTTCCTCGCTGGCTCCATTTTTTGTGCTTGGCGCCTTTCCTTGTTTCCAGGCAATCGTTTTTAAAAGCTGTTCGCCGTACAGATTGATACTTTTTTTGTTAAACCAATAAATAATTTCACTTAAATCTGGAGAACTCGTGGTAGCAAGTTTTTGAGTAATGGTCGGTATAGCTTTGCCATCCGCATCTAAGCGCCTAGTGGTAGTAGCCTCGCTAGTTGTGGCAATATTTAATCGAACTAAAGTATCTTTTAATCGATAGGCAACATCGTAAGCGGGATCTGGTAATGCTAATGAGATACTTGCTTTTTTTATGCCTAATCCCCAAGTGCCACGCAAATAAGCTAGGTTGCTGTACGGAGGTAAAAATCCGTAAGCATTGTCGCCAGAACCTGCAGAACCTGTTTTTAACTCATTAATTATTTTAACATACGGCATAGAAGGAGATAATTTTGATACGCTAACTGCCGAACCTGTGCTTGAACCGGGTTGTAAATGCACGTCAAATTGGTTTTCTCGCCATGAAAGTGCAGTTCCACCAGCGCCGTAATAATTGCCCATATCTTGCCAAATCCAACCTTCGGGCATAGATTGTGTGCCAAACAAACTATCATCGCCAATAATACTTCCTTCAATTTTTTTGATACCTGCACTACGAATTGCGCTTACCCAAGAATTTAGTACTGTATTTTCTTTAGTTTGCTCGTAGCGCCAAGAACCCAAAGTCGGGTCGCCGCTTCCTACAATAATCAAATCACCTTGTAGTGTTCCATCTGAATTGATTTTTCCGCTATAGGCTAAAGTAGTTTGATATCTGAAATCCTTACCAAGTATGCTAAAAGCAGTTGCCGAAGTAATTGTTTTTAAGGTAGAAGCCGTTGCTAAACCAATATTTTCGTTTTTGGCGAAAACAACTTTTCCTGTATTTGCATCTAATACGCAAAGCGATGTAACGGCATACTTTGCCTGTTCGTCGTTTGCTAAAGCTTGATAAGCTTGCTCTAGTTTCGCAATTGGAAATTGGGCGAAAGTATTTGCAGATATTGTAATTAGTAGTAAAATCAGTTTAAGTTGTTTCATTTGGGAAGATAATAGTTTTTAAATTCAACTCTAAATTGTAAGTTGATTTTTATACGAAATTTAGATTTGCATAAAAAAAGTGATGTATTGATACACCACTTTTTTACTTATAACGTAAAACTTATTACTCGTTTATACTAATTCATTATGCAATAAATATTCTGCAATTTGAACGGCGTTAGTTGCAGCGCCTTTACGCAAATTATCTGCAACAATCCACATATTTAAAGTATTTGGCATTGATTCATCTCTACGAATACGACCAACAAATACTTCGTCTTTTTCGTGTGCATCTTTAGGCATCGGATATTTTGCATTCGCAATATCATCAACAACGATAATACCAGGCGTTTTAGCTAATAACGAAGTTACCTCTGTAACGTCAAAATCGTTTTCGAACTCTATGTTTACAGATTCTGAGTGACCGCCCATAACAGGAATACGGACAGTGGTAGCTGTTAGTCTGATGCTATCGTCGCCCATAATTTTACGGGTTTCGTTAATCATTTTCATTTCCTCTTTGGTGTAGCCATTTTCAGTAAATACGTCAATTTGAGGAATTACATTTAAATCTATCTGATGCGCATAAGCCATTTCGCCGTCGAATTTGCCGGCACGCTCGTTCATCATCTGATCTACAGCTTTAACGCCAGTTCCAGTAACCGATTGGTAAGTGGAAACTACCACACGTTTGATTTTATATTTATCGTGCAATGGTTTTAATGCAACTACCATTTGGATAGTAGAACAGTTTGGGTTTGCGATAATTTTATCGTCGATAGATAGAGTGTTTGCGTTAACCTCTGGTACAACTAACCTAATTGCTGGATCCATTCTCCAAGCCGAAGAATTATCAATTACAGTAGTTCCAGCCTCTTTAAAGCGTGGGGCGTGTTCTAACGATGTATTTCCGCCAGCAGAAAATAAAGCAATATCAGGGCGCATTCCAATCGCAGTGTCCATGCTAACGATTGGAAACTGTTTACCCTTATACGTAATTAACTTACCCACGCTCTTTTCAGAAGCAACTGGAATTAATTCTGTTAACGGGAAATTTCTTTCTTCCAATACTTTTAACATTACGGTGCCTACCAACCCGGTAGCACCTACTACTGCAACTTTCATTTTTTTCTGTTTTTTGTTATATTTAGTTAATTCTTAATATCTACCAAATATGAGAAAAACTTTACTTTTATTTATGTTACTGAGTGTTAAACTTACATTCGGTCAATTTTCTGACGACTTTACTGACGGTAATTTCACTATAAATCCTACCTGGATCGGAAACACTGGAGCTTTTAACATAAACGCAAATAAACAATTGCAAAGTTCTTTACGCTCTGTTGCTCAAACAGTTGTGTTAGCTACAGAGAGCTATTTAGCGCTTAATGCCAAGTGGGATTTTTTTGTGCGGATGGATTTCGATCCATCGACAGCTAATCAGGCAAGAATTTATTTAATTGCTGATAAACAGGATTTAGGCGGAGCTTTAAACGGATATTTTATCCAAATTGGCGAAAGTGGCAGTGCCGACAGTTATGATTTATACCGGCAAACTGGCACAACCGTAACCAAAATAATAGATGGTGCAACTAAGCCAAGGGCAAATACCGATTTGTTACAAGCAAATATTAGGGTTACCCGAGATGCAGTTGGAAAATGGGAGCTTTTTACAGACATAACCGCAGGTTCAAATTACGTTTCTGAAGGAACAGTAACCGACGCTACTCATCAAAACACAGATTGGTTTGGGGTTTCGTGTAAATATACTGCCACTCGGTCTACAGGCTTTATATTTGACAACTTTGCAGTTAGCGAATTAACTCCGGATGTAACGCCTCCTAGCTTGCTGAGTGCAAAAGCTATTGACGCCAATACTTTAGAAGCCGTTTTCTCTGAACGATTAGAATTTGCATCTGGTTTATCAAACACTAATTATAACGTTGGTCAAATAGGTTCGCCATCGTCGGTAACGGCCATTGGCAATAACACTTACAAACTTAATTTTTCATCGGCTTTGCCAAATGGCGAATATAAATTAACTGTAACTAATGTAAAGGATTTAAGAGGCAACGTAATTAGTGCTAAAAATACTGCTTCTTTTTTTTACGTTGCGCCGTACACTATAAAAAAAGGTGATGTTTTGTTAAGCGAGGTTTTGGCAAATCCGAGAACTGGAGGGGTAGATTTTGTTGAGATTTATAATAATACCAATCAGATTTTAGATATTAAAGGTTTACAGCTAGCTAACGCTGATGCAAGTGGAAATCCCGCTAACATTAAAAATATTAGTGCAAATTCGGTATATATACCAGCAAAAACTTTTTGGGTTTTAACTACTAATCCAACAATTATTAAGCAACATTACAAAGTACAGTTCGAAAATCATTTTATACAAATGGGCAGTTTGCCTTCTTTTAATAATGATAAGGGTACGGTTATTTTGATGAATGGGACAGACATTTTAGAAAATTTTAGCTACAGTGAAAAAATGCACATGGGTTTACTAAAAGATGGTGATGGTGTTTCGCTAGAGCGAATATCATTTGACGCTGATGTAAATGCAACTGGTAATTTTACTTCTGCAGCCCAATCGGTAGGTTTTGCAACACCTACCTACAAAAACTCGCAAAATTTTGTAACCGACATCAATAAAAATGTAGTAATGTTAGCAAACAAGGTTTTTTCGCCAGATGGCGATGGTTTCGATGATCAATTGAATATTGAATATCGCTTTGCGACACCGGGAAATATAGCAACAGTAAATATTTATACGGATAGGGGACTGCTGGTGAAAAAACTGGAACGAAATACCACTATTTCAACAATAGGTAATTTTACTTGGGATGGCTTTGATGATTCTGGTAAATTGAGTAAAATTGGCATGTATGTTGTTAAATTTGATGTTTTTGCATTGAACGGAAAAACAGAAAGTTTTAAGCAAACCTGTGTTTTGGCAGCAAGGCTGAATTAAGATTTGGCAAAACAATAAGGTTAGGAACTTGTTTTTTTTAAAAGATTGAAATTATGAAGTACGGAAAAATATTATCGAAGTGTTTTAAGCAACAATCTAACGATGGGTATGTTGCAGTAGCATTAGTGGCAGGTTTAGCTGCAGGTGCATTGTTAGGAATTTTATTTGCTCCAGACAGTGGGGCCGATACGCGTAAGAAAATTGGCGATGGTGCTAGGGGCGTAAGAGATGGTGTCAGAGATAGTTATGCATCGCTAAAAAATAAAATTGTAGGAGAAGTTGAGGAGTTAGCGCCAGAGACTGAGATTCCGCATTTTGTAAGAGAAACAACAAAGAGACGCAAATCTGATATTAAAGATTTGATTGACGAGGCACACGCTTCTGATCAACCAGACGAATCTTAGGAATAAAAAAAGAGCTGTTTACAACAGCTCTTTTTTTACGTAGTTATAACTCGTTTCTATAGAACCAAGTTCATTTGGTTTGTAATTAAACTCGTGCTCTACAAAGTAGTGTTTTACGCCAGCTAATTTAGCGCCGGTAAAAATCTCTTTAAAGTTTATAGAACCCTGACCAACCTCTGTATTTACTTCCTTTTTGGTTTTGTCCATATCTTTAATGTGCCACATGGTAAATCGGCCAGGATGTGCTTTAAACAAGTCTAAGGCACTTAAGTTCATTCGGCTTACCCAGTATAAGTCTAGTTCAAAGTCAACAAGATTTTTATCGGTTTCTGCCAATAAGATATCGTAACCAGTTTGATTGCCGAATTTAGTGAACTCGAAATCGTGGTTATGGTAAGCCAATTTCAATCCAGCGCTTTTGCATAGTTGTGCAGCTTCATTAAGCTTCGCTGCTATTTTTTTATAATCGTCTGCTGATGAGCGAACGCCACCTTGTAAATATGGAACGGTTACATATTCGCTTCTTAAAACATTAGCTGCATCTATATACGTTTTTAGTACGTCGCTGTTTTTTCCAGTTACGTAACCATCAAAATCAAAATGTCCGCTAGGAGACGACATGCCATGTTGCTTTAATAAAGCATCAAAAGCTTTGGCGTCTAATCCCCAGAAACCATTTTTTAAAGAGTAGCCGTAGGTTTCTACCTCCTTGTAGCCAATTGCTGCAACTTTGCTAATAATGCCTTTTATATCGTTTTTAATAACGTCTCTTAAACTATAAAGTTGCAAGCCAATAGGTTTACCATTGGGGCTAGCCATAGATGCGCAAGAAGGCAAGACTGCCGCTGCAGCGGCCAATAAACCAGCTTGTTTTATAAATGTTCTTCTAGAATTCATGTGCTTTTAATAAAATTGGGATTTAGTGTGAAACGTTAACGTCGGCTTTAGATTTGTCGTTAAATAATAAAGAAAATAATAAGAAAACTACGAATGCGATGCCTGCAGGTATTATCCAAACCATTTTCCAATCTACCATTTCACCAGCTTTATAGGTATCTGTAATTAAGCCAGCTACTTTAAAGCCAATTAACATGCCTATACCATAAGTTGCCAGTGTTATTAAACCTTGGGCTGCACTCTTAAATTTTTCTCCAGCTTTAGAATTCGTGTAAATTTGACCAGATACAAAAAAGAAATCGTAACAGATACCGTGTAAAGCGATACCAATAATTAGCATGAAGCTTAATTCGCCACCATTACCAAAGGCAAACAAAATGTAACGCACTGCCCAAGCCAACATACCAACCAAAATGGTTTTTTTAAATCCGTATTTGCTAAAGAAAACTGGTATGGCCAATAAAAATAATGCCTCGGAAACTTGCCCGATTGCCATTTTTCCTGTCGGATTAGAAATTTTAATATCTGCTAAGAATAAGCCTGCATTTTGATAATAAAATGCCAGAGGAATGCAAATTAAAATAGATGAGATAAAGAAAACAGCAAAGTTTTTGTCTTTTAAAAGTTTAAGTGCGTCTAAACCTAGGATATCGCTTACTTTAATTTTCTCGTCTTTTGATACCTTAGGTGGCGTTGCTGGAAGCATAAAGCTAAACAGACCCAAGATTAATGATGCTCCGCCTGCCATTAAAAAAGTGTTTTTTAACAAACCTGCGGTAATATTTTCTGGAGAATCCCAATGGAAAACAAAGCTAATTAACAAACCGGCAACAATCCATCCAATGGTTCCCCAAACTCTAATTTTCGAAAAATCTTTTTCTGGATCGGTCATTTGATTAAAAGATACCGAGTTTACTAATGCCAAGGTTGGCATAAACAAAATCATATAACCTAGTACGTAAGGGTAGAATACTGTTACGTCTGTAGCATTGTACATCTGATACATCAAAAAAGCACCAATAATGTGTAGAATACCTAAAATCTTTTCGGCATTAAAATAACGGTCGGCAATTAAGCCAATAATAAACGGTGCTACAATTGCGCCCCAAGATTGAGTAGAGAATACAGAGCCCGATTCAGCACCTGTTGCACTTAAATTTTTATCTAAAAATGTACCTAATGTAACAAACCATGCTCCCCAGACAAAAAATTCTAGGAACATCATGAAAGATAGTTTAGTACGGATAATTGAGTTCATTTGTTTAGGTTTTAGTACGCTTAAAGCGAAAAGCAAAAAAGCTCAACGCTTTTGGCTGAGTTTTTACAATTCTTTAATTAGGATATTTTTGAACCAAACTTCATCTCCGTGATCTTGCAAAGCAATTTTTCCGCTTTTGTAGGTACCGAAACCTTGCCAGGTTTTAAATTTGCTCCCAGCAATCAGAGCTTTCCAATTATCGTCCCACATGGTGGTTTTTACTATTTTAACACCATTTAAAACAAAGGTTAGTTTTCCGTTTTTACTAATGATTTCAGCAGTGTTCCATTCGCCAACAGGCTTAACCGGTTCTGATGTACTTTTAAGCATATCGTATAAGTCGCCAGCACGGTGCTTAGTGATTTTTGCGTCTGGGTGGCCATCATTGTCAATAACCTGCATTTCTGGTCCGGTTAAATAAGTCTGCCTGTATTTAGGTTCTTCCTTAACAAAGAAAATAATACCACTATTGGCCTTTGGAGAAACTTTCCAGTCTATTTTTAAATGGAAATTGCTGTATTCTTTATCCGTAACTAAATCGCCACCATCATTATTTTTAGCTTTTGGGTCGAAGTGTAAAACGCCATCTTCAACCTTCCACGCATTTCCTACCGTTGTTTTTCCGTAGGTGTGCCATCCTGTAGTAGTTTTACCATCAAATAAAGGTTTAAAACCTTTTTGTGCATTGGCTAATTGCGTGGTAGCAAATAAAACTAATGCAGACAATATATATTTTTTCATTGAAATTTATTTTATAATAATTTAAGAACCTAAAGTCCAGCCTTTACGGTATTCGCGTTTTACAAATTGGTTAACATCATCAAAATTGGTAACCTTCATGGCATCATTATCCCAAAGTAACTTGGTATATCTTCCAGGATAGGTGATTTTTCCTTCTGCATCCTTGCGTTGAATATCTGCACCGCGAATGGCCAAATTAGCCATTAGCAAAGCTTCGGTTAATGGACCAGCAATTTCAAATGGCGAACTTAACTGATGTTTACCATGTCCTGCAATTGCAGCTTCAACCCATTGCGCATAATGACCATTTGCCTCGTCTTTAACTCGGGCATATTTTTCTTTAACGTTGATAGTTTGATTTTTTGATAAAGGCAACAAACGAGGATTCGCACTATAAGTGCTACTCATCATTTTACCTTTTGTACCGATAAATAAAGTTCCATTTCCACCATCGCCAAAAATTTCGTTCGCTTGTAATTCTTCGGGCCTTTCTGGCTGTATACCGCCATCCATCCAATGTACTGTAACATCACCTTCGGTTCTGCTAGATTTTGGGAATTTTAAGGTTACATGACTAGAAGGAGGGCAGCTTTCTGGAAAATAACCACGTTTAAATTCATCAACGTAAACAGAACCAACGCTAGCTTCAACAGATTTAGCATATTTTAAGTCTAACACACTAAATGGCGCTTCTAAAAGGTGGCAACCCATATCTCCTAGCGCACCGGTTCCGTAATCCCACCATCCACGCCAGTTAAAAGGAACGAGTTTATTTACATATTCTTTGTAAGGCGCAGTACCTAGCCATAAATCCCAATCTAAATCCTTAGGTACCTCCGCACGGTTTGCAGACCATGGAATACCTTGTGGCCAAACTGGCCTGTCTGTCCAGGCGTAAACTGTGTGCACATCGCCAATTAAACCAGCTTCATACCACTCTCTCATTTGGCGAGGGCCGTTATTTGAAGCACCTTGGTTACCCATTTGCGTAACAACTTTATATTGTTTGGCAGCTGCGGTTAAGGCACGAGCTTCGTAAATATCGTGTGTTAATGGTTTTTGAACGTAAACGTGTTTGCCCAGCTGCATAGCTGCCAATGTTTGTACAGCATGATTGTGGTCTGGAGTTGACACAGAAACGGCATCGAAATTTTTATGCTCCTTGTCGTACATTTCTCTCCAATCGCGATAGTATTTAGCTTTTGGAAATGCTTTTACGCTATTTGCCGCTCTGCTGTCGTGTACATCGCAAAGGAAACCGATATCAGCTTTACCACTTTTGGCAAACATAGCAATATCGCTTTGTCCTTTACCACCTACGCCTACACCAGCAACAATTAGCCTATCGCTAGGTGCCAAAAAACCTGGCCCACCTAAAACGTGGCGAGGTACAATCATAAACGCAGCTGCTGCAACAGCACTGGTTTTCAGGAAATTTCTTCTCCCTTGGTTAGCCGTTTCTTTTTTTACACTGTCCATTTGGTTAGACTTTTAGAGTGAAAGTTATTTTTTTAGCGAGAGGATATATTTAACCATTGTTTTTGCCTCGTCTTCTGTTATTTTAGTGTGTGGCGTCATCGGAATTTCTCCCCAAACACCTTTACCACCTTTAATAATTTTGCTTGCCAAAAGTGCTATGTTTTCGTCGGTAGAAGGATATTTTTCGGCAATCTCTAAATAAGATGGGCCAATAATTTTATTGTCTTTGTTATGGCAACCAATACAATCAGATTTTACGATTGCTAGTTCTCCTGGATCCATTGCTGGCTTAGAAACAGTAGGAGCGGTAGTTGCAGTTGAGCTAGCAGTATCTGTACTTTCTGATGAACCACCACAAGCGCCTAAAAATAAGGTTACTGCACTCAGAATTAATAAAGTTCTTTTCATTGTGTGTTTATTGTTGTTTTGTTAAGAATCACTCAGTGTAAACATAAATAATATTTACTAATATGTCATTAATAAATCGATTTAGTTATAAACCTAGTATTGTTTTGTTAAAATCTTGGTTTCCGCCAGATGCGGCGAAATCATCAAATGCTTTGCTGGTAACCGGAATAATATTTTTTTTGATAAATTCGGCACCTTCTCTAGCACCGGTTTCAGAATCTTTAATACAACATTCCCATTCCATTACCGCCCAACCTTTAAAATCGTACTGCGATAATTTACTGAAAATGCGTTTAAAATCTACTTGGCCATCACCTGGAGAGCGATATCTTCCTGCACGGTTAGCCCAGCTTTGGTAACCGCCAAAAGTTCCTTGCTTTCCTGTCGGATTAAACTCCGCATCTTTTACGTGGAAGGCTTTGATACGCTCGTGGTAAAAATCAATGTATTGTATATAGTCTAGTTGTTGTAGCACAAAGTGCGATGGATCGTAAAGCAGACAAGCTCGTTTATGCTGATTTACTTTATCAAGAAACATCTCGTAAGTTTCACCGTCAAATAAATCTTCGCCTGGATGTATTTCATAACAAACATCTACGCCACAGTTATCAAATTCATTTAAAATTGGTAACCAACGTTTTGCTAATTCTGTAAAACCATCATCAACCAAACCTTCTGGGCGTTGTGGCCAAGGATGAAAAGTATGCCATAGCAACGAGCCACTAAAAGTAGCATGTGCATTTAAACCTAAATTTTGAGAAGCTTTGGCCGCGTACATTAGTTGCTGTACGGCCCATTCGGTTCTGGCTTTAGGATTGCCTTTAACTTCGTCTGCTGCAAATGCGTCGAACAAGCTATCATAAGCTGGGTTAACGGCTACCAACTGTCCTTGCAAATGCGTAGAAAGTTCAGTTATTTCCAAGCCAAAACTTGCAACTTTTCCTTTTAACTCATCAGCATAAGTTTTGCTTTCTGCGGCAAGTTTTAGATCGATAAATCTTTTATCAAGCGTAGGTACTTGGATACCTTTGAAACCTAAATCTGCCGCCCATTTACAAATTCCTTCAAGAGAATTAAACGGTGCTTCGTCTCCAATAAATTGGGCTAAAAATACTGCTGGACCTTTTATCGTTGTCATTTCTAATTAAATTTTAAAATCATACCATTTCTGATCCGATTTGCTAGATGCTACTACGTTTTCTATAAATGCCATTCCTCTTACGCCTTCAACTACTGTTGGGAAATCCAACATCGCCTCGGTAGGTTTTTCGCCGGTTAAGTTTGCGTTTAAAGTGAGTGCAAAGTTTTTATAAAGATTCGCAAACGCTTCCAGATATCCCTCGGGATGTCCAGATGGGGTACGTGTATTTGCTTTTGCGATATCGGACATATAGCTGGTTCCGGTACGGTAAACTTGCATTGGTTGGTCTAACCATTTAACAGTTAGGGTGTTTGGTTCCATTTGGTGCCATTCTAAGCCACCTTTTTCGCCATAAACGTAAATTTTTATTGCATTTTCTTCGCCAGCGGCGATTTGCGAAGCCATTAAAAGTCCGTTTGCACCGTTATCGAATTTTAGCAGTAGATTACCATCATCATCCAATAATCTATCTTCAACAACGATATTTAAATCGGCACAAATCTTAGTGATTTTTAGGCCAGAGATATATTCTGCTAAATGTGCAGCATGCGTACCGACATCAGCCATACAGCCACTTATGCCACTTTTAGATGGGTCTGCACGCCAAGCAGCTTGTTTATTTTCATTAGGTGCAGGTTGGCTTAACCATCCTTGCGGGTATTCTACCACTACTTTTCTTATTTTTCCCAAATCGCCTTTGGCAACAAGATATTTGGCCTGCTTAACCATTGGGTAGCCAGAATAAGTATGTGTTAGGCAAACAGTTAAGCCGGTTTCTTCTGCTTTTTGTGCTAAAGCCTTCGCTTCATCCAAAGTAAGTGTAATTGGCTTATCTATTACCACATGAAAACCGTGATCTAAGGCCATCATTGCTGGCTCGAAATGTACATTGTTTGGCGTAACGATACTGACGAAATGCATTCTTTCAGAAACTGGAAGTTTACTTTCTGCGGTAATCATTTCTGTGTAAGATGTGTAGGTTCTGTTTTCTGGCAAGAAAATATCTTTGCCAGAGGAAATTGCAGTTTCGGGATTTGAACTCAATGCGCCACAACAGATTTCGATTAATCCATCTAAACTGGCAGCCATACGGTGAACGGCACCAATAAATGCACCCTTGCCACCGCCAATCAATCCCATTCTTATTTTTTCTCTCATAATTTAAGGTTTGGGAAAAAGTTTAAGGTTTAGGTCATTAACCTAAAACCTCAAACCTTTTACCTTTTGCCATTTTATAGGTTTCCTTTTTTTAATTCGCTTACAGCAAAATCTGCAGCACGTGCGGTTAATGCCATATAGGTTAAAGATGGGTTTTGACAAGCTGCCGAAGGCATACAAGAACCGTCTGTAACAAACACGTTTTTAACTTCGTGCATTTGGTTCCACTTATTTAAAACCGAAGTTTTTGGATCGTGACCCATACGTGCGGTACCCATTTCGTGAATTGCCATCCCCGGAACAGAACCATTATCGTAAGTTTTTACATTTTTGATTCCAGATGCTTCTAACATTTCAGCAGCATCGTTCATCATATCAACTCTCATTTTTGCTTCGTTATCTTTAAACTCGCAATCGATGGCCAATACTGGTTGTCCCCATTTATCTTTTTTATTTTTATCAATATAAACACGATTTTCGTGGTGCGGAAGTGTTTCTCCGAAACCACCAAGTCCCATACTCCAAATACCTGGGGTAGAAATTAAATCTTTAAAATCGCCACCGAAAGCTAGTTCGGCAATGTCGTTGTGCCAACCCGAGCGGCTTGCGCCACCTTGGTAACCGAAACCACGAACATAATCACGTTTATCGTTACCCACATTTCTGTATCTAGGTACGTAAATACCATTAGCTCTTTTGCCGTAAGTGTATTTATCGTCGAAACCTTCTGCTTGGCCAGAAGCACCACAACGGAAATGATGATCCATTAAATTGTGCCCCAATTCGCCGCTTCCGTTACCTAATCCGTTTGGATGCTCCGCGGAAGTTGAATTTAATAATAAGAAAGTAGAACCTAAGGTTGAGCCATTTACGAAAACGATTTTAGCAAAATACTCAATATGTTCCATCGTTTCAGCATCGATAATTCTTACGCCTTTTGCTTTTTGCGTTTCTTTATCGTAGATGATTTCGTTTACTAAAGAAAATGGTCTTAGTGTTAAGTTGCCGGTAGCCACTGCTGCGGGTAAAGTAGATGACTGCGTACTAAAATAAGCACCAAAAGGGCAACCGCGGCTACATAAATTTCTGTATTGGCAACTTCCTCTTCCACCATGTGCTACAGTTAAATTAGCTGTACGGCCCATGGTTAAGATTCTGCTTCTGTTATATTTTTTCTCGATGCGCTCTTTTACAGATTTCTCTACGCAGTTCATTTGCATCGGCGGTAGAAAATGTCCATCGGGAAAGTGAGGATAATTCTCGTTTTCGCCACTTACACCAATAAATTTCTCTGCGTAATCGTACCAAGGCGCTATATCTTTATAACGGATTGGCCAATCTACACCGTGGCCATCTTTTGCATTTTCTTCAAAATTTAAATCGCTTAAGCGGTAACTTTGGCGACCCCACATTAAAGATTTACCTCCAACGTGGAAACCACGGTACCAATCAAACCTTTTAACTTCGGTATAAGGGCATTCTAAATCGTTAACCCAAAAGCTCTCGTTATATTCTTGATAAGGATAATCTCTTTTTTGAACTGGATGTGTTTCTTTCTGCGCTTCAGTTAACCTTCCACGGTGCTCAAACTCCCAAGGCTTTTTCATTGCCGTGGTATAATCTTTTATATGTTCTATGTTTCTGCCACGCTCTAGCATTAACACTTTTAGTCCTTTTTCTGTTAGTTCTTTAGCAGCCCAACCACCACTAATTCCAGATCCAACTACAATCGCATCATAAGTATTTTGCGCTGTTGCTTTAGTATTTAAATTCATTTTTTAATGATAATATTGTTTATGCCCAAACTCTTTGACCAGGTTTTAAATCTACACAACCATCATAACGGCCAGGTATTTCTACAAATTCGTATGCTTTGGTTGCACCAATTTCAGACGTAAAGAAACCAAGCATGGTTAAATCTCTCGCGATAGCAAAAAATTGAGGTGCCTTTTTTGGACCTTCTTTAAAAGCCATTGGGTTGCCGGCCTTTTCCTTTTCAGGCCTTGCACCTTTAGTTTGTTGCTCTAGCTTTTCGGCTTCAGCAATTTTATCGTTTTCTTCTTTTTGCGCTGCAACAGTTTGGTCTCTAACTTTGGTAACCAATTGCTCGCGTTCTTTAACAGAAATTTCTAGGAATGATTTGCCAAAATCTTTTTTAGCGCTAGCTTCCAAATCATCTAATCCTTTTACAAATGCTTTTTGAGCATCGTCGGGGTAGCAATCTTTTACCATCATGGTAATAAACGGACCAACATTGGCAGCTTTAGCACCTGGCGATTTTGCTGTAGTAGGGATGATGATGTCAGCAAGTTCTGTAACTAGTTTTCCATGGTTGTCGGTAAATAAAACTCCACTTTTTCCGGGTTCGTTACAACTGTCGAATAAAGTGGCTATTGTAGTAGCCGATAAGGCTCCGCCAATTAAAAAAGCAACGCTTTTTACGGCTTCTCTTCTGTCCATATAAATTACATTATTTGTTTTGTGCCTTTAAAGTAAATAAAAAATGTGAAGATGTATTGTTAACACACTTATTTATAAACGCTACAAATGCAAATATTGTACAATATACACTTAGGTAGGGTTTTACAACATTTAGCCTTTTGTAAAAATTAGTTTACACAATTAATTGCAAGCGGATGATAAGGTTTGTAGCATTTTTTTAACTTTGTTGCAATCCAAAATTGTATGATTGAGAAAATACTTGTTTTAGGCTCTAACGGCCAAATTGGAACCGAATTGGTAACCGCTTTACGTAAAGGTTATGGCAATGATAATGTTGTTGCATGCGATATACGCAGACCAGATTACGAAACTAAAAATGCAGGGCCATTTGAGTTTGTAAACGTGTTAGAAAAAGACACGCTGAAAGACATTTTTCAGAAATATAAACCAACACAGGTTTATTTATTAGCAGCGTTATTATCTGCCACAGGAGAACAAAATCCGAAGCTGGCTTGGGATTTAAACATGAATGGCTTGTTAAACGTGCTAGATTTAGCTTTAGTTTACAAAACCGCAAAAGTTTACTGGCCAAGTTCGATAGCTGTTTTTGGCCCGAACTCGCCAAAAGAAAACACACCACAATTTTGTACCATGGATCCCAATACGGTTTATGGCATTAGTAAATTAGCGGGCGAACGCTGGTGCGAGTATTATCACCAAAAATATAATTTAGATGTGAGAAGTATCCGTTACCCTGGATTAATTAGTTGGAAAGCCGCACCCGGTGGCGGTACTACCGACTATGCAATACACATTTTTCACGAAGCATTAAAAAAGGGAAGCTATTCTTCATTTCTGTCGGCTACTACAGAATTGCCTATGATGTATATGGACGATGCCATTAGGGGAACTATTCAATTAATGGATGCACCAGCCGATCAGATTTCGATTAGATCTAGTTACAATTTTGGCGGCGTAAGTTTTACGCCAGAGGTTTTGGCGGCAGAAATTAGAAAGCATATTCCTGATTTTAAGTTAAATTATACTGAAAACGATCCGAGACAGGAAATAGCTAACAGCTGGCCAAAGTCTATTGACGATAGTTTTGCAAAAAAAGATTGGTTATGGAAGCCAGAATTTGATTTGGCTAAAATGACGGAAGATATGTTAAATAATTTAAAGAAATAAAAACGTTTGGCGTTAAGTGTCTGCGTTTTTCGCTTTCCGCTTATCGCTAACTCAAAATAATAAAAAATGGGAAGAGCATTCGAATTTAGAAAAGAGAGAAAGTTTAAGCGTTGGGCTAAAATGGCCGTTCAGTTTACGCGTATTGGTAAAGATATTGTAATGGCAGTAAAGGAGTCTGGGCCTCATCCAGAAACCAACTCTCGCTTACGTACCGCTATGCAAAATGCCAAAGCGGTAAATATGCCTAAAGATAGGGTAGAAGCAGCCATAAAACGTGCTTCTGATAAATCTATGGCTAACTACGAAGAAATTGTTTACGAAGGTTATGCGCCACATGGTGTAGCAGTTTTAATTGAAACAGCTACCGATAATACTAATCGTACGGTTGCAAACGTTCGTAGTTATTTTAACAAAACCGATGGTTCGCTGGGTAAAACAGGTTCGTTGGATTTCGTTTTTAACCGTAAATCAATTTTCAGATTTGTACCTGCAGAAGATTTGGATTTGGAAGAATTGGAATTCGAATTGATTGATGCTGGTTTAGAGGAACTTTATGTAGAATCTGATGAAGAAGGAAACGATATTGCGGTTGCGCAAGGTGCTTTCGAAAACTTCGGATCATTGCAAAAAGCATTAGAGGAAAAAGGGATCGAATTGAAAAGCTCGAAGTTGGAGCGTATCGCGTTATCTCATCATGAGGTTACCGAAGAGCAGGCCGCGGATGTTTTAAAATTGATCGATAAATTGGAAGAGGACGATGACGTTCAGGCCGTTTATCACAACATGGCAGAATAGCATTTGCGTAATGCGCTAACAAAAGCGTTTATTAAGAAAAATATAAAGGCTTGGAGATAATTTCTTCAAGCCTTTTTTATTTAACGTTTTTGAAGAGCAATTCCTGTGCTGCTTTTTTACTTCTGTCCCGCCATCATTTCAAGTCCTCACTCCGTTGCACTTCGCTCCGGGCTTTTCGTTTATGTCGGGTCTATGTTACTTAGGACTGCCTAAGTAAACTAAACCTGACAAGAGCGAGCACGAATCCCGATTTTACATCGGGAGAGTAAAGCGGATGGCAGGACTTGCTGATCCGATAAGATGCCGAACACTGCTTTTCAAAGTAAACTAATAACTTTTTCTTACCGCTCATGCTGAATTTGGCATGACTTTAAAAAGTAATAAACCTTATTTACTATGGCTAAATAGCCAAGGTAACAACTGCGGTTCTGCAAAAGTAGCGTCCCAGCTGTTGTGGTTTGCCTTAGGATAAATGGTAAATTTTGGTGTATTGCCCAATTTACGCAACTCGCGGTAAACGCTATAAGATAACTGAGGGTTTACAACATCATCCAACCCGCCGTGGAAAATCCATAGGGGAACGTTTTTGTATTTTTTAGCATTAGCCGGGTTATCGCCACCGCAGATAGCAAACGCAGCGGCGAACATTTTTGGCTTGCGTCTTAGAAGTTCGAAAGTTCCCATACCGCCCATAGAAAGGCCACCAACATAGATTTTGCTCTTATCGGCAAAAGGTTTATTTACATATTCGTCGGTTAGTTTCAATAACAAATCCATTGATTTTGTTGGCGCACCGCCTTTAATAAAGGTGAAAAACCTTTTGTCGCTAACAACATCGATATCTACATTAGCCCAATAGCTGGTTTCGGCACATTGCGGAAAAATAACAATTGCTTGGGTATTCTTTCTAAAATCATCTTTTAAAAACAACTTTCCGCCGTTAGCCAATTGTTTCTGATTATCATTACCACTTTCACCTCGGCCATGTAAAAAAAACATAATCGGGTATTTTTTATTTGCATCGAAATTTTCAGGATAAAGAATACGATACTTCATTGTATCGGCACCCACTACAAAATTCTCCTTTTTATATAGAGATAAATCCTGCGCAAATGCTGAAGAGATAATGAAGAAAAACGCGAAGATTAATGATATTCTTTTCATATTTTATTGAACTATATTGTTCGCCTTAGGGCTTGATTTTTACTTTACTAATTTAAAACTGGTTTCTTTAACATCTCTAGAGTTTCCTCCAATAAATAATTTAAAGTCGCCGGGTTCGGCTACAAATTTTAAGTTAGAGTTGTAAAACTTCAAATCTTCTTCGGTAATGGTAAAGGTAACATCTTTGCTTTCGCCAGCTTTTAAACTAATTTTTTGGAAACCTTTTAATTCTTTAACGGGTCTGGTAATGCTTCCCACTAAATCTCTTGTGTACAGTTGTACAACTTCCTTACCATCATATTTGCCATTGTTGGTTAATTTAACTGTAGCGGTAATCGATTTTCCGGCTGTTAAGGTATTTGAACTTAGTTTGATGTCGCTAAAGCTGAAATTGGTATAGCTTAAACCAAAACCGAACGGGTAAAGTGGATCGTTAGTAACATCTAAATAATTTGAACGGAATTTAGTGAATTTACCAGCTTCTGGTCGGCCGGTGTTTTTATGGCTGTAATAAAGTGGCACCTGACCAACGTTTTGAGGAAAAGTTGCGGTTAATTTTCCAGACGGATTTACGTTGCCAAACAAAACGTCGGCAATAGAATTTCCAGCTTCGCTGCCCGGAAACCAAACATTTAAAATAGCTGGTAAATTTTCATTTTCCCATTTTAAAGCTAATGGTCTGCCGGTAAACAATACCAGTACCACAGGTTTGCCTGTTTTGGCTAATTCTTTTAATAAGTTTTTTTGCGTTTCTGGAAGATCAATACTGGTTACGCTGCTGCTTTCGCCACTAAACTCAGATCCTTCGCCCATTACGGCAACAATTACGTCAGATTTTTTAGCAACATCCAACGCTTCCTTTATCAAGGCTGCTTCGGTTCTCGAATCGCGTTTGTAGGTTGGATTATGAACGTTTACATAACGATGCTCCATTACCGAATCTGCCAAAAAGTTAGAACCGCGAGCCGTTAAAATTTTAGCGTCGTTACCCAACGCATTTTTCAATCCTTGTAAAACCGTTACAGATTTATCTAACAATGCAGCTACGCTCCAAGTGCCGTACATATTTGCGGTATTATCAGATAATGGCCCAATTAATCCAATTGTACCTGATTTTTTTAAAGGCAAAGTATTGTTGCTGTTTTTTAACAACACAAAACTTTCTGCCGCAATTTCTCTTGCTACCTGGCGATTTTCTGGCGTAAAAACTTCTTTTTCGGCTCTGGTTGGATCACAGAATTTATAAGGATCTGTAAATAAGCCTAACTTGTATTTTGCTTCTAGAATTAATCTGCAAGCACGGTTAATTTGATCCATGCTTACTTTTTTCTCTGCTAGAGATTTTTTTAAGGTGTTAAGGAAACCATCGCCTACCATATCCATATCTATACCAGCATTTAAGGCCAATGCAGAAACTGTTTGCAAATCGCCCATGCCGTGTTCTATCATTTCTGGAATGCCGGTGTAATCTGTAACAACAAAACCTTTAAAGCCCCATTCTTTACGTAAAACATCGGTCATTAACCATTTGCTTCCTGTAGCAGGAATGCCTTCAACCTCGTTAAAAGACGCCATGATACTTGCGGAACCAGCATCTACAGCTGCTTTGTACGGAGGTAAATATTCGTTGTACATCCTCACACGACTCATGTCAACCGTATTATAATCTCTCCCAGCTTCTCCAGCACCATAAAGTGCATAGTGTTTTACGCAAGCTAAAATTTCGTTGTTTGCCTGAAGTTTACCTTGATAACCAGTTACCATTGCTTTCGCAATTTGAGAACCTAAGTATGGATCTTCGCCACTACCTTCTGAAATTCGCCCCCATCTTGGATCTCTAGAAATATCCACCATAGGTGAAAAAGTCCAGTTAATGCCGCTTGCACTTGCTTCAGTAGCTGCAATTCTGGCCGATTTTTTTATCGCATCCATATCCCATGTAGCACTGATGCCCAAAGGAATTGGAAAAACCGTGTGATAGCCGTGAATAACATCCATTCCGAAAAGCAAAGGTATTTTAAGTCTGCTATTTTCTACAGCAATTTGTTGCACCGCTTTAATTTTATCTACGCCTTTGATATTAAACAAACCACCAACTTGGCCGGCTTTTATTTTTTTGCTAATATCAGAACTGCTCGCCTGACCAGTAGTTATATCGCCAGAACTTGGGAGGTTTAGCTGCCCTATTTTTTCGTCGACAGTCATTTTAGCCATTAACGCAGTGATAAAACTATCCATTTTCTGCTGTGCTGGATTTACAGCTTTTTTCTGCTGTGCAATTAATGGACTGGCACAAATAGCCGCTAAAAAAATTAAGGAGATTATTCTTTTCATTTTACGTGTGTTATATTATTTCTTGTAAGTGAAACCTAATTTGGTTAGACCTTGTTGAATTTCTGGAGCGCTCATAAACAAGTTCCATATTAAACCAGTACGGCCATTTTCTATCATTACCACAATTGGGCCTTGATCTATACCGATGTAACGTTTAGGAAACCAATTTGCCGTTTCGCTGTACGCATCATAAAAACCAAATTCGCCCCAAACTTTATCTCCTAAATTTTCATACAGATGCCTTATCATTTGCATGCTTTCTTTAGGTGCATATGGGTATGATGAAAGTGCTGCGGTAGGACTGATTACACCAAAATCCTCATCGGGCATATGTGCTGCATAACCTTTAACAGAGTAGCTAGCCGTTAAACCCCAAGAGTTTTTGCCGTAGCCTTTAAAACCTTTAGGGTTGGCAATGGCATAATCGTAATTTATTAAGGTATGGCTTTTATTTTCTTGCCAATAATCGGCGTATTTATCTTTAAGTCCGTTTGGGTTTAATGCTAAGTACGAATAATGCGCCCAAAAAAGTGGTCCAACACTTTCACCAACAACATTGTGTTTTAACTTAACAGGGTGATTATAAAGCGATAAATTAGTGTTTATGGCTCCACTTTTTGCCCAACCTTGATGATACACTTCTGCAGGTACACCATGAGTAGGAGAGCAGGCAGCCAAAACATAGGTAATTAAACATTCGTTATATCCGGTGATGGCAAAATTCATTTTCCAAGCAGATTTTGGCGACCAATGCCAATACAATACATTTTGGTTGTTTTGTCTATAAAAATCCCATTCTATGCCTTTCCAAAGTTCATCGGCCTTTTTTGCTAAAGCTTTTTCTTCAGCGTTTCCGTTAGCGTAATATTGACGAACGCAAACCAAAGCTTGTGCAAGGAAAGAAGTTTCTACCAAATCACCTGCGTCATCATTTTTACCAAACTCTTTTGCTTTTCCAGATGGGAGTATCCAATGTGGCCAAACGCCATGGAATCGCTCTGCTTTAGCTAAAAAATCTATTCCTTTTTTTAAATGCTCGTAGCCTTGCGCTCTGCTTATAAATTTACGTTCTATGGCTACAATTGTTCCCATAATACCGAAGCCACTTGCACCTGTAGCAATAATATTTTTATCGTTCTGAGGGTATATATCGTCGCTATGATAGCGTTCTCTCGCTAAACCAGAAGTAGGTTCGGCACCCTCGTAAAAGTATTTGTAGGTTTTTTTTTGAACGATTGTAAGCAATTCGTCATCGCTTAACTTTTTGTTTGTAGTAATGGCATCTTTATGTTTCTGCGCAGAACAACCGGCTAAAAAAACGAGAAGGGATAAAGTAAGTATGTATTTCATGGTGTGTGTTTTAAAGATTCGGACTGGTAAATCCTAAGTTTTTCATTCCGGTTTTTACTTCAGGCGCACTCATAAATAAATTCCAAAGTAGTTTACTACGGTGATTTTCTATCATGATAATAATCGGACCTTGATCAATTGCTAAGTGCGAACTTGCAAACCAAGGTTCACTTAAGCTAAACGAATCAACAAAACCATAATCCTTCCATATTTTGTCGCCTAGTTTATAATAGAAGAATTTTAGTGCCTGCATAGATTCTGTAGGTGTGTAGGGGAAAGATGCCAGTGCCGCGGTTGGCGCTATCACGCCCCTGTCGTTAGTTGGCGAACTTGCTGTGTAACCATTCTGTATATCACTTGCTGTTAAGCCCCAATTATCGGCGCTATAGCCGAATTTATTTGGATCGGCTACGCAATAATTGTAATTTATTTTAGCGTGAGCTTTATTCTGCGTTTCGTAATTAGCATACGCATCGGCTAATCCAATAGGATTGATACCTAAAAACGAGTAGTGAGACAAGAATAAGGGGCCACCATTAGCTGTGCCTAGCGGTAGTTGAATACCATAAAAAGTATTGCCATTTTTCATAGCGCCATTACGTGCCCAACCTTGATCGTAAACCGATTTCGGGATAGATGAAGTTGGCGAAGATGCCGCTAAAACATAAGTTATCAAACATTCGTTCCAACCTTGTATTGGCAGGTTTATATCCCAAGCATTTGTTGGGCTCCAATGCCAGTATAGGGTATTACTATTGTCTTTTCTAAACCAAGCCCATTCTACATCGTTGTATAATTGGGTAATATCATTACGCAGGTTTGTTTCGGCTACGGTGGAATTGCTAAAATATTGTCTTACAGTAATCAATCCTTGTATTAGTAGCGATGTTTCTACCAAATCTGCGCCGTTATCTTTAGCGCTAAATGGTAAAGTAGCACCAGTTTCCCCATTTATCCAGTGCGGAAAAGCACCATGATATCGAGTGGTTTTGTTTTTTAGGAAATCGACTATTTTTTGCATTCTTGCTAATCCATCAGCTCTGCTAATAAACCCACGATGGATACCTGTTACAATTGCCATTGCTCCAAAACCTGAACCACCTGTAGTTACTGTATTGCCGGATGTGTTTCGTTCTCTTGCCATGCCACTTGTTGGGTGGCCAAAATCCCAAAAATATTTAAAGGTTTGCTGTTGCACTAAAGTCAACAACTCATCGTCTGTTATTCTGTTGAATTTATCGCTGTTCTCTAATCCTGTTGTTAAGCTGATGTTAACAGGGTTGATTAATCTTCCGCCAGAGGAAGATTTTAAATCATTAGTTACAGCGAGTGTGTAGTTTGTGAATGATTTTAAATCACTTTGTGGAGTTACCACCAATGTCTTATCGCCATCTTGAAAAGCGTTTGCAGTTTGCACTGTAAAGCCAGATTGGTCTTTTAGGATTATCCCGCTAGATGCGGTATTTGTGTTTATAGCTTCTGTAAAGCTAAATTTTATTGCAGGTTTTAAATTTAAACCAGTGTATTTTAAGGTGCCGTTATTGGTGTTGTTTACGGTAAATGAAAGTGAAGTATCGTTTGAAAGATCGCCGGTAGATTTGTTTTTTTTGCAGGCAATGCCTAAAAAAAAGAGGAGTGTAACCGCAAGAGTTTTAATTGTCTTAAGTCTGATATTTGTATGTTGAGTCAGCTTCACAAGGGGATGGTTTGATAAAACTACAGTACCTGCAAAGTGAGGTACTGTAGTTAATTTAATTATTTATTTGCTAAGCCTAACTGATACATTGATTTAATGATTGCATCAGGAATAAACCTATTATAAATTCTCACTTCATCGATAACCCCTGTCATCGCTGCATAAGCAACGTCTGTATTTACAGTTTTGCCAGGGACTAAATTGTAATTGGCACCAAATATAAGTTCGCTTGGCTCGTAAGATTTGAAAAGACTGTTTCCAACACCTCTATCACTATAGCTACCAATGTTAACTCCGTTAGCCACCATGTTAAATCTTCCGGTTAAACCGTTATAAGATAATACGAAGTGAACCCAATTATCTGGACCTATTTTAGGAGATAATGTAGCATTTGCATTATCTTGTGTGCCAGCAACTGCTGAAAATATTGGCTGAATACCAAGAAAATCGATATTCGACGCTGGTCTAGCTTGAGTGTTTAAATTGATGTTTATATTGCCTTGTAATTGCCCAGGTCTTGCAATAGTTAACAGCATCGTTCTTTTAGAACCATTATTGGAAATTTTAATCCATTGGCTAATGGTAAAACTTTTAAACACATCCGTTTTTAAAGCGGCTAATTGTGTTCCATAATATAAGTAACCAGCATTTAAGTTAACCGCTTTACCTTTAACTCCAGCTACAAAGCTGTTTCCAGCTGCTAAAGTTGGCGTAACTCCGCTAATCTTTTCGGCGTAAGTGTCGTCGAAATTAAAGTAAGCTACCAAGTTATTTGGATAAATCTCATCGGTGCTTTTAAAACCGTCAATTGTCCCAGCGTAATCTTCTGCGCTAACATCTGGCAAATTGTTAGGGTTATCATCTTTATCACAAGAAGATAAGGTTGTTGAGCCAATTATAAGGCCCAACATTGCGTATTTATATAAATTCGAAAATTTCATCTTTCTGTTTTTTAAGGTTAGTAACCGTCGTTTTGTTTAAGTACACCTTTACTCAAATCTATTTGAGTTTGCGGTATAGGCAATAAATTATCTCTACTGGCAGAGAAATTTGTTTTGCCTGCAGCAACCATTGCAGCTTGAGAAACTCCCCATCTAACGATATCGAAGAAACGATCATGCTCCATAGCAAGTTCTATTCTTCTTTCGTGCTGTATAGCCGCTCTTAATAAAGTTTGATCTGTAGTAGTAACATCTGGTAAAATACCAGCTGGTGCTCCTGCAGGTGCATCTTTTCTAGCTCTTGCTCTCACACTGTTTACTGCCGCTAAAGCAGCATTTGCATTGGCAGTGCCACCAACTTCGTTTGCAGCTTCTGCATACATTAAAACAACATCTGCATATCTCAAAATTCTAACATTCATCCAATAACCAAAGTTATGGCCAACAGCTGCTCTGTAAGACGGACTAGAATGTGTTTTGTGGTTGTATCTAGGGTTTGGTAGACCTAGCGGCGTAGTTTCTCCGTAAACTGTAATACCAGGAGTTGTACCCGTACTTGTGTAAAGAATTGTTCTTGTTTTACGAGGATCATTTGGCTCGTAAGCTGCCTCTAATATAGTGCTTGGTGTATTCCAACCCCAGCCTAAATTCCATACACCAGAACCACGTACGCCTTGATGGCTAGAATTTTGAAGTCCGTTAGCCGTTTGTACAGAAGCGCTTGCAGTTGCTTGGATTTCGAAAACCGACTCTGAACTATTTTCTCCACTTTCTCCAAAAATTTTGGTGTATGGAGTTAATAAATCATATTTTCCAGAAACCATTACCGCATTTGCTGAAGCCATAGCCATTGACCATTTCTTTTGTGTTAGATACACCTTTGCTAAAATTCCGTTTGCAGCGCCTTTTGTTGCACGCCCAACAAATTTCTTATCCCAAGCTAAAGGCAAGTTCGCAGCAGCAAAGTTTAAATCACTTTCTATGAAAGTATAAATTTGCTCTGGTGTGCTTTGCGGAATGTTTGAGCCTGCAACTGTAGATAGGCTTTCAACCAAAGGAACTTTTCCAAAAAGACGAACAAGCATGAAATAGGCATAGCCACGGATAAATCGAGCTTCGGCCTGAGATTGAATTTTAACTGCTTCTGTAGCCACTAACTCTTGGTTAGTTTCAATTTGATCTAGTACAATATTACACTTATTAATTAATGCATAATAGCCAGTCCATAATGCATTACATCTTCCGTTGCTCGGTAAAACCGGGAAGTTATCCATTGAGATTACATCGGCCCCACCATCTGATGGCGTACTGCCTTTATCTGCATCATCGCTTCTGATACTAGTAGCAACCATAAAACCGTCCACGTGTACATCATAGGACCTCAAATCTTTGTATGCGCCAAATAAGAATTGATCATATACACCTGATCCTAGAGGGTAGGGGTAATCTTCTTTGATGTATTCTCCTTGTTTGTTTGTGTCAAGAAATTTTTGACAACCCGTATTAATTGATAGTAGTGTAGCTGAAAGTACTGCTATGCCAACATATCTTTTAGTGTGATTAAATATTTTCATTTTATTTATATTAAATAATGATTAACAACTTAGAAAGTTACATTTAAGCCAAATGAATAAACTGCTGGTACAGGGTAAACGCCGTTATCTGCACCACCACCTAAAATGCTTCCAACTTGAGCCTCTGGAGTATATCCGCTAACTTTGCTCCAAGTTTTAATGTTCTGACCACTTAAGAACAATCTCAATTTGTTAACACCAACTTTAGTTAAAGCGTTAGGTGCGAAAGTATAACCCACTTGTACATTTCTTAATCTGAAATAATCACCAGCTTCTAAATAATAGCTGCTGAACAAGAAGTTATTAGACCTAGCATTATTTAGAATTGGCTCTACGTTAGTTGATCCAGCACCTGTCCAAGCGTTAAGTCTGTTGCTTTCGTAGTTTAAAACAGCAAAATTAGCAGTTCTACGTTGCGTGTAAATCTTGTTTCCTGCTACACCTTGTCCTTCAATAGTTGCATCGAAACCTTTGTAACCCATTGATAAGCTTAATCCATAACTATAAGGAGGGAAAGGAGTGCCTAAATAAGTTCTATCGGCAGGGGTAATTAAACCATCGCCATTTAAATCCGCGTATTTGATATCACCCGGTTGCGAATCTGCAAAACTGCCGTTTTGAGCAATATCTGCAGTGTTTTGATAGATGCCAGTTTGTTGATATCCATAGAAATAACCGATAGACCTTCCAGTTTCTGTAATGTTAACGCCACCATTTCCTTGGATTTGGAAATTTGTAGTGTTACCCAATGAATTTACAAAGTTTTTGTTGTAAGCAAAGTTCGCATTCACGTTGTAAGTAAAGTCATCACCAATTTTATCGTTCCAACCTAACATTACCTCGATACCTTTGTTGGTGATTTTTCCTAAGTTGGTATAGAAAGTTTCGCTGCCCAAAGATCCAATCAATGGAAATGATGTCAATATATCGGTAGTAGTTTTGTTATAAACGCCAACTTCTGCACTCAAACGATTATTTAATGCTTTAACTTCTAAACCTAAGTCAATTCCTTGAACAGTTTCGTACCTAAGATTCGGATCTGGCCTATATGCGTTTGTAACAGCTGTATAAATATTATCGCCAAAAATTGCAGTGTTTGCGTTAGATAAACCAACTTGAAATAGATTACTTCCCAACCCATTAGAGTTACCTAATTTACCCCACGAACCGCGGATTTTTAAGAAGTCTATACCCTTAATATTATCTTTAAAGAATGATTCCTCACTAGCAACCCATCCTAAACCAACGCTACCAAATGTTTTCCATCTGTTGCTTTGCGGAAGTTTTGAACTACCGTCTCTCCTAACAGTTGCGTTTAATAAATACTTGTTTTGGAAAGCATAACTACCTCTTAAAAAGAAGCCGGCGTTAGATTGCTCGCCACCACCACCACTATTAAAGGTTGGATTGTTAGCATTTATAATGTTTATATACCAAAGGTTTGGATCGTTTGGCACATTTAGAGTAGTGTCTCTACGAGAACCAGAAAGTGTAGTGCTCGATGAGAACCAAGAAGAGAAACCTCCAACAGCCGTAATCTTATGCCCACCTTTAAATTCTTTATCGTAAGTTATTGCATGATCTTGTTGATATGAACGATATTCGTTTGCGCTTTGTCCCACGGTAGTTCTTACGTTTGTATCGTAAAAAGTTTCTGTAGGTGCAGCTCCTTCACCCAAATTAACTACTGTGAAAGGAAGTGGCGAGTAACTTCTAGAATTGTTAAAACCTAAGTCGGTATACACTGAAGATCTAAAGGTAAAGTCTTTTAAGAACTTAACTTCTGCAAACAAACTACCATTTATTCTATATCCTCTGTTGATATCTGTATTTCTGTTTCTTTCTAAAGCATACATTGCATTACCAACTTGTGCTCTTTGAAACAATGGCATAGTATTATACAAACCATTAGGGCTTTGCACGGCAACAATAGGAGCCGCCCAAATAGCATTGTTTAAACCTGCTTGTGATGGATTATTTCTCCAATGAAAACCTGTAAAATTACCACCAACTTTTATTTTATCTGTAATTCTTATTTCTTCATTTAAACGAGCAATGAATTTCTTGAAGTTATTGTACTTAACTACTCCATCTTGATCGTTGTAACCAATGTTAATTAGTGTAGTACTTTTTTCGCCACTGTTACTAATGCTTAGCGAGTTAGTATTAATAGCTGCATTACGCAAAATTAAATCTTGCCAGTCGGTATTGGCGTTATAATTAGTATAATCCTGAGGTGCCGCGTTTAAGTTTGCTAACTGAGCAGAGTACAATTTTTTAAATCCTTCAGCATCTGTAACGTCAATTCTATCTGTAACTCTTTGTATACCGAAAGTACTTTGAAAATTAACAGTGGTTTTTCCTCTAGCAGAAACTTTGGTTGTAATTGCAATTACACCGTTAGCACCTCTTAAACCATAAATTGCTACAGAAGAAGCATCGCGTAATAAGTCAATACTTTCAATGTCAGCTGGGTTTAAAAAGTCAATATTGTCTACCATTTGTCCGTCAACAATATAAAGTGGATTAGCACTATTTGTACTGTTGATACCACGAATACGTACTGTAGGACTTGCACCTGGAGAACCAGAATTTGTAATGGTTAAACCCGGAACCTTACCTTGTAAAGCCGCGATTGGGTTAGTTACATTGAATTTCTCTATGTCAGAACCTTTTACACTGGCAATAGACCCTGTTACATCTCTCTTTTTCTGTGTTCCATAACCTACCACAACTACTTGCTCTAGGTCATTTTTTGCCATTAATAAGGTAACGTTTATAGAGGTTCTATTATTTACAGCTATTTCTTGTGTAGTAAAACCGATGTAACTGAAAACTAATGTGCCGTTAGCTGGTATACTAATTGAATAGTTACCTTCCATGTCTGTTTGAACTCCACCATTGGTGCCTTTTATCATTACGCTAGCCGATGGTATGGTGACCCCTTGGTCATCTTTTACCACACCCTTAACTGTAACATTTTGGGCAAAAGCAACGTTTAATAAAAGCACGCACAATAAAGTCAACAAAGAAAACTTTGTGTAGATTTTTTTCATACTGATTTATATTTGTTTTAATTGATTACTCTAATGTTCGCTTTTGTTTCGATTTAAACAAGTGTAGTTACCTCAACATTACTACATCAAGGTGCTTGTTTTTACTATCTCAATAACACAGAATAATTTGATTTTTGGTTCAAAAACCTCGTTTTTTGGTTTGTAACAAGAAAATTAGCACTACTACAAATACAGTTTTGAAAGCGTAATGATACGGAACTCTAGGTGGTAAGTTTTTAGCTCTTGAGAGGTAATGATGTAGTCCTAAATTTCCAGTAAAAACTCGGTTAGGTTTTTATCATGTGGAACATTTAGTTTTTTACGCAAACGATATCTACGTATTTCTACTCCTCTTAAAGAGATATTTAGCAGAGATGCCATTTCCTTGCTGCTCATATTCATGTGCAAATAGGCGCAAAGTTTTAGGTCGTTTGGTACAAGATCTGGATGGTTCGCTTTTAGCTTTTTAAAGAAACTCTCGTGCGCATCATTGAAACTTCTTTCAAACAAATTCCAATCACGTTCGTCATTCATTCCATCATCTATTACCTTTTGTATTTTACGCAGTTGATCTTCAGATAAGCGTTTGCCATTCTCGTCTTTAAGTTTGGTCATTTCTTCACTTATCTTTTGAAGTAATTCGTTTTTGTAAACCAAGCTCATTGCCGAGTTGGCAATCTCTCTGTTTTTAACAGCCAATTCAGCCTGTAGCTTTTCGGTCTGGATTTTACTGATTTGTTTTTCGTTTGCTTCCGTTTCCTTTTTTAGGAATTCATTTTTCTCTTGCTGCAATTTTAACGTGATTGCTTCCTGATCTCGTCTCAATTTCCCTTCGTAAATTCTCTTACCGATAATTAACGCACCTACGGCAATCAGCAAATAAATCGCGATAGCAAAGTTGTTGCCGTACCAAGGTGGTGAGATGGTAAACTTAAATTCTGTTATTTCACTTATGCTTTCTTCGTTGATTTTTGCACGAACCTTAAAAACGTAACTACCTCGTCCAAGGTTGGTAAAGTCTTTTTGAGAAGCCGAACTCCACTCAGACCATTGTTTAGAATATCCTTCTAGGTAATACTGGAACCTAACTTTCGATTGGCGGTAGTAGGGAAGGGAATAGGAAATTCGAATATTGTTTCTGGCAAATGGAATCTCTATATCCTCGTTTAAATTGCCATTTTCGGTTAGTAAAACATATTTATCTGTAATATCCTCTACTTTTCTAATCAAAATAGAGGGAAGTTTTAATGCTTTCTGTTTATTGGCGGTGCTGTTCGCATTATAAATTACAAAGCCATCATCTACACTTACAAGATAAATGTTATTGCTTATTTGACTAATGTTTTCATAATACTGAACCATTCGGCCATCTAATACGCTAAATCTGCTCGAATCTATTTGTATTTTTCCAGGAGTAGACAGGTTAACCAAACTCATCTTTCCGTGATTGATGAACCAGTATTTTTTTGCACCTGCCGGGATAATTTTATTTGATGCGTTAAAGCTGCCCAGAGATTTGTTCAACGCCTCGTACTTGCTAAACTTGTTGCTAATTTCATCGTACACTAAAAACCCTGCATCCGAAGAAAAAATAATGCGGTTTTCTACGTTAAACATGTTTACGTTATAATTGCTTGGCAATCCGTTTGTTTCATTGTAAAACTGAATGTTTTTTGCAGTTTTTAAATCAGGGGTTAAGGTTAGTTTATACAAACCTTTATAAGCATGACTTACCCAAATATCGCCTTTGCTATCTTGTTCCACATACCTAGAAGGCTCTCCAAAATCATTTATTTTATGACTGAATTTCCATTTCCCGCTAGCATCTTTTGCATAAATTACTAAACCGGTATAAGTTCCCTGAATTAGATAGTTTGGGTTGGAATGAAGTTTTTTAACGGTCCAACCTCCGCTCATGTTAGATATTTTTTCGAATCTATCTCCAATAATGTTAAATGTTCCATCATTATGACCGCAAATTAGCTGTCCATCTATAACACTTAAATCCCAAACTTGGCCTTGAGAATTAGGAACTAGGCGAAAATCGAAATTGTTAAAGAGATTTCCGCTTTGCGGGATCCAATTGCTAACAAACAGTCCTTGATTGGTGCCTAGGTAGATTTTACCCTGCGTTATGATGCTAGAATATACTGTCCCGAATTGGCCAATTTTGTCGAAATAGAAATACAGTGGTGAGTTTAACTCAATTCTATCAATTCCATTATCCAGGCCTGCCCATAAATTTTGTTCATTATCTGCGTAAAGACTTAAAACGGTATTATTCTGCAAGCCGCTAGATTTGTTTATCCGCTGTACAATCTTCCCATTTTCATCAATGATGATTAATCCATTTAAAATAGTACCATAAGCATAGTACTTGTTTAAAATGCGTACACCATTATTCAATTGATACGTTTTAAGGAAATTATTTGCCGGAGTATTAAAAGGTGTAAAGCCTTTATCATCGTAAATAAACAAACCGTTTTTACTTGTGCCAATTATCAATGAATTGCCTTTGTAGGGCAATACAGATAAAATCCCCGAGATGCCCAAAATTTTACTTCCGGGTAGTTCCACTAGTTTGTTTCCTTGTAATTCAAAAAGTCCGTTGCCTAAAATTTCAACAAAGGTTTTGTTGTTGGCCTGGTGTAGAAAAAGTAAAGCGTTGGGCGCTTTTACAATGCTTATTTTGTTGTTTTCGTATACATATATTGTAGAGAACGACTGGAACAGAACCTTTTTTCCATGAATGTAAATTTTCCAAATCTCATCTGTAAGTTTATTTGATTTCGGAATAAGATTTACCAGAGAATTATAGGTAAGCCTTTTATCCTGATAAGACCAAAAACCAAACTCACCAAAGCTACCGGTATAAATTTTGCCGTCGCCAGATGTAGCAACCGAACGAACAATTTGCCTGTTCGGCATTTTATATTGTTGCCAATACTTGCCATCAAAAGTTAGTAAACCTTCGGCATTGCCAAAATACATAATGCCTTCCTTATCTTTCGCAATTGACCAGTTTTGGTTGCCAGCTAAATAAGCCGATTTAGGATAGTTTTGTACGTAAGGTACGCCAATGCTTTGAATCTCATCGCTCGATGCGTTATTCGAAACGAACGATAAAATTACCAGGAATACTAACTTAAAAAAACTGTCTTTCATCTACACAAACAAGTTCTCTAATAAAAAATGGAGATAATAAACTTAGAAAAAACGAGCGTACTGTTTCGCGAAACTACGAAAAACAATTAAGGCAAGCTACAGTAATTTAGTTGGTAAAACAGAATTTAAATTTCCTTAACTGCAACAGGCTGTGGTACTTTTACATAATAACCAGTTCCATTATAAGGGCGTTTACGCGGATTTGTAGTACAGGCAACAGAACAACAACCTTGCAATTCTTCTCCACAATCATCGCATTGCGTAATGTGCTCATTACATTCTGGATTTGCACAGTTAATCATTTTTGGAGTGGTTTTGCCACAATTATAGCAAACAGATACAACCGTTGGGTTTACCGAATTTACGTCAACTGCAATACGGTTATCAAAAACATAGCATTTACCTTCAAAATCTTTTCCACCTGCTTCTTTACCGTATTTGATAATACCGCCATGCAATTGGTAAACATCATTAAAACCGTGGTGTAATAGCAAAGCTGATGCCTTTTCGCACTTAATACCTCCGGTGCAGTAGGTCATTATTTTTTTATCCTTATACTGGGCAAGCGCATCAATTTGATCCGGAAAATCGCGAAAGTTCTCAATATCTAATGTAATGGCGTTTTTAAATTTGCCGAGATTGTGCTCGTAATTAGATCTAACATCCAACACAATAACATCATCCCTATCTAACATTTCGCTAAACTCTTTTGGCTCTAAATATTTGCCGGTTGCTTTATTTGGGTCGATGATGGAAGTATCTCTTAAGCCCGAATGTACAATCTCTGCTTTGTAACGACAGTGCATTTTTAAAAACGAAAGTTCTTCAACCTCATCAATTTTAAATTCGGTTTTAGCAAAACGTTCATCGGCATGAATATTAGACATGTAAGCCTGGCAAGCTTCGGGCGTACCAGAAACCGTTCCGTTTAGGCCTTCTTCGGCCACTATAATACGGCCAACTAAACCTAAAGATTTACAAAAAGCTAAGTGGTCTGTTGCAAATTGTTCTGCATCTGCTATTGGAGAATAGCAGTAATAAAGTAAGGTATTGTATTTCATAAGCTATTGATACCGTTGCAAACGGCGTTTAATAGGGGCAAAGATAATAAATTGAGTTGAATTTATAAGCTATAAGTTTGAGCGTTAATTAATTCCCCTCCGTGTTAAATAAGGTTTTAAAAACCGTAAGTAATTCTAAAACCTTGATCTACCTTTCTCCCACCATCAAATGAGTAACCATAACTCACTCCAAAACCTAAGCGCTCTACTCCAAAATAAAGTTCTTTGTAGTTTTTCTTGTCTGGCTGAGTTAGGTAGTTGAAGCCAACTATTTCCTCTAGTTTTAATTTACGCAAAAGCGGAACTTTATTTAAAAAGAAACCAGCGAAATTATGTTCAATATGTGCCTCTCCATAATGCTCATCAGTAGAGTATTGGTAAAAATCTAGAAACCTGAATTTACGCAGGTTTGGTGGAAAGATAGTAGAGTTATTACCTCTAAAATGTTTGCTATCGGGATAATAAACAGCTTTGTTGTTTAAAAACTTACCGGCACCCACTACAAAAGATGTATAGCCAAATAAGCCTGCACTAATTCTTTCCTGATAAATTTCAAAACTCAATAAATCGTAATCTACATCACTATTGAAGATGTTTTTTATGCCTTTTCGGTACATCAACTGAAAACGGGGATATTTCGATTCTTGGTAAAATTTACCATCGGGTCTGGTAATATAAGTTTGCCCTATAGTGTAGGTTAGCGAAGCAGATACATTAAACGAGCGATGTGTAGGAAACAAAGGCGTCTCTACAGTTGGGGTAAAAGGATTGTTTGAGGTAAATTCTTCGTCCTTTAAATCTCTAAAACTGTAATTGCTAGTGTTTTGAAGGGTTGAGTTTTTTGCATAATCTACCGCAACGGCCGCTTGTAATCCATCTGCAAGTTCCCTGGTGGTGGTAATGTTAGCAAATTCCTTTTTATAGAATTTCGATAAATTTCGCTCAAAAATAAGCGTGTTAATTGAGTTAGATAGTAAGCTCATTGAGCCGTATCTATTTAAATCAGATATCTCAGTACCGAAACTTGCGCTAACAGAAGCCCTTTTTAATGGATCATAAAAATAATTAGCATATAAGTTTCCAGTAAATATATGATTTGAAAATCCATATCTCACCTCTGGTCTAATACTGAAATATTTTCTGTCTTCTAAATTCTTTCTATAGGTTATGCCGTATTTCATTGCCAGTCCTTCAACTGTGTTGTAAAATACAGAACGTAAAATCGGATCGAATGAAAGATATTTATTGTCGTATCTATTGTTAATGCTGTAGCCGGTAAAAATAATCTTCGATAAGCTGAAATCGTTGTTAACTTTTTCTAAGGAATCTAGATAGTGTTTTGAAGTTTTTCGCAGGGCGATGCTATCCTTACGATGATAGTCAAGCTTTTCTTCATCGGATAGAGGAATTGGTCTGGCATTCATCCAGTACAAAGAATCCTTTTTATTAACCGATTTCGTGATCTTTAAAATTTCGGCGGTAAAATGTCCTTTTGGAAAATTAGGCTTCAAGTTGTAATCGCTGTAAATACCTACATAATAGCCTTCAAATTTAAATTTCATTACATCGCCATTAAACTGGAATTTAGTTGTTGTAGGCATGTAAACATTTTCAAATTTTTCAAATTGCTGACTAACATTCAAAGTGTCTATGAAATTAATTCCCGCTTCCTCTGTTAAGTACAGGTCCGTACCTACAATTCTCCAACTTTCATCTGCAATATAAATTGTACCTCTAAAAACCGGATCGTTTTTTCTGCGTGGTATAACTTCAATTTTATTAATAGTTGCACCATTTTCATCCGTTTGCCCTATCAGTTTATATCGATAATAGAAAAGAGCATTATCTGCAATGGGCGATACAAAACTTCTAGAGCTCAGTCCACTGTTTTCAAATAGAAGATTATCGTAAAAATTGATGATTAAATCCGATGCTTTATTGAAACTAAATGCATTATTTCTTCCAGACACTTTGGATGATATCATTTCTTCATGCACATCATTTGGTCTTCTAAAACTAAATACAGACCTTGATTCTGATAAGTATAAGATGCCTTTTCTGTTGGTATCTAAATCAAGCGTTTTTTGTATATCTCTTCCAAAAAACTTTTTAGGTGCGCCAACTAGTTTTTGCGAGCCCTTAATGTATACGTTGGTGCTATATTCCTTAACCTCATTTAAGTGTATTTTTCGTTTAGCAATCGCTTGCCTAATAATATTATAAGCAGGGTCTTCTGCATTTGAGGTAATTACAACATTATTTAAAGTGTAACTCTCTGATGGTAAAACCTGATCTGCTATCAAATTGCTATTAACAGTAACCTGCCTTTCTATAGTTTTAAAACCAATAGCCTTATACATTAAAGTATAAGTTCCTTTATCTAAATTAAGCGTGTATAAACCTTCGGCATTTGCCGATGTTCCTTTGTTTGTATTTTTTACGTACACCGAAGCAAAGGCAACAGGTTCCTTAGAAGTTTCGGTAATTTTTCCGCTTACTTGAAATTGTTGGGCAACAGAAGAATTAAATATGGCTAATGAGAGCATTAGCAACAGGTAAATTTTACGCATATAAAGTTTAAAGCTATAAATATCTGCTTAAGTTGTAGAAGTTAACGCAAATAATGTGTTAAAGTTTGTTAACGAGCAAAATATTATATTTGTGACGAATTTTACTCCCAATTGGTTGCATCAAATAAAATATTATGTACAAAACCTTAAAACCTGTATTACAAAAAGAACTAGAAGAAATAGAAAACGCTGGCTTATTTAAACGTGAGCGTATTATAATTACGCCACAAGGTGCTGATATTAAAGTTAGCTCTGGGGCAGAAGTAATTAATTTTTGTGCAAACAACTATTTGGGACTTTCATCGCATCCGAAAGTTTTGGAGGCTGCCAAAAAAGCGATTGATGATTACGGCTACGGCATGTCTTCGGTGCGTTTTATCTGTGGAACCCAAGATATACACAAAGAATTAGAGGCAAAGATTTCTGAATTTTTAGGCACCGAGGACACTATTTTATATGCGGCGGCATTTGATGCAAATGGAGGTGTTTTTGAGCCATTGTTTAATGCTGAAGACGCAATTATCTCTGACGAACTAAATCACGCCTCGATTATCGATGGCGTTCGTTTATGTAAAGCGCAACGTTTCCGTTATAAAAACGCGGATATGGAAGATTTAGAAAAACAGTTGATTGCTGCAAAAGATTGTCGCCATAGGATTATTGTAACAGATGGTGCTTTCTCTATGGACGGATCGGTAGCTCCTTTAGATAAAATTTGCGATTTAGCAGATAAATATGAGGCATTAGTAATGATTGACGAATCACACTGCTCTGGTTTCATAGGCAAAACTGGTCGTGGTACGCATGAGCATTTTAATGTAATGGATAGAATTGACATTATTACCGGTACGTTAGGTAAGGCGCTTGGTGGTGCATCGGGTGGTTTCACCTCTGGTAAAAAAGAAATTATCGATATGTTGCGTCAACGTTCTCGCCCATATTTATTCTCGAATACTTTGGCTCCAGCAATCGCAGGTGCTTCTGTTGCAGTTTTAAATATGTTAAGCGGTACTACAACTTTACGCGATAAACTTGAAAGCAACACTAAATATTTCCGCGAAAAAATGACCGAAGCTGGTTTTGACATTAAGCCTGGTTTTCACCCGATTGTACCTGTAATGTTGTACGATGCGAAAATTGCACAAACTTTTGCGGCTAAAATGTTAGAAGAAGGAATTTATGTAATCGGTTTCTTCTATCCAGTTGTACCGCAAGGTAAGGCTCGAATTAGGGTTCAGCTTTCAGCTGGTCACGATCAACATCATCTAGATAAAGCAATAGCTGCGTTTACTAAAGTTGGTAAAGAATTGGGTGTAATTTAATCACACCCAATTCGTTCTACTTAAAATTATCCCCATGAAATTTAGCGCAAATTTAATTGCTGTTACCTTAGTATTGTTTTTTTTAGCGTCTTGTAAGAAATCTGTTGAGCCCTCGTGGAAATCTGAAGCACAAGCTTCATTGCTAGTTGACGTGGCTTATGGCCCAGATCCAAAGCAAACAATGGATGTTTATTTGCCCCCAAACCGTACAACAAATACTAGTGTAATTATTTTGGTTCATGGAGGTAGTTTTATTGGTGGCGATAAAAGGGAGTTGGCATCGCAAGCCAAATATCTGGCGGCCTCGGGCTATGCGGTATTGAATGTTAATTATCGTTTGGTAAACTCGGCAGGACTCTACAATATACCACGCCAAAAACAAATTAGTAGCATTAAAATTAGCGACCAAGTTGCGGATATGGCTTTGGCGGTTGAGCACGCATTAGCTAATGCGCAAAATTGGGTGGTAAGCAAAAATAGAGTTGCAATGGTAGGCCACAGCGCTGGTGCTACTTTATCGCTTCTTTATGCATATAATGATGTAAATTCAAATAAAGTTAAAGCTGTTTCCAATTTGGCTGGAGCTTTGGATTTGGTTTTTACAAATGTTCCGAATTGGCAGTCTTATCCGCCTTATTTATTTGAAGCAGGGTTAAGGTTTACTGGCGTCGAAGTTTCTTTAGAAAGCAAAACTGCATACGAAAATATAAGTCCGTTATTTGTAGCTAACGAAAAACGACCTGTTCCAACATTAAATGTTTTTCCTCAAAATAACGATGTGGCAGGTTTACCTAAACAGGACTTTACAACTTTTAGAAACTTCACCGATAAACTAAACGGTTTGAAGGTTCCTAATGAGTTTGTTTTTGTTGCAGGTGCCGACCATGTTTTCTCTAAAACAGACGATTGGCAATTAATTTTAGATAAATCGGTAGATTATTTTAACAAAAATTTAAAATAGAATTTTTGCAATCCTAGTTCATTTCCTTGTAATAAAACCATTTCAACTTTGTTTTTGAACCGCTAGGCTATAAAATAATTCTTTAAAATGCCGTATATTTGGCGCATGTTACAAGACCAGATTACAAAGTATACGGCAGAAATCAATTCTTTTGAAACAACAAGTGCCGACGAACTGGAAAAATTCCGCATTCGTTTTTTAGGGACTAAAGGTATTATAAAAGATATTTTTGATGAGTTTAAGGCAGTTTCGCCTGAGGAAAAACGTACACTCGGTAAAGTTTTAAATGAATTTAAACAACTTGCAGAAGCAAAATATCAAGCCTTAAACGAAGTAACCGCAAACTCTAAAACGGAAACTGCTAGCGCTAATTTTGATATGACTCTACCTGGCGAAGGTTTTGAAGTTGGCACTCGCCATCCTTTAGCTTTGGTTAGGAGAGAAATTGTAGAAATTTTTAACAAGCTTGGTTTTAGCGTAGCTGAAGGTCCAGAAATTGAAGACGATTGGCATAACTTCTCTGCTTTAAACTTCCCAGAAGAACATCCTGCAAGAGATATGCAAGACACTTTCTTTATTAAAAAAGGAGGCGAAAAAGGCGATATCGCTTTGCGTACACATACCTCTTCTGTACAAGTGCGCATGATGGAGGCTGGTCAACCACCATTTAGAGCGTTAATGCCTGGTCGCGTTTACCGTAACGAAGCGATTTCTGCGAGAGCACATTGTTTCTTCCATCAGGTAGAAGGTTTATATGTTGATGAAAACGTGTCATTCGCGGATTTAAAACAAACACTTTTCTATTTTGTACAGGAACTTTATGGAGAAGGAACAAAGGTGCGTTTCAGACCATCATATTTCCCATTTACAGAACCTAGCGCAGAGATGGATATTTCTTGTACAATTTGTAAGGGAGATGGTTGCCAATTATGTAAGTACAGTGGTTGGGTAGAAATTTTAGGCTGCGGTATGGTAGATCCGAATGTATTGGAAAATTGCGGTATCGATAGCAAAAAATATAGTGGTTTTGCATTTGGAATGGGTATAGAACGTATCGCCAATTTAAAATTCGAGATTAAGGATTTACGCCTTTTCTCTGAAAACGATGTGCGTTTTTTAAAACAGTTTAAAACTGCAATTATATAATATGAAAAAACTGTGTGGTTTGCTTTTGGTATTTGCACTTTTCGCTTCTTGCGCTAAAGAGCAAAATCTAATACCCGATTATCCGGTTAATTTTAGCAAACCAATTACAGATCCGAGCTTAAACAGGTTAAGCTCCCCAGGTGGTGCTGTTAGTTTTTCTGGTTATGGTGTAGCCGGCATTATTATTTACCGCAGACCAGACGCTTACGTTGCTTATGATAGATGTAGCACTGTTAACCCGGAGAAAAAAACACCAATAGTAATTGATGAAGGATCTTTAACAGCTACAGACCCAGTTTCTGGCGCTAAATATTCTTTGTTTGATGGCGGACCAGTTAAAGCGCCAGCAAAAACATCCCTAAAACAATATAATGTTATCATTGCTGGTAATGTTTTACGCGTAGTTAATTAATGGAGCCAGAAAAAATTAAAGAAAGTATAATTAAAGCTGCTAAAGAGCTTTTTAGAAAATATGGTTACCATAAAACTAGTGTAAACGAGATTGCCAAAAAAGCTCGTATTGCTAAGGCTACTATTTACAAGTACTTTGACAGTAAGGAACAGGTTTTAGATGCTATTTTAATGGACTATCTTGACGTGAATTTGCATGAAATTTTAAGTCAGAAGGTTCAATTTGCTAGTGAAGAAGAACATTTAAAAGCTTTGGTGATGAAAACTTGTAGGCTATCTTACACGGTTTGTAACGAGTTTATTGGCTGGGATTTTGTACGCGAAAATGCTAACTCACAAGAATTTTTAAAACATCTTTCAGATCAGCTAGAGGCTTTGTTGCTTTCTGCATACTTAGAACTAGATCATTTTAAGAAAAACCCAGCACGCAGAGGTGGATTGGCATTCTTGCTTAAGGCAAGTAAGAGCATCGTATTCTCATTTGCATTTACTTCGGTAAGTGATGCCGATGTGCGCAAGAACTTTGTAACTTTTCAGAAAGAGATTTTGCCTTACTTGGTTAAGGCAGCATTATAATTCTTTTTAATTATCAATTGGCGTCTCAACAACCAACCTAATTTTTCCATTTTGTTGCGGGTTACAGATCTGGAATAGCCAAAATCTGTGGCTAGAATAACACCCTTTCTACTTATGCTCTTCGCGATTTGTAATCGCAAAGGTCTGTCTCTGTATTTCTAATCCAGCTATTTTATCCATCAGTTGTAATCAAATTACAGATTCGCCGATATTGACTCAAGATTGCAAATCTGGATAGAGGGAAATACCAATTGAGCAATCCTTTTTTTCTAATCAATGCAACCTCAAATCGTTGTTCAATCCCGAGTTCACTAAACCCGATAAAGCGAAAATCTCCCGATTTTTCATCGGGAATTGAAGCGATAGCGGGACTTTCGCCTAAAAAATGCAGTAAGCGTTGCTTTTCTAGTTAATGACAAACTTAACACTTAAATAACATATACCGTTTTGGTTTTTGGTTCAAAATAGCTTACATTTGTGTAATTATCATTGTAAACCTATTGAAATGAGCAAGGAAACGTTAGAAATATCGGTAATGGTTGATGAACAATTCGACATGAATTTTAATTGGCTAGAAGGTGCTTTTGGCTTAATTCTAAAAGTTCTTGGCTAATACATTTTGTCGTCTATTTAAATCGATAGCGAGTTTATAAAAGCTCAATGGAGCTGTATGCGCTAAATTTTTATAGTTGCAAACTGTAATCCTTATTCTTTGCTCCTTAATTCTTATCGTTTCCATTTGTTTTTTCCTTAATCCCGAAAACCGTTAACCTTATACCTTTTTATTATATTTGCGGCAATGAGTAGAAACCGTAGAAATGCTGAACCAATCCGTATTGCAGGATTAAGCATTATTGACATTGCAGAAGAGGGAAAAGGGGTAGGCAAGGCCGACGAATTAGTAATTTTTGTAGACAAAGCCGTTCCTGGCGATGTGGTTGATGTGCGTTTGGTAAAGAAGAAGAAAAACTTTGCCGAAGCGATTATCGAAAAGCTAATAACGCCATCTGAATTAAGAACAGAGGCCTTTTGCAGTCATTTTGGTACTTGTGGTGGTTGCAAGTGGCAACATATGGATTATGCAGCGCAATTAAAGTTTAAGCATAAAAATGTTGAGGCTGCGCTACAGCGTTTGGCTAAAATAGATACCGCACACATGGAGCCAATTTTAGGTTCTGCGGTTAATAAATACTATCGTAATAAATTAGAATATACTTTTTCTAACAAACGTTGGTTAAACGCCGACGATATGCAGTTTGAAGCAGAGGGCAGAGAGATGAATGCTTTAGGGTTTCACGTTCCCTTACGTTTCGATAAAATTTTAGATATTGAACATTGTTATTTGCAGGCAGAGCCAAGTAACAACATCCGTTTAAGTGTAAGAGCTTATGCTTTAGAACATGGATTAAGTTTTTACGATTTGCGTAATCACGAAGGTGCTTTAAGAAATTTGATCATTAGAACTTCTTCAACCGGCGAGATAATGGTAGCTGTTGTTTTTGCTTATGCAGAACAGGAGCAGATAAAAGGCTTGATGGAATATTTAAAAATTTCTTTCCCACAGATCACTTCTTTATTGTACATCGAGAATCAGAAAAAGAATGATACCATTTTTGATCAAGAAGTAATCACCTATGCGGGTAGAGATCACATTTTTGAGCAAATGCCAACAGAAAATGGCAAAACGGTAAAGTTTAAAATTGGTGCTAAATCCTTCTACCAAACCAACTCAGCGCAAGCTTACGAGTTGTATAAAATTACACAAGAGTTTGCTGGTTTTAAAGGTGATGAATTGGTTTACGATTTATACACTGGTGCTGGAACAATAGCCAACTTTGTTGCTGGCAATGTAAAACAAGTAGTTGGTATAGAATATGTGCCTACAGCAATTGAAGATGCAAAGTTTAATTCGGCATTAAACGGTATTGATAATACCATTTTTTACGCTGGCGATATGAAGGATATTTTAACCCCTCATTTTATTAGCGAGCATGGTAAACCTGATGTGGTTATTACTGATCCACCAAGAGCCGGTATGCATACAGATGTCGTAGAACGCTTATTGGAAATGGAGGCCGAAAAGATAGTTTATGTGAGTTGTAACGCAGCTACGCAGGCTAGAGATTTAGCATTATTAAAAGAAAAATATGATGTTGTGCGCATTAAACCTGTTGATATGTTTCCGCATACGCAACACGTAGAAAATGTAGTGCTTTTACAATTAAAAAATATTGAGTAGCTAATTAGTGTGTTTATGGAATCTGAAGAATTATTAAATTTAAATAACGGAGAAGGCGGGGAGAATAAGGCAAAAAAAGTTAGTCCGCTAGTTAGTTTAGAAAAAGACTTAACCTTTTATGCCGAGTCTATTAAAGAGGTAGCAGTAGAAATTATGGTGGAAGGAATTTCATCTTACCCAATTTTTATTGCTCATCAGCACGAAGTTAATATTGGCGAAATTATTTTAAACAGAGCAGAGTTAAATACCGAATGGACAATACAAGCTTCTACCTTAGAAGAATTTGTGCAAAAAGGAATTATTAATCCCGATAAGAAAGAACACTTTTTAAAAAGCTATAAAAAGCCAGATGCATTTATGTGCATTTTTGTTGTAGTGCCAGAGGGTGCAAACTTTGTGTATTATCCTTATTCAAAGTAAAATTTATCCATTTTAATAATAACAACAAAAGCCAATATCGCATCCGCGGTATTGGCTTTTTTACTAAAAACTAAACTAAAATTTATTTTCTTTTTACAGCTGGCATCAAGCTAAATATTTTATTTAACGCGTTTTATATCGCCACTTTTAGATGAGGATATTTGCTTTAAAGCTGCATTGCCTTTATAGTTGATATCGCTACCGCCAGTTGCACTTGCTTCTAATGCTTTACTTACATTTACGTTAGCATCGCTACCTCCAGTTACCTGAATTTTGGCATTGCTAACAACATATTCAAAAGCATCTATGTCGCTACCACCACTTGCGGTTGCCTGCATATTTTCTCCACTTCCTTTTAGCTCGGCATCGCTACCGCCACTTACAGTTAGGGTTAAGTCTTTAACAGCTAAAGTTAATTTAAGATCAGAACCACCACTTGCGGTTAAAGATAAAGCATCGCTTTTTAAGGTGTTTTCTGTGTACACATCGCTACCACCTGTTGCGCTAAGAGATTTTAAAGTTTTATAGTTAACATAAACCTTAATGCTCTGTCCTTTAAAAATTCTGCCCCAGTTAACACCATCTTTATATCTAATTTTAATTGCACTTCCGCTTTGTTCAACAATTACGTCTTTAATAGCATCTGTAGAACCTTTTACAACTAACGTTTCTGTATTGCCTTGCGTTAAATACAAATCCATGCCACTACTAATAGTTACGGTATTAAACGATTTTACAACAACATTTTTGCTAGCCTGCGCAAATGCGCTTACGCTAAAAAGTATGGTTGCTAAGAATAAAAGTATGCTGCTTTTAAAAGTCTTTGATAAGTTCATAATAGGGATATTTATTGGTTTGTAATCATTAGACGCAAATAGGTAGCTAAACGTTGCAAAAAAAAGTAAAATATTTTTTTGTGTTTGTTTTTGAGGCTTAAAATCGTTCTTTTGTATAGCAAAATAAAAGCAAGCCATGCCAGATACTCAGGTTTTAATTCTAGATAAGAAACAAATAGATCAGAAAATAAATAGAATCGCCTACCAGATTTTAGAAGACAATCTTAATGAAAAAGAAATTGTACTTGCCGGAATTTGGGATAGAGGGTATAAACTTGCCATTCGCCTGCAAAAAGTTTTGCAAAAAATAGCACCATTTAAATCTACCTTACTGCGTGTAGATTTAGAAAAGCAAAATAGCAAACTGGTTGCTAAAACAGATTTAGAACCCGCCGACTGGAAAAATAAGGTTATTATTTTGGTAGATGATGTGTTGAACAGTGGCAAAACCTTGGCCTACGGTTTGGGTGTTTTTTTAAATACACCGCATAAAAAAATCCGTACGGTGGTATTGGTAGATAGAAGCCACAAAATTTTCCCTATCGCTACAGATTTTGTAGGGCTCGAGCTTTCTACCATTTTAAAAGAACACGTAGATGTGGTTATGGATGTAGATGGCGAGGAAGATCGTGTTTATTTAAGTTAACATAGAAAATCAAAGCCTATTTTACATTGGTTAGGCTAGTCCCGCTAATGCTACAAGGCCTTCATTTCATTTTCGGCGCTTTCCGCGTATATCGGGTTTATTTTACGCAGGCATTTGCTTCAATTTAAGTATGCGTGGCATGTTGCAATTTTTTTAAGCAAGTAGAAATTTGCGTGATGTAAAGTTAACTGTAAAAAATGCATTGCTGTAAGTTAAATAGCCCTTATTGAAGTGGCATTACCTGTTGCTGTAAAATTGGGCTTACCACAAACGTATACAGGTAATACAGCGAAAAGAAGGAGCTAACTACAATTTTTGTACTGAAATTGCGCTACAAAACATAAAAAGCTAACTTATTTTTCTTGTTGCAAATACCTTAATTTTTTTGCAACTTCCGTAAATGTATCTCCCTCGTAAAAACGCATTTATCTATAATTTCTACTCATGGTATATCAGCTATATCATTAATAAAAATTTTTGTGCTTTTACCAACAACAAAATATCAATTAACCCTAATGAAGCGATATTGCTATTAGCCAATCGTTTTAGTTGGTGGGATGGATATATGCTTTTTCAACTTAACAAACGTGTTTTAAAAAAGAAATTTCATGTTTTAGTTACTGCCGAAGATTATCAAAAAACGAGCTACCTTAAATATTTTGGTGCTTTTGCGCCAGAAGCTAAAGGAAAAGATCTGTTAGAAACGTTAACTTATGCAGGCCAGTTGTTAAACGATCCGCAAAATCTGGTTTTAATTTTTCCGCAAGGTAAAATAAGATCTATACATGTTAGCCAAATTGCTTTTGAAAAAGGAATTATGCAAGTTTTAAATGCTTCGCAAAAGAAATTTCAAACCGTTTTTGCGGTAACGCTGGTAGATTATTTTAACAGCCGTAGGCCAAAAGCGAAAACCTATTTAACCAAGTGGCAAGCAGAAGAGTATGTAAGTTTACAGCTTTTAAAAAGCGAGTTCAATAAACATTATGACAATGCTGTACTAAAACAAACGCAAAAAGCATCTTAAGCGTTAAATTCTAAAACTCTTTTTATGTATTTTTGTATCTACATTGGATAAATAAAATGGCATACAATTTAAACGTAACAATAGATAAATCATCTGGCTTTTGCTTTGGTGTTGTTTATGCAATAGACATGGCCGAAGATATATTAGATAATGAGGACTATCTTTATTGTTTAGGGGATATTGTACATAACGATGAAGAGGTGCTTCGGTTAAAAGCAAAAGGTTTGCGCATTATAGACCATGAGCAATTGCATCAGTTACATAACGAAAAGGTTTTAATTAGAGCACATGGCGAAGCACCGTCTACTTACGAGTTGGCGCTTAACAATAACCTTACGCTAATTGACGCTTCTTGTCCGGTGGTTTTAAAACTGCAGAACAGAATTAAAAACTCGTATGACGATGACGAGCAAATTTTAATTTTCGGTAAACATGGGCATGCAGAAGTTATCGGTCTGCAGGGGCAAACTAATGGTAACGCAATTGTTTTTCAGGATATAGCAGAGTTAGATACTTTAGCGCTCCCAAACAAGTTTACTTTGTATAGCCAAACCACAAAAAGCACCGATAAGTTTTACCAAATTAAAGACGAGTTGTTAAGCAGGGGGTATGATGTTAAAGCTAACGACACCATTTGCAGACAAGTTTCTAATCGTTATGAAGAGTTGGAGAAATTTGTAGCCGACTTTGATAAAATCATATTCGTTTCTGGTAAAAAATCATCTAACGGAAAAGTTCTGTACGATGTTTGCAAAAAATATAATCCATCTTCATACTTCATCTCTAACGTAGAAGAACTGGACAGTACTTGGTTTAGCGAGAATGATAAAGTTGGCATTTGTGGAGCAACATCAACCCCGATGTGGTTAATGGAAGACGTGAAAGCAAAATTGGAATCGCTTTAATCCTATCATAAAAAAGTAATTATTCTATTAATTGCTAATTCGTAACTAAGCATCCTTTTAAGAGATTTTTACTTAACGTATATTTGCAACTCTAAAAATAACACCAAATAACCAATTTGGTTAAGCACAAAACATGGCAAAAAAGGGAATTTTACTAGTGAATTTGGGTACACCAGATAGTCCGGAAACTAAAGACGTAAGAAAATATCTTGATCAGTTTCTGATGGACGAAAGAGTAATTGATATTCCGAAACTCAATCGTACATTACTAGTAAAAGGTATTATTGTCCCTTTTCGTAGTCCAAAAACATCTAAACTTTATAAAGAAATTTGGAACGAAAACGGCTCTCCTTTACTTTATTATAGCGAGATTCAAGCAAAGCTGTTGCAAGAAAAGTTGGGTAGCGATTACCAGGTGGAGTTAGCAATGCGCTATCAGAGCCCGTCGATAGAAAACGCTTTAGCTAAACTAAAAGCTGGTTTGGTAGAAAGTATTAAGGTAATTCCATTGTTTCCGCAGTATGCTTCGGCAAGTACAGGATCGGTAATGCAGTTGGTAATGGAGCTGGTAAGTAAGTGGCAAACTATTCCACCAATTTCTTTCATTAATTCTTTTCATGATAATAAACAGATGATTGAGATTTTTGCTGAAAACGCAAGAAAACATCAGCCTGAAACTTACGATCATGTGTTATTCAGTTTTCACGGTTTGCCAGAAAGACAATTGCTAAAATGCGACCATACCAGCGCATATTGTTTAAAAAGTGCAGATTGTTGCCAAACTTTTAACGATACCAATAAATTTTGCTATTCTGCCCAAGGGCATGATACCGCAAGGTTATTGGCCAAGGAATTAGGTGTTGCAAAAGAAAATTATACCGTTTGTTTTCAATCTCGTTTAGGTAAAGAACCTTGGGTACAACCTTATACTACAGATGTTTTAAAAAGATTAGCTGCTGAGGGAAAAAAACGTTTGTTGGTATTTAGTCCGGCTTTTGTTGCCGATTGTTTAGAAACACTTTACGAGATTACGGTAGAATATCACGAAGAATTTAGAGCTTTAGGAGGTGAACATGTACAGTTGGTAGAAAGCCTCAACGATCACCCGAAATTTATAGAAGCACTAGCAGAAATGTCTGTGAGTTAAGCTAAAAATCAGTAATTAATAAGGTGCTGGCTAAAAAAGATATATCGTCATTCCCACGTATGTGGGAATCTTAAAGCATAATAATTTAAAAAGATATATGCATTACGATGTCCAGTTAAGCTGGGAATAACGACCTTCTGAAATATTCTGGGAAATTATTTTTGATAAGGCTTTTTTATTTTTTTGAAAAATCTTGGTTATCTTCCAAATCATTTAAATCATATTCCTCAAAATAATCCAAGCCTCTTATGTCTAAAATTCTCGCTCTGCCTCTGGCACGTTTTTGCAAAAACTCATCGTAAGATTTTACGGCATAGTGATTGATTTTAATTACATCGTGCTGCGGTTCTCTATCTCTAAAATGTTTTTTAAGGGGAATTCCATGAGAATCAAATGTTTTGCCGTTCATTCGAGCAACTTCGTGGCAACCGATAAAAGAAAATACACGACGAGGATTTACAATGCTTTTAACGTGGCGGTTTAAATAATGATTTGGTAGCGAATGTTTTTTAAAACGCTCCATAATTGTGCCTGCTTCCTTTTGCTTTGCGCCTCCGCTACCGTAAACCAGCCAATTAATTTCTACAGCTGCCGCGTTTTCAAATTTTTCTAAAAACTTAGGGATGGTTTCATCCTTTATGGGAATTATAAATTCGTCCATATCAATAACCGCAATCCAATGTACGTCTAATCGATGCTTTTCTAGGCAATCATCGTAGGTAATTAATTGTTGTTTTAATCCTGGCCAAAAAATATAGTCCACCAAACCGCTTTCGGCGTACGGAGCTAAAATCTCTTTAGTATTGTCGGTGCTTTCGTTATCGTAGATATAAAATTTTTCTACGCCTAATTTTTGATGCCATTCAATCCATTCTTTAAAATACGGGCCTTCATTTTTAGCTATAGCACAAACAGCGAGAAAATGTGTTGGTTTAACTGCCTTGTTTCTACGCATTTTTAGCATCAAACGGATGGCGTTAAAAGGTCCGTAACGTAAAATGCCCCGCCACCTGTTCCTTGTCATTTTATGTGGAATGAGACCCGCAACAATTTCAGCTAGCGCTTTTTTGATAACCATTCCAACATTAATTTTAACCAAAGCGCCACGCCATTTTTCTCGTTTTGCTTTATTTGGAATAAATGCCGTTATAAAATTTGCTACTGCTTGATTCATTTACGCGTGTTATTCAGATTTCTGGGCTATTACATTATCATAACCGGTTTCAAATTTACCAAAATTGTAGCTACACCAATATATTTTCTTTGATAGGTGTAGCGGAATGATATTTTACTTCGTATTTTAATTGATATAAATGAATTTCTATATCTTTATCCATTCTTTGAATGATGAGTACTAAAACGGCTTTATGGAGATAGATTTTGTAGTAACTTGGGTAGATATGGAAGATCCGAAATGGAAGGAGGATTTCGCCACCTATTCGGGTAAAATAGATAATACTAAAAACGAAGTGGCAGAATCTCGCTTTCGTGATCACGGCCTATTAAAGTACTGGTTTCGAGGAGTAGAAAAGTTTGCACCATGGGTAAGGAAGATCCATTTTGTAACTTGCGGACAGCATCCAGACTGGCTGAATATCAACCACCCAAAGCTAAATCTGGTTAATCATTCAGATTATATTCCAGAGAAATTTCTTCCGGTATTTAACTCTAGCTTAATTGAGATTTATTTGCATAAAATTCCGGGACTCTCCGAACACTTTGTGTACTTCAATGATGACTTTTTCATTATTAATAACATTACAGAAGAGCGATTTTTTAAAAATGGTTTACCAAACGATATTGCTGCTTTTAGATTGAATTTTGGTTTGTCTTTGTGGAGCAAATGTTTAAAAAACAATATTCGCATTATTAATAAGCATTTTGATAAAAAAGAAGTTTTAAAGCGGGACCATGATAAATGGTACGATGAAAGTTATGGTAGCCGAGGTAGATTAACTAAACGATTATCATTTTACGATAAGTTTATAACCTTAAGAACGCCGCACAATGCACAGCCGTACTTAAAATCTACTTTTGAAGAAGTTTGGGAGAAAGAAAGCGAGGAGTTATCGGCAATGTCTGTGAACAGATTCCGTAGTCCGAAAGATTATACACAAGAGCTGTTTAGGACGTGGCAAATTTGCAAATCAGACTTTAACGCGTACAATACCTATCAAAATACCAAAATGTTTCCGTTATTGTTTAAAGCAGAGAAAGCAATTAAGGCTATTAAAGATCAATCTTATTCGCTGGTTTGCATAAATGATAACGAACACATGAGGAACTATGAGCAAACCATGGCAAGAGTAGAAGAAGCTTTTAACAGTATTTTACCAGATAAATCTAGTTTCGAACTTTAAAATCATGGAGGAAAAAGATTTAATTTCGGTAGTTATACCAATTTTTAATGGCGAGCTGTATGTGAAAACCTGCATTGAAAATGTTTTAGGCCAATCGTACAAAAACTTAGAGGTTATTGTAGTCGACGACGGCTCAAAAGACGCTACGGCAGAGCTGGCCAGTCAGTATCCAGTAAAACTGATTAAACTGGAACAAAATAAAGGACTTTCTTTCGCCAGAAATACTGGATTAGATGCTACTACGGGTAAATATGTTCATTTTATGGATGTTGATGATTCTATTAATGAAGATTATTATACTTTGATGCACGCCGCTTTAAGTGAAACCAACGCAGACGTAGCTTGTGGTGGAATGATTAATGAAGCTAGACCGCAAAAAGCACAACTGTTTCCTGAAAAAGTCGTTTACACAACGGTAAAAACCAGATTAGAATCTACTTATGTAGGCAAGATTGGTTACGTTTGGCGTTATTTATTTAACATAGATTTTCTAAAAGCGCAAAATTTACGTTTTATGGAAGGCAGACTGATGGAGGACTTAATGTTTTCGCTTCCTGCACTTTATTTTGCTGAGAAATTGGTAGTAGTGCCTGGTGCCGAATATAGGTATCGCCATCAGGAAAATTCTATTATGACGAGCAATGATCCGGTTCATGTGAAGAAAAGACGTGAAGATAGAAAACATGCCAAAAAAATAATGCATGATTTCGCTAAAAAACACAACTTCAAAATTCCAGGTGTAACAACAGGAAGATTAAGATATGTTATAAAAAAGTGGTTTGGTTATTAATTTTACATGGAAGATAAAAAACTCATTTCAGTTATTATTCCTGCATACAATGTGGCTTTGTATTTGTCGCAGTGTATTGAAAATATCAAATACCAATCTTATAAAAACATTGAAATCATAGTTGTTGATGACGGATCTATCGATGATACGGCAAAAATCGCAGCTCAGTATCCAGTAAAACTTATTCGCCAGCAAAATAAGGGCGTATCTGCTGCCAGAAACGTAGGATTGCAAAATGCAACGGGGCAGTATGTTCATTTTATGGATCCGGACGATCTAATCAGTCTTAATTTTTATGAAGAAATGCTTTCTTCGGCGTTGAAATATGATGCAGAAGTAGTTTTTTGCGGAATTATAAATGAAAGGCAACCGAGTTTATCCTACACTAATCAACAAGCGTTTTTAGCGGTTTCAAAAGAAGATAAGTTAAAGCTTGCTAAAGTTGGAAGCGAGGGCTATTGCTTTAAATATTTGTTCAAAACTTCATTTTTAATTTCTGAGCAAATTGAGTTCGATCAGAATGTGCAAATTGCCGAAGACATGATTTTCTCCCTAACCGCTGTTTGCAAAGCCAATAAAGTTGTTGCAGTACCAAATGCAATTTATTACTATAAGTATCACCCTAGCTCTGCATTAACGATGCTAAATAAAAGTGCTAAAAGCGAGCGGAGCAAAAAAATGGAGCCGTTACGTGTTTTTAAGCGAGATTTTGAAAAGCAACACGGTGTTAAGATAGTCGGCGATCCTGGAATTATTATACGCTATAGATTTTTAGGAATGCGCATTTTTAAAAAGAAACTGTTAGCTAGCGGAACAACTAAATGGTATTTGTTCGGTATTTGTATTATTCAATCTAAAGCAGGACATTAAGGTTATGAGTAAGCGGAAGGATTTCTTAAACCTTAAATATTTGGCAAATAGAATCTGGGGATTGATTAGAAATCAGATAGTAGCTCGTAGACATAAAAGGATTGCGGAATTTTGGCATCCGATAATTGTGGATTATTTTGATGGAAAAATTGAGAGAAACTCGTTGTATCCTAAAAAGCATATTGGTGAGAAAGTTATTTGGCAATACTGGGGCCAACAGGCCGATGATGTTGATTTGCCACCTGTAGTACAGCGCTGTTTTGATTCGGTTGATAGGTATAAAGGCGATTACGAAGTGGTGCGTTTAAATGATAAAACAATATCAGATTATTTAGATTTTCCCGAATTTATATGGAACAATGAAAACGAATTGAAGTTTTCAAGAGTGTTTTTTTCAGATTTATTACGTCTTGCATTGCTACATGTTTATGGTGGCGTTTGGTTAGACGCAACAATTTTGCTCACAGCGCCATTGTCAAAAGAATACACCGAACAAGATTATTTTGTATTTCAGCGTAGCAACTACGAACCAAATAAATCTTTTTGGGATGGCCCACATACGAGTTATTGGAGTTGGAATCCCCGATATAAAGTAAAAATGCTAAATAGCATCATTTTCGCAAAAAGAGGTAGCATAATGATTGCGACGATGTTTGACCTAATATTAAATTACTGGAAAACGGAAGACAAAATCATTAATTATTTCTTTTTTCAGGTTTTGTACAACGAATTAGTTGTTTGTAAACTGAAACACTTGCAATGTTCTGTTGTATCGGATACACTGCCGCATATTTTAAGGGTATTGGTAGATGGTACGAATTATTGCTCCATACAAGAATTAGTTAAGTCTATCAATATGCATAAACTCACTTATTTCGATGAAGAACGGATGAAAAATTTGAATTTTTTATTAGCGCAGATCGATGCAGAAATAAATAAGAACGAAAATAGTATTAGCTAACTAACAGTTTTGTAAAGCTCAATAGTCTGTTCAACACATTTCTCTATTGGATATTCTAACAATTTTTTATCTCCTAAATTAATCATCTCTTTTCTAGTCGATTCATTTTCTATAATGTAAGTTAGTTTTGATACAAGTGCTTCTAAAGATTGCCCTTCGAAGTACTGTGCAGCATCTCCGGCAATTTCTTCGAAACAGCTGCAGTTACTTAACAAAACTGGGCAATTATTTTTAAATGCCTCTAAAATGGGAAGACCAAAACCTTCATATAGAGAGGGATATACAAAACAAATTGCATTTTTATATAAGGTGTTCAATTGCTCATCACTGGCAGATAGCTGTATCGTCTTATCCAATATGTTGTGTCTTCGTAGAAATTCCGAATCACCATATGTTATCGGACCTCCACCCGCTAAAACGAATTTTAGGTCATCGTATTTTAGCGAAACTATTTTAAATGCTTCTGCTAGCAAATGGAAGTTTTTATATTTTTCTCTGTCTCCAACAAATAGAATATAGTTTTTAGGGAGGTTTGCTACATTCTGATGATTTGGTGTGCTTAAATCTATGCCATGGTAGATAACCTCAATCTTATCTTCGTTAACATTACTATATTTTAAAATATCAGCCTTAGTTATTTCAGAAATTGCTATTATTTTATCAGCTCTGTCCATTAGTAGCCTTTTGTGATAAGGCAGTGGGTCATTTGATGGAAAGTATTCTGGCATAGCTTCATAAATCATATCGTGCACCGTTACCACCAAAGGCTTTTTAAGACGTTTTAAAAAATAAGGGTTAAAATATGTAGGATGAAAAACGTCGAAATTGTTTTTGCCTATCAAGTATTTGGAATATTGTTTATTCCATTTATTGCTTCTTGATTTTTTCGCAAGCAGAACATTGCCAATCCAGTTGTTTAAAATTGCGTCGAAATCCTTAATGTAATAGTTTTTGCTATGTAATACAGAAATACTAGCTTGAATATCTGTTGTGTTCTGTATTGAATTATAGATGTTTGCAAAATATCTCGAAATCCCACCATAACGTTGTTGAGAAAACATTTGATGATCAAATAGAACCTTCATGCGCAATTAATTATGTTTTTTTGGAAGAAAAACCAATATTAAACTCATAAACCATTTTAACGTTCTGTAGGCAAACTTATGTTTTCTGATTCTCAAAAACTGTTTTCCGCGTTTTTCGTACAAAATCGCAACATCCTTAGCGGTAAAGTCAAAAAGTGGAAAGTACTTGTCAACAACCATTTGCCTATCTGCACAAATAGATTTCTGATTAGCAATATGGCTGGAAATACCATTTGCATCGTATACGCTAACTGTCATTTCAAGATGCTTGGTTGGAATTTCTTTTTTGCATACGGCGTAAATTAAAAATTCCCAGTCTGAGATAATTTGAAAATCTTCGTTGTAGTAAAAAATTTCGTCAAATAACGACTTCTTTATAAAACACGATTGATGGTTAATGCTATGTATAAGTAAAAATGGAAAAGATAACTTAGCGGGAGCCGGAATAAGTCGTTTTCTTTTAATTTCATCCCAAATCATATCTCCATAGTAAATACCGATATTTCCATTTAGTTTGCTGTGAACAGATTTTAGTGTGGTATTCTCAAGGAAAATATCTCCGCTATTTAAAAAACAAATGTATTCGCCCGTTGCCATCCTTATTCCTTTGTTCATTGCATTATAGATGCCATTGTCGGGTTCACTTACCCACTTATGCAAATGCTCGCTTATATTTTGGATATATTCTTTACTTCCATCTTTGCTACCACCATCGATAATTATAAATTCAAATTCTTTAAAAGTTTGGCTCAACAAGTTTTCTACAGTTTTCTGCAGGCCAGCTAAATTATTTAAATTTACGGTAATGATCGATATTTTAGGAATGTTGGCCAAATTCGATGGATGATGGTTTTTAGTATTTTCAATCAAAGGAGGTGTGATTGTGTTCAAGTTTTGTTTGTTCTGTAAGGTTGATACGTTTCTAAGGTAATTAACACCTAAATCTAATTATATTTCCGGTTGATGGATTAGTGTCCGAATTTTGCAATGCTAATTTTTATATATCATTCGTATAATAAAATAAGTTTTAAAAAACCGCTTGTTCTCATCATTAACTTTAATAAAATAAAATATAAAACGCAACTTTTGTAATAAGAGAACGGCGAAGATAACATAAACGCTACAATAAATTTTTTGTTTTCTGATTATTAGCGCTATTTGTAAATTCTATAAAGGAAAAATAAAGATGTAGCAACGTTAATTTGGTTTAATATTAGGCATGTAAAGCCGATATTTACCTTTGTTTTAGTATATTCGCTCCAACAAATTTTAGAGATAATTTATGAAAATAGCTGTTGTTGGAACAGGATATGTTGGTTTAGTAACAGGCACGTGTTTAGCCGAAACAGGTAACGACGTGATTTGTGTTGATGTGAACGAAGCCAAAGTAAAACAAATGATTAACGGCCAAGTACCAATTTACGAACCTGGTTTAGATGTTCTTTTTCATAGAAACATTGCGCAGGGACGTTTATCTTTTACAACAGACTTAGCATTGGCGGTAAATGAAGCACAGATTATATTTATGGCTTTGCCTACGCCTCCGGGCGGAGACGGTGCAGCCGATTTATCCTATATCTTGGGCGCAGCAAAAGATATTTCTAAACTAGTAACCGAATATAAAGTTATCGTCAACAAATCGACGGTTCCTGTTGGTACAGCAGATAAGGTTCAGGCAGTTTTTGCAGAAAACACTACTGTTGAAATAGATGTGGTTTCTAATCCAGAGTTTTTAAGGGAAGGCGTAGCAGTAGATGATTTCATGAAACCCGACCGCGTAGTTGTAGGTACAAGAAGTGAGAAAGCTCAAAAGTTAATGGCCGAACTTTATGCGCCTTACGTTCGTCAGGGAAATCCTATTTTCTTCATGGACGAACGTTCCTCAGAACTGACAAAATATGCAGCAAACTCATTTTTGGCTACAAAAATTACGTTTATGAATGAGATTGCCAACCTTTGCGAAATTGTTGGAGCTGACGTAGATGCGGTGCGTAAGGGTGTGGGTGCCGACGATCGTATCGGAAAACGTTTTCTTTTTCCGGGGATTGGTTACGGCGGAAGTTGTTTCCCGAAAGACGTGCAAGCACTTGCCATAGCTGCAAATACTTATGATTACGATTTTCAAATACTGAAAGCTGTAATGAACGTTAACGAGAGACAAAAGACTGTTTTGGTAGACAAAATTCTAAAATATTATAAAAACGATATAAAAGGTAAACATTTTGCACTTTGGGGTTTAGCTTTTAAGCCAGAAACTGACGATATCAGAGAGGCTCCGGCATTGTATATTATTGATGCATTGGTAAAAAATGGGGCTACGGTTACTGCATTCGATCCAGAAGGCATGGCTAACGTAAAAGCTATTTTGGGAGACAAAATTAAGTTTGCAGAAAACCAGTACGATGCGTTAAATGATGCTGATGCATTATTGATAGCTACAGAATGGTCAGTTTTCCGTAATCCCGACTTCGAAAAAATGGAAAGTCTTTTAAACAACAAAGTGATTTTTGACGGCCGTAATCTTTTCGACCTACAGAAAATGGTAGATTTAGGCTACTACTACAATAGCATAGGCAGAAAATTAATAGACTAATGGCAAATACCAAACGAGTTTTAATTACTGGAGCAGCGGGCTTTTTGGGCTCACATCTTTGTGATAGATTTATTAAGGAAGGGTTTCATGTAATTGGAATGGACAATCTAATTACTGGCGATTTACAGAATATTGAACATCTTTTTAAGTTGGAGAATTTCGAATTCTACCATCATGACGTTTCTAAATTTGTTTACGTTCCTGGAGATTTGGACTATATCTTACACTTTGCATCACCAGCTAGCCCAATAGATTACCTAAAAATTCCTATTCAAACTTTAAAAGTTGGTTCATTGGGCATTCATAATTTATTAGGCTTAGCTCGTAATAAAAAAGCTAGACTGCTTATTGCTTCTACATCAGAAGTTTACGGAGACCCAACCGTTAATCCTCAGCCAGAAGAATATTGGGGTAATGTAAATCCGGTAGGACCACGTGGTGTTTATGATGAAGCAAAACGTTTCCAGGAAGCAATGACAATGGCTTATCACACTTTTCATGGTTTGGAAACCAGAATTGTAAGAATATTTAATACTTACGGGCCAAGAATGAGACTTAATGATGGTAGGGTTTTACCAGCATTTATTGGTCAGGCACTGAGAGGTGAAGATTTAACCGTTTTCGGAGACGGAACTCAAACCAGATCATTCTGTTATGTTGATGATTTAGTTGAAGGAATTTATCGCTTACTTTTTAGCGATTATGCACAGCCGGTAAACATTGGTAACCCGGATGAAATAACGATGATGGACTTTGCTGAGGAAATCATCAAACTTACGGGTACAGATCAAAAGATTGTATGCAAAGAACTTCCAACGGATGATCCTAAGCAAAGACGGCCAGATATTACAAAAGCTAGAGAGTTGCTAAATTGGGAGCCCAAAGTGAATAGGGCAGAAGGATTAAAAATTACTTATGAGTATTTCAAATCGCTACCTAAGGACGCACTTACAAACAAAGAACATAAAAATTTTAAAACCTATAATAAATAATGCTAAACTGCTAAGCGCATTCTTCCTTGGTGGCTTCATTGTCTTAAATAATAAACTATACACAAATGAAAATATTAGTTACTGGCGGTACAGGTTATATTGGGTCGCATACAGTTGTAGAGCTTTTTAGCGCAGGTTATGATGTTATTGCTGTTGACGATTTTTCAAACTCAGATCCAAAAATTTTAGATCAAATTGAAAAGATAACTGGTAAAAAACCAGCGTTTAAGCAACTTGATTTATGTAATGAGCAAGAAGTAATTGCGTTTGCTAAGGAAAACCAAGACATCGATGGAATCATCCACTTTGCTGCTTCTAAAGCAGTAGGAGAGTCGGTTCAAAATCCACTAAAATATTATCGTAATAATTTTTACGGTTTAATTAATATTTTAACAGCATTTAATAGCAAAATTAAATTGGTGTTTTCATCTTCTTGTACAGTTTACGGACAGCCTGATACTTTACCTGTTAATGAGAATGCCCCTGTAAAAAAGGCAGAATCGCCTTATGGCAACACTAAACAAATTGCAGAGGAAATTTTGCAGGAAACTTGTGCGGTTTCGCCAGATTTAAATGTAATCGTTTTACGTTATTTTAATCCGGTAGGTGCGCATAAATCTGCTTTAATTGGAGAATTGCCAATTGGCGTTCCACAAAACTTAGTGCCTTTTATCACACAGTCTGCGATTGGCAAACGTGGCCCTATTACAGTTTTTGGAGACGATTATAACACGCCAGACGGTTCTGCGGTTAGAGATTATATTCACGTAGTAGATTTAGCAAAAGCACACGTTTCGGCAATAAAAAGATTAGAAAAAGGCGATACCGCTAATTACGAGGTATTTAACGTTGGCACCGGAAAAGGCTCTTCAGTTTTAGAAATTATCAACGCTTTTGAAACATCAACTGGAGAAAAATTAAACTATACCATAGGTGCAAGACGAGAAGGTGACGTGGAACAAACCTATGGCGATGTTAAATTATCAAACGAAGTTTTAGGCTGGAAAGCAGAGCTGGATTTAAATGAGATGATGAGTTCTGCCTGGAACTGGGAAAAATATTTAAAAGACAATCCGTTTTAGATGAAATTAAGTGAGCATAAAAATCTTAAGCTAGAAATTCTGGCTTTGCCACCAAAAGAAAAAGACAAACTGCTATTGCGCTTGGTGGCAAAGGATAAAGTGCTTACCGAACACCTTCATTTTCTATTGTTAGAAAACGAAGAAGATCTAAAAGATAGGGTTGACGCAATAAAAAGCACGATTTTGGAAGAGATGCAGTTGCTTAGCAAAAATAAGCACCTAAATGCAAGAGATGTGCTAACAAGTTTACGTAAGTTGGCCAAATTGGTTAATCATAATTTAAGGGTTACGAAAGCAGTACTTGAGGATGTTGAATTGAGGATTTTCCTATATAATAATGCCATAACTGATTTTAAAGGAAAAGTTCATTCTAGTATAAAAAACTATGAGGATATTTTTGCAACTTACTTTGTAAAGGCGGTATTGGTTACATTAAGGAAATTTGAAAAATTGCATGAAGATTTACAATACGATTTGAAAAATGAAATGGAGAAATTGCTACATAAAATTTATCAAAGTAAAATGTATTCAACCGCGATTTTTTTAAACTTACCAGAACATCTGTAGCTTAAAAAAATACGTTATATAGCTAAACGGAATAATATTTCTAATGAAAGATGTTTTAGTAAACAATGATTTTATGGCTTTTAATGTAGTGAACGGGTTAATTAGCAGTCAATATAAAGGGAGGTAGGTTTTGCTTAATTGGTTTAAAAAGAAAAAGGATCCCGAATTTAATTTTTCAGCTGTAAAAACAGATATGCACTCGCATATCCTTCCCGGTATAGATGATGGTGCAAAAAACATCAATGATGCTATACTATTGGCAAAAAGATTTGAGGAATTAGGTTACCAGAAACTGGTTGCAACACCGCACGTTATGGCCGATTATTTTCGTAATACGCCAGATACAATTAATAAAGCGCTTGATATTTTAAGAGAAGGTTTAGCGCAAAATAATATCAATATTACGGTTGAAGCAGCAGCCGAATACTATTTGGATGAAACTTTTGAGAAAAAAGTGGAGAAGAAGGAGGTGCTTACTTTTGGTGCGCAACAATATCTTTTGTTCGAGCTATCGTACATTAATGCTCCACACAACCTTTACGACATCATTTCAAAAATTCAGTTTGCAGGTTATCAGCCCGTTTTGGCGCATCCAGAGCGTTACCCTTATTATTACGGAGACACAGATAATTACCAGCAGATAAAAGATGCAGGTTGTTTATTGCAGTTAAATACCATTTCCTTAACAGGATATTATGGCAAAGGGTGTAAGCAAACCGCCGAAGAGTTGGTAGATAATTATATGATAGATTTTATGGGAAGCGATATGCACCACCTTCGTCATGCCGATGCATTAAAGGCTGCGTTAGAGTTAGATAGAGTTCAAAATATTCTGTCGCAACCTCAGCTAAACAATCTATTGCTTTAACAAAACAACTTTCAATTAAAGCTATTTTCAATACTTACTCGTATCGCAATGCCTCAACAGGATCCAGTTTAGATGCCTTTAGCGCAGGATAATATCCTGAGAAAATCCCTACTATCACGCATAGTATAAAACCGGTGATAATAAATGTCCAAGGCATCAAAAATGCTCCACCCATAGAAAAGGATATCAAATTCCCAATTCCCACGCCAAGCATTATCCCAAAAAAGCCACCCATTAAGCAAATTACAACCGCTTCAATTAAAAACTGTTTTCTAATAACCGATGGATTTGCACCAATAGCTTTTCTAACGCCAATTTCTCTGGTACGCTCCGTTACCGAAACCATCATGATATTCATTAACGCAATTGAAGCACCAAGTAGAGTAATAGCACCAATGGCTATACCGCCCAAAACGATGTACTTTAAGTTTTCATCTAAACTTTGCGCAACAGAATCACTTTTAGTAATCTCAAAATTGTTAGGCTCTTTGATCTTAATTTTTCTAATATTTCTAAAGGTTGATGTTGCCTCGCCAATAACATTATCCATTATTGCTTTATTAGGTACCGCAACGGTGATAGTGTAAGATGGATTTGCATTTGAGTTTATCAATTTTGCTTTGTAAAGCGGTACGTAAACAGCCCTGTCACTGCTTGACCCCATGCCAGAACCTTTTTCTGCCAATACACCAATAACTTTTAACTTGTTGTTGCCAACATTTATTACTTTATCTAACGGACTCTCGTTTTTGAACACGGTTTTTGCAATTTCGCTACCGATAATACAGATGTTGGTATTTGCCAAGGCCTCAGAAGCACTAAAGTTTCTCCCAAGCGTTAGTTCCAATCCTTGAGAACCTAAGCCGTTTTCATCAAACCCTTGTATGTTAATATTGGGATTTGTTTTTTCTTGTTTATACTTTACCGTAGATCCGCCACTGGCAAAAACACTAATAGCTACATTTGCAGGGGCATTTAAGCGCTGTTTAAACTTTACCGCATCCTCATATCTTATAGATTTAAATGGTTTTGGTCTTTTTCCGTTACCAATTCTAATACCGCTACCTCTGTTTCTAATATTAAACGAATTAGCACCCATGCTAGAGAAAGCTTCGGTCATGCTAGCTTTTACAGCATCAAGTGTAGTTAATATACCTACCAAAGCAGATAATCCAATTGCAATAATTAGCGCAGTTAACATAGTGCGCAAGCGATTACTTTTAATTGATTGCAGGGCAAGCCTCACGTTTTCGGTATAAGTCATTTTATGGAGATAAAAACATTGGGATATAAAAATAAAAAGTCCCGCTGTTAAGACAACGAGACCCTTTAAAATGTTACAAAATATTCTTTCTAAACAGAGAAACTTGTTCCGCAACCGCAAGAACTAGCAGCATTTGGGTTGCTAAATGTAAATCCTCTAGAATTTAGGCCATCTTGCCAATCTATTTGCATACCCAATAAATACATTTGGTGTGCTTTGTGCATAAAAATTTTAATTCCATCTATCGTAAACTCCTGGTCGCCTTCTTTCTGTTGGTCGAAACCTAAAACGTAGCTCATGCCAGAGCAACCGCCACCTTCAACACCAACGCGTAGCCCAAAATCTTCAGCAACTTCTTGCTGGTCTCTAAGCTTTAAAAGTTCTTTAACGGCAGTTTCTGTAAACGATACGGGCGCAAAGGCGGTTTCTACTGTATTACTCATGTTTAATAAATTTATCTGTTACAAATATAAATAATAATGCACATTTTTGCTTTTAACGGTTCGTGAATATTACCGTATTTAAACAATCTTTATGAATGTAAAACAAATTCTTGTAGACTTTATTGTTTTAGGTGCGGGTATCTTTGCAGCTTTAATTGCAATGTATTATGTGTTAAGAAACGATATCCAACAGTTTTTTGATTTAAAAACTTTAGCGTTAAATAAAGAAAATAGAGCGCAACTTTTGCCGGTTCGCATACAAGCACATGAGCGATTAATCATTTTTGTTGACAGGATTAGTCCGTCGAACCTTTTGGTTCGTTTGCACCAGCAAGGAATAGATTTACAAAGTTTGCAAGCTGGAATTATTAATGAGATAAAAACAGAATATCAGCATAATATTACTCAGCAACTTTATGTAAGCAGCGCAACTTGGGATGTTGTGCGTAAATTAAAAGACGATACCATCGCCATGATTAATAATGCAGTAAAGGGTTTGCCACAGAACGTAAATGGAGTAGAGCTTAGCAAAACTATTTTGCAACACATGGCTACTATTTCAGAAAATCCCTACGAATTAACTATTGCATTAATTAAGAAAGATATGCAACAAATGTTTTAGTAAAATCTCTAATCAAATTACCTATGAGCGATAAAAAACACCTTACCACATCTGGTATTGAGATAAAAGATTTATATACCACGGCAAAGTCTTCAGAAGAAGTTCCAGGCCAATATCCATTTACCAGGGGGATACAAAAAGATATGTATCGTGGTAGGCTATGGACAATGAGGCAATATGCAGGATTTTCAACTGCAGAAGAATCTAACAAACGTTACCATTATCTTTTAGCCCAAGGTACAATGGGTTTGTCGGTAGCTTTTGATTTGCCAACACAAATTGGCTACGATTCTGATCATGATATGGCAGAAGGAGAAGTAGGTAAGGTTGGTGTAGCTATAGATTCGCTTAAGGACATAGAAATTTTATTTGAAGGAATCGAGCTTAAAAATATTACAACATCAATGACGATTAACGCAACGGCCTCTATATTATTGGCCATGTACATCGCGTTAGCAAAAAAACAGGGAGCAGATTTAAAAGAGATTTCAGGGACCATCCAAAACGATATTTTAAAAGAATACGCAGCCAGAGGAACTTATATTTATCCGCCAAAACCCTCTATGCGCATTATTACAGACATTTTTGAATATTGTAGTAAAGAGGTGCCAAAGTGGAATACCATTTCGATATCTGGTTATCATATTAGAGAGGCCGGCTCTACTGCCGTGCAAGAGTTGGCGTTTACGCTAGCGAATGGTAAGGCATACTTAAATGCCGCGTTAGATAAGGGTTTGGATATTAACGTCTTCGCAAAGCGATTATCTTTCTTCTTTAACTGCCATAATAACTTTTTCGAAGAGATTGCAAAATTTAGAGCTGCCAGAAGAATGTGGGCTCATATTACCAAATCTTTGGGAGCAACAGATCCAAAAGCTATGATGTTGCGATTTCATACGCAAACCGGTGGTTCTACACTTACTGCTCAGCAACCGCTAAACAACGTTATTAGGGTTTCTAACCAAGCTATGGCTGCGGTTTTGGGCGGTACGCAATCTTTGCATACCAACGGGTACGATGAAGCATTGTCTTTACCTACCGAAGCAGCTGCTAAAATCGCTCTGCGTACACAACAAGTTATTGCTTTTGAAAGCGGTGTAACAGATACGGTAGATCCATTAGCTGGCTCGTATTTTGTAGAGTCTTTAACAGATGAGATTGAATCGGTTGCTTTGGCTTATATAGATAAGATTGATGCAATGGGCGGATCGGTTAACGCGATTGAGAATGGATACATTCAGCAAGAGATTGCAAATGCATCATATCAATATCAAAAAGAAGTTGAACAAGGCGAAAGAGTAATTGTAGGCGTTAATAAATTTACACAGGAAAAAGAAGGAATAACAGACGTATTAAATATAGATGAATCGATTAGAGTAATACAGACTGATAAGTTAGATAAATTAAAGGCTGAACGTGACAACGAAGCTGTTAAATTAGCTTTAACTAACTTAACAGCTGCTGCCAAGTCTGAGCGTAATTTAATGCCCTTTATTTTAAGTGCTGTAGAAGAATATGCAACACTTGGGGAAATAGCAGATTGTATGCGAAATGTGTTCGGAGAATACTAAAAACAGTGTTAATAAATAGTTATCAACATAAAAAATTGAGGTTAAGTGGTATATATAATTGCTTGTTAAGTAGTTACGAATTAAATGAAATTTTTGTGTGAAATGTTGATAATTTTTTGAATATTCGAACTCTCGAAAAGGGACATCCGTAATACCCTTATAAGAACTGAAAACCAACAAATTAAAGAATAACAATGGAAAAAACTTGTACCGAAGTATGGAAGAACTGTCTTCAAATTATTAAGGATAACATTCCGAACCAAAGTTTTAAGACTTGGTTCGAACCGATATCAGCACTTAAATTAGAAGGGAAAGTTTTAACCATCCAGGTGCCTAGTTTATTTTTTTACGAATGGCTAGAAGAACACTATGTTGGTCTGCTACGTAAAACGGTAAAAAAGCAATTGGGAGACGAAGGAAGATTAGAATATAATATCGTTGTTGATAAGTCATCTAACACTGGTTCGCCGTACACAACTAATATGCCCTCTAACGGAAATGGGGCAGAAGCAAAAATGCAATCAATGCCAATTCCGGTATCGATAAATAAGGATATTAAAAACCCGTTTATTATACCAGGATTGAAAAAGCTGAATGTAGATCCTCAGTTAAATCCAAATTATACTTTTGATAATTATATAGAGGGAGATTGTAACCGCTTGGCTCGTTCGGCCGGTTACGCTGTAGCTGCTAAACCAGGGGGCACATCTTTTAACCCGCTAATGATTTACGGTGGAGTGGGATTGGGTAAAACACACTTGTCGCAGGCCATTGGTAACGAGATAAAACGTAGTATGCCAGATAAATTGGTTATTTACGTTTCTTGCGAAAAATTTTGCCAACAATTTGTAGACTCGTTAAAAAATAACACGATAAACGATTTCGTTAATTTCTATCAGGCAATGGACGTGATCATCATGGATGACGTACATAACTTTGCAGGTAAAGAAAAAACGCAGGATATCTTCTTCCACATTTTTAATCACTTACACCAATCGGGTAAACAGGTCATCTTAACTTCAGATAAAGCACCAAAAGATTTAGCTGGATTAGAAGAGAGATTGCTAAGTCGTTTTAAATGGGGATTGTCTGCAGATTTACAGGTGCCGGATTTAGAGGTTCGTATCGCTATCCTTAAAAAGAAAATGTATGCCGATGGTATTGAGTTGCCAGCTGATGTAGTGGAATACGTAGCCCATAATATTGACAATAATGTGCGTGAGTTAGAAGGAGCAATGGTTTCATTATTGGCTCAATCTACGTTAAACAAAAAAGACATTGATTTGGCTTTGGCTAAGCAGATGTTAAAGAACTTTATCAAAAATACCTCGAAAGAAATCTCAATGGAATATATCCAGAAGTTGGTTTGTGAGTATTTTGAAGTTCCGGTTGATATGGTTAAATCTCAAACACGCAAACGTGAAATTGTACAGGCTCGCCAAATTTCAATGTATTTGTCTAAAAGCCATACGAAATCATCACTAAAAACTATAGGCGCATTTTTTGGTGGTAGAGATCACTCTACAGTAATTTATGCTTGCCAAACTGTAGAAGATTTGATTGAGACAGACAAGAAGTTTAAAGCTTATGTTAACGACATTCAGAAAAAACTGAAAATGAGTTAATTTTCTTGAGGTATTAAGAAGCAAAAAATATAAATCCTATTTGTTTAGAAAAAAATTAAAGTCCTGATTTGGTTTCCAAGTCAGGACTTTTTTATAAGTATAATCTTTCGAATTTACTTTTCATTGCCGTCGACTTTAGTCGACGGAAGAGATATAAAAAAGGCCATTTTGATTAATCAAAAATGGCCTTTTTAGTTTTATGATTTTCTACAAATGCAACAGCCCGTAGAATAATGCAGCCGCATGTAAGGATTGTTCAATTTTATTATCTTTTAAAAGCTGTTTAACTTCATCAATGCTGTAAAGTTCAACATTTAAAATCTCATGCTCATCTAAATGCTGTTCATGCGTTTTAACACCGCCTTTTAATAAATAGGTAAATGTTTTATTGGTTGATGTTGCAGGATTCGGATAAAGCACCGCAATTTGCTCACAACTCTCAAAAGTATAACCAGTTTCCTCAATTAATTCCCTCACAATTGCTGTTTCCGGATCTTCTCCGTCGTCAATCACTCCCCCTGGCACTTCTAAAGAAATTATTTCTGCTGCAAAGCGATATTGCCTTACCAATATTAACTGGTTTTCTTTAGTTAACGCAACAGCATTTACCCAATTCGGATATTCTAAAACGTAGTAATCATCCTTAACGGCTCCGTTAGGTAACTTACACGTATCTACTCTAAGTGTAGCCCATCTTTCCTTAACTAAATATTTCGAGGCAAGTTTTTGCCACTTTAAAATCTCCATTTATACAAGTCTTTAATCTTTGTTCTTTGCTCCTTTATCTAAATATATTGCTCAATGTATTTTTGCCTTCCCATATTTATTAAATGAACGGTCTGAAAGTCGTCTACAAGCTTTTTGTAAACAAAATTGAGTTTCTGGGCCATCAATTGCGACGGGATGATATTGTTCTCGAAATCTAGCTGACTGAATATAAAATCACTAAGAGAATTCAGGTGTTCAGCATTTAACTCGGATTGGGAAAGCCATTTTTCAAATTCCGAAGTGTTAGGTTCGGTAAGTAATTTGCTATCTAAGCCGAATGATTTAGCAAGTGTTTCTTTAAAAAGTGCATCAGCTTCTTCAAGTTTTAATTCGATTTTTAAACCCATGATTTTTGCAAGCACTTGCGCCAATTTTTCTATTTCTGCAGTAATGAGATCTTTTCTATACATTCCATTAAGGTTAAATTCTTGAACAAGGTTGAGTTTAAAGTTTAAATCGTGATTGTCTTTACCAGCTTCCGCTACTTCCGCCACCGCCAAAACTTCCGCCTCCAAAACCTCCAAAACCGCCACCACTACTTCCGCCTCCAAAGCCTCCGCCAAATCCGCCACCACCAGAATTTCTTCCTCCGCCTAAAAGCATGCTCCAGAATAATGCATCGGCAACACCTCGTCCACCAATAACCTCACTACCGCCACCGCCACCGCCTTTTCGTAAAATAATTACGATAATTATAATGATGATGATCACAATAGCACCAGACATTCCTTTACTTCCCTTTTGTTTAACTTTTGGATTGTCGTTTTTGTATTCGCCTTTTACTAAGGATATGATGGAGTTTGTTCCTTCATCAATACCAGCGTAATAATTGCCTTCTTTAAAAAGGGGTTTAATGTCGTTCTCAATAATTCTTTTAGTGTAGATGTCTGGTAAAGCGCCTTCCAGGCCGTAGCCGGTTTGTATAGACAGCTTTCTATCGCCTATGGCAACCAACAAAATTACACCGTTATTTTTCTTTCCGCTACCGATACCCCATTTTCTCCCCAGTTCTAAAGTGTATTCGTTAATGTCATACTCGCCGACCGATTTCATTATCACGACAGAAATCTGGTTTGAGGTAGAGTCATCAAAAGCTACAAGTTTGCGCTCCAAATTACCTTTCTGTTCTTCAGTAAGCGTATTGGTATAATCGTTTACCAACGTATTCGGTTTCTCCGGAAATTCTTGAGCATAACCAAGCTGTAAACAGAGTACGGATAGGATTAAGATGATTATTTTCTTCATCTGTTAATTTGCTTGGTTTTTGTACATGTAAACAATTTCATTTGGCAACTCGTTTACATCGCCATTTTGGTAAGGAAAGTAAAGCGCTAGCTTTTCTCCAGCTAAAGAAACACCAGCAATTATGCCCTGTGCTAAATTTCCAGATGAAAAATGAGCTTTCATAGCCACTTGTGTAGTTTCCCAAAAATCTTCAGGTACAACTTTATTTATCCCGCTATCGCCAATGATGGCAAACTTGTGGTCTTCGTAAGCCAAATAAATTAAAACACCATTATGTGCAGATGTTTTATCCATTCCAAGCTCTGTAAAATAAGCAGCTGCTTTCTCAAATGCTCCGCCATGGCAATGTTTGTCAATGGCAATTCTTATCTCTCCGCTAGTTGCTTTTTCGGCTTCTGCAATTGCATTTGCAATTTGCTCTTGCTCTTCTGTACTAAATATAGACATTATTTTGTGGTAAAAATAAAGGGTAATGCGTGTTTAAAACAAACAAACATTACCCTTGCTTTATAAATTTAATTAAAATTCTACTTTCGGAGCATTTTGTGAACCTGCATCAGCTTGGAATGATGCCTTAGGAGAAAATCCGAAAATACCAGCCGTTAAATTAGTTGGGAACGATCTTACTTTGGTGTTAAAAGTTAAAACCGATTCGTTAAAATCCTTACGTGCTACTGTAATTCTGTTTTCTGTACCTTCCAATTGTGCAGATAAGTCGCTAAATTGTTGGGTAGCTTTCAAATCTGGATAGTTTTCGGTTAAAACCATCAACTTACCTAAAGCTTGGGTAATTTGACCTTGAGCTTGTTGGTATTTCTCTATATTTTCAGCATTTAATTTATCAGGATCTATAGTTATTTTGCTTGCACTTGCCCTAGCTTCAATAACTGCAGTTAGGGTTCCTTGCTCAAATTTAGCAGCCCCTTTTACGGTACTTACCAAGTTTGGTATTAGGTCAGAACGGCGTTGGTATTGTGTTTCAACATTACTCCATTTATTTTTTACCGTTTCATCTAACGAAACCAGGTTGTTGTAACCATTACAACTACTAATTGCAGTTATCACAACTATCAGAGCTACTACTCCTAAAACTATTTTTTTCATCTTTAATTTATTTGTTTTTTTAAGGTTAATTTCAAATTAGATAGCAATACTTGTGCCTTGTTACTAAAACAGACAAAAAACTGACATCTTGCCACTGTTTGTTCAATAAACTTACAACTTAATACCTATAACTTACAACTCTAATCGTTAAATTTGCAGTTTCGAGATAAAAACTTGACATCCATTATGCAAAAAGATATAGAAATTACCCTTGCACCAGAAGATGTTGCTAACCAGCAGTTGATTCTTCAAAATATAGCTAAAGCGCTAAAAGCTGATTTAAAAAGTATCAATTCTTTCAAAATATTAAAACGTTCTATAGATGCTCGTTCACGCAAGGTAATTTACAGGTTGCAGGTGCGAGTGTATATAAACGAGCCTGCTCCAGAATTAGCATCAGCCTCAATTTATCCATCAGTAGCAGATAAAAAAGCTGTTATTATAGTTGGTGCTGGTCCAGCCGGTTTGTTTGCCGCTTTGCAATGTATAGAAATTGGCTTAAAACCTATAGTGGTAGAACGTGGCAAAGACGTAAAACAGCGTCGTAGAGATTTGGCTGCAATTAACAAGCAAGGTTTGGTTAATACAGAATCTAATTATTGTTACGGCGAAGGTGGTGCGGGTACATATTCAGATGGCAAGCTCTATACGCGTTCCAACAAACGAGGTGATATAAATAAGGTGTTGCAAATTTTTGTACAACATGGTGCCGACGAAGATATTCTTATCGACGCACGTCCGCATATTGGTACAAACAAACTCCCGCATATTATAACTGCAATAAGAGAAACCATTATAAAAGCCGGCGGGCAGGTATTGTTTGATGCTAAACTAACCGATTTCATTATCGAAAATGACAAAATAAAAGGTATCGTAGTAAACAACCAACAAGAACTTTTAGCTGATGACGTCATTTTAGCTACCGGACATTCCGCTAGAGACATATATGAGCTCCTGCACAAAAAAAATATCCTTTTAGAAGCAAAACCATTCGCTTTAGGCGTTAGGATAGAGCACCCCCAACAGATTATAGACAGCGCACAATATCATTGCGATATTCGTTCAGAGTTTCTTCCGCCGGCATATTACAGCATGGTGGAGCAGGTAAAAACCCGTGGCGTATTTTCTTTTTGTATGTGCCCAGGGGGGATAATTGCACCATGCGCTACAGATTTAAATGAAATTGTAGTAAACGGATGGTCCCCATCTAAAAGAAATAACCCATTTGCTAATTCGGGTACGGTAGTTCAAATAACTTTAGATGATGTTCCTGGAACAGACCCATTAAGAATGCTAGATTTTCAAAATAGTATAGAAAAGAAAGCTTTTCAAGTTGGTGGCGGCAATCTCGTAGCGCCTGCACAACGAATGGTAGATTTTGTAGAAGGAAGATTGTCGGCAGATTTACCAAAGAATTCATATTTACCAGGCACAAAAAGCGCTATGCTAGAAGATATTCTTCCAGATTTTGTGGCATCTAGCTTAAAAGCTGCCTTGCCATTATTCGGAAGAAAAATGAAAGGCTACTATTCTAACGATGCAGTTTTAGTCGGTGTCGAAAGTCGTACATCATCCCCGGTTCGTATCCCACGAGATAAAGAGACATTCCAACACCCACAGGTTCGCGGTTTGTATCCCTGTGCCGAAGGAGCTGGTTATGCCGGAGGAATTGTATCCGCCGCTATAGATGGCGTTAATTGTGCCAATGCAATCCTAAACAAAATTTAAACTAGGCTGTTTCTTTATTAAGCAGTTTATGTATCATTGTTCAATTCTGCCCAATCAATTTCTATAGAATGAAAAAGACTTTAATAATCGGAGCAACTCCAAACGCAGATAGATACGCTTACAGAGCGGCGCACATGTTAACCGCTAAAGGACATGACATAGTTAATATAGGTATCAAGCAGGGCGAGGTTGCAGGCGTAAAAATTCAAAAACCTGCTCAGCCTTTTACAGATATAGATACGGTAACCTTATATATAGGTCCCGATTTGCAACCGTCCTATTACGACTATATACTTGAAACAAAACCTAAGCGGGTTATATTTAACCCTGGCACAGAAAATTACGAATTCGAAAAGATGTTAGATCAGCATAACATAGAGCCTGTTCAGGCCTGCACATTGGTTTTGTTAAGCATTGGTCAATATTAAGTAGGTTGTGGTGACGTGGCGTTTGGCAACGACAGTCCCGTCGTCCGCTACAATCTTTGCCGTATGTGCTATGCTAATGCCAGCGTTAACTTTGGCAAAGTATTTTCGCTTCCACCGGGCCTAATTACAGCGGTTTGTCTAAATGGCAAATTTTCAGAGCCAATCCAATCCTAGTATACAGTCAATCACCTTACATATCAACGCATCTTCATCTCATAGACTACTCTCTAGCTATGTGCGAACTTTTAAATTCTATATAGTATATATATGTAGTTGAATTCTTTATGCAAATAATTTTAGCTGAAATTAATTTAACAAATAATATAAACTAATAAATTTTAACAGCGGGTTGTTGTCACTACGTACTTAAAAGCGTTAGGTAGACAAAAACTATCTATTTTATAAAGTTTAGGCTCTCCCGTTTTTTTGGCAATTTTTTATGTAGAAATTGTTCCGTTAAAGAATACTTTAGATATTTTATTTGCAGACATTTCATTTTATATATACTATGAATAGCAAATATTAGGAGTATAAAATTCTTATCATATCTTAATTTATCTATTGTATTGATATATCTGTTATTGCTTAACAACTATCGCTTGCTCCGTTGGGCAATTTTTTTACGCTGTCGGCCAGCATATTACGCGTTCCCTTCGAAACAATTCCTGTGTTTGTTTGTTCGGACATGTTTTTTTGCTACCTTTGCATCCCGCTTCGGAG
>NZ_QMHQ01000003.1:478761-890407 GCF_003313325.1 Pedobacter namyangjuensis | reverse complement strand
AAACCTTAAAGGAAGCCCCATCACGGAAGTGGTGGGGCTTTCCTTGTTTACAGCAGGTCCGATTGGTACGGCGTGCTTGTAAATATATGAGGACGAAACCTTATCGGTACATCTCCGAAAATGAAAATCTGTAGAAAATTAAATTGTGTGAATGTTTTAGTGATAGGAACATCCTCAAGAATTAAAGCCTTTTAGCGGTAGCGATTTGTAATCTTAATAGTCAAAATTACGGAAAGTCGTTTGTTACTTATCAAATTCAATTTTTTACGTATTACATCAAATAATTAATTCTGGTTTAATAGAGCTGGCGAAGATGTTTTAGAAAACTGTAATCATCGCCTTTGGCTTGTTAAAATTTTGTTAAATGCCTTAAAATCCAATTACTACAATATTTAAAACCGTAATATTGTAAATTACGTTAAATGAATAAAAGAGTAAACTTTATGAACACGAAAGCTTGGTTATTTTTAGCATTTCTGTGGGTGATAGGTGCAAATGTATCTGCTCAAGATAAAAAAGTAGTATTGCCTGCTAACTGGTTTAATTTGGATTTAGCTACAGATGGTTATTTCGGTATTAGTACGGAAAAAGCTTACAATGAATTGTTAAGGAATAAAAATCCGAAGAAAAAAATTATTGTGGCCGTAATCGATGGTGGCACAGACATAAAACATGAGGATTTAAACCAAGTACTTTGGACTAATTTGAAAGAAATCCCAGGAAATGGTATAGACGATGACGGAAATGGATACATTGACGATGTACACGGATGGAATTTTATTGGTTCCAAAAAAGGAAATTTAGCCTATGACAACTTAGAATTGGTTCGGGTCAAGAAAAAATACGAACAGAAATATCGGTCTACTTTACCGAGTACAGTGTTAGATAGTACGGAAAAGGAAGAATATAAAATTTATAGAAAATCTGTCGCCGATTTTGGACAGAAACTACAGGAAGCAAGTGAGGCTTTTCCGATTTATATACTCTTAAAAAAAGTTATGGATTCGGTTGCAGTAGTAAATAATAAATCAATTCCTTCTTTGGAGGATATGGAGCGATATAAAGCTGACGATGAAATTGAAGAGCAGGTGAAGAAAATTGTTAGAAAGGGCTCTAAGGATGAAGGTTCAATAGAAAAATTTTATCAGACTATAAAAAAGGGACATCATGAATTAGAGGTGATGTTGAAATATAATCTCAATGAGAAATATGATGAACGTGCTACCTTAGTAGGGGATGACTATGCTAATTCTTCTCAGAGAAATTATGGTAATAACGATGTAATTGGTCCAAATGCTGATCATGGGACACATGTTTCGGGGATCATTGGCGCAAATCGGACTAATTCTTTAGGCATTTTGGGGGTAGCCAATCACGTGAGTATAATGACTATTAGAGTAGTTCCGGAAGGCGATGAACGAGATAAAGATGTTGCAAATGGTATTCGCTATGCGGTAGACAACGGAGCTCAGGTTATAAACATGAGTTTTGGCAAGGGTTATAAGTGGGATAAGAAAACGGTAGATGAAGCAGTGAAATATGCAGAAGACAAAGGTGTATTGCTTATCCACGCAGCAGGTAATGACAATAATAATAACGATATAGTTGAAAATTACCCGAATAAATACTTTGAGAGTGATGAGGCTTTAGCATATGAAAAAGCTAATAAAAAGCGAACTGTTGCAGATATTATACCTCCCAAGAATACCGATTTACAAAGACCAGTAGGAGGAATGAACAATTCCAATACCTATAAACCTAAGCCAATACCACTAGACTCTGCAAAATTCAGGTTGCCACACGCAAAAAATTGGATAGAGGTAGGGGCCAGTGCTTATAAAGATGATGATGATTTAAAAGCATCATTTTCGAATTATGGAAAAAATAATGTCGACGTCTTTGCACCGGGATTTAAAATAAATTCTACAATCCCTGGATCAAAATATGAAGAATTTGATGGTACCAGTATGGCTGCACCAGTAGTATCTGGTCTGGCGGCATTGGTTTGGAGTTATTATCCGGAGCTTTCAGCAGTTCAATTGAAGGAAATCATAATGCAGTCTGTTACTAAGGTCGGTCGCAAAGTAAAATATAAAAATGAAAGGGGTGAAACGGTTAGAGTTCCTTTTTCAGACCTCTGTGTTAGTGGTGGAATAGTGAATGCGTTTAATGCGTTGAAGCTTGCAGAAAGCTATCAACAAGCAAAATAAATTTTGGTTTAATATTCAATCCTCAGATTCTTCTGGGGATTTTTTTTGTCTAAAATTTTGTTTTTTGAGTAACATTTAGGCGATAAAGTTTTTCGTTATGTAGGAATTTGCATTTATAGGACAGTTTTTCCGATATTTTTAATCTTTTGCCTAAATCGTAATTAAGCTATTTGAGATTAGTTTAGTCTATCTTGGAAATTGTCTATCCAAATTTAAAATTATGAAGAATTTATTGAGTTTTGTTGCATTTTGCACTTTAGTAATCCCAGCTTTTGCCCAAAAAACACCAGAGGTTCAAGCATCCACTTTATCAGCGCCAACAAACGTTAGGATAGATGGTAAAATTACCGAGTGGCAAGCTTTTGCTGCAGATAACAAACGAACCGAATTACTGTATACATTGGCTAATGATGAAAAAAACTTGTATTTGGTGATAAAATCGTCGACCAAGGAAGTGATAAATAAAATAATGGCGGGTGGAATATCTTTCACAATAAATGTTGATGGCAAAAAGAAAGATGGATCGAAAGTTACTTATCCTTTAATTGTGAGAAATAATAGAAATCAAGGACAACGACCGCAAGGTGGAGGGCAAGGCAGACCCCAAGGTGGTGGAGGTTTTCAAAACAGAAATCAGCAAGACCCTAAACAAAGAGATTCTATTGCAACGGTGCAACGAAAAGTTCAGCTTGCCGGAATTAAAGAAATCAAGGTTTCTGGAATAAAAAGCGTACAGGATTCTTTAATTTCTATCTATAACGAATATGGTATTAAGGCAGCAGCTAATATTGATGAAGCAGGAGCTTTCGTTTATGAATTGGCTTTACCGATAAGTGTTTTAGAACTCAAGGTTGGCAAAGAATTTGCCTACCAGATTAAAGTGAACGGTTTAAGTGCTATGGGCTTTGGCGGAGGAAACGGTGGTGGTGGTTTCGGAGGAGGTCGACCTGGCGGAGGTAATTTTGGTGGCGGAAATCAAGATATGATGAGTGCGACAGATTTCTGGGGAAAATATACATTATCAACTAAATAAAAGAAATTCTATAGTTAACGCTCATGATTAAACGTTTATCCTCTTGCCGTTTTTACAAATCAATAATTTTAATTGTTGTAGCAATCGGCTGTTTTACTTCAGACGGTTTTACACAACAACCGGCAAGAACCACACCACCTCCGTTGCCTTTGCGAGAAATTAGTGGTATTGTAAAAGACACTACTGATTTGGGAATACCCGGATCTACAGTGAGATTGGTTTCTGATAAAGATACATTGGTTGTAGGTACAAATCCAGATGGTATTTTCGTTTTCAAGAATGTTAAGTCTGCCACTTATACTTTAAGTGTTAATAGCTTAGGATTTAAGCCCATGGTCGGGAAATTTAAACAGAACGACGCTATACCAAGAATTGTGATGGATCCAATTATTTTGAATGGAGAAACCAATTCGTTAAAGGAAGTTGTAATAAACGGTACACCGAGCATCACCTACAAAACAGATACTGTAGAATATAAAGCTAGCGATTACATTGTTCGAGAAAATGCAACCGTTGACGAGTTGCTTAAAAAAATGGAGGGGATGGAAGTTGGTAACGACGGTTCTGTTGTCCATCAAGGAACTACGCTAACTAAAGCCAAAATAAACGGTAAAACGTACTTAGGTGGAGAGGTGGCTACCGCTATACAAAATTTGCCAGCGGAAATAGTAGATAAGATCCAAGTAGTTGACGATTATGGAGATCAAGCAGCCAGGACGGGAATAAAAGATGGAGATCCGGAAAAGATTTTAAATATTGTAACAAGGGCAGATAAATCTGTCGGTAATACGGCCAACATAGCTGCAGGTGCCGGTAATAACGAGCGCTACGAAGGATCTGTATTTGCTACGCGATTAAACGGAAATCAAACTATTGGAGTTAATGCACGATTAAATAATACCGTAAATGGTGTTGCAAACAGCGGTAGTAATGGAGTCGGTAATAATGGAGGGGGAGGAAACAACGGTGGTGGTGGAAGAGGCGGAAATAATGGAGGTGGAGGCGGAAGTTCTACGTCTGGTAGTGGGGGAACGACGAACAATGGTAATACGTCATTTTCGTTTCGCGACCAATTAAGTAAATCGATAAGAGTTAATGCAAATTACGGCTATACTTTTAATAATGTTAATGCTACAAATAGTAGCGTTTCACAAGTTTTCAGTTCGCTGGGAACCACATTTTCTACTAATGAGAGCTTAAGTAAAAATGATACAAAATCGCATAATTTTAGCTTTGAGTTGGAAGCAGATTTAGACAGTAATAATTTTTTGAGGATTAGCCCCAATATAAATTATTCATCTACAGGAAGCAGTAACCAATCTTCTGTAATGCAAACTGGATTAATCCACCAAGATCAGGTTGGTAATAATTTTAGTAAAAATCGACGTCCAAATGTCGGTGCTACAGTGTTTTATCAACATTTGTTTAATAAACCTCGTAGAAATTTTTCTGCTCAAATAAGTTTAAATAATACCAATCAGGAATCTGAGCAAGAGAGAAATTCTAATATCATTTATTACCAAGATGCCAGCGATGTTGTTTTAAAGGATTCGTTGATACATAGATTGGTACAAAGAGATAATTTAACCAAAAACTATAGAGCTAGCTTAACTTTTACAGAGCCGCTTACGGCAAATACACAAATTGAATTTAATGGCCAAATTAATTACAACGGCTATGATAATACTGCTACCACAAGTAATATTAATGCTGGCGGATTAACGCAGATTGTAGATTCTTTAAGTAATATATACGATTACTCTTTTACGCAAAGTAGAATAGCGCTTAATTACAGATACGGTATTAGCAATGCATCTAAAGTAAGGTTCTCCGTAGGCTTAACCGCCGTGCCGGCAGTGTTAAGTGGTACTAAAGCCAGCTTAGGAACAAGTACCAATAGAACTAGCTTTAATCTAATCCCGATCGCTAGATTTCAATATATGTGGTCGAGGCAACACAGCATGCAAATTAACTATACTGGGAATGCAAATGAACCAACTTTCGATCAGATTCAGCCTGTTCGTGATGTTTCAAATCCACAAAATCCGGTTGTGGGTAACCCAGATCTTAAGGTTACGTTTAATCATTCCATAAATACGAATTATAACAATTACATCGCAAATGCGAAACTTAATTACGCTATTAACTTAAATGCAACATTTGTAGAAAACTCTGTAGTAAGGAATGTAGTGCAGATAGAGGATAGGTATAACAGTTTAATTAATGAAACTAGGTATGTGAATATTTCTGGTGTGCATAGGTTTAATGGTAACTATTCTATAAATAAACAGTTAAACGATAGGAAATATAATCTTGCGTTAAGTGGAAACATGTCTTATAATCATGGTGTATCTATGAGTAATAATATAGAAAACGTAACCACGACTTGGAATATGAGCCAACGTTTTGGACCAAGAATTAATCCTAACGAATGGTTGGAGATAAATCCATTTGTTTCCTACAGTTTTATAAAATCTGACAACACACTGCCAACTTCAAGAGATAGTAGAACTAATACATTGGCTTTAAATATCGATGGTAGATTTATAGCATGGAAGACTTGGATATTTGGATATAGTGCAAGTAAGAACTTTGTTAGCGGTATTAACGCTAATGTTACCAATAATCCATTCGTTATAAACAGTTACGTGCAAAAGGAATTTTGGAAGAGAAGAGCAACATTGACTTTCCAAGCATTTGATATTTTAAATCAGAATAACTTCATCAACAGAAATATAACCGATAACAGTATAACTGATACGAGATCTAATGCTTTAAGTAGATACTTTATGGCTAGGCTAAGTGTTAGGTTGCAAAAGTGGAGCGGTGCAAGATCTAGAAATGGTATGCAAATGATGAGAAGAGGTGACGGCAGTTTTATTCAGAACTAATAAATTACTTAGCTAAGTGTTTAAACAAAAAAGCCTCTAACTTAAGTTAAAGGCTTTTTTATTTGGTAGCGGGGAGCAGAATCGAACTGCCGACCTCAGGGTTATGAATCCTGCGCTCTAACCATCTGAGCTACCCCGCCGGGTAAGAAATATTTGCTTATATTATCAAATATTTAATTGGTTATTTTTTGGAGTTGCAAATATAGAATAAATTACCTTTCTTTAGAAATAATAAATAAAAAATAGTCCATTATTTTTAATAATAGTCGTGTAAGCGGATGTCAGAAAAGAAAAAATTTACATTAGAATATGAGTTGAGATCATCTCCACGTATATTATTCAGCTTTATAAGCGAGCCAAATGGTTTATCGCAATGGTTTGCAGACGATGTTGTTTACAGGGATCAAACCTATACTTTTACTTGGGATGACGAAGTTCAAAAAGCCAAGCTTTTAAGTGTAAAAGAGAATAAGTTGGTTAAATTCAAATGGTTAGATGATGAGCCTCACTGCTACTTCGAAATGGAGATTGTACAGGACGAACTTACCAATGATGTAGCTTTGTCTATTACAGATTTTGCAACAGACGAAACTAGAACTGAAAAAACGAAAATCTGGGATAACTCAATTACCTATTTGCTAAGTGTAATTGGTGCTTAAGTTTTCGGTAGCATTGTTTATCTTTGCATATTGAAAAAGATACACTTATTACTTATAAAAGCATTTATTAGGCCATTTATTGTCACATTTTTTGTGGTAATGTTTATCCTATTAATGTTCTTCTTGTTTAAATACATAGATGACTTAATAGGTAAAGGTTTTGAATGGTACACTATTGCCGAGGTTATGCTCTACGCTTCGGCTTCTCAAGTAGCTATGGCTTTGCCGTTAGCTATCTTGCTATCGTCTATTATGACATTTGGTACCCTTGGCGAAAACTACGAGCTTGTAGCCATCAAATCTGCCGGTGTATCATTGCAGAAGGCTATGCAACCTTTGTTTGTGTTTGTAATTTGCCTATCTATTGCTTCTTTTCTATTTGCTGATTATATGTTGCCAAAAGCCAATCTCAAATTTGGCTCGTTGCTCTATGATATGCGCAACAAAAAATTATCTTTTTTAATAAAACCAGGCGTTTTTAATAATAGTATTACCAATTACGCTATGCGTGTAGAGCGTAAGGGCGAAGGTGCAGTAGATTCTTTATTTGGCATTACCATTTACGATCATAGTGCCGGCAATGGTGTAGCAAAAATAATTATGGCCGAAAAAGGCCAAATGTCTAAAACTACAGATGGAAAATATTTGGTTTTAAAACTCATAAACGGTGTACGGTACGAAGAAGGCAACGGAAATTCTTCCTCGTTTGATAGTAGACAAACTTTAACGCGTATGCGTTTTAGAGAAACGGAAGTAAAGTTTGACTTTTCGAGTTTCAAAGGGATGGATCGCACGCAAGAAAACCAGTTTAAAAACAACGCTCCAATGCTTAACAGGGCTGAGTTGTTAGAAAGACGGGATTCGTTAACCAGAAGCATTGACACTTTAGATAAAGCCACCAAAATAAATGTAGGTAGTTATTATAAACAGAGTAACATTACTAAAGGCTACACCAAAATTAAGACGCCAGAAATGGAGCTAAGTGGAAGTTTCATAAATAACATTCCGCTACGGGATCAGTCTCAGGCTGCACAGTCTGCTTATGACCAAGCCGAAACGATAAAACAAGTTATCGTTGGCCGTATTATAGAACACGATCTTAAAAGCAGAGAAGTAATTAAAGCTAAAATAGAATATCAACGAAAATTTACCTTAGCTGTTTCTTGTTTGTTGCTGTTTTTTATCGGTGCGCCATTGGGGGCAATTATCAGAAAAGGAGGCTTAGGTTTGCCGGTTGTAATTGCGGTGGTTTTCTTTTTAATTTATCACATCATTTCTACCGTTTCAGAAAAATCTGCCAAAGAGGGTAATTTAGATCCGATTATCGGCATGTGGATGGCTATAATTATACTCACGCCCTTAGGTATTTTCTTAACTTATAAAGCCACGGTAGATTCTGCCTTATTTGATTTAGATTATTATAAACAGCTAATTGTTGGCTTTTTTAAACGATTTAAAAAGAAAAAGGTTGTAAAGCAATAGTGGTACTACTAGGTGTATCCTGTCCCGCCATGCGCTACAATCTTTTTTGTTTAGGCTTGTGCAATAAGCACAAACGGAAAGTCATTTAAACAAAAAAGTATTTTCGCTACTGTCGGGTTTAGTTGGCAGTTTGTAGTGCTCGTATGTTAAGCATTATACAACCTTAAATATTTGCAAAAACTTTGGTTAAATAAACTGGATAGCAATGGAAAACCCGCATCCCGAGAAAAGCAGTTATTTTTGTTTAGATAAGTTTTCCTGAGTTTTCCCACGGGTTTTTTAGGGAGCGGATTTGTAATGAATAGCCAGGCTATGTGTAAATTTGTGTAGGGCCTTGCTTTTCGAATTATTCATTACTTATCCATGATATTTAGTAGAAATAATTGCCAACAAAGGTTGTAACTTTGCATTTAAATAAACGGAAGAACTTTAACCGTTTACGGTAATAAATTACAAATGGAAATTAAATTAAATACCATTGCCGAAGCACTTGAAGATATTAAGGCAGGCAAAATTATTATAGTTGTTGATGATGAGGATCGCGAAAATGAGGGCGATTTTATTACCGCTGCAAGTAATGTTACGCCAGAGGTAATTAACTTTATGTCTAAATATGGTCGTGGATTAATTTGTGCGCCTTTAATTGAAGACTTATGCGACCATTTAAAGTTAGATTTAATGGTGGCTAACAATACCGTTTTACACCAAACACCCTTTACAGTTTCTGTTGATTTAATCGGTAATGGCTGTACTACAGGTATTTCTACGCATGATAGAGCTAAAACAATTCAGGCGTTAATTGATCCGGCTACAAAACCAGAAGATTTAGGTAGACCAGGTCATATTTTTCCGCTTAGAGCTAGAAGAGAAGGGGTTTTAAGGAGAACTGGGCATACGGAAGCTACTATAGACATTGCAAGACTTGCTGGTTTACCTCCGGCTGGTGTTTTGGTAGAGATTATGAACGAGGATGGTACTATGGCCCGTTTGCCGGATTTGATGCTTATTGCCGAACAGCATCAATTAAAAATTATTTCTATTAAAGACTTAATTGAATATCGCCTGGCGCAAGAAAGTTTAATTAAGGAAGAGGTTACCGTTAATTTGCCTACGCAATGGGGCGATTTTAAAATGACTGCCTACACGCAACTAAGCAATAATGCTACGCATTTGGCCATTAGCAAAGGTGAGTGGGATGAGAATGAACCAATTTTAACGAGGATACATAGTTCATGCGTTACGGGAGATATTTTTGGTTCTTGCCGTTGCGATTGTGGACCACAGTTGCACAAAGCGTTTCAAATGATTGAAGAGGCTGGTAAAGGTGTTATTGTTTACATGAATCAAGAGGGTAGAGGTATTGGACTAATTAACAAACTACGTTCTTATAATCTTCAAGATGCAGGTTTTGATACTGTAGAAGCTAACCTAGAGCTTGGTTTTAGAGGAGATGAACGCGATTATGGTGTTGGTGCGCAAATTTTAAGAGCACAAGGTGTAACTAAAATGCGCTTAATGTCTAACAACCCAACAAAACGTGCTGGCTTAATTGGCTACGGTTTAGAGGTTATAGAAAATGTTGCTTTAGAAATAGAGAGTAATAAGCATAACGAAACCTATTTAAAAACTAAACGCGATAAAATGGGTCATCAGATTATGAACGGTTAGGTTCCACTTAACGTATATTTCAAAAAAAAACTCCGGAGATTATTTCTTCGGAGTTTTTTTGTTTTCGTTTAAAATCGCTTCCTTATTTGCTTTTTGTTTTTCCTTTTCGGCAGCTTTGCGTTGCTGTTCTCTTCTGTATTTGCCAGTTATTTTCTGTAAAAATTCGCTAAATGTATCAAACTGCTGAGTGTAAACTAAACCAATGGAAGTTACGTTTGCCTGCGGATCTACCCCAGGGTTTGCAAAAATACTTTGTTGCGTTTGCGGTTTGTTAGCTAGTTTACCAACTAATGTTCCATCTTTTTTAATAAGCCCCAATACCTCAAACTCCCTACCAACGTCACCTCTAAATCCGTTGAAAGAAAAATCTGTAGTAGCCGAATTATCAACTATACCACCGCTTATTACAATTCTATCGTTAAAGAGCTTAACAGATGCGCTTGCGTCGTTAAAATTCCTAATATTAATATCTACAAAGTTTAGATTTAAAGAAGAAAGCACATTGTTAAATTGGTTAAAAATAAGTTCGCTGGCTGTACTTGTACCAACCGAACCAAGCTGTTGCGCCAAGTTATCTCTTCCAGAGCCAGGTGCAAACCTACGTTGTATGATTAGACTTAAAGCCTGTGTGTTCAAGTTATTACCATCGTTAAAATAAGATTGAAATTCTTCCTTCTTAGCAGGGTTAGCAGGGAAGAAAATATCTAGTTTAATGTCTGGTTGTAAGAGCAAACCACTTAAGCCCATTTCTACCTCCGTTTGCAATCTTTCGTTGGTGGCGTTAGATTGGTCGCGATTGGCAGCGGTGTACAAATCTGCTGTGCTTGCTCTTAGCGAGTAAATTGCTTTTAAATTTATTTGTGCCTCAGTTGGGTTTCCAATCCAGCGAATTGTCCCACCTTGTCTAATTTCGAAACGTTTGTTAATTACTTCTTGAGCTGTAAAATCGAAAATCCCCGTTTCGATAATATAATCGCCTTTCATTTCAAAATCGCCTATGCTGTTAATATTCAGCTCAAGATCTGCATTACCTTTCCCGCTAAGTTTGCCTAAGACGGTATAAATATTCGCCGTACTGTTTGGGTCTACGCGTAATTTAAAATTCATGGTTAAACCATCGAAACTTGTTTTACGCTCTACAACATTAGTGGTGTCTTTGCTAACGAAAGTAATAAAGTCTTTATCAGAAACCGTCTCAGAACTGTTTAAAGGAAGGTTGAAAATAGTTCCTTTTTCAGTTTTAGCATCTATATTGATAACCATCTTATTGGTTGGACCTCTAAAGCTAAAATTACCTGTCGCGTAGGCTCTACCATAATAAACCGAATTATCTTTCGCAGTTGTATTTAGAGCCATAAAGTTATTGGCCACCAAATCAACCTGAATATCCGGATTGTCTAAGTTGTTTAAATCAACAGTTCCGTTTGCCGTGGCCTTGTTCCCATCTGCATCAAGCAATACCAAGTTTGTAATATCTATAACACTGTTGCTAACCGAAACTTTATCGTTTAGTGTATAAGGTGTTTTAAGATAGTTAACGGTTAATTCTCCTTTGTTAAAAGAAATATCGCCATTTATTTCTGGCTTTTCTAAAGGGCCTTTAATTGTTAAATCTGCAGAGATGTTTCCTTTTAAATTAGATACAAGTTTTTTGACAAAAGGCTCCAGCACCGTTAATTTGCTATCGTCTAGCTTAACAGCAACGTCAATTTGTTTTTCTTTTAAGTCTAGTTTTCCGGTGGCTTTTAAAATTTCTTTATCGTTGGCCAGAATTTGCGTATAGATATTAGCCTCATTCGCTTCGCGATTGTAAGAAGACGTATCTGTAAGACTACCGATATAAGTATCGTTAAAGCTTAAAGAATCAATTAACAAACTATCTGTTATTCTTGGCGAGTTTAATATGTTATAAAGTTTAGTATTGCCGTTTACATTTCCGGCCAATTTAACGCCTAATGTTTTAACAAATGGATTTAAGGTTTTCAAACTGAAGTTTTCGAAACCCACTAGCAGTAAATCTTTTGGATCGTCTGACAAAATTCCATCAATTGATAGCGATTGTTGTTTATTAGTAAGCGAAAAGTTTTCTATCTCCGTTTTTCCTTGATGGAAAGCAATTCTAACTTTCTCTTGGATATTCCAATCTTCGCTATTAATTTTTAAGTTTGAGGGTAAGATGCTAATTCTTGCAGTGGTATCTCCAGCAAACTCTACCAATCCGTTTAAATCCAGTTGGTTCGCGTCATCTGCATTAGACAGTTTGACGTTCAAGGCTAGGCTATCATTTCGCAAAACATTAGCAATGTTTACGTTTTTAATGTAGAGGCTATCGTTTAAATCAACCCTGTCTGACGTAATAATGGCCGTCAACTGATTAGGAGTTGTGTTCTCCTCGATGATAATATTGTTTGCGATAATCCCTTTATATGTTAGCTTATTGATATATCCGTTAAGGGTGGCCTTGTTATTTCTTGAGTCGAAAGAGCCTATCAATATCGCTTGGTCATCTAGTTCCAAACCTGGCATTATCAGTTCGGCAACTGGCTCGAAACGTTTAATTTTTAAGTTGAAATCGAAAATCTGCGTATTGTATTTGAAGATTTTCGTTTCAAGCGATGGAATGTAGGTTTTTGCAATTGCTTTGTAATACGATACAATTGTATTTAAATCATATTGTCCTTTAATACTTGCATCAAGTATGTCAGATTTGATTGTTAAGCTTCTATCAATTCCAATTCCATTAGCATCTAATTGTACAGAATCTATGTTGTAAATGCCCTTTACGTTGTTAAGTTTTATCTGCTGAATTAGCAGGTTACCTTGAATGTTATCTAAGTTGTTGCCAGAGAAGTTTGTACTAAATACTGCATCTACCTGTAAAGAATCTTTGTAAAGCTTAAGTGTTTTTAGGCGAGCATTTTTTATGGTAGCATTAAAATTGAAAACAGGCAAAGCCGGATTTAAATTTACGCCACCATCGAATACCAGTTGTATATTTTTGTCATTTATTGCTAACCTTCCGTCAAAATATTTTTTATCGAAAGTGCCGTTAATGCTTAAGTTTCTATAACGATAACCATTAAAATCGATGTAAGTAACCTCGCCTTTTAATTGCTCGGTAAGCTCTTTCACCTCAATTCCCTTACCTTTAACATAAAGTTCAGAAGTAATCTTCCCTAAGCTTTTTTCATCAAGTAAGTTGCCTAGGTCAAAATCAAATGTTTTTACATTTCCTGTATAAGACGGCATGCCTTTGTCGCTTATCTTCATGTTAACATCGCTTTTTATGCGACCTAACTTTGTTTTAAATTCGCCGTAGGCGATAAAATCGTTCTGAAAACCAGTAAATGAACCGTTAAAGTTCACATTGCCGAATTTATTTACAATCGCTGGAATCGATTTTACTTTTTTGCCGGTAATATCAGTCAGAATTTCGTCTAAATCTTTCTTATTGGTGCCAGCCATATCTATTTTCATATCCATGAAAGTCTGTTCCCAATCAGGTAAGCCTTTTAGAGAGAAATCTCCTTTTATATAAGTTGCCTTGCCAGTTTTGATTGCCAGTTGCTTAGCTTTTAAATTATTTACATAGCCTGTAATCTGGCCATCAATCGCTAAGTCTAATTTTATCTTCGCTAATGCCGGTGCAAAATAAGCAATGTCGCTTGATGAGATAAAGCTATCTTTAAAGTTAGCCTTCATCCTAACTTTTGTAACATAGCTATTAAAGTCTTTGAAGCTGCCAAACTTCATCTGATAATAGTCTGTTAGGCGAGTTTTATTGGTTACCAGCATCAGGTTTTTAAGCTCAATAGCATTGGTGTCAATAGTGGCAAAAGTTGACAAATTTTTTAAATAGAATCCGCTTTTTTCCCTGAAGGTTAAATTCTTAATGTTCGCTTGTAGCAGGTGATCGTTTGTGTTTAGCTTTTCGAAGATTCCGTTTAAATTTTTAACGTCGATATCCTCAAAATTAACACCCTTGATAGTGGTGTCAAGCTTTAGGTTTTTGTATTTAAAGTTTACGTTATTTAGAATGATCCTGTCAAATAAAAATTCGAATTTCTTTTTCTTCTTCTTTTTCACCGGAGCGGGGCTATCAAAGTAATCTATGATGAAATCGAGATTAGATGAACCATCTTTATTGTCCTTTAGAAAAAATGACCCATTATTTACCTGAACGGTATTTACATCAAGTATCCTTTCCTTTAGAGACAATTTGTTTAAATCAACAAGAAATTTCGGAAAATGAGCTAAAGTATCTTTTTGTAGATCTAAAACTAATAAGCCTTCAAGTACAACAGATTTAAATGGGACAACATATAAACCTTCAACTTTTACGGTAGTTTTTAATTCTTTAGATAGAAATGCGGCAGCCTTTTTTGCGGCAAATGTTTGTACGGGTTTAAATTGCAGCGAAAATATGACTACAACAAGCAACAATATAATTGATGCGAAAAACCAAAGCAGTATTTTTAATAGTTTTTTAATAATTTTGTAGCTTAATAATATAAACGTGCCTGTAATACTTGCTATAGAATCTTCTTGCGATGAAACTTCGGTTGCTGTTTGTAACAACGGCAAAATTACTGCCAATGTTATTGCAAACCAAACAATTCATGAAAATTATGGAGGAGTAATTCCAGAATTAGCATCAAGGGTTCACCAACAAAACATTGTACCGGCGGTACAGCAAGCTTTAGCGATTGCCAAAGTTAACAAAAGTGAGCTTAATGGCGTAGCTTTTACGCGTGGGCCCGGGCTTTTAGGAGCACTTTTGGTAGGTGTATCTTTCGCTAAATCTTTTGCCCTAGCGTTAGATTTACCGCTAATTGCTGTCAACCATATGCAAGCACACATTTTAGCTCATTTTATCGATGAGCCAAAACCTAAGTTTCCCTTTTTATGTTTAACAGTTTCTGGCGGTCATACGCAGATTGTTTTAGTAAAGGATTATTTTGATATGGAAATAGTTGGCGAAACATTAGATGACGCGGCAGGTGAAGCATTTGATAAGACCGCAAAGATTTTGAACTTGCCTTATCCTGGCGGACCTTTAATTGATAAATATGCAAAAGGGGGCAATCCATTAGCATATAAATTTGCCGAACCTCAAATAAAAGATTTGAATTATAGCTTCAGCGGTTTCAAAACTTCTATACTGTACTTTATTAGAGACAGGCAAAAGGAAAATTCGCAGTTTGTAGAAGAAAACTTAGCGGATATTTGTGCATCTGTACAGCATAGTATTGTAAAGATTCTACTCAATAAACTTAAAAAAGCGGCTAAACAGTTTAATATTAATAACATTGCAATAGCTGGTGGCGTTTCTGCCAATTCTGGTTTACGAAATGCATTGCAGGAGGCTAGCGTAAGCTTAGGTTGGAATGTTTACATTCCTGCATTTGAATATTGCACAGATAATGCAGGTATGATCGCAATTGCTGGATATCAGAAATATTTACAGGGCGAATTTGTAGAGCAGGATATTTCGCCAATGGCGAGAATGAACTTTTAAAAGAATAATTATTATAACGATGGGTACAAATAGCTTTATATTTTTTGGATTATTATTAATTCCATTAATTGCATTTTTGATTTGGGTAATTAGACAGGACAAAAAGAAAAATTATTTAGGATTGTTTTTCTTAGTGTTGGGTGTAATCATAGCTAGCTATACCATTATTAGGTTGGATAGTAATTTTTTAAAGAACAAACAGAATGTAAAGCCAGCAGCGCCAAAAGCATCAAGTTTCAAGTAAAAAAAAGACCAAAAAAAACGGGCTGTTTGTTGTTAAAACAAGCAGCCCGTTTTTTATACTTAAAGGTACTAAGCTTTTTCTTCTAATTTTTCTCCAGTTACTTCTGTTCTAATTTTAGCTTCAATTTCATCAGAAAGTTCAGGGTTGTCCAATAATAATTGTTTCACCGAATCTCTTCCTTGGCCTAATTTGGTATCTCCGTAAGAGAACCAAGAACCTGCTTTTTTGATAATGTTAAAATCTACTCCTAAATCTATAATTTCACCAGTTTTAGAAATACCTTCTCCAAACATAATGTCAAATTCTGCAATACGGAAAGGTGGAGCAACTTTGTTTTTTACGATTTTTACCTTAATGCGATTTCCTGCTACTTCATCAGAATCTTTAATTTGAGAAGTTCTACGGATATCTAAACGAACTGATGAGTAGAATTTAAGTGCATTACCACCAGTTGTAGTTTCTGGGTTACCGAACATTACACCAATTTTTTCACGTAATTGGTTAATGAAAATACAACAACATCCAGTTTTACTAATAGTACCAGTAAGTTTACGCAATGCTTGACTCATTAAACGGGCTTGTAAACCCATTTTGCTGTCACCCATTTCTCCTTCAATTTCCGCTTTAGGAACCAACGCTGCAACAGAGTCAATTACGATTACATCAATTGCGCCAGAGCGAATTAAATTATCGGCAATTTCTAAAGCTTGCTCACCGTTATCTGGCTGAGAAATCAACAAATTGTCTACGTCAACGCCTAATTTTTTAGCATAACCTTTGTCAAAAGCATGTTCCGCATCAATAAACGCTGCAATACCACCTTTTTTCTGTGCTTCAGCTATAATATGTGTAGCTAATGTAGTTTTACCAGAAGACTCTGGACCGTAAATTTCAATTACACGACCTTTTGGTACGCCACCGATGCCCAAGGCAATATCTAAGCTAATTGATCCGGTAGAAATAGCGTCAATTGCTTCAACAGGTGCATCTCCTAATTTCATCACGGAACCTTTTCCGTATGATTTTTCTAATTTATCTAAAGTAAGCTGTAAAGCTTTAAGTTTTTCTGCGTTTGGGTTCATTTTGGTAATGTTCTAAGTAAATGTAAATAGATGCTTCGGCTAATAATTTATACTAATAACTTTAGCAAACATATTAATTTTATTTTTATTAATGCAAATATTTTTAGATTATTTTAAAGAAATTAGTTTTTACGCTAATTTCTTTAGTTTATTAATTTGTTCAAAGTATCGGCAAAAATAGGTGATTTCACACTTTTCGCATTTTGGGCTTCTCGCCACGCAAATATATCGGCCATGCAAAATTAACCAGTGATGAGCCATTGCAATAGTATGTTCTGGAAGATTTTTCACCAAATCTTTTTCAACGGCTAATGGTGTTTTCCCTTTTGTAAGTCCAAGTCGGTTTGCAACTCTAAAAACATGCGTATCAACGGCCATTGCAGGTGCATCATAAATAACTGAAGCAATAACGTTAGCTGTTTTACGACCAACGCCTGGCATTTTCTGCAACTGCTCTACTTCCGAAGGTACTTGATTGTTGAAATCGTTTACCAGCATGTTTGCCATGCCCACGAGGTGTTTCGCCTTATTATTCGGATAGCTCACACTTCTAATGTAATCAAATACAATATCTGGAGTAGTGTCGGCTAATGCTCTAGCATCTGGAAAACGTTGAAATAGTGCTGGAGTAACTTGATTTATACGCTTGTCGGTACATTGCGCAGATAGGATAACAGCCACTAATAACTGATAAGGGTTATTGTAGTGTAACTCTGTTTCTGCATTTGGTTGTTTTGCAGCAAAATGCGATACGAATAGCTGATATCGTTCTTTTTTAAGCATGAACAAATATAGGCTACTGAGGCAGATTAATTTACTTTGCTAGTAATTTTCGCTACAGATTTTTTTCAACAATTAAGGTTGCCTCTGCTTCGTTTATTGGAGCAATATTAACCCTTTGTGTTGGTTTGTGATGACTTTTAATTAACCAGAATGCAAATAATGCGCCTACAAATGCCATCGCGGCACCTACCAATGCTGGCCAAGTGTAATCAAAACCATATACTAATGGCAGTCCACCAAAAAATGCACCTAATGCATTACCTATATTGAAACTTGCCTGACTAGCAGAAGCGGCCAACATTTCAGATCCTTTTGCACTGGTGATCATTAACATTTGTATGGGTGCTGCTAAAGCGAAAGAAACTGCTCCTGTTATAAATGTTGTAATAAGGGCTAGCGCCGGATTGAATGAAACGTAATGCACAACAATTAATGTAACTACCATGGTAAGCAGCAAAGCTATGGAAGCTTTTGCTGGAGAAAATTTGTCTGCCAAATAACCTCCTATAAAATTTCCAACCATCATGCCTAGTCCGGCTAACATTAATATATAGGTTACACTGTCAGATGAAAACCCAGCTACTTCTGTCATTAAAGGGGCGATGTAGCTATACCAAGTAAATAAACCACCCGTACCAATAGAGATCATGATGATAATTAACCAAGCCTCTTGTTTTTTAAAAAAGCTTAATTCCGCACTGAGGTCGCGGTTTTTATTGGCTGGTAGGGCAGGGAGCCAGGCTTTTAAACTCAATAGTGTAACTAAACCTACAACCGCCACAACTGCAAAAGAAAAACGCCATGAAAAATTATGTCCTATAAAAGTGCCCAATGGAACACCAATTAAGTTGGCCAGGGTTAAGCCGGCAAACATGAGCGAAACTGCTTGTGCCGCTTTTCCTTTTTCTGCGATTCGGCTAGCTACTACAGAGCCAACACCAAAAAAGGCGCCATGTGGAAGGCCCGAAAGCAAACGAGAAATAAAAAGTAAGTCGAAAGTTGGTGCGAAAGCAGAAAGTGCATTAAAAACCGTAAACATGATCATCAGCGCAATTAATATTTTTTTCGGTGGAAACTTTCCGGCAATTAATACAAGTAAAGGTGCGCCAATAACAACCCCAAGAGCGTAAGACGAAATTAGATATCCCGCTTTTGGAATAGTAACGCCCATGTCTTTTGCAATGTCTGGCAAAAGCCCCATCATTACAAATTCTGTTATGCCAATACCTAAACCACCTAATGTTAATGGGAGAAGATTCTTTTTCATGCCTACTTAGTGTTTTATTTACACTATGTAAAGGTAGGTTTTTAAATGCTATTTAATCGCTTGAATTTAAATTATGGCAGGCAGATGAAAAAATGCATTGGGTTAAAATGAAAAAGCTTCCCAGGTTATTGGGAAGCTTTTGAATAATTGTTTACTTCTTAGTTGAGTAAGCTAGAATCTTGTTGATTGTTTCGTCTGAGGGATTCTTGACCAATTCATTTAATTGTAATTTAATGCTGTTATAAAACAGTTCGTCTTGCTGTTCTGCCTCATTTACGGGCGGAAGTACCGGCTGTGCGCTAGGTGAACTGGCAAGGTTAGTTGAAGTAGAGGTTTTTGTCATACGCAAAATTTATTGTTTTATGGTTTTAGATTTAAACGTTGGGTTTGGCGCTTTTATTTTATTTTCTTTTAAATTAAAGCTTTTTTATCTAAGAAACAATTGGTTTTTAGCGTAAATGACTAGTGTGTAGTACTGTATGGCGTCTGTAGGTAGGATTTATAGCTTTTTTTTATTCGTCACATTTTTGTTGCGATGTGTTTTGGGCGTGGTGGTTTTAGTGCACAAGCCTTAGTGCAATAAACCTGACATAAGTGGAAATACCCCGTTCCGATTTATCGGAGTAAACGGGGATTGCAATGTTGGCAGGGCTAAAGCAAGCCAAGCATTGCAATTGTAGGTTTTCAGAAAAAAGTTTAAAGGTTTTTGGTAGTAACTTCTTTAACCTTCATCATTTTACGTAGGTTGCTTAACGCGTAACGCATACGGCCAAGCGCTGTGTTGATGCTTACATCTGTTAAGTCGGCAATATCTTTAAAGCTTAGGTCGGCATAATGGCGCATAATTAACACTTCCTTTTGTTCGTCTGGTAAAAGGTGTATCATGGCTCGCAAATCAACATGGGTTTGCTCACGCAACATGCGTTCTTCTGCACTTTCTTCGTGTATTTGCAACAGATTTAGCACATCGGTTCCGTCGGCGCTTGTAATAACCGGCGCACGTTTTTCTCTGCGGAAATAATCGATTACCAAATTGTGCGCAATACGCATAACCCAGGGCAAAAACTTACCTTCTTCGTTGTAGCGGCCGCTACGCAAGGTATTAATTACTTTTATAAAGGCATCTTGAAAAATGTCTTCGGCAAGATATTGGTCTTTTACTAAAAGATAAATTGAAGTGTAAATTTTTGATTTATGTCTCCGAAGCAATTCCTCTAAAACAGACTCTTCTCCGTTAAGATATAACTTCACCAAATCCTGATCACTGTACTGCTGTAATTTCATAGGAGCGTATACTAAAATTCTTCCCTGTTTATTAAATAATAAATAAAGTAGCTGTTTTAATCTATAGCGGATCTCCTTGTTTTTAGGTATTGGTTTCTAACTGTGTGATTTGTGTTAATGCAAATGACGTATTTTTTTTTAATAATACAATAATAAATATGTTAAAATTTGTAAAAATTCTTTTTAAGAGTGTTTATTTTGAGAAGCTGAAAAAGTTAAATTGCTAATTTTTTGAGTATCTTTGTGCTATTCTATAAAGCGATAAATGAGTAAGGAAATAGAGAAAGATCCGCATAAAAATATCATCATAAAAGGGGCTAGAGTACACAATTTGAAGAATATTGATGTAGCTATTCCTAAAAATAAATTGGTTGTAATTACTGGGATGTCTGGTTCGGGCAAGTCGTCTTTAGCATTTGACACTTTATATGCAGAAGGGCAGAGGCGTTACGTAGAAAGTTTATCGTCTTATGCACGCCAATTTATGGGCCGCATGAACAAGCCTGATGTAGATTACATTAAAGGTATTGCGCCCGCAATTGCAATTGAGCAAAAGGTTATTACATCAAACCCACGTTCTACCGTAGGTACCAGTACCGAGATTTATGATTATTTAAAACTGCTTTTCTCTAGAATTGGTGTAACCTACTCGCCAATTTCTGGCGCTATAGTTAAAAAAGATACCGTAACTACTGTAGTAGATTTTATCGTTGCGTTGGGCAACGATGCGGTTGTTACCATCTTCTGTCCATTACATCCGCATAATAACAGAACGGTAAAGGAGGAGTTAGCTGTACTTTTGCAAAAGGGTTTTTTGCGTGTTAATTTTAAAGGTAAGATAGCGAAAATAGAAGACCTGCTAGAGGATACCGAAATTAAAGATGTTGAGCTAACCGACGCTGAGACAATAAAAATTCTAATTGATAGAATTGTTGTTAACGATGATGAGGAAACTTTAAGCAGGATAGCCGATTCGGTACAGACCGCTTTTTTTGAAGGTAAAGGCGATTGTTATGTAGAAAACGAAGGAACTCAGACTTTTTTCTGCGATAGATTTGAGTTAGATGGCGTTAAATTCGAAGAACCAACACCAAATTTCTTTAGTTTCAACAATCCTTACGGTGCATGTAAACGCTGCGAAGGTTATGGCAACGTAATTGGTATTGATGAGGATTTAGTAATTCCGGACAAGAGCAAAAGTTTGTACGATAATGCTATTGCACCTTGGCGTGGCGAAAAAATGGGAGAGTGGCTAAAGCAGTTTATTAAAAATGCCGACAAGTTTGATTTCCCAATTCATAGATCGTATAGCGAATTAACCGAAAAACAACAACGCTTAATTTGGACTGGCAATAAATATTTTAGCGGTTTAGATGCCTTTTTTAAAGAGCTAGAAGAACAAACCTATAAAATACAATACCGTGTAATGCTTTCTCGCTATCGCGGAAAAACAATTTGCCCAGATTGTAAGGGTACGCGTTTACGTAAAGATGCCTCGTATGTTAAAATTGGAGGTAAATCTATTTTAGAAATGGTATTAATGCCATTGTCAACCATTTTACCATTCTTTGAGTCGTTAACATTATCAGAAACCGAAGCTAAAATAGCAAAGCGATTATTGGCCGAAGTAACTAGTCGTATTTTATATTTAAACAATGTTGGTTTAGGCTATTTAACTTTAAACCGATTATCAAATACACTTTCTGGCGGAGAAAGCCAGCGTATAAACCTAGCTACGTCTTTAGGTAGTAGTTTAGTAGGATCAGTATATGTTTTGGACGAGCCGAGCATAGGTTTGCATCCTAGAGATACGCATAAACTAATTGGTGTTTTAGAATCGTTGCGTAACGTGGGCAATACCGTTTTGGTAGTAGAGCACGAAGAGGAAGTGATGAAAGCAGCCGATTATATTATTGATATTGGTCCAGAAGCTGGTACGCACGGCGGAAATTTAGTTTTTAGCGGTACTTACGATGAAATTATTAAAGATGATGCTTCATTAACGGGTAGATACCTTGCCGGAAAAGAAGCCATTGAGGTACCTGCGAAACGCAGAAATTGGAAAGACCATATCCTAATCAAAGGTGCGAGAGAAAATAACTTAAAAAACATCGATGTAAAGTTTCCATTAGGAGTTTTTACCTGTGTTAGTGGTGTTTCTGGCTCGGGGAAAACGAGTTTGGTTAAAAAAATCTTATACCCAGCATTGCAGAAGGCTATTGGCAATTACGCTGGCGAGCAAACTGGAAGTTACGATGGGATTTTTGGGAATATTGATTTGGTAAGCCAAGTAGAAATGGTAGACCAAAATCCAATTGGCCGTTCTTCTCGCTCAAATCCGGTAACTTATGTAAAAGCATGGGACGATGTGAGAGCTTTGTTTTCGGCCTTGCCGGCAGCAAAAGCTAGCGGTTTAAAACCTGCAGCTTTTTCTTTTAACGTAGAGGGTGGTCGTTGCGATACCTGCCAAGGAGAAGGCGAGGTGAAAATTGAAATGCAATTTATGGCAGATATTTATTTGCCTTGCGAAACGTGTGGAGGTAAACGATTTAAACAACAAGTATTGGATGTAACCTATCAGGATAAAAATGTGTCTGATATTTTAGATTTAACGATTGAAGAAGCAGTAGAGTTTTTTAAAAACGAGCCTAAAATTTTGCAGAAGCTAAATCCGCTGTTAGATGTTGGTTTAGGCTATGTGCATTTAGGGCAATCTTCAAACACCTTGTCTGGTGGCGAGGCACAACGTATTAAACTGGCTTCCTTTTTAATTAAGGGAAACAATGCGCAAAAAACAATGTTTATTTTCGACGAGCCTACAACAGGTTTGCATTTTCACGATATAAAGAAATTGTTAAAAGCACTAAATACGCTAATTGAGCAAGGAAACACAATTTTAGTAATTGAGCATAATATGGATATGATTAAGTGTGCAGATTGGGTAATTGATATTGGTCCGGAAGGTGGAGACAAAGGCGGAAACGTTGTGTTTGAAGGAAAACCAGAAGATTTATTAAAAGCCAAAGAGTCTTACACCGGGCAATTTTTAAAAACACATTTGCAATAAAATAGATAAAAGATTAAGCAACAAGGATTAAAGTAGCAACGTGTTATACTAGCTGTCCTTAACCCAAAAACTTAGCATTTACAAACATATTAATAAATTATTATCTTTAGCCCGTTATGCTCTTGCTACTAACCTTAATTATCGGCATTTTACTTAATGCAATGGGCTACATCCCGCCAGGGAACATAAACCTAACCGTGGCACAGCTTACCATTAATAAAGGTATGCGCCAGGCTTTGTATTTTATTCTTTCGTTTTCTATTGTAGAGGTGTTTTTTACATTCGGGATGATGCGTTTTGCCCGTTGGGTTTCTAGCGATGTAAATTTGAATGAAAATGTTAGCGAGGTAAGACTGGGTACCTATGTAGATGTTTTTATGATCATGCTTTTCTTGGTTATGGGAACAGTTACCTGGATTAACCGTAAAAAGGTTCCTAAAACTAAAGCAGAAGATAACAGAAGTAAAAAAGGAAGTGTATTTTATGGATTATTGCTCGGTGTTTTAAATCCGGTACAAATTCCTTTTTGGTTGTTTTTTGGCAATTACGTCATTCTGCACGAATGGATAGAAACAGACTACCTTTCGTTGGTAATTTTTAGTTTTGGCTCTGGAATGGGCTCTGCATTGGCACTTTACGGTTATGCACACTTCGCCAAATATATTCAAGAAAAGTTTGCACTAAGCAGCCACCTTATCAATCGGTCTATTGCACTGTTTTTGTTCGCCTTGGCCCTCTACCTTGTCGTAAAACAAGCAGGTATTTACTTACACTGGTGGACGGTTTAGAAAAGCAAATGTTGTACTTCTGTTGTAAATACAGCCTCACCATTTACTACAATCTTTTTTGCATATTTATCCTGAGCGTAATCTAAGAGTCTGCAATCAAAAAAGGATTTCCGTTACTGTCGGGTTTAGGCAGCAAGGCTTTTGCAAAGATCAAAGCTTGATTAGCAAATTACAAAAGCCAGTTGCTAATACTTTTTAAATAATTTTATTCCGAAGTAAAATAATGCAGATATTTTAATTGCTTCTGCTATTACGTAGTAAATATGCAGGTTTGACGGCGTAACGTTTTCTCCGTTAATGTGCATTTCTGCTCTGGCGTCTAATGCGGGCAATAACCAAGCTGTTTGTATAGTTAAAAATACAATGGTAATAACAAAAGGCAATTTATCTTTAAGTGCTATAAGAGTAGGTTTGGTAGAAATGCTAATTAAAATTCCTAAGGCTAAAACCCATTCAACTTTGTTTAGGGCAGCAAAAACTAATCTCCCAATACCTAAACCAATAGGTAGTGTAACGCCTGGAGCTCTAAATTTAAGCCAAGCTTCTAGAAAACTAATCGAGCATACAAAGCCTATCCATACAAAGGTACAAACCACGGCAACGGGTTGTTCAACTTTTAACTTCATAAAATAGGCGTAGCAGAATTATTTTGGTAGTAGATTATTTTGTACAAAAACATTTCGGCCATTTTTTCACCACGCCATTTCGCCTCATCAGCTTTCGAACCTTTAAAAAAATCATCTACTGTAGCATACCAAATTTTTAACCAAGTATCAAAATGCAATTTTTCTACAGGCAATTTAGCATGCGACATAAAAGGACTTCCCGTATAGGTATGTTGCTCTAACAAAACCGTTTGCCAAAAACGATACATTTTTTCTAAATGCGCTGGCCAACGATCTTTCAATATGCCATTAAATATTGGACCTAAGAGTTCGTTTTTCCTAATCTTTCCATAAAAAGTATCTACTAGCAATTTAATGTCATCTAGTGTACCTATATCATGTTTTTCGATTGCGTTCATCAGCTTCGCTTTAATTTTAAATCAAAAATAACAAGCCTAATGTTGCAAAAGGAGTTTTATATCTTCTATTATTATGATTAAAATCATTTAAGTTTTAAAATAATTTTAAGCAAGCTTATCAGGTTTAAGCAATTCAGGAATTTTCTTGTTGTTACCTACAATCCAAACAATGTCTTCATTTTCAAAAACCAGATCAGAGTCTGGATTCAAAATACGTTGTCCACTTCGTTCTATACCTACAACTAAACCTTGTGTTTTTTCTCTAATTCCAGAGCTACGTATGGTTTGCCCGTAAATAGGAGAAGAGCTATTAATAACAACCTTTTGTAATGACATATCTTGTTTTGGGAACGATTTGCCATCTTCTTCTTCCGTTTCACCCATAAACAAAGGCTGTACGGCTGCTAACTGATCATCCGTTCCAATAACCAAAACTTTGTCATTCGGGTAAAGTCTTTCATCCCGTCCCGGTGTTGGAATCATGATTTTCCCTCTTTCAATCAGGGCAATGTTAATTCCGTATTTTTCCCTAACAGATAAATCTACCAAAGTTTGTCCTACCAACTTAGATTCTGGAGCAACCGTTAGCTCTAAAAGGTGCGTGTCCCAAGGTAATATTTCTGGTTGTTTTTTAGCTTCTTCTCTAGCATTTAGGTTATGTAGAAATCTATTTTCCATTCGCTCGTAAAATGCCTGCAACTTTCTTGAAAATACAATCATCCCAACTATGATTAAGCCAAGTGCTATCGAAACTGCTATAAATGTATTGTAAAATTGGAAAATCAAGAATCCAACAAAGAAGATAGCTAATGCAATTCTTAGAAACTCTATAGCTATCAACGGTCCACGTGTATATTTTTTGTTTAACCAAAGGTGAGAATAAGCTTTTCTTTCAATTCTTCTTATAGCTAATGCCCATAAAAATGGCACCATTATAATTAGTGTAACAATTAACGTAATAACTTTTCCGTTATCGCCGTTAATAATATTCTCAGTAATAAATGGTTGTAAATACCTAGATGATAGCAAAACAATGCCAATCAAAATTACGCCGTGTATAATGGTGTTAAAAGTATAAGCCCTTAGCAGGATTTTCCAATCACTAAAAGTAGTAATGCCTTCTGTACTTGAGCTATATCTGTTAATAGCATCAAGCCATTTTTTGGGTAAAATCTTAACTAAGAAGTTATAGAAAGGTTCAGAAACTTTTATCAAATATGGCGTAGTAAATGTTGTAATTGCCGAGGCGGCAACGGCTATTGGATAAAGAAAGTCGCTGGTTACCTTTAAGGTTACACCAAGCGTTGCTATAATAAAAGAAAACTCGCCAATTTGAGCTAAACTCATACCGGCCTGTACCGATGTTTTTAAAGGCTGGCCAGAAAGCAAAGCGCCCAAACTAGAACTAATCAGTTTACCTAAAACCGTGGCTAGCGTTACCGCTACAATAGGTAACGCATATTCAATTAAAATGCTCGGATCTATTAGCATACCAACAGAAACGAAGAATATGGCAGCAAATAAATCCTTTACGGATTTTGTTAAATGTTCAATCTTTTCTGCCTGCGTGGTTTCGGCAAGTATAGAGCCCATAATGAATGCGCCTAGTGCCGGAGAGAAACCCACTTTAACCGCTAAAAGTACCATTACCAAACATAGTGCAAGCGAAACGATTAACATCGTTTCATCATTCATTAGTTTTTTGGTAGCCTTTAAAAAAGTTGGAATTAAAAATATCCCCGCTAAGAACCAAAGCACTAAGAAAAATGCCAATTTTAAGATAGAAATTAGCATTTCAGTGCCGGCAAATTGCTGGCTAACCGCTAAAGTAGAGAGTAATACCAAAAGTAAAATTGCAACCAAATCTTCTACTATAAGCACCCCGAAAACTAAGCCAGCAAATTTCTTGTGTTTTACGCCAAGCTCTTCAAAAGCCCTTATGATAATTGTAGTTGATGAAACAGATAATATTCCTCCTAAAAAGATACTATCCATTGTGCTCCAGCCTAACATTTTACCTACACCAAAACCGATGAGAAGCATAAACACAACTTCAACTATGGCTGTAATAGATGCCGAACCGCCAACTTTAACAAGTTTCTTAAAGCTGAATTCTAAGCCTAAGCTAAAAAGTAAAAAGATTACTCCAATTTCTGCCCAAATGGTGATGCTTTTATGGTCGGTAACGGTTGGCATAAAGTTGATGTATGGACCAACCAAAACGCCTGCTAAGATGTAGCCCAAAACTAAAGGCTGTTTTATTTTTTTAAAAAGAAGTGTGGTTATGCCGGCTGCGGCAAGTATCAGTCCTAAATCTGCAATTAATACAGGTAAGTGAATCATAAAGAAGGAATATTTTTTTGCGGGTAACTAAATTTTGCTTGTATACGAATCGTATTAGTTACCAGAAGCTATGTTTTGGATACAGGCAATTGAAAACGAAATAATAATTATGGTTTGCAATTTTAGTAAGGCCCGGAATTATAGTACGCGGAAAATCTATAGATATTTCAATGCCTACGATAAAAGGTAGAAAAAAGGACTGAACGCGAGGAACTTTGGCGCTCATTTTATCTGTCGGAGTTTCTGCTGATGAGGAATCTACTGCAGTTCGATCATTCTTTAATAACTTGAAAAAAGCCGGAGATTTTAAAGCAATGCTATTATTGATTTTTTTTACGTCACTAAGCGTCCTGTTCTTTTGGTCGCAAAACACAAAAGATTGAAAAGAAAGCAATAGAACAAAAGTTATCAAAAACCTCATTGCCCTAAATATACTAAATAAAATCGGTTTGAGTGAAGATTGACGCTGTTTTAGCGCTAGTTAAAAAATGCTAAAGCATCTAACTTGTCTTGGTGCAATTGCGAGGTTAACTCCGCTAAACCGTTAAACTTCACATCGTGACGCAAGAATTTTAAGAAATTCATCTTGATGTTTTGTCCATAAATTTCACGATCGAAATCAAAAATATTTACTTCAATATTACGCGTCATTCCGTTAATGGTTGGGCGTTGCCCGATATAAGCCATCCCAAAAAATGTTGAAGGTTTGGAGCTTGAGGTATTTGGTGAATTTTTAACTTCGGTTTCGCTGTCCATTTCTACAGTTACCGCATAAATTCCATCGCTTGGAATTAATTTGTAGGTTTCTTCTACAAATATGTTTGCCGTTGGGAAACCTATTGTTCTGCCAATTTTATCGCCCTTAATAACTGGACCGTTGATAGAAAAATTATAACCTAAATAAGTTGCTGCTAAAGCAACATCTCCTTCAAGCACAGCATTTCTAATTTTGGTAGAGCTAACTGCTACATCGTTAATATCCTGTTCCGGAATCTCCTCGATGGTGTAGTCGAAAGTTTCAGCAAAAGCAACTAATTCGGCCATGCCACCCTTTCTATCTTTTCCAAACCTGTGGTCGTAACCAACAATAATGTGTTTGGTACCAATAGTTTCTATAAGAATGTTTTTTATGTATTCGCCAGGGCTAAGATTTGAAAAATCTCTGGTAAATGGGGTAATTATTAAATGATCTACTCCAAGTTTTTCTAGAATCTCAGCTTTTTCGCTAATTGTATTTATCAGCTTTAAGTCTTGGTTCTCTGGGTCTATAATCATCCGCGGGTGCGGGAAAAAAGTAAGAATTACACTTTCTCCACCTTTTGCTTTCGCAAGTTCGCAAAGTCTTTTAACAATTTTTTGGTGGCCAAAATGTACGCCATCAAAAGTACCGATGGTTACAACGGCATTGTCTAATTTTTTAAACTCAGAAAGCTGATGATATATTTTCAAAGTATGTTGTGTTAATGAAAAGCTTGGCGTTTTACAACTCCACCCTTAATGTCGGCAATTTGCTGTTGCACTATAAAAGCATCAGCATCAATTTCTCGTACTGCCGATTGTAATTTGCTCATTTCTAGTTTGGTAACAACGGTGTAGATGATGTCTATGTCTTTCTTCTCTAGATAACCACCTGTACCTTTATAAATAGTTACACCACGTTTCATTTCGTTAATGATGTAGTTTTTTATCTCTTCGTTTTTATCAGAAATAATGGTAACGCCGGTGTAGGCTTCTATACCATTTACAATATAATCTATAATGCTAGATGCGGAGAGATAAGTAAGAATTGCATACAAAGCAGTATCAATATTTACAAAATACGCCGCAAAGGCGAAGATGATAATGTTTAAAATAAGAATAATATTACCAACGGTTAATTGGCTGTTTCTACTAATGTAAAGCGCTAGAACTTCAGTTCCGTCAATAACACATCCGCCACGCATGGCAAGCCCAATTCCTCCACCTAAAAAAAATCCTCCAAAAAAGGCAATTAGGATTTTTTCGTGTGTTATTGGTTGAAAAGGTAAAACGATAAGCGAAATTGATAAAGCCGCTATTGCGATGCCGGTTTTTATGGCAAATACTTTTCCAATCTGTTTGTAGCCAAGAATAATGAAAGGAATATTGATTGCGACAATTAAATAGGATAAATTCCAGTCGGTTAAGCTTCTGGTAAGTAGCGAAATACCCGTTACACCGCCATCTATAAAATGGCTTGGCATTAGAAAACTCTTTAATCCAAAACATGCAGAAACTACACCTGCGCAAATAAAGGCAATTTCCTTTAGCAAACGTGTTTTATTATTTAGCACAAGTTTTTGCATAGCTTAACTATTTGTAGCCTCTTCTTTTTTAGAACGAATATACTGAACCAAATCGGCTACTTCAAAGGCATTAGCTAATAAAAAGTTACCACTTCTGGTTCTAGTTAGTTTGCTTAAGTGGGCGCCATTGTTAAGTTGTTTCCCAAAATCAGATATTATAGATCTAATGTAAGTTCCTTTGCTACATGCAATTCTGAAATCTACTTCAGGCAATTCGATTCTAGTAATTTCGAATGCGCTAACATTTACATAACGTTTGCGCAGTTCAACCTCTTCGCCTAATCTTGCCTTAACGTATAGGCGTTCGCCATTTACTTTAACAGCGGAGTGTGCAGGTGGGTATTGCGCTATATCGCCAATAAAAGGAGTTGTTGCATCATAAATAGCTGCTTCGGTAATTTGGTCTATTGGAAAGGTTGCATCAATTTCAGTTTCTAAATCGAAAGATGGGGTAGTTGCACCTAAAACCATTGTTCCGGTATATTCCTTTTCTTCGGCTTGAAACGTATCTATCTGCTTGGTTAATTTGCCGGTGCAAATGATTAAAAGCCCGGTTGCCAATGGGTCTAAAGTTCCGGCATGGCCAACTTTCAGCTTTAAAGGTTTTAAAGAATTTCTGATTTTCCCAACCACATCAAACGATGTCCATTTGTATGGTTTGTTGATCAGTAAAAGTTCGCCTGCAGCAAAATCAAAGTTGGGAAAAGTAGTATGTTCTCTATCGCTCAAAATAAAAGTTAATTTTTCGCAAAGGTAATAATTAAATGATTGATAGTTCGTGGCCAGAAAGCAATAAAGCCATAATGATAAGCCCAACTATTATGCGGTACCAACCAAAAGCTTTAAAGCCGTGTTTGGTAAGAATATTGATAAATGTTTTTATCGCTATTATGGCCACAATAAAACCAACCACATTGCCGATAATTAGCAGATTGATTTCTTCGCCAGAAAAAGTATGGCCCTCTTTTACAAACTTATATAGTTTAACGACCGAAGCGCCTAGCATCATCGGTATGGCTAAAAAAAACGAAAATTCGGCAGCCGCCTTGCGTGTAAGGCTCTGCGTCATGGCGCCTACAATTGTGCTAGCAGAACGAGAAGTACCGGGGATTAGCGCCAAACATTGATAAAGGCCAATTATAAAAGATTGTTTGTAGGTAATCTCATCCGAGTTTTCTATAGTTGGTTTATTAAACCATTTATCAACAAAAAGTAGTATAATTCCTCCAATAACTAGCATTGCTGCCACCATTAAGGGGCTTTCTAATAAAGAGTCTATAAAATCGTTCAATAACAATCCTAAAATTGAAGCTGGTATGGCTGCAACTACAAGTTTGTAATAGAAACCAAGCGATTTAAAGAAACGTTTAAAATAAAGTACTAATACAGATAATATAGTGCCCAGTTGAATTACGATGGTAAAAAGCTTAACGAAAGGAGTAGGCTCCATATTCATCAAAGCAGTACCTATAATCATGTGGCCGGTTGATGAGACAGGCAAAAACTCTGTTAATCCTTCAATTATAGCAAGGATTAAAGCTTGAATCAAATTCATTAAACCTTATTTTTTTAAGATAGCGTAGATACCAAATCCGAAACCAAACAAAACTACCATAGGGGCAATTAAAGTTCTTCTGGTATCATAGATATCGCCAGTTGTGCCAATCATTAAAATAAAGCCTAGCACAACAATAGCAATGCTAATTAACAATAGCTGATAGTTTTTTTTAGTAAAAACCAATTCTGTTTTTTGTTCCTGCTTTGCAGGAGCTGATTGTTTTTGAGCCATTATCTGTATAAATCGTAAATTTTTAATCGTAAATATCTGCTAACTGCAAATAGCGTACTCATAGAAGTAATTAAAATACCTACTGCAACCATGCCAACTAGCACAATTCCGAATTCGGTATAGTTTCTTAGAATCAATATTTCAGGAATTTCCTTCTGAGCGTAATAAAGTAATCCCAATAGGATAATAATAGCAATAAAAGAGGCAATTAAACCATGTAAAGCTGCCACTAAAATAAAAGGCTTACGGATGAAATTCTTGGTAGCGCCCACTAACTGCATGCTTTTGATTAAGAATCTTTGCGAGAAAATTGCCAAACGAATAGTATTATTAATTAATGCAACCGCTATTACCAGTAGGATAAGTGCAAAACCTAAAACCACCAAACTAATAGTACTAATATTTTTGTTAACCATATCTATTAAAGAGCTTTGATAAACTACTTCCTTAACAATTGGGTTTTTCTCTATTTTCTTCTTTAAGGCATCAATTTTTTGATTGTTTGCATAATCAGCCTTTAGATAAACATCGATAGTAGAAAGAAGGGGATTGTAACCTAAGAAATTTACAAAATCCTCACCTAAATCTTTAGTAAGGTTGTGTTGTGCAACTTCTTTATTAACATATTGGGTTTGTTTAACTTCGATATTAGCATTTAGCTCTTTTTGAAAAGCTAATACATCTGTTTCTTTCGCACCTTCATCAACAATAATATTTAAAACGATGTTTTCTTTAACATAGTTAGAAAGGTTTTTGGCGTGTACTAGTATTAGGCCAAGCATACCAAGCATTAATAAAACTAATGCAATGCTAAAAATAGTAGATATGTATACTGTTTTGGTCTTTTTAGAAGCCTCACTTACTTCAAATTCTTCCATGTACTTGTATTTTATTTGTGCGAAAATAAAGAAAGATAAGCAAAAACTTAAATAATAACGCGTTTGTTTTCGAGCAAAATGCCTTATTGCAAGTTCTACCTAAGCAATTTACATCAATAGAGCCAAGTGCTTGCTTATTTTAACATTTATTAACAAACTTAATTGGCATAGGGTTTGAAGAAAATGCTGAGGTTAACGCAAATCCCTAATTAAAAACTAAAATCAATGAGAAAAAGATTAACCTTAGTAGCAGTTATGTTGCTGTTTGTTGCAGGTTTTAGCGCCTGTAAAAAACAAGATGAGGCCACAAAGCCTTTAAGATCCAAAATGTTAGGTAAATGGTCTATTACCAAAATAGATGTAAAAATTGGGTCAGATCCCGTAGTAACTACAAATTATACTGCAGATGACTATATCGATTTTAAAGATAACGACGATGATGCGGTAGAATTAAGATTGGGCGCAAACAACACGGTTAGTGGTTCTTTTGCGGTAATCTTAAACAATTCTTTTTATTTAGACTTCTCGGCAAAAGATTTAGAATGCAAAGTAGTAAGTATCAGTGAGCGAGCATTTCAGTTCACCGGAACAAGGGTTGGAGTGAGTCCGGCGGTTACCGAAACCTATTATTTAACAAGGTAAATACCATACTAATTTATATAAACGCCATCTTAATTTTTAAGGTGGCGTTTTTGTTTTACGTAAGTCCGAAAAATAGCTTAATTTGTTTATTTTTGGCAACTATTTAAGAAAGTGAAGATTAATGGATTATCAATTTAAAGAGATAGAGCAAAAGTGGCAGAAGTTTTGGGCCGAAAACCAAACGTTTAAAGCTGATACAAGTTCTGAAAAACCAAAATATTATGTATTAGACATGTTTCCTTATCCATCGGGAGCGGGTTTACATGTTGGGCATCCACTGGGTTATATCGCTTCAGATATTTTCTCGAGATATAAAAGACTAAAAGGATTCAACGTTTTGCATCCAATGGGATACGATTCTTTCGGTTTACCCGCAGAGCAATACGCCATACAAACGGGGCAGCACCCAGTTATAACTACAGAAGCAAACATTGCAACCTACCGCCGTCAGTTAGATCAAATTGGTTTTTCTTTCGATTGGAGCAAGGAAGTACGCACTAGCGAGCCGGGTTACTACAAATGGACGCAGTGGATTTTTATGCAATTGTTTAATTCTTGGTACAACCTAGAAACCGACAAGGCAGAGGATATTACTACCTTAATAGAGAAATTTAATGCTGCCGGCAGTGCCGATGTAAAAGCAGTTTGCGATGAAGATGTACGTAGTTTTATGCCGAGCGATTGGGCTACATTTTCTCCAGAGGAAAAACAAATTGAACTTTTAAAATACCGATTAACTTATTTAAAGGAAAGTACCGTGAACTGGTGCCCTGCGTTAGGGACGGTTTTGGCTAACGATGAAGTGAAAGATGGTTTCTCTGAGCGTGGCGGTTATCCGGTAGAGCAGAAAAAAATGATGCAATGGAGCATGCGTATTTCTGCATATGCAGAGCGTTTGTTGCAAGGTCTAGATACCATCGATTGGCCAGAACCAGTTAAAGAAATGCAAAGAAACTGGATTGGAAAAAGTGTTGGAGCCTCAGTAAGATTTAAGATTAATGCTCAAAACTCAAGTCTTTTAACTCAAGATTACATCGAGGTTTTCACTACTCGTGTAGACACTATTTTCGGAGTTTCTTTCATCGTTTTAGCTCCAGAGCACGATTTGGTTAGTGCCTTAACTACCGATGAACAAAAAGCGGATATCGAAAACTATATTGCACAAACTAAAAAGAAATCAGAACTAGACCGCATGGCGGATACTAAAACTGTTTCTGGAGCATTTACTGGAAGTTACGTTATCAACCCCGTTAACAACGAATTGGTGCCAATTTGGATTGCCGATTATGTTTTAGCTGGTTACGGAACTGGTGCGGTAATGGGCGTGCCAAGTGGCGATCAACGCGATTGGTTGTTTGCTAAACATTTCAATTTGCCGATTATCCAAATTTTAGATGCACAAAAAGATATTGAAGTAGAAGCAGACCCAACCAAGGAGGGTAAATACATCAACTCTGATTTTATTAATAATTTCGGATACAAAGAAGCTACTTCTTATTTAAACCACTGGTTAGAGCGTGAAGGTGTTGGTAAAGCAAAAGTTAACTACCGTATGCGTGATGCGATTTTCGGTCGCCAGCGTTATTGGGGAGAGCCAATTCCTGTTTATTTTAAAGATGGTTTGCCTTATTTAGTTAAAGAAGAAGAATTGCCATTAATGTTGCCAGAGATTGATAAATATTTACCAACTGAAAGTGGCGAGCCACCACTGGGCCGAGCCGAAGGATGGAAATACGAAGATCAATACGAATACGAATTAAGCACTATGCCAGGTTGGGCAGGCAGTAGTTGGTATTGGTACCGCTACATGGATGCGCAAAACGAATGCGATTTTGCTTCAAAAGAGGCAATTGCCTACTGGAAAGATGTTGATTTGTATATCGGTGGTTCTGAACATGCAACTGGTCACTTATTATATAGCCGTTTCTGGAACAAATTTTTGAAGGATTTAGGTTATGTAAACGAAGAAGAGCCTTTCAAAAAATTGATTAACCAAGGGATGATACAGGGAGTTTCTCTTTTTGTTAAGATAATTGCTTATCAAGATATTAATAATGAGTCTGATGTTTTTTGGAAGTATGCATCATTTGATGAAAAAGATCTTTCAGATATTATCATAAATGGGAACACTTTTAGAGTAATTTCTGCTAATCGTGAAACCATAATACCAATTGATAAAGCTGACGTTAAAACTGATAGACTTTATTACGAAGGATTCCGACAATTAATCGCACCTGTTTGGAATTTTCTTTCTGGAAAAGATGGCGCTCAAATTGATTTGGAAACAGATGTAATATGGAGAATTGACAATGCTGGAAAACGCTATTTGCAATTAAGACCAGAAGTACAGAAAATGTCTAAATCGAAATTTAATGTGGTTAACCCAGATGTTTTGATTGAACAATACGGAGCAGATACTTTACGTATGTACGAGATGTTTTTAGGTCCGTTAGAGCAAAGCAAACCTTGGAATACAAATGGAATTGAAGGCGTATTTAAATTTTTGCGTAAGTTCTGGCGTTTGTTCCACAACGAAGAGTGGGTTTTCATTGTAAATGATGCTATTCCTACAAAAGCCGAGTTAAAAGCTTTGCATAAAATCATTAAAAAAGTACAGGACGATGTGGAACGTTTCTCTTTCAATACATCAGTTTCTAGTTTCATGATTGCGGTTAACGAATTAACTGATTTGAAATGCAAAAACCGTCAGGTGTTGGAAGATTTGGTAGTGGTTCTTTCTCCGTATGCGCCTCACATTTGCGAAGAATTATGGTCGTTGTTAGGTAATAAAGATTTATCGCATACTCCGTATCCAACATTTAACCCAGCTCATTTAGAAGAAGCAGAATTTGCATATCCAATTTCTATTAACGGAAAAATGAAAATGAATTTGAGCTTGAGCTTAACGTTAGAACAAGACGAAGCAACAGCTGCGGTTTTGGCTAATGAACAAGTTCAAGGATATTTAGAAGGCAAAGCACCTAAAAAAATCATCTTTGTAAAAGGCAAAATTGTAAATATTGTAGTTTAAGTACACAGTATTTAGATATTAGATCGCCACAGATGTGCAGATTAAAAACCTGTAGTCTGTGGCTTTTTCTTTGGCTAAAAAATATATTTCGCGTTACTTGTGATATTTTTGAATTTCCATCGAATAATAGTGCAAGTGATTAGAAAAAATTAATGCAGCAGGTTCAAAAAGATTTTCTTGAAATTATCGATGCCAACAAACGGATCATATTTAAAATTTGCAATTCGTATTGTAGAAATGCGGTTGACCGAGAAGATTTAGCACAAGAAATTATTTTCCAGCTATGGAAATCTTGGGACAGATATGATAGCAACTTTAAGCTCTCTACTTGGATGTACCGTATTGCCTTAAATGTGGCCATTTCGTTTTATCGCAAGGAAGGGAAATCTACCGAAACCGTTTTAATGGGCGACCAACTTATTGAAGTTGCAGAGGAGAAACTAGAAGAGGGCTTAGAGAAAAACCTATCTGCTTTGCAACAATTTATAAATGAGTTAAAGCCATTAGACAAGGCCTTAATCATCCTTTACCTCGAAGAAAAATCACACAAAGAAATAGCCGACATTATGGGTATAACTACTACTAACGTTGCTACCAAAGTTGGGCGAATTAAAGATCAATTGAAACAACGATTTTCAAAACAAGATTAAACGATGGAAAATTTAGAAATTATTAACCTGTGGAAACAATACGACGAGAAATTGGAAAAGTCACTTTCTCTTAATAAAAAGATACTGGTAGAACTGCAGCAACAAAAGGCAAAAAAGGCACTAAAACCAGCTAGAAATTATAAATGGATAGCGGTTTTCGTTGGGCTAGCATATATTGCACTAATTGCCTATTTTCTTTATCACCTTAGTTCGTTTGCGTCAATTTTTATCAATGTTTCTGTCGCAATTCATTTGGTAGTAACCATAATTGCTGTTGGTATGTACATCCGCCAATTGGTTTTAATCAACGAAATAGATCGGAGTGAAGACATCTTGCAGATGCAACAGAAAATGGCCAAACTACAAAGCTCAACTCTAAAAGTTATTGCGGTGTGCTTTTTACAATTTCCCGTTTTTGCTACATGGAATATAAATTTTGAACTAATAGACAAAAGGCCATTAGCTTTCTGGTTTATCCAAATTCCGATAGTTGCGCTACTTACCTATGTAGGCATTTGGTTTTACAAAAATATCAACCTAAAAAACATTAACAAAAGATGGTTTAGGATGATGTTTTACGGTGCAGAGTGGAATGCGATTTTAAAGTCGGGCAAGTTTATCGATGAAATCAAAGAGTTTGAAAAAGGTTAATCGGTCTGTTGCCGGTTTCGTGTTACTGGTTATCTTTTTCGAATTATCGTTTTTGCTTTATGCGGATATTACACAAAAGCAATTCAACAATAAACAATTTAACAACCCTAATACATCAGAATTTTCCTCACGCTCCATTCGCCGACTAATTTTTGCAACTCACCGCTTTTAAGATTCCGGTGGTCAGATATTACTTCTCCTTGCGTGTAACAAAAAATACTTTTGTTAGACTAATTCAAAAATACAAACAAAAACAAATGAAAAGAATTCTACTAATCTGTGCAGGTTTATTTATCGCGTTAGGCGCAAATGCTCAAATTCCTGGCATGGGCGGCGGTGGCACAGCTACCAAAATTACAGGTCGTATTACCGCAGTAATTTTAGACTCATTAACTAACCAGCCTATAGATTACGCGACGGTATCGCTAGTAAAAGTTAAAGACGGCAAAACTGTAAATGGAGGGGTAACTGATGCAAAAGGGAAAATAACTTTACAAAACGTTACGCCCGACGAATATAAATTGGCTATTGGTTTTATCGGTTACAAAAACAAAAGTGTAATTGTAAAAACAACACCAGCAAAGCCAGATAATAATATGGGTAATGTATTGCTTTCGCCAACATCTAACAATTTAAATGAGGTTGTTGTAGAAGGTAAAAAAGCAATCATCGAAAATAAAATAGACCGTTTGGTTTACAATGCTGAAGCAGATGCAACCAACGCCGGTGGCGATGCAACCGATGTAATGCGCAAAGTACCGATGCTATCTGTAGACGTAAACGGAAATGTTCAATTGCGTGGTGGTGCAGTTAGGGTTTTAATTAACGGAAAACCATCTGGAACCATGGCTAATAGCGTTGCAGATGCGTTAAAAATGTTGCCAGCAGAGCAAATCAAAAGTGTAGAGGTAATTACAAGTCCATCTGCTAAATATGATGCAGAAGGTTCTGGAGGTATCATCAATATCATCACTAAAAAATCTAATGCACAAGGTGTTAGTGGAAGTGTAAATGCGGCAGCCGGAACACGCCAAAACAACGGGTCATTTAACTTAACAGCCAAAACAAATCGTTTAAGTGTAAACACGGCCTTAGGTGGTAGTTATGCTTATCCTCAAAATACAAGGGTAGAAATGTTTAACCAAACAGGCACTACCACAACCATTCAAAACGGTTATTCTAAATGGGAACGTCCGGGTTATAATGGTAGTTTAGGTATAGATTACGATATTAATGCTTACAATAACATTAGTTCTAATATTAAATATAGCCACTTCAATAATGGTGGTCCTGGTCAAAATGATATTTTCATAAATGGCATTCCATCTACCAACATATCTAATATGGATATGGGTTTTAACAACATGGATTGGAACGTAGATTACAAATTAACCACCAAAAAAGTAGGCGAAGAGTTTACGGTTTCTGGCCAGTGGTCTCAAGGTCGTAATACAACAGATTATACCAACATTTTTAGAGCTAGTGGCGTGCCTGATTTCACTTTGTTAAATAATAACGTAGGTAAAAATAACGAATACACTGCGCAAACGGATTACGTATTGCCGTTGTCTAAAAAAACTACTTTAGAAACTGGTGTTAAAGGTATTTTTAGGGATATTAAAAGTGATTACACAGAAAACTCGCAAGATTTTGATTATAACCAAGATGTAGCATCGGCTTACGGTGTGTTAAGTTTTAACCTTACTAAAAAGATTCAGGTTAAAGGTGGTTTAAGAGCAGAATACACCAAAATTGACGGGGTATTTGCTAACAGCTTACCAATTGAAAACGATTATTTTAACCTGTTCCCTAGCGTAGTGCTTTCGCAGAATTTGAAAGGCGGGTCCACAATTAAGTTAAGTTACAACCGTCGTGTGCAACGTCCGAGTTTGTTCTACTTAAACCCGTTCCGTAACGAGGCTAATCGCTTCAGTGTCTCGGAAGGTAACCCGAACCTAGATCCGGAGTTAAGCGATAACATCGAGCTAGGTTATTCGGTTTATCCAAAATCATCAATGATTAACGCCTCGGTATATTATCGCCGTACGCAAGACATTATCGAAAGCGCAATATCGCCAATTGTAGAAGACGGAATAGATAAAATTTTAACAACTTACATTAATGTGGGTACTTCAGAAACTTTTGGCGCTAACGTATTCGCATCGTACAATCCTAAGCCAAAATGGACTTTAATGACTAACATTGGAGTAAATACCTACAACGTAAGCAACGATTTTACAGGTGTAAATACACCAACTTATTTAAACTATAATGTGTTTTTAAGATCGGCAACTACCTTTAGCAAAGGTTTAAGCTTAGAGTTTTTTGGAGTTGTAAACTCTCCACGCCGTACTTTTCAAGGCAAAACAGATGCAATGGTTTTTTATGGCGCAGCGCTAAAACAAGAAATTTTGAAGAAAAAAGGCTCTATTGGTATCAACACCTTAAATCCTTTCAATCGCGATTTGCACATTAAAACAGAGAATACCACAAACGGAAGCTTCCAAAGCTCAAATATTTACTATCCTTTACGTTCATTCGGCGTCAACTTTAGCTATTCTTTCGGTAAACTTAAATTTACAGAAAAGAAGAAAATTAAAAACGACGACGTAAAACAAGAACAACAGCAAGGTGGTGGTCAAATGGGCGGAATGCAGTAGGTAACAAAATGGTTACGATTAAATTCGTTATGTGCAAAGATTTCTTCTATCTTTGAAAAACGCTAAAATTTAAATCTGCGGATTTAGATTACGAATTGATTCAAAACAACCAAATATAATATCGGCCTCTGGTGCAATTGCATCAGAGGCTTCTTTTTTACAACGCTTTTTTTAAGCTTTTATTTGTTTGAAAAACGATGTCAGCATTTCATCGCACTTTTAGCCCCGTTTTCCGCTTTACCCCGATAAATCGGGGATTTCCGCTTCAACCGGGTTTAGTTAACAAAGCTGGAGGTGCTTGGGCATGGTTGCGGGGAGCAGAAATCATCTTTAACATATGTATTCCATAGTTCGTCATTGCCAGCTCGACTGTCAATCGTAATGATAAAAAGTTTTGTTAGCATTAAGATTCCCGCCCACGCGGGAAAGACGCGATATTAAAGCAAGTGGGGGCTAACCCAAATCCATAACTGTCAATGCAAAACCAGCAACTCAAACTAGCCTTTTTTCACTTTTTTCAAAATCATTAAACTTAAGGGGTTGATGGGATAACCGCTGATATTGTTTTGCAAAAGCACCACAACTTTATCGTATAAAATTGGTACAACAGAAGAATGTTCCATTACCATATTATCCATTTTATAATAAAGTTCGTAACGTTTTTTCGGATCGCTTTCAAAGTAGCTTTGCTCAAAAAGTCTATCAAATTCCTTATTAAAATAGCCAGTATAGTTAGGGCCAAAAGGCACTTTGTTTTTCGAGTAAAAAACAGAAAGGTAATTCTCGCCGTCCGGGTAATCGGCAATCCACGAGCCTCGGAAAAAGTTTACTTCGTTCTTCGCCATCAAGTCGCGTAAGCTAGCGCTTGGAGCAACATCAACTTTAACTTTAATTCCAATTGCGCTTAACTCTCCCTGTATAAATTCTATCAAATCCCGATAGGTGGTAGAGGTGCTTAAAGTAACCTCCGGCATACCTTTTCCGTTCGGGAAACCAGCTTCAGCCAATAACTTAGCAGAAAGTTTCGGGTTATAATCATATCCTTTAACACGTGTGCTGTCAAAACCAGGCATCCCCTTGGGTACAAAGCCACTTGTTGCCGGCGTGCCGATGCTATTTCGTAGATATTTAATCAGCTTTGCTCTATCTATAGCATAATTAACCGCCTGCCTTACTTTTTTTATACGCAGTGGCGAATTTTTAACCAAAGTTTTAGATGTATCGACCAAAATTCCTACATATTCTGTACACAGATAAGGGCCGGTAAAAAGCTGAAATTTGTCTTTGTATTTGGTAGTTTTCTTGCCACTTTTTGTTAAAATGTCGTCTCGGTAACTTCCATCAACACTGTTAAAAAAGTCTAAATCTTTTTTAATAAAATTCATAAAAGCACTCTGTTTATCGCTAATAAAAGTAACCTTAACTGCGTCCAGGTAGGGCAATCTTTTATCACCATCCTTTTCCCAGTAATTCTCGTTTTTTAAGAGCACCAGAATTTCATCTTCCTTCCAAAACTTAAATTTAAAAGGCCCAGTTCCAATCGGGTGGTTTCTAAAATCCTTGCCATAGTGTTCTACAATTTCCTTTGGTACAACAGAACAGTATTGTGCTGTGAGCAATTGCATAAAGGCTGGGAAAGGTTTAACGAGTGTAATTTGAAAGGTGGTGTCGTTTACCGCTTTAAAACTATTGGCGTCTTTAACTTTATCGCTAAAAATCCATCCGCCAGAAGAAGCAACTTTAGGGTCAATTAAGCGATAAAAACTATAGGCAAAATCCGATGCGGTAACTTTTCGTCCTTTGCCGTTTTCGAAAATCGGATCATCATGAAAATAAACATCATCTCTTAAATTAAAGGTGTAGGTTAAATTATCTGACGAAATTTGCCACGTTTTTGCAATGCAAGGAATGGTGTTTAATGCGCTATCAACTTGTACCAACCCATTAAAAACCTGATTGATCATCCAAATTGCATTTTGGTTTCTGGCAAAAGCTGGATCTAAGGAGGTTAGGTTTTGATCTAGGTTAATATTAAAGGTTTTTCTATTGTCGTTATTTTCCTTTTTACCGCAAGAGAGCAAAAGTAAAAAGCAAAAAAACCAAAATATCTCTTTTATAATTCTACGCATCGGTTTAGGAATACTATTTTTGTACAAATTAATAAATAAATTCAGATGTCTTTTTTAAATGAACTTATAAATAGCGAAAGTGATGACAATTTGCGAGAAGAACTGCAAGAACGTGTTGACATTGTAACGCATAAAATAAAGTTCATAGCTAAAGTTCCTGTAATTTGTTTTACTAGCCACAATGAGGTGCAGCCGGCTTTAAACCATTTAATAGAGCTTGCCGGTGGAGAAATTGTGCCGATAGCATTGGAAGCCAAAGTGATTATTTATTTTGAGCATCAAGCCAATATTGGCAGTTTGCTGGGCAACGTTGCAAGTGCTATTTCGCCACAATGGCCAGCGGTAACCTACAACAAAGTTTATATAGTAGATGATAGTGTGGTGCTAGCCAAACAACCGGCAGATTTGGTAAGCAATTTAGAAGATATTGCCGAAATGTTGCATCCAGGATTTTTTGTTTTCGGCAACGAGGGCCAGAAATGGGTTAATTTTGCAGGTTAGTTTTTAGTTTGAAGTTTAAGCATTAGGCTTAGTATTTTACAAACTTATCCATTTGTTCGTTTGTGAACTTAAGCGTGTCGTCTTTAAATAAGTTATCATTTTCATCCAGCTCTGTCTTAATTGATGAAATATGGATGCGCAATGGCATTACGTGCAAATGTAGATAAGCACACACGCCATTAAAGTGTTCTACACCACGAATATTTCCGTATTTTCCAGACGATAGGCCAACTAAAGCAGCTTTCTTTTCGTAAAAGCTTTCTGGGAAAGCACAGGCATCGATAAAGGTTTTAAGTACACCGGGAAAACTGCCGTTATATTCTGGTATTACGAACAAAAATTTAGTGGTATTTGCTACCAATTCTTGTATTTTTTCAAATTCTTTGCTTCGTTTACCGTATAGGTCTGATGCTATTAGGTTTTCTGGTAAGTCTTGTAAATTAAGCAGTTCTGTTGATAGGCCTTTTTTAAGCAGTTCTTTTTGATAATATTTCGCAATTTTTAGCGTATTACTTGCATTTCTATTCGTACCGGATATAATTGTTACCATGCCAAAATTGTTAATAAGATGTGCAAAACACTTGTGGCTTTAATACTAATTTTGTGTTTAAGTTTGTATCTTAGCTAATTGTTAAAAAGTGCTTAATTAGTGCAAAAATAGCATTTTTTTTAGCTAAATATTGTAAAATAAAGTCAACCTAAGTTTTGGCGAATTTTTTAAAAGATAGATGAGTAAAATAATTGCTTTAGCAAACCAAAAGGGCGGTGTAGGTAAAACCACTTCGTCTATAAATTTAGCAGCCAGTTTGGCGGTTTTAGAATACAAAACCTTATTGGTAGATGCAGATCCGCAGGCTAACTCTACTTCTGGTATCGGATTCGATCCAAGAAACATCAAAAATAGTATTTACGAATGCATTATTAACGACGTTGAGCCGGCAGATGCAATTGTAAAAACTGAAACGCCTAATTTAGATTTACTGCCAGCACACATTGATTTAGTTGGTGCAGAGATTGAAATGATCAATCTAAGTAGTAGAGAATACAAAATGAAGGCGGTTTTGGAGAAAGTGAAAGATCAGTACGATTTCATCATCATCGATTGTTCGCCTTCTTTGGGTTTAATTACCATTAACTCACTTACCGCAGCAGATTCTGTAATTATACCGGTACAATGCGAGTATTTTGCATTGGAAGGTTTGGGCAAATTATTGAACACAATTAAAATTGTACAAAACCGTTTAAATCCTCAGTTAGAGATAGAAGGTATTTTGCTAACCATGTACGATGTTAGGTTACGTTTATCAAATCAAGTAGTTGAGGAGGTTAAAACACACTTCCAGGATTTGGTATTTGATACCATTATTCAGCGTAACACACGTTTAAGTGAGGCGCCAAGTTATGGTGTATCGGTAATTATGCATGATGCAAACTGCAAAGGTGCTATCAATTATTTAAATTTAGCAAGAGAAATTGTTCGTAAAAACGGATTAGTTGTTGCGGATGAAGAGTTAACTACAGCAAACCTTTAAAATATTTAGATGACGTCTTTTCAGCGAAAAACAGGTTTAGGAAAAGGATTAAGTGCACTTTTAGATGATAACGAATCAGTTAACGCACCTGCTAAAACTGCAACCGATACGTTTGAGCAAACCATACAAGTTGGTAGCATTAGCCATGTAAACATAAACGATATCGAAACCAACCCTTATCAACCTCGTACAGAGTTTGATCAGGTTGCTTTAAACGAACTTTCCGAATCTATAAAGGTTCAAGGATTAATCCAGCCTATTACCGTTAGGAAAAACGGATCTACTTACCAGTTGATTTCTGGAGAGCGTAGGTTAAGGGCTTCTAAACTTGCAGGTTTAACACAAATTCCAGCTTACATTCGCAGTGCGGATGACCAGCAAATGCTAGAAATGGCATTGATAGAAAATATTCAGCGTGAAAATTTAAATGCAATTGAAGTTGCGCTGAGTTTTCAAATGATGATTGACGAATGTAACCTTAAACCCGAGCAACTTGGCGAACGCGTAGGTAAAAATCGTACAACGGTAAGTAACTATTTAAGATTGCTGAAATTGCCAACAGCTATTCAGGCTTCTATTCGCGATGGTAAAATATCTATGGGTCATGCTCGTGCTTTAATCAACGTAGAAGAGGTTGAAAAACAGTTGTTCATCCACCAGGAAATTTTAGATAAAGGACTTTCAGTACGTAAGGTAGAGGAATTGGTAAGAAGTATCCACCATGTGCAAGTAAAACCTATTAAAGGTGTGGCAAAAGGAACTTCGTTCGAATATCAAAAATTACAAAAAGACTTAGCTTCTAAATTTTCGACCAAAGTTAAGCTAAAGGTTAACGATAACGGTAAAGGGGCAATCGAGATTCCATTTGTTTCTAACGAAGATTTGAACAGGATTTTAGAACTTTTAGATTGGTAATGCGATCGTTACTAATCCCTATATTTTGTTTGTTAACTTTTGCAACAGCAAAGGCGCAAGATCCTGTCAAAAAACCGCCGGTATCCGATTCGAAATTAGATACCTTAGATGGGCCGAAATACATTAACAAGGGAAAAATCGCCGGCCGTAAAGCTTTTCACCGTTCGCTAATGTTTCCCGGCTTGGGTCAAATTTATAACTACCAGCTAGAAGTAGCCGACATAAAAAGTGGCGAGCAAAGTGGCAAAAGGGTAGGGCAGAAAATATATATACTAGGCAAGCTGGCAGCCATTTACGCTGGGGGTACTATTTTAGTAATTTCTTACGGCGATAATAGAGCAGAATACAAAAGGTTTTTGGCAGAATTGCAATATCGGGCCGATCCAACTTTGCCAAACCCAAACACCGGTTTAGCGGGTTATACCAACGTTGATCAGTTAACCATTGCAAAAAACATATACAAAAGAAACAGCCAAGTAGTATTGATTAGTTTGGTTGGGCTTTATGGCGTAGCTGCATTAGATGCTTATGTAGCAGCTCGTTTAAAATATTTCAATGTTGATGAAAGTTTAGCATTTAAAATTTCTCCATCAATAATTAATTCTTCTACAATGTATGGATTTGTACCTGCACCTGCATTAAAACTTACGCTCAAATTATGAAAATAGCTTTATTAGGATATGGCAAAATGGGTCAGATTATAGAACGTTTTGCTTTAGAAAGAGGTCATGAAATTGTGTTAAAAATTACTGCTGATAATTTGGCAGATTTAAACAAGGAGAATCTAAAAAAAGCAGATGTTGCAATAGATTTTAGTGCGCCAGACGCTGCGGTAGACAACATTTACAAATGTTTTGAGGCTAGCTTGCCAGTTGTTGTTGGTACCACTGGTTGGTACGGTAGTTTACAAGAAATAAAAAATGATTGCCTTAAGAGTAACAATGCGTTACTTTATGGCTCTAACTTTAGTATCGGGGTAAATTTATTTTTTCACCTTAACAAAGTATTGGCAAAGCTGATGAACAATTATCCGGCTTACGATGTGCAAGTTGAGGAAATACACCATACGCAGAAACTTGATGCACCAAGCGGAACGGCAATGACAATAGCCGAAGGAATTATAGATGAGGTAGAGCGCAAAAGCGAATGGCTAAATGAAGTTGTCGGCACACCAATACCTGATGTAATTAAAAACGAACAATTGTTAATCGAATCGCACAGAATAGAAAACGTACCGGGTACACATACTGTTGTTTACAGTTCTGAGGTTGATGATATCGAAATAAAACACACCGCACACAACCGAGCTGGCTTTGCTTTAGGAGCAGTAGTAGCGGCAGAGTGGCTATTAAATAAACAAGGCTTTTATAACATTGCCGATGTTTTTAATTTTAATGCTTAAAATATGAACTGGAAATTCTGGAAGAAAAATAATAACAATCAACCCAAAAAGAAAAAAAGCAAAACCAGAGAATGGACAGATGCAATTATTTTTGCAGTTGTAGCGGCAACCATTATCAGAGTATTTTTTATAGAGGCATATACCATTCCTTCGGGTTCAATGGAGCGCTCTTTATTGGTGGGCGATTTTTTATTCGTAAGTAAAGTAAACTATGGTGCTCGTATTCCGATGACACCGGTAGCTTTCCCTTTTTCGCACCATACCTTACCGCTAACTGCTACTACAAAGGCATATTATGATGGCGTTCAGTGGAAATACAGAAGGTTGCCAGGTTTCCAAGACATTAAAAGAAACGACGTTGTTGTATTTAATTTTCCAGAGGGAGATACAGTTGCATTGGATGCACAAAATGATAACTACTACCGCATGGTAGATAGATTTGGATGGCAGGAAGTTAATTCTACACATCCAATAACCAGCCGACCGGTTGATAAGCGTGAGAACTTTATTAAACGTTGTATTGCAATTGCGGGTGATACCGTTGCAATGGAGGGTGGCGTTGCTATTGTTAATGGTAAAAAAGAACCTTTGAAAAATACAGGATTTGTATCGTACATGGTAACTTTTAAAACGTCTGAGATTAACCTAACACCGTTTCAGGAAATGGGTTTTAAAATCTCTCAAATGGATAATTTCAGTTATCAGTTTGATGGAACGCCAGAACTTATCGCAAAAGTTAAATCTTCAGAATATGTAAAATCGGTTACCGAAGGTTTAGCTCCAAAGGGACAGTATGATCAGGATATTTTTCCGCATAATCGTAAATATGCTTGGAACGTGGACAATTTTGGTCCTATCATCGTACCTAAAAAAGGTTGGACGATTAAATTGGACAGCCTTACTATGCCATTTTACGAAAGAAGTATTAGAATTTACGAAGGCAATAAGTTGGAAAAAGTTGGTGCAGACTGGTTGGTAAATGGAAAGAAAGCTACAGAATATACTTTTAAAATGGATTATTATTGGATGATGGGTGACAATCGCCATAATTCTGCAGATTCAAGGGTTTGGGGTTTTGTGCCAGAAGATCACATTGTAGGTAAAGCTTTGTTTATTTGGATGAGCTTTGACGGTGAGGGATCTTGGTTTAGTAAAATTAGATGGAGTAGACTTTTTAGAGGTATAAACTAAAAAATAGAAATTGACACAGAGAGCCTTGCAAACATTGCAGGGCTTTTTTTATGCCCGTTTGTGTAATTCTCTCTTTTCTTGCATCTAATTATTAAAATCTAAAATTATGAAAAAATGCCTACTCGTGTTAACGCTTTTCTTTACCAGTGTTATTCTAAATGCCCAAGAAAATCAAATTGCTGTAAACTCTAAAATCTCTAACGTAACTGTATTTATAAGTGGTGCACAGGTTTTCAGAAATACCGAACAAATAGATTTGCCACAAGGTGTAAGTTTACTGGTTTTTTCAGGTTTGTCATCTGCAATAGAAACCCAAAGTATACAAGCCAAAGGCGAAGGGAATTTTACTATTCTATCTGTTACACAACAGAAAAATTTCTTGTTGGAAAAGAAAAACTCTGAACTTAAAAGCACCTACTTAACCACTGTAACTGAGTTAAACGATAAGATTGCAACCTTACGCAACGAAAGCGAAGTTTACAAAGCGGAAGAAGATATGTTGATCAAAAACCAAGTGGTAATGGGGCCAAATGTTAATTACGATTTGGCAAAGTTTAAAGCTGCCTTGGATTTTCAAAAACAGCGATTAACAGATGCAAAAAATAAACAAATTGAAATTGGTAAAGAGATAGCAAAACTTCAGCTTTCGCAAAACAAATACAGAAACCAGATTGCTGAGGTCGATGGAAAATCTTTAGGAAATTCTAACGACGTTGTAGTTAAGGTTTCTGCTAAAAATGCAACCAAAGGAAAATTCTCCTTAACGTATATGGTGGCTAATGCGGCTTGGTATCCGAGTTATGATATTAGAGCAAAAGACGTTTCGAGTCCGGTAGAGTTGGTTTACAAGGCTAACGTTTCTCAAAATTCGGGCGAAGACTGGAAGAATGTGAGGTTTACTTTATCATCTGGAAACCCGAAATCAGATCAGATTAAGCCAGAATTGGGTAATTATAATTTAGGTTTTTTAAGTGCTGGTTACGGATTTGGATCAGCTACTTCTGCTGTGAGAGTTGTAAAGGGAAAAATTACCGATAATAACGGAGAAAGTATTCCTGGGGCCAGCATTCGCGTTAAGGGAAGTTCAATAGGTACAACTTCAGATGCAAACGGAAATTATACAATGCAACTTCCGGCGGGTAATAATTCATTAGTTGTAAGTTATTTAGGTTTTGTTACGCAAGAATTATATGCTAGTTCTGCAGTTTTAAACTTTAGGTTGCAAGAAGATTCTCAGTCATTAAACGAGGTTGTGGTAGTAGGCGCTGGTAATTCAAAAACGATGATTAGAGGATTGTCGGCGGCCCCAGTTAGAGCTAGGGAGTTAACTTCTACAGCTGTTGAGGTTAGTACTGTACAAAAGCAAACAAACGTAACTTTTGATATCAAAAACCCTTACACAATATTAAGTGATGGAAAACAGTTTACTGTTGATATTGGCAATTATGATTTTAATGCTGAATACGAATATTATGCAGCGCCAAAAATTACTGAAGATGCATTTTTAACCGCAAAAATTAGTGGTTTTGATCAAATCAACCTGATTAGTGGAGAGGCAAGTGTGTTTTTTGAGGGCACGTTTCTAGGCAAAACTTTGTTAGACGTACAAACCGCATCAGACACTTTAAAAATTTCTTTAGGTGTAGATAAAAACGTGGTAATTAAACGCGAAAAACAAAAAGATTTTAATGAAAAACAATTTATCGGTTCTTCTCAACGAGACAGTAGACATTTTGTTATCGATATTAAAAACAGAAAATCGCAGGCTATTAATTTAATTGTTGAAGATCAATTGCCTTTAGCAACAAGCAGTGATATTACAGTAGAGAAACAAGAAATTTCTAAAGCAAAGCTTGATGAAACAAATGGCAAGCTTACATGGCAAATGTTGTTGCAACCAAATGAACAAAAGAAGTTAGTGCTAAAATATCAGGTAAAATATCCTAAAAATAAACCTATTAACTTAGAGTAGGATTTATTCAATCCTCACAGGGTTTTAGAACCTGTGAGGATTTTCAGTTACAAACCTTCAATTCCGAGCTTAGATGCAAGTTCATTCAAATCCTTAACAACAACATCAATTATCGGAATACCATTTTTTTTGCGTTCTTGCTCAAATTCATGTTCTGGTTCGCCAGGAATAATTACTTTTTTATCAGTATCAATTGTTTTGGCACTTTTAAATCTTTCGATCCAATTATCTAAATGGTCTTTAAACTCTTGCGCAGGGCGAAATCCATTTACACTCATTGCGCCTAAAAAATGCCCTAAGCCTTCTCCAACCGGATTTGCGGAAGGCTCCAGAAATGCAACAAAGGGTGGCACCCAGGGACCGTAATTTGCTCCAGAAAGCACAGCTGATAAAATATCTACCGTTGCGCTTAAACCGTAGCCCTTATGGCTTCCATGGTCCTTATCGCTACCTAATGGCAACAAAGAACCGCCATTTTTTAGTTCATTAGGATCAATTGAAATTTTACCTGTTTTATCTTGAATCCATCCCTCTGGTACATTTTTATTTGCCCTTTGGGCGATTTCCAGTTTGCCATTAGCCGCCGCAGCCGTTGCCATATCTACTACCACGGGAGGATATTTGCCAGCCGGAAAAGCATAACACATTGGGTTGGTGCCTAATAAACGTTCGTTAGCGTAAGTGGGCGCAACCAATGGACTTGCATTAGTCATGCTGATACCGATCATGTCTTTTTCTACCGCCATAAGCGAATGGTAGCCAGCGATTCCAAAATGGTTTGAGTTTTTAACGGAAACCCAACCACTACCATATTTTTCTGCCTTTTCTATTGCTACCTCCATTGCAAAGGGTGCAACAACTAAGCCTAAGCCTGCATCGCCGTCTATTGTTGCGGTAGTTGGCGTTTCGTGAACAATTTTGATATTAGGCTTAGCATTTATTCTTTTCTTTTCCCAAAGCCTTACATAACCGCTTAAACGAGCAACGCCATGGGAGTCTATGCCACGCAAATCTGATTTGATTAATACATCGGTGGCAAGTTTCGCATGCTCATCAGAACATCCCATTTTGGTAAAAACAGAAGAGGTAAATGTTCTAAGTTTTTCTTCGGTAAAAGTTATAAAGTTCATTTTGTTAGATATGAGTATTTAGATATGAGAAGTGAGATTGCTTTAGCCTTTAAGCTTTAGTCTTTTAGCTTGGAAGCAATAAAGTAAAATCTCCACCTAAAGGCTGAAAATTCTCTATCAAAGAGGAAATAAAATCATCGCCATAATTCACATACATGGGTGCCAGGTTTACTACGCGTTCTTGCAATGTGCCGTTAGGGAAAAGACGATTTTTTACGTTCTCAATTTGATTTAGTGATATTTCGTGTTTTCTTTTTTCGGCTCTCAAAAATTTCTTCTCTAAATTTTCTAGTAGACGATTGGTTTTTGTTTTTGCAGCATCTGCAGAGTTTTCAAGCGTTTTATCAATTTTAAAAGCATTAAGCTTAATCTTGTCAAAAACTGCTTGCAACGCTCTTCTGTCATCATCAAGCGTTATCTGCGATTCGCTATTTTTCTTAGTCCAAATAGTTTGTAAATCTTCTGTCGGCAGAAAAATATCTTCGAAATTAAAGCCTAATTTATTCATGTTTTCTGCACTACGTTTGTCAACTAACAATGCAGAATTACGTAATAAGAGTACAGGAAAGTCAATTTCATAATAATCAAAATTAGCTTTAAGTTGCATCCAATATGAAACCTCGGCACCACCACCAATGTAGGCTATGTTTGGTAAAATAACTTCCTGGTAAAGCGGGCGCATAATCACATTAGGACTAAAACGTTCTGGATTAGCCTCAATTTCTGCAATTATTTCTTCTCTAGTAAAATTAATGTCGGTGTTTTTTACAACGAATTTTCCGTCTTTCTCTACAATGCGTTCGCGAAGATTATCTTGCAGATAAAAGAAATTTATATCTCTTCCATTTACTTGCGTTTTATAACCTTGTTTTTCTAATGCTTCGCTAGTTTTTACAGTTAAATCAGCACTGCGTTGTTCGGTAATATCTTCTTTAATGATGTCGCAAAACTGACGTTTTAAGGTCGGGTCATCGGCATCGACAATAACTAAACCATAGTTTTCGAATAGGCTATTTACGAGAACACGGGTTGCATCCGCCAGATTATTATTATTCAAATAAGCGTTTTCTACCAACTTGGCTAATTTTTTGCCATTTTTACTAATACCCAAGTAACCTTTATAGGCTAAAACTGCAGCAGCTACGGTTTTGGTATCTAGTCGGCCTGTTGCGCCATTAGTTTGTTGTATCCAGCTAATATTTTTCTCATCTACACTAACGTGATTGATTTCTTCAAAATCGTGATCTTCGGTAGCCATCCAATAAACCGGTACAAAATTTTTCTCTGGATAAGCAATTTTGAGCTCAAGTGCTAAATTAATTGCGGTTACAATTTTGTAGATAAAATATAGTGGGCCGGTAAAAAGATTTAATTGGTGGCCAGTAGTTATTGTAAAAGTATTCTCTTGAGCTAAAGAATCAATATTGTGCTTAACGGATTTATTAGTTTTAACGTTTTGATATTGACGTGTTAAAACGGCTACAAGTTCTGTACGGTTTCCTTTAAAATTTCTTGCGTCGACAGCTTGTTTCAAACCATCCATATCTGGGCGGAAACTGTAAAACGACTTTAAGAATTCCTCGTCATTTACGTAATCTAAAACGAGTTTAGAAAACGAATGCGTATCCTGATAAGAGATATATTTAGCCTTCATGTGTTTGCTAAATTAAACTAAAATACAAAACATTTTTCGGCGTATGGTTTATTTTACAATTTGTCCATATAGATCAAAATCCTCTGCACGATCTATTTTAACGTTAACAAAACTTCCGGTTGCTGCGTAGCCAGAGTTTGCATCAATTAAAACTTCGTTATCTACCTCTGGAGAGTCGAATTCTGTACGGCCAACAAAGAAATCACCTTCTTTTCTATCAACCAAAACCTTATAGGTATTGCCAACTTTTTCTTGGTTTATATCAAAAGAGATACCTTGTTGCAGTTCCATAATGGCATCAACACGTTCTTGCTTTACTTCTTCAGGTACATCATCAACCAGCTGGTGGGCATGGGTTTTTTCTTCGTGAGAATAGGTAAAACAACCTAATCTATCGAAACGCGTTTCTTCTACCCAGTTATACATTTCCTCAAAATCCCTCTCGGTTTCGCCTGGGTAACCACAAATTAAAGTAGTACGCATAGCGATGTTTGGAACTTTAGCACGTATTTCGTTAACAATATCGATGGTTTTTTGCTTGTTAATACCTCTACGCATTGATTTTAGCATATTGTCGGTAATATGTTGCAAAGGCATATCTAAATACTTGCAAATATTCTCACGTTCGTTCATCGCATCTAAAATCTCCATAGGGAAACCAGACGGATAAGCGTACTGCAGTCTAATCCATTCTATGCCGTTCACGTCAGATAACCGTCTTAAAAGCTCATCTAAATTACGTTTGCCATAAATGTCTAACCCGTAATAAGTAAGGTCTTGCGCAATTAAAATTAATTCTTTGGTTCCGTTCGCTGCCAAAATTTTGGCTTCATTTACCAGCTCATTCATGTCTCTAGAAACATGTTTACCACGCATAAGCGGAATAGCGCAAAAAGAACAAGGGCGATTACATCCCTCGGCAATTTTAAAATAAGCAAAATGCGATGGAGTAGTTAATAAACGTTCTCCAATTAACTCGTGCTTATAGTTTGCACCTAAACTGTGCAATATATTTTGTAAATCGTTGGTGCCAAAAAATGCATCGACATTGGTAATTTCTGATTCTAATTCGGGTTTATATCTTTCAGATAAACAGCCAGTAACAATTACTTTCCCAACTTTTCCTTCGTCTTTTAGCTGGCTATACTGTAAGATGGTATCTATAGATTCTTGCTTTGCATTGTCTATAAAACCACAGGTGTTAATTACAACGATATCGTTTTTGCCCATGCTATTGGCCTCGTGTTCAACAGATAAATTGTTTCCACGCAATTGTCCCATTAGAACCTCAGAGTCGTAAGTGTTTTTTGAACAACCTAAAGTAATAACGTTAATTTTTGGTTTGGCAATTGGTTTAATCTGTTTGTTTTTAGTAATCATATTTTTATATAGCAATGGGAGGGGAGATTTAAAATCAACCCAAAATAAGTATTAGTGGGGACGTTAAGATTTGCTTTAGAGTTTATTTAAAAAGCGAGCTTACAAATTCTTTTTTATCGAAGAGTTGTAGGTCATCCATTTTTTCGCCAACGCCTATATATTTTACAGGAATTTTAAATTGATCGGAAATTCCAATAACGACACCACCTTTAGCGGTTCCGTCTAATTTAGTAATAGCTAAAGCGTTAACGTCTGTGGCTTCTGTAAATTGTTTACATTGCTCGAATGCATTTTGGCCGGTAGAACCATCTAGTACGAGTAAAATTTCGTGTGGTGCATTGGGAACAACCTTTTGCATCACATTTTTTATTTTACCTAATTCGTTCATTAAACCAACTTTGTTATGTAAACGACCAGCTGTATCAATAATTACAACATCTTCTTTATTTGCAACGGCAGATTGCAGAGTATCAAAGGCTACCGAAGCTGGATCAGACCCCATTGCTTGTGCAACAACTCTAACACCAACGCGTTCGCCCCAAAGCTTAATTTGATCAACAGCGGCAGCTCTAAAAGTATCGGCAGCGCCTAAAACTACTTTAAGATTTTCGTTTTTTAATTTATGGGCAAGTTTGCCAATAGTGGTAGTTTTGCCAACACCATTAACGCCAACAACCATAATTACATAAGGTTTGTGGTCGCCGTATTCGAAAGTTCTAAAATCGTTGCTGTTATTTTCCGCAAGTAAAAGTTGTATCTCATCTCTAAGCAGATTGTTTAATTCTGAAGTAGAAACATATTTGTCTTTAGCAACACGAGCTTGTATACGGTCAATTATTTTTAAGGTGGTAGTAACGCCAACATCAGAAGTTACAAGTACCTCTTCAAGGTTGTCGAGCACCTCATCATCAACGGTAGATTTGCCGGCAACAGCTTTTGTGATTTTACTAAAAAAACCTTCTTTAGTTTTTTCGAGACCTTTATCTAAAGCTTCTTGAGCCTCAGGAGCAGTTTCTTTTTTCTTGAAAAAATCGAATAAACCCATAATAATGTTTAAATAAAAAAAGCCCTTCCGGTAAACGGAACGGCTTTAATGTTATCTGTTAATAGAATTATTTACTGTGTGTACCAGCAATAGCATCTTTAACGTGATCGTTGTGCACGATAAGTTCTTTGAATGAATAAGCACCAGTTTTAGGTGATTTGTTCATTGTGATAACTTTTGAATATTCTTTACCTGTACCCGTTTTTAGGGTTGCAACTACTTTTTTAGCCATGTCTTTTAAAATTAATGATTGAATGAGGGTTTGTTGGAGTAATAGAATAAAAATTCAATCCTTCAATCAATCTAATCCTTCAATTATTTTATCTCTTTGTGTACGGTTACTTTTCTCAATACCGGATTGAATTTTTTCAACTCTAAACGCTCAGTAGTGTTTTTACGGTTTTTTGTAGAAATATATCTAGACATACCAGGCATGCCACTAGTTTTATGCTCTGTACATTCTAAAATAACCTGTACTCTGTTACCTTTTTTTGCCATTTTTTTTATCTTTTAAGCCGATTTCTCATCGACGAATTATTTACTACAAATATCCTTTTTTCATGAAACGATTAATCGCCTCAGAAATACCGATTTTATTAATGGTTTTAATTGCTGAAGTTGACACTTTTAGTGTTATCCAACGATCTTCTTCAGGAATATAAAATTTCTGAAGCTGCAGATTAGGGTAAAACTTGCGCTTAGTTTTAACGTTCGAGTGAGAAACATTAAATCCCGACATCGCCATTTTTCCGGTTAAATCACAAACTCTTGACATGACTATTTTTTATTATGTTGATTATTCGCTACTTAATTTTTTTAAGAGTGTGCAAATATCAGAAATATTTTTGTAATCAACAACAGTGTGGCTAATTATTTTTTAATTCAATTGTTATATTCCATTCTCCTGCTTCTGAGAGCTCTAGGTCGATGGTCTCTTTTCCACTATTAAGTTTTAATCTAAGCGGAAATTGAACCCCAGTAAGTGTAAAAAGGTTTTTCAACTTTGTTTCTCTAGAAACCTTAATGTCTTCATATTTACCCTTCAAAATATCAATTTTTTCAAAAGCAGGCAGGCTGTCTTCGTCTTTATAACTTCGGTTGCTTTGTAGCACGGTCCCATTTATAGAATTAGAGCTTGGTATGGGGGTTGGAAAACCGAAATGAATATAAACAACATCTTGTTTTGTCTTCTTGTTTTTTCCAAAGGTAACTCGTTCTATATTGGTGGTTTGGCTATGGAGAATAAAATTTTTCCCTTTTTTTAGCGTGTCAGACAGAACTGCTTTTTCTTTCTGCAATGGTGCTGCATGTAGTGTAAGCGTAGAAGCGAATAAGATGATGGAAACGGACAGTAAAAATTTCATATGTTTAAATTAAATGAGAGATATGATCAAATATAATAAACTTAAATTTATCATTTGCTTTTATCAAATAATTGGACTTTTTGAGACGATTTTGAAGCACTAATCCGTTATTAATTTGTTAAATTAGCAACCACTAAATATAAATATAATGCAGATAACATCATTTGAACAGTACGAGAAGGACTATAAAAGAAGTGTTGATGATCCTGAACAATTTTGGGGCGAAGTAGCACAGAATTATCAATGGCGCAAACCTTGGTTCAAAGTTCTTTCTTGGAATTTCACTGATCCGGAGATAAAATGGTTTGAGGGTGCCAAATTAAATATTACCGAAAATTGCTTAGATCGCCACTTGGCAACCAATGGAGATACACCAGCAATTATTTGGGAACCTAATGACCCAGAGAAAGATAGTGTAACGCTTACTTACAAAATGTTGCATGAGCGTGTTTGTCTTTTTGCTAATGTTTTGAAAAGAAATGGAGCACAAAAAGGAGATCGAATTTGCATTTACATGCCAATGGTACCCGAGTTGGCAATAGCCGTTTTGGCTTGTGCCAGAATAGGTGCTGTGCATTCAGTGGTTTTTGGTGGTTTTTCTGCAAAATCTATTGCTGATAGAATTAATGACGCCGGTTGTAAGTTGGTTATAACTGCCGATGGCGCTTATCGTGGTAATAAACCTATTCCTCTTAAAGAAGTTATCGACGACGCACTTATCGGTTGTCCAACTGTTGAAAAATGTATCGTTTTAACGCATATCAGAACCCCGGTTTCTATGCTAAAAGGTAGGGATGTTTGGTGGGAAGATGAAGTTAAGCACGTAGATGCAATTTGCGAAGCTGAAGAAATGGATGCCGAAGATTTACTGTTCATTTTATACACTTCAGGCTCAACAGGCAAACCAAAGGGGGTGGTGCACACTTGTGCTGGTTACATGGTTTATGCTGGCTATACTTTTAGTAATGTTTTTAATTACAAGCCTGGCGAAGTTTATTTCTGCACGGCAGATATAGGCTGGATAACTGGTCATTCTTATATTGTCTACGGACCATTATCTCAAGGTGCAACTTCAGTGATTTTCGAAGGAATACCCACCTTCCCAACACCTGGTCGTTTTTGGGATATAGTTGAAAAACACAAAGTGAATACCTTATACACGGCACCAACCGCCATCCGCTCGTTAATGAGTTTTGGCGATGAGCCTTTAAAAGGCAAAGACCTAAGTTCTATCAGGGTTTTAGGTTCTGTAGGAGAGCCTATTAACGAAGAAGCTTGGCATTGGTTTGATGAAAAAATAGGTAATGGTAATGCGCCAATAGTTGATACTTGGTGGCAAACAGAAACTGGAGGTATCATGATATCGCCTATTGCCACAGTTACGCCAACCAAGCCGAGTTTTGCAACTTTACCGTTGCCAGGTATACAACCTATTTTAGTTGATGAAAACGGAGTGGAAATAAAAGGTAATGATGTTAGCGGTAACTTGTGCATCAAATTTCCGTGGCCAGGCATGTTGCGTACAACCTATGGCGATCATGAACGTTGCAAGCTAACTTATTTCTCTACATACGATAATTTATATTTTACCGGCGACGGCTGTTTGCGTGATAAAGATGGCTACTACAGAATAACGGGAAGGGTTGATGATGTGCTGAACGTTTCTGGCCATAGAATTGGAACCGCCGAAGTGGAAAACGCAATTAATATGCATGCCGGAGTGGTAGAAAGTGCTGTTGTCGGTTATCCGCATGATGTTAAAGGCCAAGGTATCTTTGCATTTGTGATCTATCCAGAAATGCACGGCGAAGCAGAGTTAAGTAAGAAAGATATTTTACAAACGGTTACAAGAGTTATTGGAGCCATTGCAAAACCAGATAAGATGCTATTTGTATCAGGCTTGCCTAAAACCAGATCTGGAAAGATTATGCGTAGGATTTTGAGAAAAATAGCAGAAAATGATACCGCTAATTTGGGTGATACATCAACACTCTTAGATCCTAACGTAGTTCAAGAAATAATTGAAAGTGCAAAAAATGCTTAATCAAAATTTCCAAACAATCGCTTTTGCCATTTGTTACTTTAGTAATTCAACCGAATGTTAAACATTAAAACTAAAGAAAATGGATAAGTTAGAATGGCAAGGAAAGTGGAACGAAATAAAAGGAAAAGTTAAGCAAGCATATGGCGATTTAACGGACGACGATTTGAAGCATGAAGAGGGGAAAGATGATGAGTTGTTGGGTAAATTGCAACAAAAAACAGGAAAAGGAAGAGATGAGTTAGTGAAATGGATTAACTCTTTATAAAAATACAATCCTAAAAAACGAAGCGGTTGACTGTAAAAAGTCAATCGCTTTTTTTATGGTTTTAAAATAATTTATCGCCAATATTTAGCTATCTTTAAAATCTAGTTATAAACTGGTATTTAGTTGTTTAAACTCATTTATTTGCCGTTAGCTTTTATTTTACGCCTGATGAAGAGAGCTATAGTCTTTACATTTTTCCTTCTTTTTTTACTTGATAGCTATTCGCTAAACGCTGCAGTAGCAAATCCAAACCTCCAATTTTATTTTAAACAATTAGATAACAGAACCGGACTTTCTAACAGTTCGATAAATGCTATTCTTCAAGATAATGAACAATTGCTTTGGGTTGGCACTTGGGATGGCCTAAACCGGTATAGTGGCGCTAATTTTAGTGTTTATAATCACAGTATTGATAAAGCTACTAACAGCATAGGTGGTAACGTTGTTCAGGCAATTAATGAAGATAAAATAGGCAACATTTGGATAAATACCATTGGGGGAGTTTCTCGATATGAGAAAAAAACAGGTAAATTTTATAGATACTTTTATAAAACTGCGATTTCAAAAAGAGTTAGTGAAAATGAATTTGAAATTGCTATAAATGCCAAAGGCGATGTTTTCTGTTACGGCACCGACGGATGGCTGAGGAAATATCATAAAGATAAAGATTCGTTTATCGAATTTCAGAAAATCGAGAGTAAATCAGCAATTGTAAAAATGGCTTTCCATGGCGGTTTGTTGTGGTGCTTGAATAGCGTTGGGCAGCTTAACGCTTTTGAAGTTGGCCAAAAAGGTTTACTGCTCAAACAGAATTTTAGAAATGCTAATAAAATAAGTAGTTTTTTTGAGGTTAACGGACAAATTATTTATAGTGTAAACGATACGCATTATCTAATAGACCGCAATTTTAAGCAATCCTCGCTTAATGTTTCAAAGAAGAGGATCAAATCGATCGTCTATTATCAATCCAACTATATCATCGCATGGGAAAATCAAGGTGTTAGTATTTATGATGAGTATTTCAGGCCATCTAATTTTTTAAAAAGCGATTTAAATAAGCTGGAAAACTTAAAGTTATCTACCCTAAAAGTGGGTAACGACGAAATATTATGGGTTGGCACAGATGGTAACGGACTGATTCAAATTTATCCGAAGAGAAATTATTTTGGCTTGCTAACTGATTTTGATAGTAAGGCAATGAATAAGCCAACCAGAGCATTTTCTGAAATAGACGGAAATCTTTGGGTGGGTACTAAAGGAAACGGAATTTTAATTTATAACGATTTTTGGCAACATGCTGGCAAAAACAAAAATCAGCAAAAACTTGATGTTACAAACGGGTTAACTAACAATTCTGTATTTGCTATCAAAAAAGGAATAGATGATTTAGTTTATTTAGGTACTGATGGCGATGGAATTTCAGTATACAACCAGAAAACAAAAAAAGTTGTTCAATGGAAAGATATAAAAGGTACGGCCAAATTAACCCATTTTAAATCTGTTTATGCAATAATTCAAGATAAAGACAGTTCAGTTTGGTTGGGTACAAGTGGTTATGGCTTACTGCATCTCAAGCTGAAGAACGTTGACAATCAGTATTTGGAAGTTGCCAGTTTCAAACAATATTTGTCATCAGCAAAAGAAAAAAACGGGCCAGCCAACGACATTATCTACGCCTTAGCCAGAGGAAAGGACAGTAGGCTTTGGATAGCTTGCAGATATGGAGGGCTTAGCGTTTTTGAAACAAAAAAGAAATCATTTAAAACCTATAAAGCTTTAGGTTCTCCGGGTAGCTTGTCGCATAGCGATGTACTGTCGCTTTATTACGACTCAAAAGACAGGCTTTGGATCGGCACAAGTTTCGGGCTAAATATGCTCACCTTAACACAGTCTAAAGCAGATGAGCCAGTTTTTAGCAATATTACCACAGAAAACGGATTGCCCAACAATACCATTCATGCGATACAAGAGGATGAACTCGGAAAGATTTGGCTCAGCACAAATAGAGGTTTAGCTAAATTAAATCCAACAAATAATGCGATAGCGAATTATTTAGAAAGTGATGGTTTGCAAAGCAATGAGTTTAGTGATGGCGCAGTTTACAGAACAGCAAATAATGTGCTATTATTTGGCGGTATTTACGGATTCAATTTTTTTAATCCGAAGTTTATAACAGGCAACGCCAAACAGCCTAATCTTTTTATTTACGATCTTCAATTTGGTGGCAAAGCTTTGCAAAATAATCAGTTTTTAATTGTTAATGCCGAAAGCAAGCAATTTCAGTCCTACGAAATAGAACGTAAAAATAACTTTTTCCAATTTTCTTTTAACGCACTAAATTTTTTTAATGCATCAAAAAGTGAATTTGCCTACAAATTAAAAGGGCTAGACCAAGCCTGGAGATTTAGCGGCTCTGATGGTAAGATAGCTTACTACAATATCCCGCCAGGAAATTATGATTTATTGGTTAGATGGAGTAATGGAGAAGGCGTTTGGACCGAAGATGTGATTGCACTACATATTGATGTTAGCCAGTATTTTTGGTTAACAATACCTGCTTATATCTGTTACTTCCTATTGTTGGTAGCATCGGTTTATGCATTTCACTTATACAGAAAAAATAAGCTCGAAATGAAATTCAAGCTTGAACGTGAAACGCTGTTTAGGCAGAAAGATGATGAAATTCATCGTCAACGAATTAATTTTTTTACGAACATTGCTCATGAAATTCAGACACCATTAACCTTAATTTTAGGTTCGGTAGAGCATTTTATACAAAAGCAACATGAGCCATCGCCGTTGGCAGAAAGAAGCAATTTCTTGTCGTTGGTACATCAGCATACCGCTAGGTTAACCTATTTAGTGCAACAACTATTAGAGTTTAGAAAAGCCGAAGCTGGTTACGTTAAACGTAACGACGATTATTTGGATATTTCGAAGATGCTGCTCGGTTTAACACAGCTTTTTATGCCCGTTGCTGAGAAAAACAACCAGGTTTTTGTGAGAGAAATACCTAAAGATATTGCTAGTTTTATTGACAAGGATAAATATGAGAAAATTTTGTTTAACCTTCTTTCCAATGCTTTTAAATATACCGATGCTGGAGAATCAATTTTATTTAAGGTAGATTTTGAAAAGGAAACCAATACCTTGAAAACTATCGTAGCTAACTCTGGTAGTAAACTAAAAGAAACCGAATTAGCAGACCTTTTTACCGAATTTCACGTTGGTAACGACAATCAGTTTGAAAAGTTTAGTACAGGAATTGGACTAGCTTTTACAAAAGAATTGATTAGTATTTTAGATGGAGATATCCAGGTTTATTTAAAAGACGGATGGATTTATTTCGATTTTATCTTACAGCTTAACAGCATAAATGAAGGTAAAAGCGATGAGGTTGTTACTTCTACACCATCTTACCTTTTTGAATCTATTTTAAAGCCTTACGAGCAAGACGAGGTTGAAACGATAATAGAAGGAAACAAAAATACTTTAATTGAAGATTTGCAGGAGAAGGCCGAACATAGCGTTTTAATTGTTGAAGATGATGTTGCACTTAGGTTTTTACTTAAAAATATACTTAAAGACCATTACAATGTTTACGAAGCAGAAAATGGACAAACAGCTTTAGAATTTCTTAAACATAATATGCCGAGCATTATTATTAGCGACGTGATGATGCCAGATATGGACGGTTTAGCATTTTGTAAATATGTAAAATCCGCTCCTGCAACTAATAATATCCCTTTTATTCTGTTAACTGCAAGAGGAAGCGATGAGCAAAAAACTGAGGGTTACGAAATCGGTGCCGATGCTTATATTCCTAAACCGTTTCATATAAATTATCTAAAAGTTAGGATAAGAAAACTTTTAGAATACAGAAAAAGAATGGACAACTTGATTAAGGATGGCAATATCAATAATCACTTTGTGAACGTAGATTTAGAGCAAGGCGACAAAGAATTTTTAAACGCTTTGGTAAAAGCTGTAGAGCAAAATTTAGCAGAGCCAGATCTCGATGCTTCTAAACTAGAAGAAGCTTTACATATAAGCAAAATGCAGTTGTACCGTAAATTAAAAACCTTAGCAGGTATGACCCCATCGGAGTTTATAAAACGCATACGTTTAAAGCACGCAGCTATGTTATTGCAAAGCTCTAAACTAACCGTTTCTGAAATTTTTTACAGAACTGGCTTTAACAACAAATCATACTTTTTTAGAGAGTTTAAAAAAATCTATCATTTAGCACCTAATGATTACAGGCTAAAACAGCATGACGGTAGTGCAACTTCAGAAATACTGTAAAAACTGTGTGTGTTAGCTCTAAATGCAATAATAGTGAACTAAAATGTTACTATAGTGCACTACTATACACCGTATCAAATCTAAATTTGTTGTAATCAAATATAAATCAGATGAAAAAAAACAGACGTTCCTTCGTAGCGTTGGTTATCTTGATTTTGTTGGCGACTGGCTTTTCTAGTTATGCGCAAACAAAAGTTATAGGTAAAGTAACCGACGAAACAAACCTTCCGATTCCTGGGGCAGTAGTTATGCAAACAGGTACAAAAAATCAAGTAGCCACCGATGTTAATGGTATGTATAGCATTACCTTGCAGGCAGACGGTGCACAATCAATCACGATTAGCTACATGGGTTACACCGCTATTACGCAAGCGTACGGTGGCTCTCCAATTAACGTTTCTCTTAAACCGAGTGCACAAAACTTAGACGAAGTAGTGGTTTTAGGTTATACGGCGCAAAAACGCGGTACCGTAACTGCTGCGGTAACTAACGTTAATATGGCAGATTTATCTAAAACCAGAATTGTTGATGTTGCACAAGCCTTACAAGGACAGGTAGCCGGCGTATTCGTGGCAGCTAATACTGGCGCTCCGGGCGATGGTATAAAATTGCGTATTAGGGGTGAAGGTACTTTAGGCAATAACGATGTATTATATGTTATAGACGGAGTGCCAACTAGAGATATCTCGTTCCTTAATCAGAGTGATGTTGCCTCAATGACAGTTTTAAAAGATGCTGCAGCTGGTGCAATTTACGGATCTAGGGCAGCAGGTGGTGTTGTAGTAATTACCACAAAAAGCGGTCAGGCTGGTAAAGCAACAGTTAATGTAGAGTATTTCCAGGGCTTCCATACTGCTACAAACTTGCCAGAGATGTTAAATGCCGATCAATACTTAACTGTAAAAGATAGAGCTTGGCATAATACTTTAGGCAACGCAGCAAATGCTGTGAGCCCTTATCAGGCTGCTAGAAGTAGAACTGATTTAGCTGACACCGATTGGTTAGATGAGTTATTTGAAACTGGTAAATCTAAAAACCTACAATTATCTGTTAACGGCGGTAGCCAAGATGTACAATATTTAATTTCATCTGGTTACTATAAACAAGATGGTATAGTTGTAGAGAACAAAGATGTTTTTGAGCGTTTTAACTTTAGAGCTAACGTAAATGCAAATGTAACAGACCGTTTTAAAGTAGGTACAAACTTGCAGTTAAGTTATGCCAAGCAAGATAAATTGTCTTCTAGTGGTGATGTTCCGGGAATTATCAGGCATGCATTGTTGCGCCCGCCAGTTTTAGGTGTTTACAAAAGTGTTACCGATCCAACTTATTCAGCGGCTAATCCTTTTACAGATTTACCTTTTTATACAGGTAACAATAGTGGCTGGGATAAAAATTTCGAATTTAGTTCTAACCCAATCGCAATTGTACATTTTACTAATGATAAAAGAAAAACTTTCCAAACTTTTGGTAACGTTTATGCCGAATATTCTTTCTTAGAAGACAAATCATTGAAATTTAGATCAAATGTAGGTGTTGATATCAGTTTTTCTCACAACAAGAACTTTGCGCAAAACTTTGGCGATGACAACGACAATGATCCGACAGAACTGTTTCCAGGAATGGGGCGTAATAACAAACCAAACAACTTGGACGAAAACCGAGGAGAGGTGATGACCTTTACTTTTAGTAATACATTAAACTACGCTAAAATTTTTAACGGCAAACATAATGTCAACTTCCTTTTAGGAACAGAAAATATTAGTAGCAAGAGCTCTGCTATTGGTGGTAGCCGTCAGAACTTTAACAAAAGTACTTCTGGTTTCCAATACTTAGACTATGGAAGTTTAACTAATATCTATAACTCTGGTTCGGCAACAGGTTTCGATCTGGTTTCGTTCTTTGCAAGCGGTACCTATGGTTTCAACGACAAGTATTTCGCAACTGCAACGTTAAGAGCTGATGGTTCTTCTCGCTTTGGTCCAAACAACAAATGGGGTTATTTCCCTTCTGCATCTGCTGGATGGTTGGTTTCGAACGAAGATTTCATGAAAGATGTTTCGTGGGTTAGCAATTTAAGATTAAGAGGTAGCTGGGGTATAGCTGGTAACCAGGAAATTCCAAATAATGCTTACGAAACCTTGGTTTCTGAATCGGGCGGCGTAGTAAATATTGTAAGATATGGTAATCCTGATATTAAATGGGAAACTACAACTCAAACTAACGTTGGTTTGGATATGGGTATCCTAAAGAATAAATTATCATTTACTGCCGACTATTTTGTTAAAAAAACAGACGATATCTTGTTAACTGTTGGCTTGCCAGCTGTAGCAGTAGGTGTAATTGATAGAACTTACGTTAATGCAGGTGAGGTTACCAATAAAGGTTTCGAGTTTGGTTTAAACTTCCAAAATTCAGATCATCAGTTCAAATACAATGTTAATGCAAACTTTGCTACGCTTACAAATCGTGTTAATAAATTACAAGAGTTTGTAAAAAACATCACTAACGATGCAACGCATACAAAAACAGAAGTTGGACAACCATTAAACTCTTATTTTGGTTTAGTATTCGATGGTATTTACCAAAATGCTGGCGAAGTAAGCAGTCATTTGTTTTCTAACCCTAATGGTAGTTTGCCAGGTGACATCAGATTTAAAGATTTAAATGGCGATGGGCAGATTAATGCTGATGACAGAACGTACATTGGTAATCCAATTCCGAAATTAACTTACGGTCTTGCCTTTTCATCATCATTTAAAAAGTTTGATTTTTCATTCTTAATTCAAGGTGTTAACGATGTTGATGTTTATAACGATCTAAAACAAATTATCAATTTTGATAGCCGTCCGTTTAACTCAATGACCTCTGTCTTAAACAGCTGGAACGGCGAAGGAACTAGCAACACGTTACCACGTTTAACTTTTAATAACAATGGCGGTGGACAGGTTTCTAGTGTTTTTGTAGAAGATGCATCTTATGTGCGATTGAAAAATATCGAACTTGGTTACACTTTCGATATTAAAAAAGCAGGATTTAAAAACATCAGATTATATGCGTCTGGACAGAATTTATTCACTATTACCGACTACTCAGGTTTAGATCCAGAATCTACATCTTTAATAGATAAAGGAACTTACCCTCAGTCTAAAGCATTTATACTAGGCTTAAAAATTGGTCTATAAATAACTATTTAAGAATATTTATTATGAAAAAAATAGCATTAGCAGCCTTAGTAACAACCGTTGTTGCTTTTACAAGTTGCGAAAAACAGCTAACTCAAGATCCGATTGGGCTTACAACGCTCGAAGAGACAAACTCTACACCAACTTTGGGTACAGTGGAAACATCTGTAAACTCATCATATCAATTATTATCTAACCGATTAAACATCCTAGCGCAATGGGATTGGGCAGGTGGCCTGGTATTTCAAAACGATTTGGTTCTACAAGATATCGCATCAGATGATGCAGAGAAAAAATGGAATCCAGACGGCGATCAGCCTTGGATGGACGACATCAATAATTTCACTTTCACCTCTACTAATGGAGGCCCAAATGGTTTATGGAAATACAACTACGAGGGAATTAAAAGATTGAACATAGCAATTGAGTTGTTAACAAAATCTGATATTGAAGCAATTACAGGCATAACCACTGCTAGAAAAAATCAATTATTAGGCGAGGCTTACTTCTTACGCTCTTATTATTACTTCTCTTTAGTTACCAATTTTGGTGGCGTACCTTTAATTTTAGGTTCGGTAAAAAACTATCAAGAAGCTTTTGATGTAGCGGTTAAAGCAGAACCCGCTGTAGTTTGGGACAGAATAAAAGCCGATTTAGCGTTAGCTAAACCATTATTGCCTAATGCAAAATTCAGTTCTACTACAGAAAAATGGAGAGCTTCAAAAGGTGCGGTTATCGCTTTGCAAGCTAAGGCAGCTTTATATACACAAAAGTGGGATGAGGTAGTAACTTTAGTTACCGAGTTGCAAGGATTAAATTTTTATAGTCTTAATGCAAACTATTTCGACAGTTTTAACCAGACAAAAGAATTTGCGGAGAACGAGAATATTTTTGTTTACGATCATCAAAGCAATACAAACCCGAGAAGCGGAAACGGAATTTGTGCACCACTTGGCTGGGGATTTTTTGCGCCGAGTACAAGTTTCTTAAATGCTTTTGAGGCTAACGATCCAAGAAAATTATATACCGTTAATACCGCCGATCAAAATCTGAACAAGATTTTAGGAAGCACAAACGGTGCTAACAAAGGAAATGACGATGCCGCAAATAATAAAATCTACATCCGCTTTGCTGATGTGTTGCTTTGGAAAGCAGAAGCTTATTTAGAAACAAATCGCCTTCCAGAAGCAATTGCTATTATTAACAGCATTAGAGCTAGAGCAAGAACTAGTGTAACTGTAGCCGGAACATTGCCACCGGCGGGCACTTTGGCAGACAGACCAGCATCTACAGATAAAGCAACTGTTAAAGATTGGTTGATTAAAGAAAGACGTGTAGAATTAGGTTTTGAATCTCAGCGAATGTTAGATTTGAAAAGATGGGGAATTGCTAAAGCGGTTTTAACTGCAGCAGGCAAAAACTACCTTGATAAACACAATCTATATCCAATTCCGCAGGGCGAAGTTGATGCATCTGCAGGTTTACTGAAACAAAATCCAGGTTACTAATAAATACCAGCTTAGAGCTTTAAAACTTTAAGCTGGTTATTCTTTCATCTTTATTTTACATGCCGTTTTCTTGGCAGATAGAACCCTATTATCCAATTTTTTATGACAGATAGCGCTAAAAGATTCCAGCAAAACCCAATATTGTCTCCCATAGATTTACAGCCAAGTAGAAGTGGTTTGGAGATTGCATGTTTGCTAAACCCCGGAGTTTTTACTTTTCAAGATAAAACCTGGTTACTAATTAGAGTTGCCGAAAGACCAAAACAGGTTGAAGGTGTAATATCATTTCCTGTTTTAAAAGGCGATGGAATTGAGATAATCGAGATTGCCAGCAATGATCCAGATTTGATAGCAACAGATCCAAGGGTAATCAATTACAAGGGTGTTGATTACCTAACAACCTTATCTCATTTACGCTTAGTTTGTAGCGATGATGGTAAAAGCTTTTATCAACCAGAGGGATATCCTTTGTTGCAAGGCGAAGGTGCTGATGAATCGTTTGGTATAGAAGATTGTCGGGTTACTTTAATAGAAGGAACTTATTACTTAACGTTTACCGCAGTTTCTGCACATGGCGTTGGCGTGGGTATGCGAACCACGAAAGATTGGAAGACTTTCGAAAAACATGGAATGATCATCCCGCCGCATAATAAGGACTGTGCCATTTTTGAAGAAAAAATTAACGGTAAATTTTATGCCTTACACCGCCCAAGTAGTGTAGATTTAGGCGGAAACTATATTTGGTTGGCCGAATCTCCAGATGGGATACATTGGGGTAAGCATAAGTGCATTATAAAAACACGTAAAAACAGTTGGGATAGTAAAAGGGTAGGTGCAGGGGCTGCGCCAATTAAAACAGATAAGGGCTGGTTAGAAATTTATCATGGTGCTAATGCAGAACATCAGTACTGCTTAGGTGCATTTTTGATGGATTTAAACGATCCATCTAAAGTGATAGCGCAAAGTAATGAACCCATTATGCGTCCGGTTGAGCAGTACGAACTTTCTGGCTTTTTTGGCCAAGTTGTATTTACTAACGGCCATGTGGTAAATGGTGATAAGCTGACCATTTATTATGGTGCTGCAGACGAGTTTGTTTGTGCTGCGGATTTTTCAATTCAAGAAATATTATCATCCTTAACCTATCAAAATGCTTAGTAAACTAAAAACTGAAATTTCGCATTTCAAAAGTCAATCCTATAATTTTAGGGTACTAACGCTAACAAATCTTATCTATAGCATTGTTCTACCAGTAATAGATATTTTTGTAGCTGCCTATGTAATGCGTAGCTCAAACGATCCGGTAAAGGTGGTCATCTATCAACTTACTATTTATACAGGTATACCACTTACGTTTTTTCTTAACGGCTATTTGCTTCGTAAATTCTCTATCAAAACCTTATACTCTTTAGGTATGATGTTAAGCGGAATATCTATGATGGTAATGATGTCTTTAACCACTCTAGATAATACAGGAATCGGCATTGCCGGCTTAATTATGGGAATGTCTTTTGGGTTTTACTGGGCAAATAGGGATTTTTTAGCTTTAGCCATGACAAATGATGACAACCGAAATTATTACTACGGTTTGGAAACATTTTTCTACACCATTATAGCAGTAGTTATTCCGGTGCTAATTGGTTGGTTTATTGAGTTATATGCCGGAACCGGCGATGCAGGATTGGCCTATAAGATTGTTACTGGTTTTGTATTTGTTGTTACGGTTTTCGCCTCAATAATGTGTTATAGAGGCAATTTTACTAATCCAACGGAGAAGAAATTTGTATTCTTTAAATTCGATCCGTATTGGTATAAATTGTTAAGATTAGCATCGTTAAAAGGTTTGGTGCAGGGGTTTTTGGTTACGGCGCCAGCCATGCTAATTATGCTATTAGTTGGTAAGGAAGGAGCGTTGGGAACCGCACAATCTATTGGTGCAATTATCGCTGCCATTGCTATGTACATCATTGGTAGAAATACTTCTCCTAAGCATAGGTTATACGTATTTGGAGCCGGTTTGCTGCTTTTTGCATTGGCTGCAATTATAAACGGAATATTATACAGTAGCACCGGGGTAATTCTATTCATGCTATTTTTGTTATTGGCAAAACCTTTACTAGATTTAGCTTATTTCCCAATTCAGTTTAGTGTAATAGATATTCTAACCAAAAAAGAAAAACGTAGCGAATTTGCTTACATCCTAAATCACGAAGCTGGCCTGTATGTGGGCAGATTGATTGGTGCCGGTACATTCTTAATATTAGCTTACAGTTTCTCCGTAGAAATCGCTCTGCGTTATGCTATCGTAATTGTTGCTTTGTTGCAACTGTTATCTTATTGGGTTGCAAAGGATATTATAAAACAAGGTAAGATTGAAAATATAATTGAAGCACCGCCCGTAAATAACGAAGAACCAAATTTAACTTTACCTCTTACCGACTAAATTTCGACTGACGATGAAAAAAGCATCAAATTTTCTATTAGCACTTACTTTAATATTGAGTTGCAGCGTTGCAACGGCCCAGGTTAAACAATTAAGTTTGAGTAGGGTAGATGAGATGGCAGATTTGCCACAGCCATTAAAGATCATCGACTACAAAAAACTTAGTTTAGATTTTGATAGTAAGATTTATGATTTTAAGGCCAAAGGCGATTATTGGCCAATGGTTTGGTTGGACAGTACTAATAAAAATTTCAAGCAAACTGCCTTAGGTATGTATACCGCCGTAGGCGATGTGAGACAAGGCCTTAAAAATAATAAAGGTATGTTTCATGAAGCTTTGGCAAATATGGGCGCTGTTATGGGCGCTAGTTTGGTAGGCATTAATAAAAGTAACCAAAATGGGATGAACTATGTGGCAATGCTAAAAAATTATTTTAATAGCGACACAAAGTGGAATATTATGATGAATAACACTGCACCAGAAGTAGCGCTTTTGGGAGGTGGTTACGGAAGAGATTGGTGGTATGATGTTTATCCGAATGTGTTGTTTTATGCGGTTTACGAGCAATATCCAAATGAAAAAGATTTTACTATGATGGCTAAAAGTATTGCTGAAAAGTTTTACAAGGCAGATTCGGTATTAAATGGCGATTATAACTATTCGTTTTTTGACTATGCAAATATGAAGCCCATGAAAAACCAGATTTGTCTACAACAAGACGCCGCCGCTGGACATGCATGGGTACTTTATGCTGCTTACAAAAAGTTTGGAGATAAGCGCTACTTAAAAGGTGCGATAAATGCAATGACGGCTTTAGAAAAAAACACCATCAATCCAACGTACGAACTTTTAATGCCTTTTGGCGCTTATTTAGCAGCAAGAATGAACGTAGAACAAGGTACAAATTTTGATGTGCAAAAACTTTTAGCGTGGACATTTGACGGTACAGCTATTTGCCGTGAAGGTTGGGGTGTTTTAACTGGAAAATGGAATGGTTACGATATCTCAGGTATTGTAGGGAGTACGGTAGATCATGGTGGTTACGGGTTTTTAATGAATACTTACGATGCTGCTTGGCCACTTGTGCCCTTGGTTAAATATAACCCAGCTTACGCAAATGCCATCGGAAAATGGATGCTTAACGCGGTAAACGCATCAAGGTTTTTTTATCCGCAGTATATGCCAGCCGAGCATCAAACAATACCAAATTATGCCGCGGTAACTAAGGGTGTAATCGCTTACGAGGGAATTGCTAAAGCCTCAACGTTTGATACATTATACCAAGACTTAAAAGCTCCGGTTGCGCAAGGCGATGGACCAAAATGGGTTCCAGGTAAAAATCCAGCAGTATCTCAGTTCAGTGTTTATGGCAGTGGCCATGTTGGTATTTTCGGTAGCATCGTATCAACAACAAATATCGATGGAATCTTAAAGTTAGATGTGCTTGCTACAGATTTTTATAAAGACAAATCCTATCCAACATACCTCGTATATAACCCTTACAAACTAGCAAAAACAGTTGTTTATAAAACAAAAAGCGCAAAAAAAGTTGATTTGTATGATGCGGTTGCTCAGAAATTTATAGCTAAAAACGTTGTTGGAAAGGCCAATGTTTTAATTGCTAAAAGCGCTTCGGTTTTAATTGTAGAAACCCCCGCTGCTAGCAAAATTACAAAAGCAAATGGCAAAACATTAGCCAACGGAGTAGTGATCGATTTTAATCATTAACAAAGAATAATAAAAATCTGAAGCGATTGGCGTGGAAAGGCCAATCGCTTTTTTTATGGGTTTTGTTTTGGCTTAACCTCAAAATTTTGTTCGGTATAAATCACATCCTTATTGCTAACGCCCTGCATAATTACTTTAAACCTACCCGTAATGTCGCTGGTGTAAAAGCTTAAATCGGCTTTTTCTTTACCTTTTAATACGATTCCGTAATTCCAATAAAGCGTAGAGAAAAAAGCAGGCTCTTGCGGATTTTTATAGTCGTTTAGATAGAACTCTTTTTGATACCTAATCCCATCAAATTTCAAGAAACTTTCTTCTGTTTCTGCAAAAACTTTACACTCTCTATAAGGGCCATTACTACCAGCATAGGTTGTTCCCGGCACGGGTTGCGTGTTTCCCGGGCTTCCATTCGTATGATTTTTGCAATTTAATATATTGTACATACAAACATAATCGCCGCAGGCATTGGTACCAGAAACGCCTTGTAAGTAGTTAAAGGAACTATTGTTTTTGTTTGAAATTACAACTTCTTTTAATCTAATTGCTTTTTCGTTTCCTTTTAAAACCAATTGTGCATTATTGGTTAAGTTAGATGGTATAATAGATTGCGTAAAAGTTTCCGTTTTAGCTAGTGCCGATGTTTTAGCAATAAACTGATCTTCTACCTTAATTCTAAAAGCATCCTTGTTGTTTTCATTAACAAACAAAAACATTTTTTTCCCATATTCTGCTATAAAATCTGGATGGTAGAGATTAAAAACACCCGTTAAATCTGTTAAACCAATCCTTATTTGTTCATCTCCGAAAGCACCTATTTTAACTGGTGTTTTCCATGGCTTGTTATTTCTTGTAATAGTTGTAGTTATCTGTAAGCTGTCTTTTTTGTTATCCGCTTCGGTTGATGGCAAATCTTGCCAAGTGTATCTTCTCCACCCTTTTACCAAAAGAATTTGCTCCATGTAATCTTTGTCCTTAATTGGAATTCCTCTTAGGTTGGTTGGCATATTCTTTAGCTGGCTCTTTAAGTAAGTGTAACTCTCTATGTCATTTGTTTTTTTAAGCTCTAACCTATTTTCTTGTATAACCGCAACAGACACAAAAGCATTCTGTGTACTATCTGGCAATTGCAAACTTAAATTTACCTTTTCACGCTGGTTGTAAAATGGTTTGTCTACAGCGAGGTTCAGCTTCTCGTTCTCATCATAATGCGCAAAAAATAAGCGTTCAGCCACGGGTCGATTTAATGTGTCAGAAATTGTTAAGGTAATTAAGCCCTTTGGTACATCTGTTAGCGCTATTTTAACCGATCTGGTTTTATATTCCATATCAAATGGGATGAAAAGAAAACTTTCCTCAAAATTGTGCAACCTGATGTTAAATTTATAAGAAGCATTGCTTTTCATTACAAATTGAACAGAATCTTTTACAACGGATTTTTCCATGTTAAGCACTAGCCCATTAGCTAAAGCTTTTGGCAAATGGTAAATACTATCTACCAAGTTATCATGTACGAGTTTAACAGCATAATTAGCATCTTTTTCCACCAGTAACTTAAATTTTCCGATGCCATAGCTACTTGTTTCAATGGTGTCAATTACCTGATTGTTTTTATATAAAAAAGCCTTTAAAGCAACGGGCAACTTTTGTGGGTCGGTAACTTCCCAAGCAACATTATTGGTTAAGCCTGTAACCAGATTTCCGCTTTCGGGATAAAATTTTACGTTGGCTTTTACAGTCGGTTGCGGAATTGCCAGACTAACAAAACTACTATCGGTTAAGTATTTTAATTTTACGTATAAATTCGGATCTAGTAAATCGGGTTGATTTGGTAAATTTAATAATAGTTGGCTTGAAGCATCCGTTTTAACCGTTTTGTTAACGTTACCATATCTATAGTTTATGGTAGCAGGTTTAGCCAAAAATCTATTTTCTGCAGTTGTTAGTGCGATAAGGACTTTATGGTTTTGTGTGTTGGATGTCGCCTTTTCTGTTAAACTTACATTGGCTTTAAAAGCAGGCTCTATATTTGTTTTTAAAGTAATAGCCTGTTTAAAAATTAGCTCTGGCTTTTTGTTCAACATTTTATCCGTATAAACCAGAAAATGGTAATTTCCTGTAGCAATTGAGTCTGGAATTAATATACTGCCGAAAGATAAACCATCCTGCATTACAAATTTATCTTGTTTTATAACAGTAGTGTCTAAATCGCGAATTAGCGCTACAGCCATAATTTTGTGCTCATTAAATTTGAAAATGCCGGGTTTTACAACATAGCCCGTAAAGTAAACCGTTTCGTTGTTTGAATAAACTGTTTTATCGAAATGCACAAACAAGTTTGTGCTAGGGTTGGTAGCACGATTTAGATGCATCTTTTGTGCCACTGGATCTTGAGCCAGACAAAGGTTTTGACAAAAAAGGGCCAGGACTAAAACGTATATAATGCGCATAGCCTAAAATAGCTGTTTTTATTTAAAATTAAAATTGCAACCTAATTTGCAAGATGAGCGGCTTTGTTGCAGAAGCCCTTGTAAACTAAACCCGGTAGTAGCGAACACGACCCGGATTTAATCGGGGGAGTAAAGCGGATAACGGGGCTGCAGAAAATAGGATTGCCAACTTTCGTTTTCATAAAAAAAGCGACCTTCATTTCTGAAAGTCGCTTAAAGCAATTAAGTCTTTGCTTCTTTATTTTTGCTGTTTAATCTTTGTTCATTTATAAAACTAGTAGCCAAACAATTGCTCTAAAGTTAGCGTAGTAACAGTACCAAATTTTTGCATATCTTCTTGTTTTACTTTTTTATCTGAAGCTACAATTAGATAAGTGTAAGGTTTGTTAGCTACTTTTTGCGCATGAAAATCTTTAATGGTTGCAAAAGTTATAGGCTTTAATTCTCTGTACATATCAATTCTAGAATCGTAATCGTAGCCTAATTTCTTATCTGCAAAATAATAAGTGAAAACGCCGTCTTTTGTAACTCTATTAGATTCCAAATAGCTTAAAACGTTGTTTTTAGCACCATCAAAAGATTTGTCGCTTTGTGGTAATACGTTTAACAACTCGTTCATTCCGTTAACCGCATCTGTCATTTTATCTGCTTGGCTGCCTACGTAGGCAATCATGCTGTATTGCTTGTCGGCTTTATCTGGTTTAACATATTGGGCAAATGTAGAGTAGGCCAATGCTTTAGACTCTCTGATGGTTTGGAATACGATTGAACCCATACCACCACCAAAATAGTTGTTAAACACCTCTATGTTTGCGCCGTCTGTTTTGTTGTACAAGCCTGTGTTTCTTAACCATCTAATTTCAGACTGCACCATGTCATAGTTGGCGAAATAAACTTTGTTAGCATCTTGGGTAGTATAAGTATAAACTTTTGCCGGTGCCGCAGGTGTAAATTCTTTTGGCAATAAATGCTGTTTTTTGATATCTGCACTAAAAAATGTCAAATCTTTAGGGCCATAATAAGTTATGGTATGCTCGTAATTGTTAAGGTTTTTTAGTGTATAAATTAAATCTTCAGATTTAATATTTTTAACCTCATCGTTACTTAATACGTTGTTAAACGGGTTAACCGCACCGTATTGCGCATAAGAAGTTAAGCCATTCATTATCTGGCCTTTGTTTAGCTTGTTGTTCTCACGGTTTTTAAGGATCGTAGATTTTAGGTTTTCCAATGCTTTTTCGTCCGCTTTAACATTTGCGAAAATGTGCTCAACCAAACTTACAGCTTTATCGAAATTTTCTTGTAAACCGCTAATGTTTATGTAAGTATTTTCTGCACCAACACTAAGATTATAAGTACAGGCAATATCGTAAAATGCTTTGCTTATTTCTTCTGCTGTATATTTATCGGTACTTAAAAATGGCAGGTAAGAAGAAGCATACGATAACAATTTGTAGTTATTAGCGCCAATGTTAAACCTATAGCTCATTCTAAAAATAGAATTATCAACGTTTTTGGTGGTTAATACATCAGCTACGCCAACTTTGCCAAAGGCAATATCTTTTTTATAGTCGATAAACTTAGGCGCAATTGGTTTTACTGGAGATTCGATAATGTTTTTAACAAAATCTGAAGTTAAATTTCCGTTTGCGTTAATTGGCGTAATAGTTGGTTTTTCTACCTTAACGGTGTTTTTATCTTCGCCTTTGTGTTTGTAACCTATAATATAATTGTCTTTAAAAAACTGGTTGGCAAAAGCCACTACTTGCGCTTTGGTAATTTTGGCAGTTTCGTCTATGCTAGCTAAACTTTTGTTCCAATCGTTACCACGACTGATTACAAATTGGTTAGAGAAAATCTCAGCTCTGTTATTATTGTCGTCAAAAGCTTGTAAGAAACTTAATTTTTGGTTGGCAACAATTGCTTTCAATAAGCCTTCGTCAAACTTGCCCGCTTTTAACAACTCAACTTGCTCTAGCAAAAGTTTTGCTGCTTGGTCTAAAGTTTGGCCTTGGCGTGGTTGTGCAGAAAGGTTAAATACACCATAATCTTTCATTTGCTGATAGCTTGCACCCGCTCTTTGGGTTTTTTGCTGTTTGTTAAGATTGATGTCTATTAAACCAGCTTTTCCATTAGTTAAAATGCTTTTAATTAGATCCAGCATTAAGCTTTGAGGCGTATTATCTGCATAACCGCGATAGTAAATTTCTACAGCTTCTGCACTTGGACCGTAAACATCAACTTTTTGAATGCCCGTTAAAGGTTTTTCTGGTGCCGGGTTGTATAGCGAAACCGGTTTAGAAACCATGTATGCAAACGTTTTATCAACCTTTTTAATCATCTCATCTGGATTAAAATCTCCAGTAAATATGGCTGCCATGTTATTAGGTACATAATACTTATTGTAGTAGTTTCTAATTTCTACTAACGACGGATTTTTTAAATGCTCAATTGTACCAATGGTAGTTTGCTGACCATAGTTATGCGTAGGGAAAAGCAATTCCATCATCTGCTCGTCCAGTTTATTTCCGTCGTTATCTAAACCTCTGTTTTTTTCTTCGTAAACTGCTTCTAATTCGGTATGGAAAATACGGAAAATTGGTTTACGGAAACGCTCGCCCTGAATGGCCAAAAATCTGTCGATAGAGTTAGATGGGAAACCTTCGTTGTAAACTGTTTCCTCGTACCAAGTATGTGCGTTAGAAGAGTTGCCACCTATAGCAGCAATCATTTTGTCGTACTCGTTAGCAATCGAAAAATTAGATGCTTCGCCAGATGTTTTGTCTATTTCTTTGTAGATTTCTTTGCGTTGCGCTTCGTCAGTTGTTTTGTTGTACTTTTCGTAAAGCGCATCAATTTTATCTAAATAAGGTTTTTCTTTTGCCCAGTTAGCAGTACCGAATTTATCTGTTCCTTTAAACAACAAATGTTCTAGGTAGTGCGCTAAACCTGTAGCGTTTTTCGGGTCGGTGTTGCTACCAGCTCTAATACTCATTCTAAATTCAATGTTTGGCTCTTTTGTATCTGGCGATAAAATAACCGTTAAACCATTTTTTAGCGTATAAAATCTGGTTTTAGATGGGTCGTTGGTTACATATTTGTAAGTGTAACCTCCAGCCGTTGCGGTTTTCCATTGGTAGGTGGATTGCGCCATTAAGTTTACGCTTACAAAAAGCAAGCAAACAAACGATAGTAGTTTTATTTTCATTTCTAATAAGTTATAAATCAAATATAAGTTGATAGTTGCCTTATATCATAATTCTTAGTCGAAATATATTGATGTTTGTTTCAACGCCATTAAATTTTTCTCGTATTTTTACCCAAATGAACAAGGAAGCTAAAAAACCTACTATTTTAGTGGTTAATGACGATGGCATTACCGCTCCAGGAATTAAGAGTTTGATAGAGGTTATGCAGGAAATTGGCAATGTTGTGGTGGTAGCGCCAGATGGGCCTCAATCTGGAATGGGCCACGCCATTACAATAGGCAAACCCTTACGTTTTGATAAAGTAGATTTATACCCAGGCGTAGAAATGTACAAATGTTCGGGAACACCAGTTGACTGTGTAAAATTAGCTGTAAACATTGTGTTTAAAGGCAAAAAGCCAGATTTGTGTGTGTCTGGAATTAATCACGGATTAAATAATTCTATCAACGTAATTTATTCTGGAACCATGTCTGCTGCGGTAGAAGGTGCAATAGAAAAAATTCCATCGATAGGTTTTTCTTTAGATGATTTTGCGCAAGATGCAGATTTTAGCCATTGTAAGAAATTCATCAAATCCATCGCTTTGCAAGTATTGGCAAACGGTTTGCCAGAAGCTACTTTGCTAAATGTAAATTTTCCCAAAGGGGATGGCTTGAAAGGAATAAAAATATGCCGACAAGCCAATGCAAAATGGGCTGAAGAGTTTGATAAAAGAAAAGATCCTTATAATCGTCCTTATTATTGGTTAACAGGTGTTTTCGAAAATTACGATAAAGGCGAAGATACGGATGTGTGGGCCTTAGATAATGGATTTGTTTCTGTTGTTCCTGTTCAGTTTGATTTAACGGCGCACCACGCCATACAGGTTTTAAATACTTGGGATTTTGAGACAGGCGAAGTTGGTGTAGTTAAATCTGCTAAAACTAATGGGCCAGACGGTGGTAATTTAGGCTAATGGAAGAAATAAACGATACGGTTTGGAACGGCTTGTTAATTGGTATTTTAGCACCGCTAATTCCGGGCATTGCAGTATGGTTTTTGATGCGTAACATAGAAGCATTGCGCCTAGCAGATTTGCTTTTAATTGCTTGCGTTGCCATAAATGCATTGCTAATGAACTATTTCTTTAAGCGAAATAAGGATAACGTTGCCCGTGGAGTTATAAGCGTAACCTTTTTATGGGCATTTGCGTTTTTCTTTTATAAAGTTTTTTAACGATAAAGTGTTTAAAATTTGCACTTTACTACTTGATACTCAATTTTTGAAACGACTAAAATGAAATACTATCTTGTAGCCGGCGAAGCTTCCGGAGATTTACACGGTGCTAATTTAATGAAAGCGCTAAAAGCGGAAGATCCGAATGCCGAGTTTAGGTATTTTGGTGGCGACAAGATGCAGGCTGAAGGTGGCGAGTTGGTAAAACATTATGCAGACATGGCATTTATGGGATTTACCGAGGTGGTGCTGAATTTACGTACCATATTAAAAAACATGAAGGCCTGCAAGGCAGATATTTTAAATTATCAGCCTAATGTTTTGGTGCTGATCGACTTTCCAGGGTTTAATTTGAAAATTGCCGAGTTTGCCAAAGTACATGGTTTAAAAGTTTGTTATTATATCTCGCCAAAAATTTGGGCTTGGAACCAAAAACGCGTACTTAAATTAAAACGTGTAGTAGACCAAATGTTTTGCATTTTGCCTTTTGAAGTTGATTTCTATAAAAAATGGGGGATGGAAGTTCATTACGTTGGTAATCCGCTTTTAGACGAGATTGCTTTGTTTGAACCAAACGCCAACTTTAGAACAGAAAATTCGCTTGGCAATAAAAAAATAATAGCGCTTTTACCCGGTAGCAGAAAGCAGGAAATAGAGCGTTTGCTGCCAGATATGCTTAGCGTTGTAGACGCCTTTCCAGATTATGAATTTGTAATCGCAGCGGCACCTACTTTTAAAAAAGACTACTACAAACAGTTTATGGGTGGCAGAAATATAAAACTGGTATTTGCGCAAACCTATCAGTTGCTGCATCACGCACATGCTGCTTTAGTGGCATCGGGAACGGCCACGCTAGAAACTGCGTTATTTAAAGTCCCTCAAGTAGTTTTATATAGAGGGGGAGCAATTTCGGTTGGTATTGCCCGTTTGGTCATAAAAATTAGGTTTATCTCTTTGGTAAATTTAATAATGGACAGAAAAGTAGTGGAAGAATTGATCCAGCAAGACTGCACAACCGAAAAAATTAGTGCTAATTTGTTGCGAATTTCTGAAGGTGACGGTCGGACAAAGATGTTAGCTGATTATCAAGAGCTAGCAAGTTTAATGGGCTCAGCAGGTGCATCAGAAAGAACTGCTAAAAAGATCGTAGAATTTTTAACTTTGCCAATCTAATTTTACATATGAAACCACTCTCTATAAAAGATATTGCACTAAAAGCTGGCGTATCTATAACTACGGTGTCTTTTATTTTAAACGGAAAGGCTAAAGAAAAATCTATTAGCGATGCTGTAATTAAAAAGGTGCAGAAGATCATTACAGAGAGTGGCTACAAGCCAAACCAAGTTGCCCGGAGTTTACGTACAGGCAACACCAATATTATTGGCTTAATAGTCGAAGATATCTCCAACTCATTTTTCTCTAGAATTGCTCGATTAATCGAAGATAAAGCTTACAAAAAAGGTTACAAAATCATTTATTCTAGCACAGAGAATAAAATAGAAAAAGCGCAGGAGTTAATTAATATTTTCAAGTCTCGTAAAGTAGATGCGTATATCATTTCTCCCGTAAAAGGCTTAGAAGAAGATATTCAGGTCTTAATAGATGAAAATATACCTGTAATACTATTTGATAGGAATTTGCCCGAATTAAAAACTAATTATGTTGGCGCCAATCATTTTGAAGCTTCTTATCAGGCAACGGAAAGTTTCATTAAACAAGGCAAAAAAAACATTGCGCTTGTAACTACTGATATTGATGTACAACAAATAGCAGAGCGTTTTGAGGGGTATAAGAAGTCAATTTTAGACCATACTATTTCTTATCAGAAGGATTTAGTGCTTAACATTCCGTTTAAGCAAAATGAAGATGAGACGATTACGCAAATTATAGCACTTCTAACAAATAGCAACGTAGATGCAGTTTTGTTTGCTACCAATTATTTAGCCATTAGTGGGCTAAAGGCATTAAAACAAATGGGTAAAAAAATCGATTCAAATTTCGCGGTTATTGGATACGATGATCATGAAGCATTTGAGTTGCACACGCCAAGCATTTCTACCATTCAACAACCGTTGGAAGAAATTGCAGAAGCAATTATCAAGTTAATCCTAGCGCAATTGTCTTCTAAAGCAAAGCTGCCAGATCAAAAAATCGTAATTTCAGCGAAGCTGATTTTAAGAAACTAGTTATTTTTCGGTAACAGTAAAGTTACGTTTTAAAATTGTGTTACATTCTTTTTATCACTAGTATTGATATAGTAAAACGTTTTACCATCAAAACCGTAAATTATAGGTTTGATGTATAAATAATGCCATTCTTGCAGAGGGTATTTTTTTATAATCAAATAGTAAAACGTTTTACTAAACGAACCAAATTAATTGTATGAAAAGGAAAGCTTATAAAACTATCCCATCTATCTATGATAGCGTGGGGATAGAAATCTTGAACCAATTCGCTACCGAAATTATTTTCAGTTTCTCCCTCGTATCTGCAATATGGTTTATATGTACTGCTAGATAACGCCAATTTTCTTTGAATTGTAACAAATAATCAAACTATAATTAAACTAAACGCTAATGAAAATTAATTTACTCAAAATTACTGGGCTCTGTGCAAGTGTTTTGCTTAGTAGCTCTGCGTTTTCAATGAGTTCTGAGGCTTTATTTGCCAAAGAGTCATGGAAAATGCTGTTAAAAACCGGATCCGTGCAAAAAGTTGTATCGGGTACTGTTGTAGATGATGCTAATTTGCCTGTGGCGGGCGTTGGTGTAAGAAATATCTCTACAGGCAAGTCGACAATAACAGACGCTCAAGGAAAGTTTGCAATTGAGGTAGGTAGTGAAAATGATGTATTAAGGTTTACATTTATAGGATTTAAAGCCCAAGAGGTAAAAGCCGGAACGGGAACTCCTTTGTCAATCAAGTTATCAGCTGACGACACTAAACTTAATGAGGTGGTTGTAATTGGTTATGGAACCCAAAACAGGAACGAAATCACTTCAGCAATTACCAAAGTAGATTCGGCAGATTTTAGACAGAGTGGGTCTAGAAACGCACTCGATTTACTAATCGGTAAGGTAGCTGGTTTGCAAATTACCAGAACAGGCGGTACAAATCCTAACTCGGGTGTGGGTGTGCAACTAAGGGGTGTTACTACTTTGGCAGGTGCAGCATCTCCTCTAATTATCATCGACGGAATACCTGGAGGTAACTTAGACTTATTGCAACAGGACGATATTGAGTCTTTCAGTGTTCTAAAAGATGGTTCAGCAGCGGCTATTTACGGTACTAGAGCAACTGCGGGTGTTATAATTGTAACAACCAAAAAAGGTAAAAGAGGACCATCTCGCTTCGACTATAATGCATTCATAAGAACGGAAACGTTGGTTAAAAGACCAGATTTTATGACGGCGAGCCAATATCGCGAACGTCTTGCAAACGGGCAAGTACAAGGGATTGATTACGGTAGCGATGAGGATTATTTCAGCGACTTGATTAATAAGGACAATTTATCTCATAATCATAACTTCGCGGTATCTGGTGGAGGCGAAACATCGTTTTATAGAGCGAGTGTTAACTTTAGAGATGTGCAGGGATTTGCAAGAGAAAATTCACGTAAGGAGTATGGTCTACGCTTAAGTTTAACTCAAACTGGTTTACAGAATAGATTAACTGCTCAATTTAACGTTGCAGCCAACTTTAACAATGCCAACTTGTTAGGTGGTGGCGGATGGGAAACAGTTCTAACAAGAAACCCTACGGAATCTTATTATAATCCAGATGGTACGTTTAAATTTACGCGTAACATCACAAATGAGATTGCCAGATTGGAGCAAGAAAAAAATAGAAGGCAACAACAAACCTCATCAGTTGATGGTAAAGTTGATTTTGAAATCATTCCAGGCTTAAAAGCATCTGTATTTGGAGCTCATCAAAGAAACTGGAATTTAGACAGCGAGTACAGATTTAAGGCAAGTCAAAACTCTGTAGAGAATGCTCAGGCACCAGGAGGAGGTTACGCTGGCAGAGGCACTAGCTTGTCTCAAAACTTTAACGTAGAGCCTACGCTAGAGTATAACAAAATTATTGGAAGCAAACACAAATTTACAGCAGTTGCGGGATATTTTTACCGTTATGAAGTTAATGAAGGTTTTAACGCCAATAACAGAGGCTATTTAAATGACGTTTTTGAAGACAACAACTTAGGTAGTGTACCTGTAGTATTAAACAGAATTGCCATAGGAAGTAATAAAAACGATAACACCTTAATAGCAGGTTTTGCTAGGATTAGTTATGCATTCGGAGATCGCTTTTTTGCTCAGGCAAGTATTCGTAGGGAAGGATCTTCTAGATTTGGCGCAAATAACAAATGGGCTAGCTTCCCCGCAATTTCTGGTGGATGGAATGTTTCTGAAGAAAACTTCATGAAAAATGTAACTTTTGTAAATAATCTAAAATTAAGATTGGGTTATGGAGAAACGGGTAATACCGGCGGTAACTATGCATCCCTAGTTACATTAACTGGAGGAGGTATCTATTTGTTCCCAACTGGCGAATACCTACAAACATACGGACCTAATAAAAACCCTAATCCGAATTTAAGATGGGAAAGGAAAAAGGAAACTAACTTAGGTATAGATTTTACAATATTTAATAACAAGCTAACAGGTTCAATTGATTTGTATAATAGAGTTGTAAATGACCTTATAGATAATTATACTTCTCCACAACCACCATTTGTAGTAAGTACTATTACAACCAACGTAGGTACTATTTCGGCAAAGGGTATCGAAATATCATTAGGCTATGCCGCTATCAAAAACAAAGATTTCTCTTGGAATATCGACTTTGTAGGAAGTACAACTAGAAACAGATTAGATAGATATTCTAATGATGAGTTTAAAAGAGATTTAAGAACCTTTGGAAGTATAGGTGGCTTTGGAGCTTTGGGAGATGCTATCAGGACTTACGAAGGAAGAAATTTAGGTGAATTTTGGGGTAAAAGATTTGCTGGGTTTACGCCAGATGGCAAATGGACATTTTATAACAAGAATGGAGAAATTGTATCAAATGCAAACATAAACACGTCTGCTTTTAGAGATCAGACCGATTTAGCCTTAATAGGTAACGCTATTCCTAAATATTATTTATCATTAACCAACAGTTTCGCTTATAAAGGTTTTGATTTTAGAGTGTTTTTAAGAAGTAAATTAGATTACGATATTTTAAATACTCCAGCAATCTCTTACGGTAATAAAAATGGCGTAACAAACCTTAACCTTTTAAATAGTGCGTTTGGTAAATATGATCAGATAAAAGATACATATATGTATTCGGATTACTATTTGGAGAGAGGAAGTTTTATGAAAGTTGATGAGATAACAATCGGATACACTTTCAAAACAGGCTCGAAGGCAATCAGAAATCTAAGAGCATATGTAACTGGCCAGAATTTAGCAACCATAACTGGTTACACAGGTAACGATCCTGATTTTATATCAGATACAGGTTTAGGTCCTGGAATCGACTCAAGAAGTCCTTACCCAGCTACAAGACAGTTTTTGTTTGGTGTTAATGCTAGTTTCTAATGATTAAGAAAATGAAAAAATTTAAAAAAATAGTTGTTGCATGTTTAATTGTTGCACCAGTATTCCTTATAAACGGTTGTACAAAATTAGACGAAAAAGTATATGATCAGTTGATAACTGATAATTTTTACAATAATAAAAACGAAGTTTTGTCTGCAGTTTTAAGACCATACACGCATGCAAATGCTTGGATTACACCTTCTGGTCAAGATGGCTGGTGGCGTCCGTCCGAATTATCTGCAGATCAGCTAGCTTGGCCAACAAAAGGCAGGCATGGTGAAGATGGTGGGAAATGGAAAAGATTACATTACCATACTTGGTTAAGTGATGATGGGCCTTTGAATAGTGCTTGGTCTTTAATGTATTGGGGAATGGGTTTATGTAACGATCCGATTGAGAATTTAGAGAAAAGAGATATTTCTAAAATGGGTATTACACAGGTTGAGAAAGACGCGTATATTGCTGAATTGAAATTGTTAAGAGCATTCCATTATCTAAAATTGATGGATCTTTTCGGAAATATACCAGTAGTAACCCAAGTTGGTATTCCTGCAAGACCTAAAACAGTTCCCAGAGCAGAGGTTTTCGCGTTTATAGAAAAAGAGATAAAAGACAATGTAGATAGAGCACCATTACACTCTAAAACAATGACGGGGAGGATGAGCCAAGCAGGAGCATATGCTATGTTGGTAGAACTTTATTTAAACGCTGAGGTTTGGACAGGTACAGCACGTTGGGATGATTGTATCGCGGCAGCTAACAAATTAATAACTGGTGCAGCTGGTGGTCAAAATGGCGCAATGGCATTAGATCCAAATATATTTGATCAATTCAAATCAACGAATGACTTATCTAAAGAAGCAATTTTTTCTATTGCTTACGAGTTCAGAAACGCAACCTTCGAACCATCATGGACTGGCGAGTTCTACCATTTTCAACAAGGACCAATTTATGGTGGAAATAGAAATGGTAATGATGGAGTTGTTGTAATTCCCGGAGTATTTACTACATATAACGATACAGATTTGAGAAAAAGAGGCTGGTTGTTAGAGGGGCCAATGATCAGATTCGATAACGGACAACCTGCTTTAGCATCTGGTGGTAATGAATATAGCGGTCAGCAAATTATTTTTGTAGACAACATCAGAAAAAATAAAATCAATTCAACAGTTTCTAACATGAGTGAGGGCGAAGAGAATAGTGGTGTTAGATTTAACAAATACAAGCTTGGTAACCAAGTTGCTGGTGTTGTAAATGGAGTTACAGTGCCTATCGATCCAAATTACAACAATACAGATTGGAACATATACAGGCTTACTTGGATTTATTTTGCCAAAGCTGAAGCTATCATGCGTAAAAGTAATGGCGTAGCAAATGCAGAAGCGGTGCAGTTAATTAATGATTGCAAAAAAAGAGCGTTCACTGCCGCAAACTTTGTACCTTATACAACAGCGACGCTTACAATGGATGAGTTGTTAGCTGAAAGAGGCAGAGAGTTCATTTTTGAAGGTTTTAGACGAGGTGATTTAATTAGATTTAACAAATTCACTACTGGAACTTGGTGGGATCATACACCATCTCAACCTTTTAGAAGCTTATTCCCAATTCCTCAGGTACAGCGAACTTTAAATGTTAATCTTGATCAAAATCCTGGATATAATTAACCTTTCACTCACCCAAAAAGTACTTTAACGAGTACTTTTTGGGTTGATTAAAATGAAATACAGAGGCTATCAACTTATAGGCATGGAGTAAGTTTTTAAATGAGATATTTAAAGACTTTCCACATTTGGCATCGGCTATTATTTAATACAGCATTTACCATAATTTGCAGTTTGAATCTTATTTCAAGAAAGTTGGCGAGTAAATATTAAAAGCAGATCACTAACAAACAAAAAGTAATACAATCAAAGCTCACTTAATTGGCCTAGAGCGTCAATTTGCATTACTAAAACGTTTTATATATATTTAGGGCTTTTATAATAATTGATGAATAAAATGAATTTGGGGGTAGATATTGGCGGTTCGCACATCACAGCGTCGCTGGTAAATCTGCCAGGTGGGCAATTGATCGATAGCTCTGTAAAACGTAAAGCTGTAGATTCATTGCAGGATAAGGAAGTAATTCTGGCCGCTTGGTGCAAAGTTATCGAAGCTTCGGTAGGCGATATTGCACATCATAATATACAAATTGGAATTGCAATGCCTGGCCCGTTTGACTATGAGAACGGCATATCGTTAATAAAAGATCAAGATAAGTTTAGATCGCTTTACTTGGCAAACATCAAAGAAGAACTTGCTCTTAGATTAAATATCGAAGCCGACTGTATCAAGTTTATAAATGATGCTGCTGCATTTTTACAAGGCGAAGTTTTCTGCGGTGCCGCTAAAGGATACGAGCGTGCACTTGGCGTAACGCTTGGTACAGGTTTAGGCTCTGCAGTTACGATTGATGGCAATGCCACAGACGCTGCTTTGTGGAATTCTAGTTTTCGTGGAGGAATAGCGGAAGACTATCTTTCTACTAGATGGTTTTTAGCAAGGTACGAGACTTTAAAAGGTATTAAAGTTGATGGTGTAAAAGAACTGGCCTCGTTGGCAACTAAAGATGCTAGTGCAATGCAGGTATTTAAAGAGTTTGGGATGGCGCTTGGCGAATTTTTAACAACAGTTGTTAACGAGTATAGCAGCCAAGTCGTGGTACTTGGAGGGAACATTTCCCAAGCATTTGAACTTTTTGAGCCAAGTTTAACAGAAAAACTTAAGTTGGCTAAGCTCAATACCAAAATAAAATTGAGTGAACTTAACGAAAACGCAACGCTTATAGGTGCTGCCGCATGTTGGGGCTTGGCACAAGAAGAGAGTGTTGAACTTTAAGGAAGTATCACCAAATATAAACACAATGAAAAGAAGAACCTTTATTCAAAATACTGGTCTGTTAGGCGCCGGTGTATTGGCGTCGAAAATGTCATTTGCCTCAGCTCCAGACTTTCCTGTGGTCAGGGTACCTTTATCAAAACGGCATTTTAATAGTGTTGCCGTAGAACAGGCAATAAAGACATTTCAAACCAACGTAGCCGATAAGGAACTAGGTTGGTTGTTCGAAAACTGTTTTCCTAACACGTTGGATACGACCGTAACTTACAGCCTTAAAAATGGTAAGCCAGATACTTATGTAATCACAGGTGATATAGATGCGATGTGGATGCGTGATAGCTCTGCGCAAGTATGGCCTTATCTACAATTTGCTAATCAGGAGAAAAAAATAAAGGATCTAATTGCCGGTGTAATTAATCGTCAAACAACATATATCCTTAAAGATCCTTATGCAAATGCTTTTTATAATGATGAGCAAAAAGTAGGAGAGTGGAAAAACGATAAAACCGATATGAAACCTGGCGTACACGAGCGTAAATGGGAAATCGATTCGTTATGTTACCCTATTCGTTTAGCGTATAATTATTGGAAAAAGACGGGAGATAAAACACCTTTCGATGCCAACTGGAAAAAAGCAATAGCAGCAATCCTAAAAACTTTTATCGAACAGCAAAGAAAAGAAAACAAAGGACCGTATCATTTTCAAAGAGAAAGTTTGTATCCACATGATACCTTATCTATGAACGGTTATGGCCACCCAGTTAAACCAGTTGGTTTAATTTGTTCATCTTTCCGCCCGAGTGATGATGCTACAACTTTTGCATTTTTAATACCCTCAAACTTTTTTGCAATAAGCAGTTTAAAACAAGCTGCAGAAATGGTTAAAGCCTTGCAGAACGATGGCGAGCTATCAAGTAGGCTTACTGCTTTAGCAAATGAAGTAGAAACTGCGCTGAAAAAATATGCTGTAAAAGATCATCCTGAATTTGGTAAAATGTTTGCTTTTGAAGTGGATGGTTTTGGAAGTGCTTACATGATGGACGATAGTAACGTGCCAAGTCTACTTTCCATGCCTTATTTGGGTGCCATAGATGTTAACGATCAACTTTATAAAAACACGAGAAAGTTTATTCTCTCTTTAGATAATCCATATTTTTTCAAAGGGAAATTTGCAGAAGGTGTTGGCGGGCCGCATATAGGTCCAGATATGATTTGGCCAATGGCGATAACCATGCAAGGAATGACGTCGTTGAACGATGACGAGATAAAGAAATGCATTAAGATGTTAAAAACTACACATGGCGATAAAGGCTTTATGCATGAAAGTTTCCATAAAGATAATCCAACTAAATTTACGCGTAGTTGGTTTGCTTGGGCAAACACTTTATTTGGCGAGTTTTTATGGAAGGTTTACAATGAAAAACCTCATTTATTAAAATAGATACATAATGAAAAAGATTTTTTTATTAACTTTTATTTCGTTTATAGCTGTTTTTGCAGTTGCGCAAGATACAACTACACATAAAAAAGACGGCTATATCCTACATTTCGCTAGCAACGACAGAAATTTTGATCCAGCATTGAAAAAAAGGATGATAGAAACATTTTTTAAAGTTTACCCAGTATTAGCGAAAGACTTTAATCCTAAAACGGCAAAAGAGTTGTATTTCAATATTGACACTGCTTATAAAGGTGTTGCTGCCACCGGAGGAGGGAAAATTGTTTATAATCCGCAATGGTTTATTAAAAACCCGGGCGACATTGACGTAGTAACACATGAAGTGATGCATGTTGTACAAAACTACGGAAGAGGAGGCGGTCCAGGTTGGCTAACAGAGGGAATAGCAGATTACGTACGTTACAAATATGGTGTAGACAATGCAGGGGCAAAATGGTCTTTGCCGTCGCTAAAGCCAGAGCATAGTTATAAAAATTCATATAGAATTACTGCAAGGTTTTTAAATTGGCTAGAAGAACATCAGAGTAAAGGTATAGTTGTAAAGCTCGATGAAGCAATGCGAAATCATACTTACAAAAATGAAATGTGGGCCGAAATCACGGGTAAATCTTTAGACGAACTTTGGCAAATCTATATTTCTAAAACCGATTAATAATAACATTTACGTAAAAAATCACACCAAATGATAAAGAAATTATTAACAGCAACACTACTGTTAGCGGGTTCGGGTCTTTTTGCCCAAAATGTAGGTAAAATTACAGATCCTGTAGAGTTGGTAAACCCGTTAATGGGTACACAATCAAAAGTTAGTCTCTCAAATGGCAATACCTATCCGGCGGTAGGTGTGCCTTGGGGGATGAATATGTGGACGCCTCAAACTGGTAAAATGGGTAACGGTTGGGCCTATACTTACGATTCTGATAAAATTCGTGGATTTAAGCAAACGCATCAGCCTTCTCCGTGGATGAATGATTACGGCGCTTTTGCTATTATGCCAGTAACAGGAAAATTAAAGTTTAACGATGATGACAGGGCAAGTTGGTTTAGCCACAAGTCAGAAACCTCTAAACCTTATTATTACAGTGTTTATTTAGCTGATGCTGATGTAACTACAGAAATTACACCAACAGAAAGAGCTGCGCAATTTAGGTTTACATTTCCTAAAACAGACAGTGCTTTTGTAGTGGTAGATGCTCAAAACAAGGGCTCTTACATTAAAATTATTCCGAACGAAAGAAAAATAATAGGCTACACCAGCAAATATGCTCGTGGACCTCTACCTAAAAATTTTAAAAATTACTTTGTAATTTATTTCGATAAAGATTTTACGCTTGCAAAAACTTGGAGCGACAAAACTTTAAAAAATGATGAATTAGAGTTAACGAGTGATCACTCTGGTGCAGTAATTGGATTCAAAACCGCAAAAGGAGAAAAAGTTAATGCTAGAACTGCATCGTCTTTTATTAGTTTCGAACAAGCAGAGCTGAACTTAAAAAGAGAGTTAGCCAACGATAATTTCGATGCAACTAAAGCTAAAGCTAAAGCCATTTGGAACAAAACTCTGGGCAAAATTGAAGTAGAAGGCGGAACGATTGATCAGATGCGCACTTTCTACTCGTGTTTGTATCGTACATTATTTTTCCCAAATAAACTTTATGAAGTAAATGCTAAAAACGAAATAGTGCATTGGAGTCCATATACTGGAGATATTAAACCAGGATACATGTTCGCCGGAACAGGGTTTTGGGATACTTTTAGAGCGCTTTATCCATTTCTTAACCTAGCTTATCCAGCTATTAACAAAGAGATGCAAGAAGGCTTAATCAATACTTATAAAGAAGGCGGATTTTTGCCAGAGTGGAGTAGTCCGGGTTATGCCAATATTATGGTCGGAAATAACTCTGCATCTGTAGTTGCCGATGCCTATGTTAAAGGTTTAAGAGGCTATGATATAAACACCTTATGGGAAGCGGTTAAACACGGAGCTAATAACGAAGGTCCGATGGAAGCTGTTGGTCGCCACGGTGTTAAATATTATAACGAATTAGGCTATGTTCCTTTTGATGTTAAGGTAAACGAAAATGCAGCTAAAACTTTAGAATATTCTTATGATGATTTTGCGATTTATCAATTGGGCAGATTGTTGAAAAAACCTGCTTCTGAGATTGATATTTACAAGCAAAGAGCAATGAACTATAAAAATTTGTTCGATCCTTCTTCTGGTTTAATGAGGGGTAAAAACAAAGATGGTAGCTTTCAATCGCCATTTAGCCCATTTAAATGGGGTGGTGCTTTTACCGAAGGAAACAGCTGGCATTACACTTGGTCGGTTTTTCAAGACATCGATGGTTTAGCAAAGCTGATGGGCGGTCATGATAAATTTGTAACCAAGTTAGATTCGGTATTTTCTATGCCTCCAGTATTTGACGAGAGTGCTTACGGTGGTGTAATTCATGAGATAAGAGAAATGCAAATCGCAAATATGGGTCAGTATGCGCATGGTAACCAGCCTATTCAACACATGATTTATCTTTATAACTATGCAGGTGCACCATGGAAAGCACAACATTGGGTTCGCGAAACTATGAACAGAATGTACGCTGCAACACCAGATGGTTATTGCGGAGATGAAGATAACGGACAAACATCTGCTTGGTATGTGTTCTCTGCAATGGGTTTTTATCCAGTTACACCAGCAGTTGATCAGTATGTTATTGGAGCACCTTTATTTAAAAAAGTAACCTTAAATTTAGATAACGGCAAAAAGATAGTTATTAACGCAGGCGCAAATAGTGCCGATAATAAGTATATCCAATCGTTAAAAGTAAATGGCGCACCTTACACTAAAAACTGGTTAAGTCATTCTGCTTTGCAAAATGGAGCAGTTTTAGATTTTAGTATGGCAGCTACACCAAATAAAACTAAAGGAACCAATCCAGCCGATTTTCCTTATTCTTTATCAACAGAAAAATAGTTATATCTTAAACTAAAAAACCAAATAGAAATTATATCGATGAAGATTAATATTAAAAAAGTTTGCTCGATTGCATTAGCATTGGCGTCGAGTACGCTATTTGTTTATGGTCAGCAAAAAACGGCAATAAGTCTAACTGATTTATCCGCATTTAAAAATCCAGGAAATACGTGGTCTATTGCCAGTAACCTGTTTGCCGATTTAGAAAAGCCAAATAATTTTAAGGTTGAGAAAGGTACGGGCATACTCGTAAATCAGCCAACGGCTAAAAATACTGGTAGCGATTTGTACACCGTTGAAGAATTTGGCGATGTTATTTTGGAGCTAGATTATTTAGTGGCCAAAGGTGCTAACTCAGGAATTTATTTGCAAGGTAATTACGAAATTCAAATAGAAGATTCTTGGGGGCTACTTGTTCCAACTGCCGCATCTAACGGTGCAATTTATAGTCGTTGGGACGATGCAAGACCAGAAGGCGAAAAAGGTTTCGACGGATTTGCCGCTCGCCAGAATGTTAGTAGGGCTCCGGGTTTATGGCAACATGTTAAAATTGCTTTTCAAGCGCCTAAGTTTGATGCAAGCGGTAACAAAACTAGCAATGCAAGAATTTTAAGTTTAGAATTAAATGGTGTGTTAATTCACGATAACATCGAGTTATTAGGAGTAACAAGAGGTGCTGCAGGTAAAGAAAAAGCTAAAGGTTCGTTACGTTTGCAAGGCGATCATGGTGCGGTCGCGTTTAGAAATATTCAAATTTCTGAGCTTCCGGCAAATGCAAATAGACCTGGTCGCCAAGATGCAGATCCAATTTACATTGAAGCCCCAGTAAATACCATGATTCGTAGTTTTATAGATGTTGTTCCAAACGTTCGTTCGGTACATGCTATTTCTGTAGGCGGCCCACAACAAGTTGCTTTTAGTTACGATTTAGATAATGGAACCTTATTGCAAGGTTGGCACGGAGGTTTTATAGATGCAACCCCGATGTGGGATGGCCGTGGTAACGGAACTTCGAAACCGTTAGGAAACGTTACAAGATTTACTAAAAAACCTGTTTTGTCCGTTTCGAAATTAGCTTCGCAACAAGATAAATGGGTTGTCGATACGGTAAATACCGGCTTTCGTACCAAAGGTTATGTAATGGATGATCAAGAACGTCCAGAATTTAAATACAATATCTACGGTGCTAATATTACTGATGCGGTAAAAATAATGGCGAACGGACAAGGTTTAACTAGAGAGATCAATGCAACCAACTCATCAAAAGATTTGTATTTCCTTTTAGCGAATGCTGATAGCATAGAAGAAGTGTCTAAAGGTTTGTACCTAATAGATGATAAATCTTACTACCTTCAGTTTGACGCTCAAACAAAACCTATTATAAGAACTGCCGAAGGTGGAAAAAAGGAATTGATAGTAGAACTAGGAAGCAAATTAAATTACAGTATCTTATTTTAAGTTGAAAATTGCGATGAAGTATACATTTAAAATATTAACAATGTTGGTGCTTAGCTTAAGTTTCTCAAAACTTTCTGCTCAAGAAACACCAAAAGAAGAAGACTTTTTCAGGATTTTTAAGGTAAGAGTTCCTGAAGGACCAATTTTAGAAGTTGGTGGGTTAGTAACCTTACCTAACGGGAATTTAGCATTATCAACCAGAAGAGGCGAGGTTTATGTAGTTGAAAATCCTACCAGCGTAAAACCATATTTTAGAAAATTTGCAACTGGTTTGCACGAAATTTTAGGGATAGCAGAAAAAAATGGGGCAATTTATGTTGCACAGCGTGGAGAATTAACTAAGCTTATAGATAAAAACATGGACGGCAAAGCCGATGTTTACGAAACTATTTATGCTTGGCCATTAAGTGGGCACTACCATGAGTATAGTTTCGGACCAAAGATTGCTCCCGACGGAACCTTTATGGTAACTGGAAACGTTGCTTTCGGAAACGAAGAGTGGTGGAGAGCAGAAAGTCGTGTGCCGATGCGTGGTTGGGCAATGAAAATTACCGAAAATGGAACAATGACGCCATTTGCTGCGGGTTTACGTTCACCAGCTGGGTTGAACTTTATAGACGATAAATTCTACTACACAGAAAACCAAGGCGATTGGGTTGGTTCTGGAGGTTTATGGAACGTTAATAAAGGTGATTTTATGGGACATCCTGCTAGTTTGATATGGACGGATAGAAAAGATTCTCCGCTAAAACTGAAGTCTGAATCGTTTTATGCAAAAATGGATGAACGCCGCTTAAAGAATGAAAATGGTAGGTATATTAAGCCAGAAAACAGAGTAAACGAAACGTTTAAAACACTCTTCGAAGCTAAAAAAGATTTTCCGGAGTTAAAGTTGCCATCTGTTTGGTTGCCTTACGGAATTTTAGGTGTATCTACTTCAGAACCTGTTAAAATTCCAGAAAATACTTTCGGTCCTTTTGCTGGTCAAATTTTGGTAGGCGACCAAGGAATGAGTATCATATCAAGAATTTTTATGGAAACCGTAAATGGAGAAGAGCAAGGTGCTGCATTTTTGTTCAGAAAAGGTTTCCGTTCTGGTGTATTAAGAATGGCTTGGGGAACAGACGGTTCTTTGTTTGTTGGAGAAACTAACCGTGGTTGGGGTTCGGCCGGCGATGCAAATGAAGGTTTAGAAAGATTGGTTTACAACAACAAAATGCCTTTCGAAATGAAAGCTGTTAGAGCTATGCCAGATGGTTTTGAAATTGAGTTTACCAAACCTGTAGACCGTAAATCTGCTGAGGATTTAGCTTCGTATTCTGTAGAGAGTTTTATCTACAAATACCAACCAGTTTATGGTTCGCCTCCAGTAAATAACGAAACGCTGAAAATCAGTGGGGTGAAGGTTTCAGCAGATGGGCTTAAAGCTAGGCTAATAGTACAAAACTTACGTCAGTATTATATTCATACCATTACGTTAGATGGCGTTAGAGATAAAGAAGCTTTTTATTCGCTTATTCATCCAACCGCTTATTATACTTTAAATCAAATTCCAACTGGAACAAAATTAAGTATGGCCGAAGTTAGCACGCGTAACTCTGAAGCGCAGCCTGTTAAAACAGTTACAGCGCCAAAGGCTACTAAAGGCACTACCGTTAATCCTACTATTAAAAAACCAGTGGTAAAACCTTTGCCAGCTAAAGCTCCCGTTGTTGCAGTTGCGCCAACCTACAAACAAGTAGAAGGTATATTAACAAAAAATACTTGTTTGGCTTGCCATAATACAACTAAAAAGCAAATCGGGCCATCGTTTACAGAGATAGCGAAAAGAAAATATTCCGATCTTAAAATTTATCAGTTAATCCACAATCCGCAACCGCAAAATTGGCCAGGTTATGCAACAGAAATGCCTCCTATGCCACAGGTTACTAAAGCAGATGCTCTGAAAATTGCTGCTTGGATAAACTCATTAAACAAATAAAAAAATACTAAATGCATTAACGGTTGGTAATTTGCCAACCGTTTTTGTTACCGTACTACACACATAAAATGAAGAAACTACTACTTATAATTGCTTGTTTATTTACCATCAGTTTTACTGTAAATGCACAACAAAATATTACCGGAAATGTTAAAAATGCACAAGGTTTACCTATTGTAAAAGCAACCATCAATGTTTTAGATTTTAACCTAACCTCAACAACAGACAATAAAGGAAACTTCGAAATAAAAAACGCTCCGCAAGGATCAATTACAATTAGTGTTAGTGCTATTGGTTATGCAACCGTAATTCAATCTACAGCGGGTAACACTAGTTTAGATGTAGTTTTAGAAGATGCAAAAGTAAAATTAGATGAGGTAATTATCTCGGCCCAAAAACGTGATGAAAATTTATTGAACGTACCGATAAGCATAACTGCTTTTTCGGCTAATAAAGTAAATGATTATCGTATTCAAAACACTAGAGATCTTTCTGGATTGATACCTAATTTCTATAGCAGTAATCCTGGCGATGGAAGAAATGTAACTTCTATTAGAGGTATTGCAACAACATCTTACGACCCAGCTATTGCAACTTATATAGATGGTGTAAATCAGTTTAGTTTAGATACCTACATATCTTCTTTGTTTGACGTAGAGCGAATTGAAGTATTAAGAGGGCCACAAGGAACACTCTATGGCCGAAACGCAATGGGCGGTGTGCTTAATATTATTACTAAAGCACCTACAAATTATGCTTCTGGCTTTGCTACGGTAGATGTAGGAAATTATGGCCAGCAAAGATTTAGTGCGGGTATTAAAGCGCCAATTATAAAAGATAAATTATTTTTCGGCGCTGCCGGATTAGTTGGTAGACAAGGTGGTTTCTATTTAAACGAATTTAATAATACCAAGTTTGATGAAATTAAAAGTTTCCAAGGGAATTATTACTTGAAGCTACAGGCGAGTGCAAAATTTGCATTAACCTTAAATGTTAAACATAATGAAAATAGAAATAACGGAACATTTCCACTAGTGGCTTCTGTTGAAGACGCTTTGGCAAACCCTTTTAAATTGAGCCAAAATTCTACCACGCAAATGGTCGATAATCTTTTTAACGCTTCATTATCAGCAAAATATTCTGGAAATGCTGTAAACTTTGTTTCGCAAACTGCCTATCAATCAAATTACAGGTTTTACAAAACACCAATAGATGGTGATTTTTCGCCATTAGATGGAGTTTCTATTGTTAACAATTATGGCAAGGACTGGAATAAAGTGAAGGTTTATACGCAAGAATTTAAACTGAGCTCAAACACAGCTCCAAATTCAAAAATAAAATGGTTGGCCGGTTTATATGGTTTTTATCAAGACAATCCTGTTAAGCAAGGAACGCATTTTGGTGCAGATGGCGAACTATTGGGTGCTCCATTTCCTAATTTTACGAGTGTAGCTACTAATTCGGGTGAGAGTTACGGAGCATCCGCTTTCGGTCAGATTTCGTACGCCATATCTAGTAAATTAGAAATGACTTTAGGTTTACGTTACGATTATGAGCATAAAAAGATGAGTGCTTTAGGCGAATTTGTAATGGAAGGGATGGAGCCAGTAGTAACGCAAAACGATACCAGTTCTACCGCTAGTTTTAATGCATTTTCTCCAAAGCTTACCATGGCCTACAAAATTGCAACTAACAATAATATTTTCGCAAGTTACAATAGAGGGTATAGAGCTGGTGGTATAACGTCATTAGGATCTGATCCATCGGTTTTGCCTTTGGTTTCTTTTAAGCCAGAGTATAGTAACAATTTCGAAATCGGCACTAAAAACTCGTTCTTAAATAATAGGTTAAACATTAATCTTACAGCATTTTACACCAAACTAATGGATGCACAGGTGCCTACTTTAGTTTTGCCAGATGCGGTAACGATTACCAGAAACGTGGGCGAGCTAACTAGTAAAGGTTTAGAATTTGAATTGGCGGTTATTCCGTTTAAGGGATTTAATATCGATTATAATTTTGGCTATACCGACGCTAAATATGACGAATTACAGGTTCCAAAAGATGGAGCTGTGGTAAATTTGGCCGGTAACAAACAAATTTATACACCAAAAATAACTTCCGCACTTGCTTTGCAACACACCGCTTTAATTGATAAACTGTCTGGTTTAAATTTAGTAGTTAGGGGAGAGTGGAATTATATTGGAGACCAGTTTTATGATTTATCGAACAAAGTTGAGCAAAAGGGATACGGTTTAATAAATGCTAAAATAGGCTTTACACATAGAAAATTTGATCTTTTTGCCTGGGGGAGAAATTTGAGCGATAAGAGGTATGTAGATTACGCCTACGATTTTGGTGCGGCGCACTTGGGTAATCCTAAAACTTATGGCCTAACTTTAACGAGCAGATTTTAAAGTTCTGAAAATATGCAAACTAAAAACCCTCAATATCTGGGGGTTTTTAGTTTTTACAATACTATTTCTTACTACCAGCTATAGCTTCCAACTTGGCTCTGAGCTCGTTTGGTTTAAAAGGCTTCGATATAAAATCGGTAATGCCAACTTCCGCAATTTTGTGTCGTACATCGAGTGCTACAGAAGCTGTTAGCGCAATAATCGGTAACTCAGCTTTTGATTTATCTGCAAGGCTCCTGATGATAGTGGTCGCTTCGTAGCCGTCCATTTTAGGCATATGTATATCCATTAGAATAAGATCGTAGGTGTTGGCCTTACAAGCGTCAACAGCTTCTAATCCGTTATTAACAAAATCCGGGCTAAGTTGCCATTTCGCCAATAATTTACGCATTAGTAAAGTATTCATCTGATCATCTTCAGCAATTAAGATTCTTAGTTTACTAATGTCAGAATCACTTCCAAGAAAATTGTGAGGTGTTGCGTTAGCCTGCTCCATGTTTGCGTCGTTAATATTGTATGTAATTCTAAATTCGAAGGATGTACCTACACCAACTTCGCTTCGGGTAATAATATCACTGTTATGTAAAGCCAATAGATTTTTTACAATAGCTAGCCCTAAACCTGTGCCTCCATACTCTCTAGTTGAGCTTGTAGAGGCTTGCGAAAACGAATCGAAGATTAACTTCTGCTTATCTAACGGTATCCCAATCCCAGTATCAACAATAGTGAACTGCAAAATAACAGATTCTTTAGATTTTTTTATCGTTTTAATTAAAAAATTTACTTTTCCGTTAACCGTAAACTTAATTGCATTATCTATTAAGTTGTTCAGTATCTGCGTTAGTCTAGTGGGGTCGCCATTTAATACTAAAACAGCAAAATCGTCAGGCACATCTAACGTTAGCTGTAAACCCTTAGCCACTGCTTTTCCTTTAAAACTTCTAAAAATATCTTCAACTAAGACTGATATTTTAAAGGGAATTTTTTCTAGTTCTATTTTACCGGAATCGATTTTGTTGATATCCAAAATATCATTTATAAGGGCCAAGAGGTTATTGCCCGAAAATTTTAAAATATTTAAATTCTCTTGCTGGTCTGGTCGGGGATTTTCTAATAGTAAAATATTGCTCATGCCTATAACCGCGTTTAACGGCGTACGGAGCTCATGCGAAATAGTAGATAGAAAGTCAGACTTTGCCTTAGCTGTCTGTTTTATCTCCACCATGGCAACGCTTAATTTTTCATTAAGTATTCTTCCTTCAAGCTCTTTGGTTTCTAAACTGTTAATGGTTTTGCTAAAAGCATTAAAGAAATGATATTGTATGTAAAAAATTAATAAAAAATTAAAAATGATTACGCCATAAAAAGTTGCATCATTAATAGCGCCTCTTTCAATAGCTTGTATGCCTTGCTTTCCGATGGACGATGAATAAAATAAAATGCTTGTTGCGCTTAAAATGGAATATATAATTCCCCAATTTTTGCCTAAAAGATAGTAACTGAATGTTACTAGAAGTAGAATGAACTGCAATGAAATAAGCTCTACTCCCTGAACTTTGGTAAAAAAGTTCGTCAGGATAATTAATGCTAGCATTATACAAAGCAAATGCGCTACTAATTTCCATTTGTTTAGGTTTATAATAACCCAAATAAAAAAAGATTGTACAACTACAATGGCTAGAGAACGGTAAAAAAGTAAATCAAAAGATTTTATCCAGAATCCCGGTAGGGTAAACAAAGCCACAAATATGCTAAGGAACAAGGTATTTAAAAGAAAGTTCGCTCTAACTTTGTTTAAGCCATCTGGGTCATTTTCAAAGTTTTTATTTAGCTTTTCGCGAATATATTTTAGGTTCAGCATATATGGTTCGGTTTAACATTTGTGTTTTTATAAACTATCACGAACTTATTAAATTTGATTTTAGCGCAAACTCGTAGAGCGCAACGGTAGAGTCTGACAGTTCTAGCTTTCGCATAATATTTTTTCTATGGGTATGTACAGTAAACTCCGATAGGTAAAGCCTTTCTGCAATATCTTTAGTTTTTAAATTTTGGCATACCAAACGTATAATTTCCACTTCTCTTTTTGTTAATTTATATTTCTTCAAAAAATCGTCAAAATAAGAGAAGCGGGCATCAATAGTAGTTTTCTCTTCAAATGACGGAAAAATATCTATGCCGGAGACAACACTCAAAATGCTGTTTGCAAGATTCTGCAACTCATCTGTTTTAACAATATATCCGTTTGCACCTTTTGCTTTACAATCTTTTACCAACTCTGCAGAATGATAATTGGTTAACACTATAATTTTCGCCGAAATATTTCTGTTTTTTAATTCCGTTATGGTTCTTAATCCATCGAGGCCAGGCATATTCAAATCTAAAAGAATAACATCAGCAACATTTAGTGCTTTAGCGTTTAGCAATTCCAAACCATTATTTGCCATATCAATAATTTCGAAACGTTCATCAGACGCAAAATGTGCATTTATTCCGTTCAAAACAACAGGGTGGTCGTCGGCTAATATGAGTTTAATTTTCATTATTTCTGGTAATTGGTATTGGAAGTTCTATTAATGCAAAAGTTCCCTCGTTTGGTTGCCCTTTAATCTCTAATTTTCCAGATAGATAGGCAATGTTACTTTCTAAAAGTTTCATTCCAGCTCCTTTAGCTTCTGTATCTTGGGCTATTCCTTTTCCGTTGTCTTCAATATAAATGGTCAAAGAATTTTCTAACTCTATAATCTGCACAAATAAGTTTGTTGCCTGTGCATGTTTAATCGCGTTATTTAATATCTCCTGGATAATTCTGTAGGCACTTAAACTAAAATTCTGAGGCCAAAGTTCGGTGTGGTCTAAGCCCTCAATCACTTGTTCAACGGTAAGTTGGTTAGCCGTTTTAATTGCAGTTAGCAAATCTATAACAGCGCTTTTAAAACCATATTTTTCTAAAGCAATTGGCATCAACGTGTGGCTAATATTACGAACAGTTTCGCTTATATCGTTCATAATTTGTTTAGTCGTAGCAAGCTTTTTTTCAGCATCGCTGTTAGCCACAAATACATTCTCGTTTAAAGTGTTAATATTAAGCTTAGCTATAGACAGCATCGCACCAACTTCATCATGCAGTTGTTCGGCAATGCGTTTTTTCTCTTGCTCTTGAACATCTGTAAGCCTATCCATTATTTCTATACGATGTCTATCTCTTAACCCTTGCAACTCAGTTTGGTAATCCAGCTTATGTTGTTTTTTACGCTGTAATTGAATATAGGTTAGCGTTGCTAGGAGTGCGATAGTAATTATTGCAGCAATTGAAATTAATAAATTGCGTTGTTTTTGTGTGCTTATTTCAGCCTTGTTTAACTCTTCCTGCTTTTTCGCCAATAAAAGTTGTTGTTCTTTTTCTGTTACTCTGTATTTTGTTTCAAGTTCGTTTGCAATTTTAGCTAAGCTTTTTTTAAAAACAGAGTCCTTAAGCTTCATTTCATTTTCTAAATGCAACACTAAACTGTCTTGCCTTAAAGGTGTAGCCTTGTTCAGCTTTTTAACTGTGGCCAAATAACTAAGCTTTAGTGGTATCGGAACGACATGTTTTTTAATAAGTATATCTGCTCTATCTAGGTGTGTTTTTGCCAGTTTATGGTCATTGTCTTCGGTGTAAATTCCTGCAATTGCCAAATGGAAGGCAATATCTTCTCTAGGAGCCTCGCCACTGTGATGTTTTAGTTTGTAGCCTGCCAAATAAGTTTTTAGAGCCACATCAGTTTTACGGCTGGCTTCGTAGTATTTTCCTTCTGCTAATTTTACGGTTTTTAACGCGATGATGGTGGTATAATCGCCATCGTATTTTTTCAGCGCTTTGAAATAATCCTCAAGGTAATTGTATTTTTTTAATTCACAGCTACTTAAGATCATATTAGCAAGCGCTACCGATTTTTGCTGGCTTGAAGATTCTGGCAGTTTATATATCTTTTCAAAAAAAACCAAGGCATTTTTGTAATCGCCCACATCCTTATAGTTTTTAGCAAGAATTTCGAAAAAAGCAGCTCTTCTATCTACCAGCATATTTTCTAAGTCTGGAATTAACTCTTTTAAAATTTTAAATGCTTCTTTTTCGTTGTTAATGGTTAAAAGCACTTGGCTATAGGCAAAACGTGTATCTCTTATCAAATCTTCATTTTTACTTTCTTTGGCTAGTTTTAAAACAAGTTGATAGGTAGAATGTAAGTTTTTGCTATTACCCATTCTTAATTCTAGGTTCAGGCGGTTTCGTAGGTTAAGTATTCGAGGGATAATAAATTCAGGCTGGTCTTTGGTTAAGCTTTCCATTTTGTTAAGGTAAAACATTGCTTTTTCCGGCTCGCTTGCCCTGGTGTAAATCCGAGTCAGATCGCTTGTTAAACCAACAGCGTGTTTTCCTTCAAGTTTTGGTAAATAGGTTTCCGCTTTTTTAGCGTTTAATAATGCTTCTTGAAGATTGCCTGTGTTAATGTCAATAATCGCGATAGCTGTTATAACCGGTGCTATTGATTCTGGCTTATTTTCTGTCGAAATATAGTTTAAAGCATCCTCCATCAACTGCTTTAGCTCATCTGTATAAATAACATGCGGACTACGAACATAACGCATTAAATTCGTTACCTTTTCTTTAGAGGGAGGCATCGCTTTAATCTCATTTAAACCTTTTATTGCTGAGGGAGCAGAATTTTGCTGAGATTTTACGGAAAAAGACATGCAGATTAAAGCGCATGCGAAAAGTGCTCTAAGCAAAAATAATATGGATGATTTAAAAAGCATAAAATAGGTCAACTAAAATAATAATTAATACGCATTTACGTTACCTCAGCGTACAACTATTTGCTCTATTTTTATACTTTTCGTGTTAATATGAGATATAATTTGCTTGTTTTGAACTTTTATTTACATTTGTGCCGATAAGGGGGATTAGCTCATTTGGCTAGAGCGCTTCGCTGGCAGTGAAGAGGTGATCGGTTCGAATCCGATATTCTCCACAATATTTAAAATGCTCTTAGTTACGCTAAGAGCATTTTACTTTTTAAACTTGTTTTTAAAAATCTTCAATCGAAAATAATAGCTAAGCTTAAAATTTATGCTTTTTAATTACCTAGACCGATCAAACTTAGGTAGTGGCATTAATTTTCTCTATTGCCGATGCTTTATCGTAGAAATATTTCTGGTAAATGGCCTTAATTTCATTTGTACTGCTTTCTCCTTCTGCGCCCTCTGCTAGATTAGGCATTTCTTGCGAAGCCGATATAGCCAAGTTGAAGAAATCGTTAAGCTCGGTGTAGGAGAGAACCACAAATTTACTTTCAATATCCTGAATTTTGTCTAGTTGTTTTATAACTCCATTGCCCTCAAATGAGTTATAGCTTTCCCTTAAATCTTCCATTTTGTATAATATTTAAAATCTGAATAATAATTACACAGTTAACGTTCCTTTTGTTTTATCGTTCTTGTATTGTCTTCAAAATAAATCGATTAAAGCAATTTCATTTTTTTAAGTTAAAGCCCTATCTTGGTATAAAATAGATAACATGAAAAAGATTTTAACCATTTGCCTACTACTCGCCTTTAGCTACAGTGTTAATGCACAAAAAGTAAATCCAGAAATTAAAGAAGGAACTTCGCTTATTGCCAGTGCTTTTGTACAAGGGCAAGAAGTGCCGTTGGTGCTTAGCATAAAAAAAGTTGGAAAGCCATTTTCATTAGCATGGAGTGTAGAAGGTTACGGCGATGGGGTTTTTGAAATGACCGAAAATGCTGTGGCCAATGGAACAAAAATGGCTATGCCTACGCAACCTGCATCGGGCGTTACCAAGCTTGATGATACGGAGACGTTTGGACTAATTTCTAAAGCTTCTTTTAAATCTTTAGTTGATAATAAGGAATTTGCCTTAAACGGGGTAAAGTTTAAAGTAAAAGCAACAACAACAGCATTTAAAATTGGGGGTAAAGAAGTAGATGTTTTCAATGTAGCCAGTGCTGAAGGTAAATCAGAAATGTGGATTTTAAATAACGCCAACTTTCCGATGGTTTTGCAAACCGCTCAGATGCCTATAGATATTACTGTTCACGAGATAAAGTAACATTAGTCACATTATCGAAAAAATATAAAGCCCGTGAGGGCTTTTTTAATTTGTAAAACCTATTTTTACAGCTCAATTGGAAAAGACTGTTTTCTTTTCAAATTAATTTTTTTAATAATAAATGGAAAATCAAAAATCAGCTATATTCGATACCATTGCACAACGTTTGCAAATTGAAGGATTTAATATTGTTAACCGCGACGAAACCCGCCCTTGGGGAGGGTTTTTTGTAATTGATGAGGCACAAGCCCAACAATTTGCAGATACTTATTTCGACGGTTTAGACGTGGATAGTTTAAAAATTGGAGGTAAATTAAGTCCTAAGATTTTAATTGTAGCACCAAATACACGTTTGTCTTGGCAATACCACCACCGCAGAGCGGAAATTTGGCAAGTTGTTACGGGTACCGTAGGTATTAAAACGAGCCAAACCGATGAGGAAGGTGAGGTTAAGGAATATCACCCAAAAAATCAGATTAAGTTGCAACAAGGAGAACGCCACCGTTTAATTGGTTTAAATGATTGGGGTGTGGTTGCAGAAATTTGGCAACACACAGATGCAGAAAACCCATCAGATGAAAGTGATATTGTTCGCGTTCAAGACGATTTCGGAAGATAAATTACTAAATGCAATCTGTTAATGACACAGATTGCATTTGAAAACGCCTCAAATATAAATACTACATAAAACTATTGTTCGTAAATATTCGTTCTTATAGTTCACTACCACTTTTTCATGATAATTTTAATATTCTTTTTAGCCCATTGGTTCCTCTCTCTTTTTAGTCAAACATTCTTTCTGCATCGTTACTCATCGCACAAGATGTTTAAAATGGAACCTTTCTGGGAAAAATTCTTTTACCTCATACTTTTAATTTCGCAAGGTTCGTCTTTTTTAAACCCAAGAGCCTATGCTATTTTGCACCGTATGCACCATGCCTATAGCGATACAGAAAAAGATCCACACTCTCCACATTTTTTTAAGGATGTTTTTGGGATGATGATTGCTACCAAAAACATGTATTTGGCTTATTTATTACACAAAATTGAACCAGAACCAGCCTTTAGAGGCAATTATCCGGAATGGCCAGTTGTTGATAGAATTGGAGATTCGTGGCTTTGGAGATTAGCTTGCGCAGCTTTTTATATTTGGTTCTACGTAACTTTTGCTACACAATGGTGGATGTTTTTATTACTGCCAATTCATTTTTTAATGGGCCCGTTGCACGGTGCTATAGTTAATTGGTGCGGACACAAATATGGTTATTCTAACCACGATAACGAAGATCATAGTAAAAACTCATTGCCTTGGGATTTCTTGTTAATGGGCGAATTGTTTCAGAATAACCACCATAAAAAACCGAACAGCCCAAATTTTGCCAGCAAATGGTGGGAGTTTGATCCAACTTACCCAATGATGAAGGTTTTACATTGGATGCGAATTATAAAAATTAGAAAAGTTTAAAACTTCGAAATTTTAGAATATCAAAGGTTGGCTATTTAGTCAGCCTTTTTTGTTTGCACGGTAACTTTTCTTATTGCAAAGGTTTTATTATTTAAACCTGATTGCAACGAAAATCTCCCGATTTAAGTATTGTAGGCCATTGTTTATTGTTATATGTATGCAAGTTTTACAGGTTTAATCGGGAATTGTAGTGTAAAGCAGGACTAACATGAATAGTAGTATAAAGGTGCCTTTCAAAAAGAGTTAAAAATAAAAATGGTCCGCATAAATACGAACCATTTTTTAGTATTCAAACGTCATTGCGATACCGATTTTGAATCGGGAGAATGCTTCCTCGCAAAGATGACAAAACGTTAAACTAATCTCTTCTACGATTTCCGCCTCCACTAAACCTTCTGTTACCACCACCAGCATTTGCACTTGCAGTACTGCCAGTATGGTTTGGTTTTCTGGCGCCACCACCTTGAGGTTTCTTTTTTGCACCACTTAAGTTAGGTTCACGCTCGCGAGGCTCGCGTTGGTTGCCTTTTTTCTTTCCTTTGCCTTTTGCATCTGCAGCTGCCGACATTAAGCTTTGCCAGCTCATTGCATAAGGATGTTCTTCGTTTACCGGGATTTTTAAACCTATCAATTTTTCAATATCATCTAAAAACTCTTTCTCTTCGCCATCGCAAAAAGAGTAGGCAATGCCGCTTAAACCCGCTCTGCCGGTTCTGCCAATTCTGTGTACATAGGTTTCTGGTATGTTTGGCAGTTCGTAGTTAATTACGTGCGCCAATTCATCAACATCAATACCGCGAGCGGCAATATCTGTAGCCACTAAAACCCTTGTTGTACGAGCTTTAAAGTTGGTTAATGCACGTTGACGAGCGTTTTGCGATTTATTGCCGTGAATGGCTTCTGCTCTAACATTAATTTTAGTTAAATCTTTAACTACTTTATCTGCCCCGTGCTTGGTACGCGTAAATACCAAAACAGTTTCAATGCTTTTGTCTTTTAGCAAGTGCGCAAGCAAACTTCTTTTATCGTTTTTCTCAACGTAATAAACCGCTTGCTGAATTTTTTCGGCAGTAGAAGAAACCGGCGTAACCTCAACTTTTACAGGATTGGTTAATATGGTACTAGACAATTTCTGAATTTCGGTTGGCATGGTAGCCGAGAAAAATAAGGTTTGTCTTTTTGCTGGCAACTTGGCAATAACTTTTTTCACATCGTGGATGAAACCCATATCCAACATACGGTCGGCTTCGTCCAAAACAAAAATTTCGATATCACGTAAGTTTACAAAACCTTGGTTCATTAAATCCAACAAACGACCAGGCGTTGCCACCAAAATATCAACACCACGGTGTAAAGCATCCGTTTGTGCTTTTTGCCCAACGCCACCAAAAATTACCAAATGTTTTAACGAAAGGTTACGGCCATAGGCTTTAAAACTTTCTTCAATTTGGATGGCTAATTCTCTTGTTGGCGTTAAAATTAAAGCTCTAATGGGCTTTGGGCCTTTAACATTTGAGTGCGGTTTATCTAATAATTGCAACATTGGTATAGCAAATGCTGCGGTTTTACCCGTGCCAGTTTGAGCACACCCTAGTAAATCGCGTTTTTGCAAAATAGAAGGTATAGATTGCTCCTGTATAGGTGTAGGTTGTGTATAACCTTCGGTTTCAAGCGCCTTTAAAATAGGAGCTATCAGGTTTAATTCTGAAAATAACAAATTAATAATTTTTAAATGTAAAATATCGAAGAAGCTAGAACAATCATTGCTGGAAGGACTAACTTGCGAGTTGCTTTAAATGATAAAGAAATTCTGCTTCGGTGCAAAGGTAGGTAAATTTATTAAACAATTCGTCTTTGCGATGAGGTACGACGAGTCAATCTCCTTTAGATATTTAGCAAGATGGGAAATTGATAGCTTAAATAATTGAAATTTGAAAATGTTTGTCAGTAGCTTGTCGGCAATTACAGTCCTGCCCTCGCTACAATCTTTTACCCCTAAATCCCCTAAAGGGGACTTGGTAAAAGGATTTTCGCTAAGTCAGGTTTATAGAACGAAGGAAGAAGGTTGTGGAAATATAAAATTAAATATAACTTTAGAACCGATAACTCATCCTTGTCGCAACGCAAAATTTATAAATTATGAAAATTTTAAAATTAGCGTCCCTATTTGTTTTCGTATTATTTTTTCAAAATCTAAAAGCCCAAAATCTTGAATTTAAAAAAGGATTGGTGCTAAAAGGCACGGAAACTGCCGCAATTATCAAAACGCTTTCAGTTGCCAGAGGCAAATCTAAGTACGAAGTAAAAGATGCAAGCGGTAATGTACTCGTTAACTTAAATGAAGTTTCTACACCAGAGAAGCCAAATCTTTATATATTGGAGTTTCCATCTTTAGCAAATGAAAAATTAGCGCAAACGGTGCCATCTACGAGTATGAATTTCGAAAAAGCCATTTTTCAATATTTGTATATCGATGCGAAATTGCTAAGCGCAAATGGAGTGGAAACTGCTTTGGTGAACAGTTTGATTGCTACCACTAAACCTAAACCTGTGGTTGCAGAGCCAATTAAGCCAAGCGCTCCCGTTGTTGCTGCGGTTGCTAAAAATCCAAATTACTTTAAAGAACAGCTTAAATCTACATTTAGTAAAAAAGAAACGGATAAGATGGAGCGGTATTTTCTGGATAACAGGAGAAAGACTTCGTACACGTTGACTTCGTCGCCAAATGGTTCCTATATGAAAAATGGACTAACCTTAACTTCTAACATAGCCGATTTGGATTGGACTAATGTACATTACCCAATGAATTTAAAGTTTCATTTGTTCCTTAAAAATAATACTAACCAGCCTGTTAAGTATATTTACGCAAGGTCATTTCATCATTTGTTTTATGCCAAAATAGAAGTTATTAAAGATGGCATAACCATATTGAGCCGAATTATTGATGACAAAAGTAGTGCAACCGGTTTCGAACGGGAAAAGTTCGATAAATCAAACTTAAGAATGCTTAAGCCAGGGGAATTATTTCAGCCAACAACACACTTGGAAATTCCGAAATTGGAGGAGGGAAATTATACGATAAAGGCATCGTATAAAATCGATAAATCGAATGCGAACCCATTATATGTAGATGCGAAGTATTTAACGCAATTTGATAATGTTGAGCTTTTTATGCAGGATATTAACTTTAAGATCGAAATGCCGAAAGGAGTAGTGAATACGAATATTCCTGCAATGGCTACGTTAGCACCATTTGAAATTGAAAATGTGGCATTTGGTTTTTGGGATGCACTTCAAAACCCAGATTATGCAATAGGTACACGTGTTGGAGATTTTGATGTGGAGAAAGCAAGATACTTGAAAAACTTAGTCAACCTAAAATACCTTTATATAGAAGGCATAAAAGATATGGCTGCTTTTAAGGAGATTAAAGATTTGAACTTAAAAGGTTTAGTGATTTCATTTAGAAATGGTGCAAATAATTTAGACTGGAATGCTATACCAGCTAATTTTCTGAAAGCAAATTGCTTAGAGAGTTTATTTCTAATAGGCGGGAGAAGCGAACAGTTGCCGATTTTTTTGGCTAATCAGAAAAATTTAAAAAAGCTTTTAATGAATATGGTACAAACAAATATTGCACAAATACCAACCTATTTTCCGGCTTTAGACGAACTGTCTTTTAACGATTTTCCAAAAAGCGATTGGTATAAAACCGCAAGTGTTTCGGCTTTAAAAAACGCAAAAAAATTAGAGCATTTGAGTATCATTTCCATTAATTTAGATAATATAGATTTTCTAGCAGAAATGCCAAGTCTTAAAAAAGTAACTTATATAGATGCCAACTACAAAAAGGTAGATGATTTAACTTATCCGGTTTTAAAGAAATTGAGTGATAAAAATGTGCAGGTGTATTTTTACGATGTGAAATAAATATAAAATTGTGTGTTTTTGAGAAAAGGATGATTGGAAACGTTTGTCAGTAGCTTTTCTGAGTTTGCATTCATGCCCTCGCTGCAATCGTTTACCCCTAAATTCCCTAAAGGGGACTTGGTAAAAGGATTTTCGCTAAGTCAGGTTTATAGAACGAAGGAAGAATATAATCGCAGAGTTTTTCCTTCTCGGAGCAAAACTAACGAAGTTCATAGAGGTTTAGGGCGAGGAAACTTTGGATTTTAATATCCCAATCTAACTACTTTATACTAACTACTCTTTACTTTCTCTCTTTAAACCTTGTAAAAAACAACAAAGCCAAAACGCAAAGTACAAAACCGACCACACCGTTAAGGCGTAAACCATAATCGTTACCAGGATCTTTTCCATAAACAGTAAGCATGGCAAAAATGGCAATCCCAATTGTTTGGCCCAGCTTTACAAACAGATATTTAACAGCAAAGAACATTCCCTCGTGGTTTTCGCCACTTTCTATGGTTTCTTGTTGGGCAATATCTGCTAAAATTGCATTAGGCAAAATACCTAAAGCCGCCAAAGGAAACGAGGCGAATGCTACCAAGATATACATCTGGTTGGTTGGCTCGAAAGGTAATTTTCCAAGAAAAAATATGGTAACGAAAATTAGGCTGAGCACCCCAAAGGCAATAATTACCAACTGCTTTTTGCCTATTTTTTTTGCGCCGTAATTTACAAAGGGATAAAATAACAAGGACAATAACACCATCAACCCCATAAATTTTCCACCATCAGAATCTGGCAAGCCGAGTAAAACCGTTACAAAGTATAACAATCCACTGCTCATTAAACTTAATGCCGTGTAAAAGGTGAAGTCAGAGATGAGATAGTATTTGAAATTTATATTTTTAAAAGTGCTTTTTATTGCAGGCAAGAGCGGTGTATGCGTTGGTTTGCTGTCTACGTAATCTTTTTCATTGATAAACAAGATGGGCAAAATCATTACAAGACCAGAAAAAATGGCCAGGCCCCAAATGGCGTATTGCAATGCATGGAAACGTTCTGTTACGCCGAAAATAGATTGGATTAAATCTGCATAATTATTGCATAAAGCACCTAAAATCATTCCTAAAACAAAGCCAACTTGCTGAAAGGTAGAAAGTTTAACTTTCTCTTCTGGCGTGTGGGTTAGTTCTGCCAACAACGCGTTGTACGGAATAATATACGTGGTTACGGACACGAAAAATCCGGCTAAAACTATGGTGAGCCACCATGCGTTATTAAGACTTTCGCCCTTAATTAAGGGGTAAAAAACCAAACTACAACAAACTACGGCGGGTAAAATTGCCCATTTCATTATCGGGAAACGTCTGCCTTTTGGATTTTTACTTTTGTCGCTTATAGAGGCAATCAAAGGATCGTAAACAGCGTCTATAAACCTGCCCGACGCTGCTATTAACGATAGAATGTTAAATGCCCCGAAAACCAGTAACTGCGGTACTAGAGGCACCAAGCCAGAATTATTTGGAGGTAAGTAAAAATAGGGCAACATTACTATAATCAAATTGGTCATAATGCTCCAGCCCATCATTCCAGTTGAGTATATAAGCTGTTTAGAGAAAGGGAGCGACTTAATTGGCATTTAAATTTTTGATAGGGCTTGTTCTAAATCCTTAATGATATAATCAGGTTCTTCCAAACCAATGTAAATCCTAATTAATACATGTCTTTTATTGTTACGATCAAAATCAGCTTTGCTAATTGCCGCACACGCGGGAAAAACCAAACTCTCATATCCGCCCCAAGAAACCGCCATAATAAAATGTTTTAATACGTTACAAAAGGTTTCAATTTCATTTAAATCAGCTGCTGCTAAAACAATGCTAAATAATCCGCCACACTTTTTCATCTGTTTTTTTGCCAATGCTAAATCAGCATTTCTCTCACTAAAAGGATGTAAAACCTGCGCAACTTTTGGATGGCTTTCTAAATACGCAATTACCTTTTCGGCATTTTCGCTAATCTTTTCCATTCTTATGGGCAAAGTTCGCAAACCACGCAAAAGTAACCATGCATTTTGTGGTGCCATGCTTGCACCTATATTCATGTATTCGTTGTTAAATATTTTTTCTAATAAAGCTCGTTTGCCTGTTACTACGCCACCCATTAAATCGCTGTGGCCACCTAAATATTTGGTAGCAGATTGTGCAACTAAATCTATACCGTAGGCGATTGGTTGCTGGTAAAGTGGCGTACAATAGCTATTGTCTATCATGGTTAAGATGCCATTTGCTTTTGCAATATCTGCTACGCTAGCCAAATCTTGTACGTCGAAACTGAAGGTGTTAGGCGATTCTAGGTATATAAGCTTAGTTTTGCTGGTTATTGCGTTTTTATACTCGTTTAAGTTACAGCCATTTATAAACGTAGTTGTTATGCCGTATTTTGGTAAAAGATCCTTAAATAATTTTATCGTCCAGCTGTAGGGGTTTTCCACGCAAATAACTTCATCGCCGGTTTTTAATAGTGCCAACACCGGAATAGTTACGGCAGCAATGCCACTTCCAAAAACCAATGCATCTTCTGCGCCATCTAAAGCGGCTAGTTTTTTTCGTAAAATATCAATAGTGGGGTTAAATCCTCTAGAGTATAAATTCCCTTGATATTCATCTGCTAAAGCACCTCTAAAGTCATCAACCGTGTTAAACTTAAAGTTGCTGGTTTGTATAATTGGCGGAGCAACGGCATTATAGTATTGTTCGCGGTCTTCGCCAAGTTCATTTAATATGTAAGAAATATCCATTAGGCCGACTGTTCTTTTTTACGGTTTAAAAACTTGTTTATGAAATAAATAACTACAAAACCCGCAAAAATCGCCAAGCCATTTGTTGCAGCTGCAGGGTCGTCGCTGTAAATACTTACGGTTACAAATAGATACGCTGCAATGAAAATTATAGGCAACAGCGGATAAAATTTCATCGTATAAATGGTGCTTTTATCTAAGTGAGCGGTTGTTTTGCGCAAATAGAAAATCGCGGCAGCAGAAAACGCCATCCCAATACTGTCTAAAAATATAGTGTAGTTTAAAATTTTATCGAATGTTTGGGCGTAAAATAAAGTTAATATAGCAATGATAGTAAACACAGTTAGGCTCACAATCATTACATCGTTTTTCTTGGTTTTTTTTGTGAAAATTGCAGGTAATGCTTTTTCTTCGCCCATGGCGTACATCGCTCTCGGGTTACTAAGCAAGTTAACATTTACATAGCCCAACACCGAGAAAAAAATCAAAACCGAGAGGACTGTAAAACCAGCAGGGCCAAAAATTTGTCCGGCCAATATGGCTGCAATACTTTCGGCAGTTTTTAATTGTTCAAAACCTATTACTTTCACATAAGCGTAGTTAATTGCCATATACAAAGTGATGATGATTCCTAAGCCAATAATTATAGAACGCGGAATTACACTTTTCGCTTCTTTAGCCTCGCCACCAAAATTAATGGTTTGTTGGTAGCCACCAAAACTAAATGAAACAGCAATAAGGCACAGACCAAGCGCTTTTCCATAATCGCTCCAGGTTGGCAACTCGCCTGTGGCGGTATTAAAAATAGGGGTGATGCTTGTAGTTTGCTCGCCAAAAAAAACAGCTCCGATAAGCGTAACTACCATCACTATTTTAATAACAGTTAAAATATTTTGGGTTTTAGAACTCGTTTTTAATCCCAATAGGTTAATAAGGTAAAATATAATGATGCTCGTTCCTGCTATTGCAATTCGGTAATTTGCTGTTTGTAAATCGGCTGGTAGAATGACCTTACTTAAATATTCTGCGCCAATTAACGATACGCCGGCAACCGATGCTGCGTTAGACACTACGATAATACAATTTATAGCAAAGGCAATGGAAGGATGATAGCAAACAGAAAATATTTTGTAATAACCGCCGGTAACGGGGTAACGAGAGCCGATTTCTGCGTAAGTTAGTGCACCACATAAGGCTACAAAGCCACCAACTGCCCAAGCCAAAAAGAAAAGCTCCGGAATTTGTGCTTTGCTGGCTACATTAACGGGTGTTCTAAAAATTCCCATCCCGATTACGAGGCTAACTACAATCATTGAAAGATCAAAAAGAGAGAGTTGTTTTTTTTCTGGCATGCTGGTTTAAATTGATTTTGGAAGATAGGGAATTAGTGCGAAAGTTGGAAAGTGAAATTAGCTTGAAGTGGAAAATAAATGTTGCCCTAAATTCATTCATTTCAAGAATTTTTATGCTTTAAAATGTTTATTTGTGGAAATTTTGTGATGAATTTGCGAATAGATTAAGTTAAATTTGTAGAGCTGAGTTGTTTTTGTTTATCTCCAAAAGTAACAACATCAATTTCTTATAACTTTAATGCGTCATCCGGAGAAACGAAGGATTGCTTTTGAAGAAACTGAAGGTAGATTCTTCGCAATGCTCTGAATGACAAAGTGCTAATGACAAAATTTTAATATTATGGCAGAACCGATTTATAATGAAGACAGTATAAAATCACTTGATTGGCAAGAGCATATCCGTCGTAGACCGGGAATGTACATTGGTAAATTGGGAGATGGTTCTGCACATGACGATGGAATTTATGTACTCTTGAAAGAAATTATGGATAATTCCATCGATGAGTTTATGATGGGTGCCGGAAAAACCATTGACATTAGCTTACATGAACACAAGGTGTTGATTCGCGATTACGGACGTGGAATCCCTTTGGGTAAAGTAATTGATTGCGTTTCGAAAATGAATACTGGCGGTAAATATGATAGCAACGCATTTCAAAAATCTGTTGGTATGAACGGTGTTGGTACCAAGGCCGTTAATGCTTTGTCGACCATTTTTATTGTTCAAAGCTATCGCGATGGAAAAAGTAAAAAAGTAGAATTTAGCAAAGGTTTAATTACCACTGAGCATCCAGAGATAGATACCACACAACGTAATGGTACTTCGATTCAATTCTATCCGGATGAAACTATTTTTAGAAACTACCATTACATTCCGGATTTTGTAGAAACCATGATCTGGAACTATGTGTTTTTGAATACTGGTTTAACCATCAACTTTAACAACCAAAAGTATTTCTCAGAAAGGGGATTGTACGATTTGTTATCAAAGCAAAACAAGCCAGAGGAAATTCGTTATCCAATCATTCATCTAAAAGGACATGACATAGAGGTAGCAATGACTCACGGTCAGCAATATGGCGAAGATTACCACTCTTTTGTAAATGGCCAGTACACCACGCAGGGCGGTACACACCAAGCTGCATTTAGAGAAGCCGTAGTAAAAACCATCAGAGAATATTACAATAAAGATTACGATGCTTCAGATATTAGAGCTTCAATAATTGCAGCAATTGCCATAAGAGTACAAGAACCAGTTTTCGAATCTCAAACTAAAACCAAATTAGGTTCAGAAAGAGTTGCACCTGAAGGGCAAACGGTTAGAACTTTTGTTAACGATTTTCTTAAAAAAGAACTAGACGATTATTTGCACAAGCATAAAGAAGTTGCAGATGCTATTGAGGCTAGAATTAAACAGTCTGAACGCGAACGTAAAGATATAGCAGGTATTAAAAAATTGGCTAATGACAGAGCCAAAAAAGCTTCGTTGCACAACAAAAAGCTAAGAGATTGCAAAGTTCATTTTAATAGTAACCACGATAAACGGTACGAAACAACTTTGTTTATAACAGAAGGTGATTCTGCATCTGGATCAATCACAAAATCTCGTGATGTAGATTGCCAAGCAGTTTTTAGTTTAAAAGGTAAACCATTGAATTGTTATGAGCTAACCAAAAAAGTAGTTTACGAAAATGAGGAGTTTAATCTGTTACAGCATGCTTTAAATATTGAGGATGGTTTGGAAGGTTTGCATTATAATAATATTGTAATTGCTACCGACGCAGACGTAGATGGCATGCACATACGTTTGTTAATGATGACATTCTTCTTGCAGTTTTTTCCGGACTTGGTAAAGGCTGGGCACGTTTACATTTTGCAAACGCCTTTATTTAGGGTTAGGAATAAAAAAGAAACCATTTATTGCTATAGCGATGAAGAACGCAGAAATGCGATTGAAAAATTAGGTGGTAGGCCAGAAATTACCCGTTTTAAGGGTTTGGGAGAAATTTCGCCTGACGAGTTTGGATTGTTTATTGGCAAGGATATAAGACTTGACCCTGTAATTTTAAAAGAACAAACTATTAAAAAACTGCTCGAATATTACATGGGCAAAAATACACCAGAAAGACAGCAGCACATTATTAGAAACTTGCGTATAGAAAAAGATGAGATAAAAGATGACATGGATATAAAAACTGAGGGAGAAACCACAGATCTGGAAGTTGCTTAGTTTTTAAAAAATTAACTTTTAGGCAATAAAATTTTGTGTATCATTGCATATCCCTATTTGTTATTTAAAATGCCCTAAGTGTATACTTTAGGTAATAGTTTTACATTGCAAAATAACGAATAATATGCCTTCTAACGCTGCCAAAAACCCATCTACTCGTTACGGTCTACTGGTTTTTCTTATCCTTTCCTTGTTTTTATGCGCTATATTTTTCTATATCCGCAATAACAAAAATCAGGTTTTAACAGACGATATCAATGAGCTGGTAAGCCTTAAAGAAGACTATGCACAAATAGATTCTTGCATTATTCTACTTTACAATGCTGATAATAATTCTAGGCTTTTTGCGGTTACCGGAGAGAAATCCTACATCAAAAAATTTAGTAGCGAAATAGCTTTCGTTTCTACCATTTTAGATAATATTAATCGCTCTGCTGAAGAAAGAGAAAAGGTTAATCCGCAAAATATTAGAGGATTGGTCGATCAAAAAAGAACAAGGACAGAACTTTATCTTAAGCTAAGGCAACTAACAGATAGTTTAATTTACGTGTCTGCTGGAATAGATACGGCAACAGATAGAACTAAAATTGGATTAGGTAAGGAAGTTACCTACAGCCAGTTTAAAACGATGATTACCGTAGACACCATCAGATCAGGACCAAAACCTGTTCAGGAGAAAGGTTTGCTAGGCAGGTTAGGTGATGCGCTATCTAGAAAAAAGCGAGAAGCAAATGCCGTTGCAGATACAACAGTTACTATAGTTAGAAAAGAAACCAAGTTGGATACTTCTTTGCAAAGTAGAAACTACAATAGGCTTCAGTTGCGAAATATGAACAACTATTTCCGCAATTTGTATAATGCAAATAATATGCTTAAACGAAACGAAGTTGTTATCCTTCAGATAAATAATAGGATAATTACCGAAATCGTAAACCTGTTGCAAAGCTATAAAAAGCGTGAAATTAAATTTGCTGCAAGTTCAAGAAATGATCTAAACGAAAATATACAAGGCACATTTAAGAGTATAGACAGAATTGTGGTGTTTAGTATTGGTTTGCTGTTAACACTTGTGGTTGCAATTCTGTATAACCTTTATAAAATCTTTAAAAATGAGGGCGAATTGGTAAATTATAGCCAAAAAGCGTCGCAGTATGCAAATTCTAAAAGTAGGTTTTTAGCTAACATGAGTCATGAGATTCGGACACCGCTCAACTCTGTAATTGGATTTTCTGAGCAGTTGAGCAAGGGTGATTTGAACGAGCAACAATCAGAGCAGGTAAGTGCCATAAGGAGCTCGTCGGTAATGTTACTGGATGTTGTTAACGACATTCTAGATTTTTCTAAGTACGAAACCGGAAAGGTAAATTTCGACAAAGTTTCTTTTAAGCCTTATGATGCTGTAATGGATGTATTTAACAGCATCGGAATCCAAGCCACTAATAAAGGAATAGCGCTGAAAAAAGATGTGTCGTTTCCAGAAAATTTATGTTACAATGGCGATTCGCTACGCTTAAAGCAAGTTATCATGAATTTGCTGAGTAATGCGATTAAGTTTACAGACAATGGTTCGGTAACTTTGAAGGCAAGCGTAATTCCAGGAACTAAAAAACAATCTGTTTTAAAAATACAAATTGTAGACACGGGGATTGGTATTGCACCAGAGGATCTTGATTTGATATTTGACGAATTTGCGCAGGTTTATTATTCTTCTACCAAAATAAAGCAAAAAGGAACTGGTCTCGGCTTAGCAATTTGTAAGAAGATTGTAGAGTTTCAAGGCGGTAGGATTGGTGTAACCAGCGAGCTGGGCAAAGGTTCGGTTTTTTCATTTGAAATTCCCTATGAAATTTCTACGGCAGAAAACAATAAAGAGATTGTAAAGGCTGAAGTTGTAAATGCAGAAGGTTTAGTAGGTAAAAGAATTTTGTTGGCAGATGATAATAAAATGAACATTCTACTAGCCCAGACTGTACTCAAAAAATATAAAATGGCTAGCGATGTAGCTTACGATGGCGTACAAGCATTGGCCTTATTTGAGCAAAACGACTACGATTTAATTCTTACTGATATTCAAATGCCGGAAATGGGAGGCGTGGAACTGACAAGATTAATTAGGGCTTATAAAAATCTCGAAAAATCTAAAATACCTATATTAGGTGTTACTGCAAACGTATTGCAAGAGGATAGAGACAAGTACATCGATTCGGGAATTAATGATCTAGTGCTTAAGCCTTTTTCAGAAAAAGAGTTGGTAGATAAGATCGCATCGTATATTTTGTAGTGTTAACTTTCTGGAATATCGATAGTATCTTCTGGATGTTGCGGAGGTAAAACTGCCACTTTCTTTTCTACAACAATTGTTTTTAAATGTACTGCATATTTTGTAGGCTGTATACCATCTTCATATTTTTCGGCATAAACCTGCGTAAATTCTGCCCCAAAATATAAAATGATAGATGTGTAATACACCCATAATAAAATAATAATAATAGAGCTTGCGGCACCAAAAACAGAACCTGGATTACCTTTTTCTAAATAAATTCCAATTAGATATTTACCTAAAGAGAAAAGCAGAGCGGTAAATGCAGCGCCAACAAAAGCTGTTTTCCATTTTAAAATTACATCTGGTAAAACTTTAAAAATAATAGCAAATATACCGGTTACTACAGCAAAGGTTAAAAGGTTATTTATTACCAAAACCAATAGGGTGGTTGTTTGCGTAACTTCTGGTAAATACTGGCCAATCTTATCGCCTAAACTTAAAACAACACTATTAATTACAAGGGAAACCAAGAGTAAAAATCCCATTGAAACAATTAGCGAAAATGAAATCAATCTATTAGAAATCATTTTCTTCCAGCCGGTTTTTGGTACTGCTTTAACTTTCCAAATCAAATTGATACTATCTTGAATTTCTATAAAAATAGCAGTCGAACCTATAATTAACGTAGCTATACCAATGATCAAGCCTAGCGTACTTTTTCCCGTTAGGTTCGCGTTGGCAACAAAAGTTTTTAAAGAATTAGCGGCATCTACACCAACTAGTTCACTTATTTCGGCAAAAAGTTGCGTATCTGGGTTAAGCTTATCGCTAAAAAATAAGCTTGCTGCCGCGATGATGATAATTATAAGCGGGGTTAAAGAGAAGATGGTATAGTAGGCCAGGGCAGCACTTAGTTTCATCACCCTATCTTCTACAAAGCCTTTTCCTGCTGCGATAAACAAATGATAAGTGCTAATAAGAAATGATTTCGTTTTCTTTAAAATAATGCTCATATAATTAAAACGGATAGCCGATGCCGATGTTTAAAATAAAATTCTCTCTACGCCAGGTTTTACTCCCGAAGTCAATGTCATTTAGCACCCAACGCTGACCACTAGGAAGGTAAGGTTTTCTGATTGGAAAGGCACCATCTAACCTAATTACAAAAATGGTTGCATCAACACGCAGACCAGCACCTGTACCTACAGCAAGTTCGTTAAAAGTATTTTTTAATTTAAATTCCGACCCAGGTTTGTTTGGATCTTCTTTTCTTAGCCAAACATTACCAGCATCAACAAAAACAGCTCCATGTAATACGCTTACAATTTTAAACCTAAGCTCAGAATTAAGCATTAGCTTAACATCACCACCTTGATCTGGAAACACTAAAGTGGGATCTGCCTGATAAGTTCCTGGTCCTAAAGATCTTGCTCTAAACGCTCTGATATCATTCGTTCCGCCAGCAAAAAACTGTCGAATGAAAGGTAGGGAAGTCGTATTTCCGTAGGCATAACCATACCCCATGTTTAACCTATTTGCCCAAATTAAATTACGGGTTATTTTGTAATAGTCTCGTAAATCTGCTTCTAGCCTTACAAATTGTGTTAACGGGACATTAAAAATTGAACGTTGTCCAAACTCGTCTTTAGGTACAAACGTACCCCATAAGTTACCACCGGTTTCTACACTTCCATAAAAATACGTATTGTTTCTGCGGTTTTCTTGCATTTGGTTGGTATAGGTAAAGTTATAATTACTACCTATAATTAACTGTTGTTGCAAAGTATATTGTAGGCCAGGATTTTGATCATACAACCTTCTTAATGCACCAGTATCAGTTTCTGATGGCCTAACTAAATTTACAGAAATTGGGTTAAAGTTGTGTTCTTTAAATTGATTTTCTTTCCAGTTGTAACCAAATTCTCCTTTGAAAGAGTTTAACCTATAAACGGTATCCCTACGTAACAATTGGTAAGATAACGATGCGATAGTTTTCGGAATAAATGCCGTTGTACTTTTTGGCTTGTAAAAAGGAACTATAAACTGAGGGAAAGTTAGTTTTCCTTGTAAGGTTAACGAAAACGAGTTTTGTGCTCTAGAACCAACCGGCGCACTTACTTGGGTTTCGAATCCGCCTGATGCACTGATATCCAATTGTTCTGCACCCCTAAATAAATTACGTGTAGTTTGTGTAAGTTTTACCTCAGAACCTACAAAGTTGTTGCTTTTTTGAGTTCCTGTTACCGAAAAAGTTAGCGAGTTTTTCTTTAGTGGAGTTAAGAAAATATTTAAATCAAGCTGGTTGTTTTTAAAGCTGTCAACTGGCAAAAATTCTGCCCTTACGTCCTGAAAAGCGCCAATGTTAACCATTCTGTTTAAAGACAAATTATGGTCTTTACGGTTATAAGTCTCATTCTTTTTAAAGAAAATCAGGCGGTCGAATACTCTTGGTTTAAAAGTATTTCTATCATCGTAAATGTTAAAATCGTTGTAAACAGTAGGGGTTAAAGTCCTTAACGTACTATCTCTGCGTAGGTTGTAATTGGGGTAAACGTTAATGTTTTTTATAGTGTAAGGTTTTAAACCCGCTTCTGGAGCTATAGTTTTTACAGCAATATTAATATCAACTAAGTTTTTACCAATTGTACTATCAACCTGTACAATTAAATAATCGGGGCTAAAATAGAAGTAGCCACTTTCTTTTAAATCATTGTCAATTCTAATACGTTCGTTTTTATAAGTATCTAAGTCGTAGAAATTACCGACTTTTAATAAGGTATTTTGCTTGTTTATGTTAATTACGTGGGTTAAAACTCCCGTGTCTTTTGGAAAAGTTATTGAGTTTATTTTATATCTATCGCCAGTATTAGCGGTATAAACAGCTTTACCTTTTTTACCTTTAATTACGGTGTCACCGGTAACTTCAGCCTGCAAATAACCCTGACTAATTAGATAACTTTTAAGTACATCGTTATTAAATTTAAGCTTCACTTCGCTCATTAAAACTGGTGCTTCACCAATTTTATTTTTTAACCAGTTTCCAATTCCTTTTGGTTTAACCGAATCACCAGCCAAATTATATAACTGCAATTTCCATTTTATGCCTAAAAGCGATTTGTTTGGACGAGGCCTTGTTTTACTTTCTAAAGTAGTTTTAACTTGTTTTTCGTCTTTAATTCTTCCAGAAGAATCTGGATTGATTTTTACCTCGGCACCAGTATATAAATATTGCCCTGGTTTTAGCTTTCTGGTGCTACTACAGCCAGCTAAAATTAAACAAACAATAATTAAGAGATATGTTTTAGTTAGATGATTCATTTTTTGGCTTCTGTTCTAAATTTTGTCTGTTTCTTTTTCCTCTACTTTGGAATATTTCCCTAAACCTGTTATAGTCTACAACAATGGTAAAACCTAATCCGGTTTCAATAACCTGTGCTTCAATAATTCCTTCGGTTTGGTTTCTTCTGTAAGCCCTTAATCTGTAACGTCCATCTGCAGAAAGTGCATATTCTATATTTACGTTACCAGCAATATTTGAAGAATTTGTATTAGCGGTTTTCGGGCCTTCTAAGGCAAATGAACTACCAACCGTAACCGTTAATCTATCGTTAAGGAGCTTTTTCGAAAGTCCTACTTCTAAATCTGTTCTTTGTTCCAACTCTCCTGTCGAGTAATCCTCTGAGGAGTTTACGCCAAAGTTTAAATCTACTCCTTGAATTAGATCTGACGCAAGGTTGTTCAACTGCTCGGTTAATAATTTACTTACACTTGATCTGGCCAATGTAGAAACACCGCCACCACCGCCAGCTAAACTTTGGAAAGGGTTATTAGCTATAAATCTATTTAACGCCAAAAGCGCAAATACCTGTTTATTAAGCTCGCTCTCATCTCGGTTTATAATTTGCAAACGAGTATAAGATTGGCTACCAATATCGCCACTTCTTTCGTTTTCTGGTAAATCTAATCTAAAAGAAATGGTTGGTTTAAGTAACTCATCTTTCATCATTAAATAAACCTGAAAAGGAAGTTTGGTTTTAGCTTGTACATTGTCTGGCTGGTTTAGCAAATCAATCGGCGCAGCATTCACTTCATAAAGTGCAGTTAAATTTACAGTTGCTGCGGTCGGTTCGCCGGTCCAAAGTATTGTACTACCACTAACTAATCTAAATTCTCTTTTTAATGGACCAACAGAGAGATTGTAAGATCCATCTACAACTTGATAACGACCAGTTAAACTGATTTTTCCACTCGGATCCATCGTTGCATTTAAATTAGCATCTCCTTTAATATTCAATGCATCTCCGTTTGATGGATCTACAACCACATTCAGTTCAGCCTCAGGGTTTATGGTAATATCGGCTACCAAATTTAAACCAGTGATAGGAGACTTGCTAACGCTATCTACGTTTAATGCTTTTTCGCCGTTAAATGGTGGTGCATCTGCATCTATAAACTGCACAATGCCTTCTTGATCTATAATTGATGGATCGCTGCTTGGTAACGCAAAGAAAAACTTAGTTCCCTTATCAACAGTAACCCTCATGTTAACATCCGGTTGGTTCAAATCTCCACGAACTTTAATGTTACTCGTAAGGAAGACCGTTCCGTAAATCATGTCATTATCTTCCGAAGTAGAGTTTAATGCTCTAAAGTTGTCGGTAGTTATGTCCAACCCGAACCTAATGTTTTTAAAATCGGTAGTGTAAACCATACCATCTACCACAGCTTTTTTATTTAACGAGTCTACCAGAGTAAATTTGTTAAATCTTATGCCTTGGTTAGTAAAGTCTATTTGCTGGTTAGGCATGGTAAAATAAGAGTTGATGTAGGCAACATTAAACGCAGCATTGTTGAATTTAACAGCACCCAAAACTTTCGGAGCAGTAGGTTCGCCCTTTACAGTAAGCTCTCCGGTAACTGTTCCTTTACCTTGTCTAATTTGCCCCATACTTACGCTTTCAATTTGCGTTAAATCAATTTTATTAAGGTTAACTACCAAATCTAAACCAGCATTCGGCGCTGTGTAGTAAAACCCTTTTACGCCAAGTTCATGTACGCCTTCCAATTTTGCATCAACCTCAAAAGCATTTTCTGTATTATTATTAACCAACACGCTTAAGTTGCCCAATTCGTCCTTTTGGTAGCGAAGTTTGGTTATTTTTATATCGCCTTCAAATTTTGGTGTGCCAGCTAAATCTTTAACATCAACTGTACCGTTAATTGCGCCACCAACCAAAGCGGTGTCTGTTTCTGCAAACTTCATTAGGGTTTCAATCTGGAAATCCTTAAACTCTACTTTTAACGGAGAATTTGGTGTAGTCTCAGTACTGTTTATACTTAATAATTGAGAACCCTGACTTAAATTAAACTGATTGGCTAATATTCCAGATTCGCCAAATTGTATATAGTTTTCTGGCGCAACTGTCCATTTCTCGTAATCTAACAAAAGTTTGTTCGGGTCTATGTTAAACCTAAAGTTTTTGTCTATAGATTTAAAAATTCCACCAATTACGTATTTGTCTTTTCTTTGCCTATCCCTTAGAAATACATTTAGGTCTAGTTGATTATTGGCCGCTGCACCAGAGATTTCAGTGTTAAACAACGCAATCGAAGGGCTAAGTACACTTTTGACCAATAAATTGTAATTAAGCTTTTGGTTGTTATTATCTATCGCAAGGCGAATACTGTCCACGTTATAATCGCCATACACAACCTTCGGAAACGACGCATTCATTAACAAGCTGTCTTTTTGCGTATCAATTAAACCGTTGATTTTTGAAGGCAAAAATGTAGTAAGCTGAGGTACAAAATCTTGAATGAACTTAGGGTTATAGATGTTAACTGCAAACCTAAAACGTTGGTCTTTTATAGTCGTTACCTCACCAAACTGGTAGTATTTATTAATTTGGTTGATTACGGCCGAACCAATTTTACTTAACTCGTATTTTCCATCTAGCTTAGCAGACAAAAGCTCCGATTTTAAATTTAGGCTGTTCGAAGTTTCGTTAGAAATTGCTTTAACCTGTATTGTGTCTACATTAAATCTCCTACCATCTTTTACCAGTTGTAGTCCGGTGGCAAATACCTCTCCATTTAAGTAATCTACATCAGCAGTGCTAATATCTGCGTTTATTTTACCGGCTAATTTTAGTTCTGTAGTGCTAAAGTTAAGCTTTTGTAAGTCAATTTGCTTCAAGTCTACATCGGCAACAACGCTAGGATATTTGCCTGCTAAATTTGCTTTCGCAGTAAGATTAAAATTAGCGTTGGTATCTGGCATATTTCCTTTTACAGAAACCGTCTCATTTACATAACCGCCACTTAAGGTTAAATTTCTGTAGTTATACTTGTTGTAAACTGCGCTAAGAATAGTTGCATTAAACTTTGCGTTTATTTTCTTAGCATCTAAACCGGTACCAACAACGTTAGCTTTTGCAGTAACTCTACCTATTGTAGCCTGTTGTTTTAGAAGCTTGCCTACGTTAAAATTTTTCAGATCTACATTTGCTTTATAGCTTTCTTTGCCTTTAGGTCCGTTCAATGTGGCAGCTAAAACTGCAGAACCCATATCAGTTTGAATATTGAAATTGGTTTTAAAATCAGCCATTGAACCTACAAAATTTCCCCGGGCGCTAATTACATTTGGCAATTCGATACTCGGCGGTAGCGACTTTCTTGGCACTGCAACCAATAGATCGCTTTTGGTAAGGTATATCTTTTTTATATTTAGATTCAAATAGGTTTTGTTGATGTCTGGCAAACCTTTAGCTGTGCCACTAATGTCTATTTGCGTGCTTTTTAGACCTGCAATTTTAAGCTCTGGAATATTCAGGTTGTTCAAATAACCATTAACGTTAGCGTTAAGCGTAATTTTTTCATTCCTGTAGTTTGCTGGAATAGCGTCGCTGAAGAAACCGGCATCCTTTAAGCCGATAACAGTATTTTTAAAGCTTAAATTTAATTTCACTCGTTCCGGATGTTTGGTTAAATCATCCATAGAAGTAAAGTTTAGCTCGGTTGCATTGTCTATGCTCGTGTTTGGCGTTTTAAGTACAAAATTGGTTAGCTTAATCTGTTTATCGTTATAGACCGCATCGCCACGCAAAGCGGATAATATAAATCCACTTTTATCTTTCAACGAGCCATTTTTCACGTTAGCGGTAATTCCTGCGCCGCTATAATTAACATTGCCAGCGCCCAAACTTAATTCGGTAATTTTTAGGTGGTTAAAATCTATACCTTTTGCAAGCGGCTTGGCACCTAAATTATCAAACTGTATATTGTTATTTGCCAGAGAAATGTTTTTGATGGCTAATGCTAAAGGCGACGCTTCTTTAACTACGGTATCTTTAACTTTACTCAAATCATTGATAGGGGCGGGCTTAAAAGCAAATAAAATATTCGAGTTGTTAAGCTTTGCATCATCAACATCGTATTTGCCATTGGCCAAATCAACTTTTAGCTTTACTAAGCCAAGCTCGTTTATTTTAGCAATAGCTTTGGTAGTAGATAATTGATCATCGTAATTTACATTTACATTGTTGAAACTAAATTCATCAACCTCAATTAAAGGAAGTGTTCCTGTTTCTTTCTGCGCACTATCAACACTGTTGGTAATATGTTGTACCAATTGCGTTAAAGGCTTTTGTTGTAGATAGCTTAACGAAGTGTTTTTTAATTCTAACGATTTTATAGCAAAGTGCTGTTTTTGCAAATCAAAGTCTCTGATTTTAGATTTAAACTCACCTAAATATAATTTAACATCGTTACCTGCAACATCATCACGGTAGGTAATACCAATGTCGGTAAATAAGATTTTATCAATTCTAAATTTCAGTGCAGATGTGCTATCGGGATTTACTTCTTCAGGCTTTTTCTCTTCGGACATAAATGCATCTACCAAAAAAGAGAAGTTAAATGTAGTATCCGGATTTACTCTTTTAACATTTGCCCGTATATTTTTTAGTTCAATGTAATTTACTTCAACTGTATTTTTGAGTAATTTAAAAAGACTAATATCAACCTGCAGTTTTTCAGCATAAAGCAAAGTATCACCTTGTCTATCTTCGATGTAAAATTTGTTTAAAACAACGTCTTTAGGTAGCGCAATCTTTACGCTTTCTAATCTAACCTCGGTTTTAGTCTTGTTCTTTAGATAGGTAATGGCTTTGTCTTTTACAAAGTTCTGAACGGCAGGTATGTTTAAAGACAATGCAACGGCAAGTACCAGCACAATTATACTGGCAATAATCCAAAGCAATACTTTTAAACTTTTACGTAAAATCTTCTTCAAGCGATTAGAATTTGAGATGGTAAATGATGTTTTTAACTAAAACTATGCCATAGCGCAGTTAATTTTCAAACAAACAAGTATTTAAAATGTTCATTATTTTTTTCAGAAAAAATAGCTTAGGTTTATACCCCGCCAATAATTTTGGCATTTAAAATTTATGACTACACAAAGTTTTACAATAAGTTACGAAACATTCAATAATATAAGCGAGCTAAGCGAAGCAGATCAAGTTTTATGCGCTAAGGCAGAACAAGCTTTAGCTACTTCGCATTCTCCATATTCTAAGTTTAGAGTTGGTACGGCAATAGAATTGTCTGATAGCAAAGTTGTTTTAGGAAGCAATCAAGAAAATGTTGCCTATCCATCTGGCTTGTGTGCGGAACGCGTTGCACTTTTTACCATTGGCGCAAATTACCCTGATGCCATAATTACAAAAATGGCAATTACCGCACAAACGGACAGTTTTAAGATTGAAAATCCGGTTACGTCTTGTGGTGCTTGTTTGCAAGTATTGGCAGAAAGTGAACAAAGACAAGAAACACCAATAGAAGTATTATTTTATTGTCTCGGCGGTAAGATTATTAAAGTAAAAGGCGTAAAAAGTCTATTACCCTTTGTTTTTGTAGAAGAACGTTTAGGAAGCTAAGGCAATTTCTGTTTCGAGTTTAGCTAGTTTTTCTCGCAAAGCGATGGCAAGACCCTTATCTATCATATTGTCTAGCTCTTTATAAGCCACTTCAATTTTCGTAGTTGCGAGCTTTTTTTCGTTTTTCAGCAGGGCGATGGCTGCTTCGGTTGCAAAAACTTGTGCTTTCTGCGTCATTGCAGATGGTGTATATTTGCTCCAATACCATTCAGCTTTTTCTAAATCTTTTTTGGCGAATCCGTAGAAAAATGCTGCGTCGATCCAAACACCGCTATTTATGCCTTTGGGCATGTCGTCTACAAAGGCTATATGCGCTAATAAATGTTCTTCTGCAAGTTCAATTTCGTTTTTATCAAATGCTACCTGATGGTAAAATCCGGGAATATAAATTCTGAAAGGCGCATGTAATTTGTCGCCTAAAATTTTCGCTTCTTCTAAATCTTCTAAAGACATTAGTTTTGGTCTAACGCCACTTGTTGCGCTTGCCAACAGTTTCAAAATTAGCGCTTCAAATTTTGCTTTATCGCCACCTTGCAACATGCTTACAATTCTTGCGCCATCTGATGCCAAACCACCAGCGTTATAGGGTATTGCTGTTGTTACCATAATGATAAACGACAAAATGCCGATCATCACCAATAAAAATTTTAGGTTTACAAAAGATGAACCACCAGCATGCAGAGCGTAGGCAACAGCCAACGCAACTATCGACAGAATTAAACTTGCCAACGGTCCGCCGCCGGCATACCATGCAAATTTTTTGTTGATATTAGTTGATGATGTAGGTAGGCAGATTACTAAACCACCTGCCGTATTAATATTGTTATTCCATTTAAATTTCCAACCAGATGCTTCTTTGTTCCATAAAAATGGTCCAACTACATATGTTCTAAAATCAAATTTTACCAAAACCCCAGCAATTGCATGGCCAAGCTCGTGTATACCAATTACCACAATAAAAACAGGGACGAAAAATGCCAACATGTAAACAATGGTGCCTTTTGGTATAGAAAAAGCGCCTCCAAGTTTACCGATAAGGTAACCTGCAGAGGCGCCTATTATTAAAAATGCTATAAAAAAAAGATATTTACCTAAGTTGTTTTTCTTTTTTGTTCCCATAATTAGCTTTACTTAAGAGGCTAAAAATAGTACTATGTTACGGTTTTTCTATTTTTTCAAAGCTTTTCGTACTGCCGGAGCAATTTCATTTCCGTAAATTTCTATCGATTTCATCATTCTCGCATGAGATGGTGCACCGACATCCATGTGTGCAGAAAAGCGTGTTAAACCGAAGTTTTCTTGCATAGCCAAAATTTTATCTATGGCTTCATTTGCATCGCCGATTATTAATGCGCCATTTTTACTTCTGCCAGCGTCAAACTGACTTTTTTGATATGGAGGCCAACCTCGAGATTTGCCAACACGGTTCATCTGTGCGCCATATAAAGGATAATAGTAATCTGCTATTTCGCTACTGTTTTCGCCAAACAATGAGTGCATGTGTACACCAACCTGGAATTTCTCTGGATCGTTGCCATAGCCATCGTATACTTTTTTATAGTATTCAAAAAGGGGTTTAAATTGCGACGGCTCGCCGCCAATAATTGCAAACATTACCGGTAAGCCAAATTTGCCCGCTCTGTGTACAGATTCAGGTGTTCCGCCAACCGCAACCCAAATTTTTAGATCATTATCAATCGCACGAGGCAACACTTGCTGATTAGTTAATTCTGGCCTGAATTTACCTTTCCAGCTGATTTTTTCTTCGCTGTTTATTTTTAGCAATAAGGTTAGTTTTTCTTCGTACAGTTCATCATAGTCTTGCAAGTTGTAGCCGAAAAGAGGAAAAGATTCTATAAAACTTCCGCGACCGGCCATTAATTCTGCACGGCCATTAGAAATCAAATCTATAGTTGCAAAATTTTGGTAGAGTTTAACCGGATCTGATGAACTTAAAACCGAAACAGCACTACCCAATTTAATATTTTTAGTAACCGTAGAAGCTGCTGCTAAAATAATTTCTGGACTAGATACCGCATAGTCTGGTCGGTGATGTTCTCCCATGCCGAAAAAATCCAGACCAACTTGGTCCATTAATTTTATTTCTTCTATAATTTCTTGTAGCCTTTGCTGAGCCGGCTGTATATTGCCATTTGCGTCAACTTGCAAATCGCCAAACATTCCAATACCTAGTTCCATATTCTTAATTTTTAACAAAGTTAATTGTTGTAGCGTTTAAAGATTTTGATGTATGATAAGAAATTTGTTGCTTGTTGGTTTTGTTTATGATGAATCGGGATTTCGTTTTGCTCAAGTTGTTCTGCTCTTCGCGATTTGTAATCACGCAGTATTATCGCTGAATTTTAATCCGGTAATGTTTTGAGGATTTCAAATCCTTAGATAGGGATTTCAGATTGCAAATCTGGAATAGCAGGTTTTGCAAGTGTGGGATAACTTAAAATTCAATTTTTCTGTAGCATTACGATACCCAATCGAGTTGGGTATGACGCAAGTATTTGTGGCTCTCTCTTCGCGATTTGTAATCACGAAGTATTATCGCTGAATTTTAATCCGGTAATGTTTTGAGGATTACAAATCCTTGGATAGGGATTTCAGATTGCAACTGGAATAGCACTTTAATACTTTAATAATAACAATTTTTCTATATAAACTTTGCAACTGCGAATAGGAGTACCAACTTTATTTTTTAGACCTGATGGAAGCGAGCACGAAGTAAAGCGTACAGCAGGAGTGGCTTTTGAATGAAATTACTGCTCTTGTTCTTCAAAATCTACACTTTTGTAGTGGAAACTTAACAGTCTGTTAAAAACTTCGTTGGCAAAATCTGTTTGCAAGCGTTATATTTACGCATCCCAAATACTTTTATAGCGAATGAGTGAAGAATTAGAAAACAATTTAAACGAAGATGCCTTGCCGGCTACGCCGGAGAATAAACATTCGGTTATTCCAATTAACGGACTTTATGAAAACTGGTTTCTTGATTACGCTTCTTATGTAATTTTGGATAGGGCTGTACCGCACATTAACGACGGTTTAAAGCCTGTTCAGCGACGCATTATGCATTCGCTTAAGGAAATGGACGATGGACGTTTTAATAAAGCGGCCAACGTAATTGGGAATACGATGAAGTACCATCCGCATGGCGATGCCTCTATTGGCGACGCAATGGTACAAATTGGACAGAAAGATTTGTTAATAGATTGCCAAGGCAACTGGGGCGATCCGGTTACTGGAGATAGCGCTGCTGCACCTCGTTATATAGAAGCCAGACTTTCGAAATTTGCAAATGACGTTGTTTTTAATGCCGATACCACTATTTGGCAACTGAGTTACGATGGCAGAAATAACGAGCCGGTTACTTTACCGGTTAAATTTCCGCTGTTGTTGGCGCAAGGAGCCGAAGGTATTGCGGTTGGTTTGGCAACTAAGGTCATGCCACATAATTTTGTGGAGCTTTTAGATGCATCTATGGAGATTTTAAAAGGAAATAGAAGTAATATTTTGCCAGATTTCTTTACCGGAGGTATGGCCGATTTTTCTAACTACAACGAAGGCATGCGTGGTGGAAGGATTAGGGTTAGGGCAAAAATTACCGAAAAAGATAAAAAGACTTTAGTAATTACCGAGGTGCCATATAGCACTACTACGGGTTCAGTAATTGATAGTATTTTGGCCGCCAATGATAAGGGCAAAATCAAAATAAAAAAGATTGAAGATAATACGGCAGCTAATGTTGAAATTGTTATTCAGTTAGCACCCGGAATTTCGCCAGATGTAACCATTGATGCGCTTTATGCTTTTACGGCTTGCGAGGTTTCCATCTCACCAAATACCTGTATCATTAAAGAAGATAAACCGCATTTTTTAACGGTTAATGATATTTTAGAGCAAAACACCAAGCATACCAAACAGTTACTAAAACAAGAACTGGAGATTCGTTTGCACGAATTGCAGGAGAAAATTTTCTTTAGTTCGTTGTTAAAGATCTTTATACAGGAAGGCATGTATAAAAATCCTGAGTATGAAAATTCGACTGATTTTGATGGCGTGGTAACGGTGCTACATTTGTTGTTCGATCCGTTCAAACCATCGTTATATAGAGAGATTTTACCAGAGGATTTTAAGAAACTGATCGATAAACCGATGAGTAGCATCACCCGTTTTGATGTGAAGAAGGCCGACGAGCAGATGAAAAATCTGGAGGATGAGATTAAAGTGGTTAAAGGTCATTTACGTCACTTAACCGATTACGCAATTGCTTGGTTTCAGAAACTGAAGGACAAATATGGAAAAGGCAGAGAACGTAAAACGGAAATTAGACTTTTTGATAAGGTAGAGGCCAGTAAAGTTGCTTTAGCCAACGTTAAACTTTATTTAAATAGGGACGACGGTTTTATTGGAACCGGACTTAAGAAAGATGAATTTGTTGGCGACTGCTCTGACATTGACGAAATTATTGTTTTTAGAGAAGATGGTAAGTGTATTGTAACCAAAGTTGCTGATAAAACCTTTGTAGGTAAAAATATTATTCATGCGCAAGTATTTAAAAAAGGCGATGAGCGTACAGTTTATAATATGGTTTACAAGGATGGGGCTAGCGGCACAAGTTACATTAAGCGTTTTTCTGTTTTAGGCGTAACACGCGATAAGGAATATGATTTAACAAAAGGAAGCAAGGGCTCTAAGGTGTTGTATTTTACGGCCAACCCCAATGGCGAGGCAGAGGTGATTAACGTACAGCTAAAACCACATTCGAAATTAAAAAAACTACAATTTGATATAGATTTTGCAGAAACTGCCATTAAAGGTAGGGCATCGCAAGGTAATATTGTTTCGAAATATCCGGTTAAAAAGATTTTATTGAAGAGCAAGGGAGTTTCTACCTTATCGGGATTAAAAATTTGGTACGATGAACTGCTTAAGCGTTTAAATGTTGATGGCCGAGGCAAATATTTGGGAGAATTTGATGGCGACGACAAAATTTTGCAGGTTAACGCTGCGGGTTGGTACGAGCTTACTTCGTTTGATTTGACAAATCACTTTGATCCGGGTATTGTACTGATGCAAAAATTTGATCCTGAAAAGGTTTTTGGCTTGATACATTACGATACGAAGGCTAAAAATTACTTTGTAAAAAGGTTTGTTTTTGAAATGCAACCGGCAGGAAAAGAAGTTAGCATTATAAGCGACGAGCCAGGATCGAAAATGATTTTTATTACCGGCAAGTCGGATGCGCAGGTTCAAATTGATGTAGAAAAAGGTAAATCTAAAACACCAGAAACATTAGTGGTTGATTTAGCTGGTTTGATAGACGTAAAAGGTTTAAAAGCTAACGGGAACAGAATATCTCAGCATGAGGTGAAAAATGTTTTTTTGGTTGATGCAACACCAGAAATAGGGATGGAGGTTGTAGAAGAAATGGTTGTGGAACATGTAGAACCTACAGTTGCCGAAATAGATGACGATACCCAAAACTTCACCGAAGACAATACTACTGAGCCTGCTAAAGCAAAGGCTAAATTCGAAACTGTTGAAAAGATAGTGGTTGAAGAGGTGGTTCCGGAAATAGTTGAAGAGGTTGAATTACCGGAGATAAAAATTGAAGCTGAGCCAGTTAAGAAAAAACCTGTTTTTAAATCTGAAACGATAACTCCAAAAGCTGATGTTGTAAAGGAAGTTGAAAAACCAGAGGTTAAAAAAGCAACAGAAAAGATCGAACAAAAAGCTGAAGAGCCGAAGCCTGTCAAAAAGATAGATTTAGAAATTACCAATCCAGATGATATTAAAGTTGACGATAAAGGGCAATTAGGTTTCTTTTAATTAACTATAACACCACATAGAGGAGCAGAATGAAGAGTATTTTTCTTCATGGCTAAAAACTATGTTTCTATGTGGTTTATTTTGATGCTAAAATCAATATTTTAATAAAATCTTAATTTTTAGCTATTAAAAACTATATTTGTCGCACTCAAGGGGTGCTGGCTTTAGCAAACTCAAATGCAACAAGCCGGCTGAGATTACACCCATTTTAAAGGAGAAGGTAAAGAAGGTAAAAAGGAAGGGAAAACCCTCGACCTTAAGCCCTGTAGCCATTAGCCTTTAAATGTACCTGATCTGGATAATGCCAGCGTAGGAAGAGGTTTAGGATTACGGCTGTTCTGCCCCTGCAACAGTTTTTATTTAGTGTTAGCAGAAAAATTATTAATGGAAAATCTTTTGGATTGGTTGGCCTTGTTGCAAAACCAGATTTTAGCTACTTCTTTTTTGGAGTGGTTGGCCGTTGGCTTTGGTGTATCAGAAGTGTTGCTAGCCAAGCGCAACAATATCTTGCTTTACCCTACCGGGATTGTGTCTATTGTTTTATCGATGTATTTATTATTCAATGCACAACTTTACGCAGAAGTTTTACTGAGCTTGTATTATTTAGGTATGAGTTTATATGGTTGGATAATTTGGAAAAAACGAAACAAAAATCACGTTGAGTTGCCTATTTCGTGGACCACAAAAAACGAGATGACCACCGCTATACTTATCTCTGTTGTTGGCTACTTCCTATTGTATTTCATTTTAGTAAAATTTACCAACTCTGATGTGCCTATTTTAGATGCTTTCATTGCATCTACTGCATGGGCGGGAATGTGGTTGTTAGCTAAACGGAAAATAGAGAATTGGATTTTCTTAAACATATCAAACATCGTAGCCATTCCGCTAAAATTTCATAAAAACCTCCCGTTAATGGCAATGTTAACCATCTTTTTATTTGCGGTTGCCATTTTCGGTTTCATAGAATGGAGAAAAATTTATCGAGAACAGCACACGCCAAAACTTGCCTAAAATGGAATTGAATTGGAAAGATAAAGTAAAAGAACTAGCGTCAGCTTCTGAAGAATTGGGAACCCTACATCCAGAAATTCTGGAAATTGCCTACCAACAAGAATGGTTTAAATTATATGTACCCACAAAATACGGTGGGCCAGGTAAGTTGTTGCCAGAAATTTTAAGATTGGAAGAAGAGCTTGCTTACCTAGACGGAAGTTTAGGTTGGACAATAACTTTATGCAGTGGCGCAGGTTGGTTTGCTGGCTTTTTAGATCCGACCTTGGCAAATGAGGTATTTGCAGATAGAACTGTTTGTTTTGCCGGAAGTGGCGCAGTTGGCGGTACAGCAACCGAAACCAAAAATGGATATATAATTAATGGACACTGGAAATACGCAAGCGGTGCATTACATGCAACCATATTTACAGCAAATTGCAAAATGCTAACTGCAGACGGTTCCACAATGTTATCTGCCAATGGGGAAGAAGTGATAAAGTCATTTATCTTGTTTAAGGATGAAATAAATATTTTACCGGGTTGGTCTTATTTTGGTTTGGTGGCGACGGGAAGTCATGCATTTGATACCGAAAATTTGCTAGTACCAAAAAACAGAACTTTCGAGATAAATAAGGAAATAAAAGTAGATATTCCTGGTTTTGACTATCCATTTTTACAACTGGCAGAAACTACTTTAGCCGTAAACAGTTGCGGAATGGCTAAAAGATTTCTGGAACTAGTACAAACATCATTTTATGAAAGATCTGGATTAAAACGTTACAGCGAAGACCAAATAGTTTTCTTCGAAGCTGAATTTACGCGGTGCAAAAGTGAATTTGAAAACGCTAGAAAAGATTTTTTTGAAGTTTTTGATTTATCGTGGGATAGTTTGATGAACAAGAAAAGCATAGAGGCACATTTATTAACAAGTGTAAGCAAAACTAGTAGAAAATTGGCCCACACGAGCAGAGAAGTGTGTGATACACTTTTTCCATATTGCGGCTTGGAGGCGGCAAAAAAAAATACAGAGATAAATCGCGTTTGGCGAGACATACATACCGCTAGTCAGCATGCGCTGTTAACATTCTAAAAATTAAAACCGGCTCTTGGCCGGTTTTAATTTATTTAAAGTATTCGTATATAATGTTAAGTACATATGCTTCACCATATTCATCATTGTCTCTTTTGCTAAAACTCTTAATGCTAATCGGCTTTCCGTTAGTAATAACGTATTCAAGTTTTGTAGACTTGCGGCTATTTATTTCTTCAAGAACAAGATTTTTTTCGTCGTTTAATTTGTAAGTTATTTCAGACTTGTTGCTTTCATTCTCATAAGAGCGAGTATTGGTTAAGGTTAACGGAAGTTCCCAATTGGTATTGCTATAGCAAGTTTTTAGGGCTAGATCCCGTTCGTCTTGATATTCTGTTACACAGAAATTCGAATTTTTAGAGAGTTTTATATCAGCTCCATTGTTCAAAGTCATATTAGCATAGTTTTCCTTACTGATATTAAATCTTTTTACTTCAAAAAACATTCTATCAACCATTTTATTAACCTTTAAATATTGTTTTTCTTTAATGATAACGGTATCTCCTTGATAACAAAAGTTAATCGTGTTTTTGTAACGATCTATGGCTTGATAGGGTAGATTATCTTTATAGGTAATTACGGTACTATCACTTCTTTCTTTTAGCTGTACAAACTGACCTTTATTATTCAATTTAAAAACAACTTGCTTATTCGCTTCCTTAGCAGATTGAATAGTTATTTTGCTCACTTTATCAAAGTTGAAAAACTGAACAGGCAAAATCGTTTCATCAAAAATTTCCTGCTGTAAAAGCACATTCATGTTGCCTGCAAAATTTGGTGATGGATTTTTCGTTTGCTGAAATTTAACTACTGCAATACTATCTTTAGCGAAATTGGAATAATAAGAAGATGTTTTTTTCTCACCGCGAGCGCTCGCTACAGTTTCAGTTAACCTTGCCATGTCTTTTTTGCTAACTATGCTGTCGTTTTCTTTGCCACTCCAGTACAGAAAACCTTCGTGCCTTTCACCTCTGTCTAAAAGGCTAAGTATTTGCTTTTTGTTAGGTGTAGTTATCAAAGTACTTCTGTACACATAATGATAACTAAAGTCTCCCTCCGGAAAATTTTTTCTCAATTCTTCCCATTCACGCTTACCTAGTCCTTGCAATGCAAAATAGTTATTTGTTAAATCCTTTTCGGTGGGCTGTTTTCTAAACGTTCTACTTTGTCTATCTGCCATCCATTTAACATCGTAAATTATAATACTAGGCTTGTTAGCATCCAATGTTAAAGTGTCGCAATCTTGGCAAATCATGCTTTTTTCAAATTTGCTGACACTAGGGTCTGCCATTATTGTTGGCCCATAGCTTACATCTGGTTTAGGCGGGTTAACGGTTTTCACTTCCATTTGTTTTGGAACGGGTGGGGGAGGTGGAACGTTATAAATTTTTGGCGGTTTTATTTTTGGCGGATTTGATTTTTTTACCGGCGTTTTTTGTTGTGCTAAAGCTACATTAGCAACAGACAAGCAAAAAAATAATAGGAGTAGGTAGGTTTTCTTCATGCAGATAAACAAGAAAAAATCGAGCCAAAACGATGATTATCTATTCTCTGCTAATTTCAAAAAAAATGCTCCGAGATTTCTCGGAGCATTTTTTTATTTAAGGTTTATTATTTTGTAGCCTTTTCGTAAGCACTCGAACCGCCTACTACGGGTAATGTAAGTTGTGATCCGTTTAAATCTATCGAAATTTCGGTTCCAGCTTTTGGCCAAAGTGTAAATTCCTTATCGCTCGAAAATATCATTAAAGCAATTTGTTTTCCCGCTGGGATAATTTGATCGTCTGGCTGTAAGTCGAAACTTAGCTCATAGAACTTTCCGGGAGTTAAGGGTGCACTTTTGGTTAACGATTTATAGTTTTGCGGATCGGCCCAACCACGGGTAATTACATTATCCATTAGTTTCACTTCTTTTCCTTCGCTCCAAGGTAATGCTACTAACCAAACCGAAAAATTTGCTGCAGGTTTACTGCTGGCCAATTTAACTTTAATTTTTGCAAGGCCTGATAGGTGAAGTGCTTCTTTTAACGTTGGACTAACATATAAAAGCCTATGATCAGATTTTTCAGCTTTTGCCAAATCACTACCAGAAAATGAAACATCGTCACTTAATTTTTCTGTAGCTTGTTTTGTTGTTTTTTCTGTAGAAAGTTTGCCATAATTATTTCCGCCATTACCTAAAAATAATTTCACGTCGCTAGCAGCTGGGTTTGGATAATTTGCATAAGAAACCGGATTAGAATTAGGTTGATTTTCCCTTACAATCCAAGCTTTTGGTTCCTTTTCAACTCCATTTTCCACATCATACAAAAATCTGGTAAACCATCTGTTCATCATTTTCAATGGTGGTGGTCCACCATGCCCTTGTTGGTGGTAATAGATCTGAACAGGCAAGCCCTTTGCTTCTGCTGCTTTATAAATACGGTAGCTATGCTCGGGCATCACATTCCAATCGTTAAAACCGTGCGACATTAATAAGGCAGCTTTCATCGGCTTCATGGCATTTAAATAATCTCTTCCAGCCCAAAAGTCGTTATAATCGCCTGTTATGCGGTCCATACCCTTGGCCATTTCACCATCTCTAATAGTTTTGTTGTTGTAAGCTCTCTTGTCCTCAGCACCGCTGTGAATAAAATCATAAAGTACATCCACATCCTCACCTAAATATCCGCCGGGATTTCTAACTAAACCATTAGAGCGATAATAATGATAATAAGATGTATTTGGCGCAACAGGTATAATTGCTTTTAAACCTTCAACGCCAGTTGTAGCTGCAGCAAGAGGAAGCGTGCCATTGTAAGAGGTGCCTGTCATACCCACCTTACCCGTGCTCCAATAAGCTTTAACTTTTTCATTTCCATCTGGTGTGGTATAACCGATGTCTTTTCCAGATAGCCATTCTATTACAGCTTTTGGTGCTAACGATTCGTTAATACCGCCAACGGTCGGAGAACCTTGCGAAAGGCCTGTGCCAGGCGATGAAGAATGTACAACTACAAAACCTCTTCTTACCCATTCTCTAATCAATGAGTTCGAGATAATTGGTCGTTTACCCACACGCTTTACCTCAGGATGTACGCGTGGCACCGTGGTAGCTTCGCCAACTTCGTGTTTCACATCCCAGAATAAACCTTTAACATCGCCAGCAGTACCTGCAAAGTATGGGCTGGTTTCGTAGATTATAGGAAGCTTAAGGCCTTCTGTTTCTGTTTGGAAAGGACGGGTTACGCTTACGTGCATACGATCTAGCTTTCCGTCACCGTCTGTATCAAATGTAGTTTCTACCCAAAGGTCATGACGAATCCATTTGTCTGGCGTTTCAAAAGCACTAACAATTTGTGCCTCGCCATCTTTAATTATTGGTTTCGCTTTTTCTTGGGCGCCAGCCGTAATAGCAAGCAACAACGCAAAACACGCGGTCAGGTTATTTTTTATGTTAATCATGTTAATTGTTTAGGTTTTTCTACCGTTATAATTACCCTAAATATAAAAAATCACCACCTATAAAAGCATAAGTGGTGATTTTCTATCGTTATTTTTACGCTGTTGGCGTATGTTTATATTATTGGTATTGAATATAACTTGGTATTGGCTTAAGTTTCATCAACTCTTCAGGTGTCATTAACCTGTTCGGCGCTTTTTTCAAATCATTTTTGTAAAATAATTTAAATCCGGTAAACTGAACTGGTTCTCCAAAAATAAAATGTCTGTATGTGCCCAGTTTTAAATCTGGTTCGCCCCAACCATCCATGTGCATAACAATTTGCACTTCTGGTCTCAGTTTAATGCTTTGGTAGTTAGTAACCATTTTTTTAGTAAAACGGTGCACAACAAAAACTTTTGGAGGCAAGTTGTATTTCTTTACCATGTCTGCTAATAAACCAGTTACATAGTTTAAATCTGCTGCATCGTAAGTTCCAATTTTTTTACCAGGTAATGATCCATCTTTCATAGAAAATTCTGGGTCGATACCTAAATGCACATTTGGCAATTCTAGGTATTTCTGAATATGAGGAATCTCTGCTTTAAGGTTACTTAGCGCAACTTGCAAATCTAAAAATACAATGGTGTTTGGTTGCATTTTAGCAATTTTTAAAACAGAATCAATTTGCTTGTTACCCATTCTGTTAATGTATTTACCATCTTTACCTGGGGTGCCACTTGCTACTGCTGCAATATAGTGTAAACCAACTTGCACAGGCGTACTCGGATCTACTTTCTCCCAACGTTTTACTTCTGCATTTAATTTTGCCCACATTTCCTTCGGAGCATACTCGCCTAAAGCCCCCATTTTTTTAGAATGAAGATTTCCGTAGTAAACCACAATACGCTTAAACGGCAGAATTGCACCATCAAGTGGGTAAGGTTGGTTTTTTACCGGCCATTTGCCTGTAGTATCGCCGTTGGCTAACTTTTTAATTATCTGATTGTATTTTGCAGTATCAACAGGAGTACGTAGGTTTTCCTCTTCGGCAACTTTTGTAGTGTCGTTGGCCACGGTTTTTCCATCGGTACCTTTCTTAGCTTCGGATGTGCAGTAGGCGAAAGTGCTTATGGTTGCAACACCAATAAGAACTGCACCGGCAATTTTAGTAAATTTCATTAGCAGATATTTTAGGTTAATTTTTTATAAAAGCAAAAGTACAATTTTGTTAAACTATTCGCTTCTGCAATAATACTATTCTTTCTTAACATTAAAAATCCTCTTTTTTAAGTGGTTAAACATTAATTTTTCATTTTATTTGTAATTAGTCTAAATAAGAGTTATAATTGCCTCATTATTTGAAATCATTCTAAATAACTGACGTGAAATTATATTTACTTGCTTTTTTACTGCTAGTCTCCATTTCTTTAAAAGCACAAGACACCAATAAAAATCTAACCATTACAGGCAAAGTTTTAACTGCCGATGGTTTGCCAGCATCAGGCTTGCTAATCGTTATAAAAGATTCTAAAAACGTGGCATTTACGCAAAACGACGGAACATTTAGGATTTCCTCTTCCGCAGGAAGCAAACAAATAATTATTAAGTCGGGCTTATCAACTTTAGAGCAGAATATAGAAGTTGGGCAGAATCAGTTATCTATTCCAACCATCACTTTGAAAGAGAAATCTTATGAGCTTAAGGAGGTTGTAGTTACCGCACAGTATGGACCACAGTCTATGAAAAATTCGGTTTACAATGTACGAACAATTAGTGCCGAAAAGATAAGACTAAGAGGCGCAACTAATGTACAACAGGTTTTGAATACTGAATTAGGTTTTCGTTTTAATAACGATTTAACGTTGGGTACTACCGACGTTGAATTGATGGGAATGAGCGGAAGAAATATTAAAATTCTTTTAGATGGTGTGCCAGTAGTTGATAGATCTGATAGCAGGGAGAGTTTAAACCAAATAGATATAAACACCGTAGAACGAATTGAAATCGTTGAAGGTCCGGTTTCTGTGGTTTACGGGACAGATGCATTGGCGGGGGTAATTAATATCATTACCAAAAATGCAGGAAAGTCACTATTAAACATATCTGCTCGTGTGCAGGAAGAAACAGCAGGCGATGAATATGCAGCACTTAGTGGGGCAGGAGTTCATAATCAAAATATTAGCGCTAGCTGGCAAAATAAAGGTTGGAATGCTTTAGTCGGTTTTAGTCACAATGAATTTGGAGGCTGGAATTTGGCATCAAAAACGGCAACTATTGACGAGGTAAACTCAGTTACAAACCGTTGGAAACCAAAAGAACAATTTTTAGGGAATACTAAAATCGGCTACAGAAATGATAGGTTTAATATTTGGTATCGTTTAGATGGATTAAAAGAAGATATCGATTCTCGTTTCGGTATTAACCCGAATAACTACAGGGGTAAATTACAAACTTATACCACCAATCGTTATACGCAACAAATACAATCAGAATATAGATTTTCTAAAAAGTTGGACGTAACGGGCGTTGCCGGTTATACAGATTTACAAAGAGCTACAAAAACCGTTATACACGATTATACCAACAATACGGAGCAACTTACTGCTGATGCGGGCGAGCAAGATGTTGCAAAATTTAACGCAACGATCGTAAGAATAACCGCACAGTATTTTGCGAGCAAAATGGTAACTATACAACCCGGTTTCGAGTACAATAGAGATGCTGCAAGTGGGCAACGTATAAAAGGTAAGCCAGTAATTAATGATTACGCATTTTTTGCCTCATCTGAGATTAGACCTATGGATAGAATTAATATTCGCCCTGGCGTAAGGTTTATCAAAAACTCTGTTTACGATGCTCCGGCAATTATTCCATCTTTAAATACAAAATTCGGTTTATCTAAAAACTTTGACCTTCGCTTATCGTATGCCAGAGGTTTTAGGGCACCAGCTTTAAGAGAACTCTATTACGATTTCTTTGACGCAAGTCACGCTATAATGGGTAACGAAAATCTTAAGGCAGAGCAATCCAACAGCTTTAATGCATCGTTAGTTTGGGCCGGCATACAGAAAGACGATATGCAATTTAGAAGCACAGCCACTGGTTTTTACAATGTATTTAAAGATAGGATAGATTACGGTATGGATCCGTTGCAACCGACGGTTACAACTTTAATCAATGTTTCGAGATATAAAACTGTAGGCGGTACTATCGACAATACTTTTATCCTTCAAAATTTACAAGTTAATGTGGGCTTTTCTTACATCGGTAGATACAATAGACTAATTGAAGAACCAACTTTAGATGTGCCTGAGTTTATGTGGGCACCAGAGCTAAACGGAAATGCAACTTACAACATCCCAAAAATAAATGGTAGCATAAGTTTCTTCTACAAATACACTGGCAACAGACCGGGTTACCAAGTTACTACTTCAGGTGGTGTGCAAACGGCTAACCTAGTTAAAATAGGCGCATTTAGCTGGGCAGATTTAATGCTTAACAAAAATATTTATAAGCACTTTACGATTAATGCAGGTGTAAAAAACCTGTTTGATGTAACGCAGTTAACCAATACATCTACCGCAAGTGGTGGTGCGCATAGTACAGGCGGCGCAAGTGTGCCCTATAGTTACGGACGTTCTTACGTATTAGGCTTAATCTTCAATTGGAATAAAAACTAATAATTAAAATAAATCAAAAAATAAGATGAATAAATTTAACTCAATTTTTGCCGTAGCATTTTTAGCGGTAACCTTTACAGCTTGTAAAAAAGATAGCGAACCTGTTGTTGTGGTACCACCTTCTGATGGTAGTACGTTAACTTTAAACGGATTAATTGGAGCAGAGGCCGGTCCTTCAGCAGGTAATAGTGTTTTCGTAGATTTTAGTACTGACAAACAAGTTTCTGTAGATAGAACTTCATGGGATTTAGGATTTTACAATGGCGATGAATATAGAGTTATTTTAAATCATTCTGTTGGTGCAACCGCAATTGCGTTAGATAAAACCGATCTGAACCAGGTGACGGCTCAAGATACAATTACACTTGCAACTTCTGCTGCTTTAGCAATAGGTCAAGGAGCTGGAGGTTTTAGTTTAGTTGATGCCGTTGAAGGCTCTAAAGCCATTTATTTGAGTAACACTGTTATCAAAGAAGTATCAGCTACTGATGCTAACAATAAAGTATATATTGTAAATCGTGGTTCATCAGGAGTAACCGGAAATAGAGGTTGGCAAAAGGTGCGTGTATTACGTGCTGGAAATGGATATACGTTGCAATATGCCAAAATCAACGAAACATCTTTTAAAACATTAACCATTACAAAAGATTCTAATTACAACTTTAAAGCAATATCATTTGTTAATGGGGCAGTTAATGTAGAGCCGCAAAAGTCCGACTGGGATATTCAATGGTCATTATCAACTTATAAAGCATCTGCTACAATTCCATATACATTTTCTGACTTCGTTATTTTAAATTTTTTAGCGGGAGCGCAGGCTGCGGAAGTGTTAACAAATACGATTAGTTATGCCGATTTTAAAGAATCAAACCTGGCAACAGTTACATTTAAATCAGAACGTGATGTAATTGCTGGAAATTGGAGAATCACATCAGGAACTCCACTGGGAGTTAAAACAGATCGTTTTTATGTTGTAAAAGATGGCTCAGGAAATGTTTACAAATTGAAATTCAACAGTTTCATCTCTAATGATGGTGGTACTCGTGGTAAACCAGTTATCGAGTACAAGTTGATTAAGCAAGGATAATATAAGTTTATAGTTTGTTTTGTTAAGAGTAGGGCCTCCAAGGATTTGGAGGTCTCTCTTTTTATAAGCTTTGTGTTTTTTAAATATAAGAAAAGCAAAACCTGCAATAAAAACAACGCTAGCCCCGCTTTATGTTACAAGTTTCAATTAGTTTTCGACAAGCTCAAACTGACATTGAAAGCTTTCCACGTCAATCGGGTTTACAAAATCAGGTCTTTACAATTATTTAGGTCTGGGCGTATAACAACCCCAAATAGTATTAGAGACAGATTTTTACAAACGGGATATAAGTGAAAATCCTTTTGTAATCCTGCGCTTGTCGAAGGACAAAAGATTAAAACGGTTAGCCCGAATAACGTTAATAACTTTACTGTTATTGCTTTTCAAAACAAATTGAAAAAAATAAGCCACCGAAACTAATCGATGGCTTATTACAAATCAATAAATATTTTAAACCCTAATAGGTTCTAAATTTGCCGAAAACGCCCAAGGGCAATTTTACGCCAGAAGTAGCTTGCAAAAACAACTCACCGGTTTCTAAATTCTGTACTTGAGGAAAAGATGTTTTAATTAGGTTTTCTACAATAACCGACGAGAAGCCTAAAGAATAGGTGTTTAAAATTAAGAAGTGTTCATTTTCGTCAAGCAATTGAACAACATCTTGCATCATTTCTTGTATATGGTCTTCCAGTTTCCATTTTTCGCCATTTGGACCATGACCAAAAGCAGGTGGATCTAAGATGATACCATTATATTTTTTGCCACGCTTTAACTCTCTTTTTACAAACTTAAGTGCATCTTCAACTACCCAACGTACATCTTTTAATTTAGATAGTTCTTGGTTTTCGTTTGCCCAATTTACCACTTGTTTAATCGAATCTACGTGAGTGGTATCTGCACCTGCAGCTTTAGCAACCAAAGATGCAGCTCCGGTATATGCAAATAAGTTTAAGACCTTTGGCGATGGGGTTTTAAATTTTTTGATGGATGATGAAATATAATCCCAGTTTACAGCCTGCTCCGGAAAAACGCCAACGTGTTTAAAAGAGGTTAAGCCCAAACGTAAATTAATACTAATATCATCGTTTTTATAATTTACATTCCAGCGATCTGGCGTATTTTTATCAACTTTTAACCATTCTCCAGAAGTTGCAGAACGACCTTTAAAATTTATGTGCGTTCTTTTTTTCCACTCTTGCGCAGATAATACTTTTTTCCAAACTGCCTGTGGCTCTGGGCGAGACAAAACTAAGTTGCCGAAACGTTCTAGTTTTTCAAAATCACCACAATCTAATAATTCGTAGTCTTTCCAGTGTGTAGGGGTTAGAAGTTGTATCATTTAAAAATTTTCAGATTTGGGTAGTTTTTAATGTGTTGATCGTCAGTGATTAAAGTTAAATCATCAGCAATTGCTTGTGAGATAATCAATCTATCAAAGGATCTTTATGGATTAGTAGTAGTGTTAAATAAATATGCAATGTTGTTTTTGTATGTTTAGTATAGAAATATTGTTCTTATCTAAAAGCTGATACAACTCACTTACATTTCTTGTTATTGGCAATTTTCCAATGTTTATTTTACAATAATTTCCCATAAGCTAGCTACACTTAAATTTATATTATTTGCAGGATTTTCGATATCCTTTATAATACTTTTGTCTAGTTTTTCGTCACAGCATTAATCAAAAAAAGAAAAATATGTGTATCGACTAAAAATCGCATTACGAATATTCTTTAAAATCATCCAAAGGTTCATTGAAATCTTCTGGGATAATAAATAATCCTTTCGCCGCTCCGTATAATGCTCTAGGTTCTTCAACTTTGGTGTTTTCGGGCAATTGTTTTTTAGAATATTTCGCCTTTAAAAAATCAATACAATCTTCAACCTCGGTTACCAATTCTTTTGGCAAGGTTTCTAATTTATGAATGATGTTTTTTGTGGCCGTAGTCATACACAAAGATAATTAATTATTTAAAAATCGAATACCCGTAAAATTAAATAGGTATGCGACTAAAATTTTCCTTTGGCAGCTTTCATAAATCTACTCGCGAAAACGAAATCGTTTAACTCTGCAATATCCGTTTTTGAAATCTCCTTGTTAGAGCCTTCCCAGAATTTTTTTCCTTCGTACAAAAACATAATATAATCTCCAATACCCATTACCGAGTTCATATCGTGGGTAACCACAATTGTTGTGGTTTTATATTCTTCAGTAATTTCTTTAATCAGTTCGTCAATTACAATAGAAGTTTTTGGATCTAAGCCAGAGTTCGGCTCATCACAAAACAAATATTTTGGGTTCATAGCAATGGCACGAGCAATACCAACACGTTTTTTCATACCACCAGAAAGCTCTGCCGGAAATAATTTATTTTTCCCAGGTAGGTTTACACGCTCCAAGCAAAAATTAACTCGGTCTAATTTCTCAGCTTTGCTTTGGGTTGTGAACATGTTCAGCGGAAACATAATATTCTCTTCAACTGTCATCGAATCAAAAAGTGCCGAGCCTTGAAAAAGCATTCCGATTTCTTTTCTTATTTCAATACGCTCCTCGAAATTTAACTGGGTAAACTCTCGTCCGTCATAATAAACGTGCCCTTGTTCAGGGTGGTGCAAACCAATCATGCACTTTAGCAAAGTTGTTTTTCCAGAACCAGAACCACCAATAATTAAATTGGTAACACCTTCTTCAAACTTTCCAGAAATTCCTTTTAAAACCGCGTTATCGCCAAACGATTTATGGATGTCTTTAATCTCGATCATAATAATAACTGGGTTATAAGGTAATCGCAAGCTAAAATACTAATACAGCTAACAACAACTGCCCTTGTACTTGCCTGCGCAACTTCTAAAGCACCACCTTTTACATAAAAACCTTCGTAAGCCGGTACAGATGTAATAATGAAGCCAAAAACGAAAGCTTTGGTTAAGGCAACTACAATCGTATATGGATTAAAATCTGTTGTAATACCTTGAATGTACTCTGATGCCGTAACCGCACCAGAAAGCGTACCACCCAAATAACCACCACCGATACTTAAAACCATAGAAATGATAACCAACACTGGTACCATGGTAATACCCGCCAATATTTTAGGTAAAATAAGATATCCCGGCGCATTAATACCCATAATTTCTAAAGCATCAATCTGCTCAGAAACACGCATTGTGCCAATTTCTGATGAGATTGCCGATCCAATTTTACCTGCCAATACAATTGCACTAATAGTTGGGCTTAGCTCTAAAATGCTCGAATCTCTATTAACAGAACCAATAATTGTTTTCGGAATTAAATCGCTAACAAGCTGGAAGGCAATTTGTAAAGTCATTACCGCACCAATAAATGTGGATATGATACTGATTAATCCTAGCGAACCTACGCCGATAAAATCCATCTGCTGAAAGATAGCCTTTACGTATATTTTTGTTTTTTCTGGTCGTCTGAATACTGATTTTAATAACAGTATATACTTGCCAAAATTGGTAAAATTCATTTATTTGAAATTAGCTGGAAGGTAAACACATTAATATACAAAGAAACAACAAAAAAAGTTCTGCCATTGTGTATTTATTAAAAAATATTATTGTTTGTTATTATAAACACCGTTTTTTGCTCAAATAATTTAAAAACATGAATGCAATAATTACAGCTGCCACAAAAGGAATTGGTAAAGCAATAGCAATAAAGTTGGCACAAAGTGGATATAACTTATCGCTTTGCGCAAGAACCGCTGCAGATTTGGTAGAACTGCAAAAAGAGTTAGAAACTTACGGGGTAAAAATATTTGTTAAACCAACGGATTTAAGTAGCAAAGCTGATGTTCTGGCATTTGCCGAATTCTCGCTTTCATCATTTAATAAAATTGATGTTTTGGTAAATAATGCAGGTGTTTTTATACCAGGTTTATTGTTAGATGAAGAGACCGAAAGTTTTGAATTGCAACAGGGTGTAAACATTAACGCAACTTATTTAATGAGCAAGACAATAGGTAAATCAATGCAATTGAATAATACAGGCCATATTTTTAACATTTGCTCGGTAGCAAGTTTAGCGCCTGCAGATAATGCTGGTAGTTATAGTGTAACAAAAGCAGCGATGTTAAGTCTTAATAATGTATTGCGAAAAGAACTAGCGCAATATCAAGTAAAGGTTACGGCAATATTGCCCGGGGCTACATTAACATCATCGTGGGGCGAAACAGAAATAGACCCTAACAAGTTTGTACAACCAGAAGATATTGCAGATTCGTTGTTTAGCATTTTGAATTTAAGTAAAGGCGTAAATGTTGATGAAATAGTTTTAAAGCCTTTAAATTTTTAAGTATTAATTAGAGAAGGAGATTTTTTATGGAAAAGAGATTGCACAGAAACGAACACGATAAAGTAGTTGCAGGAGTGGCATCTGGTTTGGCAGATTACATGCAAACGGATGTAACGGTGGTAAGATTGCTTTTTGTACTTTCTACTATTTTTATTCCTACTTCTGGGGCATTAGTATATATTATTTTGTGGATAGTTGTTCCAGTAAATAATGATTTAACTGCCAAATACAACCACTTTAACGATTATTTTAAAAAGAACAATTTCGGGGGTGGTTTTTCTAATCCAGCCGATCCTTTTACACAGCAAAACGAACCACAAACCAAATGGAATACGCCGAATGCGGGTCCAGATTTTAACCAAACCGATATGAATAATTTTAGTCAGAAACAGCAAGGTAATGATACCGGAAGAACCATTGGCGGTTTAGTTTTACTGCTTTTAGGTGTGTATTTTCTTTTGAAACAGTTCGATGTATTGCCAGAGTTTTTTAATATCTGGAAAATTTATAAGCTGTGGCCTTTGGCAATAGTAGCAGTAGGTATTAGTCTTATTTTCAGAAATCAGCGTAAAAGCGAATGGGAAACTTTTAAAAAGGAAACCGAAGAAGCTCAAAAAGCGCAGACAGACAATTTAGGTGTAAATCAGAATTCTGGTAATACGACTAACGAAACTCAAGAAAATAATTCAGTTAATTAATAGATACACTTAACAAGATATAATATGAAATTCGACAGAATAATATGGGGTGTGTTGCTGCTATTTATAGGTGGCGTTCTCTTACTAGATAACTTTAACGTTATAGAGTTTTACTGGCGCAACATTTGGGATTTTTGGCCGCTTATTCTAATTATATTAGGGGTTAACATCCTTTTTAATAGAAATAATTCGCAAACCGGAAATATCATCTCTCTGGGTATATTGGTTATCGGTTTATCGGTGCTTTTTGTTAAAGGACAAGAAAAACCAGAAGGTGGTTGGTGGAACAGACACGTTAAGCATAACATTCAATTTGATGATGATGACAGTAATGACACCGCAAACAGTACGGATAAAAATGTATATAACGAACAGTTTTTGGCTGAATACGGTGATAAAAAAACGGAATTGAATATTTCTGGCGGAGGGGCAACTTTTGAATTAAAAGGTACAGCAGATAGTTTGTTTACCGCTAAAGTAAGCGAACGCAGAAATAATTTCTTGTTTACCAAAACGTTTACCGACAGTTTACATGTTTTAAATTTTAAAATGCGTAACCGTGGCAAAGAGAAATGGAATTTCGGTAATGGAAATAATGATATAGACATTTATTTAAATACAAATCCAATCTGGACGATTAATCTTAAAATGGGAGCGGGTGAAACGAAATTTGATGTGTCTAATTTTAAAGTTAGAACACTAAATTTTGATGGAGGCGCAGCAGAGCTGAATGTTAAGTTGGGTAGTTTATTGCCAATTACCGATGTTAATGTAAAAACTGGCGTAGCCGATGTAAAAGTTAACATACCTGAAGGTTCTGGTTGCAGGATTACCACAAAAACAGGTTTAAGTTCTAAAGATTTTACCGGTTTTACCAAAATTAACGAGGGCCTTTACGAAACGCCAAACTTTCAATCTGCAAGCAAAAAAATCTTTATCAAATTTGATGGTGGTTTAAGCAGTTTTGAGGTAGATAGATATTAAGGTTATAAGTTGTAAGTTTTATGTTTTAAGTTTGGTTGTATTATCGTTTTAGATTTAAATATAACTTTGAACTTAATACGTAAAACTTATTTCTATTTATGGAGTATACTGTAGTAATTAACGGAAAGCCAGAAGGTCCTTACAACTTTGAACAGTTGAAAGGAATGGGATTGCGACCAGAAATGTTTGTACGCAAACCCGGTATGGACGATTATAAAGAAGCTCATGAAATTGCCGAACTGAGGGAATTGTTCGGGTTTAAACATCAAAAAACTGCACCTCAGTATTTCGCATCCTTTGATCAGCGTTTACTTGCGTCGGTAATAGATTACTTTGCTTTACTTGTTATCTACGTTATCGTTGTACTATTTATTTACGTTTTTGTTTCAGAAAAAATGTTCAGAATTGGGACAGCTTTAGGATTGCTACTGCTGATTCCGGTTGCCAAAACAGTTTATTCCATTATAGCCGAGGCATCAGAAAAACAGGCAACTTTAGGTAAAAGACTATTAAATATAAAGGTGACCGATAATGTTGGAGATAGGATTACTATCGGGCTTTCCATTGCAAGAAACTTAAGTAAGATTTTATCTACGCTTCCGGTTTTTATAGGTTATCTGCTATGTTTCACAAATAAAAAACAGCAATGCCTGCATGATAGTTTAGTAGGAACGTTGGTTGTAAAAGACAGGTTGATATAATCTTTCAATTTAACACTCCATCAATATAACAATAAAACATTTAGCCTATCTTTGCACAGCATGCAGAAAGTAGTTGATCCAATTCTATTAGCGGGCGGTTATTGCAACAGCCTAACAGATTATTCGAGGTTTATAACACGCGAAGTTACCATTGGAAATATCCCAATGGGTGGCCAAAATCCAATACGTATCCAGTCTATGACAACAACAGATACGATGGATACTTTAGGTACGGTAGAGCAAACTATTCGTATGGTTGCTTCGGGTTGCGATTATGTTCGCATTACTGCTCCTAGCATAAAAGAAGCAGAAAACTTAGCTAATATAAAGAGCCAGTTACGTGCTCGCGGTTATGATGTGCCGCTAATTGCCGACATACATTTTACGCCGAACGCCGCAGAATCTGCAGCCAGAATTGTAGAAAAAGTGCGTGTAAATCCTGGTAACTATGCCGACAAAAAGAAATTCGAAAATATAGAATATACTACAGCTACTTATCAAGCGGAGCTGGAAAGAATTTATAAAAAATTTACGCCTTTAGTTAAAATTTGTAAAGAATACGGTACTGCAATGCGTATTGGTACAAACCATGGTTCTCTTTCAGATCGTATTCTAAGCCATTACGGCGATACACCCAGAGGGATGGTAGAATCGGCGATGGAGTTTATCCGCATGTGCGAAGATTTGAACTTTTACAACCTATGTATTTCTATGAAAGCCAGCAACACCCAAGTAATGGTGCAAGCTTACAGGCTTTTAGTAGAAACTATGGTTAAAGAAGGGATGAATTATCCGCTGCATTTAGGCGTAACTGAAGCAGGCGATGGAGAAGATGGAAGAATTAAATCGGCGGTTGGTATTGGTACTTTATTGGCTGATGGACTGGGTGATACGATTCGAGTTTCTTTAACAGAAGACCCAGAATTTGAAGCACCTGTTGCAATGGCTTTAGCTAAAAGATTTGAAGCAAATAAGTCAGGAAGTCCGAAGTCTGAAGTCCGAAGTGCTGACGCATTAACCTTCCAACCTTTCAACCTTCCAACCTTCCAACCCCTTTATAGTCCTTTTCAATATCATAGAAGAAATACAGTTGAGCAAGAGAACTTTGGAGGACATCAAGTACCACGAGTTATCATCAACTTAGAAAACCAAAATTTAAAAGACCCAGCAATTTTAAACGCTGTTGGGTTTAATTATTCGGCTTTGCTGGATAAATATAACCTCAGCGATCAAGCCTGCGACATGGTTTATTTGGGCGATAAATTGCCATCATTTTCTTTACCTGGCGGATTAAAACAACTTTATAACTATCAAACTTGGTTGAAATTAGCTGATAAACAGAATTGTCACCCACTGTTAAGTTTACAAGATTATCGGCAGGCTGCGATAAAAGATGAAAAAATAAATTTCGTTAAAATTTTAGCGGAAGATTTTCGTGTAGAGGAGTTGAAGGCCTTAGATAAGGTAGTTTTAATTTTAACTACCAATGCGCTTAATGCGATGCAAACCATCCGCTATGCGTTTGTTAAATTATTAAAAGCAGATTTAAATTTACCGGTAATTGTTGAACGTAACTTTGATGAGCTGAGTGATGTTGAAGAATTTCAGCTTTACAGTTCTACCGATTTGGGTGGACTTTTAATTGACGGTTTCGGTGATGGCGTTTGGATTAATGCAACTTCAATACCGCTTTCGGTAATTAACTCTGCTGCTTTTGGCATTTTACAAGCTACGAGAACTCGTATATCGAAAACAGAATATATATCGTGCCCTAGTTGCGGGCGTACCTTATTCGATTTGCAGGAAACCACACAAGCCATAAGGGCAAGAACATCTCACTTAAAGGGAATAAAAATTGGTATTATGGGCTGTATAGTTAACGGTCCGGGCGAAATGGCCGATGCTGATTACGGTTACGTAGGTGCAGGTGCAGATAGAATTACACTTTATCGTGGGCAAGAGGTAGTTAAGAAAAACGTTAAAACTGCCGATGCTATCGATGAGCTAATTGGTATTATTCAAGGAGATGGGAATTGGGTGGAAGTGGAGTAATATGGTTTAAGTAATACGTTTTTGAGTTGTGCATGCGAAAATAAGCGAGCTTGCGACCATTAACGCATGAATAAAAAGTACAAACTTATTATACTTAACTTAAGACCTATAACTTAACACGTAAACTTACATCTCAAACACCCCACGCCGTTAGTACAATATTTCTATTTCCGCCGTAATTTCTGTGTTCGCAAAGATAAATTCCTTGCCAAGTTCCAACATTTAGTCTGCCATTTCTTATAGGTATCATTAAGGAAGTATCCAGCAAGGCTGATTTAATGTGTGCAGGCATATCGTCAGATCCTTCGTAATCGTGTTTGTAATCTGGGTCATTTTCGGGTACTGCCTTATTAAACCACATTTCAAAGTCCTTGCGTACCGTTGGGTCGGCATTTTCGTTTATAGTTAGCGAAGCTGAAGTATGTTGTATAAAAACCTGTATCATTCCAGTTTTTAATGTCTTGATTTCCTGAAAGGCATCTAATATTTCGTCGGTTATCAAATGAAAACCTCTGCTCTTCGCTTTAAGACTAATTGTTTTCTGAAAAATCTGCATAAAAATAATGTTGACTAAGTTTTAAAATGTTACCAATACGTGCTACGGTTAGCAACTGATTGCTAAGAATTTTCACCTTCAATATTAGCCTGCACAGAATTATGCAGAACTAACCAATTGTGGGGTAATTCCTGATAGTTAAAAATTTCGATTATAGTAAAGCCAACTTTCTGTAAAACGTGATTTGATGCAATATTTTGTACATCAGCTATCGCATAAATTGAATCCAATTTCAATTTTTCAAAACCATATTTTATACTTGCTTTGGCCGCCTCGGTAGCAAATCCTTGCCCCCAATATTTAGGTAAAAAACGGTAGCCCAATTCGTAAAAATTCTTAAAGCCATTCATTTCTTCGGTAATCAACTTTAATCCGCCCCCAACCTATAAAAAGTCCGGTTTCTTTTTCAACAACCGCTAAACGACCTATGCCATTTTTTAAATATTGATTTTGAATAAATTCTATATCTCTACTTGCCTCTTCTAAACTTTTTATAGGCTTATTGCCAACATACCGTTGCACCTCAAGACTCGAATTAAGCTCAAACATTCCATTTACATCTTCGTTTCTGAGCTCTCGTAAAATCAGTCGCTCGGTTTCTATTAAGAATTGCATCGCACAAAGTATATTTATAAAACTATTTTAGTAAAGCCTCTTTAAAAAAAGCTATACTTTTCTCGCATACCTTAAATAGTTGAGCCGGCAAACTTTCTTGTTGGTAGGGATGTGATACTCCGTACACATGATTAGCGCCCTCAACTTTAAATAGCTTAGCATTAAGGTTAGCATCTGCTAGTTGTTGTGCCGTAGAAAAAGGTACGTTTACGTCATCATCACCTTGTACGATTAACCACGGAATATTTATTTGCTTTGCACTTTCTATAATATTCAGCTTTGCCTTATTCGATTCAAAATCAGTTAACAGTTCAATATTTAGTGGCATCTTCTCCTTTGTGCGGGCATTTTCAACGTAAATTTTCCCATTCTTTCTCCAATCATTTTCTTGATCTTTCTTCCAAAGGCTATCAAAAGCAGCAATAGCGCTCCAAGTTACCAAAGCTTGTACACGCGGATTGGCTGCAGCTTGCAAAATGCCCAAACCACCACCGCGGCTGTGCCCAATTAAAAAAACTTCGTTTACATTTAGGTTTTTTAAAGCATAGCTGATAACCAGGTCAACGTCAACCATTTCTTTCGAAACCGTATTGGAAGCAAAAGTTTCGAAGTCGCTAACATCAGTTGGGTTATTTTCTGTAACACCACTGTGCGAGAGGTTGAATTTCAAATATCTGAAACCATTCATCGCAAAATGACGAGCAACAAGGTTGTGTGCTCCCCAATCTTTAAAACCTTTAAAGCCGTGAATAAAAATTACTAAAGGGCCAATTGTGTTCTTATCGTCATAAGTAACATCGCCAAAAATGATTTTATTGTTCGAACCTGCTAGAGAAAAACTGTCTTGTCTGATCAAAATGTACCTCCAATGTGTAAAAATTAAACAATTATAACAATTTTAAAATAACAAGGTTTGTTAAGGAGTTGTTAATTTAAAACCTTTCTAAATTAGGCTAAATTACAGCTTAATGACAGATATACCACTTTGCGTATTTACTTTTGTTACGCAAAAAATAACAGGCACAACCCATTTTGGAATATTTAAAGATTATTGCATTTACACATAAACAAATAGACCTAAAAGCTTTAGGAAAGTTAGTTATATGTGAGCATACGCTGGATGATAGGTTGAGAAATATCCAATCAGAATTAAGCATCAAAGAAATTTTTTATGTAGGCACCTGTAACCGTGTAGAATTTATTTTTACAGCGGCGCAAGCGTTAGACAAAAGTTTTATCACTCGCTTTTTGCAGGTTTTGGATATGGGCTTGCCAGAAGAGTATATGGAAAAGTTTATAGATAACGTTTCCGTTTACGAGAAAACTGCTGCTTTTAACCACCTTCTACGTACATCTTGCTCGTTAGAGAGTTTGGTAGTAGGAGAGAAAGAGATTTTAGCACAAGTACGTAAAGCTTATGAGGCTTGTCGTTTAGCTGGTTTTACTGGCGATTACATGCGTATGATTATGAATCGCGTTGTTAAGACGGCAAAAGAAGTTTACACACATACCAATATTTCTAAAAATCCAGTTTCTGTTGTGTCATTGGCTTATCGCAAATTGCGTGAGCTGAATATGTGCGCTAATTCTCGTCTGCTAATCATTGGTGCCGGCGAAACCAACAACAACATCGCACAATATCTTAAAAAACATAAATATTCTAATTTCTCTGTTTTTAATAGAACTGTAGAAAAAGCAGAAAGCTTAGCAAAAGATTTAAATGGCACTGCTTATCCACTTTCGGCATTGGCCGACTTTAAAGGTGGCTTTGACGTAATCATTACCTGTACAGGTGCTACCGAGCCCATTTTTACGCCCGAAGTTTATATGCAATTATTAAACGGCGATACCAGCAAAAAAGTAATTGTAGATTTAGCTATACCGAATGATGTAAGTGCTGAAGTGGTTAAAAATTTTCCAATTCATTACATCGAAGTAGAATCTTTAAAAGAAACTGCCCGCAAAAATATTCAAGAACGTTATGATGAACTGATTCATGCAGAGCACATCATAGACGAAAATATCAAGGAGTTTGAATCTGTTTTACGCCAGCGCAGAATAGAGATTGCAATGAGCGATGTGCCTAAGAAAATCAAAGAGATTAAGCATACAGCTATAAACGGTGTTTTTGCTGATGAAATTAATGAACTTGATGAAAATTCTAGAGCTATTTTAGAGCGTGTAATGGATTACATGGAGAAAAAATGCATCACCATACCAATGGTAATGGCAAAAGAAATCCTTGTAAAAAACAGTTAATTAAGCTGAGTACATCTCGTTTATAAATATTCTGTCATACCTTAAATATGGCAATCCAACAATACAGCAATTTTCTTAATTTAGCAGAAAAACTAATCATAAAAGGTGAAGAAGATAATTATCGGTACACGCGGAAGCGATTTAGCATTATGGCAGGCAAATAACACTAAAGACAGACTTGCAAGCATTGGTATAGATGCAGAATTAAAAATCATTAAAACGCAAGGCGATAAAATATTAAACCTAAGGTTAGATAAGTTAGAAGGCAAAGGTTTTTTTACTAAAGAATTGGAAGAAGAGTTGCTGGGCGGAACAATTGATATCGCAGTACACTCGCACAAAGATTTGCCTACAACTAATCCTGCAGGACTAATTATAGCTGCGGTAACCGAAAGAGAAGACCCATCAGAATTACTGTTGATTTTGAAGGAAACGGTAGAGGTTAACCAAAAACTATCCTTAAAAAAAGGAGCAATGGTTGGCACATCATCTAATAGGCGTAAAGCACAACTGCTAGCACTTAGGCCAGATTTAAACATTACAGATTTACGCGGAAACGTGCCAACTCGTATTCAGAAATTAAGAGACGAAGACTACGATGCTATTTTATTGGCGAAGGCAGGCGTTAATCGTTTAGGTATAGATTTAAGTGAGTTTCATGTAGAGGTAATTGACACGACAGAGCTTGTTCCTGCACCGGCACAAGGTGCGTTGGCCATACAAATTAGAGAAACAGATACAGCGCTTTTTGAAGCTTTGCAAAAAATACACGATGCGGCAACAGCAGAAGAGATTGCGGTTGAACGTAAAGTTTTGAACCTTTTTGAAGGTGGTTGCCACATGCCATTAGGCTGTTACTGCAAAAAAGAAAATGGTCTTTTCGAGGTGTGGACTTCAAAAGCAGAAACTGATGAAGATTTTCCGGATCGCTTGTTTTTGAGAACAGAAACTACCGAAGGCTTAGCCGAAAAAATTGTAGCAAAATTTAGTGCCGATAGAAAGTTTCCGTCTAAAGTTTTTATTTCTAGGGAAATTGGCGAACACAGCTATTTCAGAAAAGCATTAGCAAAAAACAATATCGAAATTGATGGACGTTCGTTAATTCGTACGTTTCCAATTGTGAATACATTAGATCCGTTTTATTTGAAAAACATAGAATGGATATTTTTTAGCAGCAGAAACAGCGTTGAATATTTCTTTAAACTAAACCCCGCCTTATCTAAAAAGGTAAAATTTGGCGTGGTTGGAAGAGGCTCTGAAGATACGTTGCGCAAGTTTGGTCTTTTAGCAGATTTTGTTGGTGAAGGTGGCGGAATTGAAGAGATTGCGCAAGATTTTGCAAAAGCAGTAGATGGAAAAACAGTTTTGTTTCCGAGAGCTCAAGATTCTTTGTTAACCATACAAAAATCGCTAACCGAAGCTACAAAGGTTGTTGATTTGCCAATTTACGAAACAGTTGTTGAGGATAATATTGATGGCACAGCTGCAGAAATTTTGATTTTTACAAGTCCGTCTAACGTTGATGCTTATTTTGTTGACAATTTGCTTGAGCCAGAGCAACAGGTAATCGCAATTGGCAACTCTACCGGTAAAAAATTGGCAGAAATGGGTGTTAAATTTAATTTGCCTTATTCGCCAGATGAAATAGGTTTGGCCGAAGCAGTGTTTGGAATATAAATAAGGTAAAAGGTTGAAGGCGAAAGGTTTTTAACCGCTAAATCATTGCGGAGAATAGCTTTTGTCAGTTTTCGCAAAACCAATTTTAAAGCTGTGCCAGAAAAAGGATCTTATTAGCACTCAATTTTGTAACCTAAACCTGATAGCAGTGGATCCCGATTTTTCATCGGGAGAAACGAATAGCAGGACTGAAATACCCGAAAAGCACAGCAAATGCTTTTCAAAAATATAAATATAAAATAGACTAAAAGTCTAAATACTTGATAATATTATGCAAAGACCACGTAGGTTAAGGAAAAATCCAGTAGTTAGAGAAATGATTGCCGAAACGCGATTAGCTAAGGATATGTTCGTGTATCCCTATTTTGTGGTGCCGGGCACAAATGTTACAAAAGCGATAGACGCCATACCAGGTATTAACCATTTTTCTACAGATAATTTAATTAAAGACGTAGAGAAAGGATTAAGACTTGGTGTTAATAAAATTATGCTTTTTGGTGTTGGCGACGAAAAAAGTGATGATGCAAAGTCTGCATACGATCCACATTCTTTAGTGCCAGTGGCGGTTAAAGAGCTAAAAAAGAATTTTGGCGACGACCTTTACATTGTAACCGATGTTTGCGTGTGTTCATATACATCTCACGGGCATTGCGGGATAATGAAAGATGATTACATCCAAAATGACTTGTCGGTAGAGCTGATTGCAAAAATGGCCTTAAACCATGCAGAGGCTGGTGCAGATATGTTGGCACCATCTGATATGATGGATGGGCGAGTTAGTGCAATTAGAAAAAAATTGGATGGAAGCGGTTTTGTAAATACGGCTATTATGAGCCATGCTACAAAATTTGCATCGGCATATTACGGACCCTTTAGAGAAGCTGCAGATTGTGCGCCAAATAAAGGCGACAGAAAAGCTTACCAAATGGATTTCAGAAATGGAAACGAAGCCTTAAGAGAAGCCTTGCTTGATGAAGCTGAAGGTGCAGATGTGCTCATGGTTAAGCCTGCTTTGGCTTATTTAGATGTAATTAGCAATTTAAAACAAAACAGTGGTTTACCTATTGCTTGCTACAATGTTTCTGGAGAATACTCAATGATTAAAGCAGCAGCGGAAAAAGGTTGGATAGATGAACAGAAAGTAGTAATGGAAACGATGCACGCTTTTGCGAGAGCAGGCGCTAGTATTATAACCACCTACCATATTAGAGATATTGTAGAAAATAATTGGATGTAACTAAGGTAGAAGGCCAAAGGTATGGAGGTTGAGGGATTATACGCCCAAACCTTTTACCTTTCACCTTCTAATCTTTAACCTTATAATAATGTTAGAACAGTTGAAAAAGATGTTTACTGGAAACGAGGCAGAATTGCCAGTTAATACGGGTAGCAAGCCAGATATTAGCAGAGAGAAATCGGCTGCTTTGTACGAGAAATCTAAAACTTATTTTCCGGGTGGTGTAAACTCTCCGGTTAGGGCTTTTAAATCTGTTTATGGTACGCCATTATTTATACAAAAAGGTGATGGTTGTTTTATTTGGGATGCCGATGGCAACCAGTTTATTGATTTTTGTGCAAGTTGGGGTCCGCTAATTTTAGGGCATAACAACACAAAGATTAGAGAAAAAGTAGTAGAGGTAATGCAGAACGGAATGAGTTTTGGCGCACCTACGGCTTTAGAAAACGAATTAGCAGAACTGATTATAAAGAACAATCGTTTTGTAGAAAAAATTCGTTTTACGAGTTCTGGCACAGAGGCGGTTATGTCGGCGATTAGGTTGGCTCGCGGTTATACGCAAAAAGATAAAATCATCAAGTTCGAAGGTTGCTACCATGGTCATAGCGACTCGCTTTTAGTTAAGGCTGGTTCTGGTTTAGTAACCTTTGGCGAAACTTCTTCGGCTGGCGTTCCAAAATCGTTTGCCGAGGAAACTATTGTTATTCCATTAAATGATAAAAATGCCATTATTCAGGCATTTGAACAATTTAAAGATCAAGTTGCAGCGGTAATTATTGAAGGTATCCCTGCTAATAATGGCTTGCTAATGCAAGATGAGGAATATGTTAAGTTTTTAAGTGAAACTTGCAAAGCCAATAACGCACTTTTAATATTTGATGAAGTAATTACCGGCTTTAGGGTAGGTTTTGAGGGCGCAGCCGCACATTATGGCATTACCCCAGATATTGTAACTTACGGTAAAATTATTGGTGGTGGTTTACCTGTTGGCATGTACGGTGCATCGGCCGAAATAATGGGTCATGTTTCTCCAGATGGTGGCGTTTACCAGGCTGGCACACTATCTGGTAATCCGGTGGCAATGGCAGCAGGTATTGCAACTTTAACCGAATTATTGCGTGCTGGTTTTTACAAGGAACTAAATAATAAAACGCAGGACTTTGTTGCCAGCATACAGCGTTTTGCAGATGCTAGAAATTATAAGTTCAAAGTTTTTACCGTTGGGTCTATCTTTTGGTTTGCCTTTACCGATAGCGATATTAAAACCGCAGATGATATTGATCCAACGAGTATGGAGAAATTTAAAGTGATGCACAGAGAGCTTTTAAATAGAGGGATTTATTTAGGCCCGTCTGGTTACGAAGTTGGTTTTGTATCGGCAGCACATACTAAAATTGAATTGGAAAAAGCTAAGAGGGCTATTTTTGATTCATTGGATTTAGTATTTAGTAAGAAATAATCTGATAACGATGAAAAAATCAATTCTTATCTTTTACTTTCTATTGCTCTACGCCTTGCTAGAAATGTTCTGGTGGGGATCTGTATTAATAGATTTACAACCGCAACGCGTTGGTATGGTGATAGGGGAAGGTGCTGTATTTTTGTTTTTACTAGGTGTTGGCGCATATTTTATTCACGCCTCAATTAAAAAAGAAGATAAGTTAAAGGAGCAACAGCAAAACTTCTTAATGTCGGTAACGCACGAACTTAAATCGCCTTTGGCAGCTATAAAACTTTCGTTGCAAACAATTTTACGTAGAGAGTTAGACAAAGAGCAACGAACAACCTTGATTAGTAATTCGTTAAAAGATGTAGAACGATTAGACGATTTAGTAGAGAATATGCTGTTAGCTACCAAGATAGAAAGTCGTACCTACTCATTCCCAAAAGAAGAATTTGATTTTTCTGAACTGGTTGCAAAAATAGCCGACCGTTTGCAAGTGCACTCTTGTGGTTGCGAGCAAATTATAAAGACTAAAATAGAAAAGGGAATTAGTGTAATGGGCGATAAATTTGCCCTGTCTTCGGTGGTTACCAATTTAATAGAAAATGCAGTAAAATATTCGGGGCCCTGTGCCGAAGTTGCAGTGGAGTTGCGCCAAAATGGCAGTAAGCCTTTTTTAACCGTTTCGGACAAAGGACCAGGCATTCCTGATGAAGAAAAAATGCTTATTTTCGATAAATTTTATCGTGTGGGAGATGAAAATGTACGCAAAGCGAAAGGTACTGGACTTGGCTTGTTTATTGTTAAAGAAGTATTACAAAACCACGACGCTGATATTAGCGTTAGAGATAACGCACCGCAGGGTGCTATTTTTGAAGTAACATTTTAATTGATATGCCACAAAAATTAAGAATACTGTTGGTAGAAGACGAAGATCATTTGTTAGATGCCATTAAATTAAACCTCGAATTAGAAGGCTATAAAGTTCATGCTGTTAAAGACGGCAAAACCGCTTTAAAAGTTTTTAAGGAAGAGCGCTTTAACCTTATTATATTAGACGTAATGCTACCAGAAATGGATGGTTTCCAAGTTTGTGAAACTATTCGTTTAGAAAATACCGAAGTTCCTATTTTGTTTTTAACGGCTAAAAATACTAGCGAAGATCGTGTTATGGGTCTTAAAAAGGGTGCCGACGATTACTTGGTTAAACCATTTAACTTAGAAGAACTAATTCTACGCGTTGGTATTTTGGTGAAACGTAGCCTGAAATCAGATGATTTGAAAGAATTAAATTCTTACAAAATCGGCGATAAAACCATTTATTTTAATTCATTTGAGTTAAAACAAGATGATGGGGTTGTAGTTCCGTTAACAAAAAAGGAAACCATGTTGCTTAAGCTTTTAATTGAGCGTAAAAATGAGGCTGTGTCTCGCGAGCAGATTTTGGAAACCGTTTGGAATTATGATGTTTATCCATCAACAAGAACGATAGATAACTTTATATTAACGTTCCGTAAATATTTTGAGCCAGATCAGAAAAATCCAGTTTATTTCCACTCTATTAGGGGTGTTGGCTATAAATTTACAGATATAGAGCATTAATGTACAATACTTGGAGTAGATATGCGCTAATGGCATTTTTTGTCATCTGTGCATTGGTAAGTTTAAGTTACGAACAATATCAGCTGGCAACAATTGCCGGCTTTCTCTTTGCATTTGTTTTATGGAGCCACTTTAAACACAGCTCTGTTTTGCTGGCTTCAAAGCATTTTAAAAATGCCAATTACGAAAAAACCGAGCAGATACTTGCAGAAGTCGCTAATCCGGATAGGCTAGCGAAAAGTAGACGTGGGTACTACGAATTTATGAAAGCGAATATAGCCTTGCAAAAAGAGGATTTTGAGAATGCAGAATTTCATTTTCAAATTGCAAGTCGTTTCCCTCTGGGCGGAAAAAATGATAAGGCTTTTGTATTAATACATTTGGCCAATCTCGCTTTGCGGAAAAAGGATGGAGAAAGAGCATTGGCTTACGCAGCTAAAGCAAAAGAGCTCGCTACAAGTAGCAGAGCAAAAAGTATTATAGAAATTATAGAGAAAGAGGCCAACGGATTGGCATAACAGACAACATGAAGAATAACTTATTTTTAGACGCAGCATTTTCTAAAGCTACCGAACGCCCACCCGTATGGATGATGCGCCAAGCAGGCCGTTTTATGCCACAATATTGGGAAATTAAAAACAAATACTCTTTTTTAGAGATGTGCAAAACGCCAGAAATTGCTGCAGATGTTACCATGTTGCCAGTAGATTTATTAGGTATCGATGCTGCAATCTTGTTTTCTGATATTTTGGTAACAGGCGAAGCAATGGGCGGAGATTTAAGTTTTACGCAAGGTGTTGGACCAAAATTTGCAAATCCTGTTCGTAATGCGCAAGACATAGAAAAACTGGAAGTTGATGTTTTAGACAGATTGCAGTATGTTGCAGATGCTATCAAAGTTATCCAACAACGTTTAAATGGTTCTATTCCTTTAATTGGTTTTGCCGGTGCCCCTTTTACAGTTATGAGCTACCTGGTTGAAGGTGGTTCTTCTAAAGATTTTAAGTTAACCAAATTGTTGATTCATAATCATCCAGAGTTGGCTCATAGATTATTGGCAAAGATCGCTAAGGTAACTACCGACTACCTTAACCTACAAATAGAAGCTGGCGTTAACGCTTTGCAATTGTTTGATAGTTGGGCTTTAGCATTGTCTTGGAACGATTACCAAGAGTTTTCTCATCAATATAATCAGCAGATTATTGCGGGTTTGAACAGAACAAATACGCCTATCATTTCTTTCTGTAAGGGAAGTTCGGTTTTTGCACCCATTATGGCAGAGGCAAAACCTGATGTGATTTCGGTTGATTGGAATGCAGATTTATTGAATATTAAAAACGCTTTACCTGCCGGGATTGCTGTACAAGGAAATTTAGATCCTCATATTTTATACGCAGACCAGCCGGTAATTAAAAAACATATTCATCAATTATTTGAGAGAATGCGTGGTACCGAGGGGTTCATCTTTAACTTAGGTCATGGTATTATGCCAGATATCCCTTTTGATAATGTGAAATATGCAATTGAGGTTGTAAAGGAATTTAGGTACTAGTTCTTTAAAACATTAAGGCAAAATTATTATATTAGTATAACTTAAATACTTAGCTATGACTGTTAAATCTCTTAAGGATGAAGATAAGCTTCCAATAAAGCAAGTTATTAACGCCATTAATAAAAAAATGGATGATGTAATTCGCGTTATAGATGCCTTGAACTTGGGAGTAACCGAGGTTAAAGAGGATGGCGTATATAGAACATTTAACGATGGGAGAAGTGTGCAAATTGCGGTAGGTTCATTTAAAAAGAAGCGCATCCGTAGTAAGAGAATTAAACTTTTTTAATGTCTCCAAAACCAAAACTGAGAATTTTTGCCGGTCCGAATGGATCTGGTAAAACAACTTTGTTTGATTCTATTCAGTCGATTTACTTTTCTACTAGGTTATTTATAAATGCTGATAATTTAGAGCAATTCTATAAGAAAACTAATTTCATTAACCTTTCTGATTTTGAGATTTCGTGCACTAAAGAACAGTTCGATGACTTCTGTTTAAGTAGTGGGCTGTACAAGAAAGCTGGGTTTGACGAGCAAAGTTGGAATTTGGCGCTCAGATCTAATGTGATTGTTAATGCTAATGGTAAAAAAACTGTTTTTAACTCTTATCATTTTGCGATTATAGCAGATTTTATCAGGCATGTATTAATTCAGAATAAACAATCTTTTTCATTTGAAACAGTTTTTTCTCATCCTTCTAAATTAGATTTAATTGACTTTGCTCATCAAAATAATTATAAAGTTTATTTATATTTTATTGGCACTGAGACTCCAATAATGAATTTGGAACGTGTAAAAGACAGAGTTAAAAAAGGTGGACACGCAGTGGAAGGAGACAAAGTTGAAAAACGATATTTTTTAACGATGGGTTTATTAGCCGATATGATTAAAAAGGCTGATGAAACTTATCTTTGGGATAACTCTGGGTTAAAGCATAAATTTATTGGAAAACTGAAAGATGGCTATGGGGAATTTGAACAGCTTTCTGTTCCTGGATGGGTTAAGACCTATATTTTAGATAAAGTTTAAAATGGAAGAATACTATAGATATTTTACCGCGGTTCATGTCGTATTCGTCATTAGTTGGATGGCGGGTTTGTTTTATATTTTAAGCCTTTTCATTTACCATACAGAAGCGCAGGACAAGCCAGAGCCGGAAAAATCTATTTTAACAGTACAGTTTGTTAAGATGGAAGCGACTCTTTGGAAAATTATAGCTACTCCAGCTATGATTATTTCTGTTTTAGCGGGAGTTACCATGCTTTATCTTAATCCGGGTTTGTTGCAAGCAGATTGGATGCATGTTAAATTAGCATTTGTAGTTGCGCTACTCATTTATCACTTTATTTGTCAAAATATAGTTAAGCAACTAAAGCACGGCGTTTTTAAAATGACTAGCTTTAAGCTGAGGCTATGGCGAGAACTTGCAACTGTTTTTATGATAGCCATTGTTTTTGCAGTGATACTTAGAAATGCAGTAAATTGGATTTATGGCCTTATAGGCATAATGGGTATTGCATTGGTGATTATGTTTGCGGTGAAAATGTACAAAAAAATCCGAGAAAAAAGTAATTAAAATTTTTTACGGCAAATGTTGTAAACTAAATTTGATTGTTCGCCTTTCTTTAACATAACTAACCAAAAACAATCTTAAATTTGCGACTTAAATCGCGATTAATGATTAATCAATTTTGTTCTAAAAGGTATTTTCTGCTTTTTCTTCTTTTAGGCGTAGCATTTGCCACTAAGGCCCAGTTTAACAACGAAACGCTTTACAACCGCATTCGTCCGGCAGATAGTTTAAGCAAAGAATTACACTTGAACATCTACAACTTTAACTACGTAAGAAATTACGAGTACACTAATAAATTTCATGACGGTTACACTTTGTACGGTACACAGTTAGAGCCGCAACTTGTTTATTATGCAAATCCTAATTTGGCTATAACAGCCGGAGCTTATATTCGTAAAGACTTTGGAGATAACGGTATTTACGAAGCAAAGCCATTATTTAATATAAAGTATAGCAAAAAAGACCTAACCTTGGTTTTTGGGAGTTTAGAGGGCAATATACAACATGGTTACATTGAACCTTTATACAATTTTGAAGGTAAAATTACTAACCCAGTAGAATACGGCACCCAACTTTTAATTGATAAACAGAAGTTTAAACTAGATGCCTGGATTGCTTGGCAGGAGATGATTTATCGTGGCGATGCAAAAAAAGAAGAAATTATTGGTGGTCTAGCTGCTGAAACAGATCTGATAAATAGCAATAATTGGAAATTAAGTTTACCAACCCAGTTTTTAGCATACCATCAGGGAGGGCAGATAGATGTTGTAGACAATGTGGGGGTTAGTACTTTAGTTAACGGTGCGGTTGGATTAAAACTACACAAAAAGTTTAACGGAAATATTAACGAGCTGTTTACAGATAATTATTTAGCGGTTTACAAAGATTTCTCGTCAAATAAAGTTAGGGCTTTTGATAATGGTACAGGCTTGTGGCTAAATGCTGGCGTAAATTCTAAATGGGGAAGTTTGGTAGCTTCATACTGGAAGGGCAATAATTTTATTACCATAAAAGGTATGCCTTTATACGCATCGGTTTCAAATACCTTGCATAACACTGGCTATTTGCAAAGTAGCAGAAGTATATTGGCCTTTAGATATGCCTACCAAAAAGAGTTGTTGCCTAAGCTATATTTAGATGTTCGTTTTGAACCACATTTTGATTTAGATAATGCTGACAAACAGTTGCAATTTAACCACTCTTTCTTTTTAACCTACAAAGAGAATTTTAGACTTTTTAAAGCTAAAAGCAAATAGCATAAATTAACAAATAGCCCTTTAACTAAGGGGGGTAATCTTACTAATTACGATTTATGTTGCGTTGACGGGAAAAACGACCTATGAAAAGCTGTTTTTGCATTTTAAACCCGATAGTAGCGAGCACGCAGTAAAGCGTATAGCGGGGCTAGAGTTGTTTGGTGCAGTGACATTGATTTTCGAAAAAAATAGAAATTAAAAAATATTTTAGGATACATGCAACCTTTCTTGCTTAAGGTTCATCTACCCTATACAAACAAAAGATGAAGGTGACTAAAACATATACGATTGATGACTTGATGGATGGCTGCAAAGCTGGCGACAGGAAGATGCAAGAAATGCTTTACAAGCAGACTGCATCTAAAATGTTGGCCGTTTGTATGCGATACGCCAAAGACCGTATGGAAGCCGAGGATTCATTGCAGATGGGTTATGTTAAGGTTTTTAGTAAGATAAAAGAGTATAGGGGTGAGGGATCTTTTGAGGGCTGGATACGCAGAGTTATGGTAAATACTGCGATTGAAAGTTATAGAAAAAACCTACGCTCGTTAAATGTAGTGCCTATTGAGGATGCTTACGAACAACCATCTGCCGGTTTTGATTTTAGCAGCTTAGGCATGCAGGATTTACTGAAAGTAATACAAAAATTAGCAGATGGATACCGAATGGTTTTTAACATGTATGCCATAGAAGGATATTCTCATAAAGAAATTGCGGAAACGTTGGGCATCTCAGAAGGTGCAAGCAAATCGCAGTTGAGTAGGGCGAGAGCAATATTGCAACAAGAAATTATTAAAATGGAGGGCTTTGGTTATGCAACACATGCCGGATAAAGAATTCGATAAATTATTTAGAGATCAGTTTGCTGATGCGGAAGTGGAGCCGTCGGTAAATTTATGGGCTGGAATTGAACAACAATTAGCACCGAAAACTAAACAACGCAAATTGCCTATATTTTGGATGGCGGCGGCAAGTGTTGTAGTGGTGGCATCGGCTATGCTGGTTTTTCAGAAAAAGGAAAAAATTGTGCTTCGTGGAACTGAAAGTTTTGCAGTTGTAGCGCCTGTTAAATCTTCTACGCAGGAAGTACCGATGGCAGCTCAAGTTACTGTTGTTGATGATAATAAAGCTAGTGTTGCAACAAAAGCGGTTTATGTTAACACAGCAAAAGGTGAAGAGAAAAATAACAACGAAAATTTTCTTGCAAGCTTGCAACCATCTAAAGAAAACGAACGTCTACCTATAAAACAACAAGAGGCCAAACCAATTGAGGTAGCAAAAATTGAGGAGACAGTAGTGGATAACCCAATTGTTTATGCACATGTTGAAGTACCGCAAGAGGTAACGGATAATAGCATTAGCGAAGTAGCTGCAGAGCGAAAAGGAATTAGAAATGTTGGAGATCTTGTAAACTATGTGGTAGAGAAGGTTGATAAGAGAGATAAAAAACTAATAAGATTTAACACAGACGATGATGATTCGTCGATAATTGGAATAAACATAGGATTCTTAAAACTGAATTCTAAAAAAGATAGATAAAAAACAGCTTGCAAGCATTTTAATAAACCAAACAAACATTTAAAAAACACACAAATGAAAACTTTTATATTAACAGCAGTTTTAGTAAGTGGACTTACTTTTCTGGCAGGCTCAAATGCACAAGCACAACAAGATAGTACCAAAAAAACAATTAACTACGGTAAAAACATAACCATAGGTATAGGTGGTGGCGATAATGGTTTTATATCTAGAAAAAATCAGGATAGTATTGCTAGCAAGGGCCGTTTTGTAGGGGGCATAACGTTTACACGTTTAGACATCGGTTTTTCTAAATTGATTGATAATGGAAGCTTTACCTTATCGCCTCAAAATGAATTTTTAGACTATAAAGCAGGTAAAACTAGCCACTTGTCTTTTGATGTTGTTCAATTTGGATATAGGTTTAACTCGAACTTTAAAATTTACTTAGCCGGTGGTTTCGACTGGACTCACATTCGTTTAAAAGATGATATTACCATTCAAAAAAACACACCTGAGTTGAGTTATGTAACGGAAGATATTGAGTTTAGTAAAAACCGTTTTTCTAGCAGTTATGTACACGTTCCGCTAAACTTTGAGTTAAGAAGCAAAGAAGATAAACATGGTAGACGTTTCTATGCGGTTGCTGGTCCGGAAATAGCATTTTTGCTAGGCGGTAAAGTAAAACAAATAAGCGATGAGCGTGGAAAAGTAAAAGTTAAAGACGATTATAACTTCGCTCCGTTTAGATATGGAGGCTCATTAAGACTTGGTTACGGAAGTGTAGCATTATTTGCTAAATATTATGCAAGTGATATGTTTGAAAGCGCTCCACAAAAAGAAGTTAAAAACATGGCATTCGGTATTACTTTAGGCTTGAACTAGAAAATAAGTCCGGAAGTCAGTAAAGTCTGGAAGTCAGAGATAGGAGGTTAGGAAATCCCAAATTAATGAACGAATGACAATTGAACCGACAAACACACACAAATAAACCCAATCCTGCAAGCGAAAGTTTGCAGGATTTTTTTGTGCTTTAAGCTTTTGTCGTTGTGCTTTTAGCTTTTTGCTATCTTTACGCCGTGAGCGAAATTATTATCAGCGTAAATAACCTAACTAAACAATATTTGCAAACCCAAAATTCGGGCGTAAATAATATCAGTTTTAATATTAAGCAGGGCGATATTGTTGCAATTATTGGTGAGAGTGGTAGTGGGAAATCAACTTTGTTAAAGACTATTTACGGTTTGATAAAACCTGATAATGGCGAAGTGCTTTTAAACGGCAAAAAAGTTAAAGGACCAGATGAGCAATTGATACCTGGAAATGCGGAAATGAAAATGGTAACGCAAGATTTTTCGCTAAACATTTATGCAAAGGTTTACGATAATATTGCCTCGATGTTATCTAACACCGATATTGCCGGCAAGCAACAAAAAACAATGCAGATGATGGAACATTTGCATATTACGAAGTTAAAGGATAAAAAAATTATAGAGCTTAGCGGTGGCGAACAACAACGCGTGGCCATTGCCAAAGCATTAATTAGCAATACCAAAGTTTTATTATTGGATGAGCCTTTTTCTCAGGTAGATTCTTTGCTGAAAAATCAACTTCGTGCAGATATTAAAAGGTTAGCTAAAGAAACAGGTTTGACTGTTATTTTGGTTTCTCACGATCCAACGGATGGTTTGTTTTTAGCAGACCAGTTGCTTATTTTAAAAAATGGCGAATTGTTGCAGAATGATAGACCTGAAAATATTTATCAGAACCCGAGTAATTTATATACTGCCCAAATATTGGGTAATGCCGTAAGTTTAACCAGACAGGAGGCAGAACAAATAGGTGTAAAAACAGTTAAGAATATGGTAGTTTTTTATCCTGAATGGGTAGAGCTTAAAAGCAACTGGAACAGCAGACGTTTTGAAGTGAAAGAAGTTTACTACAAAGGTTTTTACGACGAACTTTTGTTAGAAAGAAACGGTGTAATTATAAGAGCTCTACAGCTCAATAGCGGTACGCATAAAAAAAACGACCACGTTCAGGCGAACATTGGTCGTTTTTTAGAGTTCTAAATTTTTCTTTTAAGTAACGTTTTCGGCTGCTACGAGAACAACTTTTATTCTAATAGGCGTTGTCGGTAACGTTGCTCTGCTTATCGAGATACCGCCAATATGAGCTTCATAGTCCATTTGGCCATACGGTAATTGATAATAGTTCGTATAATTTGGAGTAGCGGTGTAAACAAGTATACCTTCATCATAGAAATTGATGTCATCAATTTCGGGAATGTTTAAATCAAGGTAGTATGCACCATTTTCTAAAACCCATCTATTTGGGTTTATGTCAAAAACAATTGTTCTGTTTGGTGTAGTTTGATTAATAATAGTGTCTTTTTTGCAAGACGCCAAACCTAGTGTGGCAATGCAAAGTAGGAGTAGGGTTATTCTTTTCATGATTTGTGTGGTTATTTGTGTGTTTGTACTTTTCGTAATACAAAACTACTGCCAAAAACTTACGTGCTTAATTATATTTTATTGGTAGCGTAAATGTTGCAATTTAATTAAAGCGTAGTCGTTCATGAAATCACCTTAGAAACCTAAGAACACTTTAGTAGTATGTCAAATAATACGTCTTAGGTTTGCTAAAATCCCTTAGGTGGTCGAATCTTCTTTTGCTTTACTTATTTGCTTTATTTTGGTGTAATAATTGCATTTGCAAATCGATATGAAAAGAATCTTTCAAATTTTACCTTGGGTTTTGCTAATTGTTGCAGGTTATTTGTTTCTTACAAAAACATTCAGCATTAGCACATCGGTAGAAAACAAGCATCAACTGTTAGTAGAAAAAATAGAAGCTATCGGTAAACTAGAATTAGTTCGTTACCAAATTAGCGATGTTCTTGAGCATAAAGCCAAAACCGATTTTTTGCCAGAAGCTAGTGTTTTGCTCATAATTAAAGCAGAAGCAGTTGGTTGTATCGATTTAACAAAAATTACCAGAGAAAATATTAATGTAGAGGCAGACACCGCAGTAATCGTATTGCCCGAACCTGAGATTTGCTATGTTAAAATAGACCATAAAAAATCTAGGGTTTACGATACAAAGATGGCATTTTTTAGGGAAGCTGATCTTGTAGATGCGGCTTATAAAGAAGCAGAGCGAAAGCTAACAGACGAGGTCAAAAAATCGAATATTTTAGCACAAACTAAAACCAACGCAACAAGTGTACTCAAACCAATTATAGAAGGTTTGGGCTATAAAAATGTAAGGTTAGTTTTTGAATAATTTTTTCAGCCACATTAGCAACCTGAGTTAGCTTGGTAATTATAAAAATTCTTAGGTTACCTTAGGTGGTAATAAACAACTTGGTCTTTACTTTACAAAATCTTCCCGGTGCGGGTTGAAAATATCTATTAATAAGCCGTCTTCTAAACAAATCACACCGTGGAAAACATTGCTAGGAGCGAAGAATACATCACCTTCATTAAGCATTTTTTTATCATCAGCCATGGTAACCTCAAAACTACCTTTAGCTACGTAACTCATCTGTAAATGCGGATGGTTGTGTATAGTTCCAACGGCACCTTTTTCAAACGCTACCTTTACCAACATTAGGCTATCATCATAAGCCATAATTTTTCGTTTTACGCCAGCGCCTAAATCTTCCCAATCAATATCATTGTCGGCAATTAGGGTTTTGTTGCTTAAATCTTTAAAATTCATTTCTTTAAATTTTTTGCACAGATGCTGAACTAAATGCAGCATGACGAATTTTTAAACCAGATATTCAAACAAAGTTTGATCCTGATTTAATTCGATAATCTCAAATTTAAATTCTTTCATCCGTTGTACCAAGCTCGTATAATCATTTTTATTAGTCAGCTCGATACCCACTAGGGCGGGGCCATTTTCCCTATTCGTTTTTTTAATAAATTCAAATCGGGTAATATCATCCTGCGGACCTAAAACCTCGTTCACAAAAAGCTTCAAGGCACCTGGTCTCTGCGGAAAACGAACAATGAAATAATGCTTCAAACCTTCAAATAGTAAAGATTTTTCTTTAATTTCTTGCATTCTTTCGATATCGTTATTGCCACCGCTAACAATACAAACAACCGTTTTTCCTTCAATTTGATCTTTCAGTTGTTCAAGCGCTGCCACAGAAAGTGCGCCAGCTGGTTCAACCACAATTGCGTCTTCGTTGTAGAGTTTTAATATGGTAGTGCAAATTTTTCCTTCCGGAATTAAATGCATTTGATCGAGCAACTGCTTGCAGTACTCGTAAGTTATGTGCCCAATTCTTTTCACCGCTGCACCATCAACAAACCTGTCAATTTCATCCAACGTATAAGGTCCGCCATGTTCCATTGCAGTAACCATAGAAGGCGCACCTAAAGGTTCAACACCAACCAGTTTTACATCTGGTTTAACGGTTTTCATGTAAGCGCTTACGCCAGAAGCCAAACCGCCACCACCAACCGGCATCACAATCATATCCAAATCGGGCAGGTCTTCAAAAATTTCTACGCCAACAGTTGCTTGCCCTTCAATTACTTTTTCATCATCAAAAGGAGGAATAAATGTCGCAGATTTTTCGGCACTGTAAGCCAAGGCTTCTTTTAGGCAATCATCAAAAGTATCGCCAACTAAAACCACCTCTACATTATCGCCACCAAACATATAGGTTTGTTTAACCTTCTGTTTTGGTGTAATCTCTGGCATAAAAATAACACCTTTTATGCCTAGCTTTTTGCAAGAATAAGCAACACCTTGCGCATGGTTTCCAGCACTAGCACAGACTACGCCGTTAACTAAATCGCTTTCAGGTAAAGAGCTTATTTTATTATAGGCACCACGTAATTTATATGATCTAACAATTTGCAAATCTTCTCTTTTCAAATAAATATTTGCATTGTAAAAAGAAGATAAACCCGCGTTAAACTCCAAAGGCGTACGTTTTACAACGCCTTTTAACCGCTGAGATGCAGAACTAAAATCTAGTGTATTTGCTATCGTGTTATTCATATTCTAACCCAAACCCTTAATGGGCTTTTAGTGTTGTGTAAATGTTTTAATAATTTTTTTGAAAAGCAGGTTCCTGTGCTTTTTCGTTATGTCAATCCTGCTTTCCGCTACAATCTTTTTACCACTAAATCCCCTAAAGGGGATTTGGTAAAAAGTATTTCCACTGCAATCAGGTTTAAGTTACGGGCTTCATTGCTACATAGAAGCATTATCTCTACAAAGAATCTTACCTTTCGTTTTTACGATTGCTTTCTCAACAAATCGCGACAGGCTGTACCTAGCAATGACGATTTATCTTTACTCTCGGCTCCTTGCTCCTTTATCTTTGCTCCTTGTTCCTTGTTCCTTGTTCCTTGCTGTTTGTTCTTTTATCTTCGCTCCTTGTTCTTCGCTACTCAACTACAAAAACTTATTAATTGCATCTAAATATGCATTTGCAGAAGCCTTTACAATATCAGTGCTAAAACCGTAACCTACAAAAGATTTACCTTCAAAATCAACCTTCATATTTACTTTACTTACATCATCGCTACCGCCATGCATAGCCTGTATTGTAAATTCCTTAAGTGTAATATCCTTATCAATTATACTTACAATTGCATTTATTGTCGCATCTACAGGACCATTTCCTTCGGCTTTGGCCTCTTTTTCTACACCTTCGTGCTGTAGTTTAATGGTTGCCGTAGGATTAACCAAATCTCCGCAAACTACTTGAAGTAAGTTTAATTTGTAGCCATTTTTATAAGAATCCGTTTCGCCATCGCTCATTAAAAAAAGCAAATCATCATCGGTAATGTCCTTTTTTTCATCAGCTAAAACTAAAAAGCGTTCGTAAACATCATCAATATTTATTTTTTCTACATCGTAAGCTAAACGTTCTAAATGGTGCTTTAGAGCGTGGCGACCGCTACGGGCAGTCAATATAATATCAGCACTGTTTAGTCCAACATCTTCAGGGTTAATAATCTCGTAATTTTCGCGGTGTTTTAAAAACCCATCTTGATGAATGCCAGAACTGTGCGCAAAGGCATTTTTACCGATAATGGCTTTATTCGGTTGTACTGGCATGTGCATCATACGACTAACCATGCCACTAATTTCTGTAAAGTGTTTGCTGTTAATACCTGTATGCAAACCTAAACTGTGTGTTTTCAAAATCATTGAAACTTCTTCCAAAGCGGTGTTGCCAGCTCTCTCGCCAATACCATTAATGGTACACTCAATTTGTCGAGCGCCGTTAACCACCCCAGCTATGCTATTTGCAGTAGCCAAACCTAAATCGTTATGGCAATGTACAGAAATAATTGCTTGGTCTATGTTTTTAACGTTTTCCTTTAAGTACAGAATTTTCGCCCCGTATTGATCTGGTAAACAGTATCCATTAGTATCCGGAATATTAACCACAGTTGCACCTGCTGCAATAACGGCTTCAATCATTTGCGCTAAAAATGCGTTGTCGGCTCTTCCGGCATCTTCTGCATAAAATTCAACATCCTCTACAAATTTTTTGGCGTATTTTACCGCTTCAACTGCTCGTTCCAAAATCTGTTCGCGTGTACTATTAAATTTGTATTTAATGTGCATATCCGATGCACCAATTCCAGTATGAATACGAGGATGTTTCGCATACTTTAAAGACTCGGCAGCAACATCAATGTCACCTTTAATTGCACGGGTTAAGGCACAAATTGTAGGGTTTTTAATTGCTTTTGATAATTCTACCACGCTTTGGAAGTCACCTGGACTAGAAATTGGGAAACCAGCTTCAATCACATCAACACCAAGCAACTCAAGCGCTTTAGCAATTTCAATTTTCTGATTCGTATCTAACTGGCAACCAGGTACCTGTTCGCCATCTCTTAAGGTTGTGTCAAAAATATAGACTTTATTCGGATCGTGTATCATTTTATGCTTGTGTTGTGGTGTTTAACTTTTGTGATAAAAATTTAAGTACTAATTTTCCCATTTCTTGAGTGCCGAGTACTTTGTATCTGTTTGTGGTCGAGTCTGCTATATCGTTGGTTCTAAAACCTTCTTTTAAAACTAAATCAACTGCGTCAACCAATGTTTTTGCTTCTTCCTTAAGCCCAAAACTAATTTCTAGCATGAGTGCCGCCGATAGGATAGAGGCCAGTGGGTTTGCTAAATCTTTGCCGGTAATATCATGTGCCGAACCGTGAATTGGTTCGAAAAACCCAGTGCCATCGCCAATAGACGCAGAAGCAAGCATACCCATAGAACCAGCAATTTGCGAAGCTTCATCGGTCAAAATATCACCAAATAAATTAGCAGTTAGAACTACGTCAAATTGTTTTGGGTCTTTAATTAACTGCATGGCAGCGTTATCGATAAACATGTGCGTAGTTTCTACATCAGGATATTGTTTAGCAATTTCCTGTACGGTTTCTCTCCATAAACGAGAGCTCTCTAAAACATTAGCTTTATCTACCGAACAAAGTTTTTTACTACGGGTTTGTGCAGCTTGGTAAGCTTTGTGCGCAATACGTTCAACTTCATATTTATGATAAATCATCAAGTCTGATGCAGTGTTTCTATCTTCTGAGCGATTTTTTTCGCCAAAGTAAACATCGCCTGTTAATTCTCTAAAGAACAAAATATCGGTTCCTTTTAAAATTCCTGGTTTTATGCTCGACGCGTGCAATAGTTCGTCAAACAATAAAATAGGGCGCAGGTTAGCATACAAACCCAGCTCTTTTCTAATTTTTAACAAACCTTGTTCTGGTCGTACTTTTAACGAAGGATCGTTATCATATTTTGCATGGCCAACAGCACCAAATAGAATAGCATCACTTTCTTTTGCCTTGGCCAGCGTTTCTTCAGGTAGCGGATTTCCAGTAGCCTCAATTGCAACGTGACCCATGAGTGCCTCATCAAAAGTAAAATCATGACCGAAAGCTTCGGCAATGTGCGTTAATGCTGCTTTTCCCCATTGGGTAACTTCTGGTCCTATTCCATCTCCAGGAATAACTAAAATATGCTTCTTCATGATACTAATTGTTTTTTGTATGCTTTTGTATTTTCTATTACTTTGCCTTGGCTCAGTACTAATTTATTTGTTAGGGTTTTAGGTAGTTGGGTATCAAAATGGCCAACGTAGATTACAGTCATGCCATTCGCACATAACTCGTCAATCAGTTGGTTAAAATATTGCGTTTGCTGTTGATCTAAACCTTGGCAAGGCTCGTCTAAAATCAACAACTCAGGGTTTTTTATAATGGTTCTTGCTAGCAAAACCAGTCTTTGTTTGCCTAAAGGAAGATGATTTAATAGCTCGTTTTTGTTCTCCGTTAACTCAAAATACTCGATTAGCTCATCTACTTGCTGGCTTTTGCTGTAAGGTAATTGCTGAAACAAACCTACCGTATCATAAAAGCCAGAGGCGATGCTTTGCCAAACCGTGGCCGAAGCATCAAAATACCAATGAAATTCTGGAGAGATTAAGCCAATATGCTGTTTAATATCCCAAATGCTTTCGCCACTACCTCTTTTGTTGCCAAAAAGGTAAAGTTCATTAGCGTAAGATTGTGGGTGATCGCCATTAATTAAACTTAGCAAAGTTGATTTGCCAGATCCGTTATGTCCTTGCAATAACCATTTTTCGCCAGCTTTAATTTCCCAATTGATGTTTTTTAAAACTTGTTTATCGCCATAGCTAATGTTTACATCAACCATTTTGGCTATTTGTTCTGATGAATAAATAGGAGAGGACTTTAAAAAGTCTGGTATTTCTTTCGATTTATTTTCTACGGTAAGAGTTCCTTTAAACGCTTCAATTTCTAATAGTTGTCCGTCTATTATTTCCGCAAAGCGATTTACGGCGTACGGTAACTCATCATCGTTAGAGATTAAAATTAACTGAACACCCTCTTCTGCAATCTTATCTAGTAATACATTTAGGTTTTTGCGAGACAATGCATCTAAACCAGTGTAGGGCTGGTCTATAATTAACAATTGGGGCTTTAACCATAAGGCCTTAACCAATTGCAGTTTTTTGTGCTCTCCACTAGATAATTCGATTAGTTGAGAACTGGCGAAAGAGGAGAAGTTTAACGCTTCTAAAATTGGTTCTACTTGATTTAAGTGAAGACCTTTTTCTTTGCCATAGCCCACCAATTCGGCATGAACGGTTAACGTATCTTTGGCCTGCTGGCTGGTATACCGTTGTTGATAATAGAAATTTGCAACGCCTTCTAAGTTTTTAAACTGATACCAACTGTCTACAAATAAAACTTCTGCAGGTAGGTTGCTATTCGAATTGAAATTAATTTTTACTTCCCTAACTGCATTTTGTTGTCCGGCAATAATTTTAGCTAACGAAGTTTTTCCACTTCCACTAGTGCCTGTCAATACCCAATTTTCACCACAATTGATAGTCCAATTCAAATCCGTTAACACCGACTTCTGTTGGTATTTAAGGCTTAAATTTTGAATGTTGACTAATGGTTGCATTTTTATTTTTTTACCACCTTAGAAACCTAAGGGCACCTGAGTTTTATTAATCTTTGTGTTGTTTAATCGTCATTGCGAGGTACGAAGCAATCTTGAGCGATGGATTAAAGAACCTAGCGATTTTGTAGGATTGCTTCGTACCTCGCAACGACGTGTGTATTAGCTTTGTGCTTTAAGCTTTAGTTTTTTAGCTTTTCTCAAATTCCTCAATCAATCCCTTTTGCGCCAAAATAAAATCGATATCATCATAGCCGTTAATTAAACAAGATTTTTTATAAGGATTAATTTCAAAACCCTCTGATTTTCCAGTTTCAACGATTGTAACAGTTTGATTTTCTAAATCAACTACTAACGGAGATTTTGCATCATTCTCAACTGCGTTAAAAATTTGCGCTAAAAACTCCTCGCTTACTTGAATAGGAAGTAAACCATTGTTTAGCGCATTTCCTTTAAAAATATCTGCAAAAAAACTGCTAATAACTGCATCAAAACCTGCATCTTGAATAGCCCAGGCAGCGTGCTCGCGACTACTGCCACAACCAAAATTTTTACCAGCAACCAAAATCTGACCGCTGTAAGTTGGGTCGTTTAAAACGAAATCAGCTTTAGGACTATTGTCATTTTCGTAACGCCAATCGCGGAACAAATTTTCGCCAAAACCCTCACGAGTAGTAGCTTTTAAGAACCTTGCAGGAATAATCTGGTCGGTATCTATGTTTTCTATATTTAACGGCACTATTGCCGAAGTTAATTTTGTGAATTTTTTCATCTAACTAGTATTTAGTTCAGAGAGATTAGAATTTTAGACTGTGTCTTTACTCTTTACTCTTTGCTCCTTGTTCTTTTATCTTTTCCAAGCTTTAATTCTCAATCTTCTGTAGTCTGCTGTCCATTCACCTTTATTAAAAAACTTTGGCTTTAAGATTTCTATTGCTAAACTTTTAATAGCCTCCGCTTCGTCGCTTGTTAAATTTTTAAATGCATGGGTGGCAAATTGATTGATCCATTTTAACATCCCATCTTCGCCTGTTAATTTTGTCGGTCTGTCAAAAAGCCAAGCTTGTTCCACTTCGAAACCACGATCCTCTAGTAAGGTTGTATAGGTTGAAATAGAAGGGAAGTACCAAAAATCGTTAATCAATTTAGCTGAAAGTCCAAGATTTTTAGCAGCAACGCTAATTGCATCGGTTATACTTTTTACATTTCCTTTGCCACCAAATTCTGCAACCAATCTTCCTTTAGGTTTTAGTGCATTATACAATCCCTCTATTAAAGCGGGTTGGTCTTCTATCCAATGAAAAGTAGCATTACTAAAAATGGCATCGAACAAGTTTTTGTAAGGCAATTTGGTCGCATCAACAACCTCAAAACCGATATTTGGATGGCTCGCTTTTGCTGTGGCAATCATGTCTGTAGAGGCGTCTATGCCAAAAACCTCTGCACCAATTTCGGCCATTTGCGCTGCCAGCTGACCTGTTCCACAGCCAACGTCCAAAATATCTTCACCCGGTCTTGGTGCAAGCCATTGCAAAACATCTGCACCGTAATCAGATACAAAGTGATGTTGCTTATCGTATAATTTACTATCCCAAACTATTTCTGGCATCTCTACTTATTTTATTTTTTACGATTTAAGAAACCTAAGAGCATCTAAGCTTTAATCTTCTGCTTTTAGCTTTCAGCTAAAAACTCTCTCACATCCGTTATAACTCCCGTAACTGCAGCAGCGGCAGCAGTTAACGGACTAGCGAGTAAGGTTCTTGCATTTTGCCCCTGTCTGCCTTCAAAATTTCTGTTTGAAGTTGACACACAATATTTACCTGCCGGGATTTTATCTTCATTCATACCTAAACAAGCACTACAGCCAGGCTCACGTAATTGGAAACCAGCTGCTTCGAAAATTTTATCTAATCCTTCATTTTTTGCTTGTTGCTCCACTTGTTTCGAACCCGGAACAATCCAAACGGTTACGTTATCCGCTTTGCGTTTGTCTTTTACAAAATCAGCTACTTCGCGTAAATCTTCAATACGAGAGTTGGTACAACTTCCTATGAAAACGTAATCAACTGGTTTGCCGATTAATGACGCATCATCATCAAAGCCCATATAATCTAAAGCCTTTTGGTAAGAAAGTTTTTCTTTCTCAGGTTGCGCATTAGTTGCAGGAATATGCTCTTGGATGCCCATTCCCATTCCTGGGTTGGTTCCGTAAGTAATCATAGGCGCAATGTCTTCTGCTTTGAAAGTTAACACACTATCAAATTTTGCATCAACATCGCTATACAATGTTTTCCAATAAGCTAAGGCTTTGTCCCATTCTTCGCCAACTGGCGCAAATTCTCTACCTTTAATGTAATCGAAAGTGGTTTGGTCTGGAGCAATTAAACCGCCTCTAGCGCCCATTTCGATACTCATGTTGCAAATCGTCATCCGGGCTTCCATGCTCAAACTTTCAATTGCTGAACCCGCATATTCGATAAAATATCCTGTTCCACCAGCTGCTGAAATCTGAGAGATGATGTAAAGGATAATATCTTTTGCACCAACACCTTTTCCGAGTTCGCCGTTGACCTCAATTTTCATGGTTTTAGGTTTCGACTGCAATAAACATTGCGTTGCAAAAACCTGCTCCACTTGCGATGTTCCGATCCCGAAAGCAATTGCTCCGAAAGCACCATGCGTAGACGTGTGACTATCGCCACAAACCATCGTTTTTCCCGGTAGTGTAATACCCAATTCCGGGCCAATTACGTGAACAATTCCCTGAAAAGGATGTCCTAAACCATAAAGTTCAATCCCAAATTCCGCACAATTTTTAGTTAGCATATCCACCTGGTAGCGAGAAAGCTCTTCTTTAATTGGCAACAACTGGTTCAAAGTTGGCACATTATGGTCGGCCGTTGCCACCGTTTGTTGTGGACGAAAAACAGGCAAACCCCTCTTCCGCAAGCCATCAAAGGCCTGCGGAGAAGTTACCTCATGTATTAAGTGTGTATCAATGTATAAAATATCAGGAAACCCCTCTTCACTTTTTACAACGTGTGCATCCCAAATTTTTTCTACTAATGTTTTTGACATTTTGTTTTGTATTTAATGTTGTCAGTCTGAGCCTGTCGAAGACTTCTTAAAGAATAAAAGAATTCCTTCGACAAGCTTAGGATGACATTTTTTTATTCTATGCAGTTTTAATCGCTTTCATTGCAGTCATCGCCTTGCGTAAAGTAGCACCAATTTGTTCAACTTCATGAGAGCGGATTGCCTCGTTAACATCAATTAATTTTCTGTTATCAACAGCGCCATCTTTGCCTTCGTTAAAGTTTTTACCCACTAAATCAGTATCTACTTTTTTCATGAAATCAGCCAATAATGGTTTACAAGCCTGATCGAATAAGTAACAGCCGTATTCAGCAGTATCAGAAATTACGCGGTTCATTTCGAACAATTTTTTACGAGCTATCGTATTGGCAATAAGTGGCGTTTCGTGTAACGATTCGTAGTAAGCAGATTCTGGTTTGATACCTGCCTGAACCATTGTTTCGAAAGCCAATTCAACACCAGCACGAACAAAAGCAACCATCAATAAATAGTTATTGAAATATTCCTGCTCACCAATTTTAACATCACCGGCAGGTGTTTTTTCGAAAGCAGTTTCGCCTGTTTCAGCTCTCCATTTCAACAGGTTTTTATCGCCAGCAGCCCAATCTTCCATCATTGTGCGACTAAATTCGCCACTCATGATATCATCCTGGTGTTTTTGAAACAACGGGCGCATGATGTCTTTCAATTCTTCCGAAATTTCGAAAGCTTTGATTTTGGCAACATTGCTCAATCTATCCATCATTGCAGTAATACCACCTTGCTTTAAAGCTTCCGTAATTACTTCAACACCGTATTGAACCAGTTTAGATGCGTAACCCGCATCAATTCCTTTTTCAACCATTTTATCGAAAGATAGGATAGAACCAGTTTGCAATAAACCACAAAGAATGGTTTGCTCACCCATTAAATCAGATTTAACCTCCGCAACGAAAGATGATTTTAAAACACCAGCTCTGTGACCGCCTGTACCTACACAATAAGCTTTAGCTTGTGCTAGTCCTTTTCCTTGTGGGTCGTTTTCAGGGTGAACCGCAATTAAAGTAGGTACACCAAAACCGCGAACATACTCTGCTCTAACTTCGCTACCTGGGCATTTAGGTGCCACCATAATAACCGTTAAATCTTTACGTATTTGCATGCCTTCTTCCACAATGTTGAAACCATGAGAGTACAATAAAGTGGCGCCATCTTTCATCAAAGGCATAATTGCATTTACAACTGCAGTGTGTTGTTTATCTGGCGTAAGGTTAATTACCACATCAGCAGTAGGGATTAATTCTTCGTAAGTACCAACTTTGAAATTGTTTTCAGTCGCATTTTTCCAGCTATCTCTTTTACCCTCAATAGCTTCCTTACGTAAAGTGTAGCTTACATCTAAACCACTATCTCTTAAATTTAAACCTTGGTTTAAGCCTTGTGCGCCACAACCTACAATCACCAATTTTTTGCCTTTTAATGCACTCACGCCGTCCAAAAATTCAGAACTGTCCATGAAATCGCATACGCCTAATTGGTTTAATTTTTCTCTAAGAGGTAATGTGTTAAAATAATTTGCCATTGTTTTTTATGTTATATCGGTTGATTTAAGTTTAATCGTCATTGCGAGGTACGAAGCAATCTCATGCTGTTCTCGCTTTATTTTTTATTTATTCTTGGTCTTTCAGCTTTCTTTTTTTGAAAATGAATGTCAGTAGTTCTTGGCTTATGCAGTCCTGCTTTTTGCTACAATCTTTTTGTCAATGTCATTCGCTCCTTTTACGTCATTGCGAGGAGGAACGATGTGGCAATCTTTTCAATTTTACCATGAAAAAGTATTTTCGCTTCAATCAGGTTTAGTTAATTCAGTCTGGAAGTCCGAAAAGTCCGCGAGATATGGTGAGATAATCTCAGTCGTTCTAACTTTTCCGACTTTCTGTCTTTCCGTCTTCCCGACTTTCTCCTACATCGTAAATATCTTCTCGCCTTTATCTAAAAACTCATTTTCTACTAGTTCTTCTCCCGGTTCAAAAGCTTCAAACTCTTTCAGTTTTTCGTGGAAACTCGCACTGTCTTTAATAATTGCCACCCTTGCCGAGCGTACAAATTCAATCAGTTCGTAAGGTTCTAAAGCTTTTACCAAAGAATCAGTTTCTTCTCTGTGCCCAGTTACGGCAAAAACGGTATAATCCTTACGGATTACTACTGCACTTGCACCATATTGTCTAAGTAATCTTTCTACCGTTACTTTCTCCGCAATCTCATCGGTCGACACTTTGTAAAGCGCCAATTCTTGCCAGATAATTTCATCAGCAGTATTAAAATACACTTTCAGAACTTCTACCTGTTTTTCAATCTGACGAGCCAATTTGCGTACTACTTCATAACTCTCTGTAATTACAATATTGAACCTGTGTATCCCTTCAATCTCTGAAGGCGAAGTATTTAAACTTTCAATATTGATCTTCCTTTTAGAAAAGATAATAGCAATACGATTAAGCAAACCAATGCGGTTTTCTGCGTAAACAATAATATTGTATTCTTGCTTGCCTTCGTAATCAGCTTTTGCTGGCTGGTATTTTATAGTATCTTCAGTACTCATGATATTTTTTTTATGGAGTGAAGAGCAAAGAACATTGATAAAAGATGTGATGTATAAAACTTGGTCTTTAATCTTTGTTCCTTTATCCTTGTTCTAATTACTTTAATCTAATCTCACTTACGCTACATCCCTGTGGCACCATCGGAAACACATTGTTTTCCCTGCCAACCATAACTTCTAATAAGTACGAACCTTTATGGTTAATCATAGTTTCTAAAGCCGTTCTCAAGTTTGCACGCTCGTCAACTTTATCGGCTTCTATATAGTATGCCTTTGCTAAAGCCACAAAATCCGGACTAGTAATATTCACAAAAGAATAGCGCTTGTCATGGAATAATTGTTGCCACTGGCGCACCATGCCTAAGAAACGGTTGTTTAAAATCAAGATTTTTACTTCGGCGCCAAACTGCATAATGGTACCCAATTCTTGTGGGGTCATTTGAAAACCACCGTCGCCAATAATGGCGATAACCGTTTTGTCTGGAGCGCCATATTTAGCGCCAATCGCCGCCGGCAAACCAAAGCCCATGGTTCCTAAACCACCAGAAGTTACGTTACTACGCGTATTGTTAAATTTTGCATAACGGCAAGCCACCATTTGGTGCTGACCAACATCGGTTACAATAATTGCATCGCCACCGCATATTTCGTTAATGTTGCGCAATACTTCGCCCATCGTCATTTCATCACCCTGTGGATAAAGCTCTGGCGTAATTACCTGATCTATTTCTTGCTGGTTATAATCTCTAAATAAGGCCAGCCAATCTTCGTGTTTACTCTCATTAACTAAGTTTGTTAACAAAGGCAAAGTTTCTTTACAATCACCCCAAACACCAACATCGGCCTTTACGTTTTTATCAATTTCAGCAGGGTCAATATCTAAATGAATAACTTTTGCCTGTTTTGCATATTTATCTAAACGACCTGTAACACGATCATCGAAACGCATACCTATAGCAATTAAAACATCACATTCGTTAGTTAATACATTCGGACCGTAATTGCCATGCATACCCAACATGCCCACATTTAAAGGATGGGTTGTAGGAATAGCACCTTCGCCCATAATTGTCCATGCAGATGGAATTCCCGCTTTTTCGATGAAGGTTTTAAATTCTGCTTCGGCTTTACCTAAAATTACACCTTGCCCAAACAATACAAAAGGTTTTTTCGCTTCGTTAATCAGCTTTGCTGCTTGCTCCACATACTCAATCCTAACTTTTGGTTTTGGCCTATATGAACGGATGTGGTTGCACTTGATGTATTCTGGAAACTCATCAAGTTGTAATTGAGCATTTTTGGTAATATCTATTAATACCGGTCCAGGTCGGCCACTTTTAGCAATATAAAAAGCTTTAGCCAAAACCTCCGGAATTTCCTTCGCATCGGTAATCTGGTAGTTCCATTTCGTTACCGGAGTTGTAATGTTAATTACGTCTGTTTCTTGGAAAGCATCTGTTCCTAATAAATGAGCAAACACTTGACCTGTGATACAAACTAGGGGAGTACTGTCGATTTGAGCATCAGCTAAACCCGTGACCAAATTTGTTGCACCTGGTCCACTTGTAGCGAAAACTACACCTACTTGGCCACTTGTTCTAGCAAAACCTTGTGCAGCATGTATGCCACCTTGCTCGTGGCGAACCAAGATGTGCGTTAGTTTATCTGCGTAATCATATAGTGCATCATAAATGGGCATAATCGCACCACCTGGATAACCAAAAATAGTATGAACACCTTCGCTTATCAAGCCGTTTAGCAAAGCCTGAGACCCTGTTCCCTTAAAAGTTTTTGTTGAGGTTTCTGCTTTAGCCTCGGCCGTTTGTATTGTGTCTTGTGCAGTTTCCATATTTATATTTTTGTGGTTCTATTTATCTTTTATTTTAAACCCAATCCGCTCCCGATCTTTCCATGTTAATTGAGCAATTTTTTCATCAAGCATATTATCCATTGCGTCATAGAGCTCATTTAATTGAACATCGTGTTCTCCAAGTCGCTCTTTAATTTCTAGTAACTGTTCATTAATGTTGCTTTGTTTGAGCAAAATTTTCCGAACATCTACAAACGCTCTCATTATGGCAATATTCATGTTAATCGCCCTTTCACTTCTTAAAACTCCACTTAGCATCGCTACGCCTTGTTCTGTAAAAGCGTAAGGAGTAATACTTGTATTTCTCTTATTTTGGCCAATCATTACAATTCGCGATGATGGTTTCGAGGTTTCTTCATATGCGGTCACAATTTGTGACCGCATACTTTCCCATTCACTTTCGGAAAGCCTAAACATAAAATCATCTGGAAAACGTTCAATATTACGCTTAACTGCTTGATTTAACACTTTTGTTTCAACTTCATAAAGTGATGCCAAATCGAAATCTAACATTACTCTCTCACCCCGAATTGTATAAATTCTACTTTGAATACTTTTGATGATTCCCATAGTAACTCATTTAATATTTAGGTTTTAGTCGGGATGACTATTTTTTGCCATGGTTTGTGTCTCCACGAACCATTATTTTACCTTAGTATTCATCAGTTACACAGCCACTAGCTGCGTCTGATACTGTTTTAGCATATTTGTAAAGCACGCCTTTATTAACTTTTAAAGCAGGTTGAATGTATTTTTTTCTTCGCTCTGCGATAATTTCCTCGCTTACTTGCAAGCTAATAATGTTGTTAACCGCATCAATTAAAACTCGATCTTCATCTTCAACCAAACCAATTAAACCGCCTTTGTAAGATTCGGGGGTAATGTGACCAACCACAAAACCGTGGGTTCCGCCAGAGAAACGACCATCTGTAATTAATGCAACAGATTTGCCTAATCCTGCTCCGATAATTGCAGACGTTGGTTTTAACATTTCGGGCATACCCGGTGCACCAACCGGACCGGAGTTCTTAATCACAATCACATCGCCAGGTTTAACGCGACCGCTAGAAATACCAGCGATTAAATCGTGTTCGCCATCGAATACACGAGCGGGGCCTTCAAATTTTTCGCCTTCTTTACCAGATATTTTTGCAACCGAACCTTTCTCGGCCAAGTTGCCGTAAAGAATTTGCAGGTGGCCAGTGGTTTTAATAGGCTCGCTTAGTTTTTGGATGATTTTCTGATCGTAATCCATAATCGATTTTACATCCGCTAAATTCTCAGCTACTGTTTTTCCAGTTACGGTTAGGCAGTCTCCGTGTAGCAAGCCTTCGTCCAATAAATATTTTAACACTGCTGGGATACCGCCATACTGATGTAAATCTTGCATCAGGTATTTTCCACTTGGTTTAAAGTCGGCTAAAACAGGTGTTACATCGCTCATGCGTTGGAAATCGTCTTGCGTAATTTCTACGCCGATGGCTTTTCCCATTGCAATAAAATGTAAAACTGCATTCGTACTTCCACCTAAAATAATGATCGAACGAATTGCATTTTCGAATGCCTTTCTCGTCATGATATCAGATGGTTTAATATCTTTTTCTAAAAGGATTTTAATGTATTTGCCAGCATCTAGGCACTCTTGCTTTTTCTCTGCACTAATGGCCGGGTTTGACGACGAGTAAGGTAAGCTCATGCCTAAGGCCTCAATTGCCGATGCCATAGTATTTGCTGTGTACATACCGCCACATGCGCCTGCACCCGGACAAGTATGTTTAATAATCCCTTGATAATCTTCTTCAGAAAGATTGCCACATATTTTCTGCCCTAAAGCTTCGAAAGCAGAAACGATATTTAATTCTTCGCCTTTGTAGTGCCCTGGAGCAATTGTGCCACCATAAACCATAATTGAAGGACGATCTAAACGAGCCATGGCCATTATCGCCCCTGGCATATTTTTATCGCAACCCGGAATAGAAATGATGCCATCGTAATATTGGCCACCACAAATGGTTTCGATACTATCGGCAATTACATCACGACTAACTAACGAGTAACGCATGCCGTCTGTTCCGTTGCTCATCCCATCGCTTACACCAATCGTGTTAAAAACCAAACCCACTAAATCATTTTTCCAGACACCAGCTTTCACATCCTTTGCCAAATCGTTAAGGTGCATGTTGCATGTATTCCCATCATAACCCATACTTGCAATGCCAACTTGTGCTTTAGCCATATCGGCATCGGTTAAGCCAATTCCATAAAGCATGGCTTGTGCCGCAGGTTGTGTTGGATCTTGTGTAAATGTTTTACTGTATTTATTGATTTCGTTCATTGTTTGGTTCATTAGTTCAATTGTTCATTGGTCTTGATACTGGATACTCGCTACTTGATGCTCATTTATCAAATCTCATTATCTAAATTCTCACATCTTTTAAATAATCACCTCGTAATTTACTTTCTCTAATACTAAGTTTTTGTAGGCTCTTTGTATGGTAGAACCTATACTGTCGCTCCACTTCTGGCGATAAACGGTATCGTCAATAGTATGGATTCCAATTATTTCTGCAGCAGTTCCGCAAAAGAAAGCGCTGTCGGCATTTTTCAATTGATCTACACTTATGGTTTTTTCAATTACCTCAATATCTAACATATGGCAAAGCTCGATAACTGTTGCACGAGTAATACCAGCTAAAATATTGCCTAATGCAGGCGTATATAATTTTCCGCCTTTTTCGATGAAAATGTTTGCGCCAGAACCTTCAGCAACGTTTTCATTTGCGTCTAAAAGTAAAGCTTCGTCAAACCCTCGTTTTTTAGCATCGGTTGTTGCTAAAATAGAGTTTACGTAATGCCCACTAATTTTTGCTTCAACAAAAGTTGATTTAGGGTTTGGCCTTTGAAAAGGAGAAATGCAAACTTTTAATTGTTTATCGCCTAAATATGCGCCCCATTCCCAAGCACAAATCATAATGTTGGCTTTTTCGGGAGCAATTAAAGTCATATTAGGATCGCTGTACACTAGAGGACGTATATAAGCATCTTTCAAATTGTTTTTTTCCAACAACCTATACGTTTTCTTAATCAGTTCCTTATTATCCCATGGGTAAGGGATTCCAACCAACTCGCATGAGCGTTGCAAACGCTCAAAATGTGCTGCAGCCTTAAAAATTCTGGTTGCGTTATGGGTTTTGTAAGCTCTAATTCCCTCAAATGCAGCCAAGCCGTAATGTAGAGATTGACCATACAAATCTGTTTTCGCCTCTGCGGCTTTAACAAAAGAACCGTTTAAATAGATGACCGAGTTAGAATCGTAGTATTGCATTTTCAATTTGGTTATTTAAAAAAAGCGTCCCGTTTTTAATCGGGACGCTTTAGGTTGTTGAGTATAATTCAGTTTATAGCGACCCTAGCTGCTTATCTAGTAGCAGAATAATATTAACAATAAGAATGACAATCAATACGACTTTTGAAATCGCATTAAAGTTGTTGCTTAAAGTAAAGTTATTAGGGTTATGCATTGTTGTTGTTTTATAAAAACCAATTTAGTTTTTGGTTCATAAACAAGCAAGAGAAATTGAAAATAAATTAAATAAAAATTTAATTCTTAAATAATTGATTTATTCAGAATTTTAATTTGTTTAATAGTTGTTTTACATGCCATACAATGTTAGTAGGTAGACCGAAAGCGAAAACGGTATTCGGTATAGATATTATGCTTGCATTGTAAATTGGCGATATTCTGCCTAAAATTTGAAAAATGCTATGGAAACCTGAAAATTTTTAATGTTTTGAAGCGTAAATTTCTGCATCAATTTATGGCAATCCTGCTTGCCACTACAAGTTTTTAAATTTGTTTTCGCCTGCCTGCGGTTAATGTCATTAAGTTAAGCGTTGGCGGGGACGCCAACGCTGGATTATTCACATGTTGGCGTCCCCGCCAACCTTATAATACCTTAATTAAATTTCCCTGCATTTTGCAGGCGGTCTGGCTGGCATTTAAAAAGCTTTGCGTTTTAATCGGGAGGCTTTTTTATTTAAGGCGGTGCAAATAAACCGCAAATAGTAGCATATAAAGCTATTAATAAACCAGATTGAAGCGTTATCCTTTTTGCGCCTAAAACTTGCGATGTCTGTTATAGGTTAGTAGAGATTTCGTAAGTTTTAGAAAGCGCAAAAAGATTTAGCGTAAAGCGGGGCTATCGTTAAAATGAAAGACTATTATTGCTTTTCGAAAAATGCGCAATTTTTTTCGTCGCCTACTTTTAAACTTTCTATTCTTCTTCTTGAGAAAGTGCTTTTGCTGCCACTTTGCCAACAGTTAGGCCCTGTACGATAATAGAGAATACGACTACGAAATAAGTTACTGCCAATAAAATTGGTTTGTAGGGGCCTTCGTCCATTGAAAGTACTAGCGCAATAGAAACACCGCCACGCAAACCACCCCAAACCAAAACTTTGATAGTGCCTTTACTAAATTTGTTTTTAAACGGAATGGTTTTAACGGGAATGTAAATAGATAAGAATCTTGAGAATAGTACAATTAAGATACAGATAGAACCGATTAACCAATAAGACGTGATGTTCTGAATAATAAGCAATTCGAAACCGATGAATAAGAAAAGCACCGCATTTAAAATTTCGTCTATCAATTCCCAGAATTTGTTCAGATAATCTTTAGTAGTTTCGGACATGGCGGTTCTTTTGCCATAATTGCCAATTACAATACCGGCCGCAACCATGGTAAGCGGACCAGAAATATGTACGGCATGTGCAATTAAATAACCTCCCATTACAACAGAGAGTGTAATTAGTACAGAAACCTTATAGTCGTCTATTTTGCGCATAGCGTTTGATGCACCTAAGCCTAACACCGCACCGAGGGCGAATCCGCCAACTGCTTCTTTGATTAATAGCCAGGAAATGTGCCCAAAAGAAATTTCCATGTCGCTGCCTTGTGTTAACTGCAAAATAACTGCAAATACTACTACCGCAACACCATCGTTAAATAATGATTCGCCGGCAACTTTAGTTTCTAATGATTTTTTAACTTTCGCTTCTTTTAATACTCCTAAAACTGCAATAGGGTCGGTAGGGGAGATTAGTGCACCAAAAAGCAAACAGAATATAAATGGAATGGTTATGCCGAGTAGGGGTGCAATATAAAATAGCAAACCGGCTACCGCGAAGGTAGATATAATTACACTTACGGTGGAGAAAATGATAACGGGTGCCCTTTGCTCTTTGAGATCGACCATATTTATATGTATGGCGCCTGCAAAGAGGAGAAAGTTAAGCATAGCGCCCATTAGCACTTCGGTAAAATCCACTTCTAAAATAAGCTTAGAAAATTGGGTAAACATTGTCGGAAATATGTTACCCGTAATTACCAGAACTATTGACGATATCATGGCAATAATCATGATGCCAATAGTAGAAGGTAGCTTTAAATAGCGAAGGTTTAAATAAGAGAAAAAAGATGCGAGGACAATTAAAACAGAAAACGAATAGTATAACTCCATGAAATTGGTTAGGTGAACGAAAAAAACTTGGCAAGGCTTTCGGAACTGCCTTGTTTGCCCAAAATAGCGATTTTTGAGGCTAAAATCAAGTGTTTTTTGAACTTTAATAGCTAAAAGCCAAATAATAACATTCAGTTAACCGTGTTTTTTAACTATCAAAGGGATTTTAGGAAACCTAAGATTAATTTTGTTGCCATCTCACTTAAGATGTTGTCTTAGGTTTCTAAATTAGTTAAGGTAAACGAAAAATTTAGGCAATAAAAAAGCCTCGATGAAAATCGAGGCTTAAAGAGTTGGTTAATTGATGTTGGATTAAGCCACAACAGCTTCAGCCAATACAATAATTTTATTGTCCAGAACTTCTACCACACCGCCTTTAATATTAAAGATTTCTTCGCCAGTTGTTGCTTTTACAATTACCGGTCCATCTTCTAAAGTAGAAATAATAGGAGCGTGGTCTTTCAAAATCTGAAAAGAACCTAAAGTTCCTGGAACGGTAACCGCAGTTACATCGCCTTCGAAAACTTTTTTATCTGGAGTTAATATTTCTAAAGTCATTTTTAAAGTTTTACGTTTTACGTTTTAAGTTTTAAGTGTTTGCACCCAAACTTAAAACGTATAACTTATTACGTACAACGTACTAGTTAGATTCTGCTAATAATTTTTTACCTTTTTCGATAGCTTCTTCAATGCTACCAACTAAGTTAAACGCAGCTTCTGGATATTCATCAACTTCTCCATCCATGATCATGTTAAATCCTTTGATGGTATCTTTAATATCAACCAATACACCTTTTAAGCCTGTAAATTGCTCAGCTACGTGGAAAGGTTGAGATAAGAAACGTTGTACACGACGAGCTCTAGATACTGTTAATTTATCTTCCTCAGATAATTCGTCCATACCTAAAATCGCGATGATATCTTGTAATTCTTTATAACGTTGTAAAGTTTCTTTAACACGTTGAGCGGTGTTGTAATGCTCATCGCCTAAAACAGCTGGAGAAAGGATACGTGAAGTAGAATCTAATGGATCTACCGCTGGATAAATACCTAACTCAGCAATTTTACGAGAAAGTACTGTAGTTGCATCTAAGTGGGCGAAAGTTGTAGCCGGTGCAGGGTCAGTTAAATCATCCGCAGGTACGTATACTGCTTGTACAGATGTAATTGAACCACGTTTAGTTGAAGTAATACGCTCCTGCATTAAACCCATTTCAGTTGCCAATGTTGGTTGGTAACCTACTGCTGATGGCATACGACCTAATAAAGCCGATACCTCAGAACCTGCCTGAGTAAAACGGAAGATGTTATCAACGAAGAAAAGGATATCTTTTCCAGCGCCTTCACCATCACCATCACGGAAGTATTCTGCAACTGTTAATCCTGATAATGCTACACGAGCACGTGCACCAGGAGGCTCGTTCATTTGACCGAAAACCAATGTTGCTTTTGATTCTTTTAATTTTTCAGTATCAACAGCTTTCAAATCCCATCCACCTTTTTCCATTGAGTGTAAGAATTCATCGCCATAGTTAATAACGCCTGACTCGATAAACTCACGAAGTAAATCGTTACCCTCACGAGTACGCTCACCCACACCTGCGAATACTGATAAACCAGCATAAGCTTTAGCGATGTTGTTTACCAACTCCATAATTAATACGGTTTTACCAACACCAGCACCGCCGAACAAACCGATTTTACCACCTTTTGCATAAGGCTCTAATAAATCGATTACTTTAATACCTGTAAAAAGTACTTCAGTTTCGGTAGATAAGTCTTCAAATTTAGGAGGAGCGTTGTGAATTGGGCGACCATCAGTTTTATCAACTGTGTTAATACCATCAATTGCCTCACCTACAACGTTAAATAAACGTCCTTTAATTTGATCTCCAACAGGCATTTTAATAGGTGCGCCAGTATCAACTGCTGACATACCACGTACCAAACCATCGGTAGAATCCATCGCGATAGCACGCACACGGTCTTCACCAAGGTGTTGTTGAACTTCAAGAACGATCATCTGTCCGTTCTCTTTAGTAATCTCTAATGCAGAGAAGATTTTAGGTAAATGGGCATCGTTAGCAAAACTTACGTCAACTACCGGTCCTATAATTTGCGCTATTTTTCCAATGTTAGGCATATATTGTTTTTGATAAAATTATAAAAATCAAAATGTTAAAGTCGCTTTCAAACGCTCTAATTTCGGTCTGCAAAGCTAAGAGTTTTCTGCGTAAAATTTACATATAAAATAAAAGTTTTTCTGCAGTTTTTTAGCAGGGCTGATGGAGTCCTATTTTTGCCAGATCTATCTTCCGTTTTTTTATGGTGTTTGGTTTGATATTTGCCTGTTAAATAGCATCATATTTTAAAAACCTTTAAACAAAAAACATCTATGAAAAAATCAATTTTATTTTCTTTGGCAATTGCATTAGGCATTTGCTTAACTTCTTGCGGTGGCGACGCAAAAAACGGAAGTTCTGCATCAGGCGACAGCCTTAAAGACGACAAACTGAGCAGTTTTATGCTAGGAGGCATCTATTTTATTCAAGGTTACGGTGGCCAAAACGCAGTAAACGGAATGATTACAGCTACAGATAAGGAAGAAATTGTGGAAAGCTACAAACAATTGTTAGAACTGCCGTTTAAACCCGAAGATGGTACTTCTGGACCACAAAGTACTTTAAAGAGTATGTGGGGAATAAACGGTAAAGAGGATTTGGTTAAAACTTTAGGCGAATTAAAAACTGGCGACGTGAAAAAAAGTACACACAAAGCGTGGGATTATGCCCGATTGGTAAATAACGCTTGTATGGGCTATGCTGCAGGTTACCTAACAGCCGAAGAAACTGAAAAATTTGTTGCAGAGGTTTTGCCATTGGCCAAACAGAACTTTAAAACTTGGCAAGCTTATTACGACGATTTTAATGCAGGAAGAAAAGAGTGGGGAGGTGATCCGTCTGGCGATGCCGAATTTGCAACAGCTACTACAGAAATTTTAAAAGGCGATAAAAGTATTTATCAAATACTACCGTTGAACTAACTGGCTGGAAACAAATGAAAGCCCAAGTCTTTTAGACTTGGGCTTTTTAATGCGCAAAGCTTTTTTTACACCTCAAAATTGAGCATTTTTGTATATATCGCTTTTAATTAATGATAGTATTATGAAAACAGTTTTAGTTACAGGAAGTAATGGGCTTTTGGGGCAAAAGATAACGGAAAAAATTATCAACGAGGGTGGTGTAAATCTTGTAGCAACTTCTAAAGGTATTAATCGTTTTCCAACGGAAGATAGATATGTTTACGCTGAGATGGATATTTTGAATGCCGAACAGGTAAGGGAGGTTATTGAAAAATATAAACCAGATGCTATCATCCACACTGCAGCCATGACAAACGTTGATACTTGCGAAAATCAAAAAGAATTAGCCTATCAATTAAATGTAGTTGCAGTACAAACACTGGTATCGCTTTGCGAAACCTACAATATACAATTAGTGCATCTATCTACAGATTTTGTATTTGATGGGGAAGATGGACCCTACGATGAGCTTTCGGCACCGAATCCTTTGAGTTATTATGGAAAAACAAAGTTGATGGCCGAAGAGGTAATTAAAAATTCTAGCGCAAAATGGGCCATATTGCGCACCATTATTGTTTACGGTATTGTAAGCGATATGAGTAGAAGCAATATAGTACTTTGGGCCAAAGGTGCCTTAGAAAAAGGAGAACCGTTAAAAGTAGTAAACGATCAATGGCGTATGCCTACTTTAGCCGAAGATTTGGCCGACATATCTTTGTTGGCGGTAGCTCATAATGCACAGGGAGTGTACAATGCTTCTGGAAAGGATATGATGAGTATAGCGGAACTGGTTTATCGCGTAGCGGATTTTTGGCGTTTGGATAAAAGTTTAATTACCGAAGTTAGCGGTGCAACTTTAAATCAGGCAGCCAAGCGCCCTAAAAAAACCGGATTTATTTTAGACAAAGCAATGACTGAATTAAACTACCAACCGCGTAGTTTTGAAGAAGGATTACGGATACTGGATAGGCAGATGAAAAGTACAATTAGCTGATGTGATGATTAGCTAATTTCGCCTTCAAAATCAACCCATTATCAAATCAACCCATTAATTTATATAAATATGAGTTTACAAGTAGGCGATAAAGCGCCAGATTTTAAATTGTTTAATTCGGAACTTAAAGAAGTTTCTTTAGCAGACTATAAAGGAAAGAAATTGGTAGTACACTTTTTCCCGATGGCTTTTACAGGCGTTTGCACCACGCAACTTTGCACCATGAGAGATAGTTTTGGCTATTACGAAGGCATGAACGCTGCCGTTGTTGGGATCTCTGTAGATTCGCCATTTACTTTAGCTAAATTTAAAGAAGACCAAGCTTACCAATTCCCATTGTTATCTGATTTTAATAAAGAAGCGTCTAACGCTTATGGTGCAATTTATGAGGAGTTTGCTTTTAACTTAAAAGGTGTTTCTAAAAGAGCTGCCTTTGTAGTTAACGAAGAAGGTAATTTAGCTTACGCCGAAGTTTTAGAAAATGCAGGTGATTTGCCAGATTTCGATGCAATTAAAAAAGTGGTTTCTGCCTAATTAATTATTTAGAAAAGCGAGGCAATTACTACTATTTAAGTAAAGCCCCGCTTTCTGTTTCAATCTTTTTATCCCTAATCACTGGTTGTACCAGTTAGGGATAAAAAGGATTTTCACGGCAATCGGGTTTAGTTACTTTTGCACTGTAACAAATAATGAAGTAGGTGTTTTTATCATGATTTTAAAAGGCAAGAAATAAGCTGTTTAGGTTGTTGTAGGTTGATTTTTTTAAATTTATTTTACAAAAAATTTTGAATATCAAATTGAAACATTACTTTTGCAGTCCGTTAACGAAACGGAAATGCATTTGTAGCTCAACTGGATAGAGCATCTCACTACGGATGAGAAGGTTTGGGGTTCGAATCCCTACAAGTGCACCAAAAGGCTTTGCAATCTGCAAAGCCTTTTTTTGTTTTATGCCATTTTCTGTTCTGGTAGGTAATGATTGGTTGAGAAAACGAATTACAAGTTTAGTACTATTCCAGTAATCATCTATACTTGATCCCTGCTTGATCTATGCTTCATCTATTGATATACATCTTGATAGATATAAAATAAAAATTTTAGTGTGCTATCTCCAAAAGGATTTAAAGAGATAGATTGCTTCCTAAGCTCGCAATGACGAGATTTTATAGAAAATTTCAATTTTTCAAAAACAAAAAAGCCTAAACAGTGAAACTGCCTAGGCTTGTTATGAGTTTTATTTAATCGGAGTATTATTTCGAATTAGCTTTTGCTTCGCCTTTTAATACGCTAATAGTGTACGAATATTTGTATTCCTTTGCTTTAAAGCGATATTGTTCTAAAGGTTTAGCGCCCCAAGAGTTTAAGCCACCTACGCCACGTTGAAATAAATCCACGTTTAAAATTACACGATCTGCCACTTCAATATCCGAAGGATGTTGTTGTTTTTTAGTCGTTCCTGGATCCCAATCTTCTGTACGGTAATTTGTTGCACTTACTGATAATGGTTGTGCACCGGTGATTTGTATACCATTTCCGTTATTATCTTTAAGGGTTAACCATCGAACGTCGGTTTTATTGCCCGCTTCTTGCGGCCGGTAGTGCAAAAATGCCTGATCTTCTACTTTACCATCCCAAACATTCATAAAGGCATCTTGGTTACGGTCTACATAGTTTTCCCATGGTCCGCGACCGTACCAGCTAAAGTTATTGTAACCTTTTCCAATTTCCATGTTCATGCCAAAACGCATCATTTCTGGTAAATCATCAGCCAAAGCTTTATAATGCGCTGTTACGGTTAAGCTACCGTTGGCGTTAACTGTGTAGGCCAAGTTTACGATGGCGCCCATCCCAACAGGTTTAACTTCGTAGTTTAAAGTTACGGCATCAGGTTTTTCATCAATCTCTTTAAATTTGGTATTTTGATTAATAGAAGCATTTTCCCAAGCTCTTAAATTATATTGAGCGGCTTCGCCAAAGTCGTTATCCGTAGGTGCTCTCCAGAAATTCATTTTTGGCATTTTTGCAAATAACCATCTAGTACCACCCTTAACATCGGTTAATGCTCTGCCATCTTTTCCAAATTCGTAAGTAAGTCCGTTCGCAGTAAAAGTGTACTTATCTTTAGTTTCTTTCTTCTCGATTTTGCCACCAGCCATAGTAGTTGCTGTTTTAGCAAAATAGTTGTTAGACTCAAAAGCAAATTCGCCTTTGGCGGTTTCAAATCCAGCTTTTAAGAACTGAGTAGCCGTTTTTCTATAAGCAAATAACTGCAAGAAATATTCGTTCCCCGCCGTTAGGTCTAATTTCGGCAAGTTTAGTTTTACTTCTTTTTTCGAATCAGCTTCTATGTTTACTTCAAAATTGCCTGTTGCTGTTTCTTTTCCATTTTTTAGCAATACCCATTTAAAAGTATAATCTTTATTGGTAATAGGGGTAAACTTGAAGTCGTTGATTACTGTTACCAAGCCGTTTTTAAGATCTTTGTTTTCAAAAAGAATGTTTTGATATACCTTTTTTACGATATGCGTATGCGGCATATATTGCTGGTCTGGTGTAACAATACCATCCATACAAAAATTACCAGCATTTAGTTTATTGTAACCTTTCAGATCGCCTCCATAAGCCCAGTATTCACGTCCTTGCTCATCTTGGGTTTTGTATCCATGATTGTACCATTCCCAAATAAATCCGCCCTGCATGTTTTTACTGGTACGCATTAAATCCCAATAATCTTGAAAATTTCCCATGCTGTTACCCATGGCATGTGCATACTCACACATAATGTAAGGTTTGCCTAAATCTTTTTTAGCATCTCTTTCCATGCTTTCCCAAGATGGATACATGTGGCAAATTACATCAGTATTTCTATCCCTTTGGTAGGCCTGCTCGTATTGTACTGGTCTGCTTTTGTCTCTTGCTTTTGCCCAATCGTACATGTCAAAAAATGCTTTACCATTACTAGCTTCATTCCCTAACGACCAGAATATTACCGATGCATGGTTTTTATCGCGTTCTATTAACCTGGTAATACGATCCATGTGGGCATTTTTCCATTCTGGGAAATTAGAAACGTTGTCCGGTCCATAACCCAAACCATGAGATTCTAGGTTGGCTTCGTCTACTAAATAGATGCCATACTGATCGCATAACTTGTACCACAGTGGCTGTTGCGGATAATGCGAAGTACGCACCGCATTTATATTTAGTTCTTTAAATAGTTGGATGTTACGCAACATTACCGTCGAGTCTACTACCTGGCCGGTTGCGGTATTAAATTCGTGAAGATTAACACCTTTAAAAAGCACCCGCTTACCATTTACAAGAACCTGACCGTCTTTAATTTCTACCTTTCTGAAACCAATACGATGAGAAGTAGCCTCAATTACTTTATTGTTTTCATCTTTTAAGGTAATTAATAAAGTATAAAGATTAGGTGTTTCTGCAGTCCATTTTAAAGGTGCTTTAACGGTTCCAGCAAAACTAATCGAATCAATTTTTCCAGAAGCTACTTGCAGGGTTTTACTTTGTGAGAATACGTTTTTGCCTGCATCGTTACTAATGCTTAAAGTTAAGGTTTGTTTAGTACTTGCTACACCAGCGTTTTGTATGGTAACTTCGGCACTGAATACGCCATCTTTGTAAGTTGCATCAAGATCTGGGTGCGCAAAAAAATCAAGGATACGAGTTTGGGCTGTACTATATAGATACACATTTCTATTGATACCGCCTAGGCGCCACATGTCCTGGTCTTCGAGATAAGTGCCATCACTAAATTTGTGCACTTGGCAAGCAAGTAGGTTTTTGCCCGGTTTTAAGTATTTGGTAATTTCAAATTCTGCCGGGCTTTTAGCATTTTCGGTGTAGCCAACCTTCTGCCCGTTTATCCAAACGTACATCGAATTTGTGCCGCCTTCAAAGTGCAAGAAAACCTTACGTCCGTCCCAATTTTTTGGCAAGTTAAATTCTTGTCTATAAGCTCCGGTAGGTGAGTCTTCTTTGTTAATGTAGGGAGGCTTTACCGGAAAACCGAAACCGTTATTCACATACATCGGTATACCAAAGCCATTAAACTCCCAGTTTCCAGGAACTGGCATTGTGGTCCATGTGCTTGCATTAAAGTTTTCGTTAGCGAAATCTTTTGGCACATCGGCAATTTTATCTACCCATTGAAAGTTCCATTTACCATTTAGCGATTGATAGTAAGGAGAAGTTTTGTAATCGTTTTTAATGGCCTGCGCTTCTGATGCGTAAGGCAATGAAGTGCTTCTGGTTTGTTCTTTGTTTATCGCGAACACTTCTGGGTTTTCCCAGTCATTTTTTGTCTGCGAGAAGACGTTGTAAATACTAGCGAAAACTAGTGAGGATAGGAGTAAAAGTTTTTTTTTCATTCAGAACGAATAAATTTTGGTTAATGATGTTTAGCCGAATACTGCTTTAAGTAAACTTAGAGCTAGATTCTGATAAGCTAAAAGGTTTATGGATAATAAATGTTAAATTAACGTTTATTGACCTAAAATCAAACTTATGTTAAATAATTTATGTAACAATGAAGCAAGGTAGAGCATTAAGGCTTGGTGAATTTTAATTACTTAAGCTAGAGATTTTGCTGCTGCGGTAAAAATATATTGCTAGCAAATAGCCACTATGACGTAATGTAAGTTGGTTTGAAGGAAAAAATCATTCGAATAATTTTAATAAAGTAAAACGAGTTTTTAATAGCTTTTTGGCGTCTCTATTTTTGTAAAAGTTAGCCATTTACGGCAAATAATTATATATTTGCAACTTTTAAGGCCTCATCCCATCACTATAATGAAACGAAGCTTTAAATCTTCTATAATCAACTAAATGTTTTGGGATAAAACCTAAAACCGTTAAACTTATAAAGAAAAACGAATGCTAAATTTAGTTCTGTTTGGCCCTCCAGGTGCAGGCAAAGGCACCCAATCTCAAAAACTGATAGATAAATATCAGTTGGTTCACATTTCTACAGGCGATCTTTTTAGAGCACACATTAAAAATCAAACTGCTTTAGGAAAAAAGGTTAGTCAGTTAATTGCCGACGGCGAATTGGTTCCAGACAAAATTACAATTGACATGTTAGAGGAAGAAATTGATAAAAATCCTGATGCTAAAGGGTTTGTTTTTGATGGTTTTCCTAGAACTATTCCACAGGCAGCAGAACTAGATAAATTTTTAGCAAGCAAAGGAAGTGAGATAGCTGGTGTGATTGCTTTAGATGTAGATAAGGATGAGTTGGTTAAGCGTGTAGCATTACGTCAAAAAGAAACGGGTAGGTTAGATGATCAAGCAGAAAAATCTCAGAAACGTATTGATGAGTATTTTAACAAGATTATTTTAGTGTTACCTTATTACGATGAGCAAAAAAAGTTAACGAAAATTAATGGCATTGGCGAAATTGAAGTGATTTTCAATCAGCTTTGCGAAGTGATAGATACTTACTAAGCTATTGCTATTTTCTTTTTAAATTAGATAATCAAAATAGATTGATTAAAATGTCGGTTAGTTACTATGCCGACATTTTGATTTTTAAACAATTCAAATAATATGTCGCAAGGATCAAATTTTGTAGATTACGTAAAGATATGTTGCCGTTCTGGCAAGGGTGGGGCAGGTTCTGCGCATTTGCATCGCGATAAATTAACTTCTACTGGTGGCCCAGATGGTGGCGACGGTGGTAGAGGTGGTCATATTATTTTGAAAGGTAATGCTCAATTTTGGACTTTGCTCCATCTAAAATATCGTAAGCATATTATTGCTGGCGATGGTTTAAGCGGTGGCAGTAGCAACAAAACGGGTAAAACGGGTGCAGATGAGATTCTAGAGGTGCCATTGGGAACCATTGCACGTGATGCAGAAACTGGAGAAGTTTTATTTGAAATAACCGAAGAAGGCGAAACAAAAATTTTAACTTCTGGCGGTCGTGGCGGATTGGGTAATTCTCACTTTAAAAGCGCTATACAACAAACGCCAAGGTTTGCACAACCTGGCGAAGCCGGACGGGAAGAATGGATAGTATTAGAGCTTAAGGTTTTGGCCGATGTTGGTTTGGTAGGTTTCCCAAATGCAGGTAAGTCAACTTTGCTTTCTGTATTATCGGCTGCAAAGCCAGAAATAGCCGATTATCCGTTTACAACTTTGGTTCCTAATTTAGGTATCGTTAGTTACCGAAACGGGAAGTCGTTTGTAATGGCCGATATTCCAGGAATTATTGAGGGGGCTTCGAAAGGAAAGGGACTAGGATTTAGGTTTCTTCGTCATATTGAAAGAAACTCCGTTTTACTTTTTATGGTACCAGCAGATACCAGCAGAACGATAAAAGAAGAGTACGAGATTTTGCTAAATGAGCTGAAAGAATTTAACTCGGAGTTGATGCAAAAACCGCATCTTTTAGCCATTACCAAAGCTGATATGTTGGATGAAGAGTTGAAAGCGGAAATGAGCACTGATTTGCCTAATATTCCATCAATTTTTATCTCGTCTGTAGCACAGCAAGGAGTAACAGAGTTAAAGGATATGCTTTGGAAAGCAATAAATGAGGAAGCTTAGTGAGGTTATAAGCGACGAGGTTTTATTGCCGATTATCAGTTAAAACGGAAAACGAAAGAACGAAACTGAAGTTAAGAACTACAGGCCTTCCGATTTTTTCATATTGAGTGAGCGTAGCAACAAGCTTTCTCTAATTAGTTTCCCTTGCTTAACACGGATAAACCAAAGACCAACCAACTAATCAGTAGTTGATAAACTAATCAATTACCCTATCCTTAACTTTTGCTGCCGGATTTCCTTGGTAAATGCCATAAGGTTCTAAGTTTTTGGTTGCGGTAGATCCAACCGTTAGTACAGCGTGCGAGTGAGCGGTAATTCCCGGACAAACTATTGCCTTCGCCCCAATCCAAACGCCGTCTTCTAATAGGATAGGTTTGGTTATCAAATCAAAATCAGGAGACTTATAGTTGTGATTACCGGTTAACAGCATTGCTTGCTGAGAAACACATACGTTAGCTCCAATAGTAATAAAATCTAGGTTTTCTATATAACAGGCAGCCAACCAACTATAATCACCAACAATTAATTTCCAGGGATAGTAGATGTGGATATATGGTTTTATTCTAACTTCCTTTCCGATTTTGGCGCCGAAAAAGCGTAAAATCCACACCAAAATATTGCTGAACGGGATAAGCCCTGATCTAAAAAAGAACATACTGGTAAAATACCAGATAACAACCTTGATGGAGGAAGCACCGGTATTAAAGCCCTTCTTGTTAAATGCCTTTTTTAGCTGAGTTTGATTAGTCAACTTTGTTTTGTTTAGGTACAGCGGTTTCAGTATTTCTCTTTATCCAGAAATAAAGCAATGCGAATATGCAAATGTAAACGATGATGTTAAAAATTTCATGGTGATACGTGAAGTTATTTCTTTGCGATTTAAAATGACCGAGTAAAACACCCAAGCCCGCAATACGTAGAACATTAAGCACGTAAATCATAATTGTACCTACGATAAACAATTGAACTTTAGCTTTTATTTTTGCCGGAAAAGCCAATACAAACGCAGTTAGAAAAGACATTACGCCTAAACCAATGCAACTGTAATTTACACGTAAATACGGACCATCTACCACCATAACATCCATTTCGTTATGAATTGCATAAAAACCGAAAAGCTTAATAATCCATGTGGCTGGAATTATTAGCGCAGAGCGAACCCATTGTATATAGTTGAAATGTTCAGTTAAAAATGGGTTGTAATAACGACCGGTGTCGTTTAAAACGCTGTTCATAAACAGATTCCCCTGACTAAAAATCAGATAGAAGACAACAAGTTTAAACACGAAAAATATGGCAACTTTGTTTGCCTTTTTTTTCGCTTCTTGAGATTCAATTTCGCTCATTTTCTAATGTTGATAAGGGTTTTCAATTCTTTGTCTACCAATTTTCTAAACCATAATGCGTGAAGATAATGGAAAAAAATACCTGTTTTACCATCTAATATACCGAGTTTGAATATTAATCGATAACTGAAATATAAATAAGGTCTTAAGCCTAATGGCAAATTCCACCATAAACGTTTAAACCACGCTCTTCTTTGATCGGGGGTGCCGAAAAATAAAGGGTCAACAGTCTGGCTTCGATTACTATATAACCTTTCATATTCTTCTTCGGCTATTAATTTGCTGTATTTACGATGTTTGGCTATCCAAAATTCAGTATCATTCTCTTTCAAGTTTTCCTCTAGTAAGTAGCCATCTTTCCAAATCAAACTTTTTCCCGGCGCTACGAAGCGATGATCCATATTTTCGTTCAGATCTGAAAAACCAATCCCGGTTCTGAACATCTTTAACATGTAAAAAGGGTAGTATCCACCGTGTTTTATCCAAGTTCCTTGAAAAAAATTTTTTCTATTGAAATAAATGGCATTGATGTTTTTGTAATCCTCGTCTTTAAAGTTTTTTAATAAATTAAATAATTCTGGCGTTACAATCTGGTCCGCGTCTAGACCAATAATCCAAGGCGTTTTAACGTCGAAGTTTTTTAAGGCAAAATCCCATTGTTTTGGGTGGTTTTCGAACTTATTAACTTTAACCTGCGCCTTAAACTGCTCGGCTATTTTCAAAGTATTATCGGTACTACCAGAGTCTAAAATATATACAGGCGCAACTAACTCTCTTATTGAATCAAGTAAACGAGGAAGGTGAATCTCCTCGTTAAATGTTAGAATGATAAAGCTATATGGTGGCACCACTAATTTTATCGTATAAATTTAAATACCTAGCGACTAAATTTTCGACTTTAAAATCATTTCTTATAATTTCTGGTGCCGTTAATCTAATTTGCTTTCTCTTCACTGAATTATCAAAAGCATCTAACAACTGTTGTATAATTGTGTCAATATTTAAATCAGTTATCCAACCTAAATTCTTCGCTTCAACATAATCATATAAACCAACTTCTTTCGAAACTAAAACAGCTGTTCCTACACTGAGACTTTCAATTACAACATTTGCGAAGTTTTCATTGTGCGATGTAAGCAAAAGCAAGTGATGCGAAGCCAACAGGTTAAATTTATCTTTCTTATCTATTTGCCCAACCCAATCAATTTTTTTATCAAGCTTTAAGCTTTCTGCATTCTGCTTTAAACTATTTACGTACGTTTCCGTACCCATGCCAGCAATTGTTAACGACCAATTAAATTTAAGCATTGCTAAGGCTTCAAATAGCAGTTCTAACCCTTTTTTTTCTTCTATTCGAGAGAGGAAGATTAATTTGATAGGTTCGTTGTTCGTTGTTCGTTGTTCGTTATTCGTTGTTTTTTCGTCTCTACTTCGGTCTTCAGACTTTGGACTTTGGACTTTTCCAAGTTCAACTAAATTCGGAATTACGGTTATGTTTCTTGGACTGATAACTGAGAGTATATCTAATTTTTCCTTTTCGCTAGTAGCGTGAAAATGGCAGTATCGTAATAATCGTTTTCCAATTAAGTAATGAATAAGACTTTTTGAAAAACTATTTCTATTTCCTAAAGTGTAATTGGTAAGCATTCCTCTGGGAGATAAAAGAACAGGTATTTTATACCATTTTGCAACTAAACAGCTTAGAACAGAAACTAAATTCCACCAAGCATGGATGTGAATGATTAATTCGTTATTCGTTGCTGTTTGCTCGTTGTTCGTAGAGGTTATATTATCAATCTTCGCTCTTTGTTCCTTGCTCTTTGTTCTTTGCTCCTTATTTAACAAAATTTCCTTTCTAAGATTCCAAAGTAAAGCAGGCGAAAAATGTGTATGATCTTTGGTCAGTCTTTTAAAATACCTTACTCTTACTCCATCAACAAGTAATGGTGTTTTGCTATCAATAGTCAGTTCGCTCTTTCCATTTGCAGTTGTTGTAAAAACCTCAACTTTCAAATCCCATTCTTTGCTCTTTGTTCCTTGTTCCTGGATTTCTATTCTTTGTTCCTTATTCTTTGCTCTTTGCTCCTGAGTCTCAACCAACGCCTCACACAACTTAGCTACCGACATAATTGGTCCGCCGTAAATATAGGCAGGTTTATAAGAAGCAGAAATTTGAATGATTTTCAAAGCTTTCTTTTTAAATTAAACCTTTTATCAGCAATCAAATCCATCCGAACCAACTAACCAACTAACCAACTAACCAACTAACCAACTCTTTCTAAAACTCCTTTTGCTTTCAATACCACATAAAAAATATACATGGTTACAAAACTCCAAAAAACAGCATTTACTAAAAATTCAAAACTGTTCCCTCGCCAAAAAATCTGATATAGTCCGGCAAACATTACAGCTGTGCCCATAAAGTAGCCACCGAATAACTGCTCTGCTTTCATAGAGATCCATTGAGCGATGTATCCATATAAAAATAAACCTATCCAAATGCCTATCATTCCGTAAGAGAGGTAGCAGTCAACAATATAGGCTGGTTTAGCAGAAACCATTGATTGACGATCAACAACACCAGCGTTGTAAACCCTTTGCATAACCATGTCTTCTATTATAGGTTTTCCTGGCCAAAAGAAACGAGGGATAATTGAAATCGCAGCATCCTCAACTAATTTTATTTTATAATATGGCACAAAACTAGGCGTAGTGTTAACATATTTAATAAACATATCTATTTCGGAAAATCGATAGATTAAAAATGCCCAGTTATCTTCTTGCAAAGCTTCCTGATCACTATTAAATACCGCATCTATACTTTGATCTCTAACTTCGTTTAATGCCAAACCCTGTCCAGCTAGTTTTCTGAAATTACCAATAAACGTAGGTAGAATAAAGAAAAGCATCACCAATAAAATGCTAAAAACAGGTATTACCTTTTTACCGTAGATAGGCAAAAGAAAAACCCCTAATAGCAAAACACAAATTATAATAGGCTCCTTAAAACCCGATACTAAAGCGTTCATTAAATTACTTACAAATAAAGCCCCTGCAAACCAGAAATTTGTTTTTTTCTGCTCCTTAACAGCAAAGGCTAATGCAATAGTTCCGGCTACAAAACTCAAACCAGTTAACTGTACACTAAACTGACTTAATGCGCCGACTTTACCAAAAACGTAACCTAAGGGTAAACATACAACAGAAATTCCTAACAGCAAATTACTCATGGAGGAAGTATAAACGGTATGTTTTTTTTCTACAGGATAGTCCATTTTAGCAATTATCCCATGAACCAATGCTGCATGACCTAAAACGTAAAACATTTGGCATTTTGCAATCGAAGAATATATATCGTCTTTAAACATTACGCTGTTGCCCGTATAATCCAGGTATTGGTAGCCGATAGCATTAACGTAGTAAAAAATAGAAGTACAGCACATGTACCCTGCAAAAATTACTTGCATTAAAAATATCGGACGCATTAATTGCTCGATTATTTTCATATCGTTGGGTAGCTTTTTTAATAAACCACTATAGCTTAAATAAAAAATGAAAAATGAGCCTAACCAAGCAATAATATACGATGCGTGATATTCTTTTAAAGTTGCCCAAGCTAAAAGAAAAGGTACGTATAACAGTAAATAACGAAGGGGATTGGTAGAATTCATTAGCCGTTTAAGGTTTCTAAAAATGTTGCAACCTGTTTTTCAAAACTCCAGTTTTGTATAATGCAGAAAGATGCCTTTCCCATTTTTTTTAAATCGTTTTCTTTTGATAATAAAAGCGAAATTTTAGCTTTTAAATCTATTAGGTTGTTACTTTCAAAGATATAACCATTTTCGCCATTTTTAACTAAATCTACAGCACATCCAACTTTGTCAGAAACTAAAATTGCCTTGCCAGATGCCATTGCTTCGTTTACTGCCAAACCCCAAGTTTCACTCTGAGACGGCAAACAGAAAAGATCACAAGCTTGATAGATTATTGGCATATGCGTTTGATTTTGAAAACCCATAAAATGTACAGTTGTCATGCTGAGCGTAGTCGAAATGTTATGTCCCCCATTGGAGGGGGTAGGGGGAGAACTTAATACAACCGCAGTTTTTTTCAACTGCTTCTCTAATTCCCCATTTCCTACAAATAGTAAATGAACACCAGCTAAATTCAATTCCTGAATCGCTGCTAATAGTAGCTCTGGATTTTTATTAGCCTCTAATTTCCCTGCAAAAAGTATTAGCGAATTAGCCGGCGGTATTCCTAAACTGTTTCGTAGAGCTAAAGCTTCTACATTTCTATCGCTCGAAAACCTTTTGTTATCTACCGCATGGGGTGCAAACACTAACTTTTTATTTGCAATTCCAAATTTTTGAAAATAGGTTTTGTTAGCGGTTCCAACATAAAAGGCTTTGTCTATATTTTTGTAAACCCACTTTAGAAAAATAGATCGTAGAATTTTTTTCAGCGCTCTTCTTTCACTTAATAAAGTAGAATCTCCTCTAAACCAAAGTGGAATTTTTCCTTTAAAATATCGCATCGCAGATAAATGGCTTTTATACGCCCAACCATAAATCAGTATTGCATCTGGTGAAAAAGAAGATATTTTTTCGTTCAAATCTGAATTAATAATACCTCCATAATGATGCGAACCAGAATCTTTTGATGAATTAGTTAGAAATTCGTAATTATAATCTTCTAGTAAGGGCAAGTCCCAGGCGATAATTTGCTTAAAATCTGGGTCGTATTTTGCTTTCGCTCCAGCCTCGCCCCAAGTGTAAAAAACCTTTAATTCGCATTCTTTAGCCAGCAGTTGAAAAACTGGGACATAGTATTGAATAGGGTGGGTGATGATGATGGCTAGTTTTTTCAAGAATTTACTTTAAATTGTAAGGTGATGTCTAGTTTTATTAACTGTGCTTCATCTATACTAGAGCAATACCTTGAAAATTAAGATTTTTATTTCTAATCTGGGAGTGCTAAAATTTCCGTTTCCTTGATTTCCTTTAGCCAATTACATATCGCTTTATTACCGTATCCATCAATGGTGAAAAATTGATAGCCATATTGGCTTAGAAATTCAAATATAATTTTTGGATTATCATTCAATTTATGCTGATAATTGTAGTCAAACTCGAAAATAATAATAGGTTTGCAATTTTCAATTGTTTTTGACAATCCTTTAAAAACTTCATATTCAAATCCTTCTACGTCTATTTTGATGAAGTGTATTTTTTCAATTTGATTTCCCTCTAAATAATCATCTCCTTTGATACAATCTATAATTGTATTCTTTAGCCCGTTTTCTAAAAGATTAAATGCACCAGGATTTTGATTATCTTGATTAATATGGATCTCCATAGGAGCATTGGTATTCCCTAATGCTTTATTGATAGTAGTAATTTGCGGAAATTGATTTAGCTTGATGTTTCTTTGCAGAGCATCAAAATTAATTGGAATAGGTTCAAAAGAAAATACTTTTCCATTCACTCCAGTTAATTCAGCGAAATAGAGTGTGTGGAAACCGATATTTGCTCCAACATCTAAAATATAATCTCCTTCATTGATGAATTTTTTAAAATGCTTTTTTAAGTACAGCTCATAATCGCCTGTGTAATAAATGCAAGCATCAATGAAATTTTTGGTGTTAAGGCTGATTTTAAATGAGCCCATTACTGGCGAAGTTATGGTTTCAAATTCTTTTAGCCACCTTCTATAGTATAACCAGAGAAATATTCTGAATTGGCCTTTAAATAGTTTTCTTCTTAATAATTTTTTAAGAAAAATGCTTTTCAATTGATAGTTTGATTAAATAAATCACATTGTAGCTTTGTCATGTTTTTAGCATCGTACTTGCTGAAAGCAGCCCAGTTTGTAGAAGACTTTTTATAATTACTAAGCCATTTTGCTAATTCATCATAAATAAAGTTAATAGCATTTTTTTTATCTAAGACAGAAATCACCCTACCTGCGCCACACTCATTGATAATTTTTGAAGCGCTACTTAACGGATGAAATATCGCCATCAACGGTTTGTCTGCTAGAATATACGGATAAATTTTTGATGCCGTATACTGTGGATCATCAGAGCCAACAATAATTAAGGCCTCAGCGTTTAATAGTGAGAAAATGCTATTGTAAAAAGATACTCTATCAGTTTGTTCAAATACAAATTCGCTTAAGCCCATTTCATCTGCAATGGGTTTAATTGTGGGCTTTCCCGTTCCATTGCGGGCATAACTTGTGCCAATAAAGTGAAAACGTAATCGATTGAATATTACTGGATTTTCAGCCAGACCTTTTTTAAATCCTTCAAAAAGTAAACTTACTGAGATTTTTAAATCATGGCCACCTCTACCAACGTAAACAATGTTTATCGAGTCTTTTGTTTTTGAAAAAGGCAGATTGAAAAGATTTACATTACTCTTTACAAATTCGAAATCAGGAGCATATGCACCAAAGGTGATAACTTTGGTAGGGATTGATTTTAAATTTTTATACCTGTTTTGCAAGGTATTTATGTAAGCCTGTGAAACGCTAATCAAACCATCAAGATTTTTCATTGCTATAGGTTCCAAGAACTTATTCAAACGATAAGAAAACCAATATTTTGCAGGTCTCTCGGACTTCGGCCTATTTTCGTAATAAGTAGAATGCCAAGGATCTTGCATGTCGATAGCATACGGAACGTTATATTTTTTTTTCCAATAAGCTCCAAGTATCATTACAGAAAACTCTGTGGTAGAAAAATAGATGAGGTCGTAATGTTTAGCTTTTAAAAGCTTATTCACATGTTTTCTATAAGAATACATTGACCTAAGTCCTAAGCTACCTAAACCAAACTTGCTGGTGAATTTTTTAGAAAATGCATCAACTTGATGAATAACGATGTTGGATGGTATATTTTCCAGTAGTAATTTATCTTTAGATAAATCACTATGTTTTTCAAGCACAGTTACAACTTCTGCTTCCCATCCAAATTTTTTAAAATAAGGTAAACTCATTCTAACGCGTTGCATGTCTGCAGTGTTAGAGGGAGGGAAGTAGGGAGAAATGATTAGTACCTTTTTCAAACTTTTAATACGCTTTTAACGGTGTCTAAAAAAGTAATACTTTCTAATTCCCAGTTCAATTGCGTGGCTGCTAAAGACAAGGCATTTTGTTTAGTTTGTGCTAGTAAGTCTCTATTAATGTCAAACTCAAGTATTAAATTTGCTAATGCATTGCTATCTCCAATGGGGTAACTAAAACCGACACTTGTATTTTTTGCGATAAAAGCTTTTTGCGCATCCGTTTCGGAAGCGATTACGGCTAATCCGGAAGTAAGATAAGTAAATAGCTTATTAGAAAGTGCGATATTATTGTTCTTACAAAAGCCAGTTTCTAATGCTAAACCAATGTCGAAATTTTTTGCAAAATGAAAAATCTCGTCAGGACTAATTGGTTCAACAAACTCTAATTGTTTGACTGATAAGGACGCTTGATTAGCAAACTTTAAAAAATAGTTTTTAGTGTGGTCATCAATCTTTCCCAAAATCGTAAAGCTAATATTGGCATTTTGAAGCTTTCCGATTGCTAAAATTACGTCTTCTAATCCCCTTTTTTTACCCACCGTTTGAGAAAACCAAAATAATCTCATCGCTTTTTCTGGAGACGAATTTTGTTTTTGCAAGAAACGAGAAGGAAATACGTTATTTATCACAATAGGGCGTAAATTTGGATATAAATTTTGGTAGACTTGTGCAATTAAAGGGCTCGCTGCGCTGAAATAGCTGATTTGTAGAAGATATTTGTCTTCAATAAATTTTGCTAGTTGAAAAGCCTCACTTTTAATATCGTCAGTCTGTTCTTGCCTATGAAAATCTTCAGCGTCGAAGCCACATTTTGACCCATATTTTTTACTTGCTGCAACAATTGCTGGTAGTGCACCTAAGTTATGTCCGATGTATAAATCTGCCTTAATAGACTTCGCTTTTTTAACCAAACCAAACACATTTCGTTTAATAGCCAACTCTGCTATCCCATTTCTAATACCAAAATAACGGATTAATAATTGACCAATACGATGCAAATATCTACTGATAAAATAACGAATTATTTGCTTATTGGGCGACCCGCTAACGCATATCGCTTTCCATGTCTTACTTTGTAATAATTCTGCATCTGCAAGTGTTCCCCACTCATTCCAATATTGATAAAGTACTATAACATCAAAACCTTCTGTTGAGAGTGCATCTGCTTCTTTAACTAATCTTGGATTTAAACTGGGTTGACCGGATGTTACTAAAACTATTTTCTTCATTTAGATTACTTGGTCGTCAGTTGCTTGTATAAATTTAAATATTGATTTATAATTACTTCTGCAGAAAAACGTTCTTCAAAATCCTTTCGAACAGCTTCTCTGCTCAACAGATTAACTTTGCCGACCAGTTCTACCATTTCTGCTACGGTATTACACCGAAACCCATTCAGACCATGGTTAACAACTTCTGGTACAGAACCTCTATTAAAAGCAATGACAGGCGTTCCACAGGCCATTGCCTCTGCCATCACAATTCCGAAAGGCTCATTCCATTTTATCGGCATTAAAAATGCAATGGCATTTCCAAGGAGTAATTTTTTTTGTTTATCATTTACAGCGCCGACATATTTAATTTGATCGCTCAATTTTGGTTTGATTTCCTCATCAAAATAAGTCTGATAAGCTGGGGGAATGTTGCCTGCAATCACAAGTTCCTTCCCAGTTTTTTCGGCAATAGCTATGGCAATATGAGTACCTTTTATCGGTTCGATCCTTCCCAAAAAAACCAATGGTGCATTTTGATGAACGGCTGAAACAAAATCATATTTGAATGTTTCAACACCATTATGGATCGCCGTTGATTTTGCATAGGGCATAATTTGCTTGCTGATGTATTCACTACAGCCGGTAAAGGATAACGTATTTTGTCTGAATATTTTTTGTGCGTTGATGATTTGTTTAACCGTCGGTTCACGTTGGTAAGACATCACCTTTGGGATTTTAGAGTATGCAAAAGGCAATAAATAGGCTAATCTTCCAAAACTATGGATAACATCGGGTTGAAAGCTATGCAGCTTAGCAATCGTACGCATGTTTTTAATATGATTTAAAACTCCAATATGTTGTTTTGGAAATTTGAGCAACGGAACATCAATATTTGAGTCTTCATTTGCTACGAGTAAAACCTGATGGCCTTTAGCAATTAGTCCACGCACTAAAAAGTCAATAATACGTTCAATGCCACCGTAATTTTCTGGTGGGACTGGAATAAATGGGTCAGCTATGATGGCGATTTTCAAACTTTTTTTCGGTATAAGTCAAGGTAATTGTTGGCCATATGTGTCGAGGTATAATTTTCTTCGAAGTGTTTTCTACAGGCATTCCGATCAACTTCAGCGATTTTTTGAATGGCCGCTGCCAAATCTTGGAGATTTTCGCCCTTGAAACCATTTATACCGTTGATAATGTATTCATCAAAGCAAAATCGATTGTAGCTGATTACCGGACAACCGCACGCATTTGCTTCAAGCATTGTAGTATTAAATGCTTCACTGTGGATCGTAGGAATCAATAAGGCAGCAGCTTCGTTCAATAGTTTATTTTTCTTAGCATCATCTACAGCACCAATAAATTTAATTTTTTCACCATCGCAGGCTGCCACCACCTGTTCTTCAAACCAAGCAATTTCGTTCGGATAATCACCTACTTTTCCTGCTATAATTAGTTTCCTATTGGCCATTTTCGCTAATTTAATGGCATCGGCAATGCCTTTGCTCTCCTCCATTCGCGAAATAACCACCAAAGGAGCATCTATGCTTAACGGCTTTTGGTTGTAGGTATAGAGATTTTTCGGCAAACCATTATTAACAAAGCTCCAGTTGCCTTTCAAATGTACAGATTTATCTTGGATCCATTTTCCGCAAGGACTAAAGGTGAAATTTCTTGGATTCAAGTCTACAAATCTATGAAATGAACTGCTTTCTAGTTCAGCAATGTGAAAAGTATGAATTTTTCTAGTTTTGCTCCAAATTTTCGGTAAAAAATACACCAGCCTACCGTGGTTATGAATCACATCGTATTTGTTAAATAGGAGGTGCTTCCATATTTTTTTAGCCGTGTTTTTTTGATCTAAAAAAGTACCAATTGGAATAAATTTTACACTTTCTGGAACAATCGAATCGTTGTGGCCCATCAGTGTTATTTCGTGCCCTTTAGCTAAAAGTTCGTCCATCAGGTATTGAACAACCCTTTCTGTTCCACCAACAATTTTTGGTGGAAAGGGAACAACTGGATTTACGATTTGAAGTATTTTCATTGGTGAGGTGATGCTAATTCCAAGCCATGCGTACAGTTAAATTTGATTGGCAATATTCCTTTTCCAAGAGCTGATTATTCTTGCAGTTCTCCAACCGAAAATTTTCGTGATCAGCTGAATAAAATTCCCGCCCATGACAATTTTTAGGCTTGGCTTTACGCCAATCGTTTCGACTGCCATCTTTGCAGTCAGATACACGGCCTTATCGTTGCGAAAACTAATCATTGAAAGTGATAGATATAAATTAGCGAGGGCAGTTCTCGTGCTCACGTTGTCGGCCTTTTTAAGCAGCTGTTCTTTTTTTGAGTTTAAAGCTTCAAGTTGACTTTGAAGAGCCCTGCTGGTCATTGCACCAGAAACAGATTTTGGTCGTTTATATTTTCGATAATAATTGATGCTGCTTCGATCTTTAATAATTCCCTTTGAATTTAGTAAGATTCTGCAAAAAAAATCACCATCGTCATCTAAACTTAAATGCTCGTTCCACAAACCAACTTTTGCTATTAAGTTACTGGGTGTTAACCATGCATTTGGTTGTACCATGGCAATATGACCGTCATTTAGTCCCCACAAATTCGTTAAAAATGCTATCGGATCGTTGGTGCTGAAGATATAGTTGTCTTCCATTGGATTTGGGGCCAAATTCAAATGCTCTTCTCCATCATAAAACTGAACGGTATTACAAACCACTAATTTGTCTAGCTGTGAGCCAATTAATTTGACTTGGTTTTCGATCTTATCCAAGCTTAAGATGTCATCTGCGTCTAGAAACTGAATATAACTACCTTTTGCGTGTTTTATCCCTGTATTTCTAGCTGCAGCAGCTCCTTTATTTTCTTGCGTAATAATCTTGCAATACTCATTTTCGTAGCGTTTGGCAATTTGTATAGATTGATCGGTAGATCCGTCATTAACCAAAATAATTTCTTTTTTTTTCCAGGTTTGGTTAACAGCAGATTGTAAGCATTGTTCTAAATGTGATGCTGCATTATACACCGGAATAATAATTGAAACTAATGGGCTATTCATGAATGATTTTCCACGCTGTTTCCCAATAGAATTTTTTCGACAAATCTACATAGTGATGAAGTTTGGCATTTTCCAAATTCCGAGATGGGTTAACAATATATTCTTCTTTATTCAAGATCGTTTTAGACCTGTTTGCCACTAACATTGCAGAAAGTGCTTGTTCTAGGAAATAAGTAGTTCCTTCTTTTTCTTCCAAATTTTTGCCCCAGTTTTCCAAGTGCTGCCAGCTAATGGCTGATGAGTTAAAGCCAAATGCACCCACATTAACCAGCTTGGGTATTTGTTCTCCAACCAAGTCTTCCATGAATTGCTGAGAATAACCGTAAGATTCTGCACAATCTACCATAAATAAACTACCAGAAGGTGCTTTTAGCCAGTTGATCATTTCGGTAGGTTCCTTAAAAAAAAGCATGTCTGAGTCTAGCACTAATTTATAACCATCATCAATGGTATGTATATCGGTTAACTTCCTTAGATGTGGGTAAACTGCTCTTTTATCTCGCAAGAAAGGATAGTTGTTTGTTGGAAGAAATAAATCTAAATTTCGGTTGATTTGATTCGTATCGAAAATGATCACACCAGGCATTTGTTTTTTAGTGCTACTTTTCAGGTCTTCAGTAAAGCTGCCATCATCAACTAAAGTAAATTGATACTTTTCCTTAGAAAACTTAACCAGAGAATATGCGCAGAAAAGAGTTTGATAGAGGTAATCTTTCCCGGTGAGAAAATAAACCTGTAAACCATCTTTATGGGATGGTATTACAGGCAAAGTTTGACTGGCCTTAATCATTTTATCTCTTCCCTGTAGCATCTGATAATAACTTGAAAAGCCACCAAAACGTTGGATTGTTCTGTATTTTGAACGAGGTGCTCGGTATAAGATATTAATTAAGTGCTGTAGTAGCGATGTTGGTTTCAAGATTTAAATATTAGGAAAGCTGAGCCAAGTGCGTTAAAAATTGTTGATGGATAATTTGTGGATCAAAGGTGTTTCTTCTGAAAAATTCAACCTGTGCCTTAACCTCATCGCTTCCCGCAGTTACCTGAATTAATTGTTTAATCTTATCAAAATCGTAGGTGTCTAAATAAAGTAACCATGAATTTGCTAGGCACCATTTGCCAATTGCTGATTCTGCCGGTGCAATAACTATAGATGGAATGCCAAGCTTACAGTATTGAATGAACTTACTCGGAAAGCAAGTTTTTACCCAAGGCATGGCATCCATCTCTTCTGGGTAGGGGATAATGCAGAACTTGCAGTTTTCAATTAAAAATTGACTAGCCTCTTCTGCTGTTTCGAAGAGTGGCAAATTCGTTACGTTTTCATATTTTTCACCAAGGTAATCTGCATTTTTGTTGTTCCCAATTATGGTAAAAGGAATTTTTAAATTGGATAAACAATCAGAGAATTTTTCTAGCACTGGAATAATCTCATTGTACACTGATCCTGCATAACCAATAGCTAATGGAGGATTTTTGGAGCTTGGTAAGTCTTGATCTTCGGCTGGAATAGGATAGAGTAAAGAGAATTTATTTGAAAATTCCTTCCAATTTTCGGCAAAGCCATCCGAGGCGGTAAGGACAAGCTGACTGGCCTTTAACATTTTGGCGGTGTTACTATTTATCCATTTTGAATCTCTATGAAAATTGAGCTCGTTGGTATCGTCGTGAAAAAAGGAAAGCAAAGGTAAGCGGGTCTTATTTTGCACAAATGCTGTTAATGCCAGCAGGAAGTTTCCATTTACGAAACCGAAGAGCGTATCGATTTTATGTTTTTTGATGATTGGTTTAACAAAGCGGTAATAATAAATATTGAATCTTATGAACTGAAGGATACCATAGGGCTTAAACGGCGGATAAAACCACTCTCTATTTGGAATAACATGTACTTTAAAAAGAGGGGACAAGCCTATTTTCCTACGCTGATAAGAATTTTGATCTGTAATCAAATGTATTTCATGCCCTTCGTCCGCTAACTTGGTGAAATGCCGATAAAACACCACTTCACTTGCATAGGTAGCTAAAGGAAGTATTTCTGAAATAAACAGTATTTTCATTAGTGGTTATTGGGTAATTTGATATGGCTGCTCCAAAAGTCATTATCATATTTTTCCCATGCATGGCAGCCAAATGGTAGGTCGGCATCAGATTTGATAAAATGGGAAGGATACGTTTCTACGGCAAATTTTAGCGCAATCTTTTCTGGAGGTGTTTTAAACCAAGTGAAATTCCTAACGGCGATAAGTCCCCAAAACCGATCTTCATTTTCACTAAAATCATTGAGCCAGTGAAAAGTGTTATTGGAAAAAAATAGACATTTAAGAACAATCTTAACATTTTTTAGGGAAAAATCTTTCGTTAACAAATAATAAAAGTAACCGGGTTTAATTACCAAAGAGAATGATTTCAGAATTCGAATGTGCGAGCTGATTTTCCGAAGGGAGAACCCGCCGTTGCCAACCCCTACAAATTTGCAATTTTGTTGCTGGTTTTCATACCAAGGTGCACCAATATAATCGTAATCTTGATTGCACCAATAGGCTAATTCGTTTCTAAACACCCAAGCATCAAGTTGATAGATCAGCATGAATTTAAATGAACTAAACTGTTGGTAAAATGTTAATGATAGCATTAATTTATTGTAGCCCGCAATAGTTGAAAAGTAAGTCCCGTTAAACCGCTTCACAGAGATATTCACATTCGGAAATTTTACGGTGATGGTTTCATATTCGCTTACATCGAGTTCATTTGCACACACAAAATAAAATTGATAGGCTGATAAAATTGTTAACGCTTGTGTTAAAGCTGCTTTTTCGGTCGTTGATGGAAATTTTTTATAGACGGGAATGATAATCACACAGCGTTTTTCCATCAATTACTTAAATTATATTTTTTGGTAGGTAATAAATCGTTTTGAGTAGAGAAATAGCCCAATTTCTCCACCCGAGCGCTTTCAGTGTTTTTACTTTGAAAAGTACATTAAAAAGCGAAAGTCGGCGATACTTTAATTGATGGGTCTTTAGCATCAGAAATTGATAGGCGCCCAATTCTTCGTTATTTTTCTCTTTTCTGGATAGGTTTTCGGTGGCTCTAGGTAAATCATTTTTCCATTTTTTATGAAGTTTGTAGGTTTCAGCTAACCACTTTTCGGTAAATCCTCCACTTGACAAATGACTGATTAAAATGTTGTTGGCCACCACCACCTGATGTGTTTTTCCAATAGATAATGAAAAATCTAAGTCATAACAATGGTAGTTATCAAAGGTCTTTTCATCAAATTGATTGTTTTTCCACAGACTCGTTTTTGTAGCCATGAAACAACCATCAATCGTTGCTGCGGGTGTAGGCGGATGGTTTTTATTTATTTTTTGTTGATGTGCTGGTAACGAGATTAAATTTGGATCATTTTGAATCACATTCATGCTTATCAGAGGGCTAGCTGGAAAGCTCCATCCCGAAGGTATAAGAGGTTTGTAACTACTTCCCGCCAGCCCAATAAGCCCAATATTTTTATCTTTATCGAAAAGATCGACTAAAAGTTTGCCCCAATTTTGCGTATGAAATAAAATATCTTCGTGACAGAAGCATACATACTCATAAATGGCTTTTGTTGCCCCTAGGTTGTAAGCGGCACAAATCCCCATTTGATTTTGATTCTCAATTTTGATGATTTCGAAATCCTCTCCAAGCGTTTGGTCGATATTGGCTTCAATTTGTTTAAAATTTAACTCATTGTGTGATGAGATAATTATTGAAATCATTTTTTATTGTACAGCATGAAATGGGTAACCCTTGTTGGTTGGATCTTTCGTGAAATTAACTGTCTTCTGTATTAAAAAATTTCAGGAAAGTGTCTGATGAACCTGCTTCAGCTGCAAAAAGCGAGCTTATTTTTAGCGCCTCATCAATTACATGGTGCATGTCCATGTAACGATAGGTGCCCAGACGACCAATAAAGGTGACATTTTTTTCACCTTCTGCCAATTCACGATATTTTTTTAATAGAATTTTATCAGTGTTAAGTCGTTTGGGATAGTAAGGAATATCGGTCGGCCCGGTTTCTTTGCTATATTCTTTAAAATAAATACTTTGTTCGTGGCTTTCCCAAGGAGTAAAATGTTTGTGCTCGTGAACCCTGGTATAAAGCACCGTTTCTTCGCAGTAGTTGATGACGGGATTTCCTTGAAAATCAGGGCCATCATGGAGTTCTTTTTCGAAATATATCGTTCGGTATCCTAACCTGCCTAATTTGAAGTCGAAATAAGCATCAAGTGGGCCCGAATAAAATACATGATCAAAATGCGAATTCATTTCGCTTGTATACTTATGGTTCAGCTTTAGCTTGATTTGTGGATGGTTGAGCAAATTTGAAACCACAGCGGTATAACCATCAATCGGAATTCCTTGAAATCGCGAATTATAGTAATTATCATCGTAACTGTATCTTACAGGTAAACGATTCAATATGCTCGCTGGAAGCTCCTTTGGATCACATCCCCACTGCTTAATGGTATAGCCTTTAAAAAAATTTTCATAGCAATCTTTGCCCATTAACCTTAACGCTTGTTCTTCGAAATTTTGTGGGTCAACAATAGTGGAATCACCTTGGGCACTCATAAAGGCAGCAGCCTGGCTGGGATTTAATGCGGTTTTAAAAAATTGATTAATCGTTAATAGATTGATTGGCAATGAAAATATTCCTTTCGCCGTAACAGCTTTAACCCGATTGGTGTAAGGAATAAATTCTCCGAAATTTTGAATGTATTTCCACACCACTTCATTATTGGTGTTAAAAATATGAGGGCCATAAACATGCTCCATAATATTGGTTTGGCCATCTCTCGCTGTATAGCAATTTCCTGCGATGTGATTTCTTTCATCAACCACTAAAACCTCAAAGTTGTTCGTTACAGCCAGCTCTCTCGCCATCACTGCCCCTGAAAACCCTGCGCCTACAATTAAGATCTTTTTTTTCATTTCTGGTGAATAAAATTCATTTTAGGAATGTGGCTTACTAATCAATTTAATGAAATTTTCAACTTGGGTATCAAACTCTTTTTCTTGGTTCAAGATCGCTGATCTATAATGAGTGAAATTTTGGTGATGTGCATCGAAATTTTTGAATATATCGGCAATCAAATCAAAGATTTGTTGTTTTGATTTTAATGGGTCAGCAAATTTATACTTGTTACTGATTGGTAAATCAAGGTCGTTCTTTGCCGCACCTTTTGTATTTGAAATAACCACACAGTTGTTGATTGCGGCCTCTCTGGGGATTCTGTCTTTACCGGGGTGATTGCCAAAATCAACATATATTTTTGAAGAAGCCAGCAGTAGCCCTAATGCTTTTGGCTGTAGATTGCTTAAGGGCTTCCATATGAACCGATCCCGGGAAGCGTTGATCAACTGCTCAGTGATCTCAAAGCCTTTGATCGGATTATATAAAATCAAATTTTCTTTGGTCGGATTAACATCCGAAATGACATCGCTATTGATAAAATCTTCAAGTGGCAATAGAATTTTCGGATTAAAATGTTTCTTTAAAAATAGTTGAGCATAGGCTGATTGATAAAAGCAACAAAAAAAGTTTGACTTTTTCATCATAGCATTGATGATGTGATACGGATGCCAATTGATTATTTTTTTGATGATTCTTTTCAAGTTGGGCTTCAGGTATTGCTGAACCGAGAGGTTGTTTATGATAAAAAAATTGTCGATGCTCAACCACCAATAACATAATTTTATTTTTTGATAGGTAATATGACCAATCGATATTTCTGGAATCACCAAATAATTAGCCTGATCATCTTGAATTTCCAAAGTAACTTCAGATTCTTTCGTTACATATTTTTTAAATCGAGGTGGCGTAGGGTCATTTGAATTATCAACCTGCTTGTCTGTATAGAAAATAAAAGAATGCATAGACTTTTCAATCAGCTTGGCATGCAATTGATGTAAAAGCTCCGTTCCTCCAGTAGCCATATAAGCTGGGCAAAGAATATAGATCTTCATTAGTGCTTATAAATTATTTTGGTACAGCCATTAGGCTTTCCATTCGAAAGGATTTAACAAAATTCCTCTTACTCCTTTTTCTAGAATTTCATTTTTGTTTCTTGGTTCAACACTGATGGTTAGGTAGCAATCATTTTGCTCAATTACTTCGCCATCATGTTGCCATAATGCACCTTCTAGGTAATAATTCCCAGCTTTGAGCAGGTTGCTCGGGAATTCAATTTTAATAACCTGATTGTTTTTAGCAGCATCAAAGTTGTCAAACACTGGCGTAGACATGACTGCATCGCCCTGCTCATTAAAAATTGTGCATCCAAAGTTCACGCCTTTAGACGAATCGAGGCTAATTTCAAATCTTAAATGGCTTTTCTGATCAAATGAAGTAATCGTGCTAAGTACCTCATCCGTTTCATTGACCAATGAGATCTTGCTAATCTTTTTTTTCACATCAGTCTCATTAACATAAAAACTCTGTTTATTGGACATGATATTTTGGTGATAGATACCTATGCCCAAATTTACCGCCCCATCAAAACGAATTCCACCTTGGTCTAAGATGATGGATCGATTACAAAGCTGTTGCACACTCCCCATATTATGGCTCACAAAAAGCACCGTTCTACCTTCGCCTTTGCTTACTTCGCCCATTTTACCAAGGCATTTCTTTTGAAATTCTGCATCGCCTACGGCTAAAACTTCATCAACAATTAAAATTTCGCTTTCCAAATGAGCGGCTACTGCAAAGGCTAAACGCACATACATACCAGACGAATAACGTTTTACAGGTGTGTCTATGTAACGTTCAATGCCTGCAAAGTCAACAATCTCATCAAATTTGCGTTGAATTTCTTTTTTGCGCATGCCTAAAATGGCGCCGTTTAGGAATATGTTTTCCCTGCCGCTAAGTTCTGGGTGGAAACCGGTACCAACTTCTAATAAACTGGCGATTCGACCTTTTCCGGATATTTTCCCGGTAGTGGGGGCGGTAACTTTGCTCAAAATCTTCAGTAGGGTACTTTTACCAGCACCATTTCTGCCGATAATACCTACTGCACCACCCTGTTCAATTTCAAAATTGATGTCTTTTAAACTCCAAACAATATCACTACTGCCTTTTGTGCTGCGGTCGTTAGTTTCGCCAATCCTTAAAAAAGGATCTTCTTTACCACGCATTCGAGCGTACCAACGCTCCAAATCGCGACTGATTGTGCCTGTACCGATTTGACCTAGTCGATAAGCTTTGGAGAGGTTTTCTACTTTTATAGCGATGCTCATTAGTTGTTCGTTATTCGTCTTTCGTTGTTCATTTATAAGGAAGTAGAATGATGGATAATAATTTAATTAATTCAGAGACTTAATTAATTTGTTCAACATCATTTTTATGCTAATGATTTCAGTATCAATTTTAAAATATGTTTCTTCAGTCAAATAAGCTAAACTTTTAGCCAAATAGAGATGATAATGTGTTTCGGCTAACGATCCCTTTGCAATAAATAAAAACTGTATAAACTCCTTCGTATATTGTCTAGCTTGCCCCTCTACAATATTAGTCGGCACACTCGAGGCACTTCTTCTAATTTGAGCAGTTAAGCCGAACATTTCTTCTTTCGGAAATTGTTTTGTTACCAAATAAATGGATATTGTTAAGTCGTGAGCCTTTTTCCAAACTTCCAATTTATTTTCCATGATATAATCTGAATTTAAGTTATAATCAAGGATGATTGATTTGTACTGAATATAGCTAAAAATAGGCAACATTATATTTGATTTCTAGAACGAAAAACGACAGACGAAAAACGAAACCTACACAGTATCCACAAAATTTCTTTCCACTTTATTAAAAATAACAATTCCGAAGATCAGGAAAAACAAAGTTACACCAGTTGCATAGCCTAAGCTTCCCCAACTAAAACTACCTTCGCCTAAAAAGCCGTATCTGAAGGTTTCTATTATCGGCGTCATTGGGTTGTATGCAATAATCCAGGCATAAGCCGGATACTTATTAAAAGCTTCGGATAGCGGATAAATCACCGTTGTGGCATACATCAATAATTGTACGCCAAAAGTAACAAGAAAGGCTAAATCGCGGTATTTGGTGGTCATGGCCGAAATAATCATTCCTGTTCCCAAGCCTAGCAAAGCCATTAAAACGACAATTAGGGGGAAAAGCGCAATTGCCCAAGTTATGTTAAATGAAGCGCCAACTACAAAATAATAGTAAGCCATCATTAGTAGAAATAAAATCATTTGCACACCAAAGCGAACCAGATTGCTTACCACAATGCTTAGTGGCATAATTAGTCTAGGGAAATAAACCTTTCCAAAAATGTTAGCATTGTCTTTAAACACCGTTGAGGTTTTGGTAAGGCAGTCGGCGAAGTAATTCCAAGCGGTAATACCGGCCATGTAAAATAATGGTTTTGGCAGATCATCTGTAGATATACCTGCCAAATTCCCGAAGATAAAAGTAAAAATAATGGTGGTAAATAATGGTTGAATAAAAAACCACAGCGGACCGAGTACCGTCTGTTTGTAAAACGAAACAAAATCTCGCCTAACCAATAGTCCTAACAAATCTCTATAGGCCCAAACTTCTTTAAGCTTAAGGTCTAAAAGTGAGCTTTTAGACTCAATGGTCCAATTATGTTGGTTAGTTTGCATGTTGTGTTATTAGAGCTTCAACTTTTTCTGCATAACGCTCAAAGCCAAAGTTTGCTATTGCTTTTTGCCTGTTTTCAGCTGTCGTAGTTTTGGCTGGCGGATTAACTATCAATTTGTTAAGCGCATTATAAATGGCGTCATTATCATCTGGATCAACTAATAATCCTAATTCTCCGTTCAAAAGAGCGTCAGTACTTCCATCGGCATTGCCTGCAATTACATTACATCCGTAGCCAATGGCCTCAATAAAAACCAATCCAAAACCCTCACCCTTGCTGGGCATTACAAATATGTCCGCCTTGCGGTAAAACTGTTCCAGTTCTTCATCGCTTACATAGCCAGTTAAGGTAACATTTGCGCTTATTCCTAAACGATCAATTAATTTTTGGATTCTTTCTCTCTCATTTTCATCGGCTTTGCCAACAATAAAATAACTTAGATTAGGGTGTGCTTTAATCAAATCTTTTAAGGAAAGTAAAACCAAATCATAACCTTTGTACTGTTCAAAGGATGAAAGTCTGCAAGTAGTAAGCAGTATTTTGTGGTCGGCAGGTACATTGTATTTTGCTAGCACAGCTGATGAAGGATTCGGCTCATTGTCGAAATTAAAATCCTTTGATAAGCTATTGTTCAGAACGCTAATTTGCTTACTAGGTATTTTATGCAAGCTTATAAGCTGGTTTGCCGTGTAATTACTTACTGCCCAAATCTCCAGCTTTGCTAAAAATTTCACCTTCCAACTTGCAAGTGGCTTCCACACTTCAATTCCATGGGCAATTAAAACAATTCTCTTTTTAGGATTGATTTGTCTGATTGCTTTGGCAAAAATAAGTAAGTGTATATGGCTCAGGATAATTACATCTGCCTTAAATCCTTGTTTTATCGTTTCTAACGCGAAGCTAACTTTATTGCCATTAAAAGCTTTATAGTTGTTTTGGGGCGAAGCTTTATCATAAAGTGATAAGGTCAAATGATTTGCAATGGAAGCTCTGCTTTTTATCAACTCAAATACATCTAAAAAATTACGACAAACTTTTTCTATTCCCCCAATTAAATCGAAGGTGTAGAGGGTTAGAAATAGAACGTTTTTGCTTTTCAATTTTTATGGTTTTTTACCACCTGATACAGTGCAAATGCTTTAGACCAATGCATTTTATTTGCTTTAAACTGTTTTATTAGTTTTTTAGCATAGTCATTATTGTTGTAAATCTTCTCATCCGTAATTTGGTTGCCTTCCAAAAACCATTTTTGCAAAGGGAAACTAAATCCCATTTTAGGCCTGTTCCAAATAGCTTTCGGTAAAATATTTTTAAAAGCCTCGATTAATATTCCCTTTGGTCTTTCTTTAAAACGTTGATTATTGGAAATTTTATTTGTTGTATTTACAAAACGCTGATCTAAAAATGGCACCCGAACCTCTATTCCGTGGGCCATACTCATAAAATCGGTGTCTTTTAATAGCTGATTTTGCATAAACAAATTGGTTTCGAACCAAGAGGCACGTTCTTCGCCTTCTAATTCAGAAATTTCTTGGCCTATCGGGAAGTTTTCAAACAAGTTGTCAATTTGTGACTTGCTGATTTTGAGTACTTTCGCAATTGACTCTGGAATAAAAAAACCTCTTAAAAAAAGATATTCTCCTACCGGATTTTTATAACTGAGGTAATAAATACGTTTCAACTTTTCTGAGGGAAGTTTGGCACTGAGTTTTAAAATAAATCGTGGTAGCTTTTTTAGCTTTTTAATTAATTCCATCCTTTTAAAAGATGGATAACCACCGTATAATTCATCTGCACCGATACCAGATAGAACCGCTTTAAGGCCATTTTCTTTAGCGCATTTGTTAACAAACCACGAATTTATTCCATCGTTAGTAGGCTGGTCCATGCTTGCTAAAACTGAATCAAAGTTGGCTTCAAAATCTTTATTTGTAACTCGGTAGGAGGTATGTTCGCCTGCTATGTTTTCGCTAACTAGCTTTTGATATTTTTCTTCAGAAAACTGTTCTTCAACAAAGTTGATGGAAAGAGAGTTTAGGTTGTTACCAACAACATCGTTAGCTAACAAGGTAATAATGCTTGAGTCTATTCCGCCACTTAAAAAAACACCAATTGGCGCATCAGAAATCAAATGGCTTTTTACAGCGTTTTTTAACTTTTTGTTAATAGCTTCGGTGGCAATTTCTTCTTTAAGAATAGTTTTTTCTGGCTTTGCGGTTTTAAAACTATTTATTTTAAAGCTAGTCGTTTCATGATTCCATTCTAAGAAACTGCCAGGTGTCAACGAAAATACATTTTTTAGCGTAGTGTAAGGGTGGGGGATATGTCCGAATGCTAAAAAATACACTCGCCAATCTTGGTTTTCTTCTAATTTATAATCCGTTTGTTTAAAAGCCTTCACTTCCGACGCGAAAATCAGTTTTTCACTTTGTGTGGTAAAGTAAAGTGGTTTAATGCCCGATTGATCTCTTACTAAGTAGGTGGTATTTTCTGCAGAATTATGCAGCGCAAAGGCAAACATCCCTTCCAATTTTCTGAACACTTTAGTTCCCCACGCTTCGAAACCCGCCAAAATTACTTCAGTATCTGTTTGGGTTGTAAAAGTTAAGCCGAATTCTTTAAGTTCTTGCTTTAATTCTAAGTAATTGTAAATCTCTCCATTAAAACTAACGCTTAAGTTTTTTCGCAACATGGGTTGATGTCCGGCTGGAGAGAGGTCAATTAATGCTAATCGGCGATGCCCAAAAACTGTGTTTGTAGTAGGCTGATAAAACCCTTCATCATCTGGTCCGCCCTGCGCCATAACATCGCACATTCGCCTAACATTTTCGCTAATGGCTAACGAGTTAGAGTTTGGGTCGATAATTCCTGCTATGCGGCACATTAATAATTTCGTTTCTCGTCTTTCGTTTCGCCTGTCTTGAGACTTCGTACTTAGGACTTTAGCCTTGCTGACTAAACACAGCTCCGCCCTCTCAGTCACATGATAGTTCTGTAACCTACTGATTTTTAATTGTTTACCTCAAGCTCTCTATGAAAGCCATAGAAGTGTTTATTTTTATCGCATGGCCTAAAGATTCTAACCTTAAAACAATGCTTTTTTTGCTTCTTAATGATACTAGCTCGGCTATAATCCCTTTAAAAGGTCCAGCTTTTATTAGTACTTTTTCACCTACTTCAAGTTCCTGTTCAATAACTTCAAGATCTGCCTCTTCTGCTAACAGCAATTTTAAATCCTCTAGCTGCTTGTTCGGCATGGAGGCAATTTTCCCAGAAAAATAAATGAACCTGCTTACGCCATTTGTTGATAATACTTCTGTTTGCTCAGCCGAAGAAATGTATACAAACAAATACGATTTAAGCAATGGCTCTTCAACAATTTTTTTTCTATCGCTCCATTGTTTTTCTACCTTTTTTAACGGTAGGTAAGTGGTAATGTTTTTCTTCTCTAGTGCTTCTGCTGTTTTTTTCTCTGCCCTAGAACGTGTATAAATCGGATACCATTTGTAAGTCTTGTCAATCATTAACTAAAAAACTAACCACCTAAAAAACAAAACAACTACTTACTTTTTCTTCCAAAACTCCCACCATTTTTTAGGGTCGTTATCATAATATCCAGAGCCCGAGTATCCTGAGTAATCTGAATAGTAATATGTGCTATTGCCACCACCTCTAGAGTAATCTGTAGTATAATAGTTAGAGTGTAATGCATCATCTCCAAATGCATTTAATACGATGGCCATATTATTTAACCCATATTCGCGTGATAAACGCTCTGGAATTGCCGCTGCCCTCAACTGCGATTTTCCAGATCTAATAACAAAAATATTTACATCGCTTTGGCGGATAACCGGAATAGCATCAGAAACTAAACCAACAGGAGCTGTATCAACTAAAACATAGTCGTATTTAGGTGCTAACAAAGCCAATAACTCTTTCATTTTTTCGGTATGCAAAAGCTCCGACGGGTTGGGCGGAACCGGACCAGATGGCATAAAATCTATCCCATGCATTTGGTCGAACATAATTACCGATTCTATGGTTTCATGACCTGCTAAAACAGAACTTAAACCTTTTTTATTATCGCTTCCAAACGCCTTATGCAATTTAGATTTCCGCAAATCTGCAGCAATAAGGATTACTTTTTTGTCAATTAAAGCAAGTGTGCTGGCTAGATTTATCGTTACAAACGATTTCCCTTCTCCAGAAACTTCAGAGGTTACACATATCGTTTTGCTTTGTTTATGGCTAGCCATAAAGCTTAAGTTTGTTCTAACAGAACGTACCGATTCAGCAAAAACCGATTTAGGCTGCGCCAATGAAAGTGCTTGCCTGCTGTCTTTATCAATAAAGTCTGGGAACTTTCTTATAACTCCGATGATTGGCGTATTAGTTAAGCCCTCAACCGTTTCTTTGTCGTAGATATATGGGTTTAGGAAACGTACGAGTAAAATTAAACCAACTCCGGCAGCTAATCCTAACAACACTGCATAAGTATATATTTTTTCTGAGCCAGGGGCGATAGAGTAAAAAGAAGGGTAGGCGATATTAACAATGGCCGCACCCGGAACTACCGCTGCTGCATTCATTTCTGCCTCCAGCTTTTTCTCCGATAGATAAGAACGCACTTTGTTATTAACCTCAAAATTTGAATTTAACTTAACCAAGTTTTGTTCCTTTGCAGGTATCTGGCTAATATTTTGATTAACCTGCGCAATTTGGTTGTCTAAAAACCTAACGGTAGCTTGGTTACGTTCTCTAAGCGATCTGATGTTACTACGAATAGACTGTTTAATACTTGCAATTTGATTATCAATATCCTTAATAGGCTGCGAATTGGCATTAAATTGGGTTAGTTTCAACTCCCTATTGGTTATTAATGTATTAAGTTGGCCTATTAAACCACCTAACATTGTTCCTATGTTTCCCTCTAAATCTAAGTTAATGTCTATTTTATCTCTGTTATTATTCAGCTGAGATTCGAGCTGCCTAATACCTAAAGCTTCAATATCCAACATCGATTTCTGCTTCTCGAAATCAGATAGTTTTCCTACCGTCATAGAAGTGGCACTGTTCATATCCACAACTTTGTTTTTGGTTTTGTAGTCAGCTAAGCTACTACCAGATTTGCCGGCCTCAACATCAATAAAGCCTAATTGACTATTAATAAAATCAACAGTTTGTTTGGCAGATTTTCTCTTGTCGATGATGTCGTAAGCTATATATTCTTTCATTACAGCATTTAAAGCGTCTGCTGCAAAAACAGCGTTGCCATCCGTCATGCTCAAACTCATAATATTGGTAAAACGAGCAGCTTCACTAACATTTAGTCCGCCTAAAATTCTGCCAATAAACTCTTCCTTACCATTAAATTTAAAGCTGTATTTTGCGCCAACAGGTAGCTTTGTTTTAATAGCAAACTCCATGTTTCCCAAGTTTAACGTCTGGTTATAGGCGTAAGTTACAGGCTTGGCATTGGGCTCATCTGTACTTAAACTAAACTTGTTGTTTTCTAATCCTTCTAGGTGATATATTCCACGGCCAAAGTTTACCGAATCTTGTTTAATAATAGCTATCTCAAACGGAACATCCGGGTATAACTCACTCGTTTTAATCCTTCCTACCAGATAATAGGACACCTTATAATCTAGGTTAGCTATCGCATTTGCGATAACATCATTAGACTTTATTACATAACTTTCTGCCTGGATTTTATCGGTATAATTATAAACCTGCGAAGGCATTTGCGATGTGCCCAATGATGGATTGCTTTCTTGTAATTTCAGCGAAGCTGAAGTCATATAAACAGGAACAGTATAAAGCAATTTAACCTTTGCGCCAGCTAAGGCTAATAAAACACAGGCTAAAATCCAATACCACCTACTTAAAAATACTTTAAATATTTTTAAAAAGTCTATACTTTGACTAGGTTTCTTTATAACTACAGGGTTGTTCTCCATTACTTGCTTAAAGTGAAAATTAAAACGGCAAGGTTAACTACAACGAGAAGCGGCTGTACAATATTGTTAAAACTTTGCAAACGCTCGCTCAAAGCCGAGTTTTTGGTAGGTTGCAAAACTATGATATCGTTATTTTGAAGGATAATTTTTTTGCTGGCCAAACTGTTAATGTCATTTAAGTTAACATAAATCAATTCTGGATTAGCTCTATCCCCTCTAATAATTTTCAGTGTCTTCGGGTCGGCAGTTTTGGTAATACCACCAGCTTCGCCAATAATTTCGATTAATGAGGTATTGTCTTTTTCTAGAAGGAAATTGCCCTGCTTGCTAAATTCACCTAATAGCGTCACTTTTAAATTAACCAAACTCAGCTCGATTATTGGGTCTTTTAACAGTTTTTCGCCGTAAAGATTTTGTATTTTAGCAGCAGCTTCACGTCTGCTTAAACCAACTACAGCTACTTTTCCGATAGCTGGTAAATTAACGTTACCCTCTAAATCCACCGGGTACGACGTTACATTTTGAGCGCTTCCTGTAACGCTACTGCCCGATGAAGAAGCGGTTCCGCCACCTAAATTGCTGTTTGAGGCTCCAAATTCTTTATTTTGTACATTGCGAATAGCAAGCTGATCGTTAGCCTTTATTTTATAGTAGGCGTCTGCCATTCCTTGGTCGTTAACCACATAAACCTGTTTTATGGTATCCGTAACCACATCTGTTTGTGCGTTAAATAGCGTTCTCGATTTTCTAGAACCACAAGAACTCATACAAATAACAAGTATAAGCGCTGACCAAAGAGCTGGTCGTAAACATTTAAACATATAGGATTTTAAAATTATAGCTAAAGATGCTTAAAAAAAGTATTTCAAGCAAATCAATTGATGTTAACCTTTAATTAAAAATTATCATTGTGCAATTTATTACGGATAATGCGAAAATTTTTTCTCAATTCGGGGTGGGCTTTTTAAGTAACTATTTCAATAAATGTGTAAATAGTTAACTGACTGTATTGTAGCTTGTTTTTGTTGTTTAAACAACTTTATGGAATAGGTTTTGACTAGTGCTACCTTTTAGATGATATGCGCAGTTGTAAATTTGTTATAATTATAGTTTTGGTTTTCTTTATAGGAAATATTGCTTCCGCGGCAGAAGGCTGTTTGTATGGAGGTCAAGTTTATCGAGATCAATTATTTACAGGCAGTTGGCAAAATTCTATTTCATCCAGTTGTCCTTCTAATGCTTCGAACTCTACGAATTATGCAAAGATAATCAACGAAATAAAACCTAAGCAGAGTTGTCGTTTAAGTTGGTCTTTGGATTATGGTGTTTTAGTTGAATATGATATTGCGAAGTGCCCAATCGACGATTATATTCCTCAGATGCTTTTGGGTGTTTCCGGATTTGGTTTTTTATTTATTAGAAGACGCTTGTCGGGTAAATCCGCAGTAAAATTTTAAGTGTTAAAACTTATTCTTTTAAAAGTGCGTTAATAAAGAACCATCTCAATTTAAAAAGACGCTTCATATTGTTATGAAACGTATTTGTCTTTTGTTATTAAGTTTGTTTATAGGCATTGGATTCGGTTACGCACAAACTGGATGTTTATCGTCAACAAATAATTTGTACAGAAATTATCAAAATCAACGATACGGCGTGCCGAACTACTATTTTAGGACACTTAACGACAGGGTTGAAGGCGCCTCATCCATTTATTGCTTGAGGCCATTAGGCGGTAGTAATTCTTGTTATATTACAAATACGACCGCCGGTTATGAGAGTATGAGTTCCTATGGGACTTTAGTTAGTTATGGACCACTGCCCTGCCCAATCGATGACTATACCCCCTTGATGATTTTAGGACTGGCGGGGTTGGGGGTTTTAACAATTAAAAAGAAGCACTTATTTTAAAGTGTTTTATAAATGTAGTTACATCTAAAAGTGTTAAACTAGGCTTTTGTTTTGTTTTTCGAAGTCTCAATGGATTTCGTTAAAACAAAATATTTTCGCTCTACTTTATTTGTTGCTTTAATTATTTTTCTATCATGTAATGCTTCTTTCGCAGATCTAGGCTGTAATATCGGAAGCGCCGTTTATGATGGGCCGGCGGGGACTTATCCGGTAGGAGGAGCACCAAATAATGAATTGTACAACGGAACTCGGCATCATATCGTAACACATTCAGGCGATCCCGTATGTGGTATAACATCTAACATGCATAATTTTACAGGGAAGCAGTGTGTAGTGGCAAAAAGTGGTGGTGGCTTCTATTACGGGAATGTTACTAGTTTTACTGAGCAAAATATAAACTGCCCAATCGACGATTATTCAGCGTTAATTTTAATAGCTATTGGTGGCTTATCTGTAAAAGCACTCCGCAAAAGAAATAGTTAGGAAAAAAACGTGCTTGCTAATTTATGGGGAATAATATCTCGTTTAGGGTATTTTTTCCCCGCTGAAAACCTATCATTTAATATCTCCTGGACAGAAAAAAGTTGATTATACGTGTTGAAACATCTAATACGGCTTTAATTTATCTATTTTAAATTATTTAAGATCATGGTACGGAAAATGAATGTTTAAACAATGCAGTTGATGTTGGGGCTGTCGGAAAGAGCAATTTTACAACCTAAGGGAATAGTTTGTTCATTTTGTTCAGTTTCTGATTTTTAATTAATATGTTTGAACACTCATTTGTTTTGTTGTGAATTTATACGTTTTTTTTAAGCTTTTAGCTTCAGCAATATTAGTCTTTTTCGTTTCCAGTGTTAATGGACAGGTCGTAGGTTGTCTTGTAAATAATAGAATATATGTAGTAAGGAATGGTATACAAAGCAATAGCAATCGACCAATTTTCTCATTAGATGGAACTTCTTATCCGTTAAATTATCAAGGGAATGCTAATGCAAACGCGATGCCGGGCTACATTAATTCAAATTGGATGTCTTTTAATTATACCGTAACATATGATGCACCATATGGATGTATTGTGGGCGCTAATACTGGAACACAGGTTACTTCTTATAAAGTAAATCCTGATATGAACGTCCCTATTGATGATCATATTTGGATTGTAATATTACTTACAACAGCCTTAACTGCCTTTTATCTTTCCAAAAGCAGATCAGTTATTGCATCCTAACTCAGAAAGATCAAATTTTGCCGTCTTCTTGAACAAACTGAATAACACCTCTATAGCGTAGCGCTGTTATTTTAGCGACAAACAATGGTTGTTGCTATGTGGCGTTTCAGATTTTCTTGTCTACTTTTTTTTGTATTTGCTATTTCCTATAGCTCCAAAGCGGGTTGTTTAATTTCTGGTAGCCAAATAGTTTATACACAGCCTGACAATAGCTCGCTTGGTGCATTGCTGTCTAATTTGTTAGGTTTCCCAGTTTACAGCAATTCAGTCACGGCCCCAGCTGTTTCAAGTTGTATCAATCTTACGCAAACGAAGTATCAAGCAGGTTCAACCAATTGCGGTGTTTGTCTACAAGGTTATAGTCAGGTATTAGGTTTAGCTTGCGCTAATAATAGTTTGGTACAAGGTAAAGTTGCTACTCCGGCAATGGTTGCTTGCCCAATCGACGATTACGCATGGCTTCTAGTTGTATCATCAGCTTCGATGCTATTCTTCAAAATTCGAAATCGAAAAGACTAATAATTTTAATTTTCGAACAAAATCCATTTCCTAACTCGAAAAAATATTTCCTCTGGCGATTTTTTTAAAATAATTCGCTCAATGTTTATTGTTTTTTATTAAGTTCAATAAACTGATAAATAAGTGCTTATGAAAAAGTTGCTATTTATCATCCCCGTTGTTAAATATTTATTTTCTAGTATTTTTTTGTTTGCCTACACAAGTGCATTTAGTGCTGATGGAGTAGACGGCTGCCATATTATTGCGGGTACTCAGAGTCGTAATTATCATACTCCTTTTACATTAGGTGCAGGTAGTCCTTCTGAATGGATATCTAACTCTTCCGGTGGGGGAGGTTACAATATTATCACTCCTACAAAATGTATTGAAGATGTAGGACCAAGTTGTACTGTTTATAAATATGGTACAAGTGCTAGTCCTACTACTGCCGATATTTTATATGTTGGCACATATGCTATTATGATTAACTGCCCAATCGATGATTATATTCCGCTATTAGCTATCTTTACTTTAAGTTTCGGTTTGTTTAAAATCCGCCGATCCAAGTTAAAGTTGCGCCTATATGAAGATTAGCCTAATCACGGTAGTGTATAATGGAGAGAGGTTTTTAGAAAGCTGTATAAATTCTGTAATTGCGCAAGATTATGCAGATTTAGAGTATATTTTAATTGATGGAGCTTCTACCGATAATAGTTTGGAGATTGCAAATAAGTATCGCGATAAAATTGATGTTCTGTTATCTGAAAAAGATAAAGGTATGTATGATGCATTAAATAAGGGAATTGCATTAGCTAAGGGCGAAATAATAGGAATATTAAACGCCGACGATATGCTGGCTACAAACGATGTGATTTCGACCATTGCAAAAACATTTTCATCAAGTCAAACAGATGGCGTTTATGGCGACTTAAATTACATCGACCCAAATAATACCAATAAGATTATTAGAAAATGGAAAGACAAACCTTATTCTCTTGGCGGTATAAAAAGAGGCTGGATGCCCGCTCATCCCACCTTGTATTTAAAAAGAAGCTTATTTGTAAAATATGGCAACTATTCGTTGAACTTTGGAACCGCGGCAGACTACGAGTTAATGTTACGCTTTTTATTTAAACACAAAATAAAGGCAGTTTACCTTAATAAGTTGATTGTAAAAATGCGTACTGGCGGAATGAGTAATGCTTCGCTAAAGCTCCGAAAACATGCTTTGGATAATGACTTAAAAGCAATCAGGGAAAATGGGATAAAACTTCCTTACCTAACTTTATTTCTTAAAAAAATAAGGAAAATACAGCAGTTTTTCCATTAAATTAATTAATTTAACTGATTGTAAAAATACATTCCTATAATGTTGTTGTTTTTTGTTGATCTGATAATCGGAAATCCTATTATTTATGTCGCTATTGCGATAGTGGCTTTTTCTATCTCCATTGCCGGTATTCCGTCTATCATTCAAACCGCGTTAAAATTCCGTCTTTTTGATACATCAGAAGGTTATCGAAAAAACCATCGTATTCAAGTTTCTAGTTTAGGGGGGGTGGCTATTTTCTGCAGTTTTACTATTGCTATATTGCTTTTTGCCACCACAGTTAATTATCAAAAAGCAAACTTCTTAATTACATCATGTATTATTTTGTTTGCCCTAGGCTTAAAAGACGATTTGTATGGCGTTAGCCCAAGAACTAAATTTATGTTGCAGATAACTGTGGCAACCATATTGGTTCTTTTAGGTAATTTCAGGCTTACCAGTTTTTATGGGGTGTTCTTTATTTGGGAAACTAATATGTTATGGGGGAGTCTTTTCTCAATGGCCGTTATAATTTTTGTTAATAATGCTTTTAACCTAATTGACGGTGTTGATGGTCTTGCTGGTACATTAGGTCTAATTTCTACCTTGGCATTTGGTGTTTTTTTCGCCATAGCTGATGCTTATGCCTATGCTTTTATTGCCTTTGCTATGTTTGGCGCAATAGCAGGTTTTTTAGTGTTTAATTATGCACCTGCTAAAATTTTTATGGGTGATACAGGTTCTTTAATCGTTGGCTTGGTTTGCGTAATTTTGGCCATAAAATTTATAGAGCTTAACAAACTGGGCGCTAAACCAGATCCAAACTTTTACTCGGCACCGGCAATTGCGGTTGCGGTAATGTTAGTGCCAATTTTCGACTCACTGAGAATTTTCTTTATCAGGATTATAAACAAAAAATCGCCCTTTGCTGGTGATAGAAATCATGTTCACCACCGTTTACAAAGCTTGGGGCTAAACGCCAATAAAATTGTAATTGTGTTGGCAAGTTTTAATATTGTAATGATAGGTCTTGCGCTTCTAATGCAAAACTGGGGCAATTTTGCGCTTATTTCCGTGTTAATAGCTATTTGTGTGCTATCGAACGCTTTATTAACTTACATGATCGGGAAGCGGAAAGACCCTGGCTATAAGCTATCGTATATTTTAACTAAAGATACTTTCGGCCCTAGTAAAGCTCAGGCCTAGGCTAACTGTTAATTAAAATATTGTGCCTTTTCAGTTTTGCTTTAAAGAATTTGGTATTTTTGTGGCATGAACATCGCAATAAACGGTTTTGGCAGAATCGGACGTACTTTTTTACGAAATGCTTTAAAGAGAAATCTGAATATTATTGCTATTAACGACATCACAGCGCCAAAAACGCTGGCGCATTTATTCAAATACGACTCGGTCCACGGTGTATTTAATGGTGTGGTGTCTCACGAAGAAAATGCACTGATTATTGATGGCAAAAGAATAACTGTTTATGCCGTTTCTAACCCCGCTGAATTGCCTTGGCAAGAGCTTAAAATAGATTTGGTTATAGAATCCACCGGTAAATTTACAAATACTGAAAAAGCAAGTTTGCATTTACAGGCCGGCGCCAAACAAGTTTTAATCTCTGCTCCTGCAACCGATTCGAAAATCCCTATGGTTGTAATAGGTGTAAACGATTCGCAAATAGATCTAACAGCACCGATTTTATCTAATGCGTCTTGCACAACAAATAACGTTGCACCAATGGTGAAAATTTTAGATGATAATTGGGGTGTGGAAGAGGGGTATATTACTACAGTACACTCGATGACAGGCGACCAAAATTTACATGATTCGCCGCATAACGACTTGCGTAGGGCCAGAGCTGCGTCGTCGTCTATAATCCCGACTACAACAGGTGCAGCAAAAGCAATTACACACATTTTCCCGCACTTAAACGACAGGTTGGGAGGAGCTGGAATTCGCGTACCGGTGTTAAATGGGTCTTTAACCGATTTTACCTGTCTGCTAAAAAAACCAACAACTATACAAGAGATAAATAAGGCGTTTAAAAAAGCATCTGAGTTTGAATTTGTTAATATTATCCAATACACAGAAGACCCAATAGTTTCTGTTGATGTAATTGATAACCCGCATTCTTGTATATTTGATGCACAACTAACATCCATAGTAGGCGATTTGGTTAAGGTAGTAGGCTGGTACGATAATGAATCTGGATATTCTAATCGACTGGTTGATTTGGTGGAAAAAATAACGCAAGCTAATGGTTAAGTTTATACCGTACGAGTTAACTTTGGGTTTGAGAAGCAAGATTTTAAGAAATGGCTTGCCCTTAAATGAATGTGTTTTCCCTACAGACCAAGTAGAAGGTGCTTTTCATTTGGCTGTGTATGTGGGCGATGAAATAGCATGTGTCGCTTCCTTTTTTCCGAAAAAATATAAAAAAGAGCAAGGCGAGGGATATCAATTGCGGGGTATGGCTACAGATACGGAGTTTGCTGGCAAGGGATATGGTAAATCCCTAGTTGAATTTGCGGTAACATACATTAAAAATACCAATGCTTCTTATATTTGGTGCAACGCTCGTAAATCGGCTTTGCCTTTTTATGAAAAATTAGGGTTCGAAACGGTGTCAAACGAATTCGAGATTGCTGGAATTGGGCCACATTATGAAATGATTTTAAATTTAAACTAAAATATGAATACGATAGACCAATTTAATTTTAAGGATAAAAAAGCTTTAATCAGGGTAGATTTTAATGTGCCGTTGGATAAAGATTTTAACATTACCGATGATAAAAGAATGCGTGCTGCATTGCCAACAATTAAAAAAATATTAGGCGATGGTGGCTCAGTGATATTAATGTCGCATTTGGGCAGGCCAAAAGGTGGTCCTGAAGATAAATATTCGTTAAAACATATTTTAGCTGACTTGTCTAGTTTGTTAGGTTTAGAGGTGAAATTTGCTAACGATTGTGTTGGGGAAGAAGCCGCGGCTAAAGCAGAGGCTTTAAATAATGGAGAAGTTTTATTGTTGGAGAATCTTCGTTTCCACCCAGAGGAAGAAAAAGGAGATAATGCTTTTGCCGAAAAACTATCAAAATTAGGTGATGTATATGTAAATGATGCTTTTGGTACGGCTCATCGTGCACATGCCTCTACAACCATTGTAGCGCAATTTTTCCCTACTGATAAATATTTCGGTTACTTAATGGCTGAAGAATTAAAAAATGCTGAAAAAGTTAATCATGGTGCAACTAAGCCTTTTACCGCAATTATGGGTGGTGCCAAAGTTTCAGATAAGATATTGCTAATCGAAAGCTTGTTAGATAAGGTAGACAATCTAATTATTGGTGGCGGTATGGCTTATACTTTTGCCAAAGCACAGGGTGGCGAAATTGGTACTTCTCTTTTAGAAGAAGATAGAATGGCGCTATGTTTAGAATTATTGGATAAAGCAAAAGCAAAAGGCGTAAACTTAATCCTTCCGGTTGATACCGTAATTGCGGATAAATTTGATAACGATGCGGCTAAAGATCAAGTAGACAGTGGTCATATTCCAGCTGATTGGATGGGATTGGATATCGGTACAAAAACAGTTGAATTGTTTTCGGAAACTATCAAAAATTCTAAAACCTTATTATGGAATGGCCCAATGGGTGTTTTTGAAATGGCAAATTTTGAGCAAGGAACTAAAGCTATTGCCGAAGCCGTTGTAGAAGCTACCAAAAATGGTGCATTCTCTTTAATTGGTGGTGGCGATTCTGCTGCGGCTATTGCTAAATTCGGCTTAGAAGATGAGGTAAGCTACGTGTCTACTGGCGGTGGTGCATTACTGGAATATATGGAAGGTAAAGAGTTGCCTGGCGTAAAAGCCATACAAGGATAATCGTTTTCGAGGTTATTAGATAACGATTTATTGCAATTAACAAAAAGGATAGTTCGAAAGACTATCCTTTTTTCGTTTTTGTAAATGTGTTAAACTCATCAGGAATAGCTGCTCGCTCGTTGCAATTGTCAGTTCGCTAATTTCAAAAGAATCTGTTGTTCGTTGTACTTAGTTTTAGTTTTAGAAACGATGGGGCAACTTGCTCGTGTTGTAACTGAAATCAAAGAGAACTAAAACTACAAACCATGAAAAACAAAAGAACTTTATTATTAGGTGTTGTGATAATGATTATGGCAACTATAGCTTTTTTAGGATGTAAGAAAGTAACGGGAGATCGGGGACCTCAGGGAGAACAAGGTATTGCTGGTCCGGCAGGTAGCACAATTCTGAACGGAGCTGGACAGCCTGCTTCTGCACTAGGGTCGATAGGCGATTTCTATCTTGATTTAACTACAAGCAACTTCTACGGGCCAAAAAAGGCAACGGGTTGGGGTGTGCCGTTTTCGATGAAAGGTGCTAATGGTGAAAACGGCGCTACAGGAGCAACTGGTGCAACGGGAGCAACTGGTGCCAATGGAATAAATGGAACTAATGGAGCTAATGGCGCAGCAGGTAGTAGGATTTTGAGTGGTACTGTTGTGCCGAGCTTCGAAATTGGTGCCGAGGGCGACTATTATTTGGATAAAACGACTTACAGTATGTACGGTCCGAAGACCACTACCGGTTGGGGGGTGGCATTATCGCTTAGGGGTACTGCAAATGTAATTTACTCTGGATGGATTAGGGCTGTGAATCCTAGAGATACTACCATTGACGCAACGTTAATGAGGATAGTAGATTTGAAAGCAACTTCATTAACTAGCGAGATTTTAGAACGGGGTGCCGTTCAAATTTATATGAAAATTGCGTCGATAAACCAACCTTTGCCGTACATTAGTAATGCAGGAGGCAAATTAAATACTATTTCGTTTTTGCCTAGGCTAAATCGCTTTATCATCACTAGGTTTACGGCTGATAATTCCAATAGCACGTCCTTACCTACTGCAATAGAATATCGTTACATTATCATTCCGGGCGGTGTTCCCTCTTTGGGTAATATCCCGCAGATTAATTTGAATGACTATAACGCTGTACAAAAATATTATAACATAGGAAATTAGTATAGTAGTAATAGTTGTTTTAAGCCTTGTCAATATTATTGGCAGGGCTTTTTTGTGTTTTTAAGTTGCTAATCTTTTAACGATTGAAAAATCTTCCCACTTTGTAACACTTTTAAGCGATTTTGAGTTTTTTTGAGCGAATGACACATTTTGTTTTCGTATTAGAATGCTAATTCCTATAATAAAACCAACCTGTTCAAATTTTCTATTTTTCTCAAATCCTCAAAATTTATATCGTTTTAGCGGTTTTTAATACTCCTTTTTGTGTTGAAAACTTTTTTGTGGTAAAATGTGGTAAAAAGTGGTAGAAGTATTTATTTTTACACTACATAAAAAGTGCTAAAACCGTAATGACTCAACTAATAGGAGAATTTGATTGTAAACTTGATGCGAAGGGACGCCTTATGGTGCCCGTTCTCCTTAAGAAACAATTAGTTGACGTTGAGCGGGAGGGTCTAGTTGTTAATCGCGGTTTTGAGAAAAATTTAGTGATTTACCCTAAAAAAGTTTGGGACGAAACAGTAGCAGAATTAGCAAAGTTGAATATGTTCGAGGCAAAAAACAGAGAATTCGTTCGTTCTTTCCAGCGTGGTGCTATGCCATTAACGCTAGATGCCGCCGGTCGTGTGCTTTTGCCGAAGTCGTTAGCTGAGTATGCGGGGATTTCTGGTGAGCTTGTTTTGGCTTGCCAATTGGATAAAATTGAGGTTTGGGATAAAAAATCTTACGATTCGCTTTTTGATGACGTTCCGGAGAATTTTGCTGCATTGGCGGAAGAAGTAATGGGTAGTAAAAATAGGAGGGATGAAGATGGAAAATAACTACCACGTTCCGGTAATGTTGCAAGAGTGTTTGGATGGTTTGGCTATTAACCCTTCTGGAGTTTACGTAGATGTAACTTTTGGTGGTGGTGGCCATTCTAGAGAGATATTAAAAAAATTAGGTAAAGACGGTGTTTTGATTGCTTTCGACCAAGATCCGGATGCGCAAAGAAATAAAATTGATGATCCTCGTTTCAAGTTCGTAGATCAGAATTTCGGTTTCCTTAAAAATAACCTTCGTTTATTAGGCTACAAACAAGTAGATGGCATTTTAGCAGATTTAGGTGTTTCATCTCATCAGTTTAACGAGCCAAGCAGAGGTTTTTCTACTCGTTTCGATGCTGATTTGGATATGAGAATGGATCAACAGCGTTCGTTAACCGCTGCGGTAATTCTTAATACTTATGATGAAGATAAGTTGCATAAAATCTTCGGTATCTATGGAGAGGTTAAAAATGCAAAATCATTAGCCAGAACAATTGTAACGGCCAGAATTAGTCAGCCAATAACTACACTAGAAGGGTTTAAAGCAGTTATCGCTTCGCATATCCCGAAAGGAAAAGAAAATAAATACATGGCGCAGGTTTTCCAAGCACTACGTATCGAGGTTAATGCGGAAATAGATGTGTTAGAGAGTTTTTTGGAACAGACGGCATCAGTGATAAAACCGGGTGGCAGATTGGTGGTGATGTCTTATCATTCTTTAGAAGATAGGCCGGTTAAGAGTTTTATTGCAAAAGGCAAATTTAGGGGCGAGGTTGAGAAAGATTTTTTTGGTAACGAACAAAAGCCTTTTAAAGTCATTACAAGAAAAGCTGTAATAGCGAGCGATGAGGAGCTAGCGGTTAATAGCCGAGCTAGAAGTGCAAAATTAAGAATTGGAGAAAAGTTATGAATAACCAATTCAGAAAAAAGTTAGAAGAGCAGGAAGAGGAAGAACAACCACGGGTAGAAGAGGAGGTTCAAGAGCCTGTAAGAGATAGTAAAACAATTGCCTTTTTAAGGAAATTTTTTACAGAAGGAGTAATTACTAAAGAGTCGGCAACGGATATGCTGCCGTTTTTGATTTTTGTTTGTGTGTTGGTGATGATTTACATCGCAAATAGCCACATGGCAATTTCAAATATTAGAAAAATTAGTACGCTAAATAAAGAAGTAAAAGAATTGAGCTGGGAATATAAATCGCTGAAAGCTGATTTAATGTTTAAAAGCAAATTAACGGAAGTAGCAAAAAAAGTTGATACGCTAGGTATAAAAGAATTAATAGAACCACCGAAAAAGATAATTATAAAAAGCAATGAACATTAGAGCAAACATATTATTGCGTGTGTACTTGGCCTTTGGGTTAATAGTACTCTTCGCCCTTGCTGTACTGTTGAAGTTGGGTCAGGTGCAGTTTGTGCAAGGCGAAAAATGGAAAGCTATGGCTGATAGCCTTTCTACCAAAGAGTTTGAAATTGAAGCTGCTCGTGGAAATATCTATTCTAACGATGGTAGTTTGCTGGCAACTTCTATTCCTGAGTACGAATTGCGTATGGATATGTTTGCTGGTGGAATTCAGGAAGACAAAGTTTTTAATCCCAAAGTAGATTCGTTGGCTATGAAGCTGGCTGGCTTTTTTGGAGATAAATCTGCTAAAGAATATTCAAGGTTTTTACGCAAAGCGAGACAAGATAGTGCTCGTTATGTATTAATAAAACGTAAAGTTTCGTATCAGCAACTTAAAGTAGTTAGAACTTTTCCTTTATATAATATAGGTAAGCATACGGGTGGTTTAATGGTTATCCAAAAAAACAAACGCATTATGCCATTTAAAGATTTGGCCGCCAGGACTATTGGTTACAAAAATGAGAATGTTGCAAATGGGGTAGGTTTAGAGGGTGCTTACGGTAATTACATCAATGGAGAAAGTGGTAGGCAAATGATGCAAAGGATTAGCGGAGGAACCTGGGTGCCTGTTAATAGGGATGCAGAAGTGGCGCCAAAAGACGGAGCGGATATTATTTCTACCATCGATATTAACATGCAGGATTTAACCCAAAATGCATTAAAAGAGGGTTTAATTACTGCTAATGCACACCACGGAACTGCAATTTTAATGGAGGTTGCTACCGGAGAGGTTAGAGCTGTTGCTAATTATACGCAAATGGCCGAAGGCGTTTACAAAGAGTCTTTCAACTATGCAATTGCTGGTAATCAAGATCCGGGTTCTACTTTTAAATTGGCGTCTTACATGGCTTTGTTAGAAGATGGTCTTGTAGATACCAATACAATGGTTAGAACGGGCTGGTATCAAATTCCAGGAAAGAGAATTACAGATTCTCACCCTAAAGATGAAATGGTAACCGTTAAACGAGCGTTCGAAGAATCATCAAACGCTGCAATCGCGAAGCTAATAAACGACAATTACAGTGGTGATCCGATGAAATTTACTGATCATTTGTATGAGTGGGGCTTCAATAAAAAAATGGAACTTCAAATTCCAGGTGAGGCACAACCAGTTGTTAAAAATATCAAAGCGAATAAAAGCTGGAATAAAAATATGACTTTGCCACAAATGGCTTATGGTTATGAAATGAATTTGACGCCTTTAAAAATGCTTTCGTTTTATAATGCAGTTGCAAATGATGGAAGATATGTTGCGCCGATTTTTGTAAAAGAAATTAGAAGGTTGGGTAATCCGATAGAGCAATTTAAAGCAAGAGTGATAGACGATAAAATCTGCTCTGACAAAACCTTAAGCAAAGTAAAAGCGATGTTAGAAGGAGTGGTTACCAATGGTAGCGGTAAGCAAAATGTATTTAATCCTTTATATAAAATTGCTGGTAAAACGGGTACAGCTCAGGTAGCTAATGATAATTTAGGTTATAAACTTAACAAGAAATATCAGGCATCATTTGTAGGTTATTTTCCGGCCGATAAACCTAAGTACTCTTTAATCGTTGTGATCAATGATCCGAAAAACGGCTATTACGGATCAACAATTTCTGGTCCGGTTTTTAGAAAAATTGCCGATCGCATCTATGCTGGAGATGTACAGATGATTAACAATGTACAGCAGAATTTAGTTGGTAACACAACGGCTCCAGACGCAAAAGCCGGACAGAGCAAAGCGGTGAAAAAAGTATATAATGCTTTTGGTATTAAGGCGCTTTATGCAGCTAAATCAGATTATTTTAACACAGTTGATACAAGCAATGGTATAGCATACCAAGAAAATACACCTGTTAAAGGTATTATGCCGAATGTAAATGGCATGGGCCTAAAAGATGCTATGTATTTGCTAGGTAACGCCGGGTTAAAAACAAAGGTTAGAGGAAGCGGTAAGGTGATAGGGCAATCCATTGCTGCAGGTACCAAGGTTGGCAAAGGTTTGTTAGTACAATTAGAATTACAATAAAAATAGAAGGGTAGAATTACTGAGTGAGGAGTTAGTGGATTAGCTATTCGATCATTCAAAATTTAGTCATTCAAAAATAAATGAGTATGCAACTGCAAGATTTACTTTACGGCGTAGCAATTAAGAGTTTGGTGGGTAAGCCAGATGCTGAAGTGAATGCTTTAGCTTTTGATTCTCGTCAGGTAAAAAGCGGTACGTTATTTTTTGCAGTGGTAGGCACGGTAACAGATGGCCATCAATACATTTTGCAAACTATTGAGGCTGGCGCTAATGTTATTGTTTGCGAGCAAATGCCTGCCGAAATAAATGAAAACGTTACTTACGTAGAGGTAGATAATTCTTCTGTAGCACTAGGTATAGTAGCTAGTAATTTTTACGGAAATCCATCGAACAAAATTAATTTGGTTGGCGTTACCGGTACAAATGGTAAAACTACTATTGCTACCTTGTTATTTCAGTTGTTTCGTGGCTTAGGTTATAATGTAGGTTTAATCTCTACGGTACAAAATCAAATTAATGAAGAGGTAATTCCAGCAACGCATACAACGCCGAATCCAATTGCATTAAATGCTTTGTTAAAAAACATGGTTGATGCTGGTTGCGAATACGCATTTATGGAGGTTAGTTCTCATGCCGTTGTTCAACATCGCATTGCCGGGTTAACCTTTGTAGGTGGCATATTCTCTAACATCACGCACGATCATTTAGATTTTCATAAAACATTTGATAGCTATTTAAAAGCGAAAAAAGAATTCTTCGACAACTTGCCCAAAAATGCATTTGCATTAACCAATGCTGATGATAAGAATGGTATGGTAATGTTGCAGAATACCAAAGCAAACAAAAAAACCTATGCTTTAAAACAGATGGCCGATTTTAAGGCAAAGATTATCGAAAACAAGTTTAGTGGCTTAAACTTAAATATCGATGATATGGATGTTTTCTTCAAAATGGTAGGTTCTTTTAATGCTTATAACCTTTTAGCTGCCTATGGAACTGCTATTTTGCTGCAACAAGACAAGCTACAAACCTTAACCATTTTAAGCAGTTTGGCAGGTGCCGAAGGCAGATTCGATTATATGGTTTCTAAAGAAGGCGTAATTGGGATTGTGGATTATGCGCATACGCCAGATGCAGTTCAAAATGTATTAAGTACGGTTGCAAACATTAGAAAAGGTACCGAACAAGTTATTACCGTAATTGGTTGTGGTGGCGATAGAGATAAGACTAAACGTCCAATTATGGCACAAGTTGCTTGCGATTGGAGCGATAAAGTGATCTTAACTTCTGATAATCCAAGAACAGAGGAACCACAAACTATCATTACAGAAATGGAACAAGGAGTTTCCCCTACCAATAGGCGTAAAACCCTAAGTATTCTAGACAGAAAAGAAGCTATAAAAACGGCTTGCCACATTGCACAACCTGGCGACATTATTTTGGTTGCTGGTAAAGGACATGAAAAATATCAAGAAATTAATGGTGTAAGGCATCATTTTGATGATAAAGAAGTATTAACCGAACAATTAAACGCTATCAGCTAATGTTATATTTATTATTCGAATATCTGCACAAACATTATGATTTTCCTGGATTAAGGTTATTCCAATACCTAACGTTCAGAGCGTCTTTGTCTATCGTATTATCGTTAATTATTACAACTGTTTACGGTCGTAGAATTATAGATTATTTGCACCGCAAACAAGTTGGCGAAACGGTTAGGAATTTAGGTTTAGAAGGACAAATGCAAAAACAAGGTACGCCAACTATGGGTGGTATCATGATTTTGTTAGGTATTTTAATCCCTACCTTGTTATTTGCGAACATCACTAACGTTTACGTTATTCTAATGATCGTAACTACGGTTTGGATGGGTACAGTAGGTTTTTTAGACGACTACATTAAAGTATTCAGAAAAAACAAGGAAGGTTTAGCAGGTAGGTTTAAAGTTGTTGGTCAGGTTGGTTTGGCTATAATTGTGGGTTTAACTATGTTTTACCATCCAAATATTGTGGTTAGGCAAACAGTTGATGAGTCTGCTAAAACAACCCATGCAGCACCAATGGTGCTTAGGCAAAAAGGCGAAACTTTTTACTATACACAAGATGTAAAATCTACCAAAACCAATGTACCGTTTTACAAAAACAACGAATTTGATTACGCCAAAGTTCTTAAGTTTTTAGGCGATGGTTATGAAAAATATGCTGTAGTAGTTTTTATGTTTTTCGTAATTACCATTGTTACTGCGGTTTCAAACGGTGCAAATTTAACCGATGGGATTGATGGCCTGGCAACGGGAACGTCTGCTGTAATTGGGCTTACGCTAGGTATTCTAGCCTACATTTCTGGTAACACCGTTATGGCCGATTACCTTAACATCATGTACATTCCTAACTCTGGAGAGTTATTGATTTTTGCTGGAGCTTTTGTTGGGGCTTGCGTAGGTTTCCTTTGGTACAATTCTTACCCGGCGCAAATTTTTATGGGCGATACCGGAAGTTTAACTATTGGTGGTATCATCGCGGTTTTCGCCATCATGATTCGTAAAGAACTATTAATCCCGATTCTATGTGGTGTTTTCCTGGTAGAAGTTTTATCGGTTACGTTACAGGTAAGTTATTTTAAATACACTAAAAAACGTTTTGGCGAGGGTAGAAGAATTTTCTTAATGTCGCCGTTACACCATCATTATCAGAAAAAAGGATATCACGAAGCTAAAATCGTTACACGTTTTTGGATTATCGGTATCATGTTGGCAATTATCACTTTAGTTACGTTAAAATTGAGATAATGGAAAACAAAAGGGTAGTAATTCTTGGTGCGGGAGAAAGTGGGGTTGGTGCAGCTAAGTTGGCGCAAAAACAAGGTTTTGATGTTTTTGTATCTGATTTTGGCGGTATTGCTGATCGCTATAAAATCGCCCTGCAAGAATTAAATATCGCTTTTGAAGAAAAACAACATACCGAAGCACTGATTTTAAATGCTACGGAAGTTATAAAGAGCCCAGGCATACCAAGTACGGCGCCAATTGTAAAAGCCTTAAAGCAAAATGCTATTCCTGTTATTTCAGAAATAGAATTCGCAAAGCGATATACAAATGCAAAGACGATCTGCATAACTGGTTCTAATGGTAAGTCGACAACTACCATGCTAACCTACCATATTTTGCAAAATGCTGGGTTAAATGTTGGTTTAGCGGGTAACATTGGTCAGAGCTTTGCAGCTCAGGTGGCCGACAAAAATTTTGATTGGTACGTATTAGAGATTTCGAGCTTTATGCTTGATGATATGTTTGATTTTAGAGCTGATATTGCTGTTCTTTTAAACATTACGCCAGATCATTTGGACAGGTACGATTATAAGATGGAAAACTATGCAGCTTCGAAAATGCGCATCGTTCAAAATCAAACTAAAAATGATGTTTTCATCTTCTGTGCAGACGATGAGGAGACGCAGAACACCATTCCTAAAATAACAATAAACGCAATACAATATCCATTTTCAATCCAAAGAAAGGTAGAGAGTGGCGCATATCTACAAGACAATACCTTACACATCAACACACCACTAAAACAAGAATTTACCATGTCAATTTCTGAGTTAGCTTTGCAAGGCAAGCACAACATTTACAACTCTATGGCTTCGGGCATAGTAGCTAAAGTATTAGAGTTACGTAATGAAACCATTCGCGAGAGCATGGGTAACTTTAAGAATATTGAACATCGTTTGGAGTTCGTAGCCAAAATATCTGATGTAACCTACATTAACGATTCTAAAGCAACCAACGTAAACTCTACCTGGTATGCATTAGAAAGTGTGGGTACAGATGTGGTTTTAATTTTAGGTGGTGTAGATAAAGGTAACGATTACGGTATGCTTAAAGACTTGGTGCGTAGTAAGGTAAAGGCTATCGTTTGTTTAGGTAAAGATAACAAGCGTATTCACGAAGCTTTTGAAGATGATGTGGAAATTATTGTAAATACTTTTTCTGCCGAGGAAGCAGTACAAGTAGCTTATCATATTGCTAAAAAAGGTAATACGGTGTTGCTGTCACCTGCTTGTGCAAGTTTCGATTTATTTAAAAATTACGAAGACAGAGGCAACCAATTTAAAGCTGCCGTTAAAGAATTATAGATATGTATACTAGCAATGCACATATAGATCAAGACGATCAAGAGCAAACATCTGCTGGAAACAAATTCAGTATAGATAAGTTATTGGCACGTACTAAAGGAGATCGATGGATTTGGCTGATTATCATCATGCTTTCTCTGATCTCGATTATGGCAGTTTATAGCGCAACTGGCGCAATCGCCTATAAAAAGAATATGACAGTAGAGAAGTTTGTGTTTGTTAAACACATCATCTTTGTACTGTTGGGTATTTTCATGATCTATATTTCGCACCTGCTCGATTATAAATACTATGCCGGTATCTCAAAAATATTGATGATTATAACCTTGCCACTGCTACTATACACCTTGGCTTTTGGTACTAATTTAAACGGTGCAGCACGTTGGGTGCAGGTGCCCGTTATCGGATTAACTTTTCAAACATCAGATTTGGCAAAACTTGCACTTATTACATTTCTAGCAAGAATGTTAACCAAAAAGCAGGAAAATATTAAAGATGTAAAAAATGCATTTGTACCAATTATGGGATCGGTTTGTGTGGTTTTTATTTTAATCGCGTTAGCAAACTTATCTACAGCTTTAATGCTTTTTGGGGTTAGTATTTTGCTGTTGATCATTGGTCGTATTAGTATTAAGCAAATAGCAATTGTTTGCGTAGGAGGTGTAGTACTGTTAATGTTTGTGGTCTTCTTAGGTCCGCGTAGAGAAACCTATAAATCTCGTATCAACTCATTTTTACACCCAGAATTACAACATTCTGATAAGACATTCCAGTCAGACCACTCAAAAATTGCATTGGCAACTGGAGGCGCATTTGGCAAGGGCCCAGGTAATAGCACCGAGCGTAACTTTTTACCGCACCCATATTCTGATTTTATTTTTGCCATTATTATCGAAGAATATGGAACAATAGGAGGTTTAGCTGTTATGGTGTTATACCTGGTTCTGCTATATCGATGTGTACGGATTGTTACTCGAAGTCCGAAAGCATTTGGAGCTTTGCTTGCTGCTGGGTTAAGTTTTAGTTTAACCATTCAGGCGTTTGCAAATATGGCTGTAGCCGTTGGTCTCGGTCCTGTAACAGGGGTGCCGTTGCCGTTGGTTAGTATGGGCGGTACATCTATGATTTTTACCAGTATCGCCTTCGGTATTATTTTAAGCGTAAGCCGAGACGTAGAAGAGTATAGCGAGAAAAAAGATAAAGAAAAAGTTATTGTTGGTACTATACCGGCGATGGGGTAAAAAAACTGAAATACCAAAGTTGAACTAATAAAGGATAAAAAAAAGAAAGTAAAAAATTGTAGAAAGCTAAGCTTTAAGCTTTGGTCTTTCTGCTTTAAGCTTAAAAAACAATGAATAATTTCCCAAAAATTATCATATCTGGTGGTGGCACAGGCGGGCATATATTTCCCGCCGTTGCTATTGCCAATGCACTAAAAAGTATTTCGCCAAACTGCGAGATTCTGTTTGTGGGTGCTATTGGCAGAATGGAGATGGAGAAAGTTCCCGCTGCAGGATATAAAATTGAGGGTTTAAATATAAGTGGAATTCAGCGTGGCTCTATTTTAAAAAATTTAGGCCTGCCGTTTAAAGTGCTTTCGAGTGTACGCAAAGCAATGAAGTTGATCGATGAGTTTAAGCCAGATGCGGTAGTTGGCGTTGGTGGTTACGCCTCTGGTCCGTTATTGTATGCCGCAAAACTGAAGGGAATTCCATATTTGATCCAAGAGCAAAACTCTTATGCCGGCATTACCAACAAAATGCTAGGCAAAGGTGCTGCTAAAATATGTGTTGCATTCGAAGGGATGGAGCAATTCTTTCCGGCAGATAAAATAACGCTTACCGGAAATCCGGTTCGCGAAAATATAGTAGATATTAAAGGAAAACATCACGCAGGTGCGGAGTTGTTGAAATTAGATCCATTAAAGAAAATAATTTTGGTTACTGGCGGAAGTTTAGGCGCCGGTACTTTAAATAAAAGTATAGAAAAACATTTGCCAGAAATTATTGCCGCCGATGTGCAAGTTGTTTGGCAAACGGGTAAATATTATTATAACAGCATAGTAGAACGATTAACGCTAAATTACCATCCAAACGTGGTTATTTTAGAGTTTTTAAATAAAATGGATTTAGCTTACGCGGCAGCGGATTTGGTGATTTCGAGAGCGGGAGCAGGAACTATAGCTGAACTTTGCTTGGTTCAAAAACCGGTAATTTTGGTGCCTTCTCCAAATGTTGCAGAAGATCATCAGACAAAGAATGCTTTAGCATTGGTTAAAAACGACGCAGCTGTTTTAATTGCAGATCGCTCTGCAGAAGATACGCTCGTTGCCGAAGCATTAAAATTATTGAAAAACAAGGAACGTTGCGAAGTTCTGAGTGAGAATATTGGTAAAATGGCTTACCGAGATGCAGACACCGTTATAGCGGATGAAGTGTTGAAATTAGTCGATAAGTAATAAGACATTAGATAGGGGATATGAATTTGGGCACTGCGTCTCAAATCTCTGTTCTCACATCTCAAATCAAATAAAAATGGAATTAAGTAAAATAAACAGAGTGTATTTCGTTGGTATCGGTGGTATCGGTATGAGTGCGCTTGCACGTTATTTTGCTAAACGTGGTGTTGTGGTTTGTGGTTATGATAAAACACACACCGATTTAACTACTACACTAGAAAGCGAAGGGATTCTGATTTCATATATTGACGATGAAGCATCTTTGCCAATTGCTTTTCAGGAAAACTATCCAGATACTTTAGTTGTTTTTACACCAGCAATTCCTAAAGATTCGAAACTGTTAAATTATTTTAAGAACAATGGTTTTACGTTGCACAAGCGTTCTGAAGTTTTAGGGATTATTAGCAAAGGAATGTTTTGTATAGCTGTTGCGGGCACACATGGTAAAACCACTACTTCATCAATGATCGCTCACCTTCTTACCGATACAGGCTTCGGTTGCACAGCTTTTTTGGGTGGCATTACCACAAATTATGATAGCAATGTGCTTTTCGGAAAAAACGACGTGGTTGTTGTAGAAGCCGATGAATATGATAGGTCTTTCTTAACCCTGCATCCAGATGTAGCGGTAATTACTTCTATGGATGCCGATCATTTGGATATATATGGAGACGAGAGCCATTTGCAAGAATCTTTTCACCTTTTTGCAGACCAGTTAAAAGAAGGCGGAAAGCTATTCGTTAAAGATAACCTGCCACTAAACGGTATCACTTACAGTGCGATGAATGAATCTGCGCTTAAAGCATCAAATATTCGCGTAGCTGACGGCAACTTTGTATTCGATTTTACCGATGGGTATACTACTATAAAATATTTAAGCTTAGCTATGCCGGGTAAGCATAATGTCGAAAATTCTGTTGCTGCAATTGGTGTTGCTTTAAGTTTAGGCATTAGCCCGAAAAGCATTAAAAAAGCTGTGGCATCTTTTAAAGGTGTAAAAAGAAGATTTGAAACCATTGTAAAAACTTCAAATCATATTTATATAGATGATTATGCACATCATCCTGAGGAACTTAGGGCTTGTTTTGATGCAGTTAGGCAATTGTATCCTGATAAGAAATTAACTGTTTTGTTTCAGCCACATTTGTTTACACGCACTAGAGATTTTGCCGATGAATTTGCAAAAGTTTTAAGCACAGCTGATGAAATTTTACTGTTGGAAATTTATCCGGCTAGAGAATTGCCATTAGAAGGGATTAATTCGCAATTTTTATTAGAAAAAATTACTAATGATAACAAAGAATTATGTGGAAAAGATTCGGTAGTGGAGCGCATAAAGAATAAAAATCCTGAATTACTTTTGACTGTTGGTGCAGGCGATATTGATACATTAATTCAACCATTAAAAAATACCTTAACAAATGCTTAAGAGCGTAAATTGGAAAGCGATATTTAAAGGGTTTGCATGGCTATTTTGCCTTGCGGGAATTGTTGTGCTTATGAGTTTCATCAGCGTAAAGAAAAAAGAAGTTAAGGTTACTAAAGTTGAAATTTTAATTCCGGGTGCCGATAATTTTATTGAACGTGATGAAATTGATGCGATTTTAAAGGAAGGTGAAGGTCAGCTAATTGGTCGTAGCCTGGCTAACATTAACACGCATCAAATAGAAAATACCATAAAATCCAATCCTTACATTGCTTTTGTAAAGGTTTATGCAGATATGGATGGTGTTATTAGTATAGAGATTAAGCAACGCCAACCTGTATTACGAATCTTAAATGCTGGCGGACAAGATTATTATGTGGATAGTAAAGGGTTAAAAATGCCAATGTCGCCAAATTTTACAGCTAATGTTTTAGTGGCAACAGGAAATATTTTAGAAGGTTTTAGCGGCAGGGTAGATACTTTGCTTACGCCTTTGGCAAAAGATTTGTACAAGACTGCGCTTTACGCAAAACAAGATACACTTTGGGATGCACAGTTTGAGCAAATTTATGTAAACGATAAAAAAGATATTGAACTGGTTCCAAGGGTAGGTAACCAACGTATTATTTTAGGCAATGCCGATTTTATAGAAACAAAGTTGAGCAACTTGCTGGCATTTTATAAACAAGCAATGCCGATGGTGGGATGGAATGCTTATCGCACCATTAACCTAAAATACGTAAACCAAATAGTAGCAGAAAAGACCGATTCTACATTGGTTAAAAAAACATCCAAGCCTACTTTCGTTTTTGATAGCACGGCAGTTGTTAAAAAGTCTGTAGATTCTACTATTAAAAGCGTAATTGCTGATGAAATTAGAAAGGCAACTACAGAAGCTGCAAACGTTAAACCGGTAGTTCCGAAAGATAAGCCGAAACAACAAGCAAAACCTGCTACGGAAAAAACCAAAGTAGAAAAAAGTACTACACAAGCTAAAGAAAAGGTTAAGCCTGTAAGTACAACCAAAGAAAAGACAGATACTAAGAAAAACAAATAAAGAAACTCAACAAAAGAATATAGTTATGGGCAAAGAAAAATCTACCACACAATCTCCAATCGTAGTAGGATTAGACATTGGTACAACCAAGATTTGTGTAATCGTGGGCCGTCGTACACAGCACGATAAAATTGAAGTTTTAGGAATTGGAAAAGCAGAATCCGCGGGTGTTACACGTGGTGTGGTTTCTAACATCCAAAAAACTGTACAAGGTATTGCCGCCGCAGTTGAGATCGCAAGCGGACAATCTAACGTAGAAATCAGGGTGGTAAATGTTGGTATCGCTGGTCAGCATATCAAAAGTTTGCAACACCGTGGTATTTTAACGCGTAGAGAGCTTAATAACGAAATCAGTAAAAAAGATATCGAAAAGTTAATTGACGATATGTTTAAACTGGTTATGCCTCCGGGCGAAGAAATTATTCATGTTTTACCACAAGAGTTTACCATAGACAACGAGCCAGGCATTAAAGACCCTATTGGCATGGCAGGCGTTCGTTTAGAAGCAAACTTCCACATTATTTCTGGCCAGGTAACAGCGGTTAAGAATATTATGCGTTGTGTAACCAATGCAGGTTTGCAAACACAAGAATTAATTTTAGAACCACTTGCGTCTTCAGAATCGGTGTTGAGCGACGAAGAAAAAGAAGCAGGTGTTTGTTTAGTTGATATTGGTGGTGGTACTACAGATATCGCTATTTTCCACGAAGGCATCATTCGCCACACGGCTGTAATTCCTTTTGGTGGGAATAGTGTAACAGAAGACATTAGAGAAGGATGTTCGGTAATGAGAAACCAGGCAGAACTGCTTAAAACTCGTTTCGGATCAGCGCTAGCCGAAGAAAACAAAGAGAATGAAATTATCTGCGTACCTGGTTTGCGTGGCAGAGAACCTAAAGAAATCTCTGTTAAAAACTTGGCTTATGTAATTCAGGCTCGCATGGAAGAGATTGTTGAGCATGTTTATTATGAGATCAAATCATCTGGATACGAGAAAAAATTGATTGGTGGTGTAGTAATTACTGGTGGTGGAGCGTTATTAAAACATCTAAACCAATTGGTAGAGTACGTAACTGGATTAGATTGTCGCGTTGGCTACCCTAATGAACATTTGTCTAAATACGAAGACATGGCTAAAAACATTTATGATGATTTAAAAAGCCCAATGTATGCTACAAGTGTTGGTTTGCTAATAAAAGGTATCCAAAAAGCGGAAGAATTGCTAGAGGAAATGAAAAAACCGGGTGTGTATGTTGAGCAGCCAACTGTAGCAAAAGAAAAAGTAAAGAGAGCAGGACTGTTCGATAAGCTTCTTAAAAAGACTACCGATTTTATCAGAGATGATATGAACGTTAGTGACGAGGATTATATAAAACCGTAATAGTTTTCCACAAAAAGGGATTTTTCCACATTATTAACAGTTGTGGAAAACGCCTGTTAAAAAAGTGTTAATATTACAAAAGAGATGAACAGAAAATTTCAATTTTTAAACAACTGATTCATAACGATATGAAGTTCGAAATGTTAAAAGATAAGTCGTCAATTATCAAAGTAATTGGTGTTGGTGGCGGTGGAGGTAATGCGGTAAACCATATGTACCGTCAAGGAATTACTGGTGTAGACTTTATTATTTGTAATACTGATGCCCAAGCATTGGAGTTAAGCCCAATTCCTAACAAGGTACAATTAGGCTCTAGCTTAACCGAAGGAATGGGAGCAGGTTCTATCCCGGAAGTTGGTAAAAACTCGGCTATTGAAAATATAGACGATGTTAAAGCTATGCTAGGCAGCACTACCAAAATGCTTTTTATTACGGCAGGTATGGGTGGTGGTACTGGTACTGGTGCAAGCCCAATTATTGCGCAAGCTGCTAAAGAACTTGATATACTAACTGTAGCAATTATTACTACGCCTTTTGCTTTTGAAGGTAAAAGACGTAAAATGCAAGCTGACGACGGTTTAGACGAACTGAAAAAATACGTAGATTCTTATCTTGTAATTTCTAACGATAGGTTGCGTGAGATTTTCGGCAATTTAACATTAGGTTCGGCTTTTGCACAAGCAGATGATATTTTAACTACTGCCGCAAAAGGTATCGCAGAGATTATTACAGTTCCTGGTTACATAAACGTGGATTTTAAAGATGTGCGTACTGTAATGAAAGACAGTGGTGTATCTATAATGGGTAGTTTTTCTGCCGATGGCGAGAACAGGGCATTAGCTGCTGTTGAAGGTGCCTTAGCATCGCCACTGCTTAAAGATAACGAGATAGAAGGTGCAAGATATATTCTATTAAACATCAGTTCTGGCTTACGTGAAGTAACCATGGACGAGGTAACAATTATCACAGATTACATCCAGGATAAAGCAGGTCTTTCTGCAGATTTAATTTGGGGTAACTGTATAGATGAGAACCTAGAAGATAAATTGTCTGTTACTATTATTGCTACCGGTTTCCAAACTACCGAGCAAAGAGCAAAAGACAGACAGAATGTTAAAAAGATTTCTCTTTTAACACCAGAAGAAGCACCTTTGGTTAAACCTGTTGAACCAGTAAACTCATTTATTGAAGCTAAACCTCAACCAGTTTCTACTGAACCTGTTTTAAAAGTGCAAGAAGAACCTAAACAATCTGATTTGTTCGGCGATCTTTTTAACGCAAAATCAAACAAAGTAGAAGAGCCAGAGAAGGGTACGGTTATTCATCATTTAATTGAAGAAGAAGCTCCAGTAGCCGAAGCGCAAGAAACCGGTTTTGAATTTGAGGTTAAATTATCAGAAACTGATTTTGTTTTTGAAACCCCAACTGCTCAGTTTGAGGAAGAAGAAATTGTGTTTACACCAACTGCGCAAGTAGAAGAGGCACCAGTAAAAGGTTTAGACGATGATAAAAATGACGACTCTATTGAAGATCAACTTAAAAAATCTAAAGAAAGAATTTTAAGATTGAAAGATTTGAGTATGAAACTTCGTACTTCAAACGGCTTGCAAGAATTAGAAAATGAGCCTGCTTACAAACGCAAACAAATGCAATTGCAACAAGTTCAACATTCATCAGAGTCTCAAGTGTCGAGATTTACATTGAGTAATGATGAAGATGGATCTACAGAAATTAGACCAAACAACTCTTTTTTGCACGATAATGTTGATTAATACAACAAACCCTTAAATAGACGAGAGCCTTGACAACCTAGTTGTTAAGGCTTTTTTTGTTTTATAAAACCGTTAGCTTGCCCGTTGTTTTAACGGTATTTTAACGTTAAATTTGCAGAAAAAATAGAAAAATTACATTACATTAAAAATATATAAAATTGGATATTTTCGATAAAGTAGCGAAACGCATGGGGCCAATTGGTCAACACCAAAAATGGTCTCATGGTTATTTCTCTTTTCCTAAATTAGAGGGAGAGATTGCGCCTCATATGAACTTTAGAGGCAAAGAGGTGTTGGTTTGGAGTTTAAATAATTATTTAGGCTTAGCTAATCATCCAGAAGTTAGAAAGGCAGATGAGCAAGGAGCAGCAGATTTTGGTATGGCTTACCCAATGGGTGCACGTATGATGTCTGGTAATTCTAAATACCACGAACAATTAGAGCAGGAATTAGCAAGTTTTGTAGGTAAAGAAGATTCTTTCCTTTTAAACTTTGGTTACCAAGGAATGGTTTCTATTATCGATGCATTGGTAGATAGAAATGACGTTGTAGTTTACGATGGCGAATCTCATGCTTGTATTGTAGACGGGTTACGTTTACACATGGGTAAAAGATTTGTTTACAAACATAATAACATTGATGATTGCCGTAAACAGTTAGAAAGAGCAAGTAAATTGGTTGAAACTACTGGTGGCGGTATTTTAGTAATTACCGAAGGTGTTTTTGGTATGTCTGGTGCGCAAGGTAAATTAAAAGAAATCATCGAGCTTAAAAAAGACTTTAACTTCCGTTTGTTAATTGATGATGCGCATGGTTTCGGTACAATGGGGGCAACTGGAGCAGGAGCTCACGAAGCACAGGATGCTATTGAAGGTGTTGATGTTTATTTCGCAACGTTTGCTAAGTCTATGGCTGGTATTGGTGCATTTGTTGCCTCTACAAAAGAATTAACAGATTATTTTAGATATAATATGCGTTCGCAAACTTTTGCCAAAGCTTTGCCAATGCCAATGGTTATCGGTTTGTTAAAGCGTTTGGAGTTGCTAAAAAACAATCCAGAGCTGAGAGAGAAATTGTGGAACGTAGCAACAACTTTGCAAAAAGGATTACGTGAACGTGGTTTCGATTTAGGTGTTACTGACACGGTTGTAACGCCAGTTTTCTTAAAAGGCGAATTGTCTGAAGCTACTGCTTTAACTATGGATCTTCGCGAAAACTATGGTATCTTCTGCTCGATCGTAGTTTATCCAGTTATACCAAAGGGAATGATTGAATTAAGATTAATTCCTACGGCTGTACACTCTATGGATGATGTACAAAGAACATTGGATGCATTTAGCGAGGTGTCAGAAAAGTTAAAAAATGGCTATTATCTAGAACATCAGTTTGTAGAAAGCTTAATAAAATAAAAAATGCCCTCTAAATAGTTTAGAGGGCATTTTTTTTGATGAGATGTTGTTAATTTCTTGTTTTTCAATATGTTATGCTATTTTTCGGCTAACTACCTTGTTTATAACCATATAAAATGTGGAAAAAAACAAAAGATTGCAGATTTATTTATCCCTTTAAAAGTTTTTTTATTAAAATAATCGTATTACATTAGTATTAGAGTATTAATAAAAACCTTAAAAAAAACTAAAAGGAGTAATTAGAAAATGAAAAAATTTGAAGAAGTTAAAGCACTTGTTGCAGCTTTAGAAGCTGATGCAGACAAATTCTACAACAAAGCTAACAGCGCAGCTGGTACGCGTGTACGTAAAGGTATGCAAGATTTAAAAAACTTAGCTCAAAGCATTCGCTTAGAAGTTCAGGAAACTAAAAACAAGGCTTAATTATAAGTTTGTTTAAAAGGAAAAGCGCCCCATTACCAAGGCGCTTTTTCTGTTTTACTGTATTGGTAAAAGTTTATAGTCATCTGGATAAGAGCCCTCTCCAAATTGTACAAGTTTTTGATTGCTAAATCTAAAAAACTTAAACGTTTCTGTAATGGCGTTATAAGTTCTGTAGATTAATACTCCTGTTTCATCGCCGTAGGCTCGTACAGCAGATTTGTTGATTTTTTTAAACTGTTCTTCACTCATTCCGAGTGTAAATTTTGGTTCGTAATACTGCGTTACATTGCAGCTCATTGTGCCTAGCACAATAAGAATTAAAAATAGCTTTTTCATTTGTGTGTGTTTTTGTGTGTAGCTAAATATAGTTAATTACGATGCCTTGTAATAGTGCCTAACGAGAATAAAACTGTAACACTTTTGATTTAATGCCAACTGGCAATTAATCCTATTTAGTAAACGAAACACAATAAAAAAGCCTCAACTGGATTTCCAATTGAGGCTTTAGTAAAATTAAATTATTTCATTTATGCCAATTGTTTCAATTGGGTTGCAATAAGTGTATTAAGACCTTCGCTAGCTTTTATCAAGGGTAAGCGAACTACATCATCGCAAATACCCAACTGTTTTAAGGCAGCTTTTACACCAGCAGGATTTCCTTCAGCAAACAATAATCTTGTAATTTCTAATAAGCTTAAATGCGCAGGCAAGGCCGAAGTAAAATCACCTTTCAGGCACAGCGTAACCATGTCTGACAATTGCTTAGGTAAAGCATTGCCAAGTACAGAAATAACGCCTACAGCACCGATTGAGATCATCGGCAAAGCAATTGGATCATCACCAGAAATTAGAAGAAAATCTTCTGGTTTATCTCTCATAATTTGGTTAAACTGATCAAAACTTCCAGATGCTTCTTTAGTAGCTATAATGTTTTTAAAATCATGCGCTAGCCTGCAAGTTGTTTCCGGACTCATATTACTTCCAGTTCTTCCAGGTACGTTGTAAAGCATAATAGGTAACTCGCTTAACTCGCTCAAATATTTGTAGTGCTGATAAATTCCCTCTTGCGTTGGCTTACTGTAATAAGGGCTAACAGATAATATTGCACTGTATTGATTGCGCTCAAAAGATTTTATAGTTTCGCCGATAACCGAAGTGTCGTTTCCGCCAATGCCAGCAACCAAGGGCAACCTGCCATTATTAATTTCTGCTGTAAAATCCCACACCTTCTTTTTCTCCTCCTTGGCCAATGTGGCTGTTTCGCCTGTTGTACCTAATGATACAAGGTAATCTATACCTCCATCAACCAAGTGATTAATCAGTTTTTTTAATCCCTGATAATCTACTGTTCCGTCTGTGTTAAATGGTGTTACTAATGCTACACCAGTTCCGTGAAATTTGTTCATTTAATTAATAATATAGGGGTATTTAATATCTTTAAAAGCTTTATTAATTTTAAAACTTTTTAATTCCTTTTAGTCTGCTACCAGGGCCATCAATTCATCCTCAGAAATTAGCGGTACATTTAATTTGTTCGCTTTTTCTAATTTAGAAGGTCCCATGTTATCGCCAGCAACCAAATAATTAAGTTTTGCCGAAATGCTACTTAATATTTTGCCACCATTTTCTTCGATAATAGTTTTTAGCTCCTCTCTACTATGCTTTTCGAAAACGCCCGAAATTACGAATGTTTTTTCTTTTAATTTATCGCTTTGCAGCAACATTTCTGTTTCTACAACTTCAAATTGTAAACCGGCTTGCTTAAGTAGCTCAATTTGTCGCAAGTGTTCTGGTTTTGAGAAGTAATCTTGGATACTTTCGGCTATTCTACCGCCAATTTCATCAACAGCAATCAATTCCTCAACAGAGGCAGAAGCAAGTTTATCTATGTTTTTTAGTCCTTTAGCTAGTTTCTTAGCAACCGTTTCTCCAACATATCTAATTCCTAAACCAAAAAGCAATTTTTCGAAGGGCGTTTGTTTAGAAACCTCAATACCTTTTAGCATGTTATCTATTGATTTTTGCCCAAAGCGTTCAATGTTTTTCAAATCATCGGCTTTCTCATGTAAGGTATATAAATCGCTAATGTGCGCAACTAAGCCACGTTGGTAAAATGCCTCGATTGTTTCATCGCCCAAGCCATCAATATTCATCGCCTTACGACCAATAAAATGCTGTATTTTGCCCACAATCTGTGGTGGACAACCTTCGTCGTTGGGGCAGTAGAAAGCAACTTCTCCTTCTTTTCTAATTAGGGCAGTGCCACATTCAGGGCAATTGCTCACATATGCTATTGGTAGTGCATTTGGTTTACGTTCATCAAGGTTAACCTTTATAATTTTCGGAATAATCTCTCCGCCTTTTTCTACATAAACCGTGTCGTTTTCATGCAAGTCAAGTCTAATAATTTCATCTGCATTATGCAAGGTAGCACGTTTTACCGTTGTTCCGGCAAGTAAAACAGGCTTTAAGTTTGCAACTGGAGTAACTGCACCAGTTCGGCCAACTTGGTAAGTAACTTTTTCTAAAACGGTTTGTACTTCGGCAGCTTTGTATTTGTAAGAGATAGCCCATCGGGGAGATTTTGCCGTAAAACCTAATTCTTCTTGTTGGGCATAACTGTTTACTTTAATTACAATTCCATCTATATCGTAGCCTAATTTAAAACGCTGTTCTTCCCAATAGGTAATGAAATCCAAAACCTCATCCATGTTTTTAGCCAATTTTGTATGCTCGCAAACATTAAATCCCCATTTTTTAACAGCCTGCAAACTTTCCCAATGGGTTTTAAAAAGTTGTTTATCGCTATGCAAGGCGTATAAAAAGCAATCTAAAGGACGTTTTCTTACCTCTTTGGAGTCTTGCATTTTTACCGTTCCTGATGCGAAGTTTCTGGGATTGGCATAAGTTACTTCACCCAATTCCTCGCGAGCGCTGTTTAAGCGTTCAAATGCCGCTCTGTGCATAAAAACCTCGCCACGTATTTCAAAAAGATCCGGTACATCATTAGCTTTAACCCGATGCGGAATGGTTTGTATCGTTTTAATATTCGCCGTTACATCATCGCCTTGCGTACCGTCACCTCTGGTAACGGCCCTAACTAAAATACCATTTTCGTAAGTTAAACTCATCGATAAACCGTCGAATTTTAGTTCGCAAACGTATTCGAAGTTTTCGCCTAAAGCCTTTTTTGTGCGCTCGTCAAAATCTCTTAAGTCCTGCTCGTTGTAAGTATTGCCAAGCGAAAGCATTGGCCATTTATGTTTAACCGTTACAAAGTTTTTGGTAATATCGCCACCTACTTTTTGCGTAGGCGAGTTGGGGTCTGCAAACTCTGGATGTTCTTGTTCTAGCTTTGCTAACGCCTCCAATTTCTGATCAAATTCATAATCGGCAATAGTTGGCATAGCCAAAACATAATAATTGTAGGTATGCTGGTTTAACTCTTCAACCAAGGCATCCATTTGTTGTTTTACGGCAGAAATAGACATGCAACAAATATAAAATTTTTATCAGTATCGAGATGACAGATATTGTAGGCGATTTTATTTTTACAACTATTTGAAAAGCAAATTTGGGCAACGATTAAGGTTTGTCCTGCTATCCGCTTTATCCCGATAAATCGGGATGCTCGCTACTATCAGGTTTAGAGAACGTAGGCTTCTGCAACTATTTAGGTTTTACTAGCGCAAGCTTTGGTTGCTAACCCCGACAGCAACGGCATACTTTTGGAAAAAAACCTGCAAATGCCGTCTAACTAGAAGATTGCTTCGTAAATTTTGACAAAAGATAAAGTGTATGGCGGGAACAGATTTAGTAGCAAGCAAAAAGTGGCGTTTCTATTTATTTAGTTCGGGCTCTATCTCCTTATAAATATCTTGGTAATTGCTAGCTAATTGGGCTTTGTAAATTGTAAGTTGCTCGGTTAGTAGGTAAACGGTATCCTCGGTAAACGGGTGTGCCCATAAGCGCATACAAATGCGTTGCAAAGCATAACTGATATTTTCTAGTTTCTGGTAGCTTAACAGATATCTGCTAGATTTAAAACTAGTAAAAAACTTAAAAAACTGTTCGTTATCTGGGCAACCAGCTTTATGTAAAAAATCGTTTAAGGCATTATCGTCAACGTTCTCCAAATGGTCGTAAAAATCGTTTATTTTAATTCTTTGGTTTTCTACCAGCAAGTGATCTAACAGTAACTCTACACCAATATGCGCTAAAAATGATGGCCGAACTGGGCTATCGGCCAAAATAGGAAGCAGAAATTGTTTTAGTTTTGCTGTTTCTTCTGCAAAGAAGCTAGAAGAATGAAAAAGCTGATCGACTTTTAAATGTCGTTTCCAGCCTATTAAAATTCCGTTCTGCGCTTCGTGTTCAATGAATTTTTCTTCGCTTTTTTGTGGATAAAGGTTCCAATCCTTGTTCGCATTTTTCGCAAAATCTGGCAAAACCGTTCCGATAACAATATGGGGGTTTGGGTTGTGCCGTTCAAAATAATAGTGCGATAGAAAATTCATATAGGTATAGGTTAGGCGCAAAATAACAAATGATTGGCTAATAAGCTAATTTGTTAATGGGCTAATTATTATCTTTGCCAGCTAAAATAGAATATAAAGTAATGACAAATTTTGTAGAAGAACTGCGTTGGCGAGGAATGTTGCACGATATAATGCCTAATACTGAGGAAAAACTTAAAGAAGGCATGAAAGCTGGTTATATAGGTTTCGATCCGACGGCTGATTCTTTACATATTGGTCACCTTACGCAGGTAATGACTTTAATTCATTTCCAAAATGCTGGTCACAAACCATTTGCTTTAGTTGGCGGTGCAACGGGTATGGTTGGCGATCCGTCTGGTAAATCTGATGAGCGTAATTTACAAACGCCAGAAATGGTGGAGCATAATTTAGCTGGAATGAAAGCACAGCTTGCTAAATTTTTGAGGTTCGATGATGAGGGAAATGGTGCTGTTATGGTTAACAATGGCGATTGGTTTGCGAACCTAAACTTTTTAGATTTTATACGTGATGTAGGTAAGCATATTACCGTAAACTACATGATGGCCAAGGATAGCGTAAAAAAGCGGTTAGATGGTAGCGGAATTGGCTTATCGTTTACAGAATTTACTTATCAGTTGATACAGGGTTATGATTTTTATTACTTATGGAAAAATCATAATTGTGTTCTGCAAATGGGCGGTTCTGATCAATGGGGAAACATTGTTACGGGTACAGAGCTAATTAGAAGAAAAGATGCGGGTACAGCGTTTGCCTTAACTACGCAATTAATTAAAAAAACAGACGGTACTAAGTTTGGTAAAACCGAAAGTGGGGCGGTTTGGTTAGATCCAGAAAGAACATCGCCATATAAATTTTACCAGTTTTGGCTAAACTCATCTGATGATGATGTTAAAGCTTGGATTAAAATTTTTACCTTGAAAACGCAACAGGAGATAGAGGCAATTATTGCTGAACATGATTTGGCACCACACCAAAGAATTTTGCAAAAAGCTTTAGCCGAAGATATTACGATAAGAACGCATTCTAAAGAAGCCTTAGAAACGGCTATTAAAACATCTGAGTTTTTGTTTGGTAATGGAGGTTTGGAGTTTTTAAAAACCCTTGATGCAAAAAGCGTATTAGAGATTTTTGAAGGAGTGCCGCAATTTGAGATTGAAAAAAGAGAACTTGAAGCAGGAGTTGACGTGGCGACTTTACTGGCAGAAAAAACAACAATTTTCCCGTCAAAAGGAGAAGTTAAGAAAACAGTACAAGGCGGTGGTTTAAGCATTAACAAGGCTAAAGTTGCAGAAGCAAACGCTATTTATGATGCCAGCGCACTAATAAACGATCAATTTATTATTGTTCAAAAAGGAAAGAAAAACTATTTTTTAATAATAGCTAAGTAATTGCTAATGATAAATTTAAATCTCGCGTAAGCGGGATTTTTGTTATATAGGCAACTTTTTAAATTAAAAGTAGTAATATTTTAGCTTTAGATAATGCTGATTTGCCAGATCATCCAGATGCTGAAAACGTGAAGCAAATAAGTAATAGGATTTTTAGGTTTGATGCCCGATTTAAGCCTTAATTACTGCACCAACAAATTACAACCTCTAATATCAGCGTTATCGAATCGGCCTAAAATTTCAAAACTTCCGTTATTGTGCAACTTGCCTAAGTCTTGCGTAGCAATAAAAGAGCAAGAGTTAAAGTTTGCCAAATCAATTACATTAATCCCGCCGCTTTGTTTAGTTTTTAAAAGACTTAAAGGATCTGAAGTATCCCTTAATAGAATTTTCATCCAAGGTGGGCAATTGAAAATGCCTTTGCCATAGGAATAACCTTGCGAGAGCAATTCCGTCATTCCATATTCGCTATGGATATCGGCGACGCCAAAACCTGCACAGAGAATTTGGTGTAATTCTTCTCGAACCATTTCTTTTCGCTTCCCTTTCATGCCGCCGGTTTCCATTACAATTAAATTTGGAAATTCGATTTGAAATTGTTCTACAAAATCTAACAGCGCATAAGTAACGCCAATTAAAATTGTTTTTTGCCCTTTTTCTTTTTGCGCTAATAACGTTTGATGAAGTTCGGCCAGGTTATGTAAAAAGTAACCGCTTTTTGGGTGTTTGCTTTGCTTTAGCAAGTCATCAACCATATAAATTAACGAAGAGCCTTCTCGTTCCAAATAAGATGGAAGCAGTGCAAGTATGCAAATTTCGTCGGCCTTGCCATAAAAAAGCTCAAAAGCCTTGTTGTAGCTTTCTTCGTAAACTTTTAATTCGCTTACAAAATGTTTGCTGGTAGTTTGCCCAGTTGTACCTGAGCTGCTAAAAACTATTTCGGCGGGTTTGTTTATACTTAATACCTGATGGCTTTTAAAAAAGCTAATAGGCAAAAATGGAATTTCGGTATAGTGGTTTAGCGAATCTACGTCTATTTTTAAGTGTTGAATATAAGAGCGGTAAACTTCGCAACTACTTGCTTGATGCCTAAAAACAGTCAAAGCCGATTCGTTAAAATCAGCTTCGCTTTTTATATTAAAAATTTGCTCCGAAAAATTCACGGAGCAAAAATACAAAGAATTATACTTTCTGCGGTTTTGTTTTAAGGCTAATTATCGCCTTGCGAAATTGGTAACCACAATAGCCACAAATGCCGGCAACCAAAGCACCTACTAAACCGGTTACGAATAAAACAATTGGCCAAAATTTAACGCTTAACATTTCGGCAACTCTAGTTGCTAATAAATGATGATTAGGAATGCTTTTAAAAAGTGCCATGCCTATCCACAATAAAAAGATAGCAATAAAGGGTTGCCAGAAAGATATTTTGCCGGTTTTGCCAATGATGCCACAAGTTGCAAAAGCTACAATTACAATTACCCACCAAGGAAAAACCATTTGCAACAACAAACAAGCGATTATGATTACTAGAAATACCATTTTATTTTTTAGAAATTTTGTAGTGAGAAATTATTTTAGCTGATTTATCGTCGGGACTTTGCATAAAATACAGATCGTAAAGGTCGCCTTTAGCCCAGGTATCCACCATATTATCATAAAATTTACTGCCCGGATTTCCAGATTGACCACCTGGATAAACACCATGGCCTTTAACTTTTTTGCCGAGCTCTATAACCATACGCCACGAAGGTCCGTTGCTTTCGCTCAATGCGTTTATTGTACTTTTAGAACCGCCAATATCCAGTTTCTTTGAGCCAAAGCCAGGTATTTTAGCTAGATGCGGAACATTAGAACCTTTTACTTTGCCCCAACGCCAATCGTCGCCAATTGGTCCGTATTTTCTTTCCAAGCTATCGCAAGTATATTTAAAAGAAGCATTAACCAAATCGGCTAAGGTTTCTACTTGTGGCGTATTAACATTATCGAACCATTTAGAAGTTGGATTTTTCTCTATTAGTTCAATTGTTCTATCTCTAGAAGGGTAACGCATTGGAACGCTTGAAATCGTAAAGTCGTCATCCCAGATGTCAATCATCAGTTTTTTAGACCATAAATCGAACACGCTTGCACCAATTTCCTTAGCCTCGAAATATTTATTCCACTTTGTGATAATGTTAAAAGCCTCTTTCTGCGTAGCATTTAATTGTGCCGGATTTATCAGAGGCATAATACGAGGCAGCAAATTTTCTGCAGTTAAACTATAAGAATCCATCAACATATGCCGCATGCTGTCTACATTAATTTTATTCATGGCGGCTAACTTATCGTTAATGCGTTGCCCGCGTTCGTATGGAGAGAACTCCCAATTAATATAGTATGGATAGGTTTGATCTGTAGACGATTGATTTGCGGAACTTACGAAATTACGAGGAGGGTTTTTAACGGTTGGGTTTTGAGAGGCGGGTATAAAACCTTGCCAGTCGTTTGCCGGATCTGTCCCATCTAAAATAAATTTACCTTGGTTTTTCCATTTCAATGGGAATTTTCCGTTAGGTGTAATAGCAATATCGTTAGCTGCGCTAGCGAAAATAAAATTTTGCGCCGGAGCAGTGTAATAGGTTAGAGCTTTACGGTAATCATCGTAATTTTTACCTCGGTTTAATAAATAAAATGTCTTCAATTCGTTCGATTCATCATGCGCAATCCAGCGTAAAGCATTACCCAAGGGCACATTATCAGCAACGCTGTATTTAGGTTTGTGAAAATAAACCACCGGACCTTGATGTGTATAATAAACCGTATCCAGCTCATCTGGAGAGCCTTTAATTTTAATTTTTTCTATACGCTGCGTAGTGTTTTTCCATGTATTGTTATGCCAATAATTTTTATGTGTTTCGTCTTTAAACTTTATCTGGTAAAAATCTAAAACATCTGCGGCAACATTGGTAACACCCCAAGCAATATCCTTATTAAAACCTATAATAATGCCTGGTGCGCCCGGTAAAGAAACACCGTAAGAATTTAAGCCAGGCGCATGCAACTGAATTTGGTACCAAATAGAAGGTAAAGTTAAGTTAAGGTGCGGATCGTTAGTTAAAATCGGATATCCCGATTCTGTTTTTGAGCCGTTTACGGCCCAATTATTACTGCCAATGCCTTCTACTTTTTGTGCCGTTTTAATATTTCCGGTCATCATTTCTGTGTAGCCGGCTGGCGCCTTTGGTATTGGTAAAGGTGTAAAATCCCATTTTGTACCTACCGGGATAATTGGACTTTCTTTAAAAGGATAATCTGGAAACAAATCCTTCGTAATTTCCGGACCGTATTTTTTTAGAATGTTAGTCATGTAAAACTCGTCTGAGCCCATTGCCAATACTGCCGACATTTGTTTTAATAGGAGAGCGCATTTAAGTGGTGTCCAATTTTCGGGCTTAAAGTCTAAAATTTTATATTCAATTGGTAATTTTCCTTTCGGGATGGAAGCGATATAATCGTTAATTCCAGCAGTATAAGCCAAAATCATTTCTTTAGATTTAGGGTCGGCCATCATCCCTTTCAGGGAATTTTCTGCGCCGTACACCATGCCCATTCTGCGCTGGTATCTATCAACTTCTATTGCTTTGATGCCGACAACTTCCGATAATCTTCCGGCAGCAAAACGCGTTTGAAAATCCATTTGCCAAAGGCGATGTTTTGCTGTAACATAACCTTGGGCATAATAAACATCGTGATCGTTTTTAGCAAAAATATGCGGAATCATACGGTCATCGAATAAAATATCAATCTTATCGTGTGTATTTTTTAAAACTATTTTTTTGTTTTTGGCAACGGTAAAGTTCTCGGCATTTTGCCAAAACCCCATAAATGGGTTCAGAAATTTAAGTAAAGGAGGAACATCGCCAAATTTTGTGTTAAGTATAAAGGCCAAGGCAACAGGTACAACGATACAAATGAGTGCTTTTATTTTGTTCATTTGGTATAATATTATGAAGTGATTTGGTTAGTATATTACCAAAAGTAGAAACTAAGTTCGGCAATTTACTATAAAATCGAATTGAAAATATGTCAAATTAAATTTTGTGAAATAAAATTTAGCAGAATAGTATTTGTTAGTTTAGAAAATAGTCTTAAGTTTATGTTAAGAAACAAATATAAACTACTTACGTATGAACAAAATTTTTACGAAAATCATTTTTGTACTTTTCTTGTTGGCAACAACTTCTGGTTTAGCCCAAGCACAAAGTATAGTGGTTAGCGGTACAGTTACCGACAAACTAACCAAAGAGCCGATTCCTGGAGTAAGCGTTACCATCAAAGGAAAAACGATAGGTTCATCAACAGATAATAAAGGTCAATTCTCTTTTAGTACTACAGAAAAACCGCCATTTACCGTTTTGGTGTCTTACATTGGTTATACTTCTGTAGAAAGAGAGCTTGCTGGTAGTACAGCTAATTTAACTTTTGAGCTAGAGAGCGGTGCTATCTTAGGTCAGGAGGTAGTTGTGTCTGCATCAAGAACGCCAGAGCGTATATTAGAGTCGCCGGTTACTATTGAACGTTTAGGGGCTGCACAAATTAGAGAAGTTGCTGCACCATCATTTTATGATGCTATTCAAAACATTAAAGGGGTTGAGATGAGTACCCAGAGTTTAACTTTTAGATCTTATAATACTAGGGGTTTTAACGCAAATGGTAACACCCGTTTTAATCAATTAATTGATGGAATGGACAACCAAGCACCGGGTTTAAATTTCTCGGTAGGTAACATTGTAGGTATTACAGAGCTTGATGTTGACAATGTTGAGTTATTACCAGGTGCTTCTTCGGCTTTGTACGGAGCTGGAGGTATTAGTGGTACGTTACTAATGACATCGAAAGATCCTTTTAAATACCAAGGTGTTAGTGCACAACTTAAAGTTGGCGTAAACCATGTAAACGACGATAATACATCTGTACAAGAGTTTAGACAGTTTGATTTGCGTATGGCAAAATCTTGGAATAATAAATTCGGAGCTAAATTTGCGTTTTCGTATTTGCAAGCTAAAGATTGGTTTGGTACCAATTATTCAAATTTCGACAGAAGTACAAATAGCCCAAAATCTGGAAATCGCCAATCTGATCCAGCTTATGATGGGGTAAACGTTTACGGTGATGAGACAGCTTATAACATGCGCTCGGTGGCTGGTTCGGTTATTGCAGCCGGCACACAACAATACAGGCAACAATATGGCCAGGCAACTGGAGGAATGGTGCCAAGCCAGGCTCAAATTAATGCCTTTTTAGCAAGTAATGCTCAAACACGTCCTTTTTATTTAGGCTTAAACACTCCAGGGCTATTACCTAGTCAGGATGTAACAAGAACGGGCTATAACGAGATAGATCTTGTTGATTACGGAACGAAGTCTTTAAAAATGTCTGGTGGTTTATATTACAACTTATCTCCAACTATCCAATTAGCGGCACAAGCAAATTGGGGAACTGGTACTTCGGTTTACACTGGTTCAGATCGTTATTCTCTTCGTAACTTTAATATCGGATTATATAAATTGGAGTTAAAAGGTGAAGATTTTTATGTTAGAGCTTATACAACTCAAGAGCGTTCTGGCGATTCGTACATTTCGTCGATTTTAGGAGCTTATGTTAGCGAGAAAGATAAATCTTCAACCGCTTGGATGCCTCAATATGTTGGTACTTATATAGGTGCTAGAGCATCAAGCCCAACTGTTACCGATGCGCAAGCGCATGCGGCTGCTCGTCAAGCTGCTGATGCTGGTAGAGCTTTACCAGGTTCAGCCAGATTTGAAACTTTCGCAAATCAAATCAAAAATACTTACATCAGTCAGACAAATTTAGCTACAGGTGTTTATGGTGCTAAATTCGACGACAAGTCTAACCTTTATCATTATGAAGGGATGTACAATTTCTCGAGACTTTTTGATAATGTTGTAGAGTTTCAAGTAGGAGCTTCGGCCCGTAGATATGATTTAAACTCTGGAGGTACTATTTTCGACGATCTTAACAGAGAAATCAACATAGACGAATACGCTGCTTTTGGTCAAGTAGCTAAAAAATTCGGAGAGGTTTTCAAATTATCAGTTGCTGGTCGTTATGATAAAAGCCAGAATTTTGAAGGTCGTTTTACCCCACGTGTAACGGGTGTATGGACAGTTGCCAAAAACTCGAACATCAGAGCTTCGTTCCAAACAGGTTTCCGTAACCCGACTACCCAAAATCAATATATAGATTTAGCAGTTGGCGGTGGTAGCCAACGTTTAATTGGTGGTATCCCAGAATTTTTAAACAAATACAATTTGTTAACTAACAAACCAATTACCGAAGCTAGCTACCGCAGTTTAGTTGCTGGAACTGGAGCACCAGTAGTTTATGATTTTGATCCAAGAGGTGTACGCCCAGAAAGCGTAACTGCTTACGAATTAGGTTATAAAGGTTTATTGGGTTCTAGATTATTAGTAGACGTTTATGGTTTTATGAACGAATACAAAGATTTTATTACTGCAGTAACTGTTAGACAAAACCAAGGAACATTGGCTGCGCCTAATTTTGTTAAATTTGGTGTGCCTGTTAACGCTGCCGGTAAAGTTAAAACTTATGGTGGTGCATTTGGTTTAGATTATCTTTTGGGCAAATACACTGTATCTGGTAACGTTTCTTATAACAAATTACAAGATTTGCCAACAGCTTACGAGAACGATTTTAATACGCCGGAAATTCGTTACAATTTAGGTTTAAGTAATCGCGAAATCATTAAAAACTTCGGTTTTAATGTTAATTACCGTTGGCAAGATAAATTTACTTGGTTCTCATCATTTGCAGGTGGCGAAGTACCAGCATTTGGAACGGTAGACGCCCAAGTAAATTTAAAAGTACCTTCTGTTAACTCTGTTATCAAAGTTGGTGGTTCAAACATCTTAAACAAATACTATTACACTTCTTATGGTAACCCAGAGGTTGGTGCAATGTATTATGTTTCGTTGGCGTTTAACCCATAATAGAAATTACATTTTCTTAAAATGCTCCTCGGTTTTCGGGGAGCATTTTTTTTGCATTATATTTTACTAATTCTTTGGCTTTTAAGTTAAAAATTTACACTTTCGTTTATATTTTAACCAAATATAAAATGATGAAGAAATTTATTTTCTTAGTGGTGTTTGCAGTCGCCCTACAGGCAAAGGCACAAATGCCGGCTTTAGAAAGGATAGAGCCCTTAAACTGGTGGGTCGGTTTTAAAGATCAGTCCTTGCAATTATTGGTAAGAGGAAATCGCATTGCGGATAAAACCGTTTCGTTAAATTATGCAGGCGTAAAGCTAATGGGTGTTCAAAAAGTAGAAAATCCTAATTATCTTTTTGTAAACCTGCAAATTTCTTCAACAGCAAAATCGGGAACGTTCCCGATAAATTTTTCCCAGAAAGGAGAGAAAGCAATTAGCTACACTTATGAGCTTAAAAGTAGAAAGCACAAAACCGAAGGCGTAACCGATAAAGACTTTATCTATTTAATTATGCCAGATCGTTTTGCAAATGGCGACTTAAGCAATGATAAAATCGCTGGGATGAAAGACAAACGGTTCAGCAGAGATTCTATTTTTTACAGGCATGGGGGCGATTTACAGGGAATTATAAACAATTTATCTTATCTGCAAGATTTGGGTGTAACTACGCTTTGGCTTAATCCGGTTTTAGAAAACGATGAACCTAGAGCATCTTACCATGGTTATGCAAATACAGAAAATTATCATGTTGATAGGAGGTTTGGCACAAATGAACTTTATAAAAAACTGGTAGACGAATGCCACAAACGTGGGATGAAAATGATTAAAGATTTGGTGCATAACCACATTGGCGATCAGCATTTTTTGTACCAAGACCAGCCTGGAAAAGATTGGTTTCATCAATGGCCAAAATATACCGGAACAACTTACAAAGACCAAACCTTGTTTGATCCTTATGCAGCATCTGCAGATAAAAAGCTAATGACCGATGGATGGTTCGATCGTCATATGCCAGATCTTGATCAGCAAAATCCTTTAGTAAAAAAATACATCACGCAAAGCCATATTTGGTGGATAGAATATGCTGGTTTAGATGGTTTTAGGCTCGATACCTATGCCTACAACGACAAGGTTTTTATGGCAGAATGGGCAAAGCGAATCAAACTGGAATATCCGCAGTTTAGTTTTTTTGGCGAAACTTGGGTAAACGGAATTCCAAACCAAGTGTTTTTTACAGAAGGGAATACCGTAAATCAAAAATTTGATACGGGCTTGCCTGGCGTAACTGACTTTCAGACATATTTTGCAATTAACGAAGCATTAAATGGCAAATTCGGCTGGACTGATGGTGTTAATAGATTGTACACTGCCTTGGCCAGCGATTACCAGTACAAAGACCCCACTAAAAATGTTGTGTTTTTAGATAACCATGATATCAGCAGATTTTATTCTGTGGTAGGAGAGGATTTTAATAAATACAAATCGGGTATTATTTTGTTATTAAGCTTAAGAGGAATTCCTCAAATGTATTACGGTACCGAAATATTGATGAAAAATTTTGCAAATCCCGATGGGAAAGTTAGGGAGGATTTTCCAGGAGGATGGCCTACTGATACTGCAAATAAATTTTACCAAAAAGGCAGGACTGAAAAGGAAAACGAAGCTTTCAACTTTGTTAAGACTTTAGCAAATTACCGCAAGAGCAATACCGTTTTGCAAAATGGTAAACTAATGCAATTTGTGCCAGAAAATGGTATTTATGTATATTTTAGGTACAATGCAAACAAAACTGTTATGATTGTAATGAACAGCGAAGAGAAAGAGCAAATCGTAACAACAGCTCGTTTTAGCGAGCGCACTGGCAACTATAAAAAAATGATGAATATAATTACCGGCGAAAAAATGGATTTGGAAAAAATTATTATGCCGGCAAAAACTACTTATATATTTGAATTACAATAATATGTCTATAATAAAAGCGTGTATTTTTGATCTTGACGGGGTAATTGTAGATACTGCAGTTTACCACTATGAAGCATGGCGAAGACTTGCCAATCAGCTTGGATTTGATTTTACAGAAGAGCAGAACGAGGAACTTAAGGGCATTAGCCGAATAGAGTCGCTTAAAATCATTTTAAACTGGGGCAATTTACAAAAGGATGAAGATGAGATTATTGCTCTTGCTACCTTAAAAAACACTTGGTATGTAGAGATGATTACCAAAATGACACCAAGTGAAATTTTGCCTGGAGCACAAGAGTTTTTAGAATTAGTTAGAGAAAAGGGATACAAAACAGCTTTAGGCTCAGCTAGTAAAAACTCGGAAACTATCTTAAAACAAATCGGATTGTTTGATCATTTTGACGTTTTAGTAGATGGAAATAAAGTAACTAAATCAAAACCAGATCCTTCTGTTTTTTTAGTTGGAGCAGAAGAATTAGGAATTGATCCATCAGCATGTGTAGTTTTCGAAGATGCAGTTGCTGGCGTTCAGGCAGCGTTAGCCGGAGGAATGAAGGTTGTTGGAATTGGGAATGAAAAGATATTAAAAGGGGCCGATTTAGTGGTGGCAGGTTTGCACGAAATGACTATCGATAAATTAGAGCGTTTATAACTAGTAATGAAGAATTATATTAAACATAACGAGTGGCAGATTATTGAAGAAGGATTTGACCCGCACTTAAATAAAATTTCGGAGAGTATTTTTAGTTTGGGCAATGGCCGAATGGGGCAACGTGCAAATTTCGAAGAATCTTATACAGGTGAAACCTTGCAGGGAAACTACGTTGCAGGCGTTTACTATCCAGATAAAACGAGAGTGGGTTGGTGGAAAAACGGTTATCCAGAATATTTTGCGAAAGTTTTAAATGCCACAAATTGGATTAGCATCAACATTACGGTTAATGGCGAGCAGTTAGATTTAAACACTTGCAAAGTGTTGGAATTTACTCGTGTACTTGATATGAAGTTGGGCACACTTACCAGGAAATTTGTAGTAGAGCAAAGTAATGGAAATGTTTTGGGTGTTGAAGCCATTCGTTTTTGCAGTTTGGTTGACGACGAAGCAGGCGCTATAAAATATACCGTTACACCACATAATTTTGATGGCGAACTGAAAATTGAATCTGCCTTAGATGGCGATGTTAAAAACCAGGATTCTAATTACGATGAAAAATTTTGGTCGGAAATTAGTAAAACGGAAGTAGAAAACTTTGCCATACTAACAATGGAAACCAAAAAAACAGCTTTTTGGGTTTCATCGGCCATGTTTACAGCAATTCATCAAGAAGGTAAAGATTTAGAATTAGCTCCACAATACCAAGAGGCGGAGAAATTTGTTTCGCAACAGTTCTCTGTAAATGTAAAGGCTAACCAAGCAACCAGTATTTATAAATATGCGGTTAATCTATCTTCAGAAAACCATAAAAAAGAAGATATAGAAAATGATGCAATACAAGTTTTAAAAAATGTTGTAGCTAAGGGATTCGAAAAAATGCTTGCCGAACAGGCAACAGCTTGGGCAGCAAAATGGCAAAATGGCGACGTGGTGATTGAAGGAGATGTAGCAGCTCAACAAGCCATCAGGTTTAACATTTTTCAGTTACACCAAACCTATACCGGCGAAGATGCTCGTTTAAATATTGGTCCGAAAGGTTTTACCGGAGAGAAGTATGGAGGTTCTACTTATTGGGATACAGAAGCATATTGTTTACCTTTTTATTTGGCAACCGCACCGCAACAGGTAGCCGAAAACCTATTAATTTATCGCTATAAGCATTTAGAAAAAGCAATAGAAAATGCCGAAAAGCTAGGTTTTAAAGATGGAGCGGCATTGTATCCAATGGTAACGATGAATGGAGAGGAGTGCCATAATGAATGGGAAATTACTTTCGAAGAAATCCATAGAAATGGCGCTATTGCTTTCGCTATCTTTAATTTCATTCGTTATACGGGAGAAAATAAATATTTGGCCGAATACGGTTTGGAGGTTTTAATAGGGATTGCTCGTTTTTGGGCACAACGCGTTAACTGGAGCAACGATAAGGAGCAATATGTAATGTTGGGCGTAACCGGGCCAAATGAGTATGAAAATAATATCAATAACAATTGGTATACAAGTATAATGGCAACTTGGTGTTTAAAATATACCATCCAGGCAATTGAAGAGGTTAAAGAAATCGATGCGAATCGTTTAGATGAAATCCTTAACAAAACTAAGTTTGATGTAGCAACAGAAACGAAAAATTGGCAACATATTATAGACAATATGTATTATGCAAGCGACGAAAAGCTTGGGATATTCTTGCAGCAGGATGGCTATTTAGATAAAGAGCAAGTATTGGTAAAAGATTTGCCTGCTATAGACAGGCCGCTAAATCAAAAATGGAGTTGGGATAGGATTCTACGTTCTTGTTTTATTAAGCAAGCTGACGTTTTGCAAGGAATTTACTTTTTTGAAGAGGATTATGATTTAGAAACTATTCGAAGAAATTATGATTTTTATGAGCCTCGAACTGTTCATGAAAGTTCTCTATCGCCTTGCGTACATGCCATTATTGCAGCTAAGTTAGGAGACTTAGATAGGGCTTACGAATTCTATTTACGTACTTCTCGACTAGATTTAGACGATTACAACAATGATACCGAAGATGGTTTGCACATTACTTCGATGGCTGGAACTTGGTTAAGTGTTGTGGAAGGCTTTGGCGGAATGAGGGTAAAAGAAAATCAGTTGCACTTGAATCCGGTTTTACCGAAAAATTGGAAGTCGTACGCTTTTAAAATTGGATTTAGAAAAGCAGTTATAACTGTAAATGTTGATGCTGAAAAGGTAACGCTAAGCAACGAAAGTGAACACGAAGTAACCTTAAGTTTATTCGGAAGCAGGCGACAATTAGATGCTGGTGGTAGCTTAAACGTCAAATATTAATATATTTCAATTGAAGAATCTCGTTAAAATTGCGCTATTTTCGATGTCGCTCTGCGCAGTAAATGCCTGTGCGCAAAAAAATGAAAAACAAATGCTAGATCAGAATCAAACTACTACAGAAAAGCTTGAAAATAGAAAGTTAACAATTTACCAGACATTGGTAAGGCACTTCGGAAATAAAAATACCACTAATAAATTTTATGGTTCTATTGAAGAAAATGGTTCAGGAAAGTTTAACGATATTACAGAAACTGCTTTAAAGGAAATAAAAAAAATGGGTATAAATTATGTTTGGTACACGGGCGTAATTGAACATGCTACGATGACCGATTATAGTAAATATAGTATTAATGTAGACGATCCGGATGTGGTAAAAGGAAGAGCGGGTTCTCCATATGCCATTAAAGATTACTATGATGTTAATCCGGATTTGGCCGTAGATGTAAACAATAGGATGAGCGAGTATGAGGCTTTGATTAAGAGAACGCATGGCGAAGGCTTAAAAGTACTAATGGATTTTATACCAAATCATGTTGCTAGAACTTACTTTTCTGATGTAAAACCAAGAAATGTTATAGATCTTGGGGCTAACGATGATAAAAGTAAAAGCTTTGATGTTAATAACGATTTTTACTACATCCCAAACCAGAAGTTTGAAGTTCCAGGCGGGTACCAACCGGGCGGAAGCGAGTTCCTACATCACTTAAAAGACGGTAGGTTTGATGAAAATCCGGCGAAGGCTACTGGCAATAATGTATTTAAAGCGGCGCCCAGCATAGACGATTGGTTCGAAACCATTAAGTTAAACTATGGTTTTGATGTGCAAAATAACAACGAAAAACATTTCGTACCACATCCGCCGGTATGGAAGAAAATGCGTGATATTTTAGCATTTTGGGCTTCTAAGGGAGTAGATGGCTTTAGGTGCGATATGGCCGAAATGGTTCCAATTGAGTTTTGGAATTGGGCAATTACAGACTTGAAGAAAAAATATCCAAACATCATTTTTATTGGAGAAGCTTACGATCGCAACGAGTATAAAAATTTTTTAGTGAACGGAAAATTCGACTATTTGTATGACAAAGTTGGCTTGTATGATGGAATTAAGCGCCTAATACGAAATGAAGACGGGGCTGATGTAAAGGATATCTCGTACGTTTGGCGAGAAGAGAGCAAAGGTTTTTCTCAGCATATGCTTCGTTTTTTAGAAAATCACGATGAAACCAGAATAGCTTCTAAAGATTTTGCTGGTAACGCTTGGTATGCTGTACCGGGTATGGTAATTACGGCAACCCTTTCTACTGGGCCAATAATGGTTTACAGTGGTCAGGAAGTTGGAGAGCCTGCAAGTGGTGCTGAAGGGTTTGGTGGAGACGATAGCAGAACTTCAATTTTCGACTATTGGGGTGTGCCACAACACCAGAAATGGATGAATGGTGGCACATTTGATGGAGGTAAACTTGATGAAAGCCAAAAAAGTTTAAGAAATTTCTACAGTAAATTATTAAACCTTTCGGTTAGTAACGAAGCAATTTCTACTGGAGATTTCTATGAATTGATGCAGGCAAATCAATCGTCGCAGGGTTTTAACCAAAGAGTTTACGCGTTTTTAAGGTATACCGCTAACAAACGTGTTTTGGTACTATCTAATTTTAACAGAAGTGAATCCAAGCTTAAAGTAGCCTTACCAGCCGACGTTTTAAAAGCTCTTAAAGTTGAAGGTAAAGCTTTAGAATTTACAGATCTATTATCAAACACCAAATTTAAAACTGCCAACATAAACAATGGTTTAGACATTACTTTACCCGCTACCAGTGCGGTTATTTTAGAATTTTAATCCGTCAACTAGCAGGTTAAAAATTTGCCTTGCTTAGCACAAAACCTAACCAAATAAAAATATGAACACATCTTCTCACAGGCCGAAACTTTCGTTTTGGTCTATTTTTAACATGAGCTTTGGCTTTTTAGGCATACAGTTCGGCTTCGCCTTGCAAGGTGGTTTTATGTCTAGGATTTTCCAAACGCTTGGTGCAAGTCAGGATAGCATACCCGCTTTGTGGATTGCAGCGCCATTAACAGGATTGTTGGTGCAACCAATAATTGGTTATATGAGCGACAGAACTTGGAGCCCAAAATGGGGAAGAAGAAAACCGTTTTTTTTAATCGGAGCAGTTTTAAGTACTATTGTGCTTTTCTTTTTACCTCACTCTCCAGTTTTGTGGGTGGCTGCGGGTTGTCTTTGGGTTTTAGATGCGTCCATCAATATCACCATGGAGCCTTTCAGAGCTTTAGTAGCCGATAAGTTGCCAGAATCACAACGTTCGTACGGATTTGTAATGCAAACACTTATTATTGGCGTAGGTACATGGATTGCCAGTAACTTACCTTGGTTAGTAAATAAAATGGGGGTAAGTAACGAGGCGTTGCCGGGTATTGTTCCGTTATCGGTAAAAATAGCATTTGCAATTGGCGCCGTGGTTTTTATCGCATCGGTTTTGTACACAATTTTTACTACAACAGAATATCCGCCAGAAGATTTAGAGGAATTTAAACGCGAAAATGAAGCGAGTAAAGGATTTTTTAACGGCTTAAAGGAAATTTTTAGCAGTATTGGCCAAATGCCAAAAACGATGAAGCTATTAGGCGTAATACAATTTTTTAGCTGGTTCGCTTTTTTTGCCATGTGGAGTTTAGCTACGCCTGCCTTAACAAGTCATGTTTTTAACGCACCTGCACCGGTAGAAACTGCTTATAATATGGCAGATGTGGCAAGTAGTAATTTATTTATGGAAGCTAGTAAAGCATATAATGATGCTGCGGATTTGGTTGGCTCTTACATGGGTACTTATGGTCTGTCGTCTATGGCTTTTGCTTTGTTGTTAACTTTTTATGCCGCAAAGCGAAAAATAAATAGGAAATACATCCACATGTTTAGTCTTTTTGCTGGCGGGGCAGGCTTTATTTCTATGTACTTTATCAGCAATCCAGAATATCTAATAATTTCATTTATACTCATCGGAATTTCCTGGGGTAGCATACTTTCTATGCCTTACGCAATGTTATCAAGCGCTATAAATCCAAAAAAAATGGGGATTTATATGGGTATTTTTAATATGTTTATCGTAATTCCTCAAATTATAGCGGCAACAGGTGGATTAAACTACTTGTACCACGTAATTTTTGGTCCAGAAGTTATCAATGCTATGCTTCTCGCTGGAGCGTCGTTAATAATTGGCGGACTAGCTAATTTCTTAATTACTGATAAAAAAGTAATTTCGCATCAGGCTGAGGATACCGAAGTTTTGAGTTAAATTTAAATTATGGAAGAAGGAAATAATACTAGCGAACAAGAATTAAATAATGTGCCCGAAACCGTTGAAGAGGAAGTTGTTCAACATTTAAATAATCCGGTTACCGACCTTAAGCCCATAGTAAAACAATATTTAACTGCCGTTAAGGGCGTTAAAAAAGAAGGTAATAAATTTTATTTTTCTGATGGAAGCGCTAGGGTTGAAGTAAGGGTGGTTAGCGATGAAATTATCAGGGTTCGTTTAGCACCACACGGTGTTTTTTTAGATGATTTTTCTTATGCAGTACCAGTTGTTGATCAAAAAGTTACCACTTTTAGGTTAGAAGAGGCAGACGAATATTATGGAATTTCTACTAACACAGTAACTTGTAAGGTTAAAAAAGAAGATTTTTCTATCTCTTTTACCGACAATACAACTGGAATGGTGATGAGTCAGGATGCAAAACCAATGCATTGGGAGGAGAACGTAGAATTTGGTGGGTATTATGTTTTCGCTACTAAAGAATGTTTACCAGAGGAGAACTTTTTTGGTTTAGGGGATAAATCTGGAAACCTGAATTTACGTGGTAGAAAGTTTCAAAACTGGAATACAGATGCTTATTCATTTGGATGGGATCAGGATCCGTTGTACAGAACCATACCGTTTTATATAGGTTTACATGAGGGTGCCGGTTATGGTATCTTTTTCGATAATACTTTCCGCTCTTATTTTGATTTTGGAGCAGAAAGTAATTCTAAAACTAGTTTTTGGGCAGATGGTGGTGAGTTGCAATACTATTATATCCACGGCCCACACATGATGGACGTTGTAAAACGTTACCAAACCTTAACAGGAACACATAAACTGCCGCCAAAATGGGCTTTGGGTTATCATCAATGCCGTTGGAGCTATTATCCTGAAAGCAGGGTAAGAGAGGTTGCACAAGGTTTTAGAGATCATCAAATTCCTTGCGATGCGATTTATCTAGACATCGATTATATGGATGGCTACCGTTGCTTTACATGGAACAAAAAATACTTTCCAGATCCTAAAAAAATGATTAAGGATTTATTAAACATCGGCATGAAAACCGTTGTGATGATAGATCCAGGGATAAAAGTTGACGATAATTATTGGGTTTTTAAAGAGGGCAAAGAAAACAACTACTTCTGTCGCCGAAGCGATGATTATTTTATGGAAGGTCACGTTTGGCCAGGCAGATGCCAGTTCCCAGATTTTACCAATCCAACCGTAAGAGAATGGTTTGGTGGTTTGTATAAAGAACTTGTTGAATTAGGTGTAGCAGGTTTTTGGAACGATATGAATGAGCCAGCAGTTTTTGGCGCAGGAACTTTCCCTAATGATGTTCGCCATAATTACGATGGTTACCGCGGTTCGCACCGAAAAGCGCATAATGTTTACGGCATGCAAATGGTTCGTTCTACGTACGATGGTTTAAAAAAGCTAATGCGCAATAAACGTCCATTTACCATTACAAGGGCGGGTTATTCTGGTATGCAACGTTATGCTTGTGTTTGGACTGGCGACAACGTAGCAACTTGGGAACACCTGAAATTAGGTAATATCCAATGCCAACGTATGTCTATTTCTGGTGTGCCATTTTGCGGCACCGATATAGGCGGATTTAGCGGAGAACCAGATGGCGAGTTATTTACACGTTGGATACAGCTGGGTACTTTTTCTCCGTTTATGAGAGCCCACTCTGCCGGCGATACGTCGGTGCGTGAACCTTGGAGTTTTGGCGAACCCTTCACTTCAATCAACAGAAAGTTCATAGAATTAAGGTATAGATTAATGCCTTATATCTATTCGGTTTTTTGGGAACATCACCGTTATGGTTTCCCTATTTTGAGACCGCTTTCTATGCTGGAGCAAGAGAATATCAGCAACCATTTCCGCCAAGATGAGTTTACCTTTGGCGACAAAATTTTAGTTTGCCCGGTATTAGAGCAAGGTGCAACATCTAGAACGGTTTATCTGCCTAAAGGACAATGGTATAATTTCTGGACACACGAACTGCTAGACGGCGGTAACGAATATGAAATTAGTGCACCTTTAGAAGATATGCCTTTATTTGTGAGAGCGGGTTCGGTAATTCCAGAATACCCTGTAATGCAATACGTGGGCGAAAAACCAATTGAAGAGGTGTGGCTTAACATCTATTATGCATCTTACGAAGTAAATTCTTTCTTGTACGAAGACCATGGTGACACCTTCGCTTATGAACAGGATATTTATTTAGAGAAGAAATTTAGTGTTAGGGGCGACGGTAAAAATCTTGTAATTGAGCAAGTAGTAGAAGGCTTATATACGCCAAACTATGAGTTGTACGATTACAATGTTATTGGTTTGCCATTTGCTGTAAGCAAAATTTATGTAGACGATAAAGAGGTCACAGATTTTGGACTGGATGATCGAAACCGATTAAAATTCAAATCGAATAAAAACTTTATGCATATTAAAATTATAGGCCTTTAAATTTTTTGCCGGATAAGATTTTTATCCGGCATTTTTTTTGGATTATAAAGTTAACCTTGCTACTATGTTAATCAGCAATATTTGATATATGTTGCAGAAACTTAAATTTCTTTATTTCCGCCATTTTAAATTAGTGGGTGCATTAGGTTTTTGTTTAAGCCTATACTTTATTAATTTATTTGTAATTAAAGGCTTTGATAAGATTAATCTTTACAATTTAGCCGTTTTCTTTAAATTATTGGGCTACTGTACTACTCTAGGAATCGAAAAACTCTTTTTCTCTAGTAGAAGTTTTTATTACAAAAATTTAGGATTTAGCTATCGCCGAATTTTGGGTACCTTATTTATGGTTGATTTTGCCATTTTCTTATTACTTCTTTTAACTTCTTGGCTATGGATGAGCTTTATATAGACAGTGTTAATCATCGTTATGGCGATAGGGAGGTTTTAAGTAGCGTATTTTTAAACTGTAGAGTTGGCGAGATTGTAGGTTTGTTAGGCCGAAATGGTTCAGGTAAATCAACGCTGCTAAAAATTATTTTCGGAGAAACAAAACCACGTTTTATGCACCTAAAGGTTGATGGGCGGTTTACCAAAAAAGCTTATTTATCTGGTAAGGTTGCTTATTTGTCGCAAGGTTTTTTCATCCCTCACTATTTAAAAATTGGCGATTTGGTAAACTTGTATACCAATAAGTATAAAAACGACTTGTTGACTGTTAGTGTTATTAAGGGCAACCTTAAGGAAGAAATTGGTAATTTATCTGGTGGAAATAGACGCCTGGTTGAAGCATTATTACTGATTTACAGTGATGCAAAATATTTATTGTTAGATGAACCATTCTCTCAATTGGCTCCAATAATTGCTGATGAACTTAAAAGTCATATTTTTAAATTTGGCAAAGAAAAAGGTTTTATCATTACTGACCATTATTACCAACAAATTTTAGAAATATCCAGCCGGATGGTATTGATTACCAACGGGTGTAATTATACCATTAACAGTGAGGATGATTTAATATTGAATGGTTATTTGCCCAATTAAGTTTTACTGAAAGCAATAATTACGTTATGTCGCCAAGAAATACTTGCTTTTTAATATAAACCTGACAGGCGTATAGGTATTGTTATGCCTACATTTACCGATTTTAAATCGGTACTACGAAAACAATACCGAAACAAATGGCAGGGCTAAACTTGCCAAGAACTGCTGACCTTGTTTTTCGATAAAAAATCTAAAACATCGCTTTATTGCTAAACGTTTTAATTTTTCCAGAAAAATAATTCAAAATCAAGTTAAAAAAGTAAATTACCGCTATCAAATCCAATGAGCACCAAATATGGCTACTACCAAAAAAACTAAGCTAAGTGAAAAAGTAAAGACAGTTGATGAAGGAAATACATTTATAGATTATAGTAAAAATGTTTGGGTGCATAGCTTACTTACCGATTTCGATATTGCACTTTTTATCTCTGGTAAGCATTTTCGTTTGTACGAGAAGATGGGAGCACATTTATGTACCATTAACAAAACTTCGGGAACCTACTTTGCCGTTTGGGCACCAAATGCGCAAGAGGTTTCGGTTATAGCTAATTTTAATAATTGGAGCAGAGGTAGCCACCAACTCTATAAACGTTGGGACAGTTCAGGAATTTGGGAAGGATTTATTCCGAATGTGGGCAAAGGCGAGGTTTATAAATATTACATTAAGGGTTTCGATGGGAGCGATATAGAAAAAGGAGATCCTTATGCTTTGCGCTGGGAACATCCGCCACAAAAGGCATCTATTGTTTGGGATACGGATTACAGCTGGAAAGATAAAACATGGTTAAAAAAGCGGGCAAAAGTTACGGCATTAAACCAGCCAATGTCTGTTTACGAATTGCATTTAGGTTCTTGGCAACGCGATCCTAGTAACCCAGAACGGGTGCTTAGCTACCAAGAAATAGCTAAAAGCCTAGTGCCATATGTTTTAGATATGGGCTTTACGCACGTAGAGCTAATGCCGATAATGGAGTATCCTTATTATCCGTCGTGGGGCTATCAAGTTACCGGATATTTTGCAGCGAGTTCTCGCCACGGGCACCCGCAGGATTTAATGTATTTGATAGAAGAACTGCATAAAAATGATATAGCGGTAATTTTAGATTGGGTTCCGTCTCATTTTCCGGGTGATGCAAATGGATTGTACAACTTTGACGGAACACATTTGTACGAACATGCGGATATGCGCAAAGGCTTTCATCCCGACTGGAAATCTTATATTTTTAATTACGATAGAAATGAAGTACGATCGTTTTTAATTAGTAACGCAATGTTTTGGCTCGATAAATTCCATGCAGACGGTTTGCGTGTTGATGCGGTAGCTTCTATGCTGTATTTTGATTTTTCTAGAACAGCGGAAGAAGCGGGGACGAATGAATTTGGAGGAAGCGAAAACTTAGGCGCCATTAAGTTTCTTCAAGATATGAACGAAGCGGTTTACGGCAATTTTGAAGGCATACAAACCATTGCCGAGGAGAGTAGCACTTTTGATGGGGTAACTAGACCAGTTTATGCCGGCGGATTGGGCTTTGGCATGAAATGGATGATGGGATGGATGAACGATACGTTGAAGTATTTTAAAAATGACCCTATCTACAGAAAGTTTAACCATCATCAGTTAACTTTTAGTATGACTTATGCCTTTACCGAAAATTTCATGTTGCCGTTTTCGCATGATGAGGTTGTACATGGTAAATCGTCTATGATTTATAAAATGCCGGGCGATGAATGGCAAAAATTTGCAAACTTGAGGACGTTATATGGCTACATGTTTACGCATCCAGGTACCAAGCTGTTGTTTATGGGTAATGAGTTTGCGCAAACTAACGAGTGGAATTTTACCGAATCTCTGCGTTGGGATTTGCTAAAACATGCACCACACGCAGGTATGCAACAGTTTGTAAAAGCACTAAATAAACTTTATAAGGCCGAGCCTGCATTATATCATTTCAGTTTTTCTTACGAAGGGTTCGAATGGATAGAAGCCGATGATGCAAATAATTCTATTTTCATTTATCAGCGAAAGGGCGAAAAAGCAAAAGACACGCTGGTTATTGCTTTAAACTTAACACCAGTTTACCTGCAGAATTTTAGAATGGGCATGCCAACAAAAGGCAAGTGGAAAGAAATATTTAACAGCGATGAAAAACAGTTTTTCGGCTCGGGAAACGTAAATGCAGGGATTTTTATTACAGAAAATGAAACCATGCATCATAAAAAACAATCTGTTGTAGTTAAGATACCTCCTTTAGGCATCGCAATTTTTAAAAAGACCACAAAGTGATTTTCAACTAAAAAATATTTTAATTGTCAATCTCTATAAAGGTTGATTTGAAGAACATGATACAGCGAAACTTAGCATTTAATAAGACTGAAAAAGGAGAATGGTGGCTAGTTTTACCAGAGTGGAAAGGTGATCCAGAAGATTTGCAAATGATAGAAGGTGCAGATTTATGGTTGGATTTGGTAAGTGGGCAACATTCGAGCGTTAAATTAACTTTGTCTGACACTAGTTTTGAAGAATCGGAAAATTTATCGTTAATACGTATTAGAGAAGAAAATTTTGGAGGAGGAGGAATTTATTTCTTAGAAAATTATCAAAATAAAAAAGTGCATCTAAAACTCTGGTTATGCTACATTACCGAATTTGTGTTCGGCAAAATTCCACAAAAAATATACTTTAAAGTGGTTTAGTAATTTTTCAGCTTATTTATTTTGTGCTTAGCGAGGATAGGGAAATTTTATATATTTATAGTCTCAAAGCAAATTAGCCTAAACCGATGCCAATCATTAATATTTTTCTCCTTTAATTATGGAGAGAAGGGATAATAAATTTTCTGCCTGGTTTGTAGATAGACCTAGGTTAACTGGTTTTTTGTTTTTTTTGGTTTTGATAGGCTTAAATTTCTTTATCATTAATCAACGCTATCAGCTCTTTAAAGAGAACAAAAACAAAGAGATTTCTAACATTTTAAACGCATCGGCGCAAAATATAGAGCAATCGTTAAAAAATAGTTATACCGTAGCCTTAACGCTTGCGCTTACGTTAGATAATAATGGCGTACCTAAAAATTTCGATAAGGTTGCAGATCAGTTAATTCGTTCAAATCCGGGCATTCAAGCTGTTCAACTAGTTCCAAACGGAGTTGTAAAATACATGTATCCTGTAAAAGGTAACGAAGCAGCTATAAATCTAAATCTTTATAAAAGCCATCCGCAAACAGTTTTTGAAGTTCAAAAAGCTATTAATGGTCGTAAGATGTATTTTCAGGGCCCTGTAAAACTAACACAAGGTGGTGTGGGTTTGATTGGCCGCTTACCGCTTTATATTGATAATAAGTTTTGGGGTTTTTCTGCGGTTGTAATCAAGTTAGAAACGTTTTTTAAAAACGCCGGTATAGATAATACAAAACATACCGATTATCAGTTTCAATTTTCAAAAATCAATGAATTTACCCAGAAAGAAGAGTTTTTTCTGCCACTTAATCCAAATTTCGAAAACCATCTATCTAAATCAGTATTATTTCCAGAGGGCGATTGGCGTTTGTATGTAATCAACGTTAATCGTTATGATACTTGGTACGAGTTAATTTCTGCTATTTTGTTAGGGTTAGGATTATCGGTGCTTTCAACATATCTTCTGGTAAGGCTAATTAAAAAGCAATCGCAATTACAAGGACTTGTACAGCATCAAGCAACAAAATTAATCGACACTGAAAATAAGTTCGAAAAAATATTTGACCATGCAGCAATCGGCATTGCCCGAATTAACTCCAAAACTGGTTACATATTAGAGGTAAATGATTATTTGTGCAACTTTTTAGGGTATACTCAAGAGGAATTAATGCAGACAAAAATTAAGTCTGTTATTTATCCCGACGATTTAGAGGAAGATAGGTTGCTGTTTAAAAGACTTTTAGCTGGCGAAATTAGACAGTTTAATAAAGAGCTACGTTACGTAAAAAAGGACGGTTCTGTTATTTGGAGCAACGTAACCATTACTCCTTTATGGAAAGATGGCGAAGCGCCGACAAATCACATTGTGATAATAGAAGACGTTACACAGCGTAAACTTAAGGAACAGATTTTAAGGGCTTCGCAACAAAGACTCGAATCGTTAATTAACACAATTGACGGTATTGTTTGGGAGGGAGAATTTGACTCTTATGAGTGCACTTACATTAGTAAAAAGGTAGAGGATATATTAGGATATACCGTAGAAGAATGGATGGGAACACCCGGCTCGTGGAACAAATATCTTTATGAGAAAGACCGACCTCGATTACAGAAATACCTTGAGCTTAAATTAATTACAGGCGCCCAGCACGACGAAGAATACAGAATGGTTGCCAAAGACGGCTCTATAGTATGGATTAGGGATATTGTAACTTTGATAGAAACTGCGGGCGAAGGACCGAAGTTACGTGGTATTATGATTGATATTACCAGTAAGAAGCATGCTGAAATGGCGCTAAATAAGTCATTCCATCTAGTTACGGAGCAAAATAAGCGTTTACTGAATTTTTCTTACATCGTTTCGCACAACTTGCGTTCGCACGCCAGCAATATCCAAAGTATTACAACGCTAATAGAAAGCGCAAAAGACGAAGGTGAAAGAATTGAGATGATACAACTACTTAAAAAAGTAGCTAACAATTTAAACGAAACTCTTTTTAATCTCAATAACATAGTAAGCATACAAACCAGTGTAGATATTGAAGTTGAGCCCCTAAGTTTAAGAGAATATATTAACAGATCGGTTGCAATACAGAAAACGCAAATTTTAGCAAAACAGGCAGTTATTTTAAACAGGGTTGATGAAGAGTTTATCGTTAACTACAACAGAGCTTACTTGGAAAGTATTCTGCTTAATCTCATTTCTAATGCTTTAAAATACAGTAGCCCAGATAGAAAACCGGTTATATCTTTAGATTGTGTAGAAGAAAAAGGAGAGATGGTTCTGAAAATTTCCGACAACGGTATTGGAATAGATTTAACAAAACATGGAGAGAAAATTTTTGGGATCTACCAAACCTTTAACGGAAATTCTGATGCGCATGGTTTTGGACTTTTCATCTCAAAAAATCAAGTTGAAGCTATGGGCGGTAAAATTGAAGTAGAATCAGAATTAAATCAAGGAACTACTTTTAAAATCTTTTTCAAGAAAAAACCTCGATAAACAGGGGATTTTCTGCAGAATGTAGATAATGTCATCGTAAAACACGTTGATTATTAAATGTTTGCTGTTTTTTTAAGCTTTGAACTCATCTATTAAACCTATATCTTTATAATTGCCAGTATAAAAGCAAACAGATAGGCTATAACCACAATATCGTTAGTAATCTTTCGTATGTAGTATAGTTTACTAATAATTTGAGATGGAAAATTCTGCAATATTAAGTGCTCCAAATGTTTTAGCCCACGAGAGAGCTTTGCTAGATGCAATGAGCAATCATGATACCGATAAACTGAACGAACTTATTCACGATGGCTTGGTGTACGTTCATCCCACTGGGCAAGTGCTTACTAAAAAAATGTATTTGCAGTCTTACAAAGCCAAACACTTTGCAATAGAACGCTTAAGTTCAACAGATTTTTATTATAACATAGTTGATGATGTAGCTACTGTTTCGGTTTACGTAAAAATGTCGTGGAGTATGGTAAGGGATGAAGTGAAGGGAAGATTTAGGTATATGAGAACTTGGAAAAAATTTGGCAATTGTTTAAAAGTGGTTTCATCTTCTTGTGTAGAGGTTAGAGACTTATAATTTTAAATTGAGTAAATCTTAATTTTGCAAAATATATTAGTCCCAACTTGCTTTATATAACAAGTCTTTTTCAAGATGAATCCACTAATTGCAAAATTTAAAAAATACGGCTCTCTTTCGTCTGAAGCGGAAAAGGAAATAGAAAAACGTTGTAAAAAAATCAACAAAAAGAAACACGATCATTTCTTAAAGACAGGTCAGACGGTAGCGAGTTATTTTGTTTTGGAGAAGGGACTAATCCGTGTGTATTTTAATCGCAATGAAAAAGAAATTAATGCCTGGTTTGGTGCAGAGAATGAAATTTTTGGTTCTATCTTACCCGTATACGCACAACAACCATCTTTCGAAAATATTCAGTTTTTAGAAGACTCGGTAGTTTATGCCATTTCGGTTGATGACTTAAATCAGTTGTATCTTTTATACCCCGAGCTAAACGTAATAGGAAGGAAAATAGCCGAGGAGCTTTGCATTATTTTAGAAGAACGGATTACTTCTTTGCATACCGAGTCCGCAGAGGAACGCTATCAAGTTCTAGTTGAAAAATATCCCCATTTATTACAGCGAATTAGCCTAGGTCATATTGCTTCTTTTTTGGGCATAACGCAAGAGACATTAAGCCGTATTCGGAAACGATAGCCGATTTTGATGTACATCAAAAAATAAAGCTGTTGGTGGCTTTAGCTTTGTGGTGTAAACATTAAAATTATGAAATATCTGTATTTAGCTGTCGCTATTGTATTTGAAGTTATAGGCTCAAGCCTTATTAAAGTATCCGACGGTTTTACTAAACTCTGGCCAACCGTATTCACTTTTATTGCTTTTGTAATCTGTTTTTATGCGCTGTCTATTGCGCTTAGAAGTATTCCGCTAGGTATTGCTTACGCTAGCTGGGCGGGTTTAGGTATCGTACTAACTGCCTTGGTTTCGTTATTTGTATTTAAACAGTCGATAGATTTGCCCGCGATGTTAGGCATGGGATTAATTATAGCCGGAGTAATTGTGATTAATTTTTTCTCAAAGTCTAGTGCGCATTAATGACTAATTAACAGATTAAATAACTACTCAACCTGAATTCGTACATAAAACGGTGAATAACAAGGATAGCAGGCCCGGAAAAAAGAAAAGAGAACATCCATCCAGACTGTTCTCTTTTTCTAACCAAATATAAACCTGTATGAACGGGTTATTTTTTTATGCCTTAAAGGCGTATTTTCTATTTCTTAAAGGCTTCGCGATAAATCTCTCAACCTTTGATGATACAAATATAGAAATAATTTTGATAGTGTACAAAATACACTAAGGAAATTTTTAAATATTTTTATTTTTTTTATTTCAGCCATTTCAAAAATCCATTTGAAAGCTTATTAACGTCGATTCGACGGTCGTAAAAGTACATCCAAATTTTGTGCCTAAAACTTAAATAATGTTAAATTTTTATTAATTAATGTTTTGTTGCGGATGAAATCTGGGTTAAGCCTCACTGAATTTGGATGTTTAGATTGCTTTTATAGTTAGATGCTTTTATAAATGCGTGGGCTATTGCTGAGTGATAATTGCTATATTGTGGTAACTGAAAATTTCAATAATCGAAAATGCGCTTCTCATGACTCAAAGAAATTATATCTTTTCGCTGTTCTTCGTTTTATCTCTATTAATTGGCTGTAAATGAACTCCGGAGCGTACGGAATTTACTATTACAGCTTCTGTTAAAAACCTAAATGGGGTAAAAGTTTATCTGGCGCAAAATTTTAAAGTCTTAGATAGCGCTGTGGTTGAAAATGGAGCCTTTTTGCTCTCCTCAGAAGTTTTAAACAATACTGCTGTAGAAATCATGTTTTTAGGTTCAGACGAAGATATTGATTTGTTAACGGGTGGGTGGCGCCGTTACATCCAAATTTTTGTAGAGCATGATGCTAACTACAAATTTGTGGCAGATGGAAGAATGCAAATTTATGATCATACTTTTCAGCTAGAAACAAATTCGCCTTTGGCTCAAATTTATTATCAGCTTAATGCTTTATCTTTTAAAAAATCAAGAAAACACCGAGAAATTGCAGATGATTTCGAAAAAATATTAGCAACTCTTAATACTTCGGATACTTTGCTTTACCGCAAATATGATGATTCTGTCTCTTATCATCGTCAACTACAAAGTTCATCGTTTGCAAATGCTAACAAAGTTGTGATCAAAAAAAATCCTAACTCTTATCTGTCTCTTTATTTACTGTCGGAAGCTACTGATTTAGCGCTCGATGAAGATTTTTATATTAAGATAGATAAACAGCTTTCCGGAAAATTTCGGGAAACTCCTCAGGCAAAAAAGTTCATCAAAGCCTTAGCAAAAATTAGAACCGATCTTCCTATCAAATTAACCTTAGATGCGAACAGTGTAGCCGACAAGCCTTTTAACTTTGAAAATTTTAAGGATAAAAACGGTATTGTGATAGATTTTTGGGCAACTTGGTGTGCGTCATGTTTAGAGGTTATGCCTAAAGCTTTAGCAGTTGAAAAGCAACTCAAGGCTAAAAACATTGTTTACGTTTTTCTGTCTTATGATGAAAGGATTAAGACTTGGAAGGGTGAAAGCGATCGACTAGGTTTACAGCATAGTTATCGCATTGCGCACAACGCTAAACCTTATTTAAAAGAGACCTTGCATTTAGAATCTATACCAAGATACATATTAATTAATAATAGGGGAGACGTGTTGCTTAGAGACCTTCCCTCTCCTAATGATCCAAAGTTTCTAGTTACGATTGATTCTGTAATGAATAAACTCGATAAGTTAAAATAGGGGACATAAAAAAAGCAACACTTTTACAAGTGTTGCCTTAGGTATTAATAATAGAAGGAGTGTTTATTTTAAAGTTCCGTAATATTCTACGAATTTTGCTAACGCTGAAGAATAACCCCATTCGTTATCGTACCAAGATACAACTTTAACGAAGTTATCATTCAATGAGATACCAGCTCCAGCATCAAAAATAGAAGCGTGATCGTTACCAATAAAGTCAGTTGAAACAACTTCGTCTTCTGTGTAACCTAAAACACCTTTTAAATAACCTTCGGATGCTTCTTTCATAGCTGCCTTGATTTGCTCATAAGTAGCTGGTTTTTCTAAACGAGCAGTTAAATCTACTACAGAAACATCGGCAACTGGTACGCGGAAAGACATACCTGTCAATTTGCCTTTTAATTCTGGTAAAACCATACCTACAGCTTTTGCAGCACCGGTAGAAGAAGGGATGATGTTAGAGAAACCACCACGACCACCTCTCCAATCTTTAGAAGATGGGCTATCAACAGTTTTTTGCGTTGCAGTTACTGCGTGGATAGTACTCATTAAACCTTCAACGATACCAAAGTTATCGTTTAATACTTTAGCAATTGGCGCTAAACAGTTTGTAGTACAAGAAGCGTTAGAAACGATAGTTTGATCTGCGGTTAATTTATCGTGGTTAACACCCATTACATACGTAGGGATGTCTGCATCTTTAGCTGGTGCAGAGAAAACTACTTTTTTAGCACCTGCTGCGATGTGTTTTTCAGCATCAACACGAGTTAAGAACAAACCAGTAGATTCGATAACGATTTCTACACCAACTTCGTTCCATTTTAAGTTTGCTGGATCTTTTTCTGCTGTAATGCGGATGGTTTTACCGTTAACAACTAATTGTCCGTCTTTAACTTCTACGGTACCGTCAAAACGTCCGTGTGTAGAATCATATTTTAACATGTAAGCCATGTAATCTGGCTCAATTAAGTCGTTGATTGCAACAATGTCTAAGCCTCTTTTAAGTGCGGCTCTAAAAACTAATCTGCCGATACGGCCAAATCCATTTATTCCTACTTTAGTCATCTTATTTAATTTGAGTAATAATTAAGTAAATTATATATTGGTTCTTTTGTAATAGTCATTATTTCTAACTGGTGTTTAGCTGCAATTGCTCTCAGGTTTTCCTGAAAGTTTCCGGCTACGGCTCCCACAAAGTGGATTTCCTGGTTAGGGTGTTTGCTTAGCGTTGGCAATAGGTAGGTGGCAAAATATTTTTCGAAAGCATTATCAACAATCTGCTGAATAAATTTATGACTTCTGTTCTCCAAGTAAAAGTCTAAGAACGAAGTGAGATATTGCTGTGCACCATGTTTTTTATAAATTCGTTCTAAAACGATTGCTCTGTCTAAATTATATTTATGATCGAAAGCTTTTTTTAAGTCGGCAGGCAATTTATCTTCTAAGAAGTTTTTCAGGATCATCTTTCCAAAATAATTGGAAGAACCTTCGTCTCCTAAAATATAGCCTAAACCAAAATTGTTTTTCTCTGGTTTTTTACCATTAAAATAAGCACAATTTGCACCACTGCCTAAAATTCCTACTATGCCAGACTTGTCGTAGCAAGCGGCAATAGATGCACCGTAAATATCGTCCTTAACTTTAATCTTCGCATTTTTAAAAAACAAATTTAATGTGTTAGCTAATGCTTCTTGCGATTCTTTGGAAGATGCGCCGGCTGCAAAAATCTTCATTTTTTTTACCTGCTCTGCGTAATTTATTAAGGATATATTTTTATTCAATTGTTGGATAATGTATTTCGAGTCGTTTAGTCGCGGATTTATACCGGGTATGGTACATTCGGCCATAACCTTTCCATCAAGGGCTATTCTCCAAAATGAGCTTTTCGATCCGCTATAAACTACTGCTATCATCTAAATTAAATTGATAAAACGTGCGTCATTTCCAACAAATCGTCTTCTAGCTTATAGTTGTGGGCGTGTAAGGCTTCGTCTAAACTGGTTAGTTTAATTTCATTACCACGAAGACCAACCATTTGCATCGTTTCGCCAGCCAAAATTGCGTTTACCGCAGCATAACCTAGTCTACTACCTAAAATACGATCAAAACCACTCGGGCTACCGCCTCTTTGCAAGTGACCTAAAATAGTAACCTTAGTATCGTAATGCGTAAATTTCTTTTTAACCGCTTTAGCTATATCATAAGCGCCGCCATATTTATTTCCTTCGGATACAATAACGATACTCGAAGATTTTTTGGTTGATGCGCCACTTTTTAATTTAGTGATAAGATCTTTAAGAGAAGTTTCGCGTTCTGGTAGTAAAACTGCTTCAGCACCGCTAGATATTGCGGTTCTTAACGCTAAACATCCAGAATCTCTGCCCATCACTTCAATAAAAAATAAACGGTCGTGAGAGTCTGCTGTATCTCGAATTTTATCAATAGCCTCTATGATGGTGTTTATCGCCGTATCGTAACCCAATGTAAAGTCAGATCCGTATAAATCGTTATCTATTGTTCCGGGAACGCCAATAACATTAATGCCGTATTTTTTGCCAAAACGTTGCGCACCAGTAAAAGTACCATCGCCACCAATAACAATAAGTCCGTCTATTTCTTTTTCCTTCAGATTTTGGAAAGCTTTTTCCATCCCTTCATCCTCTCTAAATGCAAGGCATCTGGCAGTTTTTAGGATGGTGCCACCCATATGTAAAATATTGCTTACAGAGCGGGCGTTCATCGGAACAATGTTGTTATCGATCAATCCTTGATAGCCTTGTATTACCCCGAACATATTTCTTCCGTGGTAAATACCTGTGCGTATTACTGCTCTAATGCAAGCATTCATGCCCGGGGCATCGCCTCCCGAGGTTAGTACTGCTATATTTTTAATATTTGGTTCCATTATAATACACGAATATAGTGTGTATTTTTTACACTAAGTAATTTTTTTTTCATTATTTTTATCGATTAACAGAACAAGTGTGTTTATTTGTTCTATAAATAAATATAAACGTTTTTGTCTTGGAAGAAGTATTACCTGTATTTAATTCTGCGGTCTCTATAGATTGTGTTTTGTTTGGCTTTGATGCTGGCGAACTAAAAATTTTGTTGATTGAGCGTAATGAAGAACCTTTTAAAGATTGGTGGGCTTTGCCTGGAAATTTAGTAGGAGAGGATGAAAGCGTAGATCAGTCAGCATCGCGTATTTTGCACGAGCTAACCGGCTTGAGCGATATCTACATGGAACAATACTACACTTTTGGCGAGGTGGGAAGGCACCCACAAGGTCGTGTAATTTCGGTAGCTTATTATGCCATGTTACGCCTTGGTGGAGATAAGGCTTTAAAGCCTTTAACTTCTTATGCTAAAAAAGCACAGTGGATAAATGTTAAGGAATTACCGAAGCTAGGTTTTGACCACCAGCATATTTTTGACAAGGGCCTGGAGAAGATAAAACGTAGAATTAAGCATCTACCAATTGCCTTCGAATTACTGCCAGAGAAATTTACACTAACCCAGGTGCAGAATGTATACGAACTCATTCTGGGTAAGAAATTAGATAAAAGAAATTTCAGGAAGAAAATGTTAAGTTTTGGCGTTTTAAAAGAGCTTGATGAAAAACAAAAAGGCGTGTCTTTTAGGGCTGCTACCTTGTACAAGTTTGATAGGCGTAAATATGCAAAGCTTTTTGGTAAGGAAATTTCTTTTTAAGAGTTAATTTATTGTGCTTTAGATTTTTAGCTTGATTGATCTTTGACTAGTTTTTTTGATTTCCCTTAAAAAAAATATTGCTAGTACAAACGTTATTTACGTTTAAGTGTTATATTTACACTAAGAATCCTTGCGTATGGTGAAACTTTACAAGCTAATTGTATTTTTTTTCTTGGTAATTGTGTCGAATTTAAACGTTTCAGCACAGTTAAAAGGATATGCTTTGACCGTTTCAAACCAATCATCATTTGCACGTTACCCGATTTTATCTGTAAATAACTTTGCTGGTAAACAGGTTTCCAATTTTACTAACTACCCAAATCCTGCTACTTTACGTACAACTATTTCGTACACGCTAAGTGCTAAAACTAAGGTTAACCTGCGTGTTATAGATTTGGCGGGTAAACAGTTAGCTGTGTTAGTTAAAGCTGATCAACCTGCTGGAAAACACGAGTTTGAATGGGAATTTGCAAATAACAATATAAGTGCGGGTATGTATATCCTGCTTTTGCAGGTAGATTCTAAAACTTATACTAGGAAAGTTATTGTGCAGTAACGGATTTTAGGAATTCTATCTCCTCGCTTTAATAATTAAGTGATTTTTCCTCTTAAAAGAATCCAAAATTTATTTCTTAATATAAAATTGAAAAGGATAATGCGCTGAACATTTATTCATTATTATTTGGCTTGCAATTCGAATATGGCAACAAACATACTGAATATAGCTTATAGCCGAGCGTATATAAATATGCATATATACATGGTATTTTTGTTAAATATATTGGCACATCACTTAAAAAGATATATTATGAAAAATTTCTTAGAATTAGCAAAAAGTAGCTCTGTGCTGTCTGAAACCGAGATGAACCGAGTTAAAGGTGGGTTAAAATAGACTAATGACAGAAGTAATAATGTAGATGATAGGAGAGGGAAATATGGGCACCTTTATCTTTATTTACAAAGTTCGAGAAATAGAAGTGCGGGTGAATGTTTAAGTGGTTATATACCACAAATGGGACCATACCATTTGCCAGGATAAGTTGCTCTATCTGCAGGTTAAAAATTGCTTGTTGATATGACAAGTGGTTTCACAAAAAAGGGTCGTTATAAAATAACGACCCTTTTTTGTGAATAATTGCTATTTATAATAAAAATAGGAGTTTTCTTTTCAGATTATCTTTTGCTCAAGTGGTAAGCAACTAAATCATCTATTGGAGAACGGATGATTTTACCAACACCCATTTCGTATCTATCTGCAACAATGCTTAAAGTGTCTCTGAAGCTATATCCAACTGAACCTACGCAGTTTAATTTGTAATTCTTATAGTTTGGATAATGAATTACCAAGTTTTCAAAAAATGCAGTAAATGCATAATCGACAACCGATTGTGTATAATCTTCGTAGCTTTCTTTAAAGTCGTAAATGAATTTGCTAAAGCTCGCACAGAAACGATTTGGTAAGGGTTTATTATAAATATTGTCGAAAATATCTTCGTTGGTTAATGCATAGTTATCATAAAAACTTTCACGTAAACCTTTAGGCATGTAGCCTCTCATGTAGTCTGACAGGATACGTTTGCCGATATAGCTACCACTTCCTTCATCACCTAAAAAGTAACCTAAAGAATCTATGTTTAAGGTAATATCTTTTCCATCGTATAGGCAAGAGTTTGTTCCTGTTCCTAAAATCGCTGCAAAACCTTCTTCATCGCCCAGTAAGGCACGGCAAGAGGCCAATAAATCGTGACCAACGTTAATGTTAGCGTTAACAAAAACATTTTGCATTGCATCGGCAACAATTTTTTTGTTAGAATCGGTAGAGCAACCTGCACCGTAGTAGTAAACTTCGGTTAATTTTTCAGGCTCTAAGTGGTCTGGCAAAGAGTTTTTTAGCGAGCTTTCAATATAATCTCCTTTAGAAAAATATGGATTGTAGCCTTCAGTGTTAAAGTAGATTTTTCTGCCTGCTTCGTTAATTAAGCACCAGTTAGTTTTTGTTGATCCACCATCTGCAATAACTATCATTTTTTGTTTTTTAAGTTACGTAATTAGTAAAAAGTCTACCAATATATGCGCCTTTTTTGAAATAAAAAATTAAAATTGAGTTTTTTATTTCTTAACATTCGGCACCACTAACTGTTTGAAAAACTGAAACAAAGCTATAATATTGACAAAGTGTACTTTATACACTAATTAACGTCATTTTGACGTTGTTTCCTGTTCTTTGTAATATTTTTCAAACAAAACAGGCCCTTTTTTAAAAGAGCCTGTTTTGTTTAGTGGTATATTGATAGTTTAGTTTTTAGTTACGGTATAAGTTTGGTTGTACTCGTCAATTTTAACGGTGTAGTTTCCAGCGGTGGTTATCGCTAGGTTTGCACCGCCGTTAGAAATTTTTCCGGCACTGCCTCCGTAATCAAAATCCCAACTTCCTTTGGTAACGATAAATTTAAACTCGCCAACAGTTAAATTAGCTGTTACCGTCCATTTACCATTTCCTTCGTAAGTCATTGCAGGCAAAGCATTGTTTGAAGCTGAATTATCCCACCCGCCAGCGGTAGCATTACCAACTAAAAATACCGATCCGTCTGTTACAGAATATTTAAGATTTTTAATATCCGTTCCATCCCAAATAATACGTTTTAATCCGGTAGTGCCGGTATGCGCAAAATTAGACTCATTTGCCTCCAACATACTTCCTGCTGTAGCACCTTTACCATAATCTCTAGATCCAGAAATTGAGCCATTACCCCAAGCGTTTCCATCAATTAATTTCCATTCTTGCCCGCTAGTAAGCGATACCAGACCTAAAAATTTATTCGTATTAACGAAACCTAAAGCTTGAGAAGGGAAGATAGTAGGAGGGTCCCAACCAGCTGCGGTTGCACCACCAACAGCACCCATTCTGCCATGATCCGCTTGTACGTAATATTTTAGATTTTTCTGATCGAAAGTAATTCTATATACACCGCTTGCACCATAGGTTTCAATGTTGCTTTCGCCATCAACTACTGCGTCGCCAGGAGAACCAGGTTTCATTCCCCAATCTGCAGCGTTTAAGCTACCACCTGGCCATTGTTGTTGGTTTAAAAACTTAAATCCACCGCTTCCTGCAGTCAATTTTACGTAAATGTAAAATGTTCCAGGATTAGAAGCATCAGGAATCATTTGTAAAGCGCTTTCCGCGGTCCATCCCGCTGGGGTATCGCCACCAACTAAAAACATTTTAACTTCTCTGGTAATTACCAAATCATTTACATAATCGGCGGTTTTTTTGAAATTTCCAGAGGTTGCTTCAACGGTCCATTGCAGAGCAACAGGTGTCGCCTGGTCAGTAAATCCGGCGGCGGTAAGCTTATCGCTGATGTTTTTATAGCCAATTGCTAGTGCAGAGTCTAGTCCGCTGTTTGCAGAAGTGTAGGTGAAAAGTGGTGAACTAAAATCGCCACCTTTAGCCACAAATTTTATAACATATTTGGTAGCATTAGCGGCAACGCCAGCAAAAGATTTTTGCCATTTGAAATTTAAAAAATCTGTAGTAGAATTTGGATTAATTACTACCGGCGTGCTCGAAGACACGGGACCGTAAAGTAAAAAGTTGCTCACCCCATCGCCCATGCGAGTTATAGCAATATTTAAGGCTGGAGAAGTTGTAATGGTTACATCTCCATTGGTTGCCTTAACTGCCCAAATTAAATCTGTTTTTATGCCATCGGCGATTGATTTTGCTTTTAGCGCATCATCTAATTGCTTATGTGTAAGTGTTAATGTAGTTGATGTGCCATTGGCGTCTGATGCTAATTCGATAATTGGCGCATCAATACTACCCGTTTTTAATGCCGCAACAAATTTGTAGGTTGGTGCGGTGCTAACGCCAGGTTTGGCTGCGGACCAAGTAAAAGTAAGTTTGTTATTTGGCGTGGCCGAATTTAGAACAATCATAGCATTATTACTTGGAGCAGTAATTGCGAAACCGCCCAATGCCTCGCCATTAGATTCGTTGCTAAAATCAGTTTTTTTACAACCTATTGCAATTGCTACAACTGCTAATAGGATATATAATATTTTGCTTTTCATTGGATTTTAGTTAAAAACAGTGTAGGTTACTTCTGTAACTGGACCTGTTGTTGCTACGTTTGCACCTGTGGCATCCTTAATGCTTCCGGTAAATTGATAGCTAAATTTGCTCAATTTTGTTCCCGCAGTTAGCGTAATAAGTCGCTCAGGAATAAAAGAGTAAGAAAATAAAGTTGCCGATTCTTTTGTAGTTACTAAGGCATTTCTTGTTGCAACCACTGCGCCTAAATCGTTGTAGAAAGTTAAAGTAACCTTTACATCAAACATACGTTGCAGATTTTGTTCAGTAGCTAAATTTTGGTGAAAATATACCGTAGTCATATCAGTTTGATCTAATTTAGAAGGGAATACACGAAATTGATTTGGTGTAAATACTAACGGATCAAATTTGTAAGGTTTATAATCTGGAGTTTGTTTAGTTCCATCTTTACTTTTTCCTAAAAAACCGAAGTTTATCAGCTCTGCCGGACTTTGACCAAATAAGGTTGTAGCAGTAAATTTAAAGGTGAAAATATTGCCCGAAACTCTAGTCATTTTTGCGGCCTCAGAAGAGCTTCCCCATTGTCCGTTGGTAAGCGCATCTTTACCGCCACCAACGCCATCGTTAGAAAACATCCATAAATACACATCGGTTTGTCCTGCCATCGGCGTTCCGGTTACATCTAATCTAATCGTTACCTCATCTTCAGCAGTAAAAGTAGCCGGACTTAATGTTACTTGAGCAAATGCAAAAGCAGTGCTCAACGTTAATATAAAAGATAATATTAATTTTTTCATGATAAATCAGCTTACTTTTTAGTGAATTGATAAGTGTAGCTTAGAATGGCTTTACCATTGGATTTTTTTACTTTTTTAAGGTAAAACTTTCCAGACTTAAGTTCTGCGTAAGAACCTAAGGTTAACTCTGAAGTTACTGTGCCGTTTTTAAGCGTAATAATTGTTGGTGCAATGGCATTGTCTACTGCCCAGGTTCCAGTATTAAAATCAGCAATTTTTGGAGAGTTGCCCGGCGTAATTGTAAAGTTAGTAGGTGCACCACTTGCATCGCCTTGCAAAGCGATGGTTAAATCTTTATAAGGATAGACTGCGGTAATGTCTAATTCTTTATAAGGAAAACCTTTTGTAGCGGCATCTTCATCTTTTTGGGTAACTTTTGTTAAGCCCCAAGTGCCTTGCAGTTCTTTAACCACGTTAGTGTCTGAACCAATTGGTCCAAATTCTTCTGGCTTACAGCTTCCTAATAAAATGAAGCAAATTGCCATGATAATATATTTAATGTTTTTCATTTTAAATCAGTTATTAGTTACAACCACCTTCTGGATTACGTTGAAAAGCTGTATTAGTAGCCATTTCGCCTTGCGGGAATTGCAATACTAAACCCGGACAATTCCAAACTGCACCACGTTTATCAATGTTCTCGCCTTTGGCACCAATACGTTTAATTTCAGAAATTCTGTTTCCTTCGCCAGCAAATTCGATGCTGCGCTCCAAACGGGCATTGCTTTTAATTAAGCTTGCCGAAGATGCTAACGGGATAGATTTAGTGCCTCCGTAAGCCCTTGCCAAAATATCATTTACATCTTGAGCACCCACAGTGAGGTTTGTTCCAGTTTCTGCAGCCGCTTCTGCTCTGATAAGTTTCATCTCTGTTAAGTAAAGCACAGGAACTTCGAATCTATCGGCATTGTATTTCTTGGTTACAATAAAACCTGGATATTTTACATTATCGTACAATGCTTTACGCACATCTGTAGGCGTATTTACGCTTGCATAAAACGCGGCAGAAAATCTTAAAGTTGGCAAGTTAAAGTCTGAACGAAATTGTCCTCTAAGTTCGCCTCCTGGCTCAAAAACGCCTCTTGTATTTATTAACTTGAAAATAGCTTCAGGGTTTGCAGTTTCTGAGAAACGATTGGCATAAGTTCCCAAAGTAAATTTATTACTGGTTATTACCTGGTTAGCATATAAATAAGCGTTTTGGAAATCGTTCATTTGGAAATAAACTTTTGCCAATAAAGCTTTTGCCGCCCATTTAGTTGCATAACCACCATTTTCATCCGGCAATTTGTTTTCAGCAATTTTCAAATCTGCAATAATAGCATCGTAAACCTCTTTTACCGTAGCTCTTGTGCCTTGAGATATTTGAGTAGAAGTTCTCAATGGCACACCAAGATGGCTGTTGTCTGTAGTGAAACCATAAGGTTGTGCAAATAATTTAACCACTTCAAAATGGCTAATCGCTCTTATAAATCTCGCATCGCCTTCTAAATTATCTCTTAAAGCAGATGTTTTATCCAAGTTTTCTAAAACTGTATTTGCTCTAAAAATGGCTTGATAAATGTCAGTATACATTCCATTTTTGAAATCTCCGAACACAGAAGTTTTACGATTGAAGATCTCACCAAAATCGGTATTCAATTGCGATCCGTCTAGTTGATCGGCGAGCAACTCGTTAATAACCTGTATTTTTCCGCCAAACATTTGTCCGCCGGCTACAATTTGATAAGCCGATACCATTACCGCCTTAACAGAAGCCTCGTCTACTAATGCCTTATCTTTTGGTATAGCTTCAACAGGATCGCTTTCTAGGTATTTTTTACATCCACTACCCACCATTACAACAACAGAAAGGATAAGGAATGATTTTAATATGTTTTTATAATTGATTTTCATTTTCTATCTATTTAACTGTTATTAAAATGAAGTTGATAAGCCAAAAGTTATTGATTTCTGTTGTGGCGTAGTTAAATAAGTTACGTTCGGACTCATGTTTCTGTCTTGTGGATTTTCGAAATCACGAGCAATCTCTGGATCGCCACCTGGGTATTTAGAAAAGGTTAACAAATTCATTCCGGTAGCGAATACTTTAAGGTTGCGTAGTCTTAATTTTTGTACAAATGTTGCAGGAACGCTATACGCCAAGGTAACTTCTCTTAAACGAACAAACGTTGCATCGTACAAAAACATAGTTGAGTTGTATTGCCATTCGCTTGATAAACCCGCATAAGTACCGCTATTCATGGTTAAGCGAGGAAAATCAGCAATGTCTCCAGGTTGTCTCCAACGATTGGCTATATCTGTTCTAATATTCCAGTCGGTAACCACACCCAATTGGCGTTTTGCAGAAGCATCGTACAAGTTTCCGCCAATTGCGAAAGTGAATAAAGTATTTAATTCGAAACCTTTAAAGCTAAAGGTATTAGTTAAACCACCTACGTAATCTGGTAAGATTTTTCCAACCGGAACGCGATTATCTAAAGAGAAGGTTTTAGTTTCAAAACCATCTTTATCTAACCAGATTGGTAAACCGTCTGCAGGATCTACACCTTTAAAACGCACTAGGAAATTTGTGCCGATAGGGTAACCCTCAGCAATACGGGTATCGTTGGTGCCACCACCAACTGCATCTGGTGTTAAGCCATCAAGGCTGATTACTTCATTATAATTTTTAGAAACATTTAAACGGGTAATCCATTTAAAGTCTTTCGAATCTATGTTTGTTGTATTAAGGCTAAGCTCTACACCCTCGTTTAAGATCTCGCCTACGTTAATCCATCCAGTTCCAAATCCAGTTGATGGAGAAATACCGCCATTAAGTAAAGCGCCTTTGGTTCTTTTGTTATAGTATGAAATCTCTCCCGTAATACGATTTTTAAACAAGCCAAAATCTAAGCCTAAATCAAAATTTCTGCCTTCTTCCCACTGTAAATTCGGGTTGCCCACATTGCCCGGTGCCAATACAGCAGTTCCCTGACCGTTATATCCGGTATTTAAATAGGTAAATCGCTGATAATATTCTGCCGAGGGAAAGTTAGAACTACCCACCAAACCATAACTAGCTCTTAGTTTTAAGTTGCTAATTACTTTATTGTCTTTCATAAAATCTTCTTCGCTAATGTACCAAGAAGCAGAAGCTGCAGGGAAATAACCAAACTTGTTGTTTGGTCCGAATTTAGATGAACCATCTCTTCTAGCTAAAAGCTGTAGGTAGTATTTATTGTCGTAAGAATAATTTAAACGAGCAAATAACGAAGCAAATGTATCTCTGTTTGCATTGCTCACATAAAAACCTGGCCCAGCAATTAGTGCCATAGTTCTTAAGTAGTTTTCTCTATTCTCTGAGAATGGCTCGTTCGCCTCGCCATAAATCCCACCTGGGTAATAATTTCTGTAAGAAAGTTGAGATTCGGCACCAACCAAAGTAGTTAACTTATGTTTGTCGGTAATTTGCCAATCGTATGTTGCGGTTCCAGTAAATGTTCTGTTAAAAACTTTAGTAGGGTACAAGTTAGCATAACCAACCGAAGCATTTCTTAAAGATGCAGGCGTGAAGATATTGTCTTGTACATCAAGGTTATCCATATTAAAAATACCTTTAATGCTTAAGTTTTGCACTGGTTTTAATTCCATTGTAATACCCGCTAATAAACGCTCATTTCTGGTTTTCCAATCCAATAAACCTAAATTACGAGCAGGGTTTGCGCCATTGCTATAAAAAGTGCCATCTGCATTGTAAACTGGGTAAATAGGTAAAGCTGTAGACATTGCATCACCTAAACCACCGCCCCAAGCTGCGTTAACGCGTTGGTTAATACCTTTATCGTAACCTACGTTAATACTGGTAGAAAAGTAAGTAGTTGGTTTAATGTCGAAATTGGTTCTGAAACCATAACGCTCGTAAGAGTTACCAACTAAAAAGCTTGCATTATCGCTGTAGTTAGCAGATATGTAGGTTTTTATTTTGTCTGTACCTTGACTAAATGATATAGCCTGATCGTTAGATTTACCAGTTTGCGTTAAAATATCCCACCAATCTGTATTGGTTTGTTGTGCTTGTGCCCAAGTAATGCCACCCGGAAGAGGAGCAAGGCCAGTGTTGCCATCATTTGTCCACGCTTCTTGACGAAGTTGTAACCACTCTGTGTTGTTAGCGAACTCAGGTCTGTTTGCATAAGTGCTCAAACCATATTTGCTAGAAAGGGAAATAGTTGGTTTGCCTGCTTTACCTCTTTTAGTGGTAATTAGAATTACACCGTTTGCGCCACGAGAACCGTAAATACCGGCAGCACCAGCATCTTTTAAAATCTCTACCGATTCAATATCGTTAGGATTAATGGTTGCTAATGGGTTTTGGTTCATTGCTCCTCGGTTTCCAGTAATAAAAGGATCTGAAGTAACAGGAATTCCATCAATTACATATAAGGGATCTCCGCCAGCACTAATAGAACCAATACCTCTAATTCTTATAACAGATCCACTACCAGCTAAACCAGAACCTTGTGTAACCTGTACGCCTGGCGCTTGCCCTTGTAAACTGGCCTCAAAACTTGGGGTTGGTAAACTGGTTAGCTTATCGCCTGTTACTTTAGATATTGCGCCAGTAACCTCACGTTTGGTTTGCGTTCCGTAGCCCACTACAACAACTTCGTTTAGGTTAGTTTGTTCTCCAGCCAACTCGAAATTAAGTACAACACTTCCGCTACCAACAGTAACCGTTAGTTTTTTTGAGGCAAAGCCGATGAACTTAGCCGTCAAGGTGTAAGTTCCTGCCGTTAATCCTGTAATTCTGTAGTTACCATCATTGTCTGTAGCGGTAATTTTTTGGGTGCCATCAACCTGAACTGATGCACCCGGAATCGGAAGTTTTGAGTCATCTAAAATTTTACCTGAGATGCTTCCGGTTTGAGCATAAGTTGTTAATGTGCAGAGCGCAAAAAACATCAACAGACATAGCTTGATTGGGTAATTTTTTTTCATAGAAAAAGCCCGTTTTTAAGTTTAAATATTTGGTTATAAATTATTGTGTATTACACTATTGTAAATTTAATGTAGCATAACAATAATCAAAATTTTATATCATATTTTTTTTGAACACCATTTTTTTTAGAAGTTTTTTGACGTAAAGAGCGAATTATTTACTGTTTTTTGTTTTATAAATATTTTATGTATAATTTTTAATTATCTGATTTATAGTGTTTTGTAAAATTTAATTTCTAAAATTGGTGTATTATTTACACTAAGTTGTTTTCGTAGACTTTTTCGGGTAGGTTTTCGGGAACGTTCCCGAAAATTTCGGCAACTTTTCTAAAATCGCTCATGTGCGAAAGTCGAAATTCTGCGTATTTTCAGAAAACTTAGGATTTTTTTGAAAAAAATAATGCTGTTTTTACGCTATAAAACGAGCTGTTTTTCAGCTCATATTCTTACTTGGAAGTAGAGCGTCTTTGCATCACTTCCGACTTTAAAATCACTTCAGTATTTGGACTGATTTGATCAGGATTTTCGAGCATTTTAAACAGTAATTCTGCAGCGGTTTTACCTAAATCTGCAGCAGGTTGGGTAACCGTACTTAAAGCCGGGTTTAGTAGCGGTGAAATTTCTAAACTAGAGAAACCTATAACTTTAATATCATTTGGCACATCAAGCTTTAGGTCGTAACAAGCGTAATACGTGGCAAAGGCTAAACGCTCTACAGAAGTAAATACGCCATCTGGTTTTAGCTCGGTAAATGCTGATTTTAGGTGATCTATGTTCTCTTTGTAATTGTTGGTACAGTCTATAATCAGCTCATCGCTAAATGTGATGTTATGTTTTTTTAAGGCATCTATGTAACCCTGCATACGCGTTTTGCCAATAGACAGTGTTTTGTTTACAGCTAAATACGCAATCTTTACGCAACCTTGATTAATTAAGTGTTCGGTAGCTGAAAAACTCGCTTCGTAATCGTTGGTAATTACCCTAGGTGTTTCAATATCTTCATAAACACGGTCGAAAAAAACCAGTGGCAATCGTTTTTTAGCTAATTCGTTCAGGTAGTTATGGTCGTTGGCTTCTCCAGAAACAGACATGATAATTCCATCGGCCCTGCCATTATGTAAATGCTGTATAAAGGAAACTTCTTTTTCAAATTGATCATTAGTAGCATACACTAAGATATGATAACCCTTTGCGCTTGCTACACTTTCAATCCCTTGAATGGCTAAGGAGAAGTAGTTGTTTGCTAATTCTGGAACAATTACAGCAATTGTTTTGCTTTTTTGTTCGCGTAGGTTACTAGCGTAATGGTTTGGCTGATAGTTAAGTTGCTTAGCCATAGCCAAAATTCGTTCTTTGGTGGCTAGGTTTATATCGCTATTATCTCTAAATGCTCTAGAAACGGTAGATGTAGATAAATTAAGTGCCTCGGCTAATATTTTGATATTTACATTATCCATTTATACGTAGTACTTTTTATAGGTATTTTGCTGTAAATATAAATGATAAAAAAAGTAATTATTTCTACTTATTTGTTAAATCATTATAAATTAGGACTATCTATGAAAAAAATCACATTATTTTTTGCCGTTCTATTTCTACCATTTGCGCTCTTTTCGCAAATTAGGTTAGCGTTTAGACTAAACGGCGTTCCTAAGAGTAAAGATAGCCTGCCAACTTTTTTTGTAGCAGGGAGCTTTAATAACTGGAATCCCCGTGATTCATCGTATAGTTTTAAAAGGATAGCTGATCAATTCGAATTGATTAAAAATATCCCGGCAGGTAACTACGAATATAAAATTACTAGAGGAAATTGGGAAAAGGCAGAAAGTGATGCGGAGGGAAATCCCAAAGCAAATAGAAGTTTGAAATTAGTTAAGGATACGATAGTCTATATTTCTGTTTTAAATTGGGCCGATGAATTGGAAAAGGAGCCAATAAAACATACAGCTTCAAAAAATGTAAAATTGCTTGACAGTGCATTTTTCATCCCTCAACTTAATAAAAAAAGAAGGGTATGGATTTATCTGCCACCATCCTATAGTACTTCAAAGAAATCTTACCCAGTAATCTATATGCATGACGGGCAAAATTTGTTCGATGCAGCAACAAGTGGTTTTGGCGAGTGGAAAATTGACGAATTTTTGGATAGTGTTGCTTTAAAAGGCGGAAAAGAATTTATTGTAGTTGGCGTAGACCATGGGGGCACAGAGCGATTAACGGAATATAATCCTTATGATAGTGAATATGGCTCTGGGAAAGGAAAGCGATACGTTGCTTTTTTGGCTGAAACTTTAAAACCTTTTGTAGATAAAAATTATAGGACAAAATCAAATTTTAAAAATACCACGGTTGCTGGCAGTTCTATGGGTGGTTTAATTTCTATGTATGCAGTTACGGAGTATCCAAAAGTTTTTGGCAATGCTGGTGTGTTCTCTCCCGCATTTTGGATAGCAAAAAAAATGATTGACGATTTAAAAAGTGGAGTTTCGAAATTAAAAGCGCATAAAATTTACTTTGTTGCCGGAGCTCTTGAAAGTGAAAAGATGTTGATTGATATGGAAAATGTATACGGTATTTTAAATCCCCTTGGTAAAAATGAAAATGTCGTTTTAGTCGATAAAGCTGACGGCAAACATCAAGAATGGTTTTGGGCTAGAGAATTCGCAGATTTTTATAAATTTATAGCTAAATAGAAACTGCTGAAAATTGGAACATTTTTAACTTCCAGCTATACAACAAATAATAATGATAGATTTTAGAAGCGATACAGTAACTAAGCCAACCGCCGGCATGTTGGATGCGATGATGAGTGCCAAAGTTGGCGACGACGTTTTTGGCGAGGATGAAACGGTAAATGCGTTGGAAGAGAAGTTGGCGACGATGTTTAATATGGAAGCGGCGATGTTTTGTCCTTCTGGTACAATGAGTAACCAAATTGCCATTAAATGCTTTACTAACCCTATGGATGAAGTTATATGCGACCAAACTGCTCATGTTTACCGCTACGAGGGTGGGGGAATCGCCTATAATTCATTGGCGTCGGTACGCTTGCTAAACGGCGAACGAGGTATTTTAACGCCAGAAATGATTGAACCTGAAATTAACGAAGACAATATCCATTATCCAAATTCGAGTTTGGTAGTGTTAGAGAATACGGTAAACAAAGGTGGTGGAAAATGTTATACGCTATCGCAGATAGAACCTATACATAACCTTTGCGCTATAAAGGGTATTAAATTGCATTTAGATGGCGCCAGAATTTTCAATGCGCTCGTTGCAACCGGAAACAAAGCAAAAGACTACGGCAAATACTTTGATGGCATTTCTGTTTGCCTATCTAAAGGTCTGGGTGCGCCGGTAGGTTCTGTTTTTTTAAGTGATGCGCAAACTATAAAAAAGGCGAGAAAAATAAGAAAGGTTTTAGGAGGAGGGATGAGGCAAGCTGGTTTTTTAGCGGCCGCCGGCATTTATGCGTTAGATAACCATGTTAAAAGATTAGCAACAGATCATAGCCACGCTAAGGCTTTGGCAGCAACCTTAACTAACGCTAGTTTTGTTAGTAGTGTTATGCCGGTAGAAACCAATATTGTGCTGTTTGATATTACACCAAATTTAAAAGTTGATAGTGTAGTAAAAGCATTGACAAATAAGGGAGTTCTTTGTAATGCTACATCAAATAAAACGGTTAGGTTTGTTACACATTTAGATGTAGCTGCGGCTGCGATAGATGAAACCATAGAAATAATTACGAAACTTAATATTTAATATGAGTAAGCTCGATTTAAATATCACCAAAATATTAGTTGCCAATAGGGGAGAAATCGCTTTGCGTATTATGCGGTCCGCTAAAGAAATGGACATCAAAACCGTTGCTGTTTTTTCTGAAGCGGATAGAAATGCATTGCATGTTCGGTATGCTGATGAAGCCATATGCATTGGTCCGGCGCCTTCAAATCAGTCTTATTTAGTTGGCGAGAAAATAATAGCAGCTTGTAAAACAACTGGCGCACAAGCTATTCATCCCGGATATGGGTTTTTGTCGGAAAATGCAGGCTTTGCGAAAGCAGTTGCGGACGCAGGGCTAATTTTAATCGGCCCAACGCCCCAAGCTATGGAGATTATGGGCAATAAACTTTCGGCAAAAGCAGCAGCGCTAAAGTATAATATACCTATGGTTCCTGGTACCGAAGAAGCGATAACCGATATAAGCGAAGCTAAACTTAGGGCGGTAGAAGTTGGGTTCCCGATTTTAATTAAAGCGGCAGCCGGTGGCGGCGGAAAAGGAATGCGTATTGTAGAAAAAGTTGATGACTTTGAAGAACAAATGCATTTGGCGGTTAGCGAGGCAACTTCGGCTTTTGGAGACGGAGCTGTATTTATTGAGCGTTATGTTACGTCGCCACGCCATATAGAAATTCAGGTTTTGGGAGATACCCATGGCAATATTGTTCATCTTTTTGAGCGGGAGTGCTCTATACAGCGCAGGCACCAAAAAGTAGTCGAAGAAGCTCCATCAGCTGTGCTAACACCAGAAATACGAGAAAAAATGGGTAAATGCGCCGTAGATGTTGCTCGGTCTGTGAATTATGTTGGCGCCGGAACCGTTGAATTTATCCTAGATGAAAATCTTGACTTTTTCTTCCTAGAGATGAATACCAGATTGCAAGTAGAGCATCCGGTTACCGAAATGATAACTGGCTTAGATTTGGTAAAAGAACAAATCAAAATTGCCAAAGGCGAGGTGTTGTCCTTTAAACAAGAGGATTTGAAAATTAACGGGCATGCGGTAGAATTACGTGTTTACGCAGAAGATCCCTTAAATGCCTTTTTGCCTGATATAGGTACATTGCAAACTTATAGTACCCCAAAAGGTAATGGTGTTAGGGTTGATGATGGCTTTGAAGAAGGTATGGAAATACCGATTTACTACGATCCGATGATTGCCAAATTAATAACTTATGGCGCTACCAGAACAGAGGCGATAGCGAGAATGGTTAGGGCAATTGATGAATATGACATTACAGGCATACAAACTACGTTAAGCTTTGGTAAATTTGTAATGCAACATGAAGCGTTCACATCTGGCAAATTTGATACACATTTTGTAAGCAAGTATTTTAATGCCGATAGTTTAAAAGAAGACGATGAACGAGAAGCATTATTGGCTGCAATAACAGGGGTATTATTGTTGCAAAAAGACAAAGGTAAAATTGTTACGGCTACTCAAAATACTGCGCAAACCAGCAATTGGACAAAAAACAGGAAAAACTATAATTAATGAATTGTCGTTATGAGCCACAAGAAAGATTTTCTTAAAATGTTTCGCCAAGTTCAATCAGACATAACCTAAAAAAATGTTTACAGGGATAATTGAAACGCTCGGAGAAATTAAAAATATAGTAAAAGAAGGAACAAATATCCATTTTACGGTATCGTCTGCAATAAGTAACGAACTTAAAGTAGATCAAAGCGTAGCGCACAACGGTGTTTGCTTAACGGTAGTTTCGCTTGCTGATGGATCGCACACGGTTACCGCAATTGAAGAAACGCTGAACAAAACCAGCTTGGGCAATTTGATAGTGGGCAGCAAAGTTAATCTAGAACGATGTATGCAAATGAATGCTCGTTTAGATGGCCATATTGTACAAGGCCACGTAGACCAAACTGCAACTTGTATTTTAGTAAATGAATTAGAAGGAAGTTGGGAGTATCGCTTCAATTATAATGCATCTTTGGGCAACGTTACGGTAGAAAAAGGCTCCATCTGTGTTAATGGAATTAGCTTAACGGTAGTTAATTCTCAATCCAATGAGTTTTCGGTTTTTATTATTCCATACACTCACGAGCATACAAACTTGCACGAAGTTAAAATTGGCGACACCGTTAATTTAGAATTTGATATTATCGGTAAGTATGTGGCAAGGTTAATGGGAAATAAGTAGTTTAAATCAAGGGACAAAAATTTTTAGAAAAGCAAATTTGTAGTTCTTTTGAAGAGTCAGTCCTGCTTTCACTGCAATCTTTTTTGCACAGTTGCCCTAAGCGTTTGGAAGGGCGGTGTAACAAAAAAGGATTTTCGTTCTATCAGGTTTAAACACGAAGGTTCGGTAAAAAACTGAAGATTTTTAAAAAAAATAATCTTTGACAATATCTATAGGATTTTGTCAAAGATGCATCGAACAAATAATGTATAGTAAAGAAGAGGCATCAAAGCTACGGCAACAATTCTGGATTACTTTCGGCAAGTATTTAAAGCCTATTCCTTCAGCCGAAGGCTTAACTATAAATTGGGTTAATTACAAAACGGGTGTAAAAAACATTTTTTTTAAAATGGATGCTGGCCAGAAAGAGGCAACTATCTCTATCAATATCCAACATCAGGATGAGGTAGCCAGACAACAGTTTTTTGAGCAGTTTTTAGCCTTAAAATCTATCTTTACCAACACACTAAACGAAGAATGGGATTGGGAATTAAATGCAACAAACGAATATGGCGTACCCTTTGCGCAGATTTCTAAAACAATACAAGGTGTAAGCATATTTAAACAACAAGATTGGCCAACGCTTATATCATTCTTAAAACCAAGAATTATAGCATTAGACGAGTTTTGGACCGACGTAAAACCTATTTTTGAACAGCTTTAGATGTTGTAATTGTAGTAATTCTTTCCTTGCTATAATCTATTTGCTCTTTTTCTTTTAGTGTGTCTGGTTTGCTTTTTAAGTAAAGAGCGTAGTAATTGGTAGCATTTTTAGCTTGATTTAGCTTAAAATCGTAAAGTACACCTAGCCTGTAATAAAGTGTGTTATAATCGCCAAAAGTTAAACCCCTTTTATAAGCAGTAGCTGCATTTAAATTTTGATTTCGTTCTTCTAAAATTCCGCCCAATAATGCATAGTAAAGTGGGGTGTTACCAGAAATGCCTTCTTCTATCGTCTTTTTTGCATATTCAGTAGCTTTATCGTAGTTCTTTAATTCGCGATAGCATAAAGACATAAAGTACAAATTACTTTCATTAAGCATACCAGATTGCTCCAAAATTTTAAACGAGGCCAGTGCTTTGTTATAGTTCTTCAAAAAAAAGTAGGCTTTTGCAACAGTCGAAAGTGTATTTGGATTAGCGCTAGATAGTAAAAGCTTTTCGCCTATGGTTACAACCTCTTTATACTTGTTTAGCTGTAAGGCAATTGGTAACTGTGCTTGTTGCAAAACAAAGTGACTTGTGTCTGCCTGTATAGCTATTTTAAGAACGTCGTAGGCTGGCTGGTACATTTTTGCTTTGCTGTATTGATTTGCCAATTCGTACGCAACATCTGCATCAACTCTGTTTAAAGCATTAGCTATTTTTAGGTATGCAGTTTTAGCAGAATCATCCTCTGCATAATCGGCAATTTGCTTATAGGCATTAAAATTCGTGCTGTCTGTTTTTATTATCTCTTCTAAGTAAGATTTCGTTTTAATTTTATTTCCTCGCCTTGCGTTAATATTTGCCAAGCTAAATAAAACAGGTAAAGTATTTGGTTGGATGGCATTTATTTTTAGGTAATTCTTTTCTGCATCCGGAAGTTTGCCCGCCATCATATTGCAATAGGCCATTTGCGTTAAAGCTTTTACATCTTGTGTATCGTTAGGGTATACACTTTGTAAGTATTGTGCAGCTTCGGCATAGCGTTGCGACTGGTAAAAATCTAATAGTTTTTCTTTATCTAAGGCTGGGCTTTGTGCAAAGACAGTTGCGCACAAAAACGAAAAGGCTAAGCAAAAAAGGAGATTTTTCATTGTTTGATATTTTAAACTAATTTATTAGTTATTTATTTTAATTGCAAATCTCTTTATGCATTTAAACTAAAAAACAAACTTTTTTGGCCTGAAAGTGTTGTAAAGAAAACAATAGTTAAAATTAAAAACAGAAAATATGGATACCTTAAAGAAGTTTGAATTGATGGAAAAGATTGTAAGGGAACTGGAAGACTTACAACATTCGCAACAAGCAATAATTCAAAAAATAGGAAAAATTGAAGTAGATAATATCGAATTGGGTGATAAGAAACTTGATAAAGATTTGCCTGATATGCACCAAAGAGTTGCAGATAATCTAGACTCTATAGTTGATATTTTAGCTTATTTTGCAGATAAAACCCAAAACTTTGGTAATAAAAATAATGTGGATGCACTTAAAGAGCAACAAGCCATTAACGAAGTTACCGGACAATAATATTTAATATGCACCCTTTTTAGGAGGGGTGCATATTTTCATCCGTAGGTATAGTTATAGAGAACGTTGAGCCTATACCTTCTTTACTTTCTACGGCGATCGTACCGTTATTACGTTCCATAAATTCTTTACATACCATTAGTCCCAAGCCAGTTCCCCTTTCGTTGGCTGTACCACGTGTACTATTGTCGCCAGCAAAAATCTGCTTTAATTTATTTTTAGAAATACCAATGCCGTTATCTTTTATACGGACCAACATTTTATGGTCTTTTTGGTAACTGGCGGTTATAACAATTTCGCAATGTTCTACGCAGAATTTGATAGCGTTGTTTAAGATGTTTCTGATAACAATTTGTACCATCAACATATCTGCGTAAACCATCTCGCCTGGAAATACATCATGAATGATGTTTATTTTTTTAGCCGATGCAGAGGGCAGATGGTAATTTATCTCGTTTATAATAAGATTTCGCAGGTTAAAACTCTCTTTTTTAATCCCGTAACCCTTTAATTGGCTTCTAGACCAGTGTAACAAGTTTTCGAGTAAATCTGTTGTGTAAATAATATCTTTTCCTAACGTTGGGATTAGCGATTTAAATTCTTCTGCACTAATAGAACCGTCGTTTGTCATCTTCAAAACTTCCGAAAGGTTAACTAATGGTCCGCGTAAATCATGAGAGATAATAGAAAAAATTCTGTCCTTTTGTTGATTGAGTTTTTTAAGCTCCGTTGCTTGCTTTTCGTTTAAAATTGATTCTCTTTTTATGTGCGTTAAATCCTGCAATTTTATAATACTGAAATTATCGCTGATTTTATTTTCATTCAGAAAAATCAAGTCTACGTTCAGGTAAATTATCTCCTGACGAATTTCTAAACTTAAATCAAAATTTCCCGGTTCGTGATTTTCAATATGCTTTAGCAACAGCGTTTCTTTAGGGAAAATTTCTTTGATATTTACACCAACCAAATTACTTGTCTTAAGGTTTTCTATGTATCTGAGCAGAGATTTATTGTAATCTATAATTCTGTTTTTATGATCTAAAACGATAAAGCCATCATGCATTAGTTCTAAAACTTTCTCTCTGGCGATGGGTATAATATCAAAAAGCTTAAACCGGTAAACGCCTACAAAAATTAGAAAGATGGCAAACATGAATGCAAAAGGCGTAAGGTCTATAAAACCGAAAGGCCTAATTCCTACCATATACACGATATTGGATATCCACGGTAAAAAGGCGGCTATTATAACGATGTAATTTTGATTTCGGTAAATCCTGTCAGAAGACCGGAATTTTTGAACGATCAGAAAAGTTCCGCATGCTAACAGGATGTAGAAATATAAGGTAAATACAAAATACCAAGGAGCCCGAGTTAAATCTGCCATTGGAAAGGGGCCAGCATAATTTACGGCAATACTTTTATAATACAGGTGGTGGTAAGAATTTGTCCACACCATTAGCATTGTTATAACAGGAACTATAGCTATAGAAAGAATGTTCCGTTTTTTCTTTATCCAAGCTTCCTTACCACAAAAATACAAGCAGAAAATAAACCAGAGTAACGGTAAGGTTGTGATACCAATATACTCTATACTTATTAGAAATTTAATTTGAGATAGCGTACTGCTAGAAAGTTCAAGTCCGTAACCTATAGACCAAATTGCATTTGCAAGCATCATAATGGAGAACCATCTTACAATGTTTTCTCCACGCCTATAAATGATGTTTGCCAGTACTATGGATAAACACCCACATACTATCAGAAAAACAGCATACACATTAAATTCGAACTCCATCAAAAACAAAACGCAAATGTATAATTAAATATAAATTGAAGTTAAACAAACAGGCGTATATAATTGTATTATTTACTTAATAGTTAAAAATATCGTTATTTTTGAATTGAAATCATCTCTAAATTAATCATTTTATGAAAAAAATTAACTTACTATTCGTGTTGCTTTTTTGCTCCACTATGGCATTCTCACAAGTTTTACCATCTTTCCAGTTTGGATTAAAAGGAGGTTTAAACCTTTCTAAATTTAGTACCGAAAACACTTTTAGTAGCGATAATCAAGCTGGTTATTATGCAGGGGTATGGGCAAGAATCGGCGCTGCGGGCATTCATTTGCAACCAGAGCTTTATTTATCTGGAAAAAATACAACGCTGGTAAGTAGCACAGGAGAAGAAAATAAAGTAAAGTTTACAAGTTTAGATGTTCCGGTTTTGGTTGGAACTAAGATTGGTGCCGCAGGTATTGGTGTGCGTTTAAATACCGGCCCGGTTGTATCGTTTATTTTAAATGAGGACCAAAGTTTTGGTAATGCAGCATCAAACATTTTTAATGGAAGATTTAAGGATCAGGCTTTCGCGTGGCAATTTGGTGCTGGTTTAGATATTAAAAAGTTAAACTTCGATCTGAGATATGAATTAGGTCTTACCGATTTGAACAAGGCTGGTTACGGCGAAACTAAACTGAGTTTATTTACGCTGGGCATTGGTTACAGATTGTTCTAAAATATTAATGCCTTATGCTAAAATTGGATGGACTTTATTGTTCATCCAATTTTTTTTTGCCTAAAATTTTGATGGCTTTGATAATACTAAGTTCTTAATCTTCTTTTTGAATTTCCTTTAATTCATATAAGAATGCACCTTTTATTGGTCTTATTCCGTTGCCAGCCTCGCTTAAAACTTTTACAAAACAAGCGCCATAGTAAAAAATAAACGACGAGTAAAAGACAAACAGCATGATTAGGATGATAGAACCAGATGCTCCATAAATATTGCCAATATTACTTAGCGGAAGCATGATTCTTAAAATATATTTCCCTAAAGTAAAAAGTACCCCAGTTAATATGCCACCCCTGATAGCGGTTTTCCAGCTTGGTCGGCCATTGGTTAAAAATCTGAATAATACGGTAAACCAGACTGTTACAATTGCAACAAAAAGTAATTGATTTAGTACGGATAGGAAAATTCTGCCGAAAGTGGGAGATGCGTTATTAATGTAAGTACCAATAAAGCCTTGAATACTATCTGTAACTAATCCTACAAAAAACAATATTCCCGCTAGTAAGATAATTATCATCGATCGGCCACGTAATTTTAGCGTAAATAATATGCCCAATTTATCGTTTACACCTAAACTCCAAATTTGTTCCATCGAATTTTTTATAACACTGAAAAGTGTGGTGGCAACAAAAATGAAAAAGATAAAACTAAGTACAGTTCCCCACCAATTTTGGTCTATTCCTCTAATGTTAATTAGCGTATCTCTAATTTGAGCAGTTCCGCTATCATCAAAAATACTGGCTAATCTTTCTAACAGTTGTTTAGCAAGCATCCTTCTGTCTACAAAAAAGCCAAACAATCTGATCAGGATAAGCAAAATAGGAGGAAGGGCGAAGTTTGCAAAAAAAGCTGTCGCACCCGCTAAACGTAGAGGATCGTTTTTTTGGAAAAGTTTAAAAGCTAATCTTAAATGATGTAAAAATAACTTTGATCTTTCTATGGCATTTGCGTACATCTAAAACGTTTTCCGTGAGTTTCAAAAATAACAAAATAACACAAAAATGATGGTTTTAGTTTGTTTTTTTTATCGCCTCAGCTAATATTCGGAATAATATTTATTGCATACAAAACTATTTACACACTCAAATGGTTTAATATCAAACTTAAACTTATGAATAACTTTTTTAGAACTATTATTGCCGGTTATGGCGCCAAAAAATTAGGCGGTGGCTGTTTATCGACCATACTAATTTTTGTGATAATTTATTATGCTTTAGGGCATTGTTAAAATTTTTGTCGTCATCGTCAGCTAAACTGACAATGACGACAAGATAGTCTACAAATTACCTCTTAGCTCTTGCTCTCTTTCTAGAGATTCAAATAATGCCTTGAAATTACCAGCGCCAAAAGATTGTGCGCCTTTCCTTTGTATAATTTCGAAGAAAAGGGTTGGTCTATCTTCTACAGGTTTTGTGAAAATTTGTAGCAAATAACCCTCTTCGTCGCAGTCTACTAAAATTCCTAAACTCTTAAGCAACTCTACTTCCTCGTCAATTTCTCCTACACGTGTTGGCATCATTTCATAATAGGCTTCCGGGGGTGCGCTTAAAAATTCTACGCCTCTAGCTTTTAATTCTGTTACCGTTTTAACTATATCTTTTGTTGCTACGGCAATGTGTTGCACGCCTTCGCCCTCATAAAACTCCAAATATTCTTCAATTTGCGATTTTTTCTTTCCCTCTGCAGGTTCGTTTATCGGAAATTTAGAAAAACCATTTCCGTTACTCATCACCTTGCTCATCAAAGCAGAATATTCAGTATTGATTTGTTTATCGTCAAAAGAAAGTATGTTTACGAATCCCATTACTTCTTCGTACCATTTTACGGTTTCATTCATCCGGTTCCAACCCACGTTGCCCACGCAATGGTCGATATAAAGTAGCCCTGCGTCAGTTGGATTGTACTCGCTTTTCCATTCGCGATAGCCAGGCATAAAAATTCCATTATAGTTCTTACGTTCTATGAACATGTGTACAGTCTCGCCGTAAGTGTAAATTCCGCTCATTTTCACTTCGCCATGCTCATCTGTTAAAGTTTGAGGCTGTAAATAAGGTTTAGCGCCCCGTTTTGTAGTTTCTTCGAAAGCGCTATAAGCATCATCAACCCAAAGTGCTAAAATTTTAACCCCATCGCCATGCGTTTTTACATGTTCGGCAATCGGATTATCCGATTTTAAAGCTGTAGTTAAAATCAGCCTAATTTTTCCTTGTTGTAAAACGTATGATGCTCGATCTCTAACGCCAGTTTCTGGACCGGCATAAGCTAAAGACTGGAAGCCAAATGCTGTTTTATAATAATGTGCAGCTTGCTTGGCATTTCCTACATAAAATTCTATATAATCTGTTCCGTTAATAGGAAGAAAATCTTGTGCTTTTGCTATTTTTTCTGCGAATGTTTGTGTTGTCATGGATTTAAAATTAAAAAGTTTGGCGTTTAGCGGTTGGCGTATTAAACGCTTTACGCAAGACGCATAGCGCTATTCGACATTTATTTGCCAGCTAGTATGGTAGCTTTCATCTTCAATATCAACAGCATCTTGCGTTAACATTAATGGTCTAAAAGGATCAATCATTACAGCTAATTCTTCAGTACTTTCTTTACCGATAGATTTTTCTACCGTTCCGGGGTGAGGACCGTGTGGGATACCGCCAGGGTGTAAGGTAATTTGACCTTTTACCACGCTTTTACGACTCATAAAATCGCCATCTACGTAATACAAAACCTCATCGCTATCTACATTACTATGGTTGTAAGGTGCCGGTATTGATAACGGATGGTAATCGTATTTACGAGGTACGAAAGAGCAGATCACAAAATTGTGTCCTTCAAAAGTTTGGTGTACTGGCGGAGGCTGGTGCAATCGGCCGGTTATTGGTTCAAAATCATGTATAGAAAATGCCCAAGGATAATGAAACCCATCCCAACCGACAAAATCGAAAGGATGAGTGCCGTAAGTATACGGGTACATGATACCTTGTTTTTTAATCAATACTTTAAAGTCTCCAAGTTCATCAATTGTTTCTAAATCTTGAGGACGTTTTATATCTCTTTCGCAATATGGCGAGTGCTCTTCTAATTGACCAAACTGATTGCGGTATCGTTTTGGAGTTCTTATAGGGCTAAAACTTTCTACAATGAATAATCGATTTTTCTCATCGTTAAATTCTAATTGGTAAATAGTTCCTCTGGGGATAACCAAATAATCTCCATATTCAAATTTGATTTTTCCGAAGCCAGTTTTCAACGTTCCAGTACCCTCGTGTATAAAGATAACTTCATCAGCCTGACTGTTTTTATAGAAATAATCGGTCATCGATTTCCGGGGTGCAGCTAAAGAAATATGTAAATCGCTATTCACCAAAACTGGCTTCCGACTTTCTAAGTAATCATCAACAGGCTTAATGTTAAAACCGATTAAGCTGGTATGTCTTAAATGTTTCTCTCTAGCAATTTTAGGCTCAACATTATATGGTTCGCCCAATTCTTTTACAATAGTTGGGGGATGGCAGTGGTATACCAATGAATATAAACTAGAAAACCCTTCGGTAGAAACCAATTCCTCAGCATACAAATTGCCATCTGGTTTACGAAAAACTGTATGTCGTTTCGGTGGAATAGTTCCTAAGGTATGATATATAGGCATAGCTGTAGGTATTTGGTTAGACTGTAAATATATAACGATTAAAACGTTAAAACGTTTTGTAGTGATGCTAAGGAATAGCTAGAAAGAATATTGAGCAAAGATGATTTTAGATAGCATAGCATATCTAAAGGCAGCAAGAACTTCGCTTGCCGTACGATTTTGATATTTGGTTGTGCTAATCATTTTACCTCGGCTAAATTAGGCTTTTAAACATTAAGTACAAATTAATTCATACTTTTAAATATGTCTAATGAAAATCAAAACAACGAAAAATTAGCAGTAGCCGAAAAGGCAATAACTTTTGTAAATGACGGAGACATAGTTGGTTTAGGAACAGGCTCTACGGCAACCTTAGCAATACAACAGTTAGCAAAGCTGATAGCAAACGGTCTCAAAATTCAAGCCGTTCCAAGTTCCGAAGCAACTAAAGCGCTAGCTATTTCGTTGGGTATTCCATTACTAGCTTTAGGAGAAGCAAGTTCCATAGATATTAGTATAGACGGAGCAGATGAGTTTACGGCAAACCTTGAGTTGATAAAAGGTGGCGGAGGTGCTTTGTTCAGGGAGAAAGTAATGGCTTCATTAAGTAAGAAGAGTATCATTATCACCGATAGCAGTAAAAGGGTTGAAAAACTTGGTGCATTTAAGGTGCCGATTGAGTTTAATCCGAACGCGGAAGCTTATGTTTTTAAAGCATTGCAAAAGTTGAGTAGCCATCCCGTAAAACGGATAAAAAACGACAAAGTATTTGTAACCGATAACGGCAATTGTATTTTTGATACGGATTTCGGATTAATTGATAATCCAACAGTTTTGGCCAGCGAATTAGATCAAATTGTAGGTGTTTTGGCGCATGGCATTTTCGTAAACCTTACTTCAGTTATTTTAATGGCGCATGGCGATGAAATCATCAGTTTTACAAAAAAATAAAGCAAAGCTGATTTGAAGGGATTTATAATTTAACTGGAATAAAAATTTTTAAACCTTATTCTATTCCTTAGCTTTACCGTATATTCTTAACCAGATATCATATGAAACTAGTATCCTATAAAACTGAAGACGTTGAACATTTAGGTATTTTTGTTAACGGACATATTTACAACCTAAATTCTTGCAATAAGTTAATTCCAGATAATATGGCTGAATTTCTTCAAGGTGGAGAACCCTTGATGGAGCGAGCTAAGCAAATTAACGAGGATATAATAAGTGGTACGTTAACACCTAAGGAAGAAGTTTTTTATCAAATATTGGCACCAGTTCCGCATCCTACTTCTTGTAGAGACGGTTATGCTTTTCGCCAACATGTTGCAGCGGCCAGAAGAAACAGAAAGGTAGATATGATTGCCGAATTTGATCAATATCCAATTTTCTATTTTACCAACCATAATGCCATTCAGGGGCCTGGTGAAATTGAATGTATGCCAGACCATTTCCAAAAATTAGATTTTGAACTTGAAGTGGCCGTTGTTATTGGTAAAAAGGGCAGGAACATAAAGGCTGCAGAGGCAGATGATTATATTGCTGGATATACGATTATGAATGATATGAGCGCTCGTACCCTGCAAATGGAAGAAATGCTTTTAAATTTAGGTCCGGCTAAAGGCAAAGATTTTTCTACCGTTATTGGTCCTTGGCTGGTAACACCAGATGAATTAGAAAAGTACAAAGTGGCACCGAAAGCAAACCATGTAGGTAATGCTTACAACTTAAAAATGACTTGTCGTGTAAACGGAATTGAAGTTTCTGCAGGGAATATGGCCGACATGGATTGGACGTTTGCTGAAATTATTGAACGTTGCGCTTATGGTGTAGATATTTTACCTGGCGATGTAATTGGTTCTGGAACCGTTGGTACAGGCTGTTTCTTAGAATTAAATGGCACAGGTATATTAAACGATCCAAACTATAAAGTACAATGGTTGCAAGCAGGCGATGACGTAGAAATGGAAATCACTGGATTAGGCAGTTTAACAAATATTATTACCAAGGTTGATACTGATTTTTCTTTGTTGGCTTTAAAGAAAATTTAAAGCGTTACAATGTTTAATGATTAAAATGTTGGAATGTTTAGAATTAACAGCGCATCAAAAAAATGGGAAAAATTGATAGGTTTGAAGATTTAGAAATATGGCAAATTGGTAAACAAATTGCTATAGAAGCTTAACGAATTTCCGATTTAGAGCCTATGAAATCAGATTTTGGATTGAAAGATCAATTTAGAAGAGCTGCGATGTCAATATCAGACAATGTTGCAGAAGGTTTTGAATATAATAATAATCCTGATTTTATTAGATTTCTGACCTATGCAAAGGGTTCATCTGGAGAATTTAGAAATAAGGTAATCATTCAAAAAGAAGCCAATAAAATAAAGGAAGAAGATTATCTGTTACTATATACAAAAGCCATAGAATTTTCTGCAAAAGCAAAACGTTTTATAGATTATTTAAGGGATTTTGAGAAGAAAAAGAAAGCTTTAAAAAAGGGGATTATTTGAGTGCCTAATCAACTTTTGATATCTCAATTTGTTTGCCTCTTTTAACACTCCAATTTTACAACAATTTCATTTTACAACGGTTTCATCAATCCAAAACATTCCAACATTTCAACTTTTATAAATGCTAACACTAAACACATCAGATCTCTCTCCCGTTCATTTGCAAAACTATTTGCAATATGCTATTGCACCACGTCCGATATGTTTTGCCTCTACTATAGACGCCGAAGGAAATATTAACCTAAGTCCGTTTAGTTTTTTTAATATGTTTAGCACAAATCCACCCATGTGTATTTTTTCTCCAGCTAGGAGAGTGCGAGATAACACCACAAAGCATACTTTAGAAAATGTATTAGTCGTAAAAGAATGCGTTATTAATATTGTTGACTATAGCATGGTGCAACAAATGAGTTTAGCCAGCACCGAATATGGGAAAGGTATAAATGAGTTTGAAAAGGCAGGTTTTAGTATGTTAGAATCGCATTTGGTAAAACCGCCACGAGTTGCAGAAGCACCAGTACAATTAGAATGTGCTGTTAAAGAAGTTATTGCCTTAGGAGATCAGCATGGAGCAGGAAATCTTATATTAGCCGAGATAAAATTAATTCATATTAAAGAAGAAATTTTAGATAGCGAAGGTAAAATAGATCAGCAAAAAATAGATTTGGTAGCTCGTTTAGGTGGAGATTGGTATTGCAGAGTTACACCAGAAAGTTTATTTAAAGTAGCAAAACCTCTAACTACTTTAGGTATCGGTGTTGATGCTTTGCCAGTTTCTGTTCGTAACTCTAAGGTGTTAACGGGTAATGATTTGGGTATGCTAGGCAATATAGAACAACTACCATCTGCCGAAGAAATAGACGATATACAATGGAATGCTAAGGTAAAAGATATTTTAGATGCCACAATTGGCGATGCAACAAACAGAGAAAGGGAACTGCATGAATTAGCGCATCAGCTTTTAGCAAGCGGTAATGTTATTGATGCACTTAAAATCGTTTTGCTTTAAAAACCGATTACTCTACTATAGAAACCGCCTTTAAAAAGCGACTTTTATAATAACCATTTAACTCGGTAATTGTAACGCCATTTGCTTTTCCAGAACTAGAATGGATAAATTTTATTCCATCTTTATCTATCGAATAAATGATTCCGACGTGGCCAACGCGTCTAACTTTTGGGTTCGAACCTGTAAAAATTAACACGTCGCCTACTTTAGCTTCATCTAATTTAACCGGTACACCAGCTTTTACAAACTCTGGAGAAGAACGAGGAACTTTGAAGCCAAAGTTGCTAAAAACGTAGTTTACAAAACCAGAACAATCAAAACCTTTTTCTGGATTACTTGATGCATATCTGTAAGGCGTGCCCAACATAGATTTTGCAAAATCTAACAACTGCGAACTTGGCGAATTGGAAACCGTAGGGATTTTACTTAGTATTTTCTCCATCATAGATTTATATCTCGATGGGAGAGAGCTATTGTCTTGTGCGTTAGCCGTAATAGAAAACAAGCCAACTAAACAAAGGATGAATATTGTTTTTCTCATATTAAGTTTCCAAAGATAGGAAAAAAACACAAAGCAGGTAAGATGTTGATAACTTGTTTGTTATTGAAGCCGTTAACGAAAAAAGCCCCGATAAATTATCGAGGCTTCGAAATAAATTCTAATTTTTTTAGATAGTAGCGAACATCGATTGTGCTTTTTCGCCGATAATAGGCATTGGTTTAGCTTCGTTGTTAATTGCTCCAATTAACCCAATTATCCAAACAATAAACAAACCTAAATAGATAATGTACATTAAATAGGCAAGTGCAACAATTCCTGTAGCGAAAATAATAATACCGACTACAAACCCTAATCCCCATGACAAAATGATGGAAACAATATGGAAAAGTAATGTTTGTCTTAAATGATAACCTCCTATGGCAGTGCGGTTATCTTTGTGCATTGCAAAGTAGGCAATTAGCCATCCAATAATTGTAAAGTAACTGATAATTGCAGCGGTTTTGCCGTTGTCTGTGGTCGTTAGGTTGCTGTTTTCCATAAAAATTGATTTTCGTTTTTAGTTTATTGAAAATTAGGCAACAAATGTTAACCGAAAATGTTTTAACTATCAATTAATTACTTTATCACAGCTATGGTGTAGTTACGGCAACTGGCAAGGTCTTTCCATTAAAAAACTTGTGTCCGGTTCGAGCAAAATCGGCCACGTATTTGCCCATTTCAAAAGCTAGTACAGGGCTTTCGTAACCCGGAAATGCAGTTTCCAGCATTTCTGTTTGCGCAGAACCCAAAGCTAAACAGTTAACTTTTATGCCACTTGGTGCCAATTCTAAGGCCAAACATTCTGTTAATGTATGTAATGCGCTTTTGCTGGCAGAATAAGCTGCTAAGCCAGCGAATTTAATACTCCCCTGAAATCCGCCCATGCTACCAATGTTAACAATGTGTGCACCAGCTTCCATAAAAGGTAATGTGCATTTAATCATTTTAAAATGGCTCATCACATTGGTTTCTAGCATTGTTGCTAAATCAGCCTCTGTTGTTTCTAAAAACGATTTGTTTATCAGTTGTCCGGCATTGTTTATTAAAATATCAACCTTACCCAACTGTTGTTTTAAAAATGGAGCTAAAGCAGCGTAATCGTCGTTTATTAAATCAAATTCTACAGGTAAAAGCGTACACTCTGGATTGATTTGCTTAGCTATTTCCAGGAGCTTTCTTAATTTATCTGCTGAGCGGGCAATGCAAACGACTTTGTTTTTACTGTCTAATGTAAGCTCTAGTGCAGCTTCAAAACCAATTCCGCTGCTAGCGCCTGTAATAATTATGTTCATTTGGTAAAGTTATAAGTTATAAGTTGTAAGTTTTACGTTAACTTAAAACGCATAACTTACAACCTAAAACAATTTAGTCTTCCTCGTTTATTAGTTGCGTAACCGGATTGGCAATAACGTGTAAGCCATCATTAATCAATTTTGTATAATCCGCTTCGCTATTGGCTTTCATCTCTAGGTAAACCCTAAGTTCTTTTTCAAAATCGGCATCCAATTGCTTATGGTAAACAATTTCCAAAATTTCCAATGCACAAAGCCAGTCTGCTCTGTAATTTGTTTTTAATGTTGCAAAAATTCTTTTCAATTCGGTTAAATCGGCCACACCCTCTCTAAAACTTCTTACTTGCTGGTACAAGCTATGAAGTTTTTGGGTAGGCTCGTCGTAAATAACCTTATGAGTTTGTTCCTTACTTACAAAAACAATTTCCTCGTATGCGTCTTTATCTGCAGCGCCATTAAATACCGAAATTATTTTATCTCCAACCGCCATATCATAAACGCCCCATTCTGGCTTGAACAATATATTTCCGTTTTCTTCGGTAACTGTACAATCTTCAAATGCGATTAAAATTACTTTATCAGCTTTGCTTACAATCTCTTTTACCTTACCAACAACGGTAATTCCACTTTCAAAATTTAAAGTTGCTAATTCAGCTATGCCAATACCTGCATCAATTAAATCCTGATTGTCAAATTCTTCCAAAAGCTTTTTAAAACCTTTTAATTTACCAACGGGTGAAGAAAAACCATCTGCATGATAATTTTTACCATGGCCATCCAACTGTTCCCCATTAAATGCTAAAGCAGATGGGCCGGTTGTTTTTAAAAACGTAAGCTCATCATCTTTATCCATCCCTAAATCGGTAAAAATTCCCGTTACCTGCAGGCCTGAACTGTATACCGCCGTGCTTGGGTTTTTACATTCAATTGCCTTTAATATGCTTTCACTACCACCGCGTCTAAACGCCATTGTGTTAGCAAATGCTTCTAAAACATCAATTAAATTCTGAAAGGTAGGTGTTACAAATAATTGCGGTTGTTGTTTCGTAATATCGTATTGATAATTAATCGTATCCAGATTGTACCAGATTTTTTTTATATCCGGGTTCATACAAGTTGCGCTTTCGCCGATAGAAGAAAGTAAGCCTGCGCCGTAAATTTTAGGATCTTCTAATGTGCCAATCAAACCATATTCTACCGTCCACCAATGTAACCGGCCAAGCAAGGCCATTTCAGACGGTTCGCCCATGTTGTCTGCAATATTGCGCAACGTTTTTTCTGCCTTCGCAATTTCTTCTTCATCGCCATTAACCGCTTCCTTTAAAATAGAAAGCTTTCTAATTGCCTCATAAAGTTCAAAATCCTTGCTGCTAAACATTGCTTTTGCGCCAATAGAGCCAAAATAACTTAAGTAATTGTTGTAGTCGGTATCGGCAATAATGGGCGCATGACCAGCACTTTCATGAATAATATCTGGTGCAGGTGTGTATTCGATATGGTTAATCTGTCTAATATCTGCCGCAATAACCAATACACGGTGCGCTTGGTATTCCATAAATGCCGCTGGCGGAATAAAGCCATCAACCGTAACTGCGCCCCAACCAATTTTACCCAAATTGTCGTTCATGGTTTGCAAATCCGGAATGTATTCAATGCTTAATCCTGCTCTTTGCAAACCTTTTATATACGGATAATACGCCACATGCTTTAAATAGCTATAATTTTGACGCATCACATAACGCCAAACCGCTTGGTCAATCGGCGTGTATTTCTCGTAGTGTTGCTCAACTATAAATTGCCTCAAATGTTTAGGCAATTTGGCTACTTGTTGATTATTAAAATCATTAAAATCACTCATATTGCATGTGTATATGTATAATGGCTAAAATAGCTTCTTAAAGCTAGTAATCCAAAAAAAAGAATGCGGTTTTACGCTTAAATGATTAGTATCATATTAATTAGAAAAGCAATTTCTATGCGCTCTAGGTTGCCCTTGTCCTGCCCATGCTTCAATCTTTTAGCGCTTTGGTTTTGCAAACCTTCGCTTTGCTAAAAGGATTTTCGCGTAGGTCAGGTTTAGTTAACAAGAGCTTTTGCAATAAAGCGAATTATATAGAAATAGTGGGATTTAATCACGCTCAGGTGGCTATTATGGTTTTCAGCTTTGCGATAAAAGGGTAACTATAACCAGAGCCGAACGCCAAGCGCAAACCTTGAAGTATATTTTAGGCTTTATTAATAGTTAATGCTTCTTAACCTTGAACGTGAAATATTTCTGAGAAAAATAACTGAAAACAGCTAAAATTAAAGTTATGCAAGCTTTTGCAATGGTCGGATAAAATAAAAATCCCTCTATTAAGATTTTCATCAACGCATAATTTAATAAGATATTTGTACCGTAAACGGTTGCATATCTAAACAACTGAATTCTTCCTTTAAGGTTCGATTGGGTAAATACCAAATACTTGTTCAGCATAAAGCCCACAGAAAATGTTACTGCCGATTCGAGAATTAACGCGGCAATAGGTGCGGTTATTAAAAAATTACCGACATGTACATCCTCTTGGTGTAAAATGAAATTGTAGATGATGTAGTAACCGACAATTCCGGTAGCAACCGTTGTACCACCGCTGGCCATGTACCTAAACGTATGTAAGGAGAACCATCTCTTAAATGGAGGATAGAAAAAGTCTATCACTTTAAGTGCTAGTTTTCTCATCCTAATATTATAGCGTTACTGGGCATTCGTTGTTGTTGCAATTTCTATAGCACGCAAATGTAGCTATTGATTTGTGTTTAAGAAAATTTATAACTTAACGAATGCGCAGTTTTAAAATTATCACCTATGGTGCTACAATAGTAAATAAGTAGGATGCAAAAATTACCAGCAGTACTACGCCCGGCAATATGTTTGTACGGCCAGAACCTAAGGAGAGCATAATGGTAAACAACGAAAGCAATAAAAGCGCAATAGATTTGGTGTCAATACCAAGCGTAATCGTCAATCCAGAGATAATTGATACTACGGCTACTACCGGAATAGTTAAGCCGATTGTAGCTAATGCCGAACCTAGTGCTAAATTCAAACTGGTTTGTAGTCTGTTTTTTCTTGCCGCTCTATAGGCCGCTAAACCTTCTGGTAATAAAACCACCGCTGCTATAATTACACCAACTAACACTTTCGGCGCACCTGCACTAATAACGGCATTTTCTATATCTGGCGCCAAAGATTTTGCCAGCAATACTACAATTCCTAGGCAAACTAGCAAGAGTAGTCCTGAACTTAGCGCTACTTTATTTGTTGGTGGTTCGGCATGTGTTTCTATGCTGGTAGCATCATTTCCCGGAGGAAGAAAAAAGTCTCTATGCCTTACGGTTTGCACTAAAACAAATATGCCATATAAAATCAATGAGGTAATAGCAACAAAAATTAATTGCGTATTGGTGTAAAAAGGTCCTTTAATACTTGTGGTGTAGTTAGGAAGAATAAGGGTTAGTGTTAAAATAGCCGTTAAAGCTACTAAAGCAACCTTAACGCCATCTAAACTGAAGCGTTGCTGCTTAAATTTAACGCCACCTGCTAGTAGGCAGATGCCCACCATTCCTGTAAGAATAATCATTACCGCTGCAAAAACAGTATCTCTGGCAAGTTCCTCGGTGCCAGGCCCACCAGTAAGCATAAGAGACACAATTAACGAAACTTCTATCGTTGTTACCGCTAGTGCTAAAATTAAAGTTCCAAAAGGTTCACCAACTCTATGCGCTACAACTTCGGCATGATGAACAGCCGATAACACGCTTCCTATCAAGAAAAAAACAAGTATAATTGTTTTAAATGTTCCTATCCCATCAAGCGGTAAAAAATAGGCTAACCAAGCTAAAATGGGAATAGCAATTGTCCATAACGGCAGAGGTAATTTTTTGAGCATCTTGTAAATTTAAATGGTTTCAGTATAAAATCAGTTTAACAAAATTTTGGCCAAAATGTTTGTATTAGCTTTAACCAATGTGTTTGTAAGGATTAAATTACGTTGTTTAGGTGTTTCCAATTTATTGTAACTTAGTAGATCAATTACTACCTATGAAACAAATTGTTGGTGTTTTTATGTTAAGCTTTATTTGTTTAAAGCTTAATGCGCAAACAGATTCTGCAATTTTTACCAAAATTGCAGAGCAGGTAAAAAAACAATATGCACCAGATAAAAGATCGGTTTATTTTAACCTGCGATTTAAACAAGATTCTGTTTGGCTGGAGAGTAGTTCTAACATCGCTTTGCAAGAATTTGATAAAGTAAAACCAAATCTTCCTAACTTAAAATTTCAGTCTACTTTAGTTCCCAATGAGTCTTTAGGCGGACTAGAGTACGGTGTAGCGAATTTATCGGTTTCTAATAATAGGGCAAATCCTCAGCACGCAGCAGAGCTGATGACCCAAATGCTGTTGGGAACACCAGTGCGGATTTTAAAAAAACAAGGTGGTTTTTATCTGGTTAAAACGCCTGATAATTATTTGTCGTGGACGGATGGAAGTGCGATAAAACCCATGACTAAAGAGCAGTTTGAGGCTTGGCAGAGTGCTGAGAAAGTAATTTTTACGGCAGACTATGGGCATTCATATACTGGACCAACGTTAAACGGTTATCGAGTATCTGATTTAGTTAAAGGTAACATCTTGCAAATTCTAGCTTACGGAAAAGTGATGAGTAAAGTTATTTATCCGGATGGTAGAATTGCTTATTTAGAAACCAAAAACGTAATGCCTTATAAAAAATGGTTGAAAGAACTAAACCCGAATGCGAAATCAATTATTAAAACTGCTGAGACTTTAATTGGCGTTCCTTATTTGTGGGGTGGTACTTCTTTAAAAGGTGTAGATTGTAGTGGCTTTACAAAAACTGCCTATTTTTTAAATGGTGTAATTATTCCTAGAGATGCATCGCAACAAGCATTAATTGGTACAGCGTTGGATGTTTTAGAAAACGATAGTATCAGTGTGGAAAAATGCCTTAAAAATTTAAAAGCTGGAGATTTGCTTTTCTTTTCTGCCGCAAAGCGAAGAGGCATTAATGGAGGAAGGGTTTCGCATACTGGAATATATATGGGCAACGGTGAATTTATTCAAAGTGCCGGGATGGTTAAGGTGAGTAGTTTAGTGCCGACTGCTTTAAATTATGATGCCGGACAAAGCGTAACTTTGGTTGGCGCCAGGAGAATTTTAACAGCTATTGGCCAACCAGAAATAATAAGAGTAGATCAACACGATTGGTACGGAAAAAATTAAATATGATTACAATTTACCATAATAACAGTTGCACCAAAAGTCGCATTGCATTAGCTGAACTTACAAAAAGTGGCGAAGACTTTGAAGTGATTAACTATTTGGAACAAACGCCAAGTATTAAAGAATTGAAAGAAATTGTCCAAAAATTGGGCATTAAACCTTTTGAGCTAATTCGGGTAACGGAAAAGCTTTATAAAGATGAATTTAAATCCAAAGATCTAAGCGATGACGAATGGATCGAAGTTATGCACAAAAATCCTATCTTAATTCAACGTCCAATTATAGTTTCTGGAGATATTGCGGTAATTGCTAGGAGTGAAGAAGAGCTGGATAAGGTGATTTAAAATTTCTTACCTCGTTGAATAGTAATAGAAGATGTCAATCCTGAGCCTGTCGAAGGATTTTTGATGACTCAAAACATTTCGACAGGCTCAATTTGACGTTTTTTAAGCTTTAGAATCTAATTTCTATAAATCATAAGTTGAAACAAAACTTTCATAAGGCCCCTCTGGGTAAAAATAATAGATACCGTATACCTTTGTTTTCTCGGGCAATTCTTTTAATGTCCTATGGTTAACTTTAACAGCCTTTTTAAGCTGACTCAAGAGCATAGCAGAAAGCTTTTTGTTATTAAACCCTTTCAGCAACGTCGTTTTTCTTAACTTAATATCTTCAGCTATTTCATATTCTACAACAGCAAAATCGCTTTTGGTTCCGTTAAAATTCCTCAATACTTCTAAATTTTCTTTTGGGAGCCAAACGCTTAATTCATGTTGATTTTTAAATGACATTTTGCTTTTCTTTATCCAACTTAAAACTGCTAATTTCAAATCTAGATTTTCTTTGTGTCTAACATCTGCATCGGGATATTTAACCAGGTCAAATTTTTGATCCTGTTGTACAGCTCCAGAACAGTAACCAAACCTTAATTCGCCATTGTAATTATAGGCGAAAATTAACCAAGTCGAATTTTTCTCAGTATAAAAAGCACAAGAACTACTTAACCAACTATGGATTTTAAGTTTTTTAACTTGTTCTCCTTTATATAAGCTAATAATCTGAATTTCTATGTTATGATATTCTTTGTCTTTCTTATCTGGCAAAACTTCAATGATTTTAGCCAGCGCTACAAAATCGTTCGATCTAAATTTCTCATCTAATGCAGTTCGTGCACAAGAACAAGCGTATATTGAGTTGAAGCTAAACGTTAGAAGAAATATTAGAAGCATCTTTTTCATAATTAAAAGTAATAAAAAAATCCTTGTCGGTTTTACTCAACAAGGATTTTAGCAATCTACAGCCTTATTATTTATTAAGCCAACAAATTTCTCCAGCTAACTTTACCTTCAATAATAGTATGTAATTCTTTAATTTCTATACGTTGTTGCTCCATCGTATCTCGATGACGAATAGTAACGGTATCGTCTTCTAAAGTTTGGTGATCTACAGTAACGCAGAACGGTGTACCAATAGCATCTTGTCTGCGGTAACGCTTACCAATAGCATCTTTTTCCTCATAAATACAGTTGAAATCAAATTTCAGTCTATCCATAATTTCACGAGCTTTTTCTGGCAGGCCATCCTTTTTAGTTAATGGGAAAACAGCCACCTTATAAGGCGCTAAAGCTGGGTGTAAACGTAACAAGGTTCTGCTGTCTTGTTTATCAGCTGTGCTTAAATCTTCTTCCTCAAATGCATTAATCATCGTTAACAAGAACATTCTGTCTAAACCGATCGAGGTTTCGATAACGTATGGAACATAATTGCCATAAGGCTTGCCCTCTTCGTTTAAATCGTTATCAAAATACTGCATTTTCTTGCCAGAAAACTCTTGGTGTTGAGTTAAATCGAAATCAGTTCTACTGTGTATGCCTTCCACTTCTTTAAACCCAAACGGGAATTCAAATTCGATATCCGTTGCTGCGTTAGCATAATGGGCTAATTTAACATGGTCGTGGAAACGATATTTCTCTGTTGATGTTCCCAAAGCTTGGTGCCATTTTAAACGAGCTTCTTTCCAATAGGCAAACCATTTTTTATCCTCGCCTGGGCGAACGAAAAATTGCATTTCCATTTGTTCAAACTCACGCATACGCATAATAAACTGGCGAGCAATAACTTCATTTCTAAATGCTTTACCAATCTGCGCAATCCCGAAAGGAATCTTCATTCTTCCAGATTTCTGTACGTTTAAGAAGTTCACAAAAATACCTTGTGCCGTTTCTGGGCGAAGATAAACTTCGTCGCTACCTTCTGCCATAGCACCAAATTGAGTGCTAAACATCAAGTTAAACTGGCGCACATCGGTCCAGTTAGAGGTTTTGGAAATCGGACAAATTACTTTGTAATCAACAATTAAGTCTTTTAGTTGTGCAAGGTTTTCAGATTTAAGCGCCAAATTCATTTCAACCTCAAGCGCCAAACCTTTTCTTACAAATTTCCAGCTTGCCTCTTCGGTAAAAGGATGTTGTGCGCTATCTAAAACTTCCGTTTCACTTCTAAAACCTGTAATCCAGCTAGCCTGGTCTTCATCGCTTTTTGCTAAAATACCTTGTTGAAATTCTTCAAATTTAGCCTTGTTAGCTGCACTAAAACTGGCCAACTCCGAGTATAGTTCATCAATTTTGTTTTCCAATAACTGATCGGCACGGTAACGTTTTTTCGAATCCTTATTATCAATCATTGGGTCGTTAAAACCATCAACGTGTCCGCTGGCCTTCCAAACTTTAGGATGCATAAAAATTGCTGAGTCAATCCCCACAATATTTTCGTGCATCTGCACCATTGCTTTCCACCAGTAAGTTTTAATGTTGTTTTTTAATTCGGCACCTAATTGTCCGTAGTCGTAAACGGCACTTAAACCGTCGTATATTTCGCTGCTCTGAAACACAAAACCGTATTCCTTAGCGTGTGATATTACATTTTTAAATTGTTCGTCGTTTGTTTTAGCCATAGTAGCGCAAAGATAATAAATAAGCTAAAAGGTTGAAGGTAAAAGGTGAAAGGATTTTCGCTACTAATTGGTGCAAATAAATACCTCCATTTGTCATCCAGAGTAAAGCGAAGGATCTATTTTTATATTTTCTTTAAAAAGCAAATCACTGCCATGATTAATGTTGGCCCTGCTAACCGCTTTACTTATCCCGATGAAAAATCGGGATTCGTGCTCGCTTTTATCAGGTTTAGTTTGCAAAGGCAGTTCGAATATTAAAGTAGAAAAGCAACGGTTCGACAAAAACCTGCGAGGTTTAAAAAGCTAACAATAAAAAAATATCATCCTTAAAAAAAGCATAAACAATAACACTATTTTTGGTGCATGAAAAAACTGAATTTCCTTTTTTTGCTTGTTTTTGCTGGTTGCATATCTTTTGTAGCACCAAATAAAAAACAATATATCTCGTTTAAAACACCTAAAGAATTTAACGATTTTTTAAACAGAAAAGCTGGTGCATTTCCTTTAATTTCTGCACATCGCGGCGGACCAATGCCTGGTTTTCCAGAAAATGCCATTGAAACTTTTGAGAATGCAACACAAATCCAACCCGTAATTATAGAGTTTGATGTAGCTTTGAGCAAAGATTCTGTTTTGGTAATTATGCACGATAACAAATTGGATCGAACTACAACTGGAACGGGAGAAATTGGTAGTTATACATACGCAGAGCTTAAAAAGCTAAACCTGAAGGACAACGAGAGCAAGGTTACCGAATTTAAAATCCCGACCTTAGATGAAGTATTGAATTGGGGCAAAAACAAAGTGATCTTTACTATCGATGTTAAAAGAGGTGTGCCTTTTGCAAAAATTGTAGACGCAGTTCGCAGAACAAAGTCAGAAACCAATGCCATTGTAATTACTTACAATGCAAATCAGGCTGCGGAAGTTCACCACCTTGCGCCAGATTTAATGATATCGGCATCTGCCAGAAAAATAGAAGACATTGAGCGTTTAAACGAAGTTGGCGTGCCTAATGATAAAATAGTAGCCTTTACCGGAACCGCTGCCGCTGATAAAAGCGTTTACGAGTATTTGCATGCTAAGGGCATAACTTGTATTTTAGGAACAATGGGCAACTTAGATAGAAGCGCAAAAGCTAATCCAAACCAAAAAGTTTACGAAAAGCTTCTGGCAAACGGCGTAGATATCATATCAACAGATGAACTGGTTCTCGCTGGCGAGCAGTTTGATAGCTATCGCAATGCAAATAAATTAAAACTTAAGAACTTAACCCTAAAATAAATTGAGTGTAAAAGTAAGAGCTTTAGCTAAGCATTATGGCGACCAAAGAGCTGTAAATCAAATCAGTTTTGAAGCAAATCCGGGTAAAATACTTGGTTTCTTAGGTCCGAATGGCGCAGGCAAGTCAACCACCATGAAAATGCTTACGGGGTACTTGGCGCCAACATCCGGCGAAGCCGAAATTTGTGGTAAAAATATTTTAAACGAACCTTTAGAGGTAAAAAGTTTAATTGGCTATTTGCCAGAAAATACGCCACTTTATAATGATATGTACATTAAAGAGTTTTTAAGTTTTGTAGGCGAAACCTACCAACTAAAGAACTTAAAGCAAAGGGTGGAGGATGTAGTTAAACGAGTTGGCTTAACACCAGAACAGCATAAAAAGATTGGTATGCTAAGTAAAGGCTACAAGCAACGTGTAGGTTTGGCACAAGCCATTATTCATAACCCGCAAGTGCTAATTTTAGACGAGCCAACTTCTGGTTTAGATCCAAATCAGCTTACAGATATTAGGGCGTTGATAAAAACATTAGGGGTTAACAAAACGGTTATTATTTCTACCCACATTATGCAAGAAGTAGAAGCGCTGTGCGACGAGATAATTATCATTAATAAAGGCGAAATTGTGGCAAACAACACATTAGCCAAACTAAAAGAACAGTATCAGGACAGCTCTTTAGAAGAAATTTTTAGAAAACTTACTTTAAACTAATGAATTACAGTTTACGCATTTTTATCTTTTTAATTTTTATAAACCTAGCCGCAAACGCACAAAGAAATAATGTCGTTGTTGGACCGTCTATTTATCTGCCAACAGGTAATTCTAGCAATGTTAGTGGTTTCGGGTTGGGCGCTTACGTAAAGGCCGAAGTTGGCTTATCGCCTAAATTTTCTATAACTGCACAAGGTGATTATACTCATTTCCTTGGAAAGCGAATTAGGGTAATTGGTACATCTATACAATCTATTACAGCTGTGCCCATTAAGGGCGGTTTAAAGTATTATACTGGCGAAGACTTTTATTTGGAAGGCCAATTAGGTGTAGCACTTCCAGTAAGCGGTACTACAAAAACAACCTTTGCCTGGAGCCCTGGAGTTGGCACTTATCTTAAAAATAAGAATAACAGTAATTACATTGATTTGGGTATTAGGTACGAAGCTTGGACAGGTGCCAGTGTGTCATCAACAAGTGGCAGAAGCTTAAGTAGCTTTAATTATTTTGCCATTAGGGCAGGATATGCCTTTAATTTGTAGGTTGCTAATTGTTTTAAAAACCTGAAAAATTATTTAATTGATTTACATTTGATTAACTATTTGTTTAGTAATCAGAATTTCATAATTCTTATAAGTTGTAACGATTGGCAGTATTGTTGTGTCTAACCTCGAAAATTAATAATTAACTAATTTAATCTTACAACAATGAAAAAATTATTATTATCGTTAGCATTAGTAGCTGGTTTAGGTTTTGCAGCAAATGCACAAACTGAAGGTGCTGTTAATAAAATCAGTGTAGGTCCTGATTTTTTGTTGCCGATTGGTGACAACACTAATGGTTTAGCTTTAGGTTTTGGCGGTTCGGCTATGGGTGAGTTCAACGTAGCTAAATCTTTAAATTTAACTGTAAATGCTGGTTACCTTTCGCTCGCTCCTGAAAAAGAACTTAAAGATTTAGGCGCTACTAATTCTGGTGTTATTCCATTGAAAGCAGGAGCTAAATATTACTTTGGTGGTAATTTTTATGGCGCTGGCGAAGTAGGTGCTGCAATATTCACTGAAAACAATGCAGGTACTGCATTCACTTTTGCTCCAACTATTGGTGCATCGTTTTCTGTAGCGGATAAATCAAGTATTGATTTGGGTATTCGTTATGAAGGTTGGTCAAAAAATAGCACTACATTATCATTCATCGGAATCCGTGCTGCTTATGCATTTGGTTTATAAGCCAATTTAAAATTTATAAAGCCTTGATAATTAATTTTATCAAGGCTTTTTTATTTGTACTAATTTTATAGTTTTGTTAAAAAAACCAATCAAACAAAATGAAAAAATTATTTCTATCATTAGCGCTTGTTGCAGGCTTTGTTGCTGTAACCTCGGCTCAAGACAAACCAGTTTCTTTCGGTGTAAAAGCAGGTGTTGCTTTCCCTAATTTAAGCTTTTCTGCAATGGGCACCTCAGTTAGTTTAGATGCTAAAACCACATTTTATGTAGGAGGTGTCGCAGATATTAAAGTATCTGACATTTTCTCAGTACAACCTGGCTTAACTTTTATGAGTAAAGGAACAAAATCTAGTTTGGACGACGAAATGACCAGCCAAGATGCATCTGTTAATTTCTCTTATTTGGAGCTTCCAGTAAACCTAATGGCTAATTTTAATGCTGGTACTGGTAAATTCTTCGTTGGTGCAGGCCCTTACGCAGCTTATGCTTTATCAGGAAACGCAAAATCTGGAGATGTAAAAGAAGATGCTGAATTTGGTTCTGGAGATGGGCAAGCAAAGAGAATGGATTTCGGTCTAAATTTCTTAGGTGGTTATCAGTTGCAAAATGGATTAAATCTACATGCAGGCTATGGTCTTGGCTTAAGCAATATCATTAACGATGAAAGCACTGGATTTGACATGAAAACCAAAAATCGCGTTTTTTCAATAGGCTTAGGCTTTATGTTCTAAGTTTTAATTACGAAATAATAAAGGCTTCTCACAATGTGGGAAGCCTTTTTTGTTTATAGGTTTTTTTAAATACTTCGCTCACGAGAAGAGAATTTTTTCCATTCGTATTTAAAACCATTAATTTGCAAACGTAAATATTTACTTAACTTCGGCAACACTAATTGCTTTGCATGTACGCAGTATTTAAACGAGAATTATTTAGTTTTTTGAGCTCGCTAGTGGCCTATATCACCATTGGTGTATTTTTATTAGCCTGTGCGCTTTTGCTCTGGTTTTTTCCAGAAACGTCAATTTTGGATTATGGTTACGCAGAAATGAACGGTTTTTTTAGCCTTGCCCCATTCCTGTTTATGTTCTTAGTTCCGGCTATTACTATGCGCTCTTTTGCCGAAGAACGAAGAGAAGGCACCTACGTGTTATTAGCAACAAAGCCAATTAGTGATAGCCAGATTATTTTAGCAAAATATTTTGCATGTGTGGTACTCTTGATATTGGCTCTTTTGCCTACTTCAATCTATTTCTTTAGTATTTATCAGCTTGGTTTCCCAAAAGGCAATATAGATACGGGAGCGGTAATTGGATCTTATTTAGGCCTGTTTTTTTTAGGTAATGCTTTTACGGCTGTAGGTATTTTTTCATCATCAATAACTAAAAATCAGGTAATTGCATTTGCCGTAGCTGTGTTTGTATGTTTTTTGGCTTATAGCGGTTTCGAAGCGGCTAGCAAAATTTTTGTAGCCAGTTCTGTAGAAACCATCTTGTTAAACATCGGCATAAACGAACATTATCAGTCTATTAGTCGCGGTGTTTTGGATACCCGAGACCTGGTCTATTTTATTTCTTTTGCATTAGTGTTTTTAGGTTTAACGAAGTTGATTTTGGAGGGCAAGAAATGGAAGAATTAAAGAGGAATGGAGATGGCGCAAGGAAAAAGGAGCAAGGGTTTAAGAACAAGGCGCAAGGACCAAAGAGTAAAAGATATTTGAAAATATTTGGCTTCCTTACTTTTTTAGTACTGATAAATATTTTTGCGCAAAATTTTTACACCCGATTTGATTTTACGAAAGAAAGACGATACACTTTATCTGCAAAAACAAGAGATGTATTAAAAAACGCTAAAAAGGACATTTTAATAACGGTTTTTTTGGATGGAGAAATGCCATCAGCTTTCAAGCGGCTACGTAATGCAACACGTGATTTGTTAGCTGACTACAAAGCCGAAGCTGGAGTAAACATTAAGATCCTGTTTGTTGATCCGTTAGAGGGCAAGATTGCCAACGACCAAGAGGAAGTAATTACACAACTTGCCGAAATTGGCATTAATCCATTAGCAGTAAACATTAAAAGCGATGCAGGGATAACACAAAAGATCATTTTTCCGATGGCTTTGATTGAAAGTGATGATAAGCCAATTGCGATTAATTTATTAAGTAAAACAGGTGGCGCTGCCACAGATTACGAAGCAAAAATTACCAGTTCTATTCAGGATTTAGAATATATAGTTACCTCTGCAATTAAACGTTTGCAAACTGGCTATAGCCCAAACATTGGTTTTACAGAAGGGCATGGCGAGCCAAATAACCAGCAATTGTATGATGCTATTGTATCGCTTTCATCAAACTATTACGTAACTCGAGTTGATTTGAATCTGGCCAATAAAGAAGGCTTGGATAATTTGGACGTGATGGTGATTGCAAAACCTCAAAAAGCATTAACCGAATTGGAAAAATACAAAATCAACTATTTTGTAATGAAAGGCGGTCGAGTAGTTTGGGCGATAGATCAGGTAAATGCCAATTTAGATCAATTGCAACAACAGCCACAGATGATGGCAAATAATTACGATTTAAACTTAAACGACATGCTTTTTGAGTACGGTGCGAGAGTAAATTATAATTTGGTAACCGATGTGCATAGCGCCATGATTCCAATAGCTACAGGGTCAGGTCAACAAGCACAGATAGATGTGGCGCCTTGGTTTTACTTTCCGGTTTTACTGCCGGATACAAGCAACTTAGTGGTTAAAAATATTGATGGTGTAAAGGCTGAGTTTGCCAGTACGGTAGATACCATAGGCGTGGCTAACGTAAACAAAAAGATTATTCTGAGTACATCTAACTTTAACAAAATTTTCGATACGCCGAAGCTATTGTCGTTGCAAATGATTGCTGAACAACCTAAGCAAGAGGAATATACAAGCGTTCCAAAGCCCGTCGGAGTACTATTGGAAGGAAGCTTTAAATCAGTTTTCCTTAACAGACCGGTGCCAGAAGGGATCACCGAAAATTATAATGTACCTGCTCAGAGTAAGCTTACAAAAATGATTGTTATAGGCGATGGGGATGTGTTCTCAAATCAGGTAAATAAAAACGATAATTCCACATTTCCATTAGGATTTGATCGTTACACACAACAGAATTTTGGCAATAAGGCATTGCTTTTAAATATTGCCGATTATTTTACCGATGCCGATAATTTAATCGCCTTGCGTAATAAGGAAATTAAAGAAAGATTGCTAGATAAAACGGTTTTACGTACCGAAAAATTGAAATGGCAGCTGATAAATTCTTTAGCGCCATTGGCATTGTTAATATGTTTCGCAATTTTTCAACATTATTACCGCAAACACAAGTATGCTAAGTAATTTTTCTATTTTTGATAAATACAAAATAAGCTATGAGATTTATAGTATCAACTTCAACATTATTAAAGCATTTACAAACGGTAAATGGTGCATCTAGCAGCAGTACTGTTCTACCAATATTAGAGAATTTTCTTTTCGAAATTAAAGAAGGAAACCTTACTATTTCTGCTACTGATTTACAAACTAGTATGACAACTTCTTTGGCTGTAGAGTCTAAAGAAGAAGGAAAAGTAGCCGTACCATCTAGAATATTATTAGATACTTTAAAAACATTACCAGATCAGCCAATTTCGTTCAATATCGATGACAATTCTTTTTCGATTGAGATTAGCGCTGGAGATGGAAAATATAAATTGAGTGGCGAAAACGGTGATGACTTTCCTAAAATTCCGGTTGTAGAGAACGCATCTAGCGTAAATTTACCAGCTTCGGTTTTAACAGAAGCAATTACAAAAACCATTTTTGCAGTTAGCAACGATGAGTTGCGCCCAGCAATGACAGGTGTATTCTGTCAACTTTCGCCTCAGCACATTACATTCGTAGCTACCGATGCACATAAATTGGTTCGTTACCGCCGTATGGATAGCAAGGCCGATAAAGCTTCTTCTTTCATCCTTCCAAAAAAAGCCTTAACGTTGTTAAAAGCTGCATTGCCAAATACAGATGTTAATGTTTCTGTAGATTATAATGCTACAAGTGCTTTTTTTAAATTCGAGAATATCAATTTGGTTTGTCGTTTAATTGATGAGCGTTACCCAGATTACGAAGCGGTAATTCCCGGCAATAACCCTAATAAATTGGTTATTGATAGAGCTTTGTTTTTAAATACGTTGCGTAGAGTTGTAATTTTTGCTAATAAAACCACACACCAAGTACGTTTAAAAATTAGCGGTAGCGAATTGCATATTTCTTCAGAAGATTTAGATTTTGCTAACGAAGCTCACGAACGTTTAAGCTGCCAGTACGAAGGAGAAGATTTAGAGATTGGATTTAATGCTCGTTTCTTAATTGAAATGTTAACCAATTTAAGTGGCGAAGAAGTTACTTTAGAATTGTCTACGCCTAATCGTGCAGGGTTGTTAATTCCGCAAACTAACGACGAAAATGAAGATGTTTTGATGTTGGTGATGCCGGTAATGCTTAATAACAGTTACTAAGTAGAAGAAGGACAAAAGAGCAAAGAATAAAGATTTGCTAGTTTAAATAAATATAATGGCTCGGTTTTACCGGGCCATTTTTTTTTGATTTATTTCTCCAACTCATCATTCTAGCGTAGCATATCGAGGAAATATCTCTAACATTTTGCTGTGCTCAGGAGACTTCAACTTCTTGTTCCGAGTTTGAAATAAGGAAAGATGAACGTAAAAATATTTAATTGCAGTCATATTTTAAATTTTAGAGGTTTATCAAAACGATATCCTTACTTTTGTTAAAAATTATATAACATTGGAATTCTTCGATCTACTAGTACAATTACTTACCAATACCAAAGAGACTTTAGAGTTAATTATGCAGGAGTATAAAACCTGGACTTATCTCATTCTTTTTCTGATTATTTTTGCTGAAACCGGTTTTGTAGTTACGCCATTTTTACCCGGCGATTCGATGTTATTTGCTGTTGGTGCCTTAGTTGCTGGCGAAGGAACAGGTTTAAACATCTGGTTTATGCTGTTGATTTTGATTTTTGCCGCAATAGCTGGTAATACAGTAAACTATAGGTTAGGAAAATATTTCGGAATTAAGGTTTTTAAGGAAAATAATAAAATCCTGAAATTAAAATATTATCACCAAGCACACGAGTACTTTGAGAAACACGGCGCTAAAGCTATCGTTTTTAGTCGTTTCTTACCAATTTTACGAACTATTGCGCCATTTGTTGCTGGTGCAGCCAACATGTCTTTCGGTAAGTTTACTTATTATAATGTTATTGGTGGTGTAGCGTGGATTGGAAGTTTATTATTTGCTGGTTTCCTTTTAGGTAAAATTCCGTTTGTAGAGAAAAATTTTGAGATTTTAGTATTGATTATTGCCGTTGGAACTTTCGTTCCGGTAATTTACGCAGCTTTAAAATCTGTATTTTCTAAAAAGCCTATTGAGAAACAAATCGAAGAAGAGATTAAGGAAGATTAGTAAATTCTTTCGTCATATCAAGGGAGCGTAACGACGAGATATCTCAGCCTGTTTGGTATCGGCTACAACTCATTCAGTTCCCAAGATGGAAAGAGATTTTTCCTCGTGAAGAACTCGTTCGAAATGACGAATTAGGATAGATTTTCATCCATTGTCAGCTCGATTGCCAATCTAAAAGCTTAAGAGAGATTCAGCAGTTAATAATTGGCATTACGATTTCCGCCTCAGCGGTAATGGCGAATAAAAAATCATTCATTGTTATTATACTTAGCCAACGGATTATATTAATTTTCTCTTCCAATAATTTTGCCTTCTTTATATTTTTTGTTTAGTAGTTCAGCTGCTTTTAATTCCTCTGCGGTTGGCTCAACTTTAATCAGGTTTTTAAGCGTAGGCTGGCCAGCATCTACCCAAGCCGAAAACCAATAAGAGCCTATCATTATAATGGCAGAGCGCATTTGCTTTTCCACCATGCCATTCATTTTATCTTGGTACGCCTTTGAATAAGCTTCTGAATATTGCTTAAGCACTACGTTGTTTCTTTCTGTAAAGCTATATTTTTGATCGGATGGAAAAGATCCATTTAAAATTGATTCAAAGCGTACAACGGTATCTACCAACGAATGCGAATGTTTAACAATTTTCCAAGCTTGTTTTAAAGGATCGTCAATATATGCTGCTTTACCGACTACGAAATTATAATTTCCTGCAAAAAGCTCTGGGATTCTGCTTTCCCAAAATGCATGTAGGCCATGTTGGTTGGTTAACTGTCCGTTATGATTGGCTGTTGTATGCAAAGGAACGTGGGCATCTCCAATATAATGGCCTAAATCTGCAGCATACTTAAGTATTTTTAGCGAGTCGTGGTTTTTGAAGGCGTTAACCAAGCTGTAATACGAACGTTGGATTTGCCAGGGAACAATTCCGTTTTCGTTTAATTTTTTCTGTCCGTATTTTGCCAGTGCATCATTAAATTTTTCTGGTATACTATCGATATGTTTCTCGTAATTCTCAACGTCCAAGTAATGTCGCGGGGCTTCTAGTGTATCTAAATATCTACGTTTATCTGGGTCTACGGCGTGTTCGGTAATGTATTTATGCCCGGTTTTAAAAAATCCAAGCATATCTGGTGGCAACGTAAAAATTGCCAATTGGTTTATCCGCCGATGCGCAAAAAAGCCCCAAGAAGTACATAATAGAAAAGGGATGATTAACAAAGCAATGGTTGTTAATCTTTTCATAAAATGAAGATAATGAAAAATTACTTGGTTTTAAATGAGTTTAGGCTTGCGTATTGATATTAAGTCCGTATTTAGAAGTAAGCAAAAGAAATATGAATGCTACCAACGTTCCGGCGAAGCCGAAGTAAGCATCAATTAGATCTGGTGTGTTTAACACGGGAATCCAAAGTTCGTAAATGAGGTTTGCCAGTATTAAAAAAATGCCTAGAAAGTTAATGAATTTAAAATTTATACCTAACATTAGCCACAAATAACCAATGCTAGCGTAGATAAAATAACTTATGGCGAGATTGGAGATGTTGAAATAGAAATCGGGATATTGTTGCGTGATGAAATCGAATTTTAGGAAATCTACCGTTCGGCCTAAAAACAATAACATTACCACTACTAATAAAAACAAAAATGTTAATGCTGTTGATATTTTAGGAATGTACTTAAATTTTACAGCGTCCATAATTATTTCACTTTTACAGGTTGACCATTAAAAAATAAACCCGACTTAGTGGATGCCGATTTTTCTTCGGCAGAAACGAGGGCGGGACTATATTTACCGATTACCGATGCAAATGCTTTCCTTATCTAAGTCTTAGGTAAATATTTAAATCTGTTTTTGAAGAGTGATTTTTAATTACCTGTAAAACGATTGAAGGACTGCCAGTACTTATCTTTATAGATATCAAAAGTTATGCTAAATTTATCTCCGTATTTTGCGATAATTTGTTCTGCAACTTTAGGTGGTTTTCTAAAATCTTTACATGCGAAATAAATTTCTCTAATGGCATCTGCAGTTTCTCTACCAATATTTAAATAACCCTCGCTATCCTTTAATTCCTCCAACAAAACATCTTCCAATTCATTTAATTCGGCCAAAGTTTTGTCACTTGGGAAACCATTTGGGTCTGCATTAAATTTGGTTTCAATCACTAAAATCCAAGGATGTGAAGCTTTGTTTTCCCAATTTAATAAATCCATATTTACTACCGCCAAAAGTGGTTTTCCGTTTTGGAGAGAACCTTCTAAAATAGAGTGATTGTTGGTTTCGGTGCTATGCCACACATCATCGTATTTTTCTATAAATTCTTTTTCTCTCCAGATTAAAAAATCCTTGAGCTTTTTGATAGAAATGAGCTCTTTTTCAGCTTTGTCTTTCCCAACTACAACGATGTTATCTATGGTTGTTGCAAAGTTCAGTTCCCCTAAAAGATTGTCTATAAAAATAAATGTACCATTGGTTATTTCATCTTTATTACTTTCGTTTAAGTTGTCATTTACTAAAACAATATCAATCTCATCTGGATAATTTGCATCTTCGTTGTAATAAAAGCTAATATTATCTTTAGAAAATTCGTAATCTCCCATTTTAATACTAACATCTTCAATGTCTAAAGCGGGTTTGAAAGCAGTAAATTTCCATCCATTTATGTCGGGTGCTGCGTTTACCAATTCTTCTACAAAAACAATATTTTTTACTCTACCATCGGCCGTTAAAATCAGTTCTGCAGTGTCTTCATTCATCATTCCTGTTAAAAAATAATAGCCTTCTCTTAGCTGCCCCAGCTTAGGAGAAAGCTCGCTGAAGAATTCTTCTTCTATTTTTTTACCCTCTTTTACTACTTGATAGAATGACTTTTCATTCTCCTGAAACCATTTCCAGAAATCGTTATAGTTTTTGATGGTTTGTTCTTTAGAACCAAATATGTTTTTTAGAAAGCTCATAGGTTTTGTTGAATGTTTTTTTCTTGTTTTATTCGTGGCTCAACGTTAGTTCTTTAACATTTTAAACGCAAAAAAGCCTAGCAAAGCGATGATTAATACCATTAATCCGTATAACCACAGCTTGTTTTCAAAGAGTGGGGTCTTCTTTGGATCGGATTTAAAATTAGGATTTAATTGCTCGTCGCCAACATCTAAAGTATTTACAGTCATGGGAATTTTATTCTCGAAATTTTTAAGTTCGTAAACAGGCGTTGTGGCGTCTTTGCTGCCGTAATATAAAAAGTAATTTAAATTCTGGTCATCAAACCTTCCCACCAGCTCGTAAACCGGACCTTTTAACTCAAAAGACGAAATATGCAAGGGCTTATTGTCGTTATTTTCGATTGTTAATTTTAACCTAGATAGTAAGGTTCCCGGAAAGTTAAATTCTGGAAGTTCTAAAGAACTAATTGTGCCAGCAAAAAGTGGCTCGTAATTATATTGCATACCTTTTTCCGTTTTAAAACTATCGGTAGCATATTCAATCGTTAAGTTTCTGTAGAAGTCAATATCTCGAGATAGGTTAATTTTTAAATAGGATAGGGGCGTTGGTTCAGCCAAGTCTATTGTTGCACTAGTGGTTTTGTTAGCTTTGTCATTCAGAATGTTATAATTTCTGTAAGCAACAGTTTTATAAACGCCTTTTAACGTATCTGTTTTAAGTACTTTTGCTGCGGTTAATTCTGGTTGCTCAGATGCTTTAATGGCCATTCTAAAATACTTATAACTTGCAGTAGGGAAGTTAAGCTCACTAAATTTATAATCGGTTTGGTTATTTTTAATGGCTAAAATCCTGTAATCCTTTAACAGCGTAAACCAATTTTGGTTATCGTTGCTACCTTCTAAAACTACTCTCCAATCAAAATTTAACTGCTTAAACGAAAGTTTAATTTGGTTAATCGTACTTACAGCCGAAGCCTGAAAAGTATAGTAAAATGCATTTGCGTTACTACTTTTATTTATGATATTAAAAGGTATCTCGCTTTCGGTAATTTGATTAGCGCTTTGCTCCAAAATATAAGGTACTTCTACGGTGTCTTTACCTTTATAACCGTAAATTCGCAGATCTGCCAAGCCAACTTGCACTTTACTAAAAAGCTGGTTTGGAAGTTGCAAGCCGTTCCAAGTAGTGCTTATTCCCTTTAATTCTCGTTTATATTTATATTGATTTGTTTGCGCCTGTAAACCTAAAGTTCCGCACAAAAACAAAGCAAATAGTTTAATTTTCAGTTTTAACATCGTCTATAATTAAATGTTTGTATTTGTTATAAAGGAAGGATATGAGTAATAAAAGTACACCTAACGATACGAAGACTATGGTTTTCGAAATGGTATCCAGCGAAGCAATATCATATAAGAAAAGCTTAAGCAATGTGATGGCAAAAAGCACAATAGCTCCGATACGTAGAAACTTTTTGTTTTTCCATAAACCGATGCCAATTAATACTAGCGAGTAAACGCCCCACAAAATGCTTAAGCCTAATTTGTATCCAGATTGAAGGCCTGCAATTTCTAACCAATGTAAAAGCTCGCTGCTGAGCACCCAAAGTATAGCAATGTAAAGCAGATAATCGAATGCTTTTTTAAATTTCACCTTAAAAATATCAGCTTTTGCTAATTTATAGCAGGAATAAATCAATAATCCAAAAAATGCTATAGCAATATATCTTACACCGATATTTATACTCCCGCTTATAAAATACTTATTGACTTGATGAATAAAACTGTGCCTCAATTCACTCAAAATAAATAAGCCTTGCACCAAAAATGCTAAAATAGTTACGGTATTTATTGAAGCATTTGCAACAGCAAGTTCTTTACTTTTTATCTTTTTAATATTTAACAAGGTTAATGCGCTAGCAAAAAACATAGAATAAATAAATACTGCAATTGTCTTAAGGTTCTTGTAATCGACATTGTATTCGTAATAAGTGTTCCCTTTTGAACCTGTGTTTATTTTTGTGCCTTCAAATAGATTGCGGAAAATGTTTCCAATTTCGGTTCTAAACGTAAAATAAGTAACGATGATTAAAATACTGGGTATGGTATAGGTTAAGATATCGGTAATTACTTTGTTAATGCCGTTGCTAAGGGTTTCAGATTTTGACTTTTTGTTAATGAACAACATAGCCGTAAAACAGCCGATGAATATAACACCACATAAAAACTGAACATTTATAAAGGGCTTTGTTATGCTATAATCACCCAAATAATTAAACTCTGAATTGTTGTGCGACCAATCTTCTAATAAGCTTAAAAAAGCCAAAAATATTAATGGAAATGAAAGTTTTTGATAAATGGATATGTTTTTAGATTTTCCTAAATAGAATAGGATAGTAGCCTCCATGGCCCAGAAAATTGTTACCCAATTGCCACTTAATTGTACCGGTATGGCAAGTGTAATAAAGGTGATTACCATCGCCAAGATAAAGTAAAATAGGTTTTTGTCGGCCAATTTTAACCGGTAAATAAACAAGCAAACCACAAAGTGGATGATAGCATTAGCCAAAGTGAATAAGCCCAACAGTTCGGCTCCATTTTTATGTTCGGCCAATAAAAAGTAGCCGATTCCGTAAAAAACAAATGAATTTAACAGGAGGATTATTACGTCACTTATGCCAAAAAGTTCGGCTTTTCTAAGTTTGTAGGCTAAATTGCAACCGTAAAAAATGGCGAAGAAAATACTTGAAAAACCAAAAGCCAAAGTAAAATTTTTGGTTTCGTAATCAGCAGCTAACCACGAACAGAAGATGATCCAAGTAAAAGAGAATGATAGATAAAAGAGCGACTTCCAGTGTTTTTTGAAGCTTAAAACTAAAATTCCGATATTAATAATCGTCATGTAGCTAAACAATACGGCTACTTTTCCGGAACCATCGCTCAGCAAAAAAGGTACCGCATAAGCGCCAACTAATCCAATGTGCGCAATAACAGGTTTGTCGTATTTTACGGCGGCAAAAACGGTAAAACACGTAAAAACTACCATTAATAAAAATGCTAGCGGCTGCGTAAGTAATGCATAAAAATCGTAAGCAGCGTAGGTTATAAAATACATGATTGCCATTGCGCCACTTAGTAAAACTGCGCTAAAGCTTTCGTATTTTGCTTTTAATTTCAGCGCAAATCCTGTTAAGCCAACGCCAACCAAATAACCTAAAATTATACGGGTAAGTGGACTAAGTAATTCTTTATCTATCGCATATTTTGCGCCAATTATAACCCCGATGATTAAAATCAGGATACCAATTTTGCTAATTAAATTCTCACCGATGAATTTTTCAAAGTCAGACTTACCCATGTTAGCACGATTAAATTTATCGGCAAAACTAGGTTGACTAGGTTTTATGGGTGGAGCGGTAAAAGTTGGTGGTGTATTTTTTGGAGGAAATACGGTTGCAAATGGCGGAACATGTACCGGTGGTAGCTCTGCTTCTTTTACAAGTTCATTTACTATTGGACTTCCACCTTTTAAAGCTATAATTTCCTGCTTTAAACTATTTATTTCCGCTTCAAAATTCTGTTGCCTTAGCGACAGATTTTCGAGTTTTAGCAATAGCGTATTTAACTTTTCCTTATCATTCTCCATTCTTACAGCGTAGTATCGTAAAATATAGTTTTTTTAAATATAAGAATGATTGCTGCAAGGATAACTATTTTCTGCGATTTAGTTTAATTATACTTCGGGAAGGAAGTATATATATTATTGAACTTATTACAAAAGCAACAGCAGAGTTACAAGCGTAGAACAACTATTGACAACTGATACACACAGATTAACACAGCTTTTATTGTGTGCTCTTCGTGATTTGTAATACATAAGCATTACCGGGTTTTAAATATTTTATTATTTCGTCATACCCAACTCGATTGGGTATCGTAATGCGCTCTATTTCAATACGAATTTACATATCGCAAATCTGTAACAGCAAAGAGTTTTAACACAAGAGCAACAGCAGAGTTACAACCATAGAACAAATATTGACCACTGATACACACAGATTTTATTGTGTGCTCTTCGTGATTTGTAATCCAGAAGCATTACGGGTTTTAAATATTTTATTATTTCGTCATACCCAACTCGATTGGGTATCGTAATGCGCTCTATTTCAATACGAATTTACAGATTGCAAATCTGTAACAGCAAAAAGTTTTACACAAGAGGAACAGCAGAGTTACAAGCGTAGAACAAATATTGACCACTGATACACACAGATTAACACAGATTTTATTGTGTGCTCTTCATGATTTGTAATCCAGAAGCATTACCGGGTTTTAAATATTTTATTATTTCGTCATACCCAACTCGATTGGGTATCGTAATGCGCTCTATTTCAATACGAATTTACAGATTGCAAATCTGTCACATCACACAGCGCCAAAAAACAAAAAAACTACTGTTCGTCTATGCTCTTGCCCTTCATTGCTTGTCCAACGGCCATATCCATCAATCGCTCTGCAAATGGGCGAGTAAATTCGTTCAGCTCATCAGCTTTCTTAAGGATAAGATCTTTTTCGCCTGCCGATAAAGCATCTTTCAACGCGTCAATATAGTTGTTGGTTTCTTGTATTTCTTCAGCAGTTAAAATCTCGCTATTTTTCGAAATAAATCGCTCTGCGGTGTAAACCAACTGCTCACCTTCACTTCTAGCTTCAATTAGCATGCGTTGTTCAACATCGCTTTTAGCATTTTCAATGCTGTCAATCAACATCTTTTCTACCGTATCATCGTTTAAGCCATAACTAGGTACCACATCAATTTCCTGCTTTACGCCAGAACGCAACTCTATAGCCTGTACCGTTAATATCCCATCCGCATTTAGCAAAAAGTTAATGTCAACCTTTGGCAAGCCAGCCGGCATTGCCGGAATTCCCTTTAAATCGAACTCGGCCAGTTTTCGGTTTTCTTTAACTAAATCGCGTTCTCCTTGGTATACGGAGATTTTCATGTTCACTTGCCCATCAATAGAAGTGGTATACTGCCTGCCTCCTTTGGTAGGTACCTTGCTATTACGAGCAATAATTACATCCATTAAGCCACCCATGGTTTCTATACCCAAAGAAAGTGGCGTAACATCTAACAATAAAATATCAGAGCGATTACCCGCTAAAATATCAGCCTGTATGGCTGCACCTAAAGCAACAACCTCATCAGGATTAATATTGTCATGCGGTTCGCGACCAAAGAAATCGCTAACTGCTTTTTTAACGTAAGGTGTACGGGTAGAGCCACCAACTAAAACAACTTCGTCTATGTCGGCAATAGTTAAATTTGCATCAGTTAATGCTTGTTGGCAACAAGTTAATGTTTCTTGTACTTTACCAGTAATTAGTTTTTCAAAAGTAGTTTTATCTAGCGTACACCAAATTTCGCCAACTTGCTCGTTGTAAAGATTTTGAGTTGATAGCGCTTTTTTTGCCGACTCTGCTTGCAAGCGTAAAGTTTGCATCAGTACATTATCTTTGGCAACTTCCTTGGCGTTTAACTGGTTTTTTTCAATCCAATAGTTTAAAATAGCTCGGTCAAAATCATCGCCACCTAAAAAAGTATTGCCATTAGTTGCCAAAACTTCAAAAATTCCATTTTGTATTTGCAGAATGGAAACATCAAAAGTTCCACCACCTAAATCGTACACCGCAATGGTTTTTTGTTGCGTCGGATCTAATCCTAAACCGTAAGCTAAGCTTGCCGCAGTAGGTTCGTTAACAATACGCAATACATCTAATCCGGCAAGTTTCCCCGCATCTCTCGTAGCTTGGCGCTGGCTGTCGTTAAAGTAGGCCGGAACCGTAATTACCGCTCTATTCACCGGTGTTTTTAACGCATGTTCAGCTCTAGCTTTTAGTTCTTTTAAAATTTCTGCAGATAATTCTATTGGTGTATAAAATCTATCGCCAGCTTGAATTTTAACTAAAGCATCACTGTCGTCGTCGATAATTTTGTAGCTGAAAATATCTTGGTGGCTAGCAACATCTTTATAAGAACGGCCTAACAATCTTTTAACAGAAAAGATAGTATTGGTAGGGTCTGTAGTTAAAAAAGCTTTAGCTTCGTTACCAACCTCAGCAGCTCCATGTTCGTTAAAATGCACAACAGAAGGTACTAAAAGCCCTTTTCCAGTGTCGTTAATTACTTGAGGTTGTTTCTCTGGATTGATAAATGCTACCAAACTATTGGTTGTGCCTAAATCTATACCAACTATAATCTCTTCTTGTTGAAACGAACCCGTAGCCAGGTTAATGGATATTTTTGCCATGTCGCAAATTTACGGAGATTGTTGCAATGTTTTGATGTTGAAATGTTTTAATGTTGTAAAGAAAGTGCATAGATGGCCAACTCCGATCTTGTTTTGTTTTTTTGAAAACGAACGGTTCGGTAACTCTTCGGGTACAATAGCCCTGCTGTACCTCCAAGCCCGATGAAAAATCGGGGCTTTCCGTCCCATCAGGTTTAGCAACAAAGCTTATCTGCTTTTGGCAAGAAGCGACCTCACAAAAATAAGTTCCCAGTTTCTACGCTCAACTTTTCACTTCTTATTCTTCTCCTCAATCCACAAAGACATGTATTTTGTGCTTTGTACCGTATGGTGCTTAAGTATTTGGCCAAAGAAATTGTTATGGCGGTGGATGGCTAATTTGGCGTAAATGTCTTTTACTTTTTCAATAAATTGATCGGAGAATTTTTTGGCATTGTATCTTTCGTTTATAATTTTAATGCCGTTTTGCTGTGCACAATGCCATTGTTCTTCATTTTGGTAAAGCGCTACCGTTTTGTTTATAAATTCATCTACATCATCTTCAATAAATCCGTTCCATTCTAAATTGCCTTTCATGGCTTCGGCACCTACAGATGTTGTTGCAGAAGGCGTACCAACATGCATGGCATCTATAAATTTGCCTTTTGCGCCAGCACCGAACTGAATTGGCGCTAGCAGAATTCTGTGTTGCGAAATAACTTCCTTTGCATTGTCGGCTCTGCCTAAAATGTTAAAGTTTTCTTTCGTATTATTCAGCTGAAAAACTTTTTCGCTCGGATAAGCTCCATACACGTTAAGTTGCGCCTGAGGTATTCTTTTTCTTAAAATTGGCCAAATTTTAGTTTTTAAAAACTGTACCGTGTGCCAATTTGGTTCGTGTAGGAAATTGCCGATGAACACGAAATCCTTTCTTTCGTTAAAGGAAGTCCATTTTTCTATTTCGGCTGTAGTTATTTCTTTTTCTAAAAAAGGGAGGTAGTAAAGCAAGGATTGGTCGATTCTGAACTTATGCTGCAACAGTTTCACTTCTTCTTCTGAAATAATTAGCGACAAATCGCACCTTAAAATAGAGGCAATTTCTCTTTTAGCCGTATCGTTAAATAAATGCTCTGGTTCATCGTTTTTACTTTTTGCAACTGCTTGTCGAGCATGCCTTAAAAAGTGCAGGTCTTCCGTATCGAGGATTGTCATTGCCGAAGGGCATTCTTGTTGTACACGCCAGCCAAATTGCTCTTCAATTACAAAACGGTCATAAACTACAAGGTTTGGTTTTGCGTCTTTTATAAAATCATTAAAGCTCTCGTCGTTTAGTTTGATTTGTTTTTCGGCAACACCAAGAGAAGCTAAATTGAAACTGAACTCGCTTTTGGCAGCAGCGCAACCAAAGGTAACTTCAAATCCGCTAGCTAAAAATAATTCTACTAACTGAACCATTCTTGTGCCTGCAGCAGAAGAGGTTGGTTCTGGCCATACTAAACCAATAATTAATAGTTTATTTGCATCCATGCTTTAAAGTTTACGCAAAATAAGCGTTTTTTGGCTTCAGCACATAAAATGATTTTTTAGCGGCTCGGGTTTTATGTTGCGAAGCATTGCTGACTTTAATGTATAAACCCTATTGCAGTGGAAATATCCCGATTTTTTCATCGGGAATTGGAACGGAAAGAGGGGCTACGGTGAGCGATATCGGAATACATTGTTTTTCTAAAAAATGTAAATCAAATATTTTTAAATTTGCGGGCAAACTAATGAGCACATGCTAGGACTAAAATTGTTAACAGACCCGCGTTGGGCAAACATTGCCGAATCGAATTTAGAAGAGATTTTAACCGACCATGCTTGGTGCGAACAAAAGGCTGCTACAAATGCAATTACTTTAATTACTCAAAACTCAGAGCACCAAGATTTAGTTGACGAACTAACTGCAATTGCCATTGAAGAAATGCAACACTTTAAAATGGTAATTGATATTATTAAACAACGTGGTTACGTTTTAGGTAGGGAGCGCAAAGACGATTACGTAGGCAGATTAGTTAAGTTCAGCAAAAAGGATGGAAGTAGAAATACTGCTTTTATAGATAGGCTTTTGTTTGCTGCCATGATTGAAGCCCGCAGTTGTGAACGCTTTCGGGTGCTTTCTCTAAACATAAAAGACGAAGAATTAGCTAAATTCTACCATGATTTAATGGTTTCTGAGGCTGGCCACTACACTACTTTTTTAAATTTTGCCCGTAAATATACTATTGATGTTGACGTAGATAAACGCTGGAAAGAATGGTTGGAGTTTGAGGGCGAATTAATACAGAGTTTCGGCAATAAGGAAGCTATACACGGTTAATTCAACTCTTTTCGATGAATATTCCATAACCAAATTACAATATTTTGATAGCTTTTAATGCCTGTTTTTTGTTTGTTCAACTTTAAAAATTTATCGAACGCTATACCCATGTAATTTGACATTTGGCCGTTATACTGTGCCCAAAATTCGCTTTCCGCTTTAAAATCTTTTAACACGTTTTCATCTATTTTCTCTCTCATGGCAACGTAATCCTCTGGAGATTTTATCTTTATTTCTAGTAGAATATAACGAAGCATATTATAGTTTACCGAATATTGCAGATTTGCGTCGCTACTGTTTTTTCCAACTAAATAAGCCACTAAGTTTGCTTCATCTTCTTTTGCCACACCTAGCTGATGGGCGATTTCGTGACAACTTACAAAAGGCAATACCCAAGCCGGTAGTTTCATATTCACATTTGCTTCGGCACTTAGAGGATTATAATAACCTTCGATGCCAATTTTGCTAACTAACCAACCATTTATTACAGGTTTTACCGATGGAGCTTTATAGTTAAAAAAAGAATCTTTAGAAGCCATTTCTTTATAGGCTAAAACCGACTGCCTTTTAAGGCTAATAATAGTGTAGTTATGATTGGCCTTTTGGTGTAAACGATTTGTTTTTGTGATAAAATAATTGCCCAACCTTACTAAATTTTCAACGGTGTATTTTTCGTCGCCAATATTGAGTTGTTTGTTTATGGTTGGCCTAGCATAATTTAAGCCCCAAAGAATTTTGAAACTAACGTAGAAAATTAAAATTGCGTTGGTTATAGTTAAAGGCACGTTAACCCTATCAGATTTGCGCCATCCTGTTTTTTTAAGTCGCCAGCCAAATTTAAAAATTAACCTAAGCAGAGCGATGATGATAAGGAAGTAAAATAAATCGCCTAGCGCATAAGGGAAAATAGAACTTAAAAATCTAAGTGTTATAGAAATAACTTGGTAAATGCCATTTGAGTAAGTTTTAAGTACAAAATCCGGAAATAGCTCAATTATAAAAATGAGTAAAGCTATACCGAGAAGAACGGCAGATTTTATAATCGTTTTACGAATGGACTTATCAAATATCTTCAACGTATGCTATTTCTAAAAAAAACTAAACGAGATATCTCTTCGCTTTGCTTGCTCGATATAAAGAATAAAATAAAAATTATCTCTCGAAAGTTAATCGCTTGCCAATTTGGTGCGTAACGAACTTGCCATTCAAATAGGCCAAATTTCCAGAAACAAAAGTGTGCGTTATGCTAGCTCTAAAAGTTTGTCCATCAAAAGGGCTCCAACCGCACTTGTAAAAAATATTTAATGGCGTTACCTTAAATGGATCGTTAAGATTCACTAGAACCAAATCTGCCCAATAACCTTCTCTAATAAAACCGCGTTTCTCAATGTCGAAACATATAGCGAGGTTGTGTGCAGTCTTTTCAACAATCTTCTCTAAGCTGATCTTTCCTTGTAGATACATTTCTAGCAATGCGGGTAAGGCATGCTGTACCAACGGACCGCCAGAAGGAGCTTGCGCATAGGGCAATTGTTTTTCTTCTAAAGTATGTGGCGCATGGTCGGTAGCTATAACATCTATATTATCTGCTAAAATACCTTGTAAAATTCCGGCTTGGTCGGTAGCGGTTTTTACAGCAGGATTCCATTTTATAAAATTTCCTTTGGTAGCATAATCTTGGTCGTTAAACCAAAGGTGATGGACACAAGCTTCTGCAGTTATTTTTTTGTCTTTTAGTGCAACGGAATTATCAAAAAGTGCAACCTCCTTGGCTGTAGAAATGTGCAGGATATGCAAACGCGTATTGTAGCGTTTTGCTAATTCTACCGCTAATGAAGACGACTTGTAGCAAGCCTCTGCGCTTCTAATCAAAGGGTGCATTTCGATGGTTAAGTCATCACCATATTTAGCTTTGTAGTTTGCAAGGTTTTCTCTAATGGTTGCTTCATCTTCGCAATGCGTAGCTACCAAAATAGGTGCTTTGCTAAAAATATTTTCTAAGGTTTTTTCATTGTCTACCAACATATTTCCGGTAGATGAGCCCATAAAAACTTTAATTCCACAAACATTTTTAGCGTCTGTTTTTAACACTTCTTCAATATTATCATTGCTTGCGCCCATATAAAACGAGTAATTAGCAAGCGAGGTTTCTGCCGCTATTGCATATTTGTCTGCTAATAATTCTTGCGTTAAGGTATTGGGAACAGTATTTGGCATTTCCATAAACGAGGTAATACCTCCGGCAACAGCTGCCATACTTTCGGTAAAAATATCTGCTTTATGGGTTAGCCCGGGTTCACGAAAATGAACCTGATCATCAATCATTCCTGGTAAAAGGTGTAAACCTTCGGCATTAATTTCTTGGGCACCAACAGCTGATAAGCCTTGCCCAATTTTTTCAATAATTCCGTTTTTTACTAAAACATCGGCAATAAACTGTTTGCCTTCGTTAACTAAAGTAGCGCCTTTTATCAAGTAAGTATTCATGGTTGTAAAGTTAGGAAATTGAGTTGAGATTGTGTTGAATCTCAAAGTCCGAAAGTCGGTAAGTTTGAAAGTCCGTAAAGTTTAGGGGTTTAAAAGGTTCTAGGAGTTTGAGATTTGGAAGTCTGTTAGGTTAATGACTTCAAGAAGGCGGAAAAACTGATTTGTAAAAGTTTTAGGCAACGGGGAAGAACTTTGGTTACTGTGGCTAAAGCCAATCGTCTTTTGTTTTGTTAACCGTTGGCTAAAGCCGACGGCAAAGAATAGTTTAAAATGTTTATTTATACTCTAAATTATAGAACATTATTTCATCATTGCCGTTGGCTTCAGCCAACGGACTGCAAATTTTGCATTTAGCTTTTTATAGCAGCAAAATTTTTGTTAATTAAACCTGATTTAGTGGAAATCCTTTTACCATTCCCCTTTAGGGGATTTTTGGGTAAAAGATTGAAGCGAGAGCAGGACTGAAATTGCCGAGAAGCTATTGTAAAAGTTTACAAAATCAATTATGATGCGTTTTAAAAGCTTGAATTGCCGAGTTTTGGACTATAAACTTCGGACTACAGACTTATTCTGTATCTTTGTGCGCTATGGCAAAATCGTTCGAAGAATTTAATTTAAACAGACAGATATTAAACGCGGTTGCGGATGCGGGTTATACCGTGGCTACGCCAATACAGGAAAAGGCAATTGCACCGGTATTATCTGGACAGGATATTTGCGGTATTGCCGAAACGGGCACAGGTAAAACCGCAGCTTACGTTTTGCCGATGTTAATGAAGCTTAAGTATGCGCAAGGCGATGCGCCAAGAGCATTAATTTTAGCGCCTACAAGAGAGTTGGCCATGCAAATTGCCGAAGAAGTAAAGCGTTTTTCTACCTATACTGATTTGCGCTCTGTGGTGATATTTGGCGGTATTGGTCCCAAGGCACAAAAAGAGCAAATTAAGGCTGGTGTTGATATTATTATAGCAACGCCTGGCCGTTTCTTGGATATTTACCTGTCGGGAGATATAAATACTAAATTCTTACAGTTTTTAGTGTTAGACGAAGCAGATAAAATGATGGATATGGGCTTTATTGGCTCCATTCACAGGATTTTGGAAATCGTCCCTCGCAAGCGTCAAAACCTGCTTTTTTCTGCAACCATGAGCGAGTTGGTGCAAAAAATTGCAGGCGACTTTTTGAAACATCCAACTACAATCGAAGCTTCTGAACAAGCTACCCCGGCAAGTACCGTAACGCAGGTTTTGTATGAAGTGCCGAACTTTAAAACAAAAATAAACCTGTTACAACATTTGTTGAAGGATGATGAGGTTTTTAATAGGCTGATTATTTTCTGCAAAACAAAAGCAGTTGCCGATAATATTTACAGCTTTGTGGTGCGCAGATTTGGCGAAGAGGCAGTTAGGGTAATTCATGCAAATAAAGGACAGAATACACGTATAAATTCTATTAATAGTTTTAAGGAAGGAAATATTAGGGTTTTAGTTGCTACAGATGTGGCAAGTAGGGGTATCGACGTAAGCGATGTAAGCCATGTAATTAACTTTGATGTGCCGATTATTATTGAAGATTATGTGCACAGAATTGGTAGAACGGGTAGGGCATTTGCCACAGGCGATGCAATTACTTTTAGTACCGAGGCGGATAAATATTATGTGCGAAAGATTGAAAAATTAATCCGCCAGTATATTCCTGTTGAGCCAATTCCGGAAGGTGTGTTTATTGAAGAAACACCTTACAATGAAAAGCAACACATTGCTCGCGAAATTGATAACCAAAAGCGTAAAGAAGACCCGGATTTTAAAGGTGCTTTTCATGAGAAGAAAAACGCTAAACAAATTGAGGAGCGAGAACGCGAAAAGGCTAGGGCAAAGGCAAAAAAAACTAAGGTTTTTAAAAATAAAAAACGTTTCGATAAGAAGTAATGAAATTCAGACTTACGCCATTAAACATAGTTGCAGCGTTAGCGCTAGCATTTTTTGTGGTTTCTTTCTTTCAGTCAAACGCAACTAGGGGTCATGTAGATTTTAGCGTATTATACAAGGCTATTTTAGGAGCAACTGTTGTGGTTGCTTTTATAACTGATATGATTTTTAGATTTATTTTTAAAGATTTGAAGCGGATATGGTTGGTAGAAATGGTATTTATTGCGTTAACGGTTATCCTTTTTTTATTATTACAAAAGTAAAACTTTAGTGGCTGTAAATTGCTTGGTAAAATGAGCATATTTGCAACCAAAAAATCAGTGAATTCATTTTATGAGACAAGCAGAAATTAAAATTACGGTAGAATTAGACGATAAAAATATGCCAGAGAATATTCTTTGGGAAAGTACAGATGCTGAAACCAAAGATCAAGTGCCTGTAAAATCAATGATTCTGGCTTTGTGGGACCATAACTACAAAAACTCTATGCGTATAGATTTATGGACTAAAGATATGCCGGTTGATGAAATGAAACGTTTTTTCTACGAGACTTTGCAAACCATGGGCGATAGTTTTTTGAAAGCAACTGGCGAAGAAAACATTGTAGAAGACCTACGCGATTATTGCGCTCACTTTGCAGAAAAAATGGGTATCGATACTAGAAAATAATCCAGTTTTCAGTTGGCAATTTCAACTTGAAACTTACCACCTTTAAATAAAACTTTAAAAATGTTAATCGTAAGAAAAACGAACGCTTATATCGGGCTAATACTAACCGCAATTGCTATTTCTGTAGCGCCAATGCTTAAAGTGCCTTTAAAAGGCAATTGGGTTTTGTACCAAGCAGATCCGCGTTTGCTTTACATATCAATGGCGGTTTTGGGATTAACTACAATGATGCTTTTTGTAAGAGCGTTAAGAGCGTTTAAAATTATGGCAATTGTTACTCTAATTTGGAGTGCCCTAATGGCCGTTGCGGTATATTTTAAAGTAAATAACTATTTCGGTTCAAAATTTTTTGATAAGGTTTTAGCTAAAACCATCCATTTTCAATGGGGCTGGGTAGTGTTGTTGGTTGGTGTTTTGCTATTGGTTTCAAGCGTAAAAAAGGTTCAGTTAGAAACGAAAGCGTAAATTTTAATCGTTAAGCAGTAAGGATTTATGTGCTTTTTTACGTTTGTAATGACTTTGTCTTAAATTTTTTTCGCCACTAATGATGCTGATGTTTCCATCAACTTCAAACATGGCAAGCTTAACATCTTTGTAATGTTCAACGCCATGTTCACGCATGGCTTCTTTCAATTCATCATCGCTAATTCCTAAACGACTTAACTTATCAAAGTTTAAAATCCCGTTGTGGATTAGAACTTCTGGATGCTGAAAAATGAAATTGCTAATCTTTTTGCTTTTAAAAGTTACCTTCTTAAGAATGTAGTTGAGGATAAAAAGCACAGCTGCAGCTGCCAATCCGCCAAACAAGCTTGTGTTGCTGCCAACCATCGCATTTTGCACCGCATTGCTAATGAGTAAAATCAACACCACATCAATCGTATTTAATTGCGAAAGTTCTTTTTTGCCTGTAAGTCTTATTGCCACCAGCATAAATACGTATACCGATAAACTTCTTAATGCAATATCTAAATATGGATTCATTTTGTTTAAGATTTTAGATTGACGAATTACGATTTAGTATTGAATAATTTAAACTTAGGGGCTTCGAAACGGTCAAGTTTCCAACTATTTAAAACTTCAACTCAGTTTGGCCTTTCTGCACAACCTCTCTTTCGTGCTGTAACAACCACTTTTTTCGCCAAAGTTCTCCTGCATAACCAACAAGTTTGCCATTGCTGCCAATAACTCTATGGCAAGGAATGGCGATAGCTATATTGTTTTTTCCGTTTGCGGCGGCGATAGCTCTTATGGCTAAAGGTTTGTGTGCCGAAAATTTGGCATAAGAGGTTATCTCACCATAGGGGATTTTTAAAAGGTTTTGCCAAACTTGTTGCTGAAATTCTGTTCCGCTTTGCGAAATTGGAAAAGTGAAGGTTTGTAGCATTCCTTCGAAATATGCTTTTAATTCTTTGGCGGCTAATTGGCTAATTTCGTTCTCTGCTAAGCCCGTTGTATCCCTAGCATGAAAAGTGATTTCAGAAACTGCATTTTCATCAGCCATTATAACTACTTCTCCAATTGGCGAATTGATTATGCTACAATATTTTTCCATCTCAAATACAATATTACAACAATACAACAATTTTCAGTACAACAATTTAGCAATAAAACTATCTTTGCTCCCAATGCAGTTTGCTACTCAAATTAAAGAACTTATAAGAAAAGAAATGCTATTGGAATGGCGTTCTAAATACGCTTTAAATGGTGTATTGCTTTACGTTGTTTCAACTGTTTTTGTATGTTTTCTGTCATTTGTTAGTATCGAAAAACTAACTTGGAATGCATTATTTTGGATCATCATGTTATTTGCTTCTATAAATGCTGTGGCAAAAAGTTTTCTTCAGGAAAGTAAAGGCAGGCATTTATACATCTACACCTTGGTAAGCCCAATCTCGCTAATAATCGCAAAAACAATATACAACAGTTTGTTAATGATTGGCCTAACGCTTGTTGCATTAATGTTCTATAGTATGGTGTTCGATTTTCCGAAAGAAGCAGACGTGCTGATGTATTTAGTAGCAACTATTATGGGCAGTTTAAGCTTTGCAACAATATTTACCATGGTGTCGGCAATTGCATCTAAAGCGGGCAACGGTGGCATGTTAATGGCCATTTTAAGTTTCCCAATTATTATACCGGTGCTAATAGTACTAATTAAATTAGCGAAAAATGCCATAGATGGTTTGGATAGGAGCGTAAGTTTAGATGACGTTGGTCTTTTGGCATTAATTAATGTAATGGTTATGGCTGTTTCGTTGTTACTATTCCCTTATTTATGGAGAGATTAAAAATGAAAAAGGCAGCAATATTTATAATTCTTTTGTTTGCCATCACTTCGGCAAATGCGCAAAAACTAACTTTCGCAGAACTAACTAGCACATTTACTCAACCGTCGATAGAAAAGTTGGAGGCTTTTTTAGAAAATAAAGGCTTCGATTATTTTAGAAGGGATGTCACCTCCGGAGGCAACGATACTTCTCGTACTTACAGACCAATAGATCGTTCTAAATATGCATTTTTTGATTTTAAAACCTATAAAAGTGATAAAACTAAACGTGTTTATAACTACCGAGTTAAATATGTAGTGTTTAACATAGATGATTTTAAAAGTTTTGGAGAATTGCTCCTTACCGAAAAGTATAAAAAGGTAGAGGGTAAGGCACTATCTTTCGAGAACGATAAATACTTGGTGGATCTGGAAGTAGTTAAACCTTCGGCTTTAGCGAGAGCTTACGCTATAACCATTACCAATAAACAATTAGGAGCTGCGTTAGCAGAAATAGAGTTCGATAAATTGCTACGTAAAGCAACAAATTAAATTCTAAGCAGCTCAATTATTAATTTGTCATTTAAACCTTATTTCTTTCATTTAGCCATTTTTACTTTGCCGATTAATTATTTAAGACAAAAATAGATTGTTACCTTTGCCTGATAAAAATCAGGTAATACAAAACATGGCTAAATCTTGGTGGAAAATTTTATGCGCATTATTGGTAGTTTATTCGGCAATTGCCGGATTGTATTTTCCACTAAAACCCGGAGTTGAATCAATTAATCACGGTAAACTAAATCCAAATCAAAAGCTAACTGTAGATGTAAATGGTTATAACACCAGATTTAATCAAGAACAAAACCTAGCGTTTTATCTGCAGGATCACAAGCAACTATTAAAAGCAGATTCTATAATTGTTGTAAACGCAAGCGAAGCGAAAGCTGTTTTTGTTCTTCCAGAGGCATTTGGCAGCAATACTTTACATTTAATTGGTACGGGTGAGAAAGATGGTTTAATTGTTTTAACCGAAGCCATTATAGTAGATAATGCTATGGTTAACAAGATTTATGGACTGCGTAAAGATGCCTTGCCAAACCAAAATATAAAAGCAGATTATTTCGGATTTCCTTACCAACATAACCTTTACGAAACTTCTCGCAATCTTTATTTTCACGTGCCAATGTGGTTCGGTATGATTGTGTTGTTTTCGATTTCGGTTTTCTTTAGCATAAAGTCCTTACTAACAAGTAGCGCCCTAGATGATATAAAAGCCGTCGAAAGTGTAAATATTGGGGTAATATTTGGTACGCTTGGCATTGTAACTGGAGCTGTTTGGGCTAAATTTACCTGGGGTGCATTTTGGAGTTTCGATGTGAAACAGAACTTTGCAGCCATTTCACTTTTGCTTTATTTCGCTTATTTAATTCTTCGCAATGCGATAGATGAGGAGCAAAAGCGAGCTAAAATAGCCGCCATTTATAATATTTTCGCTTTCCCAATGATGGTGGTATTGCTCTTCGTACTACCTCGATTGTCAGACTCCCTACATCCCGGCAACGGTGGTAACCCTGGTTTTAACGCTTACGATTTAGACAGCCATATGCGTATGGTTTTTTACCCAGCTGTTTTAGGTTGGATATTAATTGGATATTGGATTTACACGCTGTTGGTAAGAGTTAGGGTGTTAGAACAAAATAATTTAAATCATGATTAAGAAATTATCAAGCACATTTTTAATGTTACTGTTTGTTAGCCAATTATTTGCGCAAACTCAAGAAGCATCAGTTATGCAAAGCATCCATAACAATGGTAAAATATACGTTGTAGTGGCCGTAGTGCTAATAATTTTAATTGGTTTGCTGGTATATCTGTTCGCAATAGACAAAAGAATAAAAATGTTAGAAAAAAAATCTAACATCAAAAACTAATTTTAAACGGCATAGCCCTAATCTTTTGATGATTTCGGCAGTGTGTTTATCTTACACTAAGCAAATTTATACTTGCATAAATGCATTAATTTAATGCAATTTTGCAGCGTACAAAGAAAAAACCCAATTTATAAAACAATAAGTAATGGCTAATACAGCAGAAACAAGTTTTTTTACAGATGTCTGTAATAACTTTGATAGTGCCGCAAAATTCACCTCGCATCCAGAAGGTTTATTGGCTCAAATAAAAGCATGTAACAGTGTGTATCGTTTCCAATTTCCAATTCGTAGAGGAAACGGTTTCGAAGTAATTGATGCATGGCGTGTAGAACACTCTCACCACATGAGCCCTACTAAAGGTGGTATTCGCTATAGCGAAATGGTAAATGAAGATGAAGTTATGGCGCTTGCCGCATTAATGACTTACAAATGTGCCATTGTAAACGTTCCATTTGGTGGTGCAAAAGGCGGTATTTGCATTAACCCAAAAAATTATACAGTTGCCGAGTTAGAAACAATAACTCGTCGTTATACAACAGAATTAATCAAAAAGAATTTTATTGGTCCTGGTATAGACGTACCTGCTCCAGATTACGGATCGGGCGAAAGAGAAATGAGTTGGATTGCTGATACTTACATGGCAATGAACCCTGGTTCTTTAGATGCTTTAGGCTGCGTAACTGGTAAACCCATCGCTCTACACGGTATTCGTGGTAGAAAAGAAGCAACTGGTCGTGGTGTGGCTTTCGCCGTTCGCGAGTGTGTAAGCTTTGCCGATGATATGGCCGCTTTAGGTTTAACAGCTGGTTTGGGTGATAAAAAAGTTATCGTTCAGGGTTTAGGTAACGTAGGTTATCACTCTGCTAAGTTCTTAGCAGAATTTGGAGCAACCATAGTTGGTGTTTGCGAGTACGAAGGTGCTATCTACAAAGCAAGTGGTTTAAATATCGATGAGGTTTTTGCTCACCGTAAAAATACAGGTTCAATTTTAGGCTTCCCAGGTGCTACAGATTTCAAAAACTCTTTGGAAGGGTTAGAGCAGGAATGTGATATCCTAGTTCCTGCAGCTTTAGAAAATCAAATTACAGGCGCTAACATCCGTAACATTAAAGCAAAAATTATTGCTGAAGGTGCAAATGGTCCATGTACGCCAGAGGCTGAAGAAATTTTTACAGAAATGGGCGGTATCATCATTCCTGATATGTACTGTAATGCTGGTGGTGTAACAGTATCTTATTTCGAATGGTTAAAAAATCTTTCGCACGTTGCGTTTGGCCGCATGGAAAAACGTTATGCAGAAAACTCAAATGCAAACTTAATTAATACTTTAGAAAGCTTAACTGGCAAAACTATTCCTGACGAAAATCGCTTAATGATTGTTAAAGGTGCGTCAGAAATGGAATTGGTAAACTCTGGTTTAGAAGATACGATGATTCACTCTTACCGTGAAATTAGAGAAACCCTAAAAAACAAACCAGAGGTGAAAACATTAAGAACAGCAGCGTTTGTAAATTCGATTGACAAAATTGCAATTTCTTACATGAACTTAGGTATCTGGCCATAATAGGTTGCAACACATTATACAGTCCTCGTCATTTATTTGGCGAGGATTTTTTTTGCAAAGCAAATTCAGCTTCACTTTTTTAGGGGCAGTCCTGCTTTTCATTTCAATTTTTTTGTTAATGTTTATGCCTAGCTTGATTAGGCACCGCTACAAAAAAGATTTCCATTGCAATCAGGTTTTAAGTCATCGGCTGTGCAAGGCGCTAAAAAATTAAAATTGTACTGTAATGACAAACCTGCAAAAACAAAACTGCTATTTCCTCGTATATTGTATTAAACTTGTCAATCATGAAAAGGATCTTAATTCTATTACTAAGCTTAACCATTGCAACATCTTGCAGCAGCAACGAAAAAACCAAAGCAGATTTACCCACACCAGGACCAAAACAAAAAGTTGCTGTTTTTGCTGCGGGATGTTTCTGGGGAATTCAAGAAGGTTTTTCGCAACTTAAGGGAGTTGTAAAAGCAACTAGTGGCTACACTGGCGGAACTACTAAAAATCCAACTTACGAGCAGGTAAATACCGATGAAACTGGTCATGCCGAAGCAGTACAAGTAATTTATGATCCATCGGTTATCAGCTTTGCGCAATTATTGGAAGCTTTTTTTGTAATGCATGATCCAACTCAATTAAATAGGCAAGGACCTGATGTAGGAACAAGTTACCGTTCTATGGCTTTCTATAGTGATGACGCAGAAAAGAAACAAATAGAAACCGTTATAAAAAGATTAAATAGTAAAAGTTTGGCGGGTTTGGTAGTTACCGAGGTTAAGCCAATTGCAACCTTTTATCCGGCAGAAAAATATCATCAAAACTATTATCGCCTAAATCCTAATAACAGTTATATTGTTAACGTTTGCGGACCAAAAGTTCAAAAACTACGTAAGGCATTTCCAGAGCTTATCCAAGAAAAATACAAATAAGTCTCTTTTTCTTTTCTTTATATAGAATCATTAAAAACAACTTGTTTTTTACGTGTCGAACTATCAATATATTGTCACGATATACATTAGAAAGCCACGCAATTTTTTCGCGTAATATTGTTTAATTATCTTTGTTGGGTAGATTTTTAATTTAACCAACATGAGAAAAAGCGCAATTATTGGTCTAATTACCATTGCTCTTTGCATTGGCTTCTTAGTTAGCTTAAATGCAGACACGCAGAGCTATTCTAACTTTGCCGAGGCAGCAACTTCTAATAGGGAAGAACATGTAATTGGTAATTGGGAAAAAAGTAAAGGTACCTATTACGATGCGGTTAAAGATCCTAATCATTTCGCTTTCCACATGAAAGATGAAAAAGGTTTAGTTAAAAAGGTGGTGCTTAACGGTACAAAACCCCAAGATTTTGAACGTTCAGAAAAATTAGTGCTAATTGGCGAAATGAAAAACGACACCTTTTATGCATCTAAAATATTAATGAAATGCCCGTCTAAATACAATGACAATATGGTTGAAGTTAACCAAGATGGCACTGTAACACAAGTTAACAAGTCTTAATGGATATTCAGTTTATTGGAGAAAACCTCCTGCCAGGTAAAATTGGCCAGTTCTTTATCGTGCTAGCTTTTGCAGCGTCTTTATTATCTACAATCTCATATTATTTCGCGGTAAAAAGCAGAAACCAAAGCGATACCTCTTGGACAAAGCTTGGTAGAATTGGTTTTTTCGTGAACATAATTAGTGTAATAGGAATAGGAACAACCTTATTCTATCTTATTCTAAACCACTACTACGAATATAATTACGTTTATCAGCATTCTTCAAAATCATTACCTGTATATTATATTGTTTCGGCATTTTGGGAAGGGCAGGAAGGCAGTTTCTGGCTTTGGGCATTTTGGCAATCGCTATTGGGAGCTATCTTAATTTGGAAAGCTAAAACTTGGGAGAATGGTGTAATGACTATCGTAGCGTTTTCTCAGGTGTTTTTAACTTCTATGCTTTTGGGTGTAGAAATTTTTGGCTATCGTTTGGGTAGCTCTCCTTTTATTCTTTTAAGAGAAGCGAGGGATTTAAAGGTGTTTGCACCTATGGTTTTTAACGATCCAGAGAATTTCAAAAACTATTTAAAATTTATTACAGATGGTAAAGGCTTAAATCCATTACTGCAAAATTATTGGATGGTTATACACCCGCCGACGTTGTTTTTAGGATTTGCAAGTATGATCGTACCTTTCGCGTATGGTGTAAGTGCACTATGGCAAAGAAGATATAAAGAATGGGTTAAACCTGTTTTACCTTGGGCATTATTCGCCGTAATGATTTTAGGAACAGGTATTATTATGGGTTCGTTCTGGGCTTACGAAGCATTAAATTTCGGTGGTTTTTGGGCTTGGGATCCGGTTGAAAATGCTTCCATTATCCCATGGTTAACCTTAATTGGTGGCGTACACGTTATCATCGTTTATAAAAATACAGGTCATGCTTATTTTACGGCAATGGCTTTAATATTGATAAGTTTTGTGTTGGTATTATACGCGTCCTTTTTAACAAGAAGCGGTATTTTGGGCGAAACCTCGGTTCACTCTTTTACCGATTTAGGAATGTTTGGTCATTTAATTGCCTATAATGTAATATTCTTATTTATTGCTGTCTATTTCGTAGCATCAAGGTGGAAAGAGTTGCCAATTACACATAAAGATGAAGAAACTTATTCGAGAGAGTTTTGGATGTTTATTGGAGCACTAGTGGTAACGGTTTCTTGTATACATATTATTTTTGCTACTTCAGTACCAGTATTTAATGTTGCCTTTGGTACAAACATAGCCCCAAGAAAAGATGTAATCGCTTTTTATAATAAGTGGCAAGCACCTTTTGCGGTATTAATTGCTTTGATATCCGGCTTTTCTCAGTTTTTGAAATACAAACGAACTGATCCTCGGAAATTTTATAGCAGTTTAGTTTCTTCGGTAGTTTTTGCTATGGTAATTACTGGAGGCTTTGCTTGGTTAACTGGTGTTTACACCAACTTAATGTACGTTATTTTAACTTTTAGCTGTGTATTTTCAGTTTTGGCGAATGCCAGGTTATTAACATCAGCTTTTAGCGGCAAAGGAACTAAGTTAGTTGGCTCTGCAGTTGCGCACATTGGTTTTGCTATTTTGTTAATCGGCGCTTTAGTTGCGGCGGCTACTAGTAAAGTTATATCTATAAATGCAACCAACGAAATTGCGGTTAAAGATTTTGAGAAAGGCGAAAAACCTGGCGAAAATATAATGCTGTATAAAAACGAGCCTAAAAAAATGGGTAGGTATACAGTTACTTATGTAAGCGATACAACAGTTTTGCCAAATACTTACTATAAGTTGAACTTTAAGGTTTTTGCTGAGGATGGTAAAATTAAAGAGGATTTTGATTTGAATCCAAGAATCCAAGAAAATGCTCAAATGGGTGGAGCAATTCCATCTCCAGATACAAAGCATTATTTAACAACTGATATTTATACCCACATAACCAGCGCAGCAGTAAGGCAAGAAGAGCATGAGCCTCACGAAGGACATACAGAAGAGGAAAACTACAAAGCTCCGAGAGTGGAGATGGTAAGTGTTGGCGATACAATCCATACTAGTAGCGGTATTTTAACGGTTAAACCAATAAATAGTAAACCAGTTGTTAAGGATTTAACCCTGGCGCCTGGCGATTTAGCAGTTAGTTTGCCTTTAGAAATTAACGTTAGTGGTAAGGTTTATATGTTAGAACCTTTATTTATGGTTAAGGGAAGTAATGTATTTGATTTTGCCAGAAAAAACGACGAGTTGGGGTTACGTGTTAGATTTACCAAAATTATTCCGGAGCAAAATAAATTTGAAATCCAGATTTTTGAGAAACCACAACAGGCTAAGGATTGGGTAGTGTTTAAATCTATTGAGTTCCCTTACATTAATTTGTATTGGGTAGGAACTATTGTAATGGTTATCGGTTTCGTTATTTCTATTTTTAGACGACAAAAAGAGTTAGTTGGACGTTAAAGTATGAAAGTTGTTATTGTTGGATCGGGAAACGTTGCTACACATCTAGCCTTGGCTTTTTTAGATGCTGATATAGAGGTTTCTCAAGTTTGGTCTAATAATTACGGCAATGCTTTAAACTTAGCAATAAAGGTTAGTGCACAGGCGATAGAGAGCTTGAATGAAGTAGATAATGATGCAGATTTGCTTGTAATTGCAATTAAAGATGATGCCATTGCAGAGACATTAGCAAGACTAGTACATTTTAAAGGCGCTATTGTGCATACAGCAGGGTCAGTTAACCTAAATGTTTTCGGAAATAAAATTAAAAACTACGGGGTGTTATATCCTCTGCAAACCTTTTCGAAAGATAAGACCCTAGACTTTAGAATTATTCCACTTTGTGTAGAAGCAAATAATTATGAAACTTTAGCCTTTATTAAGGCGGTAGCAATTAAGTTGAGTGATAAAGTAGAGGAAGTAGATAGCGAACGACGTAAAGTTCTGCATTTGTCGGCAGTTTTTGCCTGTAATTTTACAAACCATTTATACGCGTTAGCAGCAAATTTATTAGCTGAAAACGATTTGAAATTTGATTTAATTAAACCGCTGATTAAAGAAACAGCCAATAAAATATTAACTACAACGCCTAAAAATGCACAAACTGGTCCTGCGGTTAGAAATGATGAACAAACCTTAAAAAGTCATGAAGCGATGTTGGTAAAACAGCCAGCTTTATTAGAAATATATAAAACTCTAAGTAATAGTATTAAAAAACACAATTAATATCAATTTGTGCTTTTAGCTAGTTACTTTTGCAAATAATTATGAGTATTTTCAAACTAAAAATAAATTTTGAGGAGGACGGCAAAACTCCGTTAGAGTTGCCTATTGCGGCAGGTGAAGATGTTTTAGACGTTTGCCTGGATAATGGTATAGAATTGCAACACAACTGCGGTGGTGTATGCGGTTGCAGTACCTGCCACATTTACGTAACTAAAGGCATGGATAACATTCAAGAAATATCTGATAAGGAAGAAGATTTTATCGATAGAGCTGTTAGGCCAAAAATTACTTCGCGTTTAGCTTGCCAGTGTGTAATTATTGATGGAGATATTGAGGTAACTATACCTGATCAATCTTCATTTTTAGGGCACTAATTGCTTAGCAATTTATGGCTCAAATTTGAGCTTAAACATTTACCTTCAAACATTATAAAAAAGAGATGAACAACGATAAATTTGCACTACCTATACATTGGAACGACCACGAAGATATTGCCCAAGAGCTTTACGAGAAATTTGGCGATGATTTTAACGAAGCGAAAATCTACCGTATTCGTTTTACGGAATTAATTGAATGGGTATTAGAACTGCCAAACTTTAAAGGTACAAGAGAAGAAAGTAACGAAGGACATTTGGAGCAAATTCAATCTGCTTGGGTTTACGAGTGGAGAGACAACCAAGATTAAGCAAAATAAATTCTAAAAAATCATCCCCATGTTTTTACAGAACTTAAAAAATATTACCACTTTTATTTTTGATGTTGATGGCGTTTTAACCGACGGAACTGTTATCGCATCTGAATCTGGCGACTTATTACGTAAGTTTAATATTAAGGATGGTTATGCGCTACAATTAGCTCAAAAGCGTGGATTTAATATTTGTATAATATCGGGAGGGGGTGGTACAGCAACAGAAAAACGTTTTGAAAATTTAGAGTTGCAAGATGTTTTTCTTCGTGTAAATAATAAGGTTGCTGTATTTGAGGAATATTTAGCAAGTAAAGCCATTAAGCCAGAGCAAGTTTTATACATGGGCGATGATATGCCTGATTATTTTGTAATGCAATTGGTTGGTATAGCAACTTGTCCGGCAGACGCTGTAGACGAAATTAAGTTGGTTTCTCATTATATTTCACCTAAAAACGGTGGCGATGCCGCGGTTAGAGATGTAATTGAAAAAGTGTTAAAAGTTCAAAAAAAGTGGTTCGATCTGAACCCGGATGCTGCAGAGGCTAGTAAATAGCTTAAAGTGTAATTGTTTCTTTTTCAATGTTTTAGAATGGTATCAATTTAGTTACTAAAATTGATTAAACTATTTATGAATTGTGATGCTCTAACAACCATAAAATATAAACAAAACATGAAAAAATTATTAATTATCTGCGGGTTATTATTTAGTGTAGTAACCTTTGCAAATGCACAACAAGGTGGTGGCAGACCAGGCGGTGGCCGTATGAATGCTACACCAGAAGAGAGAGTTAAACAGTTGGATGAGAAAGTTAAATTAACTGATGAGCAGAAAACTAAAGTAACGGCTGTTTACACGGAAGCGGCAGAAGCGCAGAAAAAAATGCGTGAAGAAATGCAAGCTGGTGGTGGAGATAGAGAAGCAATGATGGCAAAATTTCAAAAAATGTCTGCTGATACCGACACAAAATTAAACGCGATTTTTACTGCTGAGCAAAAAACCGCTTACAAAGCTTGGCAAGACGAGCAAAAAGCCGCTAGAGAGAAAATGATGAAAGAAAGACAAGGTGGCGGTAAATAATTTGAACCACAAAAAAATAATAACAAAAGCGACTTACCGGTCGCTTTTGTTATTTTAGACGAAATTTATAAAATATTAGCTATGTACATACAAAATCAACCCATCATTTTAGCTTCTAAATCACCTCGCAGACAAGAGCTGTTACAACTATTGGGTTTCGATTTTTCGGTAGAGTTGAAAGATGTTGATGAAAGTTATCCTTCAAACCTATCGCCATCTGAAATTTCAGTGTACATAGCAAAGAAGAAAGCAGAGGCTTTTGGTAATGTGCAAGGCAAAATCGTGATCACCGCTGATACGATTGTAGCGTTAAATGGTGAGATTTTAGGTAAGCCACAGGATGCATCGCATGCGCAAGAAATGTTACAGAAATTAAGTGGTAGCGTACATGAAGTTTATACAGGCGTGTCTATTCTAACAGATGATAAAACAGTTTCTTTTTTCGACTCATCTGAAGTTTCGTGTAGAAAAGTAAGCCTAAGCGAAATAAACTATTACATAGAAAATTTTAAGCCATTTGATAAAGCTGGCAGTTACGGCATACAAGACTGGTGGGGCCTAGCTGTAGTAGAATACATTAAAGGCTCTTATACTAACGTAATGGGCTTGCCAACAGAGAAACTTTATAAAACTTTAAGTAATTTATAAGTCCCTTATGGAATTAATTTAGTTTTTCCATCATCTATCCAAATTGAGACAGATGAAAACTAAAGCCATATCCGTACAAATTGCAGAACCTTGCACCCAAAATTGGGAGCTAATGGAAGATAGAAGTAAAGGGCGTTTTTGCGAAGCTTGCCAAAAATGCGTAGTAGATTTCTCTAACCATAGCAATGCAGAAATTGTTAAAATTATAGCTAGTTCAAATGAAAGTATTTGCGGTAGACTTTCAGTTACACAACTTAATCAGCTTAATTATTATTTTATAGCCGCTCCATCTAATAAAAATTGGCTTAAATATTTAAGCGTATTAGCAATAGGCGCAAGTTTGTTTGTTAATGAGGCAAAAGCAATTGGAATAAGTGAGCCAATTGAAATTGTATCTGGCTCGGAAAAGGCACCTATTGATGTTAAACCAAACAAGCTGAAGAAAATCTATGGTTATGTTTTCGACGAAAATAATAAGCCGTTAGCTGGCATCAGAGTTGTGATAGCGAATACTAAATTGTTTTCGAAAACGGATGAAAATGGCAGGTATGAAATTGTTTTTAAGAACAGTTTGGTTAACGAAAATAGTATAATTAAAGTCGAGTCGATTCGTTTCGAGGGATCTACTAAACTCAATTATTTAAAAGAAAAGCAGGTAGACTTAAAACTGGCTGAAGTTTACATGATTATGGGCAAAATTGCAATGGTAAATAAAACCTAAGATTTTAAACTTTGTAAAACACCCATCTTTAAATCATAAGTAGATAGTTTAATTTCTGTTAGCTCAAAGGTCTGTACAACATAGTTTGTAAGTAAACTCGCCATAACAATCATATCAACCCGTAATGGAATTAAATTAGGCATTGCTTCTCGTTCAGCATGTGTAGAAGAAATTAATTTGTTAGATAGGGATAAGTAGTCTTTCAAGTAAATATCAGCTGTGCTAGTTTCGGCTATGTTCAACGATGGATTGATCATACTGGCGAAAGTTTCGAATGCACCTGCAGAGCCAATTAATGTTTTTGGCTGGTACTCTTCGACAATAACTTTTAGTGCTTTTAGCTCGCTTGCAATATGTTCATTGATTTGATCTATTTCAGTTTTACTAATAGGATCTGTTTTAAAGAACTTTTGCATTAACCTTGCCGCACCTATATTGTAGCTTTTTTTCCAAATCAGATTTTCCTCATCACATAAAATGAATTCGGTGCTACCGCCACCAATATCCATAATTAATGATTTTCCGGTGATTGCGCCACTTAATTTTACACCTTCGTAAATCAGCTCTGCTTCTTCATCCCCGTCAATAATTTCAATATCAATATCGGCAGCTTGTTTAACGGCATCCACAAAGTTTTGTCCATTAGAAGCACTTCTTACAGCTGAGGTGGCGGTTGCTTTAACTAACGTAACATCATGTATTAAAAGGCTATTTTTAAATTCCTTTAGGCAGTTTATTCCCCGCTCAAACGCTACAGGAATTATACAGTTATCTTTTGTAATATCTTCGCCCAGCTTAACAGGCTGATTAGTTTTATAAACTATTTGTAACTCGTTAGCATTTTGCTCGGCTATTATTAAATGAAAAGTATTGGTTCCTAAATCTATTGCTGCTATCCTCATGTACTTATTTAACGGCTAATTTTTTAATGTATTATTTTGCACCTTGCACTTAGGCTAATCGATGTTTTGTACTTAAATACCTGAGGTACCTAAACTGTTATAGCTAATCCTCTAAGATCGAAGGGTGAATGAGATTAACCTATTTCAGCAGTTATAGTCTGTTAGTTTTTATAAGTGAACCATTTAAACATTTCTTTAAAAGTGGTTTTTTTACCATACATTAAAATTCCAACGCGATAAATTCTGCTGGCAACCCAAACAGTTAGCACAAAACCAGCAACCAAAATTGCCATTGAAAGTGCAAGTTCCCAAGCTGGAACACCGTATGGCAAACGCACAACCATTGCAATAGGAGAGGTAAATGGAATCATAGAAATCCAAAAAGCTATATCGCCATACGGATCATTAGTAACAACGCTTAACGACAAAGCATAACCTAGCAACAACGGCATCATTACCGGCATCATAAATTGCTGTGTTTCTGTTTCGCTATCTACAGCCGATCCAATGGCAGCGTACAATGCACTGTAGAAAAGATATCCGCCTAGAAAGAAAAAGATAAAAACTGTAACTATTTTACCAACTTCTAAGCCTGCCAAACTTTTTTGTATGTCGGCCAATGGGCCTTGTGCTGTGCTAACAGCATCGGTTCCCGTAGCAAGTTCATTTTTAGCAGTAGCAGTGTTTGCTACTTTTTTAACATCTTCTTTATCAATAAACACCGTGGCCACCACTGTACTTATGGTAAATGTTAACACAATCCAAAGTACAAACTGCGTTAAACCAACTAAAGCAATACCAATAATTTTGCCCATCATTAACTGAAAAGGTTTTACAGACGAAATCATCACTTCAATAATCCTACTCGTTTTTTCTTCGATAACGCCACGCATAACTTGTATACCGTAAAGCATAATGAACATAAACATTAGTACACCTGCAATAAATGCAATAATTGTACTTGCACCGGCACTACTAGACTCTTCTTTGCCGGTGTCTGCTGTAATTTTTTTCGTTTCAATGTCTACGTTTGTTTTCAGCTTATCCAAATCGCCCTGCGAGATACCAGATTCCTGAAGTTTTTGATTTCTAATAATCTCCTCTAAGTCATCAGAAATTCTGCGGTTTATAGAAAGTCCGGCTTGCTTTTTTCCAAACAACTCAATGCCTTTTGGCTCATTTAGCGTAAACTCTGGCAGGTAAAGTATATAATCGTAATCTTCTTTAGCTAAAGCAAGTTTTGCGTCATCTAGCGATTGGTTAAGATATTTATAATCTACATTTTTGCTAGATGTAAGTTTAGTTGTTAGCGTTTTGTTGGCACTTACAACTCCAATTTTATCATGGGTATCCTTAATTCCGGTATAAGTAAAATAACCTATCAAACCATATATTCCTGCTATAAGCAGTGGTGTCAAAAAAGTCATCACAATAAATGATTTTTTCTTTACCCTCGAAAAATACTCTCGTTTTATAATGAGTAAAATTTTATTCATGGTGCTTTCCTTTAACTTTGTCAATAAAAATGTCGTTCATGGTTGGTATAACTTCATCTAAACGATGAATGTTTACATACGGTAGGAGCGCTTCTAATACATTGTTTGCGCTTTTGCCGGGTTGCAGTGTAATTTTAACTTGATTTACACCCTTGGCAACTTCATGCTGTAAAACACTAAAAATATCCGCTTTGGCATTTAGGTCGAAATCACCTTCGTAGGCAATCCAATATGTATTGTTGCGGTAGCTGGCTTTAATCTCATCTACACTACCATCTAAAATTTTTTTCGATTTGTTAATCAGGGCAATACTATCACATAATTCCTCTACACTTTCCATTCTATGGGTAGAAAATATAAAAGTTGCACCCTGTTTGTTTAAATCAAGTATCTCATTTTTAATAATATCGGCGTTAACTGGGTCGAAACCAGAGAAAGGCTCATCTAAAATAATAAGCTCTGGTTGGTGCAAAACGGTAGCTACAAACTGTACTTTTTGTTGCATACCCTTACTTAAATCTTCCACTTTTTTATTCCACCAATCGGCCATTTCTAGCTTTTCGAACCAAAACTTTATCCGTTTCGTTGCATCAGCAGTATTTAAGCCCTTCAATTTAGAAAGATAGAGAACCTGCTCGCCAATTTCCATTTTTTTGTAAAGGCCACGCTCTTCTGGCAAATAGCCAATCTGAGAAATATGGTCAGAATTTAATCTCTGGCCATTAAAAATTACTTCACCACTGTCTGGTGCGGTAATTTGTGTTATAATTCTAATTAAAGAAGTTTTGCCTGCGCCGTTTGGTCCTAAAAGACCAAAAATTTTACCCCTTTCAATTTCAATACTTACGTCATCAAGGGCACGGTGTTTGGCGTATTCTTTAATAATGTTTTTTACGCTTAGCATCTCGAAATAGTTTAGTTGTCTATTGGATGCAAAATACCATCTTTTGTTACTTTTTAACAAAAACAATGTCATTTTCTTGTCGCAACGGTAGTCCCGTTTTCCATTTTACTTCGCTTTGCTCGGGCCCATTACAAGCGGGTTTATTTTTCAAAGCCACTAGTTCTTCTGAAAATTCTCCAAGCACATCTGTTATAATCAAATGAGAAAAAGGGGCTTAATATTTATTGGGTTTTTAATTAGGTAAATAATAATTAGAGTATAATTAGGGAAATCGTTCTACATGAAGTAAATAGCATAGCTACGTTTTTCCTGTTTGCAAGTGCATTTAGGTACTATAAGGCAGTTTATAACATTTGGTTTACGATTTGATAAAACTTAAAAGTTAATCGTATCAAAATGAAAAACATTATCAAAGTTTTGCTTTTTGGAAGTGCGTTTTTTGTTGCCTGCCAAAAAAATACCAAGCAAATGGTAACTACAAATACTACCGCTATCACTGCGTATAGCGAGGCAGTTACAGAACTTGCCAATGACCATACAGCTTACCTAGAAAGATTAGAAAATAGTTTAAAAACCATAAAGATAGATTTGCAAAGACCCGCCGAGTCAAAAGCATTCGAAGAAGTTAAACCTATCTTTAGCACGCCTAATTTAATTAAGGCAGCGGCAAATCCGCACAATCCACCTTTAGCGTTGGAAATAAGAGATAGAATGTTCTTTAAAAATTCGATTGCATTGCTCAATAAAGATTTCGAAATCATAAATGAAGTTTACACCGCGTTAACCGATTACATTACAACAAGTGAATTTAAAAACGATGAAGGTGAAAAAGGCAATCAGTTAGTAGATTCCTTAACTAAACTGCGTAGTGAATATTTAGCTAAGCAGGCTTTGATATTGAAAAAATTAGCCGAATTGAACAAAGCAATGAAGTTAGATGCTAAAACTAAACCGGTACAAGCAACATTTTTCCCTAAGAGAGCTAAAATAATTGTTGATGCTACAGTTCAAGCTAAAGTTATTGCAGATGAGCTTACATTAAAAGGCGACACAAAATCTGTTCAACCAATTTACGGTTACGATAAGATGGGAGATAGTTCAAAGAAAATAAAAGAAACTGCTAAGGAGCTTGTAATGCTAGCTGAACAAGAAACAAAGTTGCGAGAAGCATTTAGAAATTTTGCTGATTAGTTTTTACTGAAGCGAATTCGGATAATTAATTTTGCTTTCTTGCAATCGAAAAAATCATATACAAGGTGGCTTATTCTATTTAGTTAAGTAGTATAAAAATAGCCAAAAAAAAGCCCCGATTTATCGGGGCTTTTTTTTATTCGAAATACTCTTTCATCTTATCGAAAAAGCTTTTATCATTTTTACCTGGTTGAGGCTTGAAATTAGGAGATTCTCTCAACTTCTCTAAAATCGCCCTTTCCTCACTACTTAGAGCTTTTGGTGTCCAAATATTAACATGTATAATTTGGTCGCCACGGTGGTAAGAATTTACTTCTGGAATACCTTTGCCTTTTAAGCGTAATAATTTTCCGCTTTGTGTACCAGCTTCTATTTTAATTTTCGCTTTACCGTCTATTGTAGGAACTTCAGCACTGTAACCTAAAGCTGCATCAACAATACTCACATGTAAATCGTAAACGATGTTGTTACCTTCACGTTTTAATGTGTCGTGAGGTAATTCTTCTATTAGTATGATCAGATCTCCAGGTACGCCACCATTAGGTGCTGCATTACCTTTGCCAGCCATACTTAACTGCATGCCTTCACTAACGCCAGCAGGAATATTTATCGTAATTGTTTCTTCCCCACGAACAGTACCTTCGCCATGGCAAGCACCGCATTTTGCAGTAATTTGCTGCCCGCTACCATGACAAGTAGGGCAGGTTGCGGTAGTTTGCATTTGCCCTAAAATAGTATTGGTAACCCTACGTACTGCACCACTGCCACCGCAAGTTTTACAAGTGCTTACAGAACCTTTGTCTTTTGCGCCAGAACCATCGCAGGTTTTACAAGTGATTTGTTTGTTAACCTTAATTTTCTTCTCTGCACCATTAGCAATTTCTTCAAGCGTTAACTTAACTTTTATACGTAAATTACTTCCTTTGGCAACTCTTCTGCCACCGCCACCACGAGATTGGCCACCGCCAAAAAAGCTATCGAATGGGCTTCCACCGCCACCACCAAAAATATCTCCGAACTGGCTAAAGATATCTTCCATGTTCATTCCGCCGCCGCCGTATCCACCGCCACCGCTTGCTCCACCTACGCCTGCATGTCCATACTGATCGTATCGTTGCTTTTTCTCAGCGTTGCTTAAAATTTCGTAAGCTTCTGCAGCTTCCTTAAATTTATCTTCCGCCGATTTGTCGTCAGGGTTTTTGTCTGGGTGATATTTAATAGCAAGCTTACGGTAAGCTTTTTTAATCTCATCCGCCGATGCGCTTTTAGTTACGCCAAGTATATCGTAATAATCTCTTTTGCTCATGTTTATTTTTAATGTGATAATTTGTGAATTCGCCTAATAGCTTATCCACCAATAATCAAATCATATTTATGCTCCAACAACCACTTTAGCAAAGCGAATTACTTTGTCATTTAGCGTGTATCCTTTTTCAAGTTCGTCTACAACCTTACCTTTTAAATCATCAGTAGGCGCAGGTATTTTGGTAATTGCTTCGTGTAAATCCGTGTCAAAAACAGTATTTACGCTTTCAACCTCTTTCAAACCTTTTTGCGTTAAAATGCTTTTTAGTTTAGTTTGCACCAACATTATTCCATCGCGTATAGCACTAACCTCTGTAGCATTTTCCGTTGCTTTTAAAGCACGTTCAAAATCGTCTAAAACAGGTAATAAAGAAACTACAACATCTTTACCGGCAGTTTGCAATAATTCTACACGCTCTTTTTGGGTTCTGCGTTTATAGTTGTCAAACTCAGCAAATAAGCGTAAGTATTTATCGTTTAAAGCGCTGTTTTCATGTTGCAGTTTTTCCTCAGCGGTTAATTCTACAACAGGTTCTGCAACTGTTTCTTCATTCTCGTTAGCATTTTCTGTTTGCACATCAGCTACTTCCTGCTCAGCTGCATTATTTTCCGTAATCGGCTCTTCTTCCTTTTTTTTCTTATTAAACATGTTTTGTATGCGTGTTTTTGTCTTTAAACTCAAAAGTTTTGCCAATAGCAAAAATCAGCCATGCTGTCAGTTTTAAACGCGTTAAAAACAACAGAATGACTGATAAACTGACAATGGCTTGATTTACAATCTTAGATTTTCGAATTACAATTTGTAGAACTGTTTCAAATCGTTAGACAAAAATCGTGTTTTATTAGGCTATTTGCGCATCTTCATGTACTACACCACCTTCGCATTTAATAATCCGCGAAGGGAAAGTACGGATGATATGGTAATCGTGCGTAGCCATTAAAACGGCTGTACCACTTTGGCTAATTTGCTTTAGCAATAATACAATCTCTTCGGATGTATCTGGATCTAAGTTTCCAGTAGGTTCATCGGCCAAAATAATTTCTGGATTGTTTAACAGGGCACGTGCAATAACCACACGTTGTTGTTCGCCACCAGACATTTCATGGGGCATTTTTTTAATTTTAGAACGTAACCCAACTTTATCCAACACATCCTTAATGCGCTCGTTGATTAGGTTTTTATCGTCCCAGCCAGTAGCTTTTAAAACAAACTCTAAATTTTGTTCAATTGTTCTATCACTTAGTAACTGAAAATCTTGAAAAACAATTCCCAATTTTCTGCGCAAGTAAGGTACTTCTTTATCGGTTAAGTTTTTTAAATCGAAACCAGCAACAGCGCCATTGCCATTACCAATATGAAGATCGCCATAGATAATTTTAAGCAAACTACTTTTACCCGATCCTGTTTGACCGATTAAAAAGACAAATTCGCCTTTGGCTATATTTAAATTTACGTTAGATAATACTAGATGTTTTTGCTGAAAAACATCAACGTTTTGTAGGTTAATAACTATATTTTCTGCCATGCTAAATCTCTAATTTGGTAACCTGCCCAAAGGGCAAATCATTAATAATACTCATAATGTAGGCTTGTTTATCACCAAAGCCTAGCTTCTCTAAAGATTTGTCGGGCCTATCAACCCTAAAGTACGCTAATAACGTAAACTTCTCATCCCTTAGTTGTACGTAATCTGGAATTTTGGCGATGCCTTTTACTTTGATGATATACATTTGTCCAAAAATAGCATTTTCAATCTGATAAAGAATTGAAAATTCTTATTTATCTGGTTAATAAAACCCAACCAGAAAATTTTTGAGCCGTGTCGCCGAGGTAAAGTATATAAAAATAGGTGCCTACAGGTAAATCATTGCCCTTAAATTTTCCATCCCAAGATTTGAAACTGTTAGCTTCGAACACTTTTTCGCCATAACGTGTCATTACTTCGAGTTTAATTTTTTCGAATCTTTCTATTGCTGGAATTATCCATGTATCATTAACTCCATCGCCATTTGGTGTAAAAGTATTGGCAATGTCTACTTTGGGAAAAACTCTTATAAAAACATCATCGGTAACCGTATTACAATCAGAACTTATGGTCAACGTGTAAGTTATGTCTGCAGGTGGTGTTGCAATAGGGTTTAATATTGTCGGATCATCTAAATAGTCCGTCGGACTCCAACTAAACTTAGCGTTGCTGCCTGTTGCAGTTCCATCTAGCTGAACAGATTGCCCGGCAAGAATTCTTCTATCTGCGCCGGCGTTTCCTGTTGTTTTAGGGTTTACTGTTACCGTTATGTTTTTGGTATCAAGACAAGCTCCTACGCCTACCGTTACCGAATAGGTGGTTGTTTTTTTAGGCGATGCGATTGGCGTAGCAGTATTCGGATCGTTAAGGTTTTCGGACGGCAACCATTTAAATGTATCACCGCCACTCGCTTCAAGTCTAATAACATCGCCTTCGCAAATGGTAATGTCGTTAAAAGTAGTAGAGGCAATTACTTTAGGCGTTACTTTAACCTCAGTTTGAGTAGTGCTAGTGCAACCATTTATTTTAACTGTTAAAAAATAGGTTCCTTCATGCACTAAGTTAGCGTTGCTGATGATGGGATCTCTATCTGCCGAGCTAAAATTTGGGCCGGTCCACTTATAGGTTACATCATCACCTGGTAACAGATTGATATTATTGGTTAAAAGTCTAATTTGTCCATCAAAGCAGACGGGCGAATTTGAAGTTGCAGCCGCATTAGGTTGTTGTGTTACCCTTATAGTTAATACCGCTGAAAAAACGCCACAAAGTGGAGAGCCAATATTTTCTCGCTCTGCTACATTTAATCTATATTGATACAAACCCGCAGTAGCATTTAGGAAAGTTCGGGTTGTTTGGGTAGATGTCTCTCCGTCAAGATTGGTCCATACTCCATTTTTATTTTCCTGCCATTGGTAAACTGGATTTTCGTAACCGGTGCCAACATTAGCCTTCAACACATAGGTTTCACTTTCGCCCGAACACAAATCTGCTTTAGTGCCAACATTGTTTATAGAACTTATAATTTCGGGCCCACAAGCGCTAAAAGTAATGTCATCAATTGCTAGGTCATTTCCATTTTGACCACTGCCGTTATTCACAATTTTTAAAACAATATCCGTTTCGTTGGAAGTAGTAAAAGTCGTTGAATATCTTTTCCATGTTGAAACAGTACTTTCTAAAATATCGTTAGTATCATACTTACTTAAAAGTATCCCGTCGTTTGTTTCTATAAGGAAAGTTACATTAGGTTTGATTCCGGAATAATTTAGAATATTATTAATCCAAGCAGCAAACTCATATGTAGTCTTAGGGCACAAATTATTAATACTTGTCTGGTAAAAAACACCTGGATTAAGAGCTGCGTCAATTACCATCATGTAACCATCAGTATCATTAGGAGTTCTATTAATGATTTGATGCCAGCCTCTTTCTGAATTGTGCATGCCAAATGTATTTTTCGTAATCACATATTGCCCAGCATTTGGAGTGCCTGCATTATAGATATAATCCGTTTGATTAGAAAGTAGGGGTGGTCCAAATTGATTGCTCCCTCTACCAAAGTCGATATTAATTACGGGATCTCCTAAAGCGCCGGTACATACTTGAGCATTAATTTCCGTTTGGAAAAAAATGAAGATTACAAATAAGCTAAATAATTTATAGAAGCGTTTCAAATTTTGACTAATAAGCTACAAAATAGCGATTAGTTTGGCTTCTACAAATTTTGCAAAAACTTGATGGTGTTTACATTATCTGCATAGTCCCAAAGTTTAGGATGCTGACTGCAACCAAAACCAAAAATATCCTTATCAATATTTAGAGGAAGATTACTTACAATACATTGAATTTGCTCGGTTTGTTGATTTAGGATTTGTTCTATTTCCTGAATATTTTCATATTCTTGGTAAAATAAAACAGCTAATGGCGACACAAAATTTTCATCTTCCTTAACCAATAAAAAGCCATTGTCGAAATGTTTTACTCCATTAACAAGGTAGATGGATTTGTTATAATCGTAGTTGTTGTTATATTTAAAATGGTTGATGATTGGCTGAAAAACCTCAATTGGCTCAAAAAGATGTTTCAAATCATATCCCTTCGGAACATAAATTTTAGAAACATTTCGGCAACCTAAACCAAAATAATCGAAAATATCATTTCCTAAGCTATTTATTTCTTCAACGGTTTCTTGCCCGTTTAATACAGCAACACTATTTCTGTTTTTTCTGATGATATTAGGTTTCTTGCCAAAATAGTATTCAAAGTAACGAGAAGTATTATTACTGCCAGTAGCAATGATGGCATCAAAATCTTTTAATCGTTCTACGTAAACTATACGGTCTGCAAATAAAGGTTCTATAGCAATAAGTTCATTTAAAAGTGCGGGTAACAACTTGTCGTCTGACGAAGACATTTTAATTAGAGCTATATTTCCAGTAGCTAAAACAGATAGAACATCATGAAAACCAACTAGAGGAATGTTCCCGGCTAAAATTAGCCCGATTTTTTTTGGCGTCTCTACTAGCGTAACGTCAGCTAGCCAAGTATGTAAATCATTTTCATTTAACATCTGGTTTAACGCCGAAATTGCTTTTTTTACCTCAGATTCGATAAACCAGCCATTGCTATTTTGTGCGCTGTTTATAATATGTTCAAACGACTGACTAGGATTTTGCAGGAAAATACTCAGTTTTTGTAGTGCAACGATAATTTTCTCTTTAGTAAGTGATGACATATTTAGAACTATTATAAATGGATTATGTTATATATTTGCATCGCAAAGTTAAACTTAGCAAAAGAATTACACGAACACATGGCAATTAAAATAACAGACGAGTGCATTAATTGTGGAGCATGCGAGCCAGAATGCCCAAATAATGCAATTTATGACGCAGGCACAGCCTGGAGATTTTCTGATGGTACCTCTTTAGATGGTATTATTGATTTTGGCGGAGATCAAGTTGATGCAGGAGCATCACAAGATGCTGTTTCTGATGAAGTGTATTATATCGTTTCTGATAAATGTACAGAATGTAAAGGTTTCCACGATGAGCCACAATGTGCAGCGGTTTGTCCAGTAGATTGCTGTGTAGATGATGAGGATATTCGTGAAACTGAAGAGGAACTGTTGGCCAAAAAAGCTTGGTTACATCAAGAAGGATAGGTGGTTATAGTCTAAAGTCTTGAGTCCAAAGTCTAAAGTTAAGTCTTTAATATAAAAAATAAAAAAAAGAGATACTATTGTATCTCTTTTTTTGTGATCTTTATTCCTTGTTCTTTGATCTTTTATCCTTGCTCTTTTATCCTTGTTCTTTGTTCTTTCATCCTTGTTCGTTCAATCTTCATCCTTATTAGGAATAATCAAAACAGGGCAGGCAGCTTTTCTTGCCACGTGTTCTGCAACGCTCCCCATTAAAAAATGATATAAGCCACTACGACCATGTGTTCCAATCACAATCAAATCAGCATTCCACTCTTCGGCCTGTTTAACAATTCCGTTTGACGCAGTATCTAAAACAGATAGATAGGTCGTCGGTATACCTTTGCTATGTTTAGTTTCTATTTCTTTCAATAATAGGTGACTATTCTCTTCACTATTATCGTACACTTCCATAAACACAGGTGCTAAGGTAAAATCAGGATTTACCGTAGCAGGTGCGGGTTCGATAATATTTACCAGTGCAACTTCCGCATCAAATTTTGAAGCTAGGCTATATCCAGAGATTGCAGCTTTTTCAGCACAAATACTATTATCTACGGCAATTAAAATTCTTTTGTAATTCATGGCTCAAGCATTTAGATTAATATAGAATACAACAAAATAAATAATATAAATGTTTGCATATGAGCCTTATTCGCTATTTTTATCGCATATATTTTTGTAATGAAAAACTACCACCTTTGCAAGCTTGCCATAGCGCCATTAAGAAAAGAACCATCGGATAGAAGCGAAATTGTTTCTCAGTTATTATTTGGAGATAGAGTTGAAGTGCTGGAGAAGACAGAAAAATGGTGCTTAGTGAAAACTCTGCACGATAATTATGAAGGTTGGATGGATTACAAGCAATTGCAGATAATTGCTGACGTGCAATATAACGATGAACAAGCCTACCAGTATTTAACACCACTGCAACTAGATAACACGCTGATTGCTAGTAATGGAACAAAATATTATCTTAGTCCGGGATGTACTTTGCCTTACTATAGAGATGGTTTTTGTTTTATAGGGGATGAAAAATTTGAGGTGACTTCAACTCCTGTAGTGCCCAATGGCTTAAATTTTAAAAGTAACGTAGAGGCAACAGCTAAATTTTTCGAAAACACTCCGTATTTGTGGGGGGGGAGAACTTTGTTTGGTATAGATTGCTCTGGCTTTGTGCAAACCGTTTATAAATTAAATGGAATTGTTCTTAGAAGAGATGCTTCGCAACAAGCTGAGGACGGTGTTTTAGTTGATTTTTTAGCATCTGCACAGCTCGGAGACTTAGCGTTTTTCGATAATGAAAATGGTAAAATTACACATGTAGGTATGATGTTAAGTAACGACACCATTATCCATTCTGCAGGAAAAGTTAGAATTGACGCGATTGACGATCAAGGTATTTACAATGCAGAACTGGGCAAATACACACACAAATTACGTATTATAAAGCGTTTCGTTTAAAAATTATATTGCAAAATGCTGTTTTTCATCGGCTAATGTAGGCTTCTTAAAACATTATATTTGTGTATGCAACCAGTAATTTTTTTTGATGGCGTTTGTAATCTCTGTAATGCTGCGGTACAGTTTACTATTGAAAGGGATAAAAATAATTTATTCCGCTTCGCATCCTTACAAAGTGATTATGCTACAGAAAAGCTTGCTCCCTTTAATATCGAACCTGCCAAAGGTGATAGTTTTATCCTGCTAGAAAATGGAAAAATTCACCAACGCTCAACAGCGGCTTTGCGTGTTGCTAAAAAGTTAAACGGTTTATGGCCTTTGCTTTATGGTTTTATTATAGTGCCAAGATTTATTAGAGATGCAGTTTACAACTACATTGCAAAAAATCGGTACAAATGGTACGGCAAGCAAGAAAGTTGCTGGGTACCAACGCCAGCTTTAAAAGAGAAATTTTTGGACTAAATTTTAAAGAGTTTTACTTTTGCAATAGCATAACCGAATAAGTCCTCTCTACCAATTCATCAGTTTTGCTACGGACTTGCTCTTTGTGATGTGTAGTAGAAACTAATTTAAAAGCCGTTTGTGTTACCAAACTAGCGAGCTTTTCATCATCATAAAGATTAAAGCCATATTTTGTAAAAGGAAGAGTTTCCATAAATTGCTTATGAGCAAAGGCTATAGCTAATAATCCATCAGTTTTTAAAACCCGGTAGATTTCGTTTAATAATTTTACAGGTTCTCGCCAAAAGTAAATCGTGTTTACCGTCATTGCTTTTGTAAAGCTATTTTCTTGAAAAGGGATGATTACACCGTCATACAAAACAAATGAAACACGTTGCAACATTTGAGACTCGGCTTCCAATTTCATCAAATCAGAAATTTCTAACCCTGTATAAGTTAAGTTTTTTCCTCCGCCTAAAACTTCATGTACATGTTTGCCATTACCGTGTCCAAGTTCTAAAACACTATCTTCATCAGTCAAATTTAAAGTACTATAGGTACTTCTAGTCATCCCTATATTGCTGTCGTGCATCATATTTGCCACGCTAATTCCATGCTCGCCGTTCGGCTTGCTCAATTGTTGGGCTAGTGTTTTTATTTGCTCGTCGGTTAAAGGCATTTTACGAATTTGGTAGATTTCTGTTCTTTGGTTTCCATAACCAAAGCGATAAAAATACAAGCGGTAATGTTATGCTTAAAGCAATTACAATTAAAATTGGTCTTTTAGCAATAACCTCAGCGTTATCGCTTATAAAAATTATAACAGTTTCTTTAATTGCGTATAAGGTAATTAAGGTGCAGATAATGGCAAATACTTTTCTCATCTTGATAAAATCAGCTCAAATATTGCATTAATTTACGGAATGTGAGAAAAGATATAAAAAGATATTTGATTTGAGCAATTGAATTATTCTCCCTCTCTTTTAATCGGCGTCAGGTTCTCTAGTTCCTCAGCAGTAAAAAGCGTGTAATGTATTTTAAATGTTTTTCCCAAAGGTGTTTCTAATGAAAAACCACCCACGCCAAAACCATCAAGAACATCTAATTTAAAATGAGAATACTTCCAATATTCGAATAAATCCTTATCGACCCAAAACTCGCTACCATCAATTTCGCCTATACAAACATCGTTCATACGTAAATAGTAACCGCCTTTTTCAAAACATTGTGGCTGTGTTCCTTCGCAACATCCACCAGCTTGGTAAAACATTAATTCGCCATGTAATTCTTTTAATTTTTTAATTAAATCGATAGCTTTTTCCGTTGCATCTAATCTCTTTATCATCGTTTATATTTGTTGATTATTTAACGTTAAAGGTTTTACTTAATAATATTGATGCTTTAGGATTAATGTCAGTTTGAGCGTAATCTAAGACTTTTGCTTAATCCTCCGACTACGCCCAAAGTGAAAATAGGCCTGGATTAGAAGAAACCTAATTTATTTTTATCGTATGAAATAAGCATGTTTTTGGTTTGGCGATAATGACCTAACATCATTTTATGATTTTCTCTACCAACACCAGATTGTTTATAGCCTCCAAATGGAGCTCCGGCAGGGTAGGCATGGTATTGGTTTACCCAAACTCGGCCAGCTTGTATAGCACGTGGTACTTGATAAAGCTGATGTGCATCTCTAGTCCAAACGCCTGCACCTAAACCATAAAGCGTGTCGTTGGCAATTTCGATAGCTTCTTCTACGGTTTTAAAAGTAGTAACTGCCAACACCGGACCAAAAATCTCTTCTTGGAATATGCGCATTTTATTATGGCCTTTAAATAATGTTGGTTTTATGTAGTAGCCCTCAGCTAAATCGCCTTCTAATTTATTTACATCGCCACCAGTTAATACTTCTGCACCCTCTTCTTTTCCTAATTTAATATAGGAAGCAATTTTGTCGTACTGAATTTTTGAAGCTTGTGCGCCCATCATTACTGTTTTATCTAGAGGACTACCAACCTTTATAGCTTCAGTTCTCTCGATTACTTTGGCAATAAACTTTTCGTAAATATCCTCTTGTATTAATAATCTTGATGGAGCAGTGCAAATCTCCCCCTGGTTGAAAGCAAATAAAACAGCCCCTTCAATGGCTTTATCTAAAAATGCATCATCTTCGTCCATTACAGAGCTAAAGAATATATTAGGCGATTTGCCACCAAGTTCTAAAGTTACTGGAATAATGTTTTCTGTAGCATATTGCATTACCAATCGACCTGTAGGGGTAGAGCCCGTAAAAGCAGCCTTAGCCACTTTTGGATTGGTAACTAAGTGCCTACCTAGCTCTGCGCCAAAACCGTTTACAATATTTACAACTCCAGGAGGCAGTAAGTCGCCAATTAATTCAATTAGCACCAATATTGAAGTAGGTGTGCTTTCTGCAGGTTTTAAAACCACACAGTTGCCGGCAGCTAAAGCTGGTGCAAGTTTCCAAATTGCCATTAGTAACGGAAAATTCCAAGGAATAATTTGAGCTACAACGCCAATTGGTTCGTGGACAATCAGTGAAACAGTATTTTCATCTAATTCGGTTACCGAACCTTCTTCTGCACGGATAACTCCTGCAAAATACCTGAAGTGATCAACACCAAGCGGAATGTCGGCATTTAGTGTTTCCCTAATAGCTTTGCCATTATCAATAGTTTCTACGGTTGCAAGGTATTCTAAATTGTCTTCAATACGCTGTGCTATTTTATTAAGGATGATACTTCTTTCTGTAGCTGAAGTTTTGCTCCAAGTTTTAAAGGCTTCGTGTGCCGCGTTTACCGCTAATTCTAAATCTTCTTTTGATGAATGCGCTGCTTTTGTAAATACTTTTCCATCAATAGGAGAGATGTTATCGAAATATTTACCATTAATAGGTGCTACAAATTCTCCGTTGATGTAATTATCATAATGAGATTTGAATTCTGGTCTTTTTACTAAATTTTCCATTTTATTAAGATTTGGTTATTACAAACCTAATGCAAAGCAGATATGTTAGATAGTATAATTGTTGCAACAAGTAGCATTATCGTTGCAGCAATTGTAACCTTTACGAAATAAAGTTATATTTGATATAGTACGTTAATAGCAAACCAAATTATATTAATGATGCAACATATATTGAACTCTATAAGTTTAAGCGCTCCAAAAACTTTGCAAACACTAGTAGAAAACAGGACAGCTTACACTTTGGCGCATTGCGAACTAAATGTTTTCGAAACCTATGCAAGTTCTTACCAAGTGCCTTTAACATTTAACGATTTTGTTGTTACCAGTATGCTTAGAGGAAAAAAAGTGATGCATTTGTTCGATAAACAAGGGTTTGATTATTTACCTGGGCAAACGGTTATTGTACCGGCGGATGTTACCATGAAAATAGATTTTCCCGAAGCTAGTGATACGAACCCAGCGCAGTGCATTGCTTTGGCTATAGACCAACAGCAAATTAACCAAACTTTAGGCTATTTAAATGAATTTTTTCCGAAAGAAGATGCTAATAGTAAATGGATCTTAAATTACGATGAGTATCACTTCTATAATAACGAGGAGATAGCACAATTGATTAACAAAATTATTAAGGTTTGCGCCGAGCCCTCTAGAGAAAAAGATGTGTTAGCAGATTTAACTTTGAAAGAATTGTTGATTAGAATTATGCAAAGTCAGAATTTAAAATTGGTTAACGATGATTTTGCGACTTTAAATCAAAACCCTCTTGCTTACGTAATAGGATACATTAAAGCGAATCTAAACGAAAAAATAAGTATTGACAGTTTGAGCAACAAAGCCTGCATGAGTAAGGCTACCTTTTACAGATTGTTTAAGCGTGAGTTAGGTATTAGTCCGAATGAGTATATTTTGGCTGCAAAGATGGATAAAGCAAAAGAATTATTAGCTAAGCCTGAAAATAAAATCGCGTCTATCAGTTACGAGCTAGGCTTTACTGATGCGAATTATTTTATTAGAGCGTTTAAAAAGATTGTGGGCGTTACACCAGGTGCTTTTCAAATTCGGGTAGCACATAAATTAGCATATTAGAACAGATCTCCGTAATTGTAAATTTCGAATAGGCAAGCTGTTAAATTGAAAAAGAAATGCATAATTACCCCGTACCAAATTGTCTTTGTTTTAATTCTTACATAAGCAAGTATCAGACCTAGAGGTAACATCCAAAAGAAGGAAAATATACTCAGATGAATGAAAAAGAATAAAATAGAAGTGATATAAATTGTTTCTTTTTCGTCTACTACTTTTAGCAAACGCTCCATTAAAAAACCTCTGTAGGCAAGTTCTTCAAACAAGGCCGGAAACAGTGCAATGGACACAATCATAATAGATTTTCCATAGGGATGAAAAATATAATTTAAATAGAATGATGAATTTTCTTTAAACACTAGTTGATTTAAATTCGCTACCAAAAATTGCACTATTAGCGATGCCAAGATTGTCGCGATTACAAGTCCGGCTATGTTTTTTAAAGAAAAATTTGGCCATTTTAATATCAATTTGTTTTCTTGCCAGTTGATACTAAAAAAGCAAATAGCTATTATAGCCATTAAGCCATCGTAAAATAAAGTTAAGGTTAGACTATGATTTTCTATTAGTAAAGCTGAAAGACAAATAATTAACTCAATTCCAAAAAAAGCTGCTATTTGGTGTAGGTTTTGCTTTTTATCTGGTTGAGATGCAATCTCTGAATGGTTTCTTGCTTGTCCGCAGTGATTACAAAAATTACTTTTGCCTGTTAACTCATTTTTGCAATTCGTGCATAAAATGAGTTCGTTTTCTCGAAGCTCCAATTATTTGATAAATAGCTCTTTTTTTATCTTTTCGCTTTCCAACACTGCCATAATACCTTTAACCAAATAGCCAATAATTAGGATTTTAAAAATTATGCCTTTTAGTATAGAAGTAGGATCTACCATCAAATTTAGAAGCTGAACGATAATGTATAATGATAGTCCAGATATTAGAGCTGTAACTGGTTTTGTTTTACTCCAGACTGCAAAAGCTAAGAATGCGCCGACTAAAATTACTGTAGTTATAAGAAATACAGTAATGTCATCATTTTCAGCTAATGTAAAATAACTTATTAAACTAGAAAATGCCATAATTCCCGCAATCCAATACAAAGATTGACTTGCTGCTTTAACTTTCTTATCTAATTCTATTAGATCTACTTCTTTTATTGATCTATTTGCAATATGATTTCTTTGCGCATCTTCGTTACCTTGCAGGGGATAACCACAATTAGTGCAAAAGGTGTCTACAGGTTGGTAGGTATTCGTGCAGCAAGCGCACAAATTAAGTTCTTGATTTTCCATTTTAGAAAGCGTTATTTAATATCTAAATATATCATTGAAAACTTAAATCTCAAAACATTTTTTAATTCCCTAAATATCTTTTACTGTAGGTAATTCCCATTAAATCATAGCGTTTAAACTGTGTCTTTAACCGGTTTAAAAAATCCGGATAATTTTTTTGATTTTTTGGCGACCATAGAATTTCGGAAAGTGCATCCATACGCGGGAAAAGCATGTATTCTATTTTGGCAGGGTTTGCAATATATTCTGACCATAAATTACCTTGTGCACCCCAAATGTATTTAGCTTCTTCGGCATTCAGCTCTGCTGGCACAGGTTCGTAATTATAGACCGTCTCTAATGGCAAAAATTTATTAGCAGCTAAGCTATCATCTTTCATAAACTGCTTATGGTTTAGGTAAAGCTTTTCTTCTGGTGTCATGATTACTTTTTGTTTCACCTTTGCTGCTGCTATACCACCTTTTTCGCCTCGCCAGCTCATCACTACAGCGTTAGGGGCAAGGCCACCATCTAAAATTTCGTCCCAACCGATAATGGTTTTGCCTTTGCTGTTCACAAACTTCTCTATACGATGTAAAAATAGCTCTGTAGTGCACTTTCGTCTTTTAAGTTGTTTACCTTCATCATTTGTTGGGTGGCCACAGACTTTCTCCACCAAATTTTTGAAGCCTCATCTCCACCAATGTGTATGTATTGCGAGGGGAATAGATCCATCACTTCGGTTAAAATATCTTCCAAGAATTTAAATGTTTTCTCAGTAGGCGCAAATACGTTATTGTATTTGTTCATCATACCCCAAGTTTCTGCAACTTTGTATTTTTTATTGGGTTCTGTACCAAACTCTGGGTACGCCGCTAAAGCCGCCATGCTATGCGCTGGCATCTCTATTTCAGGAATAATGGTAACGTATCTTTTAGCTGCATAATCGATTACATCTTTTATTTCTTCCTGCGTGTAAAAACCACCATGTTTTATGTTATCTGTTTTTATTACCGCATTTGCAGGTGTTATTTTCACGTCGTTTGGTAATACCTGATATTTTATTTGTTCGTTGCCTTTGCCTGGCCACAAACCTATAATACTACCATTACGCCAAGCGCCAATTTCTGTAAGTTTAGGATACTTTTTTATTTCTATTCTCCAACCATGGTCATCTGTTAAATGCCAATGGAAATAGTTCATCTTATGCAGGGCGAGATAATCGATGTATTTTTTTACGGTTGCTACATCAAAAAAATGGCGACTTACATCTAAGTGCATGCCTCGATAGGCGAAGCGGGCGTAATCATTAATCATAACCGAAGGAACTTTTAAATGATTGCTTTTTTCGGTTGGTAAAAGTTGTATTAAAGTTTGTATGCCGTTGAAAATCAACTCGGCACTGTGAGAAGTAATATTAACCGAACCTTTGAAGCTTTGCAGGTAATACGTAGAATAATAGTCAAAGGCAGGTTCACCATTAGATGGCTTTGTTAGGTACAATGCAATTCTGCTTTTATCATTTGTATCTAGCTTTGTTTTAACCTGAAGTGTTAGATCATAATTTGTCTTGAGGTAGTCTGTTAGAAATAATACAGAAGAATTTAACGCTGAATCTGGACTGTAAATTACAGTTTCACTGGTTAATATAAAAGCATCTTCTTGATTACCCACGCGTAACTCAACTGGTTTAGGAATAATATTTATTTCTTGAGCAGAAAGATTAAAGCTCAAAGCAAAAAGTACAGCGCAGTAAATAAATTTCTTCATATTTGGATAAGTTTGATTTTCAAAAGTAGGAAAAATAAACCTCACCCTGCTAAAGCTGTTAGTCAAACGTAGTTCCTTTGTTTCCCTGTCCTTTAGGAGAAGGATTTGGAGGTGGTAGAAGCCAAAACACAAAACTTTGAAAGGGTGATGTTGGCAAATAGTACATACTTAAAATGTAAACCCGATTGTAGCGAAAATACTTTTTGTTTTGCAAACAGAAAAAATAGCTTCGGGTTTTGTTCTCTTAAAAAGCAGGTGCTTTTAGCAGAGTTACTTATCAAAAAGATTGAAGCGAAAAGCGGGGCAGGAGTAAGCGATGAGCTATGGCATTCGTTTTCTTATAAGCTTTGCGAATGAGATTGCTTCGTGCCTCGCAATGACGAGTTCTGTGAAACAAAAAATCCCGATAAGCGTTGCTTACCGGGATTTAATTTATTAGCGTTTAAAAAGCTTATTTTTTGTTTTTTTCTTCGCCTTCCATTTGCTCTTTTAATTGAGCAAGAACGCTAAGATCACCTAATGTAGATTTCTCTACAGAATCTTTCACTTTTTTAACTGCGCTTACAGAAGCTTTAGCTTCTTTCTTTTTAGTAGCTCTTTCTTCAGCAGCAACTTCAGCTTTAGCCTCTTCCCAGATACGGGCGTGAGACACAACGATACGTTTAGCATCTTTGTTAAACTCAATGATTCTAAATTCATTAGTTTCTTCAGCTTTGATTACAGAACCATCTTCTTTAGCCATGTGCTTAGTTGGTACGAAACCTTCTACACCGTAAGGTAAAGAAATAACAGCGCCTTTATCAGTTACTTTAACTACTGTACCTGTATGAACTGAATCAAGGGTAAAGATAGTTTCGAAAGTATCCCAAGGGTTTTCCTCTAACTGTTTGTGACCTAAAGATAATTTGCGGTTTTCAACATCAAGTTCTAAAACTACAACGTCTAATGTATCGCCAACTTTAGTAAACTCGTTAGGGTGGTTAACTTTTTTGCTCCAAGAAAGATCAGAAATGTGGATTAATCCGTCAATTCCTTCTTCAATTTCAACAAATACACCAAAGTTAGTCATGTTTTTAACAACAGCTTGGTGCTTGCTTCCAATTTGATATCTTTCAGCAACGTTTTGCCAAGGATCTTGAGTTAATTGTTTGATACCTAAGCTCATTTTGCGCTCGTCTCTGTCTAAAGTTAAAACTTCAGCCTCGATTTCATCGCCAACTTTCAAGAACTCTTGAGGTGAACGTAAGTTTTGTGACCAGCTCATTTCTGAAACGTGGATTAAACCTTCAACACCTGGAATGATTTCTAAGAAAGCACCGTAATCTGCTACAGTAACAATTTTACCTTTTACTTTAGAGCCAACAGCTAAGTTAGCATCTAAATTCTCCCAAGGGTGAGGAGTTAATTGTTTTAAGCCTAATGCAATACGTTTTTTCTCATCATCAAAGTCTAAAACAACAACGTTGATTTTCTCGTCTAATGATAATACTTCTTTTGGATGCTCTATGCGGCCCCAAGAAATATCAGTAATGTGCAATAAACCGTCTACACCGCCTAAATCGATGAACACACCAAAGTCAGTAATGTTTTTAACAGTACCTTCTAATACTTGTCCTTTTTCTAATTTAGAAACGATTTCAACTTTTTGCGACTCTAAATCGTCTTCAATTAAGATTTTGTGTGAAACTACAACGTTTTTAAATTCGTGGTTGATTTTTACAACTTTGAATTCCATTGTTTTACCAACGTAAACATCGTAATCACGGATAGGTTTGATATCAATTTGAGAACCTGGCAAGAATGCCTCAACACCCATAATGTCAACAATTAAACCACCTTTAGTACGGCTCTTCACAAAACCATTAATGATCGTGTCATTGTCTAAGGCAGCGTTAATAGTTTCCCATGAACGTTGTGTTTTTGCTCTCTTACGAGATAAAATCAACTGACCATTCGCATCCTCTGGAGCTTCTACGAAAACATCCACTGAATCGCCAATTTTCAAATCAGGCGTATCTCTAAACTCAGATGTAGATACTAAACCGTCAGATTTAAAGCCAACATTTAATACAACGTCTTTGTTGTTGATAGATACAACGATACCACTAATGATCTCGCCTTGAGTGATTTGGTTGAAAGTATCGGTGTACATTTCTTCAAACTTTTTACGGTCTGCATCATTGTAGTTACCAAATACTTTATCATCTGCATCCCAATCAAAATCTTGATCTGGTGTTGCTAAAGATGACTTGATTTGTTCGATAGAAACCGAATCAGCTTCTGACTCAATTGTTTCTTTCTCGGTCAGACGAGCGTCTGCACCTTGTAGTTCGGCTTTTTTAGCCTCTAGTTCTTTTTCTGCTACTTGTTTTTTAGCCATTAATTAAATATCTCCTTTGTTCCCTATTTAGGGACTGCAAAGGTAGAAATTTCTTTTTTAAAAGAAAAGATTTTTTTAATAAATGTTGCTGATAATTAAGGATATAGTCAAAATAGTAACACTTATTGCAAATTGCTTATCGCAAATAAGTCAAAATAGCTTTGTGCGTTTCGCTTTTAACTTTCAGCTTTTTTTAGTTCGAAAAGCAAATACAAAGCTCTTTTTAACGCCAGTCCCGTTTTTCGCTTTACTTGCTTCGTTCCTCAGCTTCGTGTTCGCTGCAACCGGGTTTATTAATTTGCAGTTGTGCTAAAAAATAACAACACGGTGTGGTTCAAAAGATAGGAGATAACCGGCTCGATTTTCTAAGGCCAATTACATTCCCGGCCAGTACAAAAAGTTAAATTTATGACCATCCGGATCTGAAAAACCAAATGTATATCCCTTTTGGAAATCCTCTGGTCCTGAAAATACAGTGCCACCAGCATCTGTTACGATTTTCGTCCAATCGTCAACCTCTGTTCTGCTATCGGCAGATAACGAAAATATAACTTCATTACCTAACTTTAAATCAGCTATCTCCATGTGGGTGCCAGCTTTTAAACGGCTTTCTGTAAAGAAATTTATGATAAAATTATCATTTCCGAAAGCAAAACTTACCAACTCATCCGATTCATTTGATCCATTAGCCTCAAATCCCAATGCTGTATAAAATTTAGTTGTTCTTTCTAAATCGGCCACCGCCAAATTAGCCCAAATCATTCTAGTTTTCATAAAAGAATTTTAATAATACGTTAATAAATAACAATTTAAAATTCCTTGAGTTTTGTAAAGCCTGTGTTAGATTGATATTGGTGCTGTTCCAGATTTGTAGCCAAAATATTGCGGTTCGACTAGTTATTAGGTTTGGTATTCGTATAAGGATTGATCTCAAAAAACAATGTGATTCCTTTCCCCGATTTTACCTTTATTCGATTTAATCGGCCCTTCCAATCTACCTCATTCGTAAAATACGTCTTATAGTGCTTTATCAGTTTCTGTTGTTCTTTAGTTAGGCACTTTATATGCAAAGGTTTGCCTTCATGGTCTAGTTTTACTTTTACAATACTGTAATTATTTGCGAGTTCCGGATCGTAAATTTGTTTGAAATCATAAGGGTATAACGCAGCGTCGTTAGAGACACTAATTCGGTGGTTTTTTGCTGCAGCTTTAAGTAGCCTAAGTTTTTGAGCTACTTTATTATCCTCGTATCCCACACTTAAAGGCTTGTAATATGATGTGCAAAGATAAGTTGAAATCGAACCATCTTTTTCAAGGTTGCCAAAAATCAGTCTTATTTCTCCAACGTTAATAAATGTGCCACATGAATTGTACATATTGTTTCCGTTGCTTCCAAGTACAGAAATGCGTTTTACCTTTTTTCCTTTATAAAGTTCAATTATTTCTATGTCAGATTTGTAGTATTCATTACTTTCCGGAGTGTTTTTATAGTTTTTTAAAATTTTTATGGAAGCTACAAAATCAGCGGTTTGGTATTGGTAAGTTACTGTTGATAGAATTGAGCAGTTGCAAGCCCTAGATGCATTTAATAATGTGAAAAATAAGAAGAAAAGGATGTATAACGCTTTTTTCATCAATTAAATTTAAACTGATTTTATTGTTGCTGTTACAGTTTGTATTTGGAACTTGTTAATACGGTAAGGCTTCGAGATTGCAAATCTCGAAGAGTAGTAGAGCCGTTGGTAGGAGCAGTTGTTTTGTTCGCCTATATTGGAAAATATATTTTATCTAATTCTTATTAAAAATGCCTCTAGTAAAACCTTCGCCAATTAAGGTTTTTTCATCTCTGATAATTAGTAAAATAATGTTCTCTTGTTGTTTAAGCTTAATCACATCGCCATCTATTGTATAATGTGCAGTAAAAACAGAATCGGCATAAACATCTTTTACTACTACAGAATCTTTTCCTTTAAAGTTGAACGTTTGGTATTGCGTATCGCTATCGCTGGTAAATAAACCACTTACATGGTGTTGTTTAATAAAAGAGACATAGCTCATGTAGCAAATAGCCAATAAGCCAATAGCCGAAAATGCACCTAAAAACTTATGATTGCCCAGATATTTAAAAATTAAATACAAAGCTATAGCCATTACTAAGCCAGCAACTACAAAAAAGATAAGCTGCTTATTGTTAGTAGATGATGTAACAGGTGAAGTTGTTTTTGTCGCAACAGTAGCATTCGGTTTCGCCGGAGCTTTAGAAATTCTAGTTAAAAATTCGCTACTTACCCAACCTTCGCCATTGCTAACTTTAATTTTAAAGTACTTGGCATTGCTAGAGTCTAGCACCATTACGTTCTCGTTTTGAGGCACGAAACCAATAATTTTGCTCTGTTTGTCGTTTGTAGCTCTAACATTAAGTTTGTCGGCAGTAACCTTGTACATATCTTGTGCATGTAGGCCAACTGCAGCAAAAAATAAAAAGGCAAGGGTAGTAAAAAATTTTATCATCATAATTATTTATAATAAGCATTAACGATTTTTAATGCTCAACATCTTAAAAGATGTAGGGAGTGTTAACGGCACAAAGGTATAAAATGCATACGCTCCATTACATCAATTTTTAAAATAACTAAGAAATAAACTTTTTGTTTTACAAGTTACCAGCTACCACCGGCACCACCACCACCGCTTCGGCCGCCGCCAAAACTGCCGCTACTGCTTGAAGAAGAGCCTCCGCCAGACGAAGAAGAGCTAGAAGAGCTTGACTTTACCAACTTGGCCAGCGTAATATTTCTTATAAATTCCTCATAATCGCAGAACTTACACTCTTTAATTTCTTTTGCCTCTCCGGTAGAACTATATGTTGCAGCTCTTATGGTTTGCTGTATTGGCTTGCTGAAGGTTTTATAGTTGCAAGTAGGACACTCTGTATAATCGTCGTAATTTTCTGCAGGCCAGGCTTTAATACTTATTTCCTCTTTGTCGGTGCTTTCCCAAATGTCGTAGTCATAAACTTTTATAAGTTCTTCTTCACGCTGACCCGGATCTAAAAACGGTTTGCCTTCGAAATTAATATCTCGATCCACCCTTACCATGTCATTTCCGTGGCTATCTTTTAACGGAGTAAAGCGTGGCTCACTTTTCCTACTTTTAATTATTTGGTTAATGAGTGGAATGAGTATTAATGGCGAGAATAATATCGTCCAAAAGTTTCTTTGGTTAAATTTATTGGTTGCCTTTAAAAAGTTCTCATCATCCTGGTGGAATTTTCTTAATCGGCTAATAGAACTGATGTATCTAAAAAATAGTGCGATGGATAGGGTAACAAATAAAATAATTGGAATATCTGTTAACCTAATTTTCTCTAGCCAACCGAAACCAGTAATAAATGCGAATACAAATATGGATAAAAAACAGCCGAAAAAGAGCACAGCACAACCAATGCCCACAAATTTGTCGTAACCATTGTCTGCAAATTTGTCTTTTTTAACTAGTTTAGGTAGCTGTGAGTTTAATATTTTAAAAATCCCTAAAAAGGCTAGCAAAACTGCAAGTGCATAACCTAAGCTAAATTTCCATTCGTTGTCTTTACGTTCGCTTTCAGAAATTAAATACTGTATGTCTGCTTGTTTCTTTGGATTTGTTAATATGTTATATATCTCGTTTGTAGCATCTAAAACACCGCCGTCGTAATCACCTTCTCTAAATGCAGGTACTAGAAATTTTTCCCCAACTTGTTTTAAAACCACATCAGGTAGTAAGCCTTCTGTGCCATATCCAGAAATAAAACGGTAATTTCTTCTGTCGGTAGCTATAAAAAGCAAAAGACCATTGTCTGCGTCTTTCTTCCCAATTCCCCATAAATTGAATAGCTTTAACGCGAAATCGAAATCGTTTTCGTCTTCCTTAAAGTCTTTAACAACCGCAATAGCAAACTCTATCTTGGTTTCTTTTTCAAGCCGTATTAATAAGTTATTTAGCGTATCAGCGTTGCTTAAAACGCCATCAGGATTGGCAACAAAGTAATCTTGCCCTTGTTGTTTGGGGTTCGGAATTTCGCCAACACCGTAATATTTCTGCGCATTAGCTACCATGCCCGAGCAAAGCAAGAGTAGAAGCAACAGTTTAAGTCTCTTCATTAAACAAAAAATAGGTAAAGGTAAAAATAGAAAATTATAGCAAATTATTATCTGCCCAGCAAAATTTAATTTAATTGTGTGTTGATTGGAAATAAACTTTCCAGAAAGCTAATCGTATAAAATTATGTTTACCACACTCTCAAGATCTTTTTCGTGAATATCCTTAGCTTCTTTTTTAACGACATCAATTTTAGCCTTCTTCAATGTGGCTATTCGCTCAGGTAAATTTCGATCTAAAGAAAGTTCGAATTTTTTGATGAGATAATTGATATAATCGCCTAGTTTTTTCGAATCGAAATCATCTTTGTGAATATAGCTAAGTATCTTATCTATTTCTAAATTGATGTTTCTAATGTTTAATCGTAACCGATTTATGTGTTTTGTATATTTACTGCTGATAAAAGTAAAGGTGTCTGTAGAAAATAAGATCGAAGAATCGGTTATGATTTTCATCTTTTCAAAATGTAAATCTGATGGTTTGCCTTTTTCTAAATCTATAATTTTCAAAATTGCAAGATTGATATAGCAATGGCGCATTAAATCTTCAATCTCACTAATCAATAATTTTAGCTGACGTTTATGTTTTAGTTTTTTCTCTTTTTTTCTAATCCAGAATACAACTGCATATTGTCCGGCAGATGTGGCAATAGCAGTTAAAATTACCGCTACAACTATTGTTGTAATGTTCCCATCATTTGCTATATCATTTGAATTCCCTGTTTGAGAAAAAGCAAAATTTAAATTTAAAAGTAGGAGTGAGAGCGTTAACTTTTGTTTGAGCATTTTTAATGAATTAAATTAATTCTAAGTTATTCATTTTAAGTTACTAGTCCTTTAATTTCTCCAATATTTTATCTAATTTCTTTTTGTCGGTAGCGTAAGGTTGCAAATCAAAAAGCTGTACCGATTTAAACTCTATCGGATGGCTTTCGCTCTGCAAAGAGATATAACCAGCAGTTAATGGTTGTCCATCTTTTTTTACTTTAGGGTCGAAGTTTGTGACATTGCCACCACCAATTTTTGGTTTGGTGTAAACCAGAACCGTGTCTTTATTTACGATGTGCTTAATTACTGAATCGCCGAGTACTAAAAACTCTGCCGTAACCCATTGTTCGCCATGATAGGTTTTAGATGTTGAGTTTAAACAATGTGTAGTAAATAGTTTGTTGTCCAACTCAATAGTTGTTCCCGGTGTACAAACATTTCCTGTCGGGCGATCGGCTTTTCCATCTCCACCTAAAAGTTGTGCTTCTATTGAAATCGGAAAATCTTGATCTTTTAACATTGTTTTAGGATCCTGTCCGTGTAACATTGCGCCACTATTTCTAGTTGCCCAAGCTTCGCCTCCTTTAGCTTGCTCGCCAACAAAACGGTATTCAACCTTTAGTAAATAGTAAGAAAATGGTTTGTTGTAAAATATATGCCCAAATTGGTTGTCAAAATTATCATAGCCGTCATAGCTTACCTTCATTTTCCCATCCTCAACTCTAAAAGTATTGGCAAAATTGTCGCCAACTTCGTGTTTTGATATTTTTACGGTCCAATCTTTTAAGTCTTTTCCGTTAAAAAGATTTATCCAGCCTTTTTTTTGTGCATTAGCATTTGTGCCGAGAAATAATAGGGTAGCAACGGCAATAGATTTTAGGGTAATGAGCTTCATATTTCTGTTTATATGAACCTAAAGTAGCAAATTATTTAAAACCTGCTCTTAAAAAATAGAAATTTGAGCTTGGCTCTCTAAAAAAGGATTTACTTTTTCGACAGCAAACTGTAGTTGCTCAGCTTGCGTTAAGTTGGTGTTGTCTAGTATAATGGCATCGTCGGCACGTGTAAGCGGACTTTCTTTTCTTGTTGTATCAGCATAATCGCGATGTGCTAGGTTTTCAAACACTTCTTCTAGTGTAGTCTTGTCGTCACCCTTAGAGATCAATTCCTTGTGTCTTCGTTCTGCTCTAATTTTCGGATCTGCTGTCATAAAAAACTTTACTTGTGCATCTTCAAAAACTGCAGTGCCAATATCTCTACCGTCCATTACAATATTTTTAGATTTGCCCATGCGTTGTTGCTGCTTCACCATATCTTTTCGAACAAGCTTTATAGCAGATATTTCGCTTACCAGCTCCGAAACTGGCATTTGTCTAATTTCTTCAGAAACTTCCTCGCCATTTAACAGAATGTGAGATTCATAATCGCGAGAATGAAAATTTAGTTCGATATGCTGTAAGGCATCTTTTACGGCATCTTCATTGGTAACATCAACTTTGTTGCGCAAAAAATAAAGCGTTACCGCACGGTACATGGCACCGCTGTCAATGTAGATAAAACCCAATTTCTTAGCCAAAGCTTTCGCCAATGTACTTTTTCCGCAAGATGAGTAGCCATCTATTGCAACAACTAGGTTTTTTCTCATAGAACACAAAGATAATACTTTGAATTAGTATTTGTTTATTTTTGCAACATGATACCGTCTAAAGAAGAGCTAATTAAGGAGTGTGTTTTTAAAACATCGCGAAGCGGAGGAAAAGGAGGGCAGAATGTAAATAAGGTTTCTAGCAAGGTTGAGCTTGTTTTTAATCCTCAAAGTTCTCTGCTATTTACTGATGAAGAAAAAGCTTTATTAGCAGAGCGACTAGAAAATAGGTTAGACAGTGAAGGGAATTTGCATATTGTTTCGCAAGAGGATAGGAGCCAGTTGATGAACAAACAGCGTACCGTTATAAAACTATCAGATTTGCTGGCTAAATGTTTACAAGTGCAGAAAAAAAGAAAGCCTACAAAAATACCTAAAGGTGTAATTAAAAAAAGGCTCGATGATAAAGCGGTGATATCTACAAAGAAAGAAAATAGAAAGAAGCCAATGTTTGACTAGTTAAGTAGCTAGTTTAGAGTAATTTGCAATTTAATTAAACCTATAAAACATGCTTATTGCACCATACTGGTGCGCTTTGGCTGAACTTTTAATTTCTTTGGACTTGAAAATAATGCTATAATCAAATGTGAAACGCGGCGTGCTATAATTAAAACCTAATTGTTGCGCAAATACTAATGGCTTAGTTTTAAACGTTATCGGACTATCATCATCAAATAAACTGCCTTGTACGGTAGCATCATAAGCCACAAAGTTTAACTGCGGTTTAGCGTAAAAAAACAATTCGTTTTTGGCAATTTTTTCAACTTTACTATTGTTAGAAATTATAGCGTTTGTTGATGCCGAATTAAATAAATGATTGATGTTTCCTGCTCTAAATAAAATCCCTGCTCCAGCGCCAGAAAATGTAGTGCCTAAATTTGCATAACCGTCAAAAGAAAAATCTACGGTTTTTGCCGCAGAGCGATGAAGTAACTGCGTGTATTGTGCATTTAAATTTACGGCAAACTGGTTTTTTATCTGATACTGCCATCCTTCTATTTCGTAAAATCCAACCAAATCATGTAATAGCTGCTGTGCTTCTTTTCCCAATGCAGCCGGACCAACAACACCTACTTCTAAGCCTGTTTTTAAAACGCTTTCATTTTTATAAAATAAGCTCACGTTTCCGCCAGCATAAAGATAGCCTGCAAAGGGTCTGTCTTGTTTAGCCGGGTCTGGACTAAAGCCAGAAACCGGATTATACATTTTTTGTCCCGCAGAAATTTCGTAGGTAAGTTTTTCTAATTTTTTCAACTTTTGCTCGTCAACAGCATGCCTAAAATAAATGAACAAGCCGTTAGTATAGTAACGGTCTTGTCCGTAAAATAAATAAGCATCGTTTTCGCTTTTAAAGCCAAATTCGTTTTTAAAAGATTGTGCAAATGCGCCAAATCCCGTTAAAAGCAATAAGAATAGAAGAAAACCTTTAATGCGCATACTAAGCTGTTAAAACTGGTTTTTTATAGCTTAAATCCTGCGCATTTTTTACTTTATCTTTAGTTAAAGCCAAATCAATTACTTCACGCATCTCTGTAACGTAATGAAATTTTAGGTCTTTAATGTAATCCTCTTTAATTTCAAGGATGTCTTTTTGGTTTGATTTACAAAGAATAATTTCTTTAATATTAGCACGTTTTGCAGCTAAAATTTTCTCTTTAATTCCACCTACTGGGAGTACTTTTCCGCGTAACGTAATTTCACCTGTCATTGCTAAATTCGATTTTACCTTACGTTGAGTAAATGCCGAAGTTAAAGCGGTTAACATGGTAATACCCGCCGAAGGACCATCTTTAGGTGTAGCACCTGCTGGAACATGAACATGTATATCGAAATTATCAAAAAGCTCATTTTCTATACCGAATAGAGCAGAATGCGCTCTTAAATAAGCTAATGCGATAACTGCAGATTCTTTCATCACATCGCCCAAATTACCCGTTAAAGTTAATTTACCCTTTCCTGGGCTTAAGCTAGCTTCAATAAACAAAATATCACCACCTACCGAAGTCCAGGCCAACCCGGTAACAACACCTGCAACTTCATTGCCTTCGTAAGCATCTTTATCAAAAATAGGGGCACCTAAAATACGTTCAACGTCAGCATTGGTTAAATTTGGTTCGTATTCTTCTTCCATTGCAATTTTTGTAGCAATACCACGAACTAAAGAACCTATTTTTTTCTCTAAACCACGCACACCACTTTCACGTGTGTAATCTTCAATTACTTTTTCTATAAGAGCATTTTTAACGTTAATTGCATTAGCTTTTAGCCCATGTTGCTCTTTTTGTTTAGGCAAAAGGTATTTTTTTGCAATCTCGATTTTCTCCTCAATAGTGTAGCCATTAACTTCGATAATCTCCATACGATCTAAAAGTGCAGGCTGTATTGTACTTAATGAATTTGCTGTAGCGATAAACAAAACGTTAGAAAGATCATAATCTGCCTCCACATAATGGTCGTTAAATGCATTGTTTTGCTCGGGGTCTAAAACTTCAAGCAAAGCTGATGAAGGATCTCCTCTAAAATCAGAACCTACTTTGTCAATTTCATCTAATACAAAAACAGGGTTTGCAGCGCCAGCTTTTTTAATAGACTGTATAATTCTTCCAGGCATTGCACCGATGTATGTTTTTCTATGTCCACGAACCTCTGCCTCATCTCTAACACCACCTAGAGCAATACGTACATATTTACGATTTATAGCTTTTGCAATAGATTTTCCCAACGATGTTTTACCAACTCCTGGAGGGCCAACTAAACATAAAATTGGCGCCTTCATATCGCGTTTTAATTTTAATACGGCTAAATACTCAATAATACGTTGTTTAACTTTTTCTAAGCCGAAATGATCTTTATCTAAAACTTTTTGTGCTCTTTTTAAATCGAAATTATCTTTAGTGAAATCGTTCCAAGGAAGGTCTAGCAAAAGTTCCAGATAATTCATTTGTATAGAATAATCTGGCGCTTGAGGATTCATTCTGCCTAATTTTTCTAACTCTTTGCTAAAATGATCTGCAACAGGTTTCTCCCATTTTTTCTTTTTGGCACGAGTACGTAATGCTTCATATTCTAAATCTGTAGAGTTGCCACCTAATTCTTCTTGAATGGTCTTTAACTGTGCATTTAGGAAATAATCGCGTTGTTGCTTGTCTAAATCAGTACGAACTTTAGATTGGATTTGGTTTTTAAGCTCCAACATTTGTAGTTCAGACGTAAGCAATTCCATAACCATCTCAGCACGTTTACGCAAGTTAGGCATTTCAAGCATTTTCTGTTTGTCGGCCACATCTGCATTCATGTTAGATGAGATGAAGTTTATCAAAAACGAAGTGCTTTCGATATTTTTAAGGGCGATACCGGCCTCGCTAGGTATGTTTGGCGAAAGCTGTATAATTTGCGAAGACATTTCTTTAATTGACGCCACAAGCGTCTTAAATTCCTTGTCGGCACGGTGTTTTGCTTCGTGAAACTTGGCAATAACAACTTTAATGTAAGGTTCAGATTGAACTTCAGAAACCAACTGAAATCGTTGCTTACCCTGGATAATAACAGTTGTGTTTCCATCTGGCATCTGTAGCATTTTTATAATGTGCGCAACAGTTCCCACGTTATTCAGCTCCTCAAAAGTCGGATCTTCCACAGAAACGTCACGTTGAGAAACTACCCCAATAATCTTATCGCCTTTGTAGGCTTCTTTTATCAGTTTAATAGATTTATCTCTGCCAACAGTAATTGGAATAACAACACCCGGAAACAGTACAGTATTTCTAAGCGGTAAAATTGCTAATATTTCTGGTGTTTCCTCGTTGTTCATATCGTCTTCGTCCTGCTGAGACATTAACGGAAAAAACTCGGTGTCTTCGTTTATTATTGGTAGGGCTTGGCTAAAATCAAATTGATCTTGTATACTCATTAAGTGGCTTCTTTAAATATATGTAAAAGACAATATGACAGCATTGCCTTAAAAAAGTATTAATTATGTGTTAAGGGATATAAATTCAACTCTTGTGCCAAAGGCGAAAACGGTTTGCGGTACTGTTAAAAAGTCAGTAGTAAAAAAAATGCTAGTCGATATCATAATTAAACTAATTTAGCGTTTAACTTAGTATTTACAAACGATTAATAATTGTATATTTAATTAATTTGCAATTCTTAAACCAGGCCACGTTGTAAACTCAATTAATTAAGAACGCTTAAATGAATTATCTAAAAAACACATTTTTATTCCTTTTTACTGTTTCTATTTCGTCAGCTTCTTTTGCGCAGAGCAATTTTGAAAAGATGGGCACCCAGGCATATATGAAAAGTGACTATAAGGGAGCGGTAGCACAATTAGAAAAGGCAAGTTCAGGTGATCCGAATAACGCCAAAGTTTTAAAGATGTTGGGTTATTCTTATTTTCAATGCGCAGATTACGAAAGTGCTATTGATGCCTATAGCAGACTTATTACCGTGAAACCAGACGATTTTTCTGCATATTATTACAGAGGAAAAGCCAGACTTAACATCGCGAATGCGCCTAAAGAATCGCTGAACCAAATGAGGGAGAGCTTTTATCTTTCGGCTATAAAAGATTTTACAAAGGCGCTAAGTTTTAGCGGAGAAGAAGAAGTGCAGATTTTACAAAATAGGGGTATAGCTTATAAAGACTACGCTATTTTTAAATCGTATAAAATTAAAAAAGGTCCGGAGAAAACAGCTTGTGTGGCACTTTTTAATAATGCAACAGCAGATTTTCAGAAAGTGTTAACCGTTTATCCACTAAAAAAGGACATCATTGCATTAGTTGATTATGTAAAGGCTCAGGTAACGAGTTTAAAATAATTTATAGATTTAGATTAAAATCCGTTGAGTTAATTTAGTTCAGGGGATTTATTGTGTTGAATAAATTACTTATCCTTAACCAAAAAGTGAGGCATAATCTTCACTATATTTTTTCCGTAAGCGATGTTTTGCTTTTTTAACAGCGTCTAAGGTTAAGCCGAGTATTCTTGCTATTTCAATATTGCTCATTTCCAATTTCGAAAGAAAAATAATTCGAAGATGAGAATCTGTTAAGCCGATGAAATTTTTTGTAAGATGTTGGTAGTATTGAGGATAACTTTGAATAAAAGAGGTTTTAAAAGCTGTCCAAGATTCACTATCCATTAAATGAGAATTCAACAGTTCTTGTATTTTACCCTGATAGTTATCTGAATAAGCTGAGGAAGTTTGTTTTATCTTGGCAATTTCATCTTCAAGTTCCTTAATCTGTTCGTTTTTTTCGATAAGGAAGGTTTTGTAAGATTGTAAGGTTTGATGGTTTATAATTAATTTCTGCTCTGAAGTTTCCTTGTCCAAACTTAACTTTGATATTTTCTCGTCGTATTCCGTTTTCTCTATTATAATTTTAGTTCTGAAACGTTTAACTACAAAAAATATCACTACTAAAAGTAGGAAGCAACTAATTAATGCAATTACCTTGGCAAAGGTTTCGCGTTCGCGTTTAGCTTTTTCATCTTCAATGCCAAATTGGAGTTTTTGCTTTTCCATTGCCCAACGTACTTTGCCTATTACATCTTGCCCATCCATTTCGGCAAGTGTTTCTTTTAATGCTTCCAAGTTCCTTCTAGAACTTAGCTCTTCTTTGGTATTTCCTGTCTGTTTGGCTATTTGTAAAATAAGTGAGCTTATTTCGTAATCTGAACTTTTTAAATAGGTTTTAGATTGCGCATAAGTTTCAGCCTCATGCAGTAGCTCATTTGCTTTGGAAATATTTCCTTGGGCTAAATAAACTTTGCCTAATAAAACCATTGCATAAATGGTATTCTTAGTATTATCTAGTTTTTTGGAGATTAGAATATCGCTATTTAAAAGTTTAATAGCTTCATTATGTTTTTTTTGTGCAAGCTTAATTTCGGCAATATTGCCCAACGCTTTAGCGTAAGTGAGCTGATCTTTGCTTGCGGTGGCTACAGCTATAGTTTCGTTAAAATATTTCTCTGCGATTGCTAATTTTTTAGTTTTTAAATTAACCATCCCGAGATTATTTAAGATACTGGCAAGTTCGCTGCTGTTTTGCGAAACGTATTTTTTGGCTGCCAACAAGTAGTTGTTTGCGGTTTCGTAATCACCAACGGTCATTAAAAAGAACCCTATTTTTTTGTAGGTTTCACAGGGACTAATAATAAGTGTCGTATCAATTCTATCTAGGTTACGAATACTAAATATGAAGAACGGAAAAGATGCTTCATATTTTCTATAGGTGTACAAGTAAAATGCGTATTGTGTTGTCGTCCACAACTCTAAATCTGCTCTGTTTGCCTGCTTAGTTTGTTGGAGCGCCTCTTTAAAAAGACTATCGCTTGTAGAGTTTAGCTCATCCTTAATGTCTGCTGTAAAATTAGCCGTGAATACGTTAGTTAAGATAATAGATGATTTATTATCTAGTATTGACAACTCTTTTTTTAGCTCCAAGCTTAGTTCATTAGTATCCTTAATATTTGAATAACGTTTAGCCAATCGCTCAATAACAGTTTTTTCTGATTGAACGTCAGACAAACTTATTTGAGCGGTAATGGAACTAGGTAACAACAAAAACAAAAACAGGAGCAACTTCATATAGGTAATCTCCGCAGAGATGTGGTTTGGTAACTTGCTTGCAAATTAATAAAAGCAGTGCGAAATCTGCTTAAAAAAAGCAAAAACACTATTTTTTACAGAGAAAATGTTGTTAATGACGCTTGGTTTTGTAGTTTTTGCAAAAATCCATGTAGATAAATGATGTGTAAATATTTGTAATTCAGTTAATTGTATTTGTCCCCCTATTTGTCCACCCTCTAAAACAATAAGTAATTTACTATAGACCTTAATTTCGGCTCTAAAGTAAAATGGCATAAGACAAATAGCAAGCTTAGCCTAAAAAATGATTCCATTTTTAAAGCGCTTTACAAATTTAAATTAACCATGAACAAGTTTTCTTTATTTTTCTACATCACATTAATGTTATTGTCATGGTTCTTATTAAAATCAGCAAGCGATAAAATTTGGCTATTTCAATTCACTAAAAAAATAAACACCAAAGCTAATTACAACATCATATGAACGTTTCTCATACTCTTATTGCACAGTTGCGTGCATTTGCAATCTGTGTGTTCACTTTTTTGATAAGGATATTGCTGTCCACTATGGGTTTGGCTATTGCTAGAGTCCGCTATTCTTTTTGGACAATACTCATTGTAGGCAGTTTGTTTGCGATGACTTCAATTAATGTAAATGCACAAAATCGTTCCTTTGATTTCACAACAAACGATAACGTTACGCTCACTAATGCGGCTGCTGCGCTATCGAACCGGACGACATTTACACTCGAGTTTTGGGCGAAATTTACCAGTGTAAGTGGAACCATTAATTTGGTGGATTTCACTGGCGGTGCCGATGCTGGTGGCCTCATATTGAACTCAGGTAAACTAACCGTCGATTTGTCCTGTGATTTTGGTTGCTTGACGGAAAGTAATGCGCTGTCCTTAAGTGCGGGAACTTGGTATCACATTGCAGTAGTATTTGATAACGGGACTTGGGATTTTTATGTCAATGGCGTAGCACAGGGTACCAATGTTCTCGATCAGGGGGCGCACACTAGTGTTCCTGATTATGCTACATTGTCGGTGACTAACCTGATTTTTGGTCGTCAAAATCATAGCTCTATTAATGATTTTGTAGGTAGTATTGATGACATACGCTTGTGGAGTAGCGTACGTACTTCAACTCAAATTCAAAATAATCGCAGTAGCGAGTTGATAGGTAACGAATCTGGTTTGCTGGGTTATTGGAAGTTGAATGAAACCAGCGGAACTACAGTCAGCGATAGTCAGACTAATAGCTCTCTGTTAACAGGTACCAGCAGCGGTATTGGGTATAACGCAACGGGTGCATTTGTTGCGGATGTTACCCCACCCACAATTACTTCAGTAAATTCAAGCACCGTTAACGGTACTTATAAAGTAGGTGATCCAATCAGCATACAGCTTAATTTTAATGAAGCGGTAAACGTAAACACGGGAGGTGGCACACCCGCTTTAACCTTAGAAACTGGTACTACCGATAGAATAGCTAACTATTTTGGCGGAAGTGGTACTTCTACTCTGACATTTAGTTATACCGTACAGGCTGGCGATGCCAGTGCTGATTTAGATTATATTTCGACCACTGCCCTGGCTTTGAACGGCGGTACTATTCGTGATGCGGTGGGTAACAATGCCATTCTAACATTGGCCACACCAGGCGCTGCGAATTCATTGGGCAACAATAAAGCCTTGGTCATTGATGGTGTAGCACCCTCGGTATCCAGCATTGTGGTTGGCGGTAGTCCAACTGCGGCTGCTACCAGTGTGAATTTCAATGTAACCTTTAGTGAATCGGTGACCGGCGTTTCTACCGATGATTTTGCCTTAGGTATTACTGGTGCTGCTAATGGTACGATCAGCAGTCTATCAGGATCCGGTACCAGTTTTACTGTCACTGTGAGTGGCATTATTGGTAACGGCACGATTAAAGTAAATCTTATTTCCTCTACAGATATTGCCGATGCGGCAGGTAATGCTGGTCCGGTGGCTTATACCAGTGGCTCAACCCATACCGTTGCCATTAACACAGCGCCTACCATTGCTAACCTCAGCAACGACAGTGTGGCTTGGGCGGGTGAGGGCAATACAGTAACATTAGATGCTGGTGGGAATGCGACTGTTACTGATGCAGATTTCGATGCCAGTAACTGGAACGGCGCCAGTCTAACTTTACAGCGTGTAAATACCCCGCTTGTGTCAGATATATTTGGTTTTAACGCATCAGGCTATAGCGTTAGTGGCGGTAACCTGCAAACGGGTGGCTCAACTACCTTTGCCACTTTCACTAATGCCAATGGTGTACTTACTATAAATTTTAATGCCAATGCCACCAATACTTTGGTACGTGATGTTGTACGAGGTATCCAATACCGCAATGATACACCTGCTGGTGATGCCACCATCCGTTTCACATTAAGCGACGGCAACTCGAATGTCACTGCCGACGTGAACGTGACCACCGATTTCATTTACGTGACCACCGCTACCGATACACAAATCATCAACCTTGTTGATGGTGTGAGTTTTAGCGAAGCCATAGCGATTGCAGCAGGAGACCTCACCGGTAGCCAGACTATTGTGATCGCTCCCAGTTTGGCAAATCAGACGGTATCGACCTTTGTTGCCAACTCGCTGAACGAGAATCTGACCCTGAACCTTAATTCCGCCAGCGGCGTGACCTTGAGTGGTGGATCACTGGCTATCGCGCCGGGCGTTGCCTTGACTGTCACGAATGGTGCGACTGATACGACAACTTTTACGACCGTCCTGACTGGCCCGGGGTCGTTCACCAAACTGGGGGTCGGCACTCTGGTGTTAAACGGTACCAGCACGACTTATACGGGTTCAGTTACTGTTGGTCAGGGCGTATTAACTGTCGCCCACAACAATGCGTTGGGTACCACTGGCGGTGGCGTGACGGTTAGCAGCGGTGCCAGTCTGCGTGTAGCTAATGGAATTACCATCGCTGATGCACTGAATCTGAGTGGCGCTGGTGACAATGCGTCCGGAGCGCTCCAACTTGCCTCCGGTGCAGCCACAGTGAGTGGCAATATTAATTTGTCGACAACCGTTGTCAGCATCAATTCGGCAGGGGCACTCAGCCTGTCGGGTGTCATCGGTGGCACCAATTTAGTCTCAACTGGCACTGGCACCCTGATCCTGTCTGGCACTAACTCCTATGGGAATACCATGGTATCCGCAGGTACGCTGTCTATCGCCAGTGATAATCATCTTGGTTTTAATCCGATTACGCTAGCCGGTGGTACTACGCTGGCGGTAACGGGTGCAACCACTATCGATAACGGCATTACGCTGACGGGCGCAGCGGCCATCAGCAACACTGCCAATGCCACCATCGACGGTGTGATCAGCGGTGGTCACAACCTTACCAAGGCCGGAGCAGGTGTACTGACGCTGGCAAGAGATAATACCTACGCAGCCACCAATGTTGATGCCGGTATCCTCAGTGTTTCAAGTGATAGCAACCTCGGCTCTGGTGCTATCACCCTGGCCGCCGGTACAACACTGGCGATTAACGGTGCGACTACCATTGATAACGCCATTGCGCTGATGGGTGCAGCGACGATCAGTAGTACCGCTAATGCCACCATAGATGGCGTTATCAGCGGTGCGCATAACCTTACCAAGACTGGAGCTGCCACATTAACCTTAGTGGCAAACAATACTTATAGCGGTAACACTATCGTATCAGCAGGTGGATTGACCTTAACCGGCGGCTCATCTATTGGCGACGGCAGTGCCGTATCAGTAGCCAGCGGAGCCACCTTAACCTTGGGCGGTGGTAGCGAAACTATAGGTTCACTTTTAGGCGATGGAAATGTAGTACTGGGCTACAACCTTACAACGGGTGGTAATAACGCCAGTACAACTTTCTCTGGTGTCATTTCAGGTACAGGCAATGGCATTACCAAAATTGGGAGTGGTACATTCACATTATCTGGCAGCAATACCTATACTGGTAGTACCACTGTTAGTGCCGGTACTTTAGCACTCAGTGGTGAAAATGCAATTAGTGATGTCAGTGCAGTTATCGTTTCAAGTGGAGCTACACTCTCTTTAAACGCAAGCGAGACTTTGGGCTCATTAGCCGGCGCAGGAAATGTTTCTTTAAATGGCTTCACGCTTTCATCTGGCGGTAACAACACCAGTACCACCTTATCTGGACAACTCAACGGTAGTGGTGGCTTTACTAAAACAGGCAGCGGGACTTTAACGCTGTCGGGTAGCAACAGCGGTAGCTTTACTGGTGGCACTACCGTTTCTGGCGGCGGTACCTTAAGTGTGACTAACGATAATAATTTGGGATCGGGAACGCTTAGTATCAACAACAGTACGTTTGGCATCACCGGTGCCACCACTATTGATAACAGCATCGCTCTCACCAACGGCGCTACTATCAGTAACACTGCAGCGGCAACCTTATCGGGTGCGATCAGCGGTAGCGGTAGTCTTACTAAAGCTGGCAATGGGCAGCTTTCTTTAACTGGAACGAGCAATTACGGGGGTAGTACCACTGTTTCGGCTGGTACTTTAGCTGTAAACGGTGCATTAAACGGTACTTCGGCTGTATCTGTCAGCTCTGGTGCTACGCTTAGGGGTTCAGGCAGTGTAACCAATCTTGTTATTAGCAGTGGCGGAACATTATCACCTGGTAATGCTACGGGGGCGTTTACCGTGAATGGCAATTTACAAATGAACTCTGGCAGTACCCTAGCTGTGGAAATTAATGGAGCAACCGCTGGTACAGGGTATGATCAAGTTGTTGTTAACGGCATAGTGAGCCTTGCGGGCACCTTAGTAGTAAATCATGGTTACACAGCGGGACAGGGCGATAGTTATACGATTATTACCAACGATATTGCTGATGCAATTATGGGTACCTTTAGTGGTTTACCTGAAGGCGCAACCCTCACTGCTGGTGGAAATGGCACGGTATTAACTGCCAGTTATATTGGCGGCACAGGCAATGATTTTACACTAACAGCACCTCTTAACGCTGCTCCTGTAATTACTAACCTAAATGGTGATAGCGTTTCATTTTTAGAAGATGCAACTCATACATTACTGGATGCAGGGTTTAACGCAACGGTTACCGACGGAGATTCTATGGATTTTGATGGGGGCAATGTTACGGTGTCTATTGTAAACAACCGGGTTAATACCGAGGATGTACTCTCTATCAGAAATCAAGGTACGGCTGCTGGGCAAATCGGTACATCAGGACTGAATATTACTTATGGCGGAACTTTAATTGGTACACGTACGGCTACCGGTGGTACTGGTACAAATGATTTGATAATTACCCTAAATAGCGCTGCAACTCCGGCAATCGTTCAAGCCCTAATTCGTAATCTAATTTATATCAATACCAATATAACGGAACCTACTACTACGACTCGTACAATAAGGGTAACCGTTAACGATGGAGATGGTGGCAATAGTACCAGTGCTGCAGCTAATATTTCTGTAGTTGTGATCGCTGTAAATGATGCACCTACGTTAACTGCCACAGGGGCAACCCCAACTTTTACAGAAGGTGGGTCTGCGGTTGCGCTGTTTAGTGGAAGTAATATTAGTACAGTAGAAAGTGGACAGCTAATTAATTCACTAGTATTTACGGTTACGAACTTAGGCAATGGCAATAGTGAGCAAATGACGATTGATGGTACAGTTGTGGCTCTAGTGAATGGAATATCAACAACGGCGACTAATGCATTGTCAGTTAATGTAGCAATAGTTGGCACTACGGCTACTGTTACCATTAGCAAGGCTGGAGGAATTGATGTAGCAACCGCTCAAACCATAATTAATGGTTTCAAGTACGCCAACACGAGTTTAAGTCCTAGTATTGCTAATCGTGTTGTTACGCTAACTTCGATCCAAGATAATGGCGGTACAGCAAACGGTGGTGTTGATACCAGTGTTTTGAGTATATCAGCTACTGTTACTATTTTGGCAGTTAATGATGCGCCAACAATCGGTGGTACGCCAGCAACTAGTGTCAATCAAGATGCCGCATATAGCTTCATTCCAACAGCATCTGATGTGGATGTAAGTGATGTCCTGACTTTCAGCATTACCAATAAACCGATATGGGCAAGTTTTGATACGGCAACAGGTGCATTAACTGGTACACCAACTAATGCAAATGTGGGTACTACAACTGGCATTGTGATTAGTGTGAGTGATGGTACTTCTAGTACAAATCTTTTGGCATTTAACCTAGAGGTTACCACCTTAACCTTCTCAGGAATTTCATTGTCAAATGATAGTTTTGTATATGATGGTTCAGCAAAATCGTTAGAAATCGCAGGCGTACTACCTGCGGGTGCTGTTATAAATTATCTAGATAACAGCCGTATAGATGTAGGGAACCAAAACGTAAAAGCAACAGTGTCTGGTACGGGATATACGACTTTGTTACTCAGCGCAGACTTGATCATTACCGAAGCATTAATTTCGGGCATCACATTTACCGCTAACAGTTTTGTTTATGATGGAACAGCAAAATTCCTAGCGATAACTGGAAACTTACCAAGCGGTACGAGCGTAACTTATACCAACAACAGCTTAACCAATGTTGGAGTAGAAGAGGTTACGGCTACTATTTCAGGCAGTAATTATCAAGATTTGGTGTTGAAAGCCGACTTAACCATTACCAAAGCATTAATTTCGGGCATCACGTTTACCGCTAACAGTTTTGTTTATGATGGAACAGCAAAATTCCTAGCGATAACTGGAAACTTACCAAGCGGTACGAGCGTAACTTATACCAACAACAGCTTAACCAATGTTGGAGTAGAAGAGGTTACGGCTACTATTTCAGGCAGTAATTATCAAGATTTGGTGTTGAAAGCCGACTTAACCATTAC
>NZ_QMHQ01000003.1:0-478661 GCF_003313325.1 Pedobacter namyangjuensis | reverse complement strand
TTCAGGCAGTAATTATCAAGATTTGGTGTTGAAAGCCGACTTAACCATTACTAAAGCATTAATTTCGGGCGTCACATTTGCCGCTAACAGTTTTGTTTATGATGGGACAGCAAAATCACTGGCTATAACTGGCGCATTACCAACGGGAACTAGTGTCGTTTATGCAAATAATAGTCTAACCAATGTAGGTGTTGAAGAAGTAACCGCAACGGTTTCAGGCAGTAATTATCAAGATTTGGTATTGAAAGGCGACTTAACCATTACCAAAGGTGTTATTGCAGGCATCACATTTGCCGCTAACAGTTTTGTTTATGATGGGACAGCAAAATCACTGGCTATAACTGGCGCATTACCAACGGGAACTAGTGTCGTTTATGCAAATAATAGTCTAACCAATGTAGGTGTTGAAGAAGTAACCGCAACGGTTTCAGGCAGTAATTATCAAGATTTGGTATTGAAAGCCGATTTAACCATTACCAAAGGTGTTATTGCAGGCATCACATTTACCGCTAATAGTTTTGTTTATGATGGAACAGCAAAATCACTGGCGATAACAGGAGTATTACCAACGGGAACTAATGTTGTTTATTCAAACAACAGTCTAACCAATGTAGGTGTTGAAGAAGTAACCGCAACGATTTCAGGCAGTAATTATCAAGATTTGGTATTGAAAGCTGACTTAACCATTACCAAGGCATTAATTTTGGGCATCACATTTACCCCTAACAGTTTTGTTTACGATGGAACAGCCAAATCATTAAGCCTAAATGGTATTTTACCAACAGGCGCAACGGTAAGTTATACGGATAACGCTAAAACTGATGCAGGCGTTTACACGGTTACTGCAAACATTAACGGGGGTAGCAATTACCAGAACCAAATATTAACAGCAACTTTAACCGTTACCAAAGGTGTTATTGCAGGCATCAGCTTTGCGGATGGCAGTTTTGTTTATGATGGAACAGCAAAATCATTAAGCCTAAATGGTGTTTTACCAACAGGCGCAACGGTAAGTTATACGAATAACGCTAAAACTGATGCAGGCGTTTATCCGGTTACTGCAAACATTAACGGGGGTAACAATTACCAGGACCAAATATTAACAGCAACTTTAACCGTTACCAAAGGTGTTATTGCAGGCATCAGCTTTGCGGATGGCAGTTTTGTTTATGATGGAACAGCAAAATCATTAAGCCTAAATGGTGTTTTACCAACAGGCGCAACGGTAAGTTATACGGATAATGTTAAAACTGATGCAGGCGTTTATCAGGTTACTGCAAACATTAACGGTGGCGCAAACTACCAAGACTTAAGTCTATATGCAAAATTGGATATACAAAAAGTATTGCTAACTGTAAATGTCAATAACTCATCTATGTGCCAAGGTAGTAATTTGCCCAGCTTTGCGATTACCTATAGCGGTTTTGTAAACGGAGAAACAGAAGAAAATTTGCTTTCAAAGCCAATTATCACTACAAACGCTACTAGTTCGTCTGTGGCAGGAAGTTACCTAATAACGGCAAGAGGCAGTACAGCTAACAACTATACCCTCAACTATATTAATGGAAACTTAACCATTTTTGCCAAGCTTAATGCGCAAATTATTAGCAACAAAGTTGCGAGTGTTAGCAAAGGCGAAACTGTAATTTTAACAGCAAGTGGCGGTACAACATACTCATGGAGTAATGTCAATAGCATAATTACAGGTCTAAATTCTGCAGTTTTAACTGTTAGGCCAACTGTTACAACTACTTATGCAGTCAATGTTTCAAACGGTTCGGGTTGTGTTGAAACGGTAAGTTATACGGTAGAAGTTAGGGAGGATTTTCAGGCAGTTAAAGCAACTAATATTTTGACGCCAAACGGCGATGGAATAAATGACTTTTGGATAGTTGATAATATAGATATGTATCCGAATAGTGTTGTAACCATATTCGATAGGGCAGGCAGGTTATTATTTACCCAAAAGGGATATAAAAATAATTGGGATGGCACTTTAAACGGCACCCCTTTGGCCGAAAATACTTATTACTACATCATTGATTTCGGCACAGACAGACTAAAACAGAAAGGTTTTATCACTATTGTGAGAGAATAAAAAATTGAAACGTTCTCAAAAAATAATCATCATTTACGATAAAAGAAAATGAAAAATAAAATAGCTTACATCATTTGTTTGGTACTTTTTAGTATTAAAGCTTCGTTTGCGCAATTAAATCCGCTAACGGCTCAGTATTATACAAATACTTATTTAGCAAACCCTGCGTTTGCTGGCTACAATCAAGGGTTAAATATCAATGCATCCTACCGGGCACAGTGGACAAGGATACCCGGATCTCCGGTAGTGCAAAATTTAACAGCCGACTATGGCACAGAGAAAGTGGGTATAGGACTAAATATAAACTTTGACAAAGCCGGTTTGCAACGGCAATCTCGTGTGGTGGGTACTTATGCTTACCATCTTAAACTTAACGATACGGATAAAGCTTTACACTTTGGTTTATCTGTAGGTTTTATGCAACAAAGGCTATCTCAGCAAGATATAGTAGGTAATGTAAATGATCCGCTTGCGATGAACTATAACCAACGACAAACTTACATTGATGGAGATTTCGGGCTAGGTTACACCTCTAATCAGTTTAGATTTGAAGCATCATTACCTAACCTGAACACCTTTACTAAGCGAGATGAAATTAGGGTAGCAGATGTGGGCACTTTTTATGCAGCTGTAAGTTATAAAATAGATTTATCTACAGGTACTGAAGGAATTGATTTGGAACCAAAGTTTGCGTATAGAGGGATTAAAGGCATGGATAACATGTGGGATTTTGGCACACAGCTTTCTTTAGCGAACAAGCAAGTTAACCTAACAGGTATGTATCACAGTAATAAATCAGCAAGTTTTGGTTTAGGATTGGACTATAGAAAAAGGTTCTTAATTAACGGGTTTTATACTACGCAAACATCAGCACTCACGAGCTATAGCAATGGTAGTTTTGAGCTAAATATTCGTGGAAGATTTTAACTGCCAGAATGCATTATTTAGAAGGCTCTCGTTTAACTCATTGTAAATCCGCTAGATGTTTGTCCACCTATTTGTCCACCTCTAAAAATCGCTTAGCAATAGATTCTTGACGAAATTTGAGATGAGCTATTAAAAATGTATTGGTTATGAATAACAAACATCAACATCTGCTATATATCTATTTCTTCACAAATTTAAACCGAACCCTATGAAACTAAATTACTACTTCATTATTATTCTAAATACCGATATAAGCTTCGTACTAGATTTCAATTTAGATGAAAGCACCGTGAATTAATGTAATGCCTCTCGATCCCTATTGGTTAGTCAATGGAGAAAAAGAAAAATCCCCACAACTGTTTAGTTTGGGGATTTTCTTTTAATTAAATTTTCCGATCACCTTATAATTCTTCTGCTCCATCAATTTTATTTTCTGCGATTTTACGATGCTATAAAAATCATTTGGTACGTACGTTAGCGTATCGTGAGAATTATATAATGTATTTTCGTTTTTTAAAATTATCTGTATAAAAACAGGCTTGGTATTTACAAGTTTAACAAACACAGATTTAACTGGAATTTTAGCGCTATTAGAAGTGTAAGTTTTAGTGCTGTCATTCTGTAGAGCCGTAAATTCTCCTCTCCAAGAAGCTTTGTTAATATCGGAGCTACTAAAACTTTGCAATTCGTTTACCCAATCTGCAATTTTTACTGTTTTTTCTTCGGCTTTGCCATTAATAAAAACCGTTTTAGCAACTGATGGATTTTCCTTTGTCAGCCTATCTGCCTCATTTGAAAAATATCCGCTTAAGTCGAAATAATTCGTGTCATTAGCCATTTTTTCGGTTGTAGTGCCACAACCGAAAAGCAAAGATATGAGTATAACAGAGGCAGTTTTCTTCATTATACTAAACAATCACCAGTCATAATCTCTGGAATTTGGATACCCATTATTTTTAATACCGTTGGCGCAACATCTCCTAATTTTCCATCAGCAACAGTTTTGTAATCATCATCAATTAAAATGCATGGCACCAAGTTGGTAGTATGCGCTGTATTTACCGATCCATCATTGTTAATCATGTATTCAGAATTGCCATGATCTGCAAGAATGATAAACGAATAACCATTCGCTAAACCCGCGTTAACAACTTTTTCTGCACAAGCATCTGCAGTTTCTACTGCTTTAACCACTGCCTCAAACACTCCCGTATGTCCAACCATGTCTGGATTAGCAAAATTTAGGCATACAAAATCTGGCCATCCAGAAGCTAACTCCTTAGTTATGGCTTCGGTAATTCCGGCAGCGCTCATTTCAGGTTGCAAATCGTAAGTTGCAACTTTTGGCGAAGGAACTAAAATTCTTTTTTCGTTTTCAAATTCCTTTTCTCTTCCTCCAGAAAAGAAAAACGTAACATGCGGGTATTTTTCTGTTTCCGCAATGCGTATTTGATTTTTGTGATTAGCTTCTAAAACTTCGCCAAGTGTATTTGATAAATCGTCTTTTGTAAATACTACATTAACGCCATTAAAACTTTCGTCGTAAGTAGTCATGGTTACATAGTATAAAGGCAATTTTTCCATACCAAAATCTAGGTAGTCTGTTTGGCATAAAGCCGATGTAATTTCCCTACCTCTATCTGTTCTGTAATTAAAGCAAATTACCACATCGCCAGGTTTAATAGTTGCCGTAGGGTTCCCGCCTTCATCCGTAATTACAATTGGTTGGGTAAACTCATCGGTTACGCCTTCGTTGTAAGATTTTTGAATTGCTTCATCAGCATTTTTGGCTTTTACGCCAATTCCTTTAACCATTACGTTGTAAGCTTGGCTAACTCTTTCCCAACGATTATCTCTATCCATAGCAAAATACCTTCCAACTAAGCTGGCAATTTTTGCGGTAGTATTTTTTAGATAATTTTCTAAATCCTTAACAAAACCTAAACCCGAATTTGGGTCTGTATCGCGTCCATCTAAAAACGCATGAACGAAAACATCTTTCAAACCATTTTCAGTTGCTGCATCGCATAATGCTTTTAAGTGCTCTACATGTGCGTGTACGCCACCGTTAGATACCAAACCGATAAAATGAACAGCTTTATTGTTGTCTTTTGCGTAGTTGAATGCGTTTACCAATACTTCGTTGTTGTGCAAAGTTCTGTCAGAAATAGCTTTGTTGATTCTGCCCAATTCTTGGTAAACAACTCTTCCAGCTCCTAAATTCATGTGCCCCACTTCAGAGTTTCCCATTTGTCCGGCAGGTAAGCCAACAGCCTCTCCAGATGCTTCTAGTTTAGAGTTTGGGTAATGTTTTAACATTGAATCAAAAAAGGGAGTGTTTGCAGCGTAAGCAGCGTCAGATTTATCTTTTTTTCCGTAACCCCAACCATCTAGTATCAGCAATACAACTTTTTTAGCTTTCATTAAATTCAATTTTATTTTGGCTTTTAGTATAAAAGGCCACTCGATTTCTGTCTATTAATTAGAACAAATATAGCCAAAAAATGGGTTTAAAGTAAAGTTTTTACACAATGTGATTTACAAGTGGCATAATTTTAGTGTAGCAATAACTGTATTACAACACACATGATGAAACCCTTACTTGCGTTATTGCTGTTGCTTTTGCATTTACCATCAAGAAATGCGCCTCAAGTTGAAATTGTTGATGATTTGGCTACGTATTTTAGAATCGGTAATGCTAAAGAAATCGCCAAACATTTTGCTCCCTCGGTAGAATTAATAATTATTGACCAGGAGGATGTATACAATAAAGCACAGTCTGAACAGATAATAAAAGATTTTTTTTTAAAGTATCCACCATCAAAATCCGCCATCATTCATAAACTCAGTAATAACCCAAATTACCGTTTAGGTATTTTGTCTTTAACTACTAAAAACGGCAAGTTTAGGGTTACTATTACAATGAATGTAAAAAAGCCGGCTAACAATTTCTTAATCACAGAGTTAAGGATAGAACCCGATAAAGAGTAGCTTTTTTAGCAGTATTTTGTTAATTTTGAATAAAAATACTGCTTTGAACAAACAACTGATTGACCTTTTTATTAAGAATGCTATTGCTGAAGATGTTGGCGATGGCGACCATACTTCGCTTTCTACTATTGCGGCAGGTACGCAAGGAAGAGCTAGATTAATTGTTAAAGAAGATGGTATTTTAGCAGGTGTTGAGCTTGCACTTGAGATTTTTAATCAGATAGATAACAGTCTTAAAACCACCGTTTTTATAGAAGACGGCGCTTCGGTAAAGTATGGAGATATTGCCTTAACGGTAGAAGGATCTACACATTCAATTTTATTAGCAGAGCGATTGGTATTAAACTGTATGCAACGCATGAGCGGTATTGCTACCAAAACTAATCGAATTGTTACTGCACTTAAACCTTACAAAACCCAAGTTTTAGATACCCGTAAAACAACACCCGGTTTAAGGTATTTAGAAAAGTGGGCTGTAAAAATTGGTGGCGGTGTTAATCATCGTATTGGTTTGTACGATATGATTCTTATTAAAGATAATCATGTAGACTACGCTGGAGGAATTGCCAATGCAATTAATGCTGCAAATAATTATCTTAAAGAAACAGGGAAGAATTTAGAAATAGAAATAGAAGTAAGAAATTTAACAGAGCTGAAGGAAGTTTTGGATACTGGAAACATAAATAGAATTATGTTAGATAACTTTGATCTGCCACTACTTAAACAAGCCGTTGATATTATTGATGGTCGATTTACTACAGAAGCATCTGGCGGTATTGTTGAAGAAAATGTTACCGATTATGCAGCTTGCGGTGTCGATTTTATATCAATGGGGGCTTTAACCCACTCGGTTAAAAGTTTAGATCTTAGTTTAAAAGCATTTTAATCCCTAAATTCTATCCAATTGAGTCTGTTTTTTTTAGTATTATTGTAGGTCATGATTTCGATCTATTCACTCTCAGCGCTAATTGTCGCCTATCTCTTAGGTTCTATTCCCTCGGCAGTGTGGTTAGGACAAGCTTTTTACGGCATAGATGTTAGAGAATATGGTAGCGGTAATGCAGGTGCCACCAATACTTTTAGGGTTCTAGGTAAAAAGGCCGGTATTGCGGTAATGTTTATAGATATTTTTAAAGGCTTTACTGCAACTCAGTTAGCTGCTTTTATAGGTTTATCTGTTACCGGACCTCAAAATTCTACACAGTTTGTAAATTACCAACTTGCCCTTGGCGTAATAGCGGTAATGGGCCACTTATTCCCAATATTTGCTGGTTTTAGAGGTGGAAAGGGGGTAGCTACACTTTTTGGAATGGTTTTGGCAGTGAACTACCAGGCAGCGTTAATTTGCGTTCTTGTTTTTGTGGTAGTGCTATTGGTAACCAAATATGTTTCGCTCAGCTCTATATGCGCTGGCTTCTCGTTTCCTATAGGTGTGGTGTTTGTGCTACAGTCGTCCATAAAATCTGAGGTATTATACGGTATTTGTGTTTGCGTGCTGATTTTAGTAACGCATCAAAAAAATATCGAACGATTACTAAAAGGCAAAGAATCTAAAGTTTACCTGTTTAAAAAGAAGCAAGGCTTATAGAACCAAAAAGCTATTTGTTTTGTTATCTGTAAAAAGGAACAAAAACTATCTAAAAAAAATATCGATGAAAAAAATGATGATAATGGGTATTGCTACTTGTTTGTTGGCAATATCGTCTTGCTCTACGGTGCCATTAACTGGAAGAAGCAGATTAAGCTTAGTAGATGATAGCGCTTTGCAACAGCAAGCGGCTATTGGTTATCAGCAATTATTAAGTGATCCAACTACAAAAGTTGTATCTACTAACTCTGCAAATACACAAATGGTTAAAAGGGTTGGTGCAAAAATCTCAGCAGCAGTAACACAGTACATGAACCAGAACGGTTTTGGTGAGCAAATTAGAAACTACAAATGGGAATTTAATTTGATTGAAAGTAAGGAGATTAACGCTTGGTGTATGCCTGGTGGAAAAGTTGCTATTTACACAGGTATTTTGCCTGTAACTAAAGACGAAGCAGGCTTGGCGACTGTAATGGGCCACGAAATTGCTCATGCAATTGCACAACACTCTGCAGAAAGAGCGTCGCAAATGCAATTGGCACAAGTGGGTGGTGCTGCTGTTGGTGTAGCGAGTAGCAATTCAAAATACGCGGATTACATAAATGCAGCTTATGGCATAGGAGGACAATTGACCATTTTAAAATACGGAAGAAGCCAAGAATTAGAAGCTGATAAAATGGGTTTATCTTTTATGGCAATGGCAGGATATAATCCTAATACTGCAATCGGTTTTTGGCAAAGAATGGCACAGGCTAGTGCAAGTGCACAGAAACCGCCTGCTTTTTTAAGTACTCACCCTACAGATGAAGCTCGTATTGCACAAATACAAAGAGATTTGCCAGCAGCAATGAAATATTATAAAAAATAAACTTAAACGTTAAGGCTTAAAGGTGAAAAGTAAATTACTTTTCACCTTTTTTATTTAAAAGAATTAAATTAATACGGATTCCAACTTAAGAATCGCCGAGTACTTTCATAATCGCCGAGGCTTTTAATAAACACTCCTCATATTCTTGTTCGGCATTTGCTACGTAGGTAATAGCGCCACCAACTTGAAACGATAAGTATTTAGTAGTTTTATTATATAAAATACTTCGGATAATTACATTAAAATCAAAATCACCATCTGGTGAAATACAGCCAAATGAACCTGAGTAGGCACCACGGTTGCCATTTTCGTACTCGTCTATTAATTGCATTGCTTTAATTTTCGGAGCTCCAGTCATGGATCCCATTGGAAAAGCATTTTTTATGGCGTCAATAAAATGAACTTCCGGATTTAGCTCGCAACTTATCGTCGAAATCATTTGATGCACCTGGGGGAAAGTATAAATACCAAAAAGTTCATCAACCCTAACAGAACCTTTAACCGCACTTTTAGTAAGGTCGTTTCTAACTAAATCTACAATCATAACATTTTCTGCTTGCTCTTTAACGCTGTTTTTTAAATCATCTTTAATACGCTCATCTTCCTCAAGGTTTACGCTTCTTTTAGCCGTACCTTTAATAGGTTGAGATATAATTTTTTCGCCCCGTTTGGCTAAAAATCTTTCCGGCGTAGCCGATAAAATGTATTTATCAAATATTTTAAAAAAGCCTGAAAAAGGAGTAGGGGATAATAAATTTAAAGCATGGTAAACAGCTAGAGGATCTATTTCGGCATTTGCTGCAAAAAATTCCTGGCAAAAATTGATTTCGTAAATATCGCCTCTGGCAATATGCTTTTGCAAAGAGTTAATTATGTCAACATAAGTTTCCTTCGTTAATTTACTTTCAATTTTAATAGGGCTTTGTAGGCTGACATCATTTAGTGCAAGATTTTTAATATTCTCTAAAATTTCTTCGTTTCCAATAATTACGTTAACATTTTCGCCTTTTAAAGCGATTAAATACTGAGGTACGAAAAAGAATAAATCTGGGAAATTTAAATGATCTGTTTTTGATGTTTTTAAACCATCAGTTTCGGCTTTAAGCTCGTAACTAAATAAGCCAAACATCCACGTCTTGTTAGTCTCATAAAATGATTTAAGTTTAGCGAAGGCCTGGCCAGCGTGTGCAGTGATTTGATTATCTACTCCAAATGCTATTAAACAGTCGTATTGAGAATAAGGATCAGCATAATTATTAGAATCTAAACAACAGCAAGCATCGAAATTTGAGGCATATTTTAAAGCTTTTTGTTTAAATAAATTGATGTTAGCTACATTCATAAAGACTCGCCAAAATTAAGTCAAATATTTAAAATTAAGGGAAATAAAAATCCCCTTGAAAATAATTTTCAAGGGGATGATATAATGGCTTAATATAAATTACAATGCTAAAGTTTGAGTTCTGTCTGGTCCAACAGATAGATATTTAATTGGCACTTCTAATTCTTTTTCTAAAAATGCAATATAATCTGTTACTTGGCTAGGCACCTGACTTTTATCGGTAATCTTAGTTAAATCAGTTTTCCAACCTTCAATTGCTTTTAAAACAGGTTTAGGCTGGATAGAAATAATATCGTAAGGCATATAATCGATAGTTTCTCCGTTATGCTCATAATGCGTACAAGCATAAATGGTGTCAAAACCATCTAAAACATCTGCCTTCATCATAATTAATTCAGTTACGCCGTTAAGCATAATTGCATATTTTAACGCCGGCAGGTCAATCCAACCACAACGACGAGCACGACCTGTAGTTGCGCCAAATTCGTGTCCAACTTTTCTCAACTCTTCGCCAACTTCATTATCTAACTCAGTAGGGAAGGGTCCACCACCAACACGTGTACAGTAAGCTTTAAAAATACCATAAACTTCGCCAACCTTATTAGGTGCAATACCTAAACCGGTACAAGCTCCAGCAGTAGTAGTGTTAGATGAAGTTACAAATGGATAAGAACCAAAATCAACGTCTAATAATGTGCCTTGAGCACCTTCTGCCAAAACTTTTTTACCTGCTTTTAGGTACCCATTAACAAAGTGCTCGCTATCTACGTGAGGGATGTTTTTGATAAATTCAATAGCTTCAAAAAACGCAGCTTCTTTTTCTGTTAAGTCGTATTCGAAATCGTAATGAGAAAGAATTTCTTTATGCTTTTCTACAAGTTTGGTATATCTTTCTTTAAAGTCTGGTAAAGTAGTATCGCCAACACGTAATCCGTTACGTCCGGTTTTATCCATGTAAGTTGGACCAATACCTTTTAACGTAGAACCAATTTTACCAGCACCCATTTTTTGCTCATTTGCAGCATCTAATAACTGATGCGTTGGCAAAATTAAATGAGCTTTACGAGCAAGCACCAATTTGCCGGCAGCAACAGGATCGTGGCCTGCGGTTTTTAAATTATCTAATTCTCTTTTTAAAATAATTGGGTCGATAACTACACCATTACCAATTAAGTTCATGATGTTTTCGTTAAAAATACCTGATGGAATAGTGTTTAAAACAAATTTTTTACCGTCGAACTCTAAAGTATGCCCAGCATTTGGTCCGCCTTGAAAACGTGCAATTAAATCGTATTTCGGACTTAACACGTCAACTATTTTACCTTTACCCTCGTCGCCCCATTGCAGGCCTAGCAGTACGTCTACTTGCGTCATTATTTTAATTTATAGAAATGGATATGATTGAATTAGTTTGTTGCATTTTTTTTGGTAGCAGCTACAGATTTAATCGCAGCGGCAGCGCTACAATCAAAACAAACGCCATAAAGATTTAGCGAATGATGCTTGATGTCAAATTTTAAAAGATCGCCCACCATGCTTTGGATTTGATGGATACGCGGGTCGCAGAATTCTACCACCTTGCCACAATCTATGCAAATAACATGATCGTGCTGGTGGTAACCGTATGATTTCTCAAACTGTGCCATGTTTTTACCAAACTGGTGTTTGGTAACTAAATCGCAAGAAACCAAAAGTTCCAATGTGTTGTAAACTGTAGCTCTACTTACACGATATTTTTGATTTTTCATGTGGATGTAAAGTGTCTCCACGTCGAAATGGTCGTCTCTAGAATATATTTCTTCTAAAATTGCGAAACGCTCAGGGGTTTTTCTTAAATTTTTATTTTCAAGGTAGGCTTCGAATATTTTTCTAACCAACTCACTAGTATTGTGTTCAGACATAGTTTTTAAACTCCTCTCCAAAGGTAGATAAATGATTACACAGATTAAAGTTATTACAACGATTAATAATTAACAAAGTGTAAAGATTGTTAACTATTATTAAAACGTTGTTAGATTGCAATTCTTTTAAAATAGATAATTAAAGGTCACTAGGCATCAAATCTTGTTACTCCTGTTACACCCCTAACTTCAAGTAGGTTTTTAATTAAGTTATCTAAATGGTCTTTGTCATTTACAAATACCTTAATAGAGCCATCGAAAATTCCGTCATTTGTGTCTACGGTAATAGATCGCATATTCACCTTAAAATCGTTAGAGATTACTTTGGTTATATTGTTAATTAATCCAACGTCATCAATACCCACTATGCGAAGGCCGGTTAAGAAAGTTAATTCCTGCGCTCTGTTCCATTTAGCCTTAACAATTCTATAACCGTAATTTGCCATCAGCTGGGCTGCATTTGGGCAATTGGTACGGTGTATTTTTATGCCTTCGCTAACGGTAACAAAACCGAAAACATCATCTCCAGGAATAGGATTGCAACATGAAGCTAAAGTGTAATCGATTTTTTGTAAATCTTCGCCAATTAATAAAATATCAGATTCTGGGCCTTTTACCTTATTAAGTAAGGCTTCAATATGCTGTCCTTCTCCCGGAGCATGGAAAGTACTGCGATTTTCTATTTCTTTTTCACTGCTTAGATAATCTCTTAAATCTTTCACTTCGATTTTTCCTTCGGCAACGCCGATAAAAAGATCTTGCGTTGATTGAAGTTTGAAAAAATAGGTTAGCCTATTCAAGTTATCTGTATTGTAAGTGATTTTAAGCGATTTTAATTTACGCTCTAAAATCTCTTTCCCTAATTCGGCAACTTTTCTTTTTTCTTCTTTTAGCGAAGATTTGATTTTAGATTTAGCTTTAGCAGTTACAACAATGTTAAGCCAATCTTCTTTTGGTGTTTGTTTACCAGAGGTGATAATCTCTACCTGATCGCCGTTTTGCAATTTATAAGAAAGTGGTACCAATTTGTGGTTAACCTTTGCGCCGATACATTTTGCACCAACATCAGTGTGTATTTCAAAAGCAAAATCTAGTGCAGTGGCGCCCAATGGCAATTGTAGCAAAGCTCCTTTTGGGGTAAAAATGAAAATTTCATCAGAGAAAAGGTTCATTTTAAAGTCGTCAAGAAAATCTAAAGCGTTGGCTTCAGGATTACTTAACATTTCTCTAACTTTTTGTATCCACTGGTCTAAACCATTATCGTTGCTAGATTCTTTATATTTCCAATGTGCGGCAAAACCTTTTTCCGCAATTTCGTTCATCCGTTGCGTACGTATTTGCACCTCAACCCATTGCCCTTTTGGCCCCATAACGGTGGTATGCAAAGATTCATATCCATTTCCTTTCGGAGAAGAAACCCAATCTCTCAACCTATCGGGATTTGGTCGGTATAAATCGGTAACAATGCTATAGGCTTTCCAACAATCTGCTTTTTCTTTTTCCGGAAGACTATCTAAAATAATTCTAATGGCAAAAAGATCGTAAACCTCTTCAAAAGGAATGCTTTTCTTTTTCATTTTATTCCAAATAGAATGTATCGATTTTGGCCTGCCGTAAACATTGGCAATTAGGCCCTGTTCGGCTAAAATTTCGTTTATCGGCTCAACAAATGTTTTTATAAAGGAGTTTCGCTCTGCTTTTTTTTCATTTAACTGATTAGCGATGTATTTATATGTATCTGGTTCCAAATACTTCATGGACAAATCCTCGAGCTCAGATTTAATGGCATAAAGCCCTAGTCTGTGCGCTAACGGAGCATATAAATAGATAGTTTCTGATGCAATTTTAAGTTGCTTCTGCCTTGGCATAAAATCCATCGTTCGCATGTTATGCAACCTATCTGCAAGTTTTATTAAAATTACCCTAACATCATCTGCCAAGGTTAACAGCATTTTTCTAAAATTCTCTGCCTGTAATGAGCTATTATAGTCGAAAACGCCAGATATTTTTGTTAATCCATCAATAATTTTGGCCGTTTTCTTGCCAAACTCACGCTCAATATCTTCAAGGGTAATGTCGGTATCTTCTACAACATCGTGCAATAACGCACATACAATAGAAGTTGTACCCAAACCAATTTCTTCTGCAGCAATTTGCGCAACGGCAATGGGGTGGTATATATAAGGTTCGCCAGATTTACGACGCATATCTTTATGGCTTTCCAGTGCCATTTCGAAAGCTTTACGTATCTCTTTTTTATCTCCGCGTTGTAAAGTAGATTTAGATGCACGTAACAAAGCCCGATATCTTTTTAGGATTTCTTGCTTTTCTGCCTCTAAATCAATTACTAAAGTAGTCTTCATTTGTTTTTTGTAGGTAAAAATTTAGTATTTTCAGCTATAAAAGATTATATTCGGTTATAGTTAAAAACGAATATATAAAATTAGCTGTAACTTTGTATTGGCATAAATTTATGAAATATTCTCGTTTCTTTATTCTGTTAATTGTCATACTTGTTTCTAACGCAGTAAATGCACAAGAAACCGGGGCTGAACCTATATGGCCAAAGCTGGGCAAAAATGACACCATCCGCGTAGCTTCTTATAATGATAATGGCTACATGATTCCCTGGATAGGACTTCAAGAAGTTGTAATACATGGTCAGCGCATATTTCGCTCTGCAGCAGAGCAAACTGCATTTAACAGGTTAAGGTATAACGTGTTAAAAGTAATGCCTTATGCGCAGTTTGCAAAAAGACGTTACGAGCAGTTAGAGCGAGATTTGGCAAATGTATCTGACAAAAAAACACAAAAAAAATTAGTTAAAGCTTGCGATGCTGAGATTAAACAGATGTTTAACACAGAAATCAAAGAGTTAACCATTACCCAAGGACAGATCTTAACTAAATTAATTGATAGAGAGGTTGGGCGCACTACTTACGATATTGTAAAGCAAACCAAGGGCGGTTTTGCAGCGTTTTCTTACCAACTGGTAGCACGAGTTGTTGGTCATAATTTAAAAAATGGCTATAATGTGGCACAAGAAAGAGACATAGAGTCTATTATTGTAAGCTCGGGTTATTATCAATAAAATAAATGAATTCTACGAAAAACATATATCCATTTAAGGTTAAGCTTTTAAATGGAAAGGAGAAAACATTGTCTGATTACAAAGGCAAGGTGCTTTTGGTTGTAAACACAGCTTCTGGATGCGGTTTTACGCCACAACTAAAGGAGTTGCAAGAATTAAGAGAAGAATATGCCGAAAAAGGTTTTGAAGTTTTGGGATTTCCATCAAACGATTTTGGAAGACAAGAGCCTTTAGAGGGAGCGGCGATAAACGAATTTTGCGAAGTGAATTTTGGCGTTCAGTTTCCTATGTTCGAAAAAATTATGGTTAGAGGCGAGCATGCTCATCCCTTGTTCAAGTTTTTAAGTCAGAAAAAGTTAAACGGTAATTTAAATTCCACTCCAAAATGGAATTTTCATAAATATCTGATTAATGCTGATGGCGAAGTAGTAGATTACTTTTACTCTTTTACTAAACCTAATTCATCAAAAGTTAAAAAGAAAGTACAGCGCTTGCTGGATAGTAAATAGTGTGTGAAATTTGAATGACTGAATATTTTTTCTGAATTCAAAATCTCGTTCCCAAATTAAAAATACATGAAGTTAGATATATTAGTTTTTGCCGTACATCCAGATGATGCAGAGTTAGGTTGTTCTGGAACGATTTTAAAACACATAGCCGATGGCAAAAAAGTTGGAATTGTAGATTTTACCAGAGGTGAACTAGGTACCAGAGGAAGTGCCGAAATACGTGACGAAGAAGCTGCTACATCCGCTAAAATTTTAGGCTTGCACGCCCGTGAGAACTTATGCATGAAAGACGGTTTTTTTCAAAATAATGAAGAACACCAATTGCAGCTGATAAAAATGGTACGCAAATACCAACCAGAAATAATTTTAACCAATGCATTGCATGATCGTCATCCAGATCATGGTAGGGCGGGAGATTTAGCTAACGACGCCATTTTCCTTTCTGGTTTGCGAAGAATTGAAACGCAATTAGATGGAATAGCGCAAACGGAGTGGAGACCAAGATTGGTTTTGCAATACATTCAAGATAGATATATTAAACCGGATATCATTGTAGATATTTCTGAGCATATGGATACGAAAATAGAATCTATAAAGGCTTTTAAAACTCAATTTGACAGTCCTAATACGGATGAACCCCAAACCTATATTTCTACACCGGCATTTTTAGAATCTGTTATTGGAAGAGCTAGAGAATTTGGTAAAGATATTGGCGCAAAATACGGCGAAGGTTTTACCAGTAGGAAGCTTTTAGGCATAAACAATCTTTTCGACCTAAAATAATTTACTCGGAATTGATTGCGTTGCCCTATAATTCTAAGTGCGCTTTATAATTTGCAGCTGTAAGGCTTATTCCTAGCCAACAAAACCACTTTGCTTTTTGTTATTCTAAAAACGAATAATATGGCAAATATATTTTCCGCTCTAAAAAATGCATATCAGCTTTTTAAACATGTAGACTTTGCTAAGTTAGAAGCATTGTCTAAAAAAGTTGATTTGCCAAAAATGGTAGAAACGATTTCTAGTCTTGATGATAAACAAATCTCAGGAATGATGAAAATGATGGGTGGCTCAGGTAAAAAGAAAGAGTTGCCACCAATTGAAGGCGATTTTTATCATTTAGGAGATGAGGCTTTAAACGACGAGGATCGCGAATTGCAACTTAAAGTTAGAGCTTTTCTAGAAAAAGAAGTTAAGCCAATTGTTAATCACTATTGGAATAGGGCTGAATTTCCTCATGAAATAATACCAAAGCTTGCTGAGTTAAATATTTGCGGATTAACCTACAAAGGTTACGGCTGCCCCGGTAAATCTAATTTAATGGAAGGAATTTTAGCTATGGAAATGGCTAGGATTGACACTTCAATATCAACATTTTTCGGTGTACAAAGTGGTTTAGCAATGGGTTCTATCTATTTATGCGGATCAGAGGAGCAAAAAGAGAAGTGGCTACCCTTAATGCAACAATTTAAAATTATAGGAGCTTTTGGTTTAACAGAACCGGAAGTAGGATCGGCGGCTGCAGGTGGATTAACAACAACGTGCAAGAAAGTTGGTGATAAATGGATTTTGAATGGCCAAAAAAAGTGGATTGGAAATGCAACCTTTGCAGACATTCTCGTTATCTGGGCAAGAAGTGAAGACGACGGAGAAGTAAAGGGATTTATAGTTAAAAAAGATAACCCTGGTTTTGCCGTTGAAAAGATGCAAGACAAAATGGCTTTGCGCATTGTGCAAAATGGAATTATAACATTAACGAATTGCGAAGTAGAAGAGGTAGACCGTTTGCAAAATGCAAATTCATTTAAAGACACTGCCAAAGTACTACAGATGACTAGAGCCGGCGTAGCTTGGCAAGCGGTTGGTTGTGCTCGTGGAGCTTATGAAAATGCGCTAGATTACACTCGAACAAGAAAACAATTCGGCAAACCGATTGCGTCGTTTCAATTAATTCAAAATCACTTGGTAGAGATGTTGTCAAATTTAACGGCGATGCAAACGTTGTGTTTCAGATTGTCTCAGTTACAAGATCAAGGTTTATTAAAAGATGAACATGCTTCATTGGCAAAAGTTTTTTGTTCTTTACGTACCCGAGACGTGGTTAGCAAAGCAAGGGAAGTTATGGGCGGAAACGGAATATTGCTAGAATATAATGTAGCTCGTTTTGTTGCCGACGCTGAGGCAATTTATTCTTATGAAGGCACTAAAGAAATTAATACACTGATAGTTGGAAGAGCAATAACCGGATTTTCTGCGTTTGTTTAGCTTGTTTTATTTAAAGGGATGTTTTAGTACGCCGAAATTTCCCATGGCGCTTTTCTCGTATAGCGCAAAACAATTGGCGTTATACTTTGCTTCGAAATTAATATCGCCGGGAGTTAATGTAAGCGGAACATCGCCTTTGGCTAAAAAATAATAGACTTTGGTATTGCCATATTTGGTATGAGGCATTAAATTCCCATAATCCACTAATTCTGCAATTGCTGTATCTGCAACTGTTACTGCATAAATGCGTTGTATTGGGCCGGTATTATTTTCATTTCTATATTGGGCAACCTCCTTAAAACCACCCTTCAAACCCTCAACGCCAGATTGACTAAAAGTATCTTTTAGCATCCATCCGGTAAGAAAAATTATAATAACTACTAAAAGAAGTGTTTGTTTTTTATTACGCATAGCGATAGAATTGTCAACGCAATTTAGCTTATTACCTAAATTATAAAGTCTCTTTATCGTAAAAAACGGCATAAAAAAACTGCCCGTTTTTGGCGGGCAGTTTTGATAATTAGGGGTTTGCAGTTAAAGTGTTGGCAGGATTTTTTCCATCACTTCTAAACCTAAATCTATGTGTTGTTTTTCTATGCACAACGCAGGGCGGAAACGGATAGTCTGGTTACCACAGCCTAAAAACATCACATTATGTTCAACTCCTTTTTGCACAAAAGCATTACGCATTTCTTTATTTGGGAAGTCGAATGCGGTTAATAAGCCACGACCACGAACATTGCTCATTTTATCGTATTTTTTCGCAAGTTCTGCAAGGTTCTGTTGTAAATAGCTACCAACTTCAGCAGCATTTTCGCAAAGTCTGTCTTCGTGTACGATATTTAAAATCTGGGTAGATCTTACCATGTCTACCAAATTTCCTCCCCAGGTTGAGTTTATTCTAGAAGGAACATTGAAAACGTTATTCTCAATCTCATCAACTTTGTTGCCTACTAAAATACCACATACTTGCATTTTTTTACCGAATGCTACAATATCTGGTCTTGCTTTTTCACTAAAATGTTGGTGGCACCAGAATTTTCCGGTTAAACCAACCCCAGTCTGTACTTCGTCAAATATCAAAAAAGCTTCATTTTCATCTGCCAGTTGGCGAAGCTGAATTAAAAATTCTTCACGTAAATGATTATCGCCACCTTCTGACTGAATTGGCTCTATAATAATGGCACAAATTTCATCCTTGTTTTCGGCAAAAGCCTTTTTAATTTGTGCAATGGACAGTTCTTCGCTTTCAATTGCCGATGAAAGATTTTCGTTTTCTAAAGGGAATTTAGTTTGAGGGATACTTACACGAGGCCAATCGAATTTTGCAAACCATTTGGTTTTATCTGGCAAAGTATTGGTTAAGCTAAGCGTGTAGCCAGAACGACCGTGGAAAGCTTTTTCGAAGTGTAAAACCTTAAAACCTTTCTCTTCGGTATATCCTTTTGCAAAATTTTTCTGAACTTTCCAGTCCATGGCTACTTTAATCGCATTTTCTACAGCCAATGCGCCACCAGCAATAAAAAATGCATGCGGCAAATAACTCGGAATACCGACTTTTGAGAAAGTACTTACAAACTCTGCGTATTGTTGTGTGTAAACATCAGAATTTGATGGATTGGCCATTGCAGCCAATAATAGGTTATGCTTAAAATTTTCGTCATTTATCATTTTTGGGTGATTATAACCCAAAGGAACAGAAGCAAAGCAAGTGAAAAAATCAAGCAGGTTGCGGTTATATTTCGAATCGTAAATATAAGCACCTTTACTTTTCTCCATGTCATAAGTCAAGTCAAACCCATCGGCTAAAATGTGTTGTTTAAGCGTTTGGTTAACTTGCTCTGGCGATACACTAAGTTTATACATATTTTCATAATTTGGTATTTTCAAATGTAAAGAAATGTGCCAAATTATCAAATTTAAGAGGTTTTTGCAGGTCTAGGGCAAAAAGTAGGTTTAAAACGTTTAAAGTTAGATTTTAACTGAATTTTAACCGGTTACTAAAAAATGTGGAAAAATAAAGTCGTAAATTTTATCCTAGTATCCTTTTTTTGAACGGAAAATTTAAATCAGCCCTGCTCAATTATTATTAACTATCTTACAGCACATTAAAAAAATAATTATGAAATACGGTGTAGTGATTAGCTTCAATACTATTAAGCAAACTGGTAATATAAAAGACAATACAACAAATATCGAGTATGGTTTTCTAAAGGCCGACTGTCCTCATGCGGTAGAGATGTTAGATGAGGTTAAGTTTGATGTAGTTTTTGAAAAAAATAAAAACAAGGCGATAAATGTTCAGTTAGCTTAATCTTTATTAATTGCGTTGTAAAATGCTTCTCGGTAAGATTCGCCTAACGCAATATTTTGATTAGCAATTTGAATACGATTTCTTTCGATGCTATGTATTTTTCCAATTGATACAATAAAAGACTTGTGAATTCTAACAAATTGCGATGAAGGAAGTTGCTCCTCGGTTTTTTTCATCGTTTGCAACGTAATTATTTTTTCGTTTGTAGTATGAATAGTCACGTAGTTTTGCATAGCTTCTACATATAGAATTTCAGCTGTATTTATTTTTACCAGTTTATATTCGGTTTTAACAAAAATGTAAGGCACTTCTTTTTCTGCAACAATTAAGTCATCGCTTTTAATAGGTTTTTTTAGTGCATTTATTACAAATTGTGCTTTTTCGGCAGCTTTATAAAATCTTTCGAAAGAAATGGGTTTAAGAAGGTAGTCTATTGCATCATTTTCAAATCCTTCTAAAGCGAATTCTGCATACGCTGTAGTAAAAACAACCTTGCATCTGTCTTTTACAATTTTTACAAATTGAAGTCCGGTTAATTCTGGCATCTGGATATCGAGGAAAACTAAATCAATTCCTCCTTGCAAAATTTTATCTAAACCCTCCAGTGGATTTGTTGTGGTGAAACAGAGTTCTAAAAAGCCAACCTTATCTATGTAGTGTTTTAGTACATCTATAGCCAAAGGTTTATCATCTACAACAATACATCTAATCATAAAAGGTCGATAGTTAAGTTTACGATAAATTCGTTATTAAGCTGATTAATAGTTAACGAGTGTTTCTCTGGATAAATTAAAGATAGTCGTCGTTTTACGTTTGTCAATCCAATTCCACCCGTTTTATCTTTTTTAAATTGGTTTATTTGGTTAATGATTTGAAAATTAAGCCGATGTTTATCTACAATAATTAATAAGGTTATAGGTTTCTCTCTATCGTTAAATATACCGTGTTTAAAGGCGTTTTCAACAAAGTTGATTAAAATTAGTGGCGCTAACTTGAGTTCGCTTATGTCTCCTATCACCTCAAAACTTACAAAAGATGCGCCTTTTTGCCCAATCTTTTGCAGTTCGATTACATTTTCTAAGTACAGAATCTCCTTTGAAAGTGGCACGAATTGGTCGTCGCTTTCACGCAACATGTACCTTAACAACTCTGAAAGTTTTAGCAAAGCATTTGGTGCTTGGGGAGATTGTTGTTGGGTTAATGCGTAGATATCATTAATAGTGTTAAACAAGTAATGCGGATTAATTTGCGATTTTAGGAAAGCTAACTCGGTTTTAAACTGTTCCTTTTCTACAAGTTCCTTCTGTACGCTCATTGTGCGCCAATCCATCAAATAGCTTAGCAATAAACCTAAAAATATATTAACGAAGTTAGCGCTCAGAGTTATCATCAGTGCAAACCAAAAATTTAAGTCTAATTCATAACTTTTCCACCCAATTAACGGATACAGATGCTGTTCTAAATAATAATAGATTGGAGAAAAAATAACTAAAGTAACGATAATAGCTATTAAATATTTAACCAGATTTCCTTTCTTTAAAAAAATAGGGATAAGGAAAAGGTAATTCGTATAGAAAAATAATACCGAGCAACCTATCTGAAGGAATTTAACGGGTAAAACAATTCGGCTGAATAAATTCCAATCAAACGAAGTTCCCAATACTCCGGTTCCTAGCGATACCATTAGGGTTTGTATTAAAACCAGTATCCAATACCCTACATGCAAATACTTAAATCTATTATTCATCCGCTAAAAATAACTCAAATAACACCATTGTGGGATAATAATACATGAAAGGCCAAATCTTATTGACGAAAGCCGGCATTTTACACATGAAGTTAAAAGCTTTTTAAAATCCAGTTCGTCAACTGATTCACAGTTCTTGTCAATCTCTTTTCTTGATGAAAAATTGCTTTTAGACATTTGGAGCATAATTAGAAAACAATGAAAAAGATAGTACTAAAAAAGGTGAGCACTTTATTTATTTTATGCTCGTTCGCCATTTCTGCGAGCTATGGAAATACAGTTCAAAACATATCAAAGCAGAATAAAAACATAGAGGCTTACATTAAGGTATGGGGTTTAGTAAAATATCGCTCGCCTTTAAGTATTGCAGGTAAGTTTGATGTTGATAAAGTGTTTTTAGAAAATATCGAAGATGTTAAAGATGCTAATTTTGAAGAGCTTAACCTGCTGTTGTTAGATATGACTAACAATGCTGGCGTTTCAGTAAACAGCAGAAATGCATCAAAAAGTTGTACAAATTGCTTAACTAAAAATATGGATGATAAATGGATCGGGAATAAGCTATTTTCTAAAGAAACTAGATTGAAATTAAAAGGTCTTTACCACAATATTAACTTAAGCGAAAGTCATCATTATATAAATAAAGTTCATTACGAAACGGAAATTCTCAACGAGCCACAATATAAAGATTATGTCGCCTTTAAAGATGAAACTATGAATCTTTTAGCCTTAGCTAAGTCTTGGAGCGCCATTGAATATTTGTATCCTTATAAATATCAGATGGATAAAAATAACCATCAAATACTTTCAGAGATGATTCCAGTATTTAGAGCTGTAAAATCTAGGGCTAGTTATGAAAAAGCAGTTTTGGCCTTAGAAGCCAATATTAACGATACACATGCGGCTGGTTTTTTGGATCAGTTAAAAAGCAAAGCCGAAATTTTTAAAATAAATCTTTATCCGCCGTTTGACTATAAATGTTTAGAGAAGGGAATTGTAGTTGAAGAATTTTTAAATGATTCTTTAGAATGTGCTTCAACCTTAAAAAAGGGCGATGTAATTTTTGCAATTAATAATGTTAAAATTAAGAATTGGTTCAGTAAAAAAATGGAGCTGTTGCCAGCCTCTAACATGGCTGTAAAATATCGTTTGCTATCTATGGATTGGAGAGGGAATGTGTTTGCGTTTTATGATGTAAACGACGATACCTTAGATGTAAAGGTTTTAAGAGGCAATCAAAGATTATCGCTAAAACTTAACATGCTTAAGTTAACCAACAAAAATTCTTTAACGATTATAAACAAATACATAAAAAAACGTGTAAAAGAAGATGAGCAAGTAAAACCTTACGAGAATTTAGGTGATGATGTAGCGATTATTAGAGGAGGATATTTTTCTAGTGAACATTTGCCTAAAAACGAAAAAGAAGAAACGAAATTTTCTGAAGAACTGAAGAGCAAAAAAGCGATTATTTTCGATATGAGAAAATATCCAAATGGAGGATTGTTTTATTATTTTATTCCGATGGCTTTGGGAAAAAAATCGTTCGAGTTTGCCAAATACTACCGAGCAAATTTAGAAGATCCTGGATCTTTTTCATTAGTGCCGGGGTTAGAACTCTATCTCTCGAATGATTTGAAAACTGACGATAATCCATATAAGGGTAAAATTGTAATTCTTACTAATGAAAATACACAGAGTAAGGGAGAATGGTATACCATGATGTTAAGGCAGTTAAGCAAAAATACAACTGTTATCGGTAGCCAAACTGCTGGCACAGACGGCGATTTAAAACTGCTTAACATCCCGGGAGGTTATCAGTTTATATTTACTGGAAATGGCATATTTTATCCAGATGGAAGAGAAACGCAAAGAATTGGAATTGTACCAGATATTTATTTCAACCCCTCAATTTCAACAATTGCCAACGATAGCGATGCACATTTACAAAGAGCACTTGAATTTCTTAAACATGGAAAATAGAAAGTCAGAAGGATGAATTAAACTTGTCCTTCATGCCTAAAATCCCAAATAATCCGCCGGTGTGTAAGGCTAATATTTTTGAATCGGTTTTAATCTGACCTCGTTCTACCAAATCTTTAATCGCATAAAACATTTTTGCAGTGTAAACTGGATCTATTAACATTCCAGTTTCTGAGGTAAATGTTTTTATAAAGGAAATAAGTTCTGGCGTTGTTTTAGCGTAACCTCCAAAATGATAATTTGTATGCAAAACTAAATTAGCCAAGTCGTTTTCGTACTTGGCTATTTCAGTTTCTATAAAACTGCCACCTTTTAATACCGGTACAACATTTAGTGTAGTATTTAATTGGTTTTTATTTATGCCTTTTAAAAGACCGGCTGCCGTAGTGCCTGTTCCGGCTGCGCAAAAAATATGATCAAACGGCTGATCAAGTTCATCAATAATTTCCGCACAGCCTACGGTAGCTTCATAACTTGCCCCGCCTTCATCAATAAAGAAACATTGCTCATCATCCCCAAAGTGGGTATTAAAAAGGTCTATTTTGTTCTTGTAGCTATCTCTATCTGTAAAAATTAAGGTCATTCCGTACAGTTTGCACAGTAATAGCATTTCGTTCTGTACATTTTCGCCCCTCACAAAAGCGGTAGCTTTTAGGTTGAATCTGGCAGAAGCTGCTGCGGTGGCAAGTAGGTGGTTAGAATAGGCGCCCCCGAATGTTACCAGGTGATTTTTTTTTTGATTTTGCGCCACTTTTAGTAGGTACTTAAGCTTTCTCCACTTGTTGCCAGATATAAACGGATCAATTAAATCGTCTCGTTTTACCGAAAACGAAGGTAGCCAAGTGGTGCTAAAATGTTGCGTAGGACTGAAAATTTGCATATAAAAAAAGCCTTTTCAAATAGAAGGCTTTTTTCTGAAGTTGCAAAATTAATCTATAAAGCAATTTATTGAAATTGCCAGACTAATAACAACACAATGAATAAAATTTCTTTAAAACTTAACGGAAATAGATCTTTCTGATAAGATATGGAAAGAAATTCATTACAATTTTTACGTTTTGTGTAAAATTTTTCATAGGCTTTATTGTTTGAGTGCGATTATAACATCCCTTTAACAAAAAGTAAGCCAATTTGTTTTTTTATTTTTTCTAATTGTTAATACTACTTTTGCACCATGGAAAACCACAATATTTTAGAGCAGGAAGAAGAGCAGGATTTATTTGAACATTTTAATATTGTCGTAGATAAAGGACAGTCGTTGTTGCGAATAGACAAATTTCTTATGCTTCGCTTGGTAAATGCGTCACGCAATCGTATACAAAATGCTATTGATGCGGGTAACGTACTGGTAAATAAAAATACCGTTAAATCAAGTTACAAGGTTAAACCAGCAGACGAGATTTCTATTGTTTTCGCGCATCCGCCTAGAGATACAGAAGTTTATCCTGAAAATATTCCTTTAGATATTGTGTATGAAGATGAAGATTTATTGGTGGTAAATAAACCAGCCGGAATGGTTGTCCATCCTGGATTTAATAACTACACTGGTACCTTAGTTAACGCTTTGGCTTACCATTTTGAGCAGTTGCCAACCTTGCCGGGTAATGATGGTAGACCAGGTTTGGTACACCGTATAGATAAGGATACATCTGGTTTGTTGTTAATCAGCAAGAACGAGATAACGATGACTAAACTTGCAAAACAGTTTTTCGATCACTCGATTACGCGTAAATATGTAGCATTGGCTTGGGGAGATGTACAACAAGACGGAAGAATAGAAGGTTATATCGGGCGAAGCCTAAAAAACCGAATTATTATGGACATGTACGATGATGAAGAAAAGGGAAAGTGGTCGGTTACAAATTACTCAGTATTAGAAAAGTTGGGTTATGTTACCTTAATTAGTTGTCAATTAGAAACTGGACGCACGCACCAGATCAGGGCGCATATGAAACATATTGGTCATCCACTTTTTAGCGATGCCAATTATGGAGGTGATAAAATTTTAAAAGGAACAACATTTACAAAATATAAACAGTTTGTAGCTAATTGTTTTACAATTATGCCTAGGCAAGCACTACATGCGCAAACTTTGGGCTTTATACATCCAACAACGCAAAGATATTTAGAGTTTGAGGCGCCATTGCCAGAAGATTTCTCTAACGTATTAGCCAAATGGCGTAACTACGCTCAAAACGCAGAATAATCTATGTCGCATTTTATATTATTTAACGATGAATTTTTGCCAGCAGATGTTGCCATATTAAAAGCAACAAATAGGGGTTTTAAATTCGGCGATGGATTGTTTGAATCTATGCGAATGTGCAATGGCAAATTACAGTTGGCCGATGAGCACGCAGATAGATTAAAAGCTGGGATGAAGGCATTAAAGATGGACGGCTACAATTTGTTAGACGCTTATTTTCTACGCCAGAAAACAGGCGAGCTGCAACGCAAAAATAAGCTTCAAGGAAATTTACGCTTTCGGTTAACTATTTACAGAGATGGCGAGGGTTTGTACACGCCGCAAAGTAACAAGATTGGCTATTTGTTAGAAGTATCTATTTTAGAACAAAACAACTATGAGCTTAACCAAAAAGGTTTAATTATTGATGTTTACGATGAAATTCCTAAAGCTGTAAATAAATTATCGAACTTTAAAACTACAAATGCATTGCTTTATGTAATGGCAGGTTTGTTTCAAAAACACCATCGGCTAGACGAAGCACTTTTGTTAAATCAAAATGGCTTTTTATGCGAAAGTACAAGTTCTAATATTTTTGTAGGTTACCAAAAGCAGATTTATACTCCTGCCTTATCTGAGGGCTGTGTTGCTGGAGTTATGCGCACAAATGTAATTAGATTGGCCCGTATGGAAAATTTGCAAATTATTGAAGCCCAGATAAATCCGCAGATATTAAATGAAGCAGAAGAAGTGTTTTTGACGAACGCAACCGGAGGCATACGTTGGGTAATGGGCTACGGTAGAAAACGTTATTTTAATGAAGTAGCAAAAAATTTAAGTTTAAAACTTAACGCCTCCATTATTACTTAGCAGTTAAAATTCCCCTTGTTATTTTTGCTAGACCGAAATTGCGGCTTTATTTCCGTAAATTTGCCCAATTATAAATTAAGTAGAGAAAAGTGTCTTTAGAGCAATTAAAATTAAGCAAACCTTTAGTGTCGGCTATGACGGCGGCGGGTTACCTAAGCGCAAAAGAAATACAGGCAAGAACCATGTCTCGCATTTTAGGCGGACAAGACGTTATAGCCATTGCGCCGGATGGTAGCGGAAAAACCACAACCTATGTTTTAGCAACTTTAATGCGTTTAAAATATGGTTTTGAAGAGGCGCCCCGTGCTTTAATTTTGGTGCCTACCAAAGAACGAGTGCTAGAGGTTATAGAGCAGTTCAACTTACTTAACAGAAATCAAACGATACGTATTGTTGGCATACATGCCGATGCGAGCATGGAAGCCCAAGTTAATGAGTTAACTGATGGCGTCGATATCGTAGTGGCTGTTCCATCAAGAGCTAGAGCGGTGTATTTAAAACTTGGCTTAAACACTAACAAAATACAAATGTTTGTGGTTGACGATGCTTCCGAAATGGTAAAACAAGGTATGCAACTTCCTATAAATGAATTGGCAAATAGTATTCAGAAATGCCAACACCTGATATTTACCGATGTAATGCACGATCGTTTAGAAAAAATGATCGAGGCGTTTATGAGAATGCCTACCATTATTGAAGTTGATGATTTAGGCGAATCAGAAACGGAAACACATCATCAGCTTTTGTATCACGTACCTAATTTTAGAACAAAACTTAACCTTTTAAATCTGTTGCTTAAGGATGCTGAAGTATTCGATAAAGTAATTGTATTTGTAAACACGAGGTTAACTGCCCAAACTTTATCTAAAGATCTGTTTGATGGTAAAGCAAAAGATATTTTTGTTTACAAACCTTTGTTTTTTGATGAAGCTGGTTTTGATGATGTAGATGACTTTAAAAACGATAGCGAGGCGAGGGTGCTAATTGTTGCAAACGAAATTTTAACAGACATCGATTTATCAGAAATTCCGTTTATAATTCATTTTGAGCTACCTGTACAAAAAGAAACCTATCTAAATAGAGTAATCAAATATGGCGATGAAGAAATAGTAGCCTTAACCTTTGCTACAGATTTAGAATTACCTCAATTGAGGAAAATAGAACAAGCTATTGGTCGGAAGGTGGAGGTTGCAGAGCTCCCAGAAGACCTGCTAATTGAAGATGTAGTGAAACCTACTTCAAACAAAAATAAAATTGCAAAAGAGCAAGCTGAGCAAGAAGCATTTTTAGATGCAGCTTTTCATAAAAAGAAAGAAAGTAATGCCAAAACATCAAATTTTGGTATTGGTCAAAAAGCCATAATGAACAAAAAAAAGAAGCACGGTTAGTGCTTCTTTTTTTATATTTCTATTACCTCTAAACTTATTTTAGGGTTTGATTGTAAAGAGCTCTTCAAATTCTTTTAACTAAAAATTACAATTTTTTAGCCTCGTTCCAATAAACATCCATTTCTGCTAAAGTCATATCCTGTAAAGCTTTGCCATTTTCTTTCGCTTTGCTCTCTAAAAACTGAAAACGTTTGATGAACTTCTTGTTCGTTTTCTCTAAGGCATTTTCTGGATTGATATCTATAAAGCGAGCGTAATTAACTAAAGAGAAAAGTAAATCTCCAAACTCGCCTTCCGCTTTTTCAATATCGATATTTTCGTTTTCGGCAATGTTAAATTCATCTTTAAACTCCTGTAGCTCTTCTTCAACCTTTGCCCAAACCTGCTCTTTTTTATCCCAATCAAATCCAACGCCACGGGCTTTTTCCTGTATTCTACTTGCTTTTACCAGCGCAGGCAATGAAGTCGGAACGCCACCTAAAACAGATTTGTTTCCTTCTTTAAGTTTTATCTGTTCCCAATTACGCTTCACATCTTCTTCATCTTCTACTTTCACATCGCCGTAAATGTGTGGGTGTCTATTAATCAGTTTATCGCAAACACCATTAAGTACATCGGTAATGTTAAAGGCGTTTTCTTCATCCGCTATGCGAGCGTAAAAAACCAAATGCATCATTACATCACCAAGTTCTTTTTTTATCTCCTGTAAATCTCCATCTAAAATGGCATCAGATAACTCATACGTTTCCTCAATGGTTAAGTGGCGCAAGGTTTCCATGGTTTGTTTTTTGTCCCATGGACACTGGGTACGCAATGTGTCTAAAACAGTTAAGAGTCTTAGAAATGCAGTTTCTGGAGTGGCAGTTGCAGGCGGAATAATATTTATAGGCATTTAGTTTACAATATTTAATGCAATTAGCATTGTGGTAATAAAAAGTACAATTAAGCCAGCCAAAAATAAAACATCGGCAAGCCTTTCTAATTTAACGGATTGCGCTGTGTCGTTTCGCATAGCGAGGAAAGAAAATAAACAACTGCTCATAAAAATTACAATGGCTAAAGCAGCACCTTCATCTATAAAAGACGATTCTTTGAGGTTTGATATTTTTACGGATGTTAACACGATGAAGCAAAAGCCTAATAAATTGGCAGATGTATTTAGTATGTGTGGAGATCTGTTTTCTTTCATCTATTGGCAAAACTAACTATTCTGCTTCTTCTAGTTTTATTTTTTTAGTAATTCTGTAAGTTCTTCGCGGTCGCGGACTATCTTTTTCCTCCTCACCTAACAAAATTCCCCAAGCTTGCAATCCATCAACTCTTTCGAAAATAATTTTAAGCATAGCCATATATGGTATGCACAAAAACATACCGGAGATTCCCCAAATCATTTCGCCGATTATGATTCCGATAAAAGCAAAAAGTGCGTTTATCTTAACTTTAGAGCCAACTACTAAAGGCATTAACAGATTTCCATCTATCGTATGGATACCAATAAAGGCAAAAATTACAAATAATGCTTTTGTTGCACCAGCTGTTGCAAAGGTTATTAAAACACTAATGATTAAAGCGGTTGAAATACCTAAGTAGGGGATGATATTGAAAATACCAGCTATTAAGCCTAAAAGTATGGCATATTTTACACCTAAAACCGAAAGGGTAATAATCATCAGTAGCGAAACGATTAACATTTGAATAAATAAGCCAACTATATATTTTTTAATAATACGTTGAATTTCGTTTACTATTTCGGCAACTTTAGCTTGGTGTTCTTCAGTAAAAACACTTTTTAAAAACCTAAATAAGAGTCTGCGGTAATTAAGTATAAAAAATGTAAATAGTAAGGTAAATGCTAAAAACAATAAGCTAGAAGATAAGGTGAGTAGCGTAGAGCCAACTATTATAGCACTTGTAGAAAGTGATTTTTCAAAACCTTCTGTTATGTAGGATTTCTGTTTATTTACATTAATATCAAAAGTTTTGGCTACCCAATTTTGCACATCGTGAAAGGCCGCAGTACTTTGCTTTACCAGCAGTGGCCAATCGTTCCATAATTGCGCTAGCTGATTACCAAAGAAATAAATAACCCAATAGATAATTACAATCATCAGTATAACGGCCATTAAAGCAGCAATACTGCGTTTAAACCGCAATCTTTTTTCTAAAGCATTTGCAACTGGCAAAAGCAAAAACGCCATTAACAAGGAGAAAAACAGCGGTGCCAAAAGCGTTTTGCCTAATATGGCAAGATAACCGAGCATAATGATTGATAGTAGCACTAACGCCAGCTTGGCTACAAAAGGTAGGGTAATGTTTTTCATGATTTGGTGCAAATAAAAAGTGCCAAAAGGTAAATTTTCTGGCACTTAAATATAGCAGTATATTTTTTCTAATAACTACTAGCTTCGTTTAATAACGCAATTTCTTCATCATTTAACTTAATATTTATCGCTTCTTTAAACGAAGCTAATTGTTGCAAGCTGGTAACGCTAGCAATTGGTGCTGTAACCGAAGGGTTTTGGATTAACCAAGCAAGTGCAACAGATGCAGGCTTGCTCTTGTGTTTTTCAGCCACATTATCTAATGCGTTTAAAATATCAAAACCTCTTTGGTTTAAATACTTTTTAATTCCGCCCCCTCTGGCGCTTTTCTCCAAATCAGCTTCGCTACGGTATTTTCCCGTTAAAAATCCGCTAGCCAAAGAAAAATACGATATAACTCCTAAACCAAAATCATTACAAATTTGCTGATGTTCTTTTTCAAATTCTGCCCTGTCGATTAAATTGTAGCCGGGCTGGTAAACCTGATATTGAGGCAAATTATGTTTGCTTGAAGCTACCAAGGCTTCCTTTAGTCTTTCTGGCGAAAAGTTTGATGCCCCAATCCACCTCACTTTTCCTTCTTTTATTAGCGTTTCATAAGCTTGTAAGGGCTCTTCCACGCTGGTGTCTTCATCATCGAAATGAGAAAAATATAAATCGATATAATCTGTTTGCAAGCGTTTTAAAGATTCTTCAACCGCACCGATAATGTAGTTTTTCTTTAATGATTTTCCGCTGCCCATATCAGAACCAACTTTTGTAGAGAGGATAATGTCATGACGACGGCCACGTTTTTTCAGCCAGTTCCCAATAATCGTTTCAGACTCGCCACCACTATTTCCGGGCTTCCAAGTAGAGTAAACATCTGCAGTATCAATAAAATTGAATCCTTCAGCCACAAAGTGATCTAATATTTCTATAGATTTTTGTTCGTCTATCGTCCAACCGAAAACGTTTCCGCCGAAAACTATAGGTACAATCTCTAAATCCGTACTTCCTAATTTAACTTTTTCCATGTTTAATAATGTTGATGATTAGCTAACACAAAAAACAGGTTTCAGTTTGTACTTATAGTTGGTAAATTGTAAAATTGAAATGCTAAGCTAATTTAGTCGCTCTTAGCATTTCGCGTTTTCCTGGCGCTCCCGGTAGTTTTTCTATTATAAAACCGCAAGCCTTAACGGCTCGTTTTAACTTTCCGGTAATGGCGTAGCTTACAAAAACGCCACCTGGTTTAATCAAATTGCAAACTTGGTTTATAATTTCATCAGTCCACATTTCTGGCTGGTGCTGTACAGAAAAAGCGTCGTAATAAACTATGTCAAATCTTTGGTCGGTTTTAAATTCATCCAGCTTAGTATGCGCTATTTTTAAATCGCAATGCGATGATAATGTTTGAGCACTGTTTATAGCATCATCGTATTTGTTGATGAATTTGTCCCAAATAGCTGCTGGCACATAAGCTTTATAACCAGTTTCATCCAATACTTCTCGCGTTAGCGGAAAAGCTTCAATGCCTGTGTAATTTAGCCTCACAAAGTTTTCTTCGCAATGCGAAAAGCTTAAAATAAAATTTAATCCTGTGCCAAAGCCTACCTCCAAAACTGATATTTTGCTAGTGTCTTTTTGTCCGATAACATGTTTTAAACCAGCGTTTATAAATACATGTCTGCTTTCTTGTAAAGCACCGTGTGCAGAATGGTAGTGCTCGCCAATGGTTTCGTTAAATAAGGTGTTAGAACCATCAGCGGTAGGAGTAAGGATATTCATGATGCAAAATTAAATTAAATTACTGGATTGTTGAGCGCAGTAAATTCGTTTGCTTAACTATTAAAACTACATTCTAAATGTAAAATGCAGGCCACGTAAAAGTCTTTGTCCTTTATACATGATCCTTTATCTTTACCTTATGGATATTGAAACTTTTAGAGAATTTTGTTTAAGTCTGCCCGGTACCACCGAAGGTATGAAATGGGACCATCTTTGTTTTATGATCGAAGAAAAGATATTTGTTATCATCGCGATTGACGATGGGAACCGATTTTCAACTAAATGTACTCCGGAAGAATTTGATGAGCTAACCGCTCGCGATGGAATTCAGCAAGCATTTCACCTCGCAAAAAGACAATGGGTACAGGTAGAAAATCTAGAAGTTTTAAATGATAACGAATTAAAAGAGCGTGTAGAAACCTCTAGGGCATTGGTTTTAGCCAAATTGCCAAAGAAGATTAGAGAAAAGTACAATTAGCCTAATTTTTATCTAAGCAAAAGCTATTATACTTTAAAAACAGAAGTAAAACGACAAAAAAGCCTAAGTGTATCAACTGTGATGGAATAGAGTTCCATTCCTCAATCATGCCTGAACCGAAAATTAATACAATCATAATTGCAGCACCTGCAATCAAGGTTTGTTTGGTAAGCAATCCGAAAATCAGAAATAGGCCTAAAGCAAATTCTAGCACTGGCAAAACATAACTGAAAGGTAAAACAAGGATTTTGGGCAAAAGAGATTTTTCAAAATTGCCAACCATCCAATTGCTAAAAGTTTCTAGTTTCGGAAGTCGTACCAATCCGTGTGTAAACATACTGGCAGCCAAGCCAAATCTAGTTAACAAGAATGCAGTTTTTTCGTTTTCCATATTTATCGTGTTTGTAAGCAATATAAAAAACCGTCATTTCGATAAAATTTCTATCGGTGGAAAATTTCTAATGTTAGCGCAATGCCAATATTGTTATAGATTTTTCCTAGCCTTAGTCTCTCGAAATGACGGTTGTAAATTATTTTACAGTTAAAAAACTACCACAACCTAATTCTATCTTCTGGTTTTTTGTAAAGTTTGTCGCCAGGTTGTACGTCAAATGCTTTATACCAAGCGTCCATGTTTACTGGTGCACCAATTGTGCGGTACGGACCAGGCGAGTGCGTATCGGTTTTAATTAGTTGCGCCGCATTATCTGGTAAAATGTTACCTCTCCAAACCTGCGCCCACGCTAAAAAGAAACGTTGATCTGGTGTAAAACCATCAATTTTTTCATCACTTTGACCTTGTTTTGTCATCTTGAAAGCTGTGTAGGCAGCATTTAGACCACCCAGATCGCCAATGTTTTCGCCCATTGTAAACTTGCCATTTACATGTATGGTATCTAATACGGTATAGCTGTCAAATTGTTCGCCCAATTGTTTGGTTCTTTCCTCAAATTTCTTTCTATCTTCTGCCGTCCACCAGTTTTTAAGGTTGCCATCTTTATCATATTGGCTACCAGAGTCGTCAAAACCATGACTCATTTCGTGGCCAATAACTGCGCCGATACCACCATAATTTAATGCATCATCAGCATCGGGGTGGAAAAAAGGAAATTGTAGGATACCAGCAGGGAAAGTAATCGAATTCATGGTTGGACTGTACGATGCGTTAACCGTTGGGGGTGTCATTCCAAAACGTTCCCTGTCAACAGGCTTGCCTAATTGGTTTACGTTTTCGTTGTATGCCCATTTACTTGCATTAATTAGGTTTTGTAAATAAGTACCTCTATTAATTACTAAACCATCGTAGTTTCTCCATTTTGTAGTATAACCAACTTTTGGTGTAAAAGCATAAAGTTTTTCCAAAGCTTTTTGTTTTGTTTCATCACTCATCCACTCCAAGCCTTTAATGCGAATTTCGAAAGCTTTGCGCAAGTTTTCGATCATTACATCCATACGTGCCTTTGCTTCTGGTTTAAAATATTTGTCTACATAAAGTTGGCCTAATAGCTCACCAATAGTTCTGTCAGTTAGCGAAGACATTGTTTGCCAGCGAGGGGTTTGAACCTTTTGACCAGTTTGTGCTTGTGTAAATGCGAAATTGGCTTTTACAAAAGGAGAACTTAAATTGCCTGCAGCGCTTTTTAAAATATTCCATTCTAAATAAGTTTTCCAGTTGGCAACAGAAGTTGAGGTCAATAAGTTATCCAAACTTCTAAAAAAGCTTGTTGAATTTACCAAAACGGTATCCTGGCCATTTACTTTAAGTTGTGTTAAAGTATTTGTCCAATTGATATTAGGTGTAAGCTTGTTAAGCTCGGCAATAGTTAATTTGTTGTAGGTTTTGTAAGGGTCACGCATTTCTAAGCGAGTCATTTGCGCTTCTGAAAGTGCTTTCTCTATATCAAAAATAGTTCTCGATTTTTGCTCTGCAACTGTGGCGGAATAACCAATTAACTTAAATAAAGTGGTGATGTAGGTATGATACGCATCCCTTATTTTAACACTTCTGCTATCATTATTCAAGTAGTAATCTCTATCGCTAAGCGTGGTTCCGCCCTGCGATATATTTACCATGTATTTATTTACATTTTTGCGGTCCTGACCAATTCCAAATCCAAATAATGCGCCACCAATTCCGTTTGTACGCATATAATTAGCATGGCTTAATATACCTTGCAAATCGTTGATTTGTTTTAGCTTTTCAAGTTCAGCTTTAATTGGCGTATATCCTAATTTTTCAATAGTAATACTGTCCATTGCAGCCGCATAGAAATCTCCAACGCGTTTAGTAACGGAGCCTGCGGGCGCAGACTTATCTGCAACTGCAGTTTCTACTAATCCCTTTACGGCCTGCGCATTAAACTCACGTAACTCGTTAAAAGATCCCCACCTGGTTTCTTTTGCAGGTACTGGATTGTTCTTAATCCAGGTGCCGCTAGCATATTGATAAAAATCGTCACCTGGCTTAACGGTAAGATCCATGTTAGCTGGGTCGATAAATTTTTTGGGAGCGTTTTGGGCATTTACTGTAAAACTACATGCCATTATGCCGAGTGCAGCAAAATAGCTCTTCATTTGAACTTTCATACTTTATAATCCTTTAAAGCGGAAAAGTAGCAAATCGAGCTTAAACCAAAGAGATGTTAATAGAAATATTACTTGTTAAACCAATAATAAATTCTACTCAAGCTAAACTTGCGAAAAATCTCGTTATTGAAGATTGATAACCTGAACGATTTCATGTTTTTGAAGTTTTATAGTTATTTAACATTTTTTAACATCTTTTATTGTGTGTTACGAAAAAAATAGGTGTTAGGCATTAGTTTGTTAAATACGTAGATTTGATTAATCCTATAAATTCCTTATGCACAAACACGATATTAAAGCCGACGATAGTTGCTGTAGCCATAGCCATCAACATGAACAAAGCCACGATCACGATGGAGAGCACGACCACGATCACGGAGATGCAAGTGCATTTAAAACCTATCTTCCATCAATATTTAGCTTGCTGTTTTTGCTCGTCGGTATTGCATTAGATTATTTTAAGATTAGCTTTTTTGAACAACCGATTAGGTTAATATGGTATTTGTTGGCATATATTCCGGTAGCTTACCCGGTTCTTAAAGAAGCATTTTTTACCATAACCAGAGGTGAGATATTTACCGAGTTTTTACTGATGGGCCTAGCAACCATTGGAGCACTTGCATTGGGCGAATATCCGGAAGCGGTTGCTGTGATGTTGTTTTACACCGTTGGCGAATTATTTCAAGGGGCCGCGGTAAGCGGTGCCAAAAAAAATATCAAAGCATTGCTAGATGTGAGACCCGAAACAGCAAACGTTTTTAGGGACGGCAGATTTATAACCGTAAAACCAAAAGAGGTTAGCATAGGAGAAACAATCCAACTAAAAGTTGGCGATAAATCTGCTTTAGACGGGGTTTTGCTAAGCGACAGTGCAAGTTTCAATACGGCTGCGTTAACTGGCGAAAGTACACCAAGAACAGTTAAAAAAGGAGAAGAGGTTTTGGCCGGCATGCTTAACCTTGATAAAGTGGTGGATGTAAAGGTAACTAAAGAGTTTGCCGATAGTGCTTTATCTAGAATTTTAGAAATGGTACAATCTGCAACCTCACGCAAGGCGAAAACCGAGTTGTTTATTAGAAAGTTTGCGAAAATTTACACGCCTATTGTTTTCTTTCTGGCAGTTGCACTAATTATTTTGCCTTACTTTTTTGTAGCCGACTACCAATTTAAAACTTGGCTTTACCGATCGTTGGTTTTTTTGGTTATCTCTTGCCCTTGTGCGTTGGTAATTTCTATTCCTCTCGGCTATTTTGGAGGTATCGGTGCCGGTTCTGCAAATGGCATTTTGTTTAAAGGTTCGAGCTTTCTCGATACCATAGCACAAATAAAAACCGTAGTTATGGACAAAACAGGGACCTTAACTCATGGTGTTTTTAACGTAAAAACCATACAAACATCCTTACAAGAAGACGAGTTTTTTAAGTACTTAGCTTCTGCAGAAACCAAATCTACACATCCCATCGCTAAAGCTATTGTAGCCTACCATAACCAAGGTGCCATTTTTGATGTTGCCGAACTAACCGAAATTGCCGGACATGGGTTAACCGCAGTTATTAATAATCGTAAAGTTGCTGTTGGTAACACTAAACTGCTCAGGAAGCTAAATGTAGCTTATCCTAAAGCTATTGATGAAGAAGTTGAAACTACTGTGGTAATGGCAATTGATAATCAGTTTGTGGGTTATGTAATAATTGCTGATGAAATTAAAAAGGACGCAAAGTACGCCATAGACGAGCTACACCTTTTAGGCGTAACACAGATTGTAATGTTAAGTGGCGATAAAACTGCGATTACCGAAAAAGTTGCCAAAGAGCTAGGTTTGGATAAAGCTTATGGAGACTTGTTGCCCGAAGATAAGGTTGCCAGATTGGAAAAGCTTAAAAGCCAGAAAAACTTAATCGCCTTTGCGGGTGATGGGATAAATGATGCGCCGGTTTTAGCACTAAGCGATTTAGGTATTGCGATGGGTGCAATGGGAAGTGATGTTGCCATAGAAACCGCAGATGTGGTAATACAAAATGATCAACCGAGCAAAATTGCTACCGCTATAAAAATTGGCAGGGCTACAAAACGGGTAGTTTATCAGAATATTGGTTTGGCATTTGGTGTAAAGGCTATTGTTTTAATTTTAGGCGCAGGCGGATTAGCAACTATGTGGGAAGCCGTTTTTGCCGACGTTGGCGTGGCATTTTTAGCAATTTTAAATGCTATCAGAATCCAGAAAATGAAATTCTAGTTTTTTCTATCTGCCTATTAATAAGTATATTTGAGTGTATGAGTATTCATAAAACATATCCGGATTTAACTGACGAGAAAATTTACAGTTTTAACGAGATTGACGAATCGTTAACCTATAGTTATGCTCATTACCTAAATTGGCTTTTTGACGAAAGAGTAGAATTAATTAAAGGGAAAATTTTTAAAATGAGCCCGGCGCCATCTCGCGTACACCAAGAGATTTTTGGCGCTATGTTTAACCCAATTTACAGTTTTCTAAAAAATAAACCTTGCAAAGTTTACGGTGCTCCTTTTGATGTTCGTTTTCCTAAAACTAGCAAGGCTGATAAGGATGTTTTTACCGTCTTACAGCCAGATATTTGTGTTATTTGCGATTTAACTAAACTTGATGACAAAGGTTGCATTGGTGCACCAGACATTATAGTAGAGATTTTATCTCCGGGAAATAACAAAAAAGAACTGTTAAATAAATACCAAGTTTACCAAGAATTTGGCGTTAAAGAATACTGGGTAGTTAGCCAAAGTGATCAGAGTATTTTGATTTATACTTTAGATGCCACCGGAAAGTTTCAACCCTCTAAAATATTTACACTAAGCGAAGAAATTAGATCTTCAGTACTACCAGGTTTTGTTTTAAAACTGGATGACGTTTTTGAAGGAATTTAGGTCTCTGATTTAGCACAAGTTCTTCTTAACATTGCTTTTATTTGTTAAGCATTAAGCCATTTTCAGATAGCGGACTTTTAACTTATGTATTGCACTGTATTAAGTGAAATAAACCTGATTGAAGTGTAAAGCCCGAATCCCGATTTTTCTTCGGGAGAGGACTTGCAACAGAAAGCAGGGCTAACATTACTATAATTTGCTGTCGTTGATTTTCAAAGGCTAAATTAAGTTAATTTCAACTTTGTTCAATTTTTATAGCTTGTTGTAATTTAACAAAGTGGTCCATTTCAGCTTTGCTCTTTGCGCTTAAAAATGTATTTTTACCGCCTAAATTCGATACCCGCATATAAATGAGCATATCTACTAAATACAATCCTACAGAAACTGAGCATAAATGGTACAGCTACTGGTTAGATAAGAAATTTTTTCATTCAGAACCAGACGAACGTGAGCCATATACCATCGTAATTCCGCCACCAAACGTTACGGGCGTACTGCACATGGGGCACATGTTAAACAATACCATTCAAGACGTTTTAGTTCGTAAAGCTCGTATGCAGGGCAAAAATGCTTGTTGGGTTCCTGGAACAGACCACGCTTCTATTGCAACCGAAGCTAAAGTTGTGGCCATGTTAAAGGAGCGAGGAATTGATAAAAAAGATATCTCTCGCGAAGAGTTTTTGAAATATGCTTGGGAGTGGAAAGAGAAATACGGGGGCATTATTTTAGATCAATTAAAGAAATTAGGCGCAAGTTGCGATTGGGATAGGACACGTTTTACCATGGAAGACGATATGTCTGAAGCGGTGATAGATAGTTTCGTTCATTTATACAAAAAAGGGTGGATTTACCGTGGTATTCGTATGGTAAACTGGGATCCTGCTGGTAAAACGGCTGTATCAGATGAAGAGGTGATTCGTAAGGAAGTAAACCAGAAATTATATTACATAAGGTATGAGGTAAAAGCTGAAGGGCATGAGGCACAAAGCGGGCAAACATCTACCTTTCTTACTGTTGCTACTACTCGCCCCGAAACAATTATGGCAGATGCAGCAATTTGTATAAACCCACATGATGAACGTTTTAGCCATTTAAAAGGTAAAAAAGTTTATGTGCCATTAGTTAATCATGAAATTCCGGTTATTGAAGATGACTATGTAGATGTTGAATTTGGTACTGGATGCTTAAAAGTAACACCAGCACACGATTTGAACGATTATGAACTTGGGGTAAAACATAAACTGCCGGTTACAGATATCTTAAACGATGATGGTACGCTAAATGAATTAGCCGTTATCTTAGTGGGCGAAGATCGTTTTGTTGCTCGTAAGAAAATTGCCAAAATGTTGGACGAAGCGGGGCACCTAGAGAAAGTTGAGGATTACAAATCTCAAGTTGGTTTTTCTGAACGTACAGATGCGGCAATAGAACCTAAACTTTCTATGCAATGGTTTGTGAAGATGAAAGAATTGGCGCAACCTGCTTTGGATGATGTTTTAAACGGTGAGGTAAATTTAATCCCAAATAAGTTCGAAAACACTTATCGCCATTGGATGGAAAATGTTCGCGACTGGAACATTTCCCGCCAGCTTTGGTGGGGGCAGAGAATACCTGCATGGTACGATGATAAAGGTGATTGGGTAGTTGCAAAAACCAAAGATGAGGCATTAGAAGAGTTTTGGAAGAAAAAACATTTAGACAATGCAGAAGCTGATAAAGCAGGTTTTAAGAATCAGTTGGCACCGTTTTTAAAACAAGACGAAGACGTAATGGACACCTGGTTTTCATCGTGGTTATGGCCAATTTCTGTTTTTGATGGTTTTAAAAATCCTGATAACAAAGACATTAATTATTATTATCCGACCAACGATTTGGTTACCGCACCTGAGATTTTATTTTTCTGGGTTGCACGTATGATTATGGCCGGACATGAGTTTATGGGCAAAAAACCATTCACGAATGTTTACCTAACGGGAATTGTAAGAGATAAATTAGGCAGAAAGATGTCTAAATCTTTGGGTAATTCGCCAGACCCAATAGGTTTAATTGAAAAATATGGTGCCGATGGCGTTCGTGTAGGTATGCTTATGTCGTCTCCGGCAGGCAACGATTTGATGTTTGATGAAAGTTATTGCGAGCAAGGACGTAATTTTGCCTCTAAAGTTTGGAATGCTTTCCGTTTGGTAAAAGGATGGGAAGTTGATGAAAATTTAGAGAATCCGAATACGCAAGCCATTGCTTGGTTCGAAAGCCGTTTTAGCGAAGCTTTAAGCGAAATTGAGGCTGATTTTAAACAGTACCGTTTGTCGGAAGCATTAATGTCTACCTACAAATTGGTGTGGGACGATTTCTGCGCATGGTACTTAGAAATGGTTAAGCCGGCATATCAGCAACCGATTGATGCCGAAACCAAAGCAGCTACGGTTAAATATTTTGAGCAGATATTGAAATTATTGCATCCGTTTATGCCTTTCATAACCGAAGAGTTGTACCACGACGAATTGTTTGGCGAAAGATCAGAAATGGATTGTTGCATCGTTGCCGAATATCCAACAGTGGGCACAGCCGATGAAAAATTGCTTAAAGAAGCAGAGCTGATAAAAGGATTGGTTTCGGAGATTAGAAACGTAAGAAATACCCGTCAAATATCTCCGAAAGACGCTTTGCCTTTGCATATTAAAGTAAACTCGGATTTGGTTTACGAAAATTGGTTAAACATTGTATTTAAGCTAGCCAACATTAGCGAAGCTGAAATTGTAAATGATAAAGTTGCGGGTGCAGCAAGTTTCTTAGTTGGTAAGGATGAATTCTTTATCTCGCTAACGGAAAATGTTGATGTGGATGCTGAAAGAGAACGCTTAACAAAGGAATTGGAATACCTGCAAGGCTTTTTAAAATCTGTTGATGCTAAATTAAGCAACGAACGTTTTGTACAAAATGCGAAACCAGAAATTATTGCAAACGAACGCAATAAAAAAGCCGATGCAGAATCGAAAATTAACATCATTAAAGATAGCTTAACGGCGCTAAACGCATAATTATGAAAAAATTAGTTTATTTGTTATTTGTATCGATGGTTCTGTTGGCTTGTCGTGGCGAAGAGAAAAAAGTGGAGTCGCAGATTTTTATAGAAAAAGAACTAAGCGACTTTATTGCCAGCAACCCTAATTGGGGTAAAGACGAGGCCACCCAAGCCGAAACAACAGATAGATTTCAACGTAAGCTAATTAAATTGAGCAATGAACCTGGTTTTTTAAACGGAATGCCTTTAAAGTTTTCGAGCGTAACTGATACAACAGAAAGTGGCCAAGCTGTAAAAATTGCAAATTTTATTGCTTATAATGATAATAACAGGCCAATAGGTAGCGTACTAAACTATGCGTTATTGCACATTAAAGGCATCGTTTCTGATGAACAGCTTAAAAAATTAAAACTGAACGATAACTATACGTTGCAGGGAAACTTGCAACGCCAGGGTAAAAGGGCAGATGTTAAGTTTATAAAAGTGTCTGACTTTAAAGGTTACGATTTAGGAAAGTACACGTTCGTAATCACCAAATTCGACCCAATAGAAAAAAAGTAAATCATTTCCTCTAACGCAAAAAAGTTACGCTAAACGTTATCTTTTTTAAGCTAAAAATCATATCATTGGTAAGTGTTAAATCGTTTAACCAAAAACCAAATATCTTTTTAGTATATTAATTGTAGCGTTTAATGGAAAACAGCAGACGAACATTTATGAAGCAGTCGGCATTGCTGGCAGCAGCAACATACGCCGGCACATTGGGTGTTAGCGCAAAAAGCTACAAACGTATAATAGGCGCCAACGACCGGGTAAATGTTGGTATTGTTGGGTTTTCGGATCGTTTTAAGGAAACGCTTTTGCCCTGTTTCCAAAATCATAACAAAGAACTTAATTTCGATATTGTCGGTCTGTCGGATCTTTGGAATTACCGAAGGGATTTGGGCATAGGCCACCTGAAACAGAAACTCGGCGTAGATGCAAAAGCTTGCCGAAACAACGACGAGCTTTACGCCATGAAAGATTTGGATGCGGTGATTATAAGCACAGCTGATTTTCAGCATGCCTTGCACACTATAGAAGCGGTTAAAGCTGGTTGCGATGCGTATGTAGAAAAACCTTTTGCAGAAACTATGGACGATGCGAAGGCAGCTTTAAAAGCGGTTAAAGAAAGTAAAAAGATAGTTCAAATCGGTTCTCAACGACGCAGTGGCGAAAATTATAGCACTGCGGCAAAATATATACAAGACGGTAAGTTCGGTGCAATAACGGCGGTAGATTTAGTTTGGAATGTAAATCAGCCTGGCCGTTGGCGTCGACCGGCATTAGTTGCAAAGCTGAAACAAGAAGATGTTGATTGGAAAAGATTTCTCTTGAACAGGCCGTTTGAAGAATGGGATCCTAGAAAATATTTAGAGTATAGATTGTTTTGGCCGTATTCTTCGGGTATGCCTGGCCAATGGATGTCGCACCAAATAGATACCGTACACTGGTTTACTAAACTGAGTCATCCGCGTAGCGTAGTTGCTAACGGCGGAATTTATACTTGGAAAGATGGTCGTAAGAATTGGGATTCTATGGTGGCGGTTTTTGATTATGGCCAACCGAATACCTCTGATGGATTCCAAGTTACATTTACCTCTCGTATGCAAAATAGCGTAGGTGATGTGGGCGAAGTTTACTATTCAAACGGAGGTGAACTAAATCTAATCACTAATAAAGTTTCGCCAAAAGGCGGATTAGATGAAAAAACCGCTGCTGCAATGGGCCTTAAAGCCAATTTGTTAACTCCATTTGATTTATCTACGAAGGAAATTAAAACCGCTACGGGCGCAAGCATGGGTGGCGATACTTTAACATCAGCACACATGCGCAATTGGATGGAATGCGTAAGAAGCAGAAATACACCAAATGCACCGGTAGAAGCTGGCTATTCTCACTCTGTGGCAAATATAATGACCAACGCAGCCGTGCGTACAGGTGCAAAAGCAACTTTTGATGAGAAAAGACAAGAAGTTATTGCAAACGGAAAAGTATTCAAATATTAGTGTTTAATTTCTTCATTTAAAGTTTTCGTCAATCAGATTGAAGAATCTATCTAAAAAATAACATAAAGAAATATATGTTCAATCCCTTTAAAAAAATAAGCCTTTTATCTCTTTTAGCTATTGGCGCCATTACTGCAAACGCCCAAAAAACAACACCATTATTTGATGGTAAAACCTTAAATGGTTGGAAAAAAGTTGCTGGTACAGCACCTTACGTAGTCGAAGATAATATGATTGTCGGCACGATGATGAAAGGAACCCCTAATTCATTTTTAATTACCGAGAAAGAGTACGGAGATTTTATTTTAGAACTAGATGTGAAGTTGGAGGGAGCAGATAGCAATACGGGTGTGCAAACCAGAAGCCATTATGATCCTAATGGTAATAAAGGCAAGGGCTTGGTTTTTGGCAGGCAAATGGAAATTGATCCTACAAAAAGAGCGTGGACTGGAGGAATTTATGACGAGGCGAGAAGACTGTGGTTGTATCCACTAGAACTAAATCCAACGGCTAAAACAGCGTATAAGCAAGAAGAATTTAACCATTTTAGAATAGAGTGTATTGGCAATGAAATGAAAACCTGGGTTAACGGAATTCCGGTGGCCTATGTAATTGATACTTTGGATAAATCGGGAGTAATTGGCTTGCAAGTTCACTCAATTGGAGATAATAGCACAAACGAAGGCAAAAAAGTTTATTTCAAAAATATCAATATCCAAACTGAAAACCTAAAGTCAAAACCTTTTCCAAAAGATTTCTACTTAGTTAATCTTACTGCAAACGAATTATCGAAACCAGAACTGGCAAATGGTTATAAATTACTGTTTGATGGTAAAACAAACAATGGTTGGGTTGGCGCCTATAAATCCGTTTTCCCTGCAAAAGGTTGGGTTATAAATGATGGACTGTTAAGTGTTTTGCCCTCAGACGGAGGCGAGTCTACCAATGGTGGCGATATTGTAACCAAAGAACAATTTAGTGCCTTCGATTTATCGTTCGAATTTAAACTAACCGAAGGCGCAAATAGTGGCGTCAAATATTTCGTAACCTTATCAGAAAATAACAAAGGCTCTGCCATCGGTTTAGAATATCAAGTATTAGACGACGAAAAACACCCTGATGCCAAGCTAGGCAAAGACGGCAATAGAACTTTAGCATCATTATATGATTTAATGACAGCAGATAAGAAATTAGGGAGTAAAAGAGGAATTGGCGTTTGGAACAGGGGAAGAGTAGTGGTTTACCCAGACAACAGGGTTGAACATTATTTAAACGGAATAAAGGTGTTGGAATATGTTCGTGGATCTGAAGCTTTTAAAACCTTGGTTGCGGGTAGTAAATATAAAGATTGGCAGAATTTTGGTCAAGCTAAACAAGGGCATATCCTTTTGCAGGATCATGGTGATAAAGTAAGTTTTAGAAGCATCAAAATCAAAAAGTTGTAATGCACCGCAGATCGTTTTTTAAAAAATCAGCTTTGCTTGGAACCGGCATCTTAATGGCTGATCATCTTTATGCCGGCCTATCGTTAAAACCCTTAAATGTTGCTATGGTTGGCTGTGGCGATAGGGGAAAGGGTGTGCTTTCTGTAATCAAGCAAATGCCGACTAAATTTAACGTTGTTGCTTATTGCGATGTGTTGGATTTTAGACTGGCAGAAACAAAAAAGTATGTGCCGACCTCGGCTGTAGCGTATAAAGATTACCGAAAAATTTTAGACGACAAATCTATAGAAACAGTTTTTATTGCCACACCATTAAACGAACATTTTGGTATTGCAAAAGATGCTATAGAATCTGGCAAACATGTTTACGTAGAAAAAACAATGACCTACAACATAAAAGAGGCCTTGGCTTTACGTAAATTAATCAACCAGCATCCAAAACAAATCTTTCAAGTGGGTTACCAATATCGCTACTCGCCTTTGTATTTTAAGGTTAAAGAAATGATTCAAAGCGGTTATTTGGGCAAAGTTTCTCAAGTAGATTGCCGTTGGGACAGGAACTGGGATTGGCGTAGGCCAGTTGCCGACAAAACTTTAGAGCGTAAAATAAATTGGCGCATGTACAAAGAATATTCTGGCGGATTACCTGCAGAATTGCTATCGCACCAAATTGATTTTATTAACTGGGCTTTTGAAACACAACCAGATGAAATTGTTGCAACAGGAGGCGTAGATGTTTTTAAAGATGGAAGGGAAACGTTTGATAACGTACAAGCAATTTTACGCTATAACAAAGCCGGAATGATTGGCAATTACGGTGCAACTTGTGGAAATGCTCACGACGGCTATTTGTTTAAAATAAAAGGCACCAAAGGTTCGGTGTCTTTACTTACCAACACTGGCGTGTTTTATCCAGAAGCCGAAACTGCAAAAGAATTAGGAATTGTAGATGGGGTAACCGGCGCCACAAAAATTGTTATTAATACAGATGGAGGCATCCCAATTTTGGATAAACCAACCAAAGACGGCACCACTTACGCTTTAGATGAATTCCATAATTCAATTTTAACCGGAAAAATGCCCGTGTCCAATATCAATACGGGTACACAAGCTTCCATTTGCGTAGCAATGATAAATGAGGCATCTTACACGGGTAATAAACAGCTTTGGAAACAGGAATATGCTTAGTAAAGGTTGAAGTGTTATTTCTACGGCTAAAAAAAAAAATTAAAATTTAATGTTAAACTAAGTACATCTAATTAAAGGTAAAGTCGTTTCTACAAACTCAAAATTTTTATAGCTCCTTATAGCTCGGCAATTCTTCAACGAACAGAAACTTTCCGTTTGCGTGGTCTATTTTTGCGTAATAATGGTTTAAGCCATTAGTAACCACTAGCCAGCCCGTTTTATAAACAGAATTGTAGCGTGCAGCTTGGTCGAAGGTTGCTTGCGTAATAGCTACAGAAGGTGCTTTGCATTCAATCACCATTATTTTTTCGCCCAGCTTGTTATAAACCAAAATATCACTTCGTTTTCTGGTTTGGTTAAGGCTTAATCCGCCTTCAATTTGTAGTAAGGCAGAAGGAAAGCCCCTTTCGTCTATCAAAAAACGGATAAAATGCTGTCGCACCCATTCTTCTGGCGTTAACACCAACCGCTTTTTCCTAATCTCGTCAAAAATAAAAACCAGTCCATCTTTTTGGGTAATTTTAAACGGATAGTTAGGAAGGTTAAGTGGTGTTGGATTAAACATGGATTTTAAGGCGTGCTAACGTCAACTAATTGCGATTAATTTTGGCAAAGATACTTTTTAAAGGCTAATTTTTAGCAGCGCAAAACCTGTAGTTCTTCTTAAAAAGCCGTCCCGCCAATGCTACAATCCCCGAGAAAAATCGGGGTATTTCCGCTAATGTCGGGGCTATTTACATTGCTGCCTGCCTGTGGCTTGGTTTTACTTGTACTGACGTTAATTTTTAAACCCGATAGAGCGAATTAGCCCGGAGTGTAGCATAGCGAAACGAGGACTATAAGCGATAGCGGGACTGCAATTGGCGATACGCTGGTACATTCGTTTTCAAATAAAAAACCAGCGCTCAAATCTAACATCTCGACACAGCAAATGTAATTTAAATTGTATTTTTGCTATTGATGAGCGCCACAGAAATAATAAAAGATTTAAAAGCCAGAAAATTTAAGCCCCTTTACCTTTTACAGGGCGAAGAGCCCTATTTTATAGATCAAGTTGTTGATTACATTGAGCATCACGTTTTAAACGATGGGGAAAAAGGCTTTAATCAAACTGTTTTGTACGGTAAGGATACGGATATGGCCACCATTTTAACTGCCGCAAAACGATATCCAATGATGTCCGAATATCAGGTGATTATTGTAAAGGAGGCGCAAGATTTAAAATGGCCCAAAGATGGCGAGGGAAGTGGAAAAGAGGCGGAAGTGGTGCTAAATTATTTCGAAAAGCCGTTGCCAAGCACCATTTTAGTGTTTGCTTATAAATATGCTACTTTTGATAAACGCAAGAAAATATATAAAACGATAAGTAAAAGCGGAACAATTTTCCAATCAGATTTGGTTAGGGATTACAAGCTGGCACCGTGGATAGAAGAATTTATAAAGGAAAAAGGTTATAAAATTGCACCTCAGGCAGTGGCACTTATGGCCGAGTATTTAGGTACGGATTTATCTAAAATTGCGAATGAAGTTGAAAAACTTTGCTTAAACATTAGCAAAGACACAACCATACAAACCGATCATATACAGAAAAATATAGGTATTAGTAAAGAGTACAATGTTTTCGAGTTGCAAAAAGCACTAGCCACCAGAAACGTGCTAAAGTGCAACCAGATTATAAATTACTTTGCCGCTAATCCAAAAGCTAACCCAATGGTGATGATAATGGCAAATTTGAACGGCTATTTTACTAAGATTTTAAAGTACCATTACTTGCCAAATAAAAACGATGCAGCTAAAGAACTGGGCGTTAGTCCGTATTTTATTAAAGACTATGAAGTTGCAGCTAGAACCTTTAATGATGCCAAGACGTTTCAAATTATAAGTTTATTAAGAGAGTACGATTTAAAAAGTAAAGGTTTGGATAGTACCGGCAATGTAAGCGATGGCGAATTGATGAAAGAAATGGTGTTTAAAATGATTCATTAAATAAAGCATTAAATTTCTGTGTTTTATGGTTATTGTAACTATAAAGTTATGGTTATTAACGTTTTCTAACCTAGCATACCCGCTATCTTTACCAATCAATAACTAACCGAAAATTTCATGAAAAAAAACTTACTAACCATTTTAATGGTGGCTGGTGTTGTTGCTGTGGCCGATGCGCAAGTTAGACCAACTGGTGGCGCTGCTACAGATTCGACCCGACGTGCACCAGGTGCTGCTTTAGGCTCTGGAGTTGCTGCGCAACCGAAACCTTACGCTACCGTAATTACCAATAAGGCAGTTACCCGAAAAGGGATGATTACTAGCCATAAAATTGAGGACAAATATTTTTTCGAAATCGCTGATACGACTTTAGGTCGCGATATATTGGTTGTAAACCGTATTTCTAAATCAGGCGCTGATGTACGTGCTGCGCAAGGTTATGCTGGCGATCAGATTGGAAGTTCTGTTATTCGTTTCGAAAAAGGACCGAACGACAGAATTTTCATGCGTAAAGTTAGTTTCAGAACTTATAGCGCAGATAGTACGGCATCGATGTACCAATCGCTACAAAATTCAAACATCCAAGCTATTGCCGCATCTTTTAACGTTGCAGCTTATGGTCCGGATAAAAAATCTAGCGTGATCGACGTAACTGCTTATTTAAACAGCGATAATGAGATTTTCTATTTCAGCTCGCCTGCGGCTAAAACTAGGTTTAGACTAGGAACGCAACAGGCAGATCGCAGTTACATTTTGGGTGTACGTAGTTTTCCAACTAACGTAGAAATTAACGTAGTTAAAACTTATAGTTTATCTGCAGCAAGTGCTGGCGGTATGGGCGGCGGTGCTCCAGCAATGGGCGGTGGCGCATCATCTGGTTCTGCAACTATCGAGTTAAACTCATCTTTAGTTATTTTGCCTAAAGTGCCTATGACACCTCGTTATTTCGATCCGCGTGTAGGTTACTTTGCAGTTGGTTATACCGATTTCGACTTAAACCCACAAGGTGTTAAAGATTTACAATTAGTAAAAAGATGGCGCTTAGAACCAAAACCACAAGATGTAGCTAAATACAAAAGAGGCGAGTTGGTAGAACCACAAAAGCCGATTGTTTTTTATATAGATCCGGCAACGCCGAAAAAATGGGTACCTTATTTAATTGCTGGTGTTAACGATTGGCAGAAAGCGTTTGAAAAAGCTGGATTTAAAAATGCCGTTATTGGTAAAATGGCCCCAACAAAAGCACAAGATTCTACTTGGACTTTAGATGATGCTCGCCATTCGGCTATCGTTTATAAACCATCAGAAATTGCAAATGCCAGCGGACCAAGTATTTCAGATCCACGTAGTGGAGAGATTATGGAAAGCCACATTAACTGGTTCCATAATGTGCAGAAATTGGTGCACGATTGGTACATGATACAAACTGCAGCAGTTGATCCTCGTGCTCGTAAAATGACATTCAGCGATGAATTAATGGGCGATTTGATTCGTTTCGTATCTTCTCACGAAGTTGGTCATACCTTAGGTTTACGCCACAATTACGGTTCAAGCTCTACAGTTCCGGTAGAAAATTTACGTAATAAAAAATGGGTTGAAGAAAATGGGCACACACCATCTATTATGGATTATGCTCGTTTCAACTATGTTGCTCAACCAGAAGATAAAATCTCTTCGAAAGGTTTGTATCCTCGTATCGGCGACTATGATAAATGGGCTATCGAATGGGGTTATAAATATTTCCCAGATAGTAAAGGTGTAGCTGCAGAAATGAAAGTGTTGGATAAACTAACCACAGAGGCTGCTAAAAATCCTCGTTTATGGTTTGGTACAGAAACCAATTCTGATGATCCTCGTTCTCAAAACGAAGATTTGAGCGATAACGCCATGAAAGCGAGTGAATATGGTATTAAAAACTTAAAGGTTATACTAAACAGCTTACCAGAGTGGACAAAAGAAACTGGCGAAGGTTATGATAATTTATCGGTAATGTACGGTCAATTAACTACGCAGTTTGGTAGATATATGGGGCACGTGGCTAAAAACGTTGGTGGTATTTACGAAACGCCTAAAACTGTAGACCAAGCTGGTTTAATTTACGAACGTACGCCTGCCGCTAAGCAAAAAGAAGCAATGAATTTCTTGAATGCTCAATTATTTACTACGCCAAAATGGATTGTTCCGCAAACTGTTTTAGATAATATCGATCAAAATCCGTTAGAAGTAGTTTCTAGATTACAGGGAACTACGCTTTCTCGTTTGTTAAGTAATACAACATTGAGCAAACTGGTAGCTGCAGAAGCAACTGATGGTGCATCGGCTTATAAAATAACCGACTTTTTTACAGATATGAATAGCGCTGTTTTCGGTGAGCTTAAATCTAACACAGCAACAGATGTTTATCGTCGTAACTTGCAAAAAGCTTACGTAGAGAAATTAATCGCTATTGTAAAACCAGCACCAGCTCCTAGCGCAATTAATGCAATACTAGTAGGTAGAGGTGGCGTAAGTAGCGGTTTATCTGCTTCTCAAAGTGATGTTTTGTCTGTTGTAAAAGGTCAGTTAAGAGATTTGGATGGTACTTTAAAAGGTGCTGCAAATTCTCAGGCAGATTCGTTAACCAAATATCACTTGTTAGATCTTGCTGATCGTATTGAAAGTGCGTTGAGCAATAAATAACATTAATCAATATAATTAAAGCGCTCCAAAAGGGCGTTTTTTTTATGCCTAAATATTTATGTTAAAACTGTAAATTTGAAATCAAATAAATACACAAATGAAACATTGGTTAGTAAAATCAGAGCCTTTTAAATATAGCTGGGACAAATTTAACGAAGATGGACGTACTTTTTGGGATGGTGTGCGCAATTATCAAGCTCGCAACAACCTAAGAGAAATGCAAGAAGGCGATTTGGTTTTATTTTATCACAGCAACGAAGGTAAACATGTAGTTGGTGTAGCCAAAGTTGTTAAAGAAGCTTATCAAGATCCTACAACTGATGATAAAAATTGGGTGGTTGTAGATCTAGTACCGGTGCAAGCTTTAGATAATCCGGTTACCTTAGAGCAAATCAAAGCCGAAGAAAGTTTAAAGGATATTTCATTAGTTAGACAAGGCCGATTATCGGTTATGCCACTAAAGGCAACCGAGTTCGATAAGATTCTGGAAATGGGAACTAAATAATGAAACTTGTAATCGCTCTTCTTTTCTTCTCAACATTCGGTCTTTTCGCTAAAGCGCAAAATGGCGTTTACGAAATTAAAGTCGTCTCCAAAAAATACGCTACGGTGCGAGGTTTCCTTAAAAAAGTTTCGCCAGAAGGAATTGGGATAGAAGATTACAAAGGCAAGTATGTTATTTTTCGCCCTGCGGAAATTGAACGACTGAAAATAAGAAAGCGTGGCTTAACCATTGGCGAAGGAACTTTAAAAGGCGGTGGCGCTGGTTTAGTAGCTGGAGCCGCTATCTGGAGTTTAGATGAAGAGGGTAGGGCTTTTGAAGAAATGGCCATTATTACAGGAGCACTAGCCGGCTCGGGAGCAGTAATTGGTACGATAGCCGGTATAGTTTCAGATATCAAGAACACCAAAATGATAATTAAAGTAGCGAGTGATGAAGTTAAGTTCAGAACAGTTTATAAAAAGCTAGAACCTTATGTAAATACCGCTTACGTTGAGCATGTAAACTAATAGTTTTACGGAGTATTATCGATTTCATATCTTTTAAAGAATTTTAAATGAGAGTTATATTAATTATTGTTATACTAATATTTTCGAATAATATTATATATGCTCAAAATGTAAAACCATATTTGGCAATTGTAAAAACTGCAAATTCAAGGCAGAAAGGCATATTGCAAAAAGTAGACTCTACTAAAATTTTATTAAGAGCAGATACAGGTTTTGTAAGTATTAATGTGCAAGACGTAACCGCAATTAAAATTAGGGAGGTAAAAAAGCGATTTAAAGGCAAAAATTATGCATCTTATGATTGGGACACCTCAGAATTCAATCAAATACGTGATGGAAAACGCTTTAATAAATGGGGAGCAGAAGAACCAGATTTTAAAGATCAGGTAACAATGTCGGTATTTGGCGAGTTTTTTAACGGTATAATAAACTTTATTGCACTTCCAATTCACGCTATAAATCCAGCGATAGCAAATTATAGGTTTACGCCAACTTCTTCAAAAGCAGATCAGGAGAGTTTAAGTTATTTTTCAATAAACTACCAGCTAAATCCTAAAAATAGATTAGCGTTAAAAAAAGTTAGTACTAATAAATAGAAGAAATTAAACTGCGGGAAAAAACAACGCTTTAAGTTCGCTTGCGTCATTTGGTAGCATTTTACCGCCCAAAATTAAACGTAATTGCCTGCGGCGTAAAGCACCGTCAAAAAGTTCAATTTCTTCTTCTGTTTCAGGTTTTAAGGCCGGAACCGGAATTGTCCCTCCTTTTTGGTCTACTGCTACAAAAGTATAGTAAGCTTCGTTAGATTTTGCTCTTGTGCCAGACGGGATGTTTTCTGCCCAAACATCCAAGCGAACTTCTACAGAACTGTTAAAAGAGCGTGTAACCTTTGCCTCAATTGTAATAACATCACCAAGTTTAATAGGTTGTTTAAAAGAAACATTGTCAACCGATGCCGTTACTACAATATTATTGCAGTGTTTTTGTGCAGAAATTGCTGCCGCGATATCCATCCAATGTAAAAGTCTTCCACCCATTAAATTGTTTAGCGTATTGGTGTCGTTGGGCAACACTAACTCGTTCATTATAGTAAAAGATTCTTTTGGGTTTTTAACTTTAATACTCATAGCAATGGCGAAATTAATCAAAAAACAGCGTTAATCTAATTTTTTAATTTTAGATCGTTGCTATTGTAGGCCTAAAGGTTTAAGATTGCAAATAGTAAGGCAAAATAACCAAATCCCAGTAAATCTTAATCAAATAATAGATACCATTAAGCATATCATTTAAAACAAATATATTTGAGCATCACCTCTATTAGTTTATGGATTACGGATGAAAAAAACATCAGTTAATAAATTAATTGCTTATGAAATTACGCTTACTTTTCCTTTCCCTATTCTTTACTTTTAGTGCCTTTGCCCAAAATAAACTGTCTAAAAGCAAACAAGCCAGTAGCATAACGTTTGCTTATAAAATAACTGATAAAGAGGTTGTTAGCTTACTCAAAGACAATAAGGTTAACAATGATTTCTATCATACGTTAGTTAGTTCAGACTATTATCGCGATTACAAAAAAAGCGATTTACCTTACGGAAATTACCTGATGGTAAGTGCTAGCGGAGGTAATATCAATACAAGTTTGTTAAGCGAAAACAACGTTTTATTACAGTTTATTAATAACGAGAATGATTTTCAGTTTTACGTAACAGATATTAAAGGCAATTTAATTACCAATGCATTCGTAGAAATTGATGGCAAAAAAAAGGCAATTTACGATGCAGAAGCAAAATTGTATAGGAGCAAGCATAGTAAGGAAAATGGCAAGCCGAAAGAAGAAGGTATTATAAAAGTGGTGCATGAAGGTGTAAGTAATTTTTTTGAATACGATGTTGACGATGATAATTACTATGATGATGACAGGGAAGATTGGTCGTTCTTTAAAAAAGTAGCCTACTCTTTTCCCATCAAATATTTTTGGCGACCATTTAAAACCATTTTTAAAAAGAAAAGCAGTAACAAATCTTTGTATGCGGGCTATATGGTTTTTAACAAGCCGATGTACAAACCAAACGACACGGTAAAATTCAAATCTTTTATCATTAATGCCAAAGGCGGAAACCTAAAAAACAAATCAGCAGAAGTAATTTTGCAGATTGATGGCACTAGAAAGAACTTAGCTACAATAAATCCTTATAAGAATGGAGGTTACGAATATAGTTTCGTGCTTGCAGATAGTTTAAACTTAAAACTTGATAGGAATTATGGAATTAGTTTGGAAGAAAAATCTAAAAAGCCGAAGAAAGCATTTCGCATCAGTAACAACTTCCGTTATGAAGATTATGAACTGAAATCGATTGATTTTGTGCTTCGAACTGATCGGAATGAGCAGACAAAAGACAGTTTAATTACCGTTTATTTTAAAGCGACAGATGAAAACGAATTGGCAGTTCCTGATGGTAGGGTAGAACTCACGCTGACCACTAGTCATGTAAATTATTATGCAGATAAAAAAGTTTTCGTACCTGATACACTTTGGCAAAAGAACATTACGTTAGAGCCTGTTGGTGAGACCAAACTTGTTCTACCAGCAGATATTTTTCCAAGAGCTAACCTTAATTTTGACATTAGTGCCAAATTTTTGAACAGCAATAACGAAGTGAGAACGGCATCGAAATCTTTAACTTACAACGATTGGAAGAGCACAAAAAAAGCTGTTAAACCTGTCGAGATAAAGTCTGAATTTAGAAAGGATAGTTTGGCTATCACTTATTTGGTAAACAATAAAAGTGAAAGTCAGCAGGCCAAAATGACGAGTTTTACCGAAGATGATGTAGTGATCAATTCGCAAAACATTACTTTGCCTTATGTTACTAAAATTGATTACCGAGCAGAATATTATGAGATAGAAACGCCGAAAGATACTGCTACCATCGACATCACAAAACTAAAACCTGAACTGCAAATTAACGCCCTGCAAAATAAAGACAGTTTGCGTGTAGTGGTCATCAATGAGCATAAAGTGCCTTTTTGGTATACCATTTTTGCCGAAAACAAAGTTATTTTAAGAGGTTACACCAATCAACTTGATACATTGATTAAAAATGATAGCCGAAAAGCTAGTCACATACGCATTAATTATTTTTGGGATGGAGATGAAGAAACCAGCGAAGTTAGTGCATTCTATAACCCTTACCAATTAAACTTAAAACTGATTGCGCCAGATATGGTTTACCCTGGCCAAAAAGTAAATATGTTGGTGCAGGTTACAGATTTAAACCATAAACCCGTAGCCGAAACGGATGTTACTGCACAAGCCTTTACCTCAAAATTTACAGACGTTCCGGATGTGAGGTTACCTTATTTGGGTCGAAAATATCTAGCGCATAAAACCAACAAAATTAAAATAGAGGCCGATGAAGCTTACGGTAGCGTGAGCACAAAGTTAGATCAACTCACCTGGACCAAATGGAGCAAAAGTTTAGGCTTAGATACGATAGAATATTACAAGTTTACACACCCAAATCCAATTTATCATACCACAGAAACTACAAACGATACCACCACGCAGGTTGCCCCATTTGTGGTTCTTGATGGCGCAATTTTGCCTGTCACTATAGTCTATATCGATAATGTACCGGTGTATTTTAGCAAGGCACAGCAATTGCAACGTTATTCTTTTGTTGTAAAGCCAGGTATTCACCAATTTAAAATACGCACAGCTGATAAATTAATAACGGTTAGTCACAACATCACAGCTGGTAAAAAAACCATTTTAAGCATTCTGGCAGATACTATAAATAAACTGGTAACGGTAAACAAGCCTACAACGCTTACTACAGAAGAAAGCCAGCAATTGGATCATTACATGATAAGAGTTGCCAATCATTCTGATCTTAATAAAATTACTGTATCTGCCCTAAATTCTGATACTCGTTTATTGATAAATCCCAACAATCGTATTGAGAAAGAGCTTTTAGTTGGCCCGATACGAGAAAACCTATTGATTTTTGATAATGAAAAATGGCGTCAGAATTTTACAAAAGAAGCAGGATATACCTATACTTTTGAGCCGGGTTTAATCAAGCAAAAATCAAACAAAACAACCTATGCCTTTAATACCAAACTAAATGGAGGTGCCGATAACGGAAATACCAACTTCGCCAACGAGTACGCCTTAAAAAAGAAAGAAATTGATAAAATTTGGTTAGATTTTATGGATTTGCGCAGTCGTACTACACAGCTTTTGGATATCGATTATGTAGGGTTAAAATCTACCGGAAAATTGAGGTATGATATTGATACTGCTTTTACCAATCATATTCCATACATCAAAAACATTATTGCTTTTAAACCTAATCAGGCAAATTTTTTGCGCATTTACAAGGGCGATATCAATACAGATATTTACGAAAGCGGAAAATATAAATTGATGTTTTTGTTGAAGGATAACAGCTATTTTATTACCGATAGCATAAACGTAAAACCAAACGGCGCAAATTATTACAAATGGAGCAGTTTCAAGATCTCAGAAGCGGATGTATTTAGCCAGAAACTGGATAGTATGATTAAGTCTGTTCCGAGTTATGGCCTTCAGCCTATTTCAGAAAAACACCAGCAATTTTTTAACAGCCACTTATTCGATAAAAGTGAGTTGAAAAACAAAGTGCAGGGAAGAATTTTATCAAGCCAAACCAAAAAGCCGTTGCAAGGGATTGTGGTAAGAGTTGTTGGCTTAGATCTGCAAACCATCAGCGATGCTAAAGGATTATTCAGTTTTAAAACACCAGAAAAGGGAGGTGTAAAGATATCTGCAAGAAGATTTTATGATAAAGTATTTGATATAGTAAATGGTTCCGTTGGAGATATTCTAATAGATACAATTGACAATAATTTAAAAGAAGTTGAAGTAGTAGGATATGGTACAGTGAAAAAACAAAATATGACTGCAAGCGCAACAATGTCTGTCAATAATGAATTAAGCTATGCATTAGCAGGTTCAGCACCAGGACTGTTACTTGAAGAAGTTGTAATGTTAAGAGGTTCGTCAACGCTATCTGCCAACAAAAAACCTTTAATTATTTTAGATGGCGTACCTTTTGATGGCGATATCAGCAGTTTAGATAAGGATTTGGTAAAAGATGTTACCGTTTTAAAAGATGCCAGTGCTACAGCTATTTACGGTTCGCAAGCAGTTAATGGGGTAATTATCGTAAAAAGTAAAAAAGGCAATTTGGCAAGCAATCTAGTCGGAGAAGCAGTTGCACAACAACAAACAATGCGCACAAACTTTAACGATGAAGGCTTTTGGCAACCTAAATTAACTACAGACGAAAATGGTGTGGCTAAGTTTACGGTAAAATTTCCAGATGATATTACGAAGTGGAAAACACGTGTAATGGCAATGAATGGCAATAAGCAAACCGGTTACACAGAAGGAACTATCAAATCATTTAAGTCATTAAGTGCTAATTTCGTATCACCACTTTTTGCTACTGTTGGCGATAGTATTAATGTTTTAGGTAAGTTAATGAACTACACTCCGATGGAGGAAACGGGCATTCGTAAGTTCTCGTACAATGGTAAAGAACTTCGAAACTCCACCGTGAAATTTAAAAATTCATTAATTGATACTTTGGGGATTGTGGTAAAATCAAAAGATAGCTTGAATTTTGAATATACCTTGGCGCAAGAAAACGGCTACTTCGACGGCGAGCGTAGAAAAATACCGGTTTTTGAAGCGGGCGTGAAAGAAACCAAAGGCTATTTTTCTGCTTTGCTAAGAGATACAACAATAAACTATGCCTTTGATAAAAACTTAGGCAAAATAAAGCTCAGGGCAGAAGCTTCAGTTTTTCCGACTTTGTTGGATGAGATGACCAAACTGCGCAATTACGAGTATTTGTGTAACGAGCAATTGGCGTCTAAATTGAAATCGCTGTTGCTAGAGAAACGAGTACGTAAATACTTAGATCAAAAGTTTAACCACGAAAAAGACATTACTTTCATCCTTAAAAAACTGCAACAGAACAGAAAACCACAAGGAACCTGGGGTTGGTGGCAAAATACCGAGGAGCAAATGTGGATTAGCTTGCACGTAGTTGAAGCGCTATTGCAAGCTGAAAAAGAAGGTTATGCAGTCGACTTAAACAAACCGTTATTACAACGCTATTTAGTTGATAAATTAACAGATGGACCCAATTATAACGATATACAAGTAATTAAACTATTGCACTTGCTGGATGGCAAAAATTACATTAAAGATTGGGTTTTGGCATTTGAAGAAAAGGAAAAGAAACGCGATGCAGGCCTTTCAGCAGAGGTTTTAGCGTTGAAACAGAGAGAAATCAAAGTATCTACCTTTAGCTTGTTAGAAATGATCGAATTGAAGCAAATGGCAGGTTTAAAAATAGATTTAAGTGTGTTAACCAAGCTTAAAAAACAAACCATGTTTGGTAGTATTTATTGGGGAGAGGAGAGCATTCGTTTTTGGGATAATAGTATTCACAATACATTATTAGCTTATAGAATTTTAAAAAATGCCGGCGGTTACGAAAAGGAATTGGAGAAGATAGCACTTTACTTTTTAGAGCAACGTAAAGATGGGCAATGGCGAAATACCTATGAAGCATCATTAATTTTAGAGACTATTCTGCCTGCTTTTATTTCTACGAACGATAAAAGAGAACCCGCATCCATTAAAGTAAATGAGCAGGTAATCACTCAGTTTCCTTTCGATAGCGTAATCGCAAATCCCACTGATTTAATGGTAGAGAAGAAAGGCAAATCAGCAGTTTACTTTACGGCTTATCAGCAATTTCAAAATACAAAACCTAAAAAGGTAGAAAAAGATTTTAAGGTTACTTCTAGTATTTTGCAAAATGGAGAAATAGTAACCAAGCTAAAAGCGGGAACCCTGGCGAAATTAAAGGTGGAGGTTGAAGTAAAGGCAGATGCCGATTATGTGATGATCGAAATCCCTATCCCGGCTGGTTGCAGTTATGAGAATAAAATCCAGAATTTTTGGGGAGTTGAAACACACCGCGAATATTTTAAAAATAAAACTTCCATCTTTTGTACAAAACTAAAACAAGGTAAATACACTTTCGAAATAGATCTAATGCCAAGATATTCTGGTTCTTACATTTTAAATCCTGCAAAAGCAGAAATGATGTATTTCCCGGTTTTTTATGGTAGAGAAGGAATGAAAAAGGTCAATATAAATTAATTAACCTATCACTTTAATTATTTCGTGATTGCGAGGACGAAGCAATCTTATTGTGCAGATTGCTCTGTCCTTACCATGACTGTTATGGAAAAGATAATGTTGGTTCAGGTAGGTTTTGGCAACACAGCCTTCTGTAACTAAACCCGATAGAGCCAAATAGCCCGGAGTGAGGTACGAACGAGGACTATAGGCGATAGCGGGACCGAAGCTTACTAAAGCGAAGAGGAACGAACATTTTCAGTAATAAATTATTAAAACCTAAAACGTACAAATCATTATCCCATCAATTCTTTCATCAACTTATCGAAATTTGTTTTAAGCTCGGCAAGTTCTTCTTCAACTTTGCTTAGACGCTCTTCTAACTCATTATTGTTTTTGGGGTTTTCCTCCGCTATGTATTCTTCTTCAAAAGTTTCAATATCACCTGCAAATAAGTGCATATAGCGTTGTTCTTTTTGACCAGGCTTGCGAGGCAATTGTTTGATAAAACCATGTTCATCGCTAGCCAATTTTTCTAAAACTTGTTGCACTTCTTCCAAAGTATCAAATTCGTATAGTCTACCAGAGTTGGTATTAATTTCTCCAGGCGTTTGTGGTCCGCGTAAAAAAAGCAAACACATTACTGCAACTTCCGACGGTAAAACCGGGAATACGATGGCAAAATTATGTTTGTACTTAATGTTTCTTATAGAACCGCCAGTTGCTGTAGAAATTAAGCCAGCTATTTTTAGCGAGTTTAGAGCGGCGATAATGGTAGATTCATCGTAGTTTACTACCGGTTTACGAGAAGTTTTCTGGTTACAAGCTGCGGCTAAACCATTTAAAGTCATTGGGTAATAATCTGGTGTGGTTTTGCTTTTTTCCATCAAAGCACCCAATACTCTAATTTGTGCAGCATCAAGCGTAGGTAAATTCTTAGGTGTGTCCATTTCGCTAAGATATATTAAAACGCCAGAAATAAAAAGCTAATCCAGCCCCCAAATTATTACCTTTTTATCGTCCCCTGTAGAAATTAGGTGTTTTCCTTCGTTGCTCCAGATTATTTTATTTACAGAATGGCTATGCCCAAACTCGCCTTTTTCTAAGCTTAGAATTTTGTAAAGCTTAAAGTTTTCAGCATCCCAAAGTTTAATGCTTTTGTCTTGGCTTGCCGTAGCAAAATAGGGTAGTGTTGGATGAAAGGCGATACCATAAATGCCAAACATGTGTGCCGGAATGGTTTGTGCTAGTTCATAGCTTGGTAAATTCCATATTTTCAACTGGGCATCTCGGCTTCCGGAAATCAAATATTTTCCGCTAGGATGATAAGCTAATGAAGTTACAGGTAAAGTATGACTATCTAGGTTTTGCTTAATGCTATAATCAGCCAGATTATAAATTTTTATTAAATGGTCTTTACATCCGAAAGCGATTTCAGTTTCATCAGGAGAGATAGCAATGGCTCTAACGGTATCGTAAGCTGCCTGAAACCGAAAGATTTCTGAAAAATCGCTGAGCGACCAAACGGCAACAGAACCATCTTCGCCAGTAGTTAAAAGTTCGTTTTTGCTTTTTACAACTTGAATATTGAAAATGGGCTTGGTATGGGCGTTAACTCTTGCAATTACCTTATCCTCTTTAACATCATATACGCTAAATGCTCCACTTCGCTCGCCAACAAAAAGTTGGTTATTGTAATAGTGGAGGTAATAAACAGAGCTTTGGACAGGCATTTTAACTTTCACAAAAGCCATGGTTTCCAGCGACCATTCTACAACTCCTTTATCGTTTCCGGCACTAAAAAAAGTATTATCATCATCTGAATTGGCTAAAGCATAAACAGGATTTTGATGACCAGAAAGGGTTTTTAGGTGTTTGAGCATGTGAGTTATTTAGTTTTGATAAGTTTGATTTAACAGCTTTTTGTTACTGCTGTAAGCCATAATGAATTGGGATATCGTTAGAACATCGAACAACAGTTTGACCAGAAATAAATTAATTGGAGGGCCAAGGTATATGCTGCTATTTGAAAGTATTTCGAACAAAAGTATAACGGTAAATATGGTAGAAATAATACTAAGAGAAACACTTATATAACCAACATAAAAGTGCCATTTGGCGAATTTCAAATTATTTTTAAGTAAATGATATAACGTAAGCCAATTGAAAAGAATTGATGGTGTAAGTAATGCCACATCAATATAATTTCTACCGCTTCTTAACATTACCAATAAAACAATTGCTAAAACAAGATTGAAATAGGAAATGTATTTAAGCATTTTGATGTTGATATTTTTAAGAACTTTATTTTCTGATGAAGTCGTCCACTGTCATTAAGTTAATAGTTAGTTATAACGTTGGCGGGGACGCCAACATAGGAATAGTCTACTGGTGGCAACCCTAACATCGCTTAACTTAATAATATTGAAGAGCAACTAGCCTTAAGCCTTTAACCCTCTACCTTATTTATGCCTACTTTCTAGTTTCTTAGCAATGTCTTTGATCGATAATCCTTTTTCCTTTAGCAAAAACGTTAAATGAAAAAGTAAATCTGCTGCTTCTCCAATTAGGTCTTCTTCAGTTTCTGCTAATGCCGCAATAACAGTTTCTACACCTTCTTCACCTACTTTTTGGGCGATTTTATTTAAACCCTTGCCACGCATTTTGTTGATATACGAACCTTCAACAGGATTTTCATATCGATCATTAATAATATTTTCTAACTCAAAAATAAAATTCTGGTTGTATTCTGTTTTAAAACAACTTCTGCTGCCTGTATGGCAAGTTGGTCCAACCGGATTTACCTTAATTAGCAAGGTGTCGTTATCGCAATCAATATCTATCGATTTTACAAAAAGGAAATTGCCACTTTCTTCGCCCTTGGTCCACAAACGGTTTTTAGAACGAGAAAAGAAAGTTACCTTGCCTTCAGCCTGTGTTTTCTCAAATGCTTCGGCGTTCATATAGCCCAACATTAAAACCTCTAAAGTTTGCTCATGTTGTATTACTACAGGAACCAAACCATCACCTTTATTAAAATCTATGTTCATTTTTTTATCTAGTTTCGTCATTGCTAGGAACGAGGCAATCTTAAAGCGATGGGTTTATTTGCCCGCTATAGTAGAAAGAATGCTTCATGCCTTATAATGAAGAATGTATTTTTATATCCTTACAGGAATTTCGTTCCTTTTCAATTCTTGTTTCAAATCAGGTATAAGAATTTCGCCATAATGAAAAACTGATGCCGCTAAAGCAGCATCTACATTAGCCTGTTGGAACACCTCGGTAAAATGTTGCATGCTACCTGCTCCACCCGAAGCAATAATCGGAATGTTAATCATTTGGTTCACCTTACTTAATAACCCACAATCAAAACCGGCTTTAGTGCCATCATGGTCCATAGAGGTTAGCAAGATTTCTCCAGCGCCTAAACTTTCAGCCTGCTTTATCCAATTTTCTGTTTCTAATTCGGTAATCAATCGGCCTCCGTTTAAATGAACCATGTTTTTACCATTAACGTGTTTCGTGTCTACAGCTAAAACTACAAACTGCACTCCAAACCTTTTGGCAAGTTCCTCTATTAAAATCGGATTTCTAACCGCTGCCGAATTGATGCTAATTTTATCAGCTCCAGCATTTAACAAAGCTTCGGCATCAGCAATTTCAGTTATTCCTCCACCAATGGTAAAAGGAATGTTTAATTGCCTAGCCACCGACTTAACCATTTCAATCATCGTTTTCCTACGTTCATGAGTGGCTGTAATGTCTAGAAAAACCAATTCGTCTGCACCTTGCTTAGCATATTGTGCGGCCAATTCTACCGGATCGCCAGCATCACGTAAATCAACAAAGTTTACACCTTTTACTGTGCGACCGTCTTTAACATCAAGGCAGGGGATTATTCTTTTGCTCAGCATTTGTTTGTGTTTTCGTCATTGCGAGGTACGAAGCAATCTTTCTCGCAAAATAGATTGCTTCGTGCCTCGCAATGACGATTGTGTTAGATTTTATTTTTTTTTCTAGATGCAATTGTTATTAAAACTAAAGCTATTATAAAGGTCGAGATGCAAAGAAGGAAGCTCCAGAGTCCACTAACTCCCATAAGCTTTGTATAATTCCCTTTATAAATAAACATGTGCATTCCCCAAAGAAACATTACAAAACTAATAGGTATCAATGTTAACCCGGTAATTAACAGCTTCTTTGATTTCATTCGGTTATATACTTGTCAAGGCTTTCAAATTCCAATCCTTTATCTCTTCAATAGAAATACGGTTTTCGTAAATAGCTTTTCCAACAACAACGCTTCTAATTGGATATTTGGCCAAGGCACGTATATCATCCATAGAGCTTACACCGCCAGAAGCAATCAATTTAATCATTGGCGAGTGTTCTAGCAATTTTTGGTAAAGCTCTATTGCAGCACCACCTAATTTTCCGTCTTTGCTAATATCCGTGCACAAAAACCTAAAAAACCCTAAGGCAAGGCATTTGTCAACGTAGTCCATTAGCTTAATGGGCGAACTTTCCATCCAACCCGAATACTTTATCACCTCGTCTAAAACATCGATGGCAATCACTATGCGGTTGGCGTAATCATCTTTTTTAGCAAAAGCCTTACTTAAGTCTGGCAAAAAATCAGGGTTGCTAATAGCTTGCGTGCCAACAATTACCCTGTGGATGCCTGCGTCGAGTAAGTTGTTAACCTGTTCTATCGTTCTTATTCCACCGCCGTACTGCACACGCATTTCGGTTTTTTTAATAATATCGAATAAGGTTTTTTGATTGCTGAAATCGCCTTTGGCACCGTTTAAATCAATAATATGAATAAAATCTGTGCCGTTAGAACGGTATCGCTCAATCATTTCTTCAATAGAAACTTCGTATTCTGTTTTTTGGTTGTAGTCGCCCTCGCGTAAGCGAACAACTTTTCCGTCTAAAATATCAATGGCTGGGATAATGTACATTTTATGAACTAAGTTTTGAGAAATTTTTCAATAAACGCTCGCCAGCTTCGCCAGATTTTTCTGGATGAAACTGTACGCCGTAAAAGTTATCTTTTTGTATAGCAGCCGAAAATTTGTTTCCATAAGTTACAGCTGCAATATCAAAAGTAGGGTTATATTCAATAAAATACGAATGCACAAAGTAAAATTGTGTCTCAGAATCAACATTTTCAAACAATAAATTGTTTTTCAAATCAACATTGTTCCAACCCATGTGCGGAATTTTCATTCCTAAATTTTTGTCAAATAATTTTGTTTTTAACGGAATGATGGCCAGTAGGTTAGCATCTCCTTCTTCAGAGTGGTCGGTTAAAAGTTGCATACCTACGCAAATTCCAAGAACCGGTTTTTTTAAAGCTCTAATAGCATCTACTAAGCCAGTTTGTTGCAGTTTTTCCATTGCAGCGCCAGCGTGTCCCACGCCAGGAATAATTATATGGCTAAACTTTTCGAAATCCGCTACCGTATCAATCATTCCGTAAGTTATGTTTTGCCTCTCTAAAGCTGCGGTTAACGAGAAAATGTTTCCTGCCCCGTAGTTTACAATGCCAACCCCTAAATCTCCTGAAGAGGACTTTTCTTTTGTTTTATTTTCTTCCATTTATCTTTAATTAGAAAATGATTGTCAGTTTTCCAAAGGTGCTGTAGTCCTGCTATTCGCTTTACTCCTCCCGATGAAAAATCGGGATCCGTGTTCGCTACTATCAGGTTTGTCTTACAAAGCCAGTTTTTCAAACAATAAACAACGTGTTAAAGTAGATTCTAACGATAATACTAATACGAAAGGGTTCTATTTTTTCAAAACCAAAACTTTCATATGATTAGCACACATTCCAATAACAGGTTTGTATGCTGTTTTGTTAATTTTCGTGTTCAAATCATATCTTTTCAGCATAAAGGTAAACGACTTTAGTTCTTTGTTCTTTAGTTATTTATCTTTGCTCCTTGCTCATTTATCTTTGCTCCTCGCACATTTATCCTTGCTCCCTATTTACAATAAGCCTTTCGTGCTTGGCAACACCATCTTTTCCGCATCACGTTTTAATGCAACTTTAATAGCTTTTGCAAATGCCTTAAAAATAGCTTCAATTTTATGGTGCTCATTTTCGCCTTCTGCTTTAATGTTCAAATTACACTTTGCAGCATCACTAAAAGATTTAAAAAAGTGGAAGAACATTTCCGTAGGCACGTCGCCAACTTTCTCACGCTTAAACTCAGCATCCCAAACAATCCAGTTTCTGCCGCCAAAATCTATTGCTACTTGGGCCAGGCAATCATCCATTGGTAAACAAAAACCATAACGCTCTATGCCTAATTTATTGCCTATCGCGGTGGCAAATGCTTCGCCTAGGGCAATTCCGGTATCCTCAATGGTATGATGTTCGTCTATGTGTAAATCCCCTTTGGTAAGGATGTCTAAATCCATTCCTCCATGTCTGGCAATTTGATCCAGCATATGGTCGAAGAAGTTTAAGCCCGTTTTTATACTTGCTTTTCCGGTTCCATCCAAATCCAGGTTTATGGTAATATCGGTCTCGTTAGTTTTACGAATGTGTGTTACTTTTCTAGCCCCAGCTCTTAAAAACGTATAAATATCTTCCCATTTCTGTGTCTCTAGTACAATTACTTCCGATAGCGTTTCGTACTTATCTAAGGCTTCTGTGCTGCCTAATGCATCGTTTTGGCGTAAGAAAATTGCTTTTGATCCTAAGTTTCTAGCTAAAATAACATCGTTTAATCTGTCGCCTATAACAAAAGAGTTTGCCAGATCATAATCACCTGTTAGATATTTGGTAAGCAATCCCGTTTGAGGTTTACGTGTGGGTGCGTTATCTTTTGCAAACGTTCTATCAATCATAATTTCGCTAAAAACCACGCCCTCATTTGCAAAGGTTTCGATCATGAAATTATGTATCGGCCAAAAATTTTCTTCAGGATTTGAAGGTGTTCCCAAGCCATCCTGATTAGTAACCATTACCAAATCAAAATCCAGCTCAGCTGCAATTTTAGAGAGATAATAAAGTGATCGAGGATAGAATTTTAGCTTTGCAAAGCTATCAACCTGCTCATCGTCTGGCTCAATATTTAGCGTGCCGTCTCGGTCTATAAATAATACTTTTTTCATTATAATTTCTCTAAAATGCTAATCAGTTCATCGTTTTCTGTCGGTGTGCCAACGGTTATTCTTAGGCATCCTTCGCAAAGCGAAACCTTTGAACGATCTCGTACAATAATGCCCTTATCAACCAAAAGGTTATAAATTGCAGAAGCATCGTCAACTTTCGCCAAGATAAAATTCGCGTCAGATGGGTAAACCTTTTGCGCAATTTTAAGATTAGCTAATGCTTTGCTTAACCTATCGCGTTCGCTAACCGTCACCTTTATCCAGTCGTTTACCTGTTTAATGTTTGCCAAAGCAGCTAGCGCTAAATCTTGGGTAGCTTGATTAATGTTGTAAGGAGGTTTAACCTTATTTAGGATGTCGATAACTGGTACCGATGAGAATGCCATTCCCAAACGCAATGCGGCCAATCCCCAAGCTTTTGAGAAAGTTTGCAGCACAACCAAGTTTGCATATTCTGTTAACTCCTGAATAAACGTTTTTTGGCGGGCGAAATTTATATAAGCTTCATCAATGATCACTAAGCCTTTAAAGTTGGCTAAGATCGTCTCTATATCGCTTCTATCGATCGAGTTTCCGGTAGGGTTGTTAGGCGAGCATATGAAAATCATTTTTGTGTTGCTATCTATGGTCTCGGCAATTTTCTCTAAATCGAGCTGAAAGTTAGGCAACAAATCTACTTTCCTTAACTCCACATCGTTAATGTTTGCAGAAACCTCGTACATGCCATAAGTAGGGGGGAGGACAATTACGTTATCCTTTCCTGGATTGCAAAAGGCCCTAAACAAAAGGTCAATCGCTTCGTCGCTTCCGTTGCCCAAAAATGTGTTTTCAATGGGCACGCCTTTTATCTTACTAATAGCATCTTTCAAATCCAATTGCAACGGATCTGGATAGCGGTTATAATTTGCTGGCAACGGCGAACCGAAACTATTCTCGTTGGCATCTAAAAAGACGCTTGCCTGCCCTTTGTATTCGTCCCTCGCGGTGGAGTATGGCTTAAGGGTTTTTATGTTTTCTCGTTGTAGGTCTTTAATGTCCATTTTTAATTTTTTAGATTAAGGATGAAGGAACAAATGATTAAATAATTTTGTATTTCAACTCCATTCCAGTCATTGTCCTTTAGTCCTTCATCATTTCTTTTATCCTAACTTAGTTATTCTTCAATCTTATGGTTACCGCATTCTTGTGTGCTTGCAGTCCTTCGGCAGTCGCCAAGATCTCTACTGTGTGGCCAATATTTTCTAAACCTTTGTTTGTTAAATGCTGAAACGTAATCTTCTTAAGGAAAGTATCAACTGAAACACCTGAAAATGCTTTGGCAAAGCTACTTGTGGGTAGCGTATGGTTAGTTCCAGACGCATAATCTCCAGCGCTTTCTGGAGTTAGATTGCCTAAGAACACCGATCCGGCATTGATAATCAAAGGAATAAGCGATTCAAAGTTTTCGGTTGCCAAAATTAGGTGCTCGGGGGCATAAATATTGCTAAAATCCATCGCCTGTTGGCTGTTTTCGGCATAAATAATATAAGAATTTGCTATTGCTTGCGTTGCAATTTCCTTTCTCGGCAATTCGCCTACCTGTTTTCCAACTTCCTTAATTGTTTCAGCTATAATTTCTCTTGAAGTAGAAACCAAAATCGACTGACTATCAGTTCCATGTTCTGCTTGTGCAAGTAAGTCTGCGGCAACAAATGACGGAATGGCAGTGTCGTCTGCGAACACTAATACCTCTGATGGGCCTGCGGGCATGTCAATTGCAGTGCTTGGTTGCAGCTGTTTTTTTGCTTCGGTTACATAGCGGTTTCCGGGACCAAAAATTTTATCAACTTTGGTTACGCTATCGGTTCCGTAGGCCATTGCAGCAACGGCTTGCGCACCACCAATAAGATATATCTTTTCGATACCTAGAAGCTGTGCAACATACGCAATGTAGGTGTTAACTTTTCCATCGCTTTGAGGCGGAGAGCATACGATGATCTCTTTGCAACCCGCTATTTTTGCCGGAATACCTAGCATTAAAAATGTACTTGGAAGCACAGCCGTGCCACCCGGTATATAAAGCCCTACTTTTTCAATAGCTCTTGCCTCCCGCCAGCAAGTTACACCGGGCATAGTCTCAATTTTCTCTTCTGCCTTAAGTTGAGCTTTGTGGAATTTATAGATGTTCTGATAAGCGATATCGATGGCGTTTTTTACCGGTTCCTCAATTTTTGAGGCAAGCTCTTTTAACGTTTTGCCATCAATAAAAAGCGAAGGCAACCGCACTTTGTCAAACCGTTCGGCAAATTCAAAAAGTGCTTTATCACCACTGGTTTTTACAGTAGAAATAATCTCTTTTACGCGTTCCGAGACTATGTTGTCGTCTTCGACCGCTCGAGCGCAAAGTTCCTCTATTTTTTGTGAAGATAAATCTTTATAGTCGTAGATTTTCAATTTGTTAAGTTTTTGATTTAACTAATAGTTAATATTGTTTTTCGCCTATTTTAACGCTTTTTATTAAAATTAAGTGATAATTTTTTCGATCGGCATCACTACAATTCCCTGTGCGCCGGCTGCCTTTAGGTTGTTGATTTTTTCCCAGAAATCCTGTTCAGCAATTACCGAATGAACCGCTACCCAGCCTTCTTCAAACAATGGAACTATGGTTGGGCTTTTTACTCCAGGCAACAAATCTACTACAGCTTGAAGATTAGATTTCTCTACATTTAAAACCACGTATTTGGTAGCTTTTGCCCGTAGCACAGATTGAATGCGTTGCAACAGTTCCTGAACTTCTTCGTTCAGTTCCATCCCATTGCCGGCAATTAAAACCGCCTCAGAATCCATTACATTTTTAAATGGTTTTAGTCCATTGCTTTTTAGTGTTCCGCCAGTAGAAACGATGTCGAATATTGCATCGCTTAAGCCTAAACCCGGTCCAATTTCTACCGAGCCAGATATGTTTCTAATCTGCGCATCCACTCCATTTGCTTTAAGATACTTTTCTAAAATTACAGGGTAGGATGTAGCGATTGCTTTGCCGTCAAGCTGTTGTAAATCGCTAATAGTGCTAGTGCTAGGAACTGCAATTTTTAAGGTGCATTTTCCAAAACCTAATTTCTGCAAATAAGAAACATTGGCGCCCGATTCGATAATTACGTTTTCGCCAACAATGCCCAAATCGGCAATGCCGTCTTGCACATATTCTGGTATATCATCGTCTCTTAGAAACAATATCTCCAACGGGAAATTGGCAACTGTTGCAATTAGCGAACTTTTGTAGTTTTCGAAAGAAAGACCACAATTTTTAAGAATTTCAACTGATTTTTCGTTTAGTCTACCCGATTTTTGGATAGCAATTTTAAGTGTTTTCACTTTATATAAAATTAGGAATAAGAATATTTAATCTGTCTAAAAACCGTTTTGCGTACAAAACACACTACTATATATCGCCACAATGGCGATGGTGTAAATGTACGTGATGGTTTAAAACTTGGATCATTTATAATATTCTTTCCGTAATTTTGCGGAGAGATGCTACAAATATAGTGTTGTAAACCAAAAATCAAAAAATAAATGGCATTTTATTTGTCTTGATGAGGTTGTTATCACAATGTGATGATCGATTAAAACCTTTTAGATTTGAAAAAAAACTTACTCTTAGTAATCATTTGTTTATTCTTTGCCTCTTGCGGATGGTTTGACAGCACCCCAGAAATTGGAAAAGTATTAGCTGAGCATTTCGATAATAAGCTTTATAAAAATTTTGATACTGTTGCCTACGACCGCATTTTTAGCAAAAAACTGGACGAATTGGGAAAGGAATTATCCAATCCAAAACTAACAACAGCATATTATTTAGATAATAACAATAAACCTTTATTAGTAACTAAGTTTTTTATTAATGGTGGTTTAGATACGCTTAATCAATATTTGGAAAATAGCAAAGCCGATGGATTTAATCCTGAGGTTTTTTACAAAAGCGAAATTGCAAAACTATTATCGACCTTAAAAGCCAACGATTTTAAGAAAATAGACGATGTTTATCCTGTAATTGCAGAACTGGAATTAAAATCTGCAGATGCCTTGTTGCGTTATACCAACTATATGCAGTTTGGTAGCGTTAACCCTCGTAAAATATTTAATCGCTATTACATTGCCCTAAAAAGACCTGATAGTGCCAAAATGGATTCTGTTTTAAAAACGGATAATTTGGTGAAAACATTGGCAAGCGTACAGCCAAAAGCTAAAAGTTATTTAGATTTAAAAGAAGCTTTGGCTAACTATCGCCAATCTATTGGCAATGAAAACGACGAGGCAATAAAGAAAATCAAGCTTAACTTAGAGCGCTTACGCTGGAAAATGCCAATAGAAACTGATGAGGTAGTTCAGGTTAATATACCAGATTTTTCACTTACTTGGTTTAAAAATAATGATACGCTAACCCATATGAATGTTTGCGTAGGAGGAAAGCGTGAGGCGACCTATGCGGAAAAGATGAAGCGTTTTGCCAAGTCTGGAAGTTTAGATGATAAGCCGAGAAATCACGAAACCCCGCAATTAATAAGCGTATTCAACTCCATACAAGTAAATCCGGTATGGAATATTCCGGTTAGTATTGCGCAGAGCGAAATTTATTGGATGGCTAGAAAAGATCCTTACTATTTGTCTAATAGCAACATTAAAGTTTATTATAAAGGAAAAGTGGTAGGCGATCCTGATACCATTCAATGGAGTAAATACCCTAGAGAAAAACTACCTTTTCAGTTTAAACAAGGTTCAGGCGAGGGAAATGCTTTAGGAAAGTTTAAATTTATTTTCGATAACAGCTCGAGCATTTATTTGCATGATACCAACAATAAATATGGTTTTAAATTAGCTAACAGAGCAATTAGTCATGGTTGCGTGCGTATCGAAAAACCTTTGGATTTTGCTGAACTAATGGTTAAGAGCAAATCTCAGTACGATCAGTTAAGGATGGATGTAAATTTGCCACCTACAGATACGACTAGAAATAAGCAGTATCAAAAAATATTGGCAAAACGTGCAGATACGGTAAATAGATTTCAATTAAAACCATCTTGGTTCTCTACCAGAAAGAATATAGCTGTTGTGATCAGCTATTACACCGCATGGGCAGAAAACGGTAAAGTAGAATTCAGACCTGATGTTTACGACTACGACGAAACATTATGGACGGCTTTGAAAAGATATATGTAGGTTAAAACGTAAAAAATTTCTCGGCTTACCAAACAATTTTAGCCTATTTCTGCTTAATTGTGTATGAAGTTGAAGAATTATACGTCTCGCCTATATCTAGCCTGCTTAGTGGTATTTATCGCAATTTTGGTTTTCCAGTCTTGTAAAAAGAGCCATTCAGATATTGGAAAAGAAGTTTTTAAGGAAACCCGCAATAATGTTTTTAAAGAAGTAGAAACGGGAGTTTTTGTTGCTAAGTTTAGAGAAGCCTTTGCGAAAAAGGAATCAGGATTTAAAAACCCTAAATTTTTGAGGGCCTTTTACGAGCAAAACGATTATGAACCTGTTTTGCTGATGAAACATTTGCCCGCTGGTAAATTACGCGAAGCGGTTGCAACAATTACCAATGCAGGTACTCATGGCATCGATCCAGAAGTATTCAAATCGAAAAAACTAAATAGCCTATTAGCAACCATCTACGATAAAAAGGCAGTTAAAAGTGTAGATGAAGCATACAATGTGCTTATAGATTTAGAACTGGCCGCTGCCAATGCCTTTACCGATTATAGTAATGCGTTGCAATTTGGCTTAATTAGCCCTCGTAAAATTTATGCCCAATATTACATCAATACAAAAAGGCCAGACAGCGCAAGCTTTTTAGCGGTTTTTAATACACCTGATATAAAGGTGTTTTTAGATAGCGTACAGCCAAAAAGCCAAGAATATATCGCCTTGCAAAAAGCCCTAAACGGCAATTTTATTATCCCGAGCAAAACTGCGGAAGAATCTGATAGAATTTTAAAGGTTAATTTGGAGCGTTTAAGATGGAAAAACAGACCGGCCGATGGTAAGTATGTATGGGTAAATATACCCGACTTTTCTTTGGATGTTATGGAAAATAACAAATCTGTATTAAAGATGAAAGTTTGCGTTGGCGAGGGTAGAGGCAAGGAAAATATTGGCGATTTAAAAGAGTACGATGAAAACGACTTAAAAAAAGATCGATATTTTAACCGTGAAACTCCGCAGCTTAACAGCTTAATTCATAGCGTTCAGGTAAATCCTATTTGGAATATTCCAGAAAGTATTGCTACTAACGAAATTACTAAACATGCCAGTAACGATCCGCATTATCTTTCAAACAACAATATAGATGTTTTTAAGGATGGGAAAAAGGTAGAAGATCCTGAAACCATAGATTGGAGCCAAAGTGGAGCGGGAAAAATTTACGCTTTTAAACAACGACCAGGGGAAGATAATTCTCTAGGGAAAATAAAATTCCTCTTTGCTAATCAAAGCAGTGTTTATCTTCATGATACGCCTGCTAAAGAAATGTTTAAGCAGAATATGAGGGCTGTTAGCCACGGTTGTGTACGCGTAGAGCAACCGCTAGAACTTGCAAACGCATTGTTTGGTGCAGGGAATAAATACGAACTCATAAAAAAGGAAATGTCGGCTACTAACCCTGAGGCAAAGGATGTTGTACTGAAAGACAAAGTTCCTGTTTATTTGGTTTATTATACTTGCTGGCAAGATAGCAACGGTAAAATTCAGTACAGAAACGATATCTACGGACAGGATGAAGTGTTGTATACCTACATGCAGAAAATGATCTAATTTCATCGCTTTGCTAAAAATTTAACTAACAAAGCGATGAAATAGGTTAGTCCATTTGAGGTGCTAAATCAGTTACAGCGAAATTTGCTGCCAACGTATGGTCAAGATATTTAGAATGGTATTGTTCTGTACTTTTATTGATAAAAAGAACCGTCTTATCAACAATAGTGTTAATAACCTGATCTGCTAACTCTGGAGCAACTGCTGGGCAACCTTGGCTTCTGCCTAATCTTCCCAGAGCGTTTATTGTACCTTGACTAACATAAGGAGCTCCGTGCACCACAATCGAACGATTTCTGGCATTGTCATTAAACCCATCATCCATCCCATCAAGTTTCAAAGATTTTCCGTGTATGCCTCTGTAAATTTCGCCGGTAACATAAAAGCCTAAGCTACTCTCAAACGAGTCTTTGATGTTTGAAAAACGGCTAGTTTCATCTTCGCCACTATTTTGGCCATGCGCAACCCAAGTATTTAACAAGATCTGCTTTTTATCAAGATCTATTATGTATAAACGCTTTTTGGTGCTCAGTTGATCAAAATCCGCAATCGTTAAAATATCACGATCAGAAGTAACACCAGATTTTTTCAGGTTATAAAAGCCCGTTAATGCTTTTTCAAATACAGAAATGCTTAATCCAACATCTTTTAGATGCGCATCATTGTATAAAGTGCTAACATGATTGGTGTAAATACTGTCTGTCGGGTTAATAAGCGTTTCTGGCTGATTTGAAACCTTGTTGGGTGTAGATTTCCAACTTGTAATCGTTAAACAGAATGCAATAGATAGTATCCCTGTTAATCCTAAAATGTATTTTCTCATAGTTTTTCGGTATCTCTTTCACAATAATCTAAGTATGAGTTGTCTGCTATAGGCTTTCGTTTAAATTAAATTTAACTATACAAATATACGTAATTATTAAGCTAAGTATCAAGAATGATACGTTTATTGCTGTTGTATGACAGTGTAAAGCATTGTATAGCAGTCTTATTATGTCTTAGTATAGCATGATTAATATTAGCTCAGCTATTTTCGTTTTTGTTAATATTAAATAGAGGTAATAGTTTAGAAACGGTTTGGAGCTTTAAATTATTGTTTTCAAAAATCATCGTAAAAAACAACTAAAAAATAAAGTAGATAGGCTATTGTTCGCTAAATTCCATATTTTTTCTATCTTTGGTTTTTAATGAATTTCCTTTATCCGGGCTTTCTTTTTGCACTTTCAGCGGTCGCTATTCCGGTCATTATTCATTTATTCAATTTTCGCAAGTTTAAAAAGGTTTATTTCAGTAACGTTGCCTTTCTAAAAGAAATTAAAGAGCAGAATTCGTCTCGAGAAAAACTAAAAAATCTGCTAATAATGCTTTGCCGTATCCTGGCAATTATGTTTTTGGTTTTTGCTTTTGCAAGGCCTTTTTTACCATCGGCTAATAAAATAGACCATAACACTTCCAACATTGTTAGCGTATATCTGGACAATTCTTACAGCATGGAGGCTGTAAATAAGGAGGGGAATTTACTTGATGAAGCCAAGCGAAAGGCTAAGGAAATAGCAAAGGCTTTTCAGTTGAATGATCGTTTTCAACTACTAACGAATGATTTTGAAGGTAAACATCAACGACTATTAAATGCGGATGAATTTTTACAGGCAGTTGAAGAAGTTAAGATTTCTTCAGCTAACCGGAAATTACCGCAAGTTTTAAATAGGCAACAAGGCATTTTTACAGGTGCAAGCAATCGATTTGTTTACATCATATCAGATTTTCAAAAAGGATTTTCTAATAATCAGCAGCTAAAACCGCCCGCAAACATCAACGTTTCTTTGGTTAAACTTAACGCTAACCACCTGCCTAATGTTGCGGTAGATAGTGTTTGGATGCTTTCGCCCGTTCATCAGGCGCAAGCTACTGAAAAACTAATTGTGCAACTGCATAATTACGGCGACGAACAAGCTAAGAATATTCCGTTAAAACTAACCATCAATCAAACTCAAAAAGCAATAAGCAATATTACCATCCCGGCTGGAAAAACCGTTTTAGACACACTTTCTTACAGCGGATTAAACCTTGGTTGGCAGAAAGGCGTATTGAGCATAAAAGATTTTCCGCTAACTTTTGATGATAACCTAAACTTCAGCTTTAAGGTAAACGCACATCAGCAGGTGTTGTCTATTAATGGGCTAAAATCCGAAAAATATATAAAAGCCCTTTTTGGAGCCGATGATTATTTTGCATTAAGCGAAATGCCAGAGACAAATATTAATTATTCGGCCTTGCCAAAGTATAGTTTAATTATTTTAAACGAACTCTCAAATCCTTCGTCTGGTTTGGCACAAGAACTTAAAACTTTTGTTGCAAGTGGGGGCTCGGTAATAATTTTTCCAGACTTAACTGTCGACAAAAATATTTACTCCAATTTTTTAAATGCATTAAATCTTCCGGCAGTTGCCGAAATAAATACCACGCCAACAAAAGCAAGTTCAATTGAACTTAAAAGCCCGCTATTTAAAGATGTTTTTGAAACCTTGCCCCAAAATATAGATTTGCCACAAGTGGCTAAACATTTTGTTTTCGCAGAGCGAAGTAATAGCAATAAGGAAAATCTACTTCAGTTGCCGGCTGGAAAATCTTTTTTTGCTCGTTATCCTTTTAAAAGCGGTCAGTTCTATTTATCAGCTACGGCATTAAATAGTGAGGCTAGCAATTTTGCAAAACACCCTGTATTCGTTCCGCTGATGTATAAAATCGCTTTTGCCAGTGTACAAGATCAGCCATTATATTACGTTGCTACCAGAGATGATGTTATTGAAACACCGAAATTGACATTAGGTGCTAATCAATCGCTAAAAATGGTAGCCAATAATTTTGAGGTTATACCTGAGCTTAGAAATGCTAACGGTAAAACGTTGCTTTACGTGGCCGATCAGATTAAAAAGGCGGGTTTTTACGACCTTAAAAAAGCAGATTCGACTTTGGCAGTTATCGCATTTAACGATAATAGGTTAGAATCTGATATGCATTACGATAGCGAAGCCGACTTGCAGAAGCTGTTTGCCTCGAAAAATGTAACAGTGCTAGATCCAAAATCCGATAGCATTGCATCAGCTGTTGCAGCAAAAAATAACGGAACAGAGTTATGGAAACTTTGCCTAATTTTGGCACTTGTATTTATAGCTATTGAAATATTGTTGATCAAATTTTATCATACCCAAAAGAGAGCTAGCGAGCTCAGTGATGCAAATAAATTAAATATATTCTAATCAATAACATAAAAATTCATGAACCTCTTAGTTAAGGGAATTACCATTGTAGATCTAAATAGCAAGTTTAACCAGCAAATTTGCGATGTGCGTGTTGAAGATGGAAAGATTACATCCATCGACAAAAAATTAACTGCCCAAAATGGCGAAGAAGTTTTTGAAGGGAATGGTGCTATACTTTCGCCGGGCTTTTTCGATCTAAACTGCACTATTGGCGATCCAGGTTTAGAAACTAAAGAAGATATACAAACAGGAACCGCTGCGGCCAAAGCTGGTGGTTTTACCGGAATTGCCGTTTTGCCTACCACTAGACCAGTTGTTCAATCGAAAGGCGAAGTAGCATACATTTTAAACCGTGCCAAAAACAATTTGGTTGATGTTCACCCAATAGGAGCCATTAGCAATAACTTGGAAGGTAAAGAGCTGGCGGAACTTTTTGATATGAAAAACGCTGGTGCAGTTGCATTTTCTGAGGGTAGCAAAGCCATTAGCGATGACGGTTTTGTTAGTCGTGCTTTGCAATATTGTTTAGGTTTTGGTGGTTTGCTAATGCTTTATCCAGAAAATAAAGCAATTGCAGGAAAGGCTCAAGTAAATGAAAGTGCAAACAGTGTGCTTTTGGGTATGAAAGGCGCTCCGGCATTAGCTGAAGAAATGCAAATTTCCAGAGATATTTTCTTGGCAACTTATCACCAAGCTCCGGTTCATATCAGTAATATTTCTACTGCAGGCGCTGTTGCATTAATAAAAAAGGCAAAAAAAGATGGTGTGAAAATAACTTGCGATGTAGCTGCGCATCAATTAGTGTTTACCGAAGAACTGCAAAACGATTTTAATAGTAATTACAAGGTTAAACCGCCATTGCGTAGCAAAGCTGATAATAAAGCGCTAATTGCAGGTTTAAAAGACGGAACAATTGATGCTATATCTTCTCAACATCGCCCGCACGAAATAGAATTTAAGGATGTAGAATTCGAAATTGCCTCTTACGGTATCATCGGCTTGCAAACAGTTTTACCTTTATTGATACAAGCAGGATTAGACGCAAGCCTTATCGCAGAGAAATTGGCGCATAGTCCGCGTAGAATATTAAACTTACCTTTGGCAACAATAGCGCAAGGTGCAGATGCCAATTTTACCATTTACAACCCCACTGAAGAGTGGATTTACGATGCGAGTAACAACGCTTCTAAGTCTAGCAATTCTCCACTTCTAGGGAAAAAACTAAAAGGGAAAGTTAATTTGGTCTATAATAACAGTCAGTTTCAAAAATATTAAGCATTACCTTTACTAAGGTTGATGGAATTTTAATAAGATAAATCAAAATAAAATGAATAACAGTGTACAACAATCGCTTATTGCTTCTTTAGATCAATTTGCAAAAGCTAACAAAATAGAATCTTTAGCAATTGAAGAAAGATTAGTGGAGGTTTTTAGCAAAGACATGAACTTTTTAGAGAAAGTTGCAGAGTTCGATGAGGTTTTTGATGAACATCCGGATTTCGACGAATTGCGTGAAGTGTTTTTCGATTTGTTGATGATTAATTTCTTTACGAGTGATGTAAATAAGCTAGAAGAAGATTATTTAGACTCTAAGGAATGGGAAAATATCGAAGAGGAGACTATCGACCGAGGAACGGAGCTTTTAAACTTGTTGCTATATATTAACGAATGCCATGATGAGCAGATTAAGCCAGGTCTGGAAGATTTCTTAAAAGAGTTTTTGTTAGTTGAGGAAGATGAGTTCCAAGACGAATTCCATATTTACGAAGATTTAATTAGCAACCAACAGCTGGCAGAAAGTAGTGTAGAAGATATTTGTAGTAATGCTGATTTATTAGAGTTGAGCGAGGAAATGGAAGAACTCTTTGTGCCATTTATGACGTTCTTTTTGCAACCTAACACCAGCGAAGCAACGCAAGAAGAATTACTTAAATTTAGCAGTAACAAAAGCTTTGATGTTGCAGTCTATACTTTAATTACTAGCTTTAATAAAAATAGATAAACTAAAAACAATGGAACAACAACTTCTACAAGAACAGATAAAACCTAATGCATTAGCATTTAAGGTATCAGTAATTTTTGCTGCTTACATTCTAGTTACTATTATAGTTACCGGTTTGTTAAACTTAGATATGGGGCCAACTGCATCAGTTGCAACGAGGATAATTTCTGGAGCTTTAAATTGGTTGCCATTTATATTTGCTGTTTATTACGTTCAAAATACGCATAAAAAAGACTTAGGAGGTTTCATAACCTATGGTAGAGCTTTTTCTGCTGGTTTTAGATTTTCTGTTTACGCAGGTTTATTTACTGGTATTTTAATGTTTTTGTATTATCAATTTATAGATGCAGCTGCAATGGAGAAGATTGTTGATGCAACTGTAGCGGCTGCAAAAAATGATCAGGAGGCTAAAGGTATAGAAATGATGAGACCATACTTTACCATTAGTACAGCTTTTGGTGCGGCGGTAATGTTTACCATTTCCGGCCTAATTATTAGCCTAATAACTGCAGCAATTTTAAAGAAAGAAAAACCTTTGCATTACGACGAGGCTTAATAAGCTACTCTTCATAAAAATTTTCAACGTGCACATTTTGTCAATTTATTTGATGAAATTTGCACGTTGTTTTTTAAAGGTATTTTGATTTCGAACAAATCTAAATACTAAATACTCGATACGCATAAATGGATATATCAGTTGTAGTACCTTTATATAATGAAGATGAATCTTTACCCGAATTAGTCTCGTGGATTGATAAGGTAATGGTTTCAAATAATTTTTCTTACGAGGTTGTTTTGGTTGACGATGGCAGCACAGACAAATCTTGGGCTGTAATTGAGCAATTAAAGGAAAATTTTCCATCTGTTAAGGGAATAAAATTCAGGAGAAATTACGGTAAATCTGCAGCGTTAAATGTTGCTTTTGAAGTTACGCAAGGCGATGTAGTGATAACCATGGATGCCGATTTACAAGACAGCCCTGATGAAATACCTGAACTTTACCGACGGGTTAAAGACGAAGGATATGATATAATCTCGGGTTGGAAAAAGAAACGCTACGATCCAATCACAAAAACAATCCCTACAAAGTTGTTTAACGCCGCGACTCGTAAAATGAGTGGCATAGCATTAAACGATTTCAACTGCGGCTTAAAGGCATACCGCTCAGATGTTGTTAAAACTATTGAAGTATATGGCGAAATGCACCGCTATATTCCGGTAATTGCCAAATGGGCGGGTTTTAGCAAGATTGGCGAACAGGTTGTAGAGCATCGTGCTAGAAAATACGGTACAACCAAATTCGGAATGAGCAGGTTCATCAACGGATTTTTGGATTTGCTTTCTATATTCTTTGTGGGCAAGTTTGGAAAACGTCCGATGCACTTTTTTGGTTCTCTAGGTGTACTTAGCTTTTTCATTGGTATTATCATGGCCATTTATGTTATGGTAGAAAAACAAGTACTGATCTGGAAAAACCTTCCTTACCGAGATACAACCGACCAGCCATTATTCTACCTTGCTTTGGTAGCTATAATTGTAGGTTCGCAAATGTTTTTAGCTGGTTTTATAGCCGAACTTGTTGGTAGAAATGCTACCGAACGAAACCGTTATTTGATAGAGAAGGAAATAATTTAGAAGGTATAAGGCGCAACGTTTTTACCGCTCAAACCTCACCTTAATTCCTTCAACCTCCAATCTTAAAAAATGTTTTTCTCTATAATAATTCCACTTTATAACCGCCCGCAAGAAATAAACGAATTGTTAGCTACGCTTACCAAGCAAACTTACATGCAGTTTGAGGTTTTGGTTATTGAAGATGGATCTGTAAACGATGCCAAAAATATTGTAGCTTCTTATGCTGATAAGCTAGACGTTAAATATTTTTTTAAAGAAAATGCAGGTCAAGGCTTTGCCCGAAATTTTGGTTTCGAACATGCCAAGGGCGATTATTTTGTGATTTTTGATTCCGACTGCCTTATTCCCGAAGATTATTTAGAAATTGTTAGAGATTATCTTTTCGAGCATCAGTTAGATGCTTATGGCGGACCGGACGCAGCGCACCAAACTTTTACACCAGTACAAAAAGCTATCAGTTACGCCATGACATCGCCATTTACAACCGGTGGTATTAGGGGAAATAAAAAACATATCGGCCAGTTTCATCCGCGTAGTTTTAACATGGGTGTTTCTAGAGAAGTATGGGAGAAAGTTGGCGGTTTTATATTAACAAGATTGGGAGAGGATATCGAATACAGTATCCGTATCCATGAAAATGGATTTAAAATTGGTTTGATTCCTGCAGCTAAAGTTTACCATAAACGCCGCACAAGTTTTGCGCAGTTTTATAAACAACTGCACTTTTTCGGCAGAGCTCGTATCAATATTTACAAACATTTCCCGGCAGAGCTCAAATTAGTACACTTTTTTCCGGCAGTAGCGGTAATAGGAATGGCTACAACGTTATTGTTAAACGTTATTTATCCGCCTTTGGCGTATATTTTTAATTTCCTGGTGCTACTTTACTTTTTGTTGATATTTTTTCATGCTTGGCAGGTTAATAAATCAATAAAAATTGCATTTTTGAGTGTAGCAGCATCTTTTATCCAATTAACCGCCTACGGCTTCGGTTTTATACAGGATTTTGTTAAAAGAGTAATATTTAAACAATCATGATAGAGTTTTTAAAGCAACGTGCTTTTGTCGAGTTTTTAAAGGAGAGCACCTTCGCGGTAAACGAGGTAATTCATAAAGCTTGGCAAGTTACCAGTAGGCATTATTTTTCTATTGCTACGCTTTGCTTTTTGATGTTCATCACATCAAATGCTTCGGGATTGATGGCCTTTTTTTTAAAAGACGTAAATCCGGCCTTAAGTACGTTAATGGCTTTAGTATTCGTTTTGCTTTACTTTACCATCAATTTGTCGTTGTTTAAGTATATTTTTCATCTTTTAGACGATGAAGAAACGGATGTAACCATTGTGGGTACATTGCCAACCCGTTCGCAAATTATCCGTTTCGTACTTGCAACGCTTTATTTTACCATTTGTATAATTATTGCAGGCGTGTTCTTAATGCCAGTGCTCTATATCATAGATCCTATTTTAAGATTTATGGTTAGAAGTGGCTTTGTAGAAGATTTTCAAGCAGCCGGAGATGTAATTATTACCGTAGCTGTGGCAATAGGCGTCTTAGCCATTTTTATGATTTGGATTAGAATCTCTTTCTTCCCATTTTTTATTATAGATAAAAATGCAAAATCTTTCGAATCTATAAAACTGAGCTTAGCTACAACCAAAGGAAACTTTACGCAAATTTTATTGTTGTTATTGGTGTTGGCAGGCGCTTATTTTCTATATCTATTTTTTAGTTATTTGAAATGGCCTATAATTGCTTTTATAGTAAATATGGTTAGTTCGTTTTTAATTGTTCCACTATCTAGTGTAGCCCTAACGGTTGCCTACAGAAAAATGATGAGCAATTATAAAGGAGATAAAGATCCGGATATTATACACAATATTGTTTAACTCCTAAATTCCCTAATGGGATTTTAAAAAATTGCCTTAAATATGGTAACGACTAATATTAGCTTTAGTATTGACAATAGGAAGGAGAAGCCCCTTTAGGGGTTTGGGGTTTATGGGATTAAAAGCAGCGCTTAGTAAGCCATTTGCATCTTGGGTTGTACAAGGAATCAACAAATGGAAGAAAAATCCGATAGTTGCGCAAGAGAAAATACTTAAGCGATTAATTAATACTGCTCAAAATACGGCCTTCGGGAAAGATCATCATTTTAATGAGATTAAAACTTACCAGGATTTTAAGAAATATGTGCCAATAGGCGACTATGAAGCTCTAAAACCTTATGTTGATAGAGTTGTGGCAGGTGAGGAAGACGTGCTTTGGAAAGGGAAGCCCGCTTATTTTGCTAAAACTTCCGGCACTACATCTGGCGTAAAATATATTCCCATTTCCAAAGAATCTATGCCCGAACATATAAAGGCGGCCAGAAATGCGCTCTTGACCTATATCCACGAGACCGGTAACGCCGATTTTGTGAATGGTAAAATGATTTTCTTGCAAGGCAGTCCGGTGTTAACAAAAAAAAACGGCATAAACGTTGGCCGATTATCGGGTATTGTGGCGCATTTGGTACCGGCCTATTTGCAAAAGAACAGGTTGCCGTCTTACCAAACTAATTGTATAGAAGATTGGGAAGAAAAAGTGGATGCTATTGTTGAGGAAACCTTTAACGAGGATATGACCTTAATTTCCGGTATCCCACCTTGGGTACAAATGTATTTTGATAGGTTAAGCGCCAAGGCTGATGGAAAGAAAATCAAAGATATCTTTAAAAATTTTAGTCTTTTTGTTTATGGTGGCGTAAATTTCGAACCTTACAGGGCAAAAATTGAAACCAGCATTGGCAAAAAAATAGCAGCTATAGAAACCTATCCTGCTTCTGAGGGTTTTATCGCGTATCAGGATTCACAGCAAGACAAAAGTTTGTTGTTATTAGCAGATGCGGGAATTTTCTACGAGTTTATTCCGGCAGATGAATACTACAGTGAAAGTCCTACGCGTTTAAGTCTAGCAGAAGTTAAGGTTGACGTAAACTACGCCTTAATTTTGAACACAAACGCTGGTTTATGGGGTTACAGCATCGGCGATACAGTTAAATTCGTTTCTACAAATCCTTACAAAATATTAGTAACAGGAAGAATAAAACACTTTATTTCTGCTTTTGGCGAACACGTAATTGGCGAAGAAGTGGAACATGCCCTTTTATCGGTAGCAAATGAAGAGGGTGTAGAGATTACAGAATTTACCGTAGCACCGCAAGTTAATGCGCCTGAAGGGCAGTTGCCGTTTCACGAGTGGTTTGTAGAGTTTGAGAAAGCACCGGCAGATTTAACTGCTTTCGCTAAAAAAGTTGACGAAGCTTTACAGAAGAAAAATATTTACTACTTTGATTTAATTGAAGGCAAAATTTTACAGCCATTAATAATAAGAAATTTAGCTAAAGATGCCTTTGTAAACCTTATGCGTGCCGAAGGTAAATTGGGTGGGCAAAACAAAGTTCCAAGACTTAGTAACGATAGAAAATTAGCCGAAGTTTTGGAGAGATATATAACATAATTTGTCATTCCGAGGAACGAGGAATCTCTGAAATAGATGCTTCGCTTTGCTCTGCATGACAAAGATAAAATACTGTAAAGAAGTTTGAAACACATATCCATATTAGGCAGTACCGGATCAATTGGTACACAAGCCTTAGAAGTTGTTAGGGCAAACCCCGATCTGTATAAAATTGATGCTTTAACAGCGCAAAATAATGCAGCTTTATTAATTGAGCAAGCTTTAGAGTTTAAGCCAGAAATGGTGGTAATTACTTGCGAAGATCATTTTTCGAAAGTGAAACAAGCTTTGCCTGGTATCAATGTATTATGCGGAGAAGATGCCTTAATTGCTGCGGTAGAAATTACTACAACGCAACTGGTGCTAACTGCAATTATGGGCTCAGTTGGTTTAAAACCTACTATTGCCGCTATTAATGCCAAAAAAGACATAGGCCTTGCTAACAAGGAAACCTTGGTAGTGGCTGGCGAACTTGTAATGCAATTGGCCAAAGAAAATGGTGTGAAAATTATTCCTGTAGATTCTGAACACTCGGCAATTTTTCAATGTTTAGTAGGCGAGGAGCATAATCCAATCGAAAAAATATTATTGACTGCATCTGGCGGGCCATTTAGAGGAAAGGATTTGGCTTTTTTAGCTACTGTAAATAAAACACAGGCGCTAAAACATCCTAATTGGGTTATGGGTGCTAAAATAACCATAGATTCGGCATCGCTCATGAACAAAGGTTTAGAAGCGATTGAGGCGAAGTGGTTGTTTGCGCTATCTGCCCATCAAATCGAAGTTGTAGTGCATCCTCAATCTATTATTCATTCTATGGTGCAGTTTACAGATGGCTCTATAAAGGCGCAAATGGGCGTGCCAGACATGAAGTTGCCAATACATTATGCCTTAGCATATCCTCAACGTATTGCTACAAATTTCGAGCGTTTTAGCTTTCTAAACTATCCCGAATTAACATTTGCTAGTGCAGATACAGAAAGTTTTCGTAACCTTGGGCTTGCCTATAAAGCTATGGACAAAGGTGGAAACATGCCCTGTATCTTAAATGCTGCCAACGAAATAGTGGTTGATGCATTTTTAAAAGATAATATTGGCTTTTTGGAAATGAGCGACGTAATTGCAGAATGTATGGAGACAATTGCTTTCGTTGCTACGCCAACTTTGGATAATTATTTAGAAACCGACCAGCAGACACGTATATTTGCCACCGAACTCGTAACAAAACAGAAATAAACAAATCTCATACTAAATACTAAATACTAAATACTAAATACTAATACAATATATGGACGGACTGATTATGGCGGGCCAGCTTTTGCTGGGATTATCAATACTAGTTATTTTACACGAATTAGGACATTTTTTAGCGGCTCGTGCTTTCGGAATAAAAGTTGAAAAATTTTATCTTTTCTTTGACGCTTGGGGTTTTAAACTTTTTAGCTTTAAAGTGGGCGATACAGAATACGGGGTAGGTTGGTTGCCTTTAGGTGGTTACGTTAAAATATCAGGAATGATAGACGAATCTATGGACACCGAACAGATGGCTTTGCCTGCAGAACCTTGGGAGTTTCGTTCTAAACCAGCTTGGCAACGTTTAATTGTAATGTTGGGCGGTATCATTGTAAATATTATTGTTGGTATTTTCATTTTCTGGATGGTAACATTCAAATATGGCGAAGACTATATTCCAAATGATCAACTGACTAATGGTGTAAGTCCGGGTAAGGTTGGTCGTGCTATTGGTATACAAACTGGCGATAAAATTCTAGCCTTAAATGGCCAGAAAGTTATAAAGTTTGATGAACTGTTAAGTTCAAAGGTGCTTTTGGGTAGTCCGAAATTAACAGTTTCTAGAGATGGCAAAGCGATTGATCTCCGTGTTCCAGAAACGATTTTAGACAGTCTTTCTAAACATGGAATTAAAGAATTTGTAGCGCCGAGAAATCCAGTTCATGCAGTTTTGGCAGTAAACGACCATACGCCAGAAAAGTTATCGCTATTATCTCGCTTGATGGGTAAAAAACCAGCGCCTACTGTAGCTCCGGCATTTGATGCAGGGATTAAAAAAGGCGATAGCATTATTGCTGTCAATGGCAATCCAATTATATTCAGAGATCAAATAACAGACGTTGCTGATAAAAATCGTGGTAAACAAATAAACCTAAGTATTATTAGAGAAGGTAAAACGATTGAAGTTTCTCCTAAAGTTGCTGCCGACGGTACAATAGGAGTGGTCTTCGGTACAGCTAAACTACCTGTTAAACACATCGACTTCGGCTTTTTCGAATCGTTTGGTGTAGGTGCTGAAAAAACATGGACAACCTTTGCCGATAATGCGAAAGGTATCTGGAAAATGATAACTGGTAAGGTTAGCGCAAGAAATATCAGCAGTCCTATCGGTATTGCAAAGGTTTACGGAGCTGAATTTGAATGGGAGAAGTTCTGGAGCCTAACGGGATTAATTTCCATTGCCTTGGCGTTTATGAATCTATTGCCAATACCAGCCTTGGATGGTGGCCACGTAGTTTTTTTAATTATAGAAATGATTAAAGGCAAGCCACTAGGCGATAAGTTTATGGAACGAGCCCAAGTGGTAGGTTTTGTAATTCTATTAAGTTTAATGGTGTTCGCCTTTGGTAACGATATTTTAAAATTATTTGGAAAATAAAATAGGTGTAAGGTAGAAGGCCTAAATTGTAAGCTTGTCGTTTACCTTTAATCTTCTACCTTCTACCTTCTACCTTTTATGAATTATTTCGAGCTTTATAATCTTCCAGTTAGTTTTAATCCAGATCAAAATTTGGTTAAACAACAGTTTTATGCATTGAGCAAAAAGTATCATCCCGATTTTTATATAAACGAAACGGAAGAAAAACAGCAAGAAGTTTTGGAGCTTTCTACCCTAAACAACAAAGCATTTCAAGTATTAAAAGACGCCAATAAACGCTTGCAGTATGTATTGGATTTAGAAGGTCAGATTACAGAAGGGGAAAATTATGCATTGCCTCAAGATTTTTTGATGGAGATGATGGATGTAAACGAGGCCCTAATGGATTTGCAGTTTGAACCTGATGCAACTAAGAGCGTACAAATAAAGGCGCAAATTGAAGCATTTGAAAATGGATTGAAAACAGAGTTTGAAAAGCTTAGCCAACAGTTCGATCACGAAACTGCGGAAAGAACTGGTATTTTGGCGCAAATCAAAGACAATTTTTACCGAAGTAAATACCTTTGGCGCATTAAAGAGAGCTTGGCAAAAATGAGCTAAACTATTACTCAAAATCCGTTTGCTAAATGTAAAAATGCCAAATGATCTAATTTAAATAGCATTCTTTGCCTATTTTTGAAAAAATCATTTCATCATGAGCTCACTAAACATTTTTAGAAAAGTTGCCGTTGCAGAGGGTATCTCTTACCTTTTACTTTTATTCATCGCTATGCCTTTAAAATATTGGGCTGGTATGCCACTAGCGGTAAAATATACGGGTTGGGCACACGGACTTCTTTTTGTACTTTATGCCGCATGTTTAGTGTTGGCATGGCAAGAGCAAAAGTGGAAGTTCGGTAAAGTGGTTTTTATTTTTCTAGCATCTTTATTACCTTTTGCCCCATTTATTGTAGATAAAAAATTAGCGAAAGAAGATAACACTAAGCAAGTTTCTTAGCTATTTCCAATAGGGATTTTCATTCACTTTCGCTAGAATGTAATTTGCTAAATCCAGTTCGGTTGCATTTGCAGCAAAATCATAGCTCGGTCGGTTGGTTAGCATAAAATCTTTTAGTTTTATACCGCTTAACTTGGTTATGTTTGTTACCAAGGTTTCGTTAAATTTTTGGTCTACAACATTGTTTTTATAATCGTTGGTTAGTATGCGTTGTAATTTTCTGGCGTTTTTACCTTCTCTACTTAAGGCATTATAAATTTTATCAATACTAATTCCAATACCAGGAGGGAAGCCGCTAACATAAATCATGTCTTTGGTATCTCCCTTCCTGTAAATTTCTTTGTATTCTTCTTTCAAATTCTCGTACGTTTCTTCTGGAGAGATTTTTTTAGCCGTAATTTTAACTTCCTTTAAATTGATAACAGAGGGTTTTAAATTAACTACAATAAATTTTTGATTGCCGTAAATAAGCGTATCCGCTTTATGACCTTTCAAATTTGTAACTAATGTATCGCCCTGCTTCGCAAGAATGCTAAATTCTCCTCTAATATTACTGGTGGCTCTTGCCCCGCTGGTTTGATTTAAGATAAAAGCACTAGTTTTTCTCTGCTCGTTTGATTGCACAAAACCCATTACGCTGTTGTTTTGGGCATACACAGCAAATTTGCAGCATAAAATTAAGAGGGTTAAAATTGCGCTTCGCATACTATCAAATATATCTACATGAGGTCAATTTGCTCATTCTAAATTAGTTAAAAATAGTTAATTTTTTAATTATAAATCTTAATAGAGCGTTTAGCTGTTAGGTAGAATCGCATGGTTTTACCTATTTTAGCAATCAATAATCATCTTAAATGTATTTTATGAGAACTTTCCTTTCCGTTTTAGCACTTTTATTTGTGAGTAATGTTAATGCCCAAACCATTAAATTAGAAAAACTTTGGGAGGCAAAAGAACAGTTGCCCGTACCCGAATCGGTAGTTTATGTGGCAGAAAAAAAGGAACTCTACGTTTCTTTAATTGATGGAGAGGGAAATGTAAAAGACGGAAAAGGTGGCGTAGCTATTTTAAATTTAGATGGGTCTGTAAAAAACGCGACTTGGATTACAGGTTTAAACGCCCCAAAAGGAATGGCGATTTACAAAGGCAAGCTTTACGTGGCTGATATTACTGCCGTAGTTTGTATAGATTTATCTAATGGAAAAATTATAGAAAAGATTGAAGTGCCTAACGCTATTTTTTTAAATGATATTGCCATAGATAAAAAAGGTGTTGTATACGTTTCTGATACAAGAACGAATAAAATCCATCGCATTGCAAATGGACAAAGTACGGTATATCTTGAAAACGTTATGGCGGCAAATGGATTAAAATTTGTTAAAGACGATTTGTATGCCCTGGCAGGACCAGAATTGATAAAGTTTGATAAGAACAAAAATAAAACAGTAATTGCCAGCGGATTCGAAAAATCGGGCGACGGTTTAGAGCGCTTGCCTAACGGCGATTTTTTAGTTACCTGCTGGGCTGGGATTATTTATCACGTGCGTAAAGACGGTACCAAGGATAAGCTTTTAGATGTACAAGGTAAAATGAATACGGCAGATATCGGTTTCGACCCAAAAGCCAACACACTTTGGGTGCCAACGTTCAATGCCAACTCCGTTGTTGCCTATCAATTGAAGTATAAATGATTACGCTATTTTATTTTTAACTGTAGCGATTCGTTGTCTTGTTCCGTATAGGCAATAAACGTAATCAACATGAAAAGAAACCTTTACTTACTATTAGCGCTAACTTTCAGCTTATTTGGATCTTGCAAGAAAGATGATATTGTTGACCAAAATGCTTTTGAAAGAAGTTATAGAACTTGGTTAGCCTTTAAACAAGAAAGCAATAATACTTATAGTTATAAAGTTACTTTTGGTTCATGGACGGGTTATAGCACTAACACCGTTATTTCCGTTAAAAATGGAAAAGTGGTGGAGAGATCGTTCATTGCTCAAACCGTAAATTACAAACCAACCGGAATGGAGATTATTGAACGGGAAAAGTGGACTGAAGACGCTACCAATTTAAATACGCATGAAAATGGTGCCGCAACTTTAACGCTAGATGAAGTTTATGCTAAAGCAAAATCTACTTGGTTGCTGAAGCGAAAAAATGCAAAGACTACATTTGAGGCAAATAACAATGGCTTAATCTCGTCGGCTGGTTTTATAGAAGATGGTTGTCAAGACGATTGTTTTAACGGAATAAGGATAGTTTCTATACAAAAGGATTTTTAGCTTGGAGATCATTAGGATTGTTTAATGAGATATTTTCGGCTTGTTTTAATTTCACGAATACCGAAAAACTAGAACCCTTTCCTAATTCACTTTCGAAGGTAACTCGGCCACCTTGGCGCTCCATGAATTCCTTACAGAGCACCAAGCCCAAACCTACACCGCGTTCGTTATTGGTGCCATAAGAAGGCGCTGATTTAACGGAGAAAATATTTTCTTGCTTGTCCTTGGCAATACCGCAACCATTGTCGCTAACCGTTATTTTACAATCCTCTCCACATATCTGTGCATCTATAATTACTAATCCGCCCTGCGGTGTAAACTTTACTGCGTTGCTAATTAAGTTGCGTACAACCAATTGAAGCATATCTACATCTGCAACAACTTTTAGATGAGATGGTATTTGATAACTTAAGGAAATATCTTTTTTGGAAGCATAAATTTTCTCTACTTCTATAGTGCTTACCAATGTTGAAAGTAAAGATTGTTCACGTAAATTAACGTTTAAACCTTCCATCTGTGATTTGGACCAGTTCAGCAGGTTCGAAAGTAAATCCATCGCATCATTGGTGGATTTTAATAAATGTTGCTCTAGCGCTGGTCTGTCCTCATCATCTAGTTCTTTTTCGGCCAGCATTGCCATATAGTTCTGAACGTTGATTAAAGGCGTTTTTAAATCGTGGGAGATAACCGACATTAGCTTGTTTTTTTCGATATTCCGTTCTTCCAACTCTTCCTTTTGTAACAGAATCTGCTGTTTACTAGCTTCTATTGCAATTGTTTTTTCCTCAATTATTTTACGCTCATTGTCGTGGCTCTTTCTAATGAATTTAATAATGATGAAAATAGCAACCACCGGTATCGGGAAGGCAGTTACGCGATCGATGAATTGCCCTCTTCCAACCGAAAAGGGATATCTAACTAAGTCGGGATGGTAGAATTCTAAAATATGAATTGCCACAAAACACAGCATATAAAATAATAGCCATTTTAAGTGATGTTGATATGGCGAAATAGCCAGTACCATTAACAAATAAGCTGGCCAAATAAGATCTGTGGAGCCATGAATGCCAGAATTATAGAAGTAATTAACCCCAAACACTGCAATCCCCATCAGGCCAAAAACCACGGTATCGTGTGGTTTTAATTTAAATCGCGATTGGTAATATTGGTAGGCGAAGAAAATGGCGATAAAAAGGGCAGAGAAAGAGCCAACATACAGTCCGGCGAATAAATTATAAGGTGCGTAAATAACTAAAATGCCGAGTATACCTAGGCTAATGCCATGAAAAATTCTGCTTTCTAAAGAAAATTCAGATGGTTTACCGATAAGCTCCGACCAAAAAATATTTTTTCTTAATAAAGAGATATTGATCAGCGAACTGAAATTTGATTTTGGCATGGATGGGATGAATGATCTAAAAACCTTGTATCTTACTAATTTAAGAGCAGTAAATGCTTAATAATTCAGCTGCATTTTAAAGTATATAGCGTTACAGGGAAAACAAAACAATTTGCTCAAATTTAATACTATAGTTGTCAATTTCAATGCTTTTATTCTTTTTGTTGGCGGGATTTATAAGTTGGTTTTGGAGGGAAGATTTTAGTTCCTGTTCGGGGATATATCCAATGCTAAATAGGATGTTGATTTGCGTAATAAGAGAGGTTCAAGCGGTTTTGAGTAAGGATTGGAGGGTATTTCATTTTTAGGCACTGTGGTTTTCGGTTAGGAGACGTAAGCCTTGATTTATTCATAAGCTGTCCGTTATTTTTAATGGTATTCATGCGCTCGCGAAGCTCGGGTTTGGTTAAACTTTGTATAAAGACAAAGTTTAGAGGCAACGGTGGCGGTAAACCAAGGCAAGAAAGAGCAATGGGTAAACTTACAAATCGCATTACGATGCCCAGTCAAGCTGAGCACGACGAAACGCAACGCAGATCCTTCGAAACTCGTGGCCCGCCGTTCTTTCTGGCCTCCGCTCTTAGAGCAGTGCAAATAGCAGTTGCATTACCATTACGCAAAGATGGCCTAGCATATCACCGAAGCAGAAAGCAACAAAAGGCTTTGCTGTACCGATCGAGTTTGCATTATCAAGTAAGAAAGCAACGTGTGTGCGGGGAAAAGTAGGGTAACGTCTTTTTCTCACGAAATAAAGCCGTTGTTAGATTTATGCGAGGGGATTATGCAAGCCTTGATTTATTCATAAGCTGTCTGCTATTTTTAATGGTATTCATGTGCTCGCAAAGCTCTGGTTTAGTTAAACTTTGTATCAAGACAAAGTTTAGAGGCAACAGTGGCGGTGAGTTGAGGCAAGGAAGGGCGATGTGGTAATTTGCAAATCGCATTACGATGCCGAATCAAGCTGAGCATGACGAAACGCAACGCAGATCCATCGAAACAAGGGATGACAAATGTTGTGCTGCTAATATAGAGATCTCTCGTTGCTTAGCGCTATCGAGATTACGGAAACATACTAATCAACCAATAAACCAACCAAACAACCAACAAACCAAAAAACCAACCAACCAGCTACTTCTCTATCTCCTTCAAACTATCCATTTTCTTGTAAGCCAAGAAACCCTTAATATCTTCAAAATGTTCGCGAACACGTTTATTCCCAAATTCAAAAACTTTCTCCGCCAATCCATCTAAGAAATCCCTATCGTGAGAAACCAAAATCAAAGTGCCGTCGAAATCACGTAAAGCATCCTTAATAATATCCTTTGTTTTCATATCCAAGTGGTTAGTTGGCTCATCCAGAATTAAAACGTTTACCGGTTCCAATAAAAGCTTAATCATCGCCAAACGAGTTTTCTCTCCACCCGATAATACCTTCACCTTTTTTGTAGTATCATCGCCACTAAACATAAAAGCACCTAGTAAATCCTTAGTTTTAAAACGTGTTTCCGTTGTCGGAATCTGATCTATCGTATCAAAAACAGTTAAGTCTCCGTCTAATAACGAAGCTTGGTTCTGGGCAAAGTAGCCAATCTTCACATTGTGGCCAACCTTAAGTTCTCCATCAAAATCAATCTCACCCATAATTGCTTTAATCATGGTCGACTTACCCTCACCGTTTTTACCAACAAAAGCAACCTTTTGACCACGCTCGATAACCATATTTGCTTTTTGAAAAACCACATGGTCTCCATAGGTTTTAGTTAGCTCTTCAACCATAACAGGGTAATTGCCCGAACGGGGCGAAGGAGGGAACTTCAAACGTAAGGCCGATCTATCAACCTCGTCAATCTGTACAATTTCCAACTTCTCTAGCATCTTAACCCTCGACTGTACCTGCAAAGTTTTAGAGTAAGTACCTTTAAAACGATCAATAAACTCTTGGTTATCTGCAATAAAACGTTGTTGTTCTTCGTAAGCTTTAATCTGGTGCTCCCTACGTTCCTGGCGTAATTGCAAATAGTGTGTATATTTCGCCTTGTAATCGTAAATTCTGCCCATTGTAACCTCTATGGTGCGATTGGTAATGTTATCCACAAAAGCCCTATCGTGCGAAATTACAATTACTGCCTTTGCCGAGTTCAGTAAAAAATCTTCCAACCATTGAATACTTTCAATATCCATGTGGTTGGTAGGCTCATCTAAAAGAATAAGATCTGGTTTTTTTAGTAAAATCTTTGCCAGCTCAATACGCATGCGCCATCCGCCAGAAAATTCAGAAGTTTGCCTGCCGAAATCGCTACGCAGAAAACCTAAACCTTTTAAAACTTTCTCCACCTCCGCATCGTAGTTTACTTCCTCTATAGAATAAAACTTTTCACTCAGCTCAGATACTCGTTCAATCAACTTCATGTAATCATCCGTATCGTAATCGGTGCGAATGTTAAGCTGTTCGTTTAAGCTTTCCAGTTCATCACGCATGGCATAAACTTCGCCAAAAGCTTTCGATGTTTCCTCAAAAATCGTTACGTTATCTTCCGTTAATAAATGTTGCGGCAAATAGGCAATTACGGCATCCTTCGGACCAGAAATATGCCCAGAAGTAGGTTGGCCAGCGCCAGCAATAATTTTTAACAAGGTAGATTTTCCCGCTCCGTTTTTACCCATCAGGGCAATTTTATCGTTTTCGTTAATAGAAAAAGATACCTCGCTAAAAAGCGTAGTACCACCAAAGGATACGGAGATGTTATTTACGTCGATCAATGTGTTGATTTTTAAATTGAGCCGCAAAGATAATCGAAGAAATTTAGTTTAATAAATAATCTTGCCTAAGATGCGAAAATCAAATGCTCAACAACTTATCGGTTGCTTTGCTAAGATTCCATGAATATATTTTTTAGAAAAGCGAGGTCATTGCCAGTGGCTTAAATCAGCCCCGCCAACGCTACAATCTTTTTACCCCAAACCCCTTAAAAAGGGGCTGGTAAAAGTATTTCCGCTAATGTCGGGTTTAAACAATTAAGGCCAATGCAGGAAACAGAAAATGTAAATCGCATACGCAAATTGGTGATTTTATGCTAGTGTAATAGGCTTGTGGATCACAAAACTCCTGTCTTAATTTTGGCGTGCCTGTGCAACAATGTCTTGTGCAATTTTAGTTCCATATTGCTCAAACTTAACTTTATCGTCAGCACTCATTTTGGCTTTTAAGGGCTCTATTTTTTCTTTCCAAGGTGCAAATTTTTCGGCCATTTCCTTGCCTATCTCTTTCATTTTTACCTGATCGCCATTAGCTAGTTTTGCTTTCTTCTGGGCCTCTTTCATCCCTTGGTTAAAATAACTAAACCACTCTTGCGCTTCTTTTTGAATTTCAGGAGTAGAAAATGTAGGCATACCTTTCATCGCTTCATCTATATCCACTTTTTTCACCTCTACTTCGGTACTCGTTTTTTTCGTGGTATCATCAGTAGTTTTTTTATCATTATTACAAGCGGTTAATGCAACTACAGTTGTTAACAAAAGAAAAATTGTTTTAATGGTTTTCATAGGTTATGTATTAATTAAATAATTATGCTGTTTTTGTGAGGTGCGAACGTTTATTTCTTCGCATTAAATTTTTCATAATTCGCAATGCATTTTTCCTGATAATCAAAATTGATTGCATCGCCAAACGTTTCTAAATAGGTTTTTGGATAGGTTATATCGGCATTAATAAATGTTTTTACTGTTTTGCCTTTCACTTCTCTCTTAATCACACCCAAATATTTGTTTGTAAGCAGATTGATGCTTGATTCAAAAAGTCCTTCATTTGGGTTTTCTCTGCCAAGTTTATCATCCGTTCTACGCATCTGTACCAGTTGCATTTTTTTAGCAGTTTTGTTGTATTTGAAAACACTAATAAAACCCGAACGGTCGTAGTTGTTCCAAAATTCAAATCCAGTTTTGGTAGCTACCAAAGTATTGCCAAAATTTAAATAGTTTATAGGTTTGCTTTCAACCTTTTTATATTGCTTAGTGGATAACCACAAAACCAAAACTTTTTTGTCATCGTCTATACGTACGCTATCTTTCTTTAAATCACCATCAAAATCCTTTACAATTTTTCGGGTGCTTTGCGCATAAGCTGCCGACGTTAAAAACAGCAGTAAGAAAAGAAAATGATATCTAAGTTTTTCCATTTTTGAGTCTATCTTGAATTAAAGATGATGATTATATTTTTTTGTTTCTTAAGTGGTTATTATTTGATGCGTTTAGTTTATTATTCGTGGAATTTTGCCCAATATGCGTATTAGTAGTTGTGAGTTCGGAGTCCGGAGTCCGGAGTCCAGAGTCTTGAGTCGAGAGTAGGGAGTCCGGAGTCTTGAGTAATCCATATACCGTCACTTTAACATCTAACCCGTCATATAGACGCTAGGAGATACCTCTGTGTTATTTAGCGCTGGCTAAAACATATAACTGCCGATGAACTAATGATAGAAATGAACTAATCAACTAACCAAGTTCAAACAATTATTTCCATCATTTTAATTCATTTTTTCAAATTAAATTGCAAATTTAACCCGCTATGTTTCGCGTCTCGCTTTTTCTTGCCTTATTCCTTGTTGCGCTAAATGCAAAGGCTACTGTTTTTACCGTAACAAGTGGAGCAGATAGTGGTGCGGGAACATTGAGGCAAGCATTAAGCTTAGCAGCCGCAAACGGCAATGCAGAAACCGACTATATACATTTTGCAACAGGCGCAAGCAAAATAAGCATCACAAGTCCCTTAATTTTATCATCTTCATTAGTAATCGATGGTACAACTTTTCCGGGTGCTAAATTAGGCGTTTCGGATGCTAAAGTTACCATAGAAACCCTAAACGAGTACATAACTAACCAATTGGGTGCTTTTAATGGAACAAACGTTCACGACGTAGAAATTTACGGACTATGTTTTTCAAACTTTGGCTCGGGCCAGCGTGGGGTTAGAACAATCAACATTACAGGGAGTTCAGCAATTAATATTGGGGCTGTCGGCAAAGGCAATATATTCCTGTTTTGCGATTATGATATCTATATGTTTAAAACCAATAAGATTAAAATTTCGGCTAATTGGTTTGGTATTACTCCAGATAAACTTAGCGTTACAGGAACAGCATTTGGCGGTACGGTTGATCTCCGCCTTTGCGACAACATTATGTTAGGCGGAGAAACAAAAGCCGAAGGCAACTCTTGGGGTTATAGAAACTATGGCGTAATGATTTCGGGCATTAACCCCTCTACACAATCGGTAGAAAAAGTAGGCGAGCTTTGCCAAGTTAAAAACAACAACTTCGGTACCGAGGGATTACCCTCAGGAATAGGCAGCGCCAACAACTTTCAGGATTTTAAAAGAATTGAAATTATAAACAACAATGTAATTTTAAGTGGCGGTTTTAGCCTAAAAAACATTTTAGTCTCCGGTGTTATTCAAGGTAACAGAATAGGTTTAAATAGCGATATGACCAAAGCCTACTGTTATTCTATGATTGATCTGCAAAATTGTAACAATATTAAAATCGGAGGTAAAAACGCCAGCGAGCCCAATTTAATGGCTTACCGCGTAAATTTCGGCGCCGGGACCAGTGCGATATACGCCTCTAATTGCGGGGATATCCTGTTAGAAAGAAATTCAATTTATTGCGTTTCCGCAACGCCTATATTATATCGGTCAGAAAATTCAAAGGTAGAAATTCCCAAAATAGCAATTACCAGTTTCAACAATGGTGTAATTACAGGCACCGCAACACCCAACGCCGAAGTTGAAGTTTTTTCTGACGGGGAGTGTGCCCAATGCGAAGCAAAAACATATCAAGGAACAACCTTTGCTACCGCCGAGGGCACTTGGTCTATGCCCGTTACCAGCAACTCAGGTTTTACAGCTTCGGCAACCTTAAATAACAGAACCTCTCAGTTTTTAGGTATCAGCGTAAACTTTGCTAATGTAGTAACTACTAATGCTACCTGTGGATTATCAAACGGAGCTATCAAAGGCATTCAAGTTGCCGGTGCTACCCATTACGAGTGGCTAGACGCAGACAATAATGTGATTGGAAACCAACCAGACATAACGGGACTTAAAGCAGGTACTTACGCATTTACCGCCTTTCTCGGGCCAGGTTGCAAAACAGAAAAAAGGTTTTTAAACGTATTAGATGCACAACCAAAGATACAAGATAGATTTTTGGCCAAAGTAGATGCCAGTTGTAATGATGAAAATGGCGCTATCAACGGATTATCCTTAATTAATGCGGGTAACTTTACCATTAAGTCGCTAACGTGGACAAATGAATTAAACGAAGTAAAAGGCAGTACGCTTTCAATAAACAAACTAAAGGCAGGTAGCTACACGCTAAAAATCGTTACTAACGATAACTGCGAGTTGGTTTACGGCCCTGTGCAAATCAAAAACATTGGAGCCCCGATTATTGATATTTCTACCATCGAAATCACATCTTCTAATTGTATCTCGGCCACAGGAAGCATTAAAAATATAAATGTTAGTGGTGCCGGTGTAATTAGCTACAAATGGCGAAACGAAAAGCAGGAAATCATTGCTACGACCAAGGATTTGATAGCTGTACCTCCGGGCAAATATCACCTAGAGGTTAAAGACGAGAGTATTTGTACCTCCATCTCCACTTACACCATAGCCGAATTAAATGGCATTAGCTTAAACGAAGAAGCAGTGCAGGTTAACGATGCCAGTTGTATGGCAAACGATGGTAAAATTGGCAATATCATAGCCACATCGGCCGATGCAACTTTTAGTTACCAATGGTTTGATGAAAATAATACTAGGGTAGGAGACAACGCAAAATTAGAAAATGCAAAACCCGGCGTTTACTATTTAAGGGTTGCCAACAGTACCTGCTTTAAAGACAGCAAAAAATATACAATAGCAAAACAACTGCCCGTAGTTTACCCAGTTTTCGCCTTCTCAAAATCTTCGGCCTCTTGTGGCTTAAATAATGGTAGTATCAGCATTAGGCCAGCACCAAATGCACCCATTATTAAAACATTACGTTGGGTAGATCAAAGCGGAGCAAGCATTGGCAACACGACCGAAATTACAGGATTAAAAGAGGGAGATTACAATTTGTACCTCACAGATCCTAATGGCTGCGAAACATTTTATCAGAAATATACCATAGATAGGATAGCCCCAATAAATGTAAATGTTAAAGATGAAGATTTAACAATGGATCAATGCGAAAGTGGCAAGGGCGCAGTAAACCTGGTAACAGTAACGGGAGGTATGCAACCCTATACCTACCAGTGGACAAATGAACTTAGTCAAACCATTGGTAACCAATCAACACTAACTAATTTAAAACGGGGTACTTATACCTTAACCGTTACCGATGCAAGTGGCAATGCTTGTAGTACGGCAATTACAACAGTTATCATAAGCAATGTTAACGAAGCTCCGCCTATGCCAAAGGTTGGACCCGTAAATATCTGCGCATTTGGAGAGGCGTTAATCGTGGTAGCCAACCCAGCAGTAGGCACTTACAGGTTGTACGACGATAAAAATGCAATCACACCAATCGCAACGAGCAATACCGGCACCTTTAACCTAAATATTAAAGATGAAAAAACTTTATACATGAGTTATGCCTTTGCCAATTGCGAGAGCGAAAAAGCACCTATACCTATAAAAGTAACGCAGGGCGGAATCGATATCCCGAATAGTTTTAGCCCTAATGGCGATGGTATAAATGATAAATGGCTCATAAAAAACATCGATAAATTTCCAAAAGCCCAAGTATCAGTTTTTAACCGTTACGGCACCGTGGTATTTAATTCATTAGGCAATGCCAGCATTTTTGATGGTGCCAAGGCTGGAGAGTTATTAGCACCTGGAACTTATTACTACGTAATTAAATTTGGTAGTAACTGTAAAGAAATTAGCGGTAGTTTATTGATAATAAAATAGATGGATTGTTGCCAAAGAGCAAGGAGCAAGGAATAAAGAGCAAGGAGCAAAGATTAAGGAGCAAGGAGAAAGGAGCAAGGAGCAAAGAACAAGGAGTAAGGAGCAAAGAGCAAGGAGTAAGCAGTCTTTAGCAACGACAAACGACAAACGAACAACGAAGAAATGTCATTCCGACTTTGGAATATGGTGTTAGTAAAATCTCTTTGAAACGATATTTTACCAATATAGTACCGAGATACTACCGAAGCATCGTGCAATAGGAACCGAGGGATCATTGGCTGGGCAAGCGATCAAAAAGGAAGGGTTATTAAGGTTGGTGTTATCATCAACCTCATTAGTCTTATGTCATCGGAAAAGTCTTTAAGTTGAGGGTTGAAAAAGGTGGCTAGAATTAATATGGTAAATGAGCGTTAACAGCAGACGAATTAGGTTTAGAAATTACAAGCTATCAAGAGCTAAATTAACTAATAAGAAATTTTAATGAGGTTAATTTTTGGGTCTCTACTTATTTAAAATCGGCTGAATTTTAAAATGTAATATTGCCTTTCAATCAAATGAAGCATGTTTTTGAATTTTGTTAATGATGCCTCAACTGTGCTTTATCTATACTTCATCTATACTTGATCTATACTTGATCTATGCTTGAGCCATGGATGAGGGTATTTATAGGCTTTAGGGTTTTATTTGAATTTAACCCTTGGCTTGGGTAAAGATAGGGCTGTGGATAACCTAAGTAACTCAACCATCCGTCATTCCCTATACCTAGCTATATAGTCTCGGCATAATGCGCTTAAAAAGCTATTTGACTATAGTGCTACAGCTAAAACCGGAGTTGATAAAATCGCAACTACCAAGAACGACAGACGAAAAACGATTTGTACACTTGAGTACGGGAAACCGTAATTAAATCATAGTATTTTTTTTACTTTTATGGAAAATTAAACATTAATGTTCATTTCGATTTAATACATTGTTGTGGCAAAAAAAAATAATATATTACCCAACTATTGAGTATAACTATTTAAATTTTAATGGCTTTTAACGAAGATTCACGCGTAAAAATTCCTGCACTATTACATTTGGTTCGTTTAGGCTATACCTACATTTCTAGAAAAGAGCAATTTAGGCAAGAAGAAACAAATATATTCCCAGCAATTTTTACAAAAAGTATTTGTAAAATTAACCCTAGTGTTGATGAAGCGGATGTTAGTAGATTATTAGAAGAATTGACCTTAAAACTCGATTTTGATGATTTAGGTAGAGATTTTTATAAAAGTTTAACCGCAACATCAGGTATTAAGCTTGTTGACTTCGAAAATTTCAATAATAACAGCTTCCATGTAACTACAGAATTAACCTGTAAAAACGGAGAAGAAGAATTTAGACCAGACATTACCATCTTAATTAACGGAATGCCATTGGTATTTATCGAGGTTAAAAAGCCCAATAATAAAGACGGTGTTCTAGCAGAGAGAAAACGTATAAACGACCGCTACAAGAACAAGAAATTTAAGCGTTTTGCCAATATCACCCAAATGATGTTGTTCTCTAATAATATGCCTTATGAGGATGGTGTGATAGAGCCTTTGCAAGGAGCTTATTATGCTACATCTGCTTATACTGATTTGCAATTCAACTATTTTAGGGAAGAAGAAAATTTAAACTTAACCCATTTAATGGCTTCTGAAAGTGATGAAATAGAAAATCTAATTTTAAAGGATAACAACATCATAGCGATAAAACATTCGCCAGAATTTATTACCAATAAACATTACAACACACCTACCAATACCATTTTAACTTCTTTGCTTAATAAAGATAGGTTAGCCTTTATCCTAAAATATACTATTGCTTATGTTGATGAAGAGATTAAGGGTAAAATCGTTACGCTTAAGCACATCATGCGTTACCCGCAAATGTTCGCCACAAAAGCAATTGAGCATAAACTGAATGAGGGAGTTAAGAAAGGAATTATCTGGCATACGCAGGGAAGTGGCAAGACAGCTTTGGCTTTTTACAACGTTAAATTTTTGACGGATTATTTCCAAAAACGAAACATCATTGCCAAATTCTATTTTATTGTTGATCGTATTGATTTGGCTAACCAAGCTAGTACTGAGTTCGGTAATAGAGGATTAGTAGTTTATCGGGTAAACTCTAGAACTGAATTTTTAGAAGACATCAAAAAAGTAAGTGTAGTACATAATAGTTCCGGCGATCGTGAAATTTCTGTTGTCAACATTCAAAAGTTTACCGAAGAAACTGTTGCCGTAAAAGATTTAGCTTACGATATAAACATTCAACGGATTTATTTTATTGACGAAGCACACCGAGGCTATAATCCTAAAGGAACAGCATTGGTAAATCTACTTCGTTCTGATGAAGACGCCATTAAAATTGCTTTAACAGGAACGCCGTTGTTGAGAGAAGTAGCTAAAGAATTTGATAGCAAAGCATTATTTGGAGAATACATTCATAAGTATTATTACAACATGTCCATCGCCGATGGCTATACTTTGCGTTTAATACGAGAAGGTATTGATACTACCTACAAAATGCAAATGAAAGAAGTGTTGGAACAGATCCAGCTTTTGCAGGGTGATATTGATAAGAGCGAAGTATTTGCCCACCAGAAATTTGTGAAACCGATGTTGGATTATATCGTAAAGGATTTAATCCAGTTTAGAAAAACCGAAGGCGACAATAGTTTGGGTGCAATGGTAGTTTGTGATACGAGTAAACAAGCGAAAGGATTGTTTGCATATTTCGAAGAATTATACGGCGAGCAAGAGGTACAATCGTTGGGAATGGTGGCTGAACCAAACGATGGTTACGGTAAAAAGCAAAAAGATTTAAGAGGTGCTTTAATTCTACATGATGTAAATTCTAAAGATGACAGAAAAGAACAAGTAAAACAGTTTAAAGCTGGCGAAGTTGACATTCTATTTGTTTACAATATGCTGCTCACGGGTTTCGACGCCAAAAGGTTAAAGAAATTGTATTTAGCAAGAGTAGTTAAAGACCATAATCTATTACAGACCTTAACCCGTGTAAACCGCCCTTATAAAAAATACAAATACGGTTATGTAGTTGATTTTGCTGATATAAGCTCTGCCTTTCGCGAAACAAACGATAATTATTTCAAGGAATTGCAAAATGAGTTGGGCAACGAAATGACCAACTATACCAATCTTTTTAAATCGCAAGAAGAGATTGAAGCTGAGATTTTAGAGATAAAAGAAAAACTTTTCCATTTCGATGCAGTAAATGCAGAAGTTTTTAGCCAACAGGTAAGCGACATAAAAGACAAACAGGATTTATTAGATTTAATCAAGGTTCTAGCGAATGCCAAAGAACTTAAGAATATCATCCGCTTAAAAGGCTTGGATGAACAGCTAGATAAGCTAGACTTCTTTAAACTAAACCAATTACTAAGTGTAGCGCAAGCACAATTAGATAAGCTCAACCTCATAGATAATATAAATAGCGAAGCCGATACCACCAATTTATTGAATTCGGCTTTAGAAGATGTAATCTTCTTATTTACTAAAGTAAGCGAAGAAGAACTCATTTTAGCTGACCAGCTACGGGGCCAGTTAAAACGTACTAGAGAGGCTTTGTTATTCAATTTCGACCAAAAAGACCCTGCTTTTATATCGCTTCGTGAAGAATTGGAACGAATATTTAAGAAAAAGAATTTAGGAGAGGTAGACCAAGAAGATATGCGTGATAATATTTTGCTCCTCAAATCTATTTACGATAAGGTAACGGAACTGAACCGTAAAAACAACTTACTAAAAGCTAAGTACGAGCAAGATGAAAAATATGCCCGCTTACATAAACGTTTGGTAGAAAACAGTAGCATCAGTGCTAAAGAAATTCAATTGCACCAAGCCTTGATGAACATAAAACAACAAACCGACGACCAGTTGCTAAATAACCGTAATATTATGGATAACGAGGCTTTCTTTAACCGTTATCTGCTCAATTTGGTAGCTACAGAGTTTGTGAAGAACCAAAAAATCAAGTTAGATTTTAATACCACCAAAACCATTAATACCATGATTGCAGGCGAATACCTGCAACAATATAATAACTACATTTAATGACTGACTTAACTTTTATTACCAAAACCAAACAGCTTATTGATAGCTTAAAAAGCGTTTGTGCCAATTATGGCTTGGGCAACGATGGCAACGAGTTTAAAATTATTACACAGATTTTTCTGTATAAGTTTATGAACGATAAATTTGCCCACGAAGCTAAAAAGTTGGAAGATTTTAAATTAGCCGAAGCACCTAACTTTCAGGAAGCATTAGAAGCTTTGGATGAAGAGCAATACAACTTTTTGTTTGCCTTTATCAATGCCAATACGCCACAACTCTATCCGCACCAAACCATTACCTATTTACACAATAAGCAAAACAGCAACGATTTTGCTAAGCTGTTTGACGATACGCTACGTGAAATTAGCATCAACAATGCAGAAATCTATTCGGTAAAATCGGCAAGTGGTGCAAAAGATAAAATGTTTGATGAGTTAAGCAATTTCATTAGTGATGCCTCGCAACGCGATGTTTTTTGCAAAGCTTTAATCAGCAAATTGTTTGAGTTTAGCTTCGAGGGAATGTTTAACGAAAAATACGATTTCTTTGCCACCATTTTCGAATACCTGATTAAAGATTACAATACTGATAGTGGTGGTAAATATGCCGAATACTACACGCCACATGCCGTTGCCCGTATCATGGCTTCTATTATGGTAAACGATAAACCAAAGGGCGTAAAAGTGTACGATCCGAGTGCGGGTTCTGGAACTTTATTGATGAATATTGCCCACGCCATTGGCGAAGATAATTGCAGTATATATAGTGAAGATATCTCGCAAAAATCTAGCAATATGTTGCGTTTAAATTTAGTGTTGAACAATTTAAGCCATAGCATACCACATATTATTAAAGGCAATACCATTTTAGAGCCTTATTACCGAGAAGAAAAGTTCGATTATATCGTTTCCAATCCACCCTTTAAATTGGATTTCTCTGATTTTAGTGTCGCCTTAGATAAAGACATCAACAAAACCCGCTTCTTTGCAGGTATTCCAAATATTCCGAAAGCTAAAAAAGAAAGCATGGCCATTTACCTGCTATTTATACAGCATATCATGTACAGTTTAAGTGCAAAAGGGAAAGGAGCTATTGTGGTGCCTACAGGTTTTATAACTGCCCAAAGCGGAATTGAACGAAAAATACGTGAAGCCATGATAGAGCGTAAACTATTGCGTGGGGTGGTAAGTATGCCGAGTAATATTTTCGCTAGTACAGGTACCAATGTAAGCGTTTTATTTTTAGATAACCGAGCCGATGCTGAACATATTGTATTGGTTGATGCCAGTAAACTAGGCGATACTATTAAAGAAGGGAAAAACCAACGTACGGTTTTAACGCCAACTGAAGAGCAAAGCATTATTGATGCAATGAACCAAAAGCAAGCAATTGACGATTTTAGCGTAGTGGTTTCTGCTGAGGATATTAAAGCTAAAAACTATTCTTTCTCTGCAGGGCAGTATTTTGAAGTGAAGATTGATTATGTGGATATTACTGCTGAGGAATTTTTAAAAAAAATGGAGGGGTTTGAGAATAGGTTGAGCGGTCTTTTTACGGAGGGCAATATTTTGGATAGTGAAATTCAGAAGCAATTGAAGGGGTTGATGTATGAAAGAGGTTAGTTTGAAAGAGTATATTCAAGAGATATCAATGGGTCCATTTGGTTCTAATATCAAAATAGATAATTTTATTTCATCAGGAGTTCCTGTGTTAAATGGCTCAAACTTGACAAATCATAAATTAGTTGAGCACGGTTTCAAATATGTATCCGAGAAGAAAGCAAATTCGTTAGGAAAAGCTAATGCAAAACGAGGTGATATCGTTATTACTCATCGAGGAACTTTGGGGCAGGTTGCTTATATTCCGTTTGATTCTAAGTTTGAAAGATACGTAATTTCTCAAAGTCAATTCAGAGTTAGATTTAAAGATTCGATTAACCCGATTTATTTTGCCTATTTGATGCTTAGTAAATACGGACAAAAGAAGCTTCTTTCGTTTAAAAATCATGTTGGGGTACCTGCATTAGCTCAAGCCACCACTAATTTTAAGCTACTTAAGCTTTTTATACCTGACATTTTAACTCAAAATAAAATCGCTTCCGTTCTTTCCGCATTAGATGATAAAATAGAGCTGAACAATAAAATAAATGCGGAATTAGAAGCCATGGCCAAAACGCTTTATGATTATTGGTTTGTACAGTTTGATTTCCCTGGTGCAGATGGCAAACCTTATAAAACATCTGGTGGCGAAATGGTTTATAGTGAGGTTTTGAAAAGGGAGATACCGAAAGGGTGGACGATTGAGAAACTATCATCTTGTTGTGAAATTGTTGATTGCCTGCATTCAAAAAAATCAGATTATTACTATGAAAATGAAGCCTGTTATTTACTACAGCTTGAAAATATTAAAGATGATGGCTTGATTGACGTGTCTTCTAAATACTTTGTTTCAAAGGATGAATATGAAAGATGGACTAAAAGAATTGAGGTTAAAGATCATGATTTAGTAATTACAAACGCTGGAAGGGTTGCAAGTTTATCACAAATACCTAAAAATATGGTAGCTGGCATTGGCAGAAATATTACCGCGATAAGACCAAAAACAATTGATCCAACTTTTTTATATTACTCCTTTCAAGGTGCTGAAATGAAACGGCAAATTATAATAAACACTGATAATGGTACATTTTTTCAAAGTTTAAATGTTAGAGGAATAAAAGAATTATTAGTAACTCGGCCTCCAAATTATTTAGAAGATAATTTTGAAAAATTAGCCCTTAATATAAGAAGAAAAAGGGAGCTAAATAATCAACAAAACCAGGAACTAGCTTCGTTAAGAGATTGGTTATTGCCAATGTTAATGAATGGGCAGGTTACGGTTAAATATGCTTATGAAATGGTGGGAGAGGAGTTGGGAATGGTTGCGGAGGGGAAATAAGATTATAAAACTATCAATAATTAACTAAAAATACTGGGGGCAGTTGATACGGTCGGAATGTTACGTTTGGCTAAAAAGTACCACGCTAGAAATTACGCTAGGTGGAGAAGGTAATACCAATTTCCAAATAATTTGAAAGAATTAGTACGGAGAATGTAAATAACGGCCAGATGGCTGTGAAGAACCGGGAATTAGAACTGATGAATTGTTTACGTAGCATTGTAATGATGTTTACTGTTGATGAAACAAAGGTAACAATTTCTATACCTGAATAGAGTAGCGTTGAAATAACTCAGCAATGGGTAAAGCTTCGAGGTTTTTAAAACCTGAGCATGTACATTCTTAACCTGCTACGTAGCCTGCCCCCTTTTTTAAATGAAAGAATTAGAAGAATGGTTTAAGCTAAAACGGTATCCTCATATTGGGTTACCAATAACGATTAAGGATTATAATCGTGTGAAGAATTATGTCTCAAATCCAACAACAATAGCTAAGCATAGTTTTTTCCCGCTCATTAATAAATCTATACTCAAAAGAAGGTTCAGATCAAATAACTTAATTAAGGTTAGGAACCCTAGTGGTAAATGGGAAAGGATTGCCGACAACCCTAAAGTTAGGGAAACGTATTTTGCATCTCACTTAGACGCTTTAATATTTTCAAAATATAATTCGCTATTGACGGAAGCTTACGAAAACTATATCAAAGATGAGCCATTCAATGATGCCGTTGTTGCATATAGGAAAATACCAGTTGAAATAGGTAAAGAGGGAAATAAATGTAATATTGATTTTGCTAAAACAGCATTTGAATTCATAAAGGCAAATAATGATAAGAAGCTCACGGTAATTGTTGCCGATATTACTTCTTTTTTTGACAACCTCGACCATAAAATTTTAAAGCGTAAGTGGATAGAAGTTCTAAACGGCAAGCAGAATCCCAGACTAATAACATTACCCTCCGACCATTACAATCTTTTTAAAGGGCTCACCAAAATTAGATATGTTATAGCACAACAGCTTTTTGAACATTACGGCAAAACTATGATCGTAAGAAGAGGGATTATTAACTCGTCGACTGAAAAAGAATATTTTAGGAAAAGCATACCGGACCTCAGATTTGCCAAAGAAAAAAATGCAGTGGCATATTGCAATGAGAAAGAATTCATCGCCAACAATTTAAACCTGATAATAAGTAAAAAAAATAATGCTGGTATTCCGCAAGGTAGTCCTATAAGTGCGACTCTAGCAAATATCTATATGTTAGATTTTGATAAAGAAATTTCTAAAGAAGTAGATGAAATTTCTGGATTCTACCAGAGATACAGCGACGATTTGATAATTGTTTGTGATATGGAGCATGAAGATGAAATTATCAATGTATTAAATCGGGTAGTTGCCAGCAATAAAGTCAAACTTACAATAGAGCCTAAAAAGACTAAGGTCTATAGATTTGAAGATCTCGATGGCAAATTTACAGGTTATGCGGTTGATCATGAGACGAAAGAGCCAGCGTTTGGAAAGCCTTTAGAATATTTAGGCTTCTCTTTCGATGGGCGACGAGCGTTAATTAAAAATACCGGATTTTCCAAATTTTACCGTTCAATGAAAGGTGCAATAAACCGAGGTGCCGATTATGCTAAGCATAGTAAAAACCCAGATAATAACTTATTTAAGACACGTTTGTACAAACGATTTACTTACAAAGGTGCAGGTAGAAAAGTAGTTTATAGACCTTCAAAAAAGGACAAAAATGTTTATGAGGCATCTAAAACTTATTACTGGGGAAACTATCTAAGTTATGTCTATAAAACTAATGATACTTTGAAAGAATTAAATGGTGACAATTCTATAAAAAATCAGAGTAGAAGGTTTTGGTACAAATTTAATTTCCTTTTAAAACAAAGTGAACTAAAAATAAAAAAGTAACTCATTATCCATTAACAACTAAATTATAAGTAGATTTTTTTAACGCTCTATGGTACCAAATAACATTACTAGACATCACGTTTTACAAGCCATTGAAGATATTGATAAAAATGGGTTAAGATACCCCTTAGGCAAATCCATGGTCTATGATTTGGTATACAATGGTAAGCCGTATCCTCCAAAGCATGTGGTTGTTGTAGCTAATGAATACGCGAATGGCAAATTATTGGGGCACAAGGAACTTGACACTAAGGAGGCTCAGAATTTCTTGAAAGGCCTCGGAGATGAATTTACTATAGTGCTGAAGAATAACGACCCTGTCTTAAAACTAATTGAAGATTATAAAGACGATCTGCTGAAAAAGGGTCTATCTGATGAAATTTATAAATGGGAATTATTGGCTACCTATGGTGGTAGGCCAAATTTGGATGCCGTTGATTTTGGCGCAGAAATTAAAAGCATCAACTACAAGAACTTGATTTACCACAATGGTATCGCTGTTAGAAACCATATTGTTATTGATAATGGTGATCTTTATCGTGAATGTTTCATAAAATTGTTTGATGAGAATATTGAACTCGAACATCGGATCCTCGCTTTTCAGACACAGATAAGTATTATTTATAGAGGTATGGGAGAAACGCTATCACATCATCACGATGAGCGTTCTATAGCAACCTTTCTCACTGTCAAATTCCCGAATAAGTACTCTTTTTATAAAAATTCTTTCTATATCAAATATTGTAAGCTAAAAAATATTGCTACAGCTAAAAAGAATCAAATATATGTCCATTATCTAGCCTTGATGGACGAATTTATCGATGGATATATTAGGCCTGATTCTGAGCTATTGGATATAATAAATACATCGTTACCCAATGGTGTCTTCGATGACAAAAATCACAGGCTTTTAGCACAGGACATCTTATATAAAATGTTGGATAAAAAAGCACCTTCTTTTACCAACACAATACTTGAGCTTGAAGCTTCGATGTTAGAAAGTGAAAATGTACTTAACAAATTTTCGATAAACAAGTCGAGACAATATTTCAAAGACAATGGATTTGATTCAAGAAAGAAAGACAGTTTCGTATGGATTGCAGATGCTGAACGTAAAATTGGAAATAAAAAAGCGCATTATGAAATCTCTATCCGTACTAGAGGTGAAATGAAAAATAATTTCTTTGTTGACCTGCATTTTGAAGATTTCGATAAGTTTAAATTTATTGGGTTGATTGGGAACGATCTTCCGGAAAAACTTGAATGGGTTGATTGGCAGGAGGGAAGTAAAAGTATTGGAACAGTACTAGGTATTTCGCCAACCGACGAAGACCTAGTTGAAAAATTAATGGAGCAGTTGCTTTATATGGAAACAAATATTGGTCAAATCGTAAGAGAAACGATGGATAAAGAAATTAACTCATCAGACGATGGTGCTGCAAGTGTGGGCCCTTCAAAAAATTATCCCTTAAACCAGATTTTATTTGGCCCTCCTGGAACAGGTAAGACCTACCATACTATTAATAAAGCACTTTCTATCATTGAAAGCAAATCGGAGGAAGTATTAGCTTTGGAAAGTAGGGAGGTGTTAAAAGAAAGATATCAATCCTATGTAACAAATGGGCAAATTGTGTTCACTACCTTTCACCAAAGTATGAGCTATGAAGATTTTGTGGAGGGTATAAAACCGGAAATAGAAAAGAACGAAAATGGGAAACGAAGCGTTGTTTATGATGTTAAGGATGGGATATTTAAGGAAATATGTACCAACTCAATAACTCCAAATCAAGTTGGTTTTGATTTAGCTTATGTCAGTTTATCAACAGAACTTTCCAGCATTGACGGGGGTATATTGGAGCTGATTACGCCAAAAGGTAAGAGTTTTGGAGTTTCACTTAATTCAAATGGTAATCTATCTTTACATACTGGCTTGCAAAAGGAAAAACAAGGAACATTAACTAAAGAAAATTTAAAAAAGCAAATTGCCGGTGAGGAAAAATTTATTGGCTGGGAAGGTTATTTTATTGGGGTTATAAATTATCTCAAACAAAAACATAATTATACTGAAAAAACAAGTGATGAAAAAAAATATGTCCTGATCATAGATGAGATAAATAGGGGTAACGTTTCTTCAATATTTGGGGAGCTAATTACTTTAATTGAAGAAAGTAAACGCAAACCTGTTATTGTAGAGCACGAAAATAGATGTAGAGAAACTATCGAGGTAGTTTTACCTTATAGCAAACAAAAGTTCTCGGTACCCAGCAACCTGTACATTATTGGCACCATGAATACAGCAGATAGAAGTGTTGAAGCTTTAGATACTGCTCTGCGTAGGCGTTTTGCATTTGAAGAAATGATGCCAGAGCCTTCGAGAATTACTTATGATGGTGCTTTAAAAGAAAGCGCTGGAATATTGGAAGGCGTTGATCTGGCTACGGTTTTAACGAGAATCAATGAACGCATAGCAATCTTATTAGATGTAGACCATCAAATTGGTCATAGTTATTTAATTAACGTATATGATACACATGCTTTGGCCAACGCTTTCAACAATTGCATCATACCACTATTGAAAGAATATTTTTATCACGATGATGAGAAAATGGCGATGGTTTTGGGCGCTGGTTTTGTAAACGCAAAGAAGCAAATTGACAATGTACAATCGTTATTTCCTGTCATGGACGATTTGGAAGTTTACGCCATTGATGGTAAGCGCCAATTTGAGTTGAGGCCGATTACCGGTGAGACCATTATTGCAGCTTTACAAACTTTATTGAGTGGTGGCTAAGCTTAAACTGATTCAGGTATTTGAGCATCAGCGATTGTTTAAAAACAATACGTATGATGGGGTACGCTTTGAGGATAGGTACTTTAGTGCTTTGCTAAAACTGAACGAACTTCACAACAGCAAATACTTTACGCCAATTTACGAAGGCATTAAATTTGACAGTTACGTTGGTGTGCTGCAAGTGGATGACCTAGTAATTGAAGTACTGCCCAAAGTAGAGGGAAGTACTGCCGAAAATAACCAATGGCGAGATGTGCTGATAGAAATGTTGCAGGTAACGCATCAGTTAAAGGTTAATCAGCTAGGGCAGGCAAGCGTAGCTAAGCAGAGCATTCATTTATTAGATATTTATTTCGACTGGTTTTTAACTGAGGTAGAGCAATTGGTACATGCAGGTTTAATTAAGCAGTATCGCAAGGAGACCAAGAATACGTTAGCTTTAAAAGGGAAGTTGGAGTTTGCCGGGCATATCCGTAAAAACTTGGTGCATCAGGAAAGGTTTTACACCATGCATCAGGTATATGATACAGACCATGTATTGCATCAGGTAATGAATGAGGCTTTACAGGTAGTAGAAACTATGTCTAAAGGTACGTATCGCTACGGGCACTGTAAGGCTGTTCAACTAAACTTTCCAGAGGTAGGCGCTTTGGCGGTTGTGGCGCAGACTTTTGAGAAAATCAACTTTAACCGTAAAAACCAAGCCTACAAAACGGTGATTGCTTTGGCAAGGCTGATTATTTTGAACTATTCGCCCAATGTGAAACACGGCGATGAGCAGATGTTGGCCCTCATGTTTGACATGAATGATTTGTGGGAGAAGTATGTGTTGGCTAAACTTCAACAGCAGGCAAATCAAGAATGGTTGGTAAAAGGGCAAGACAGTAAACAATTTTGGGAGCGCAAAACCATGCGTCCAGATATTGTTTTAAAGCATATTTCGAGTGGCGAAACCATCATTATAGATACCAAGTGGAAGAATTATGCTTACGACCGTATTGGTATGGACGATTTGCGGCAAATTTATGTGTATAACGAATTTTGGGAAGCTAAAGTTGGTATGCTGTTGTATCCTAGTCCGAAGGAAAGTAAAATTGTTGTAAAAGGTACTTACGCCAGAAACGGTTATTTAGGGCGAATTGCTTTGGTAACGGTATTGGATGAAAAGGGTAGGTTGGATAAGAATTTGGGAAAAAAAGTGTTTATGATGATCGAAGATAGTTTGTCTGTAAATCAATAAATAGGTTGCTGAACATTCTTTTAATTATTTTATATTTATCGGGGTTTAGTTGTAACAGAACTCACTTGCTTGTCAATTTATCTGCCAGCTATTCGAGATGTTCCGCAGGGCATCTTGAACTAAAGATAAGGACGATTTGTAATCCGAAGGTTAAAGGCCAATGCCTTACGCATGGCCCCGCCGTTCTTTCTGTCCCACGCTCTGTTGGACACTGCGAAACAGCAGTACCGTTGCTAATTGCGCCTCCTGGCCTAACGTATCACCGAAGCAGAAAGCAACAGACAGCTGTGTAATAGCTTTTGGGTTTGCATTTATGAGGTCGAGTAAGGGTGATTTGTAAATGGCATTAAGATGCCCAGTCAAGCTGAGCATGACGAAACTTGTTGCAGATCCCTCGAAACTCGACTGCCTAGCGTAGACATGGGGATGGCCTATCGTAGGCAGGCAAAATAGAAGCGCTTGGGTAATTTGTGAACGGTATTAAGATGCCCAGTCAAGCTGAGCATGACGAAACGTTGCGCTGGTCCCTCGAAACTCGACTGCCTACCGTAATTATGGGATGTTCTACCGTGGGCAAGCAAAATAGAAGCGCTTGGATAATTTGCAAATCGCATTACGATGCCCAATCAAGCTGAGCATGACGAAACGTTGCGCAGGTCTTTAGAAACCCAATACCTGCCATAGTACGCGGATTAAAAAAAGTTTAAAAATGCTCATCTGCTATTTAATCATGTAGCAAATGCTAACATTAGCCCCTTTTGCTAATTGCTATAAAACCAAGACAGCTCACAACAACCATTAAGTGAGGTAAATAGTCATCTAAAGGGCAATACACTGTTCTAAATGAAATTGGCGTACCATTAAGGCGATAGTTTCCGGAGTGGGTAGTGCTCCCAGAACCCGAGTATCCAGCATAGCAGCGAAAAGGCGTTACATTTGGTGTGCCCGTCTGAATAGCGTATTCGGTGCTAGCATTACTCCCTGGCGGACAACTTAATCGGTAGAAAATAGCATCAGAAAAAAATCTGGGGGGAGAAGGAACGCCATTAATAGGAATATAGTAAATTCTTGGCTCAGCAACGCCAGAGGTGATGTAACAACCATCTGCAGCTTTGATTTTTTCACTTGAGAGTAGGATAGTAACGGCTAATAATGTTAATCTAAATAGGAACGTACGCATATAGCGGCAAATATGCGCTATTTATTTAGCCACAATTTTTCTCAATATTTAATTTTCAACAACTGAAAGTTTTAAACTTTGATTATCAAGATGGTTTATTATAGCGTTAACAATAATTAATCGGTTAATAAACGGCATTAAAAGCGGATTTGTCAAAACAAAAAAAGCCTTAGATTTCTCTAAGGCTTTGATACGTACCCAGCGCCGGAGTCGAACCGGCACGGTTTCCCACAGGTGTTTGAGACCAGCGCGTCTACCAATTCCGCCAGCTGGGCATTTGCTTAATAGCGGGACGCAAATCTATGGTTTACTGCGCTAACATCCAAAATATTTTCAGGTTTTTTATAGAATTATTTAATCGTTTGCTGGCTTTTTCGCTACTGTGTTCATTTTCATCTAATTATAATTACGATTAAGCATTTTAATTAACAATCAATACCAAATATCCCACTAATAAACGTAGATTGCCATACCACTATAAATGTCTTTTCTAGAGACAAACGGCAAAATCGTTCAAATCATAAAACAACTTTCATAGCTCGTTGTTAATATTTTGACGCTCCTATACTGCCGTTCTTTTTTATAAAAAATAATTACCTGCCTAATCATTAGGTAAATTATTAATGCATTACCGATTACGTAGAACTACACCAACATATGAAAATAGCATATATTTCAACTTATCCTCCTAGAGAGTGTGGATTAGCCACCTTTAATAGTAACCTTATTAAAGCAATCAACGCTAACTTTACTAATCAAAACATTACAGAAACAAGTGTAGTGGTTGCGTTAAACAATGCAGATGACTTTGATGAATACAGTTATCCGCCGGAGGTTAAATCTATTATAAGACAAAATATACAGAGCGATTATAGCGATGCGGCAAATTTTATTAACGAAAGCGATGTAGATGCTTGTATTTTACAGCACGAGTTCGGCATTTACGGAGGCGAAAGTGGGGTATATGTATTGCCTTTCATTAATCAAATAGAAAAACCGATTATATCTATTTTACATACCATTTTAAATACTCCTACTTTTCTACAAAAGTCTATTATTAAGGAAATAGCCAAACGTTCGGCTAAAATTGTAGTAATGAGCCAGAAGGCAGTTGGATTTTTACAAGATATCTACGATATCCCATTAGCAAAAATACAGGTAATTGAGCATGGTGTGCCAGATTTGGAAGCGCCTGCTGTTAATCCTGTTAATGAAATTGATGCTTTAAGAGGGAAAAAAATATTGTTAACCTTCGGACTGATCAGTCGTAATAAAGGTTTAGAAACAGTGGTAAAAGCCTTACCAGCAATTGTTCAAAACCATCCTGATGCGGTGTATGTCGTTCTAGGAAATACGCATCCTGGCGTTGTTAAAAATTCTGGCGAAGAATATAGAGATTACCTAAAGCAATTGGCAAGCGATTTAGGAGTGGAGAAAAACCTGGTGTTTTTAAATAAGTTTGTGGAGGAAGCGGAGTTGATAAATTATCTGACAGCTGCTAATATATACGTTACACCATACTTTAACGAAGCGCAGATTACAAGTGGCACACTTTCATACGCTGTTGGCGCTGGTGCTGCTGTAGTTTCTACACCTTATTGGCATGCGCAGGAGTTGTTGGATAATAACCGAGGACGTTTGTTTAATTTCAAGGATCATGTTGGGCTTGCCTCCATCGTTAATGATTTGTTGGATAACCCTACCAAAATGAGTGCGCTTAAAGCTAATGCTTACGAGTACGGATTAAAACTGAGGTGGCCTAAAATTGGTAAATCTTTTATCACAGTAGTAGAAAATGCGGTTAAACACCCGGATTATAGCGAGAAAATTTTAAGACAGATTATAGATAGAACCTTAATACCTCAGCTAGATTTGTCTTATGTTAAAAGATTGACCGACGATACAGGTATTTTTCAGCATGCGAAGTATGGGATCCCCAACAGAAAAGAGGGGTACTGCATAGACGACAATTCAAGAGCGTTGATTATGGCATTAATGGCTTATCAGGAGCGGAAAGATGAAGACGCCTTAAATCTGATGCCGATCTATTTGAGTTATATTCATGATTTGCAATTGGATAATGGAAATTTCAGGAATTTTACCAGTTTTAGTCGACAGTTTTTGGATGAGGAAGGTTCTGACGACTCTTTTGGAAGAACTATCTGGTCGCTTGGCTACCTAATTAACGCCGCTCCGAACCGTTCTTACGCAGAGTTTGGTTACGAGTTGTTCTTTAAAGCTGTTCCTCATTTCAAAAATCTAACACATTTACGAGGAATATGTAATACCATTACCGGATTGAGTTATTACCTGAGAACACATCCTTATGATGAGCGAATCTTAAATGAACTTAATCAGCTAACAGTAAAACTAATTGCATCTTATAAAAATACCAAAGGCGATGATTGGCATTGGTTTGAAGATCACATGACTTACGATAATGCGATTTTTCCTTTAGCATTGTTTCATGTGGTAGAAATTACTGGCGATCCGGAAGTGAAGGAAATTGCCCATGAGTCTTTAAAATACCTGGAGAAAATTACCTTTAATTTAAGCACTATCAATCCCGTAGGTAATGATGGATGGCATTTACGCGGTGCCGAGAAAGCACCTTTATACGACCAGCAGGCTATTGAAATAATGGCTATGGTTTGCATGTATTTTCAAGCCTTTATTGTTACTCGAGAGACGGAGTATATGAAAAAGATGTTTACGAGTTACATGTGGTTTCTTGGAGAAAATTCTCTTAGAATTCCTTTGTACGACTCTGAAACCAAAGGTTGCGCAGACGGCTTACAGGCAAATGGGGTAAACAGAAATCAGGGAGCTGAAAGTACCTTAGCTTATCTTGTTTCGCATTTAACAGTTTTACAAGCTTTTAAGTACGACCATCATTTAGCCGGAGCGGTTAAGGTTAAGTCGATCATAAATAATTGAGGGTAGCGGTTCTTTCGCCAATAGCTTGGCGAACGCCTCCAACGGAGTATGGGCCATGGGAGCAGGTTGCTTCTAATGTTACCGAAGGTTTGGTTGATCTAGGCTTGGATGTTACCTTGTTTGCTACCGGTAATTCTATCACTAAGGCAAAACTGTTATCGATAACCGAGCAAGGTTACGATGAAGATAAAACATTGGATGCTAAGGTTGTAGAGTGTTTGCATATTAGTAATGTAATGGAGCGGGCAAGTGAATTTGACATTATTCATAACCATTTTGATTTTTTACCACTCAGTTATTCGAGTCTGATTAAAACGCCAATAATTACCACTATACATGGTTTTTCTTCGAAGAAAATATTGCCGGTTTACCAGAAGTATAATAACACCACAAGTTATGTTGCTATAAGCGAAGCAGATAAAGCGGTTGGATTAGATTATCTTGCTACCGTGTATAACGGACTAAATGTAAACGAGTTTACTTTCGTAGCGCAACCAGATGATTATCTACTTTTCTTTGGTCGCATACACCGGGACAAGGGAACCTTAGATGCGATAAAAATTGCCGAGCAAAGTAAAAAAAAGTTATATATAGTTGGTTTGGTGCAAGATCATGATTATTTCGAGTATGAAATTAAACCCAGGTTAAGCGATCAAATTGAATATTTAGGATTAGCTGGGCCAGAGCGTAGAAATGAGTTGTTGGGCGGTGCTTTAGCTTTGCTTCATCCGATTGCATTTGATGAACCTTTTGGTTTAAGCGTAGCTGAAGCTATGCTGTGCGGTACCCCAGTAATTGCATATAATAGAGGCTCGATGCCTGAACTAATTTTGAACCAGAAAACTGGGTTTTTAGTGTCGAATGTTGAGCAAGCTGTAGATGTTGTTAACGACCTACATCAAATTAAAAGACTGGACTGCCGTACTTGGGCAATAGATAAGTTTTCTAAAGAGCGAATGGTGCAAGATTATTATACCTGCTACCAAAACATTTTAAATCGCTAGGATTTATAAATAAGTTCGATAGTTAGGAATTGATGGTCAAATTTTACATCTCGGTTTTAGGGTTTACATCAACTTGTACGTTTTAGTTAATACGTTGTTTTTAGTAGAATTTTGCAACCTAGCCCCGATTGTAACGGCATTATTTGCTGTTTTAAACAGCAAATGATATAGTGTAAAGCGGGAAGAGCGTTGATTGGAAAAGGGAAATTGCGCTTCTTATTATCTGGATATTTACAAAAAAAACTTACGAAGTTTTTGGCAAGTGCCGATCAAAACTTCGTAAGTTTAACTGTTTTTTTTAATTTCCGTTTGCTATAATTCTGTCTAAAAGCTCGTTTAAATCTACCGTTGCAAATGAAGATGAATAATCTGACAATCCGTAAGGGATAACCAGTTGACCATTGTTTATGATAGAACCGCAAGAGTAAACAACATTCGGAACGTAGCCTTCACGCTCGTCTGGATTTGGGGTTAGCAACGGTTCATTTAACCTACCAATTTCAATCGTTGGATCATTTAGATCAAGCAGGCATGCACTTAGGCAATACCTACGCATTGGCCCAACAGCGTGGGTGATTACCAACCAACCTTTTTCAGTTTCTATCGGAGAGCCACAATTACCTATCTGCACAAATTCCCACGAATATTTAGGTTCTTGAAGTAGGATAGGGTTTTCCCAGATATTTATTTTGTCTGAATACATGATGTAATTATTTATACCATCTATACGAGACAACATAGCATATTTACCGTTTATTTTTCTCGGGAACAATGCTAAATTTTTGTTCTGTGCGCCTTTACCGAATAATGGCCCTATTGTAAAGTCGTAAAAATCTTTAGTTTTTAACAGTTTAGGGATGATGATATGACCATCATAAGCGGTGTAAGTTGCGTAATAAGCAGATGTTCCATCATCGTGCGTAAATTTGGTAAAGCGGGCATCTTCTATACCTTTACGCTCAAATTCTGAAATTGGGAAAATTACCCTATCGGAGATATCGGTATCCATTGAGAAAACGATTTCGTAATACGAATCTGAAAGCCATAATACTTTTTCAAATTCTACGTCTTTTTCAGGATCTTGTTCTAAAGCTTGCGCCTCGCCGATAATCTTTTTCAGGGTTGCGTAATCGAACTGATCATCTAACTTAGCGTTGAGTTTATCCAGCACATCTTTGTCGATTAGAGACATTAGGCCTTTTTCTAGAAATAGCTTTTTGTTGTAAGTAGCATTTCTAATAATTTCTGCCTCGTCTATGTAATCTCCTGCCGGGATAACCGTGATGTTATTATGCCTATCTATTAGCGCTCTTCTGAAGATTATTGAAGAAATATGTCCTTCTCCAACAGCTCTGAAACTTATAATTAAGCGTTTTTGACCATCTTCTAAGTCAGATTGGTCTGGATCTTCGATGATGGAAGGATTAAAGAATGCGGCAGACTCAATTGAATACTCGTGCGTAAAATAAGATCCAATTAACAGCCTGCGATGCTCTTCAATTTCGCGGTAATCGATGTCCATTGAAGAAAATAGGGTTTTAAGCTTTTTGCAATGCCTAAGCAGTATTTTTGTAATGTTACGATGCCTTTTACTGTATTCTTGCAATAGCGGCGAAATGATGCCAAAAACCTGCTCGTTACTTAAAGTAAGCACTTTGGTAATTACATCTTTTCCGCGTTCATCGCCATTAAAAAAAAATCGGGCAATTACTCGCTTAGGGTCTGGATAAACTTTAACGTACTTTCGTTCAATTGGAATTCTCATGCTAATTTTTTAGGGTGTGCTATTTAGATTTCTAGTTTTCCTTCAACCGAATCATCCATGGTTTTACCTGTAACAATAGAAGCAGCCATTTTAATAAAGGCAATAGCTTCACCATGTTTGGTATCCCAATAATAAACATTTGTTGGCACAACTTTTAACAAAGCGATATTTGGATCGTCTTTACCATTTTGAAACCACACTTTTAAAAATGGATTCCACAACTCATCTATTTTAGCCTGGTCTCTTAACACCTCAGTGATGCCATAAATGCTTAAAAAACCCGAGTTTTTGTTTTCTTGAAAGAAAAGTTGGGTAAAGGGGTCGTGTTTTATTTCTTCGTTTTTATTGCTGTCAACCATGCTTACAAACCAAAGGTTGCCTTCGTCGTCTACTTCTTGTACAGACATAGGACGAACAGAAACAGGTAGTCCGGTTTTTATGTTGGTGCAGAAAAAGCAGTTTTCGGCACTGGTAGCCAAATCTTTTAATTTTTTAACAGCTTCTTTACCCTCTAGGGTTTTTATATGATCTGCTGTGTTTTGCGTGTTGTTTGCGCTGTCTCTCGAATTGTTTTCCATAGGTAGATGATTTGATTTTATTTTGATAGGGCTTTTAAAACGCTGGCAGTTACTAAAGCGCCGAATAAGTAATAGCCAACCGTTAATATTTTTGTTTGTTGCGTTCTAGTAACCGGTTCTGGATTTAAACCCATAGGCTCTGGAAGTTTTAATGCAGCTACGCCAGCACTTACACCAAGTATAATAGCTTTTGGCCAGATAAAATGTTTATTACCACCAATTAAACTATAGTACATTGCGTTTGAAGCTAAATCAGCTTTCAGTGTAGTATTATGTAATTCATCTTTATCCATAATGGGCGTGCCGTAGGCGAATAAAGTTTTGTTTAGGGCCTCTTCGCCAAGCAAATTTATGCGAGGCACATTGCTAAAATTTTTTCTCATGGTTTCGTGCAACACATTTAATGCTACAGAACCTGCAAAACCGGCTAATAAATTTTTAATCAATCCCATAATATTTAATTTTTTATACTTACCCATGCTATAGCTTCGTCTATTTCTGCCAAAGAAAAGCCCTTTGCTTCTCCTGGGGTTACATAGCTAAAACCATCTGTAAACTTTTCTACCGACTTCTGATCTGTTACGATAGCCATTTTTTTCCAAGCTGTTAAATGTTTTAGGCCAGCAACCATATCCTGAAACCAAGCACCAGCGGTAAAGTTTTCTACTTTGGTTTCTAAAACAAGTATGTAATAGATTTCCCCGAATTTATCTGTTAATGATTCTAGTCCTGGTAAAAGGACATTTTTAAGGTCATCTGCATCAACTTCGCCTTCGGCTTTTACGCCAAACACGTGAGCCGGTAAATTTTCTAGTTTAGTTAACATGTTTTTTTGTTTTAAAGGATGATGTGTAGCTGTAACAAATATCGCTTGGCTTATGTTTTTTGGAATGTTAATCTCTTTTTCTAAAACAATTTTTAGTTAGAATGGTTGCCGGTTGATTTTTTATGAAAAATAAAAATCAATATGGTGCTGTTTTTGTTGTAGCTAGGATGATATTTTTATATTTGCCTAAGGATTTTTAAATGGACAAAAAAATTTACGTTGTAGAAGATAACGATGATATACGCGAGCTGGTAACTTATTTACTTGAAAGTGAGGGGTATGGTGTAGATAGCTTTGCTACTGTTAAGGCTTTTGAAGAACGAAAAGATAAAGATTTACCGACTTTGTTTTTACTAGATGTAATGTTGCCCGACGGTAATGGAATGACGATTTGCGAAAAATTAAAAGATGACGAGCAATCTGCAACCATTCCTGTTTTGCTAATGTCGGCCCATAAAGATGTTGCCTTTATGCGTAAGGAAAGCAGAGCTGATGATTTTATAGCTAAACCTTTCGATATTGACGCGTTAGTTAAAAAAGTAAACGATCTTATTGCTTAATTATTAAAATTAGGTATCAATATAAAAAAGGGAAGAATTAAATCTTCCCTTTTTTTGCGCCCTCTTTTGTTTCGCTAGGTTCGTCGCCAGCTTTTCCATATTTAGGCGATGCACCTTCGCCATTTTGATCAAAAGAAGCTTTTCCTTTCGCATCACCAGCTGTTTTTCCTTTTTCTTTATTCTCTGTTTCTTGATTTTCTTTTTTCGAGTTTTCCATGATTTTGGTTTTTATAACCTGAGATTTTATTAGAACCTAGGTATTTAATTAAAAAAATTTTTTTAAGAGGTTGATGCTTTAGATGGTGATTCTTCCGCCAGCAACGGGTAAAGTTGCTCCGGCAATATAACTTGCATCATCGCTAGCTAAAAATACATAGGCACAAGCAACCTCTACGGGTTGTCCCGGTCGGCCCATAGGCGTATCCTGACCAAATTTTTCAGGATCTGGCATAGTGGATGGGATCAATGGTGTCCAAATAGGTCCTGGCGCTACTGCGTTAACCCTTATACCTGTACCTTCCATTAATAATATCTGGCTCAAATTAGCCGTAAAGTTTTGAATAGCACCTTTGGTGGCAGCGTAAGGCAAAAGCACTTCTGATGGATTATACGCATTTACCGATGTGGTGTTAATAATGCTACTGCCCTTTTTCATGTGTTTTACGGCAGCTTTGCTTAAATAAAACATGGGATGAATGTTGGTATCGAAAGTTTTAACCCACTCTTCGGTAGGGATATCGTCCAATTTCTCTCTTCCCATTTGAAACGCAGCATTGTTTACCAAAATGTCTATTTGCCCAAATGCTGCAACAGCTTTTTCTATAATTTTTTTACAATGATTTTCTTTTCTAATATCGCCTTTCACCAAAACTGCCTTTTGACCAGCTTTTTCAACCCAATTTGCGGTATCTTTAGCATCTACAGTTTCTACATCACTTAAATAACTGATTAAAACATCTGCACCTTCTCTGGCAAAAGCAATAGCAATAGCTTTTCCAATTCCCGAATCGCCACCCGTTATAATTGCTTTTCTACCTTTTAGCTTTCCACATCCTTGGTAAGAATGTTCGCCATGGTTCGCTGGTGGATCTAAAGCAGCCTCTGTTCCTGGTGGCGTTTGTTTTTGCTTAGGAAAAGGCGGTACAGGGTATTTTTCGTCTGGATTTTCGATGTTTTCTTGTTTCTTCTGCTTTTTCATTCTAAATCAATTTTCGGGGATAAAAGATTCTTGTTTGAAAAGGAACATCCCCAATTTCAAATAGTTTTATTTAACTGGCCTACACACACTAAACATTTTAAAAATAGGGTTGTTCTAAAGATGTTATCAAATTGATTTTTATGAGTTTAACAGCCTACCAAAAAAAGCGTTCGTTTACTAAAACTAAAGAGCCGCAAGGCGGAAAAAGCACCGGTAAAGAACTGCGGTTCGTAATTCAGAAACATGCAGCGTCTCACCTGCATTACGATTTTAGGTTAGAGATGGACGGGGTGTTAAAAAGTTGGGCGGTACCTAAAGGTCCTTCAAATGATCCAAAAACCAAACGCTTGGCAATGATGGTAGAAGATCATCCGTTCGACTATAAAGATTTTGAGGGAATTATTCCGGAAGGAGAATATGGTGGAGGCACGGTTATACTGTGGGACGAAGGAACGTACGAGGCTTTAGAAGCGAAGGAAGAAGATGTTAAGGGCCAAGAAAAATATTTGCTAAAGGAGATAAAAAAAGGCTCCGTTAAAATGATTTTACATGGCAAAAAGCTTAAAGGCGAATTTGCTTTAGTAAAAACCAAGGGCATGGGCGAAAATGCTTGGCTTTTAATAAAACACAACGACAAGTACGCCAGTGAGGTTGATATTACGATTAAAGATAAATCGGTACGATCTAAAAAAACATTAGAGCAGGTAAAAAAAGCACATGAAAAGGCCCAGCCTAAACTTAAAGATGCCAGTGCGCAATTAGGCAAAAAGATTAGCGAGAAAAAAGTTAAGGCGAAATCAGAAACAGACAACTTAAAATCGATATTGGCAACTGCCAAGAAACAAAAATTTACCTCGAACTTAAAGCCTATGCTGGCAACTTTGGTTAACAAACCTTTGGAAGATGATGAAAATTGGCTTTACGAAATAAAATGGGATGGTTACAGAGCGATAGCATTTAAAAATAATTCCTCCGTTAGTCTAAAATCTCGCAACGACAAATCATTCGATGAGAAATTCCATCCGATATATAACGAGCTAAAAGCATTAAAAATTAATGCAGTTTTAGATGGAGAGGTGATAGTGGCAGACGAAAAAGGAATGGCTGATTTCGGTGCCCTGCAAAATTGGCGTAGTGACGAAGACGGCTTGCTGATTTATTACGTTTTCGATATAACATGGTATGAAGGTTATAACCTCAAAGATTTGCCATTAACAGCTCGTAGGGCATTGTTAAAAAAGGTTTTGCCCGAAAGTGACCGGATTAAACTGAGTAAGGATTTTGATACTTCTGGTATAGATTTTTTAGCTGCTGCGAAAAAAATGGGTTTAGAAGGGATTATAGCAAAAAGCAAGGACAGCGTTTATGAAACCGACCATAGAAGTGGAAACTGGTTAAAAATTAAGGCGAATAAAAGACAGGAAGTTGTAATTGCAGGTTATACCAGAAATGACGATTCTACGAAATCTTTTAGCTCGCTTTTGGTAGGCGTGTACAAAGGAAAGAAATTAGTTTACACGGGTAAAATTGGTACAGGTTTTTCTGCGAAGACGCAAAAAGAATTGTTAGCACAGTTTAAACCGCTTGAAATAGATAAGCCTGCATTTTCTGCCGAGCCAGATATTAATAAAGCCAGCAGGTTTAGGCCAAACCCACCAAAGGCTATAGCTACTTGGTTGAAACCCGAACTGATATGCGAGGTAAGTTTTACAGAGATGACTGCGGATGGTGTAATGCGACACCCGTCTTTTGAGGGAATGCGTGAGGATAAAAAAGCCAAAGAAGTAATGTTGGAGGAAGAAGTGCCTGTGGAAAAGGTTCAGAAAACCTCAGCTAAAAAGGGCGAAGACGGTGGATTATTAGACGCTGGTGAAGAAACGCAACTTCTTAAAGTGGGCGGAAAAGAAATTAAATTTACAAATCTAAGTAAAGTCTACTGGCCGATAGAAAAAATTACAAAACGCCAATTAATAAATTATTACGATGAAGTTTCAAGCTATATTTTGCCGTATTTAAAAAATAGGCCACAGTCTTTAAATAGGCATCCTAACGGGATTGATGGGCAAAGTTTTTACCAAAAAGATGTAACAGGTAAGGTGCCGGATTGGATTGACACCTATTTATATCATGCTGGCGATAGCGATGAAGATAAACACTTTCTGCTAGGTAACAACAAGGCAACTTTACTTTATATGGCCAGTTTAGGATGCATTGAAATTAACCCTTGGAATAGCACTATAAAAAAACCTGATCATCCAACATGGTGTGTGCTTGATTTAGATCCTGATAAACAGAGTTTTAACCAGGTAATTGAGGTGGCGTTAGAAACTAAGAAGGTTTTAGATGAAATGAATGTACCGAGTTATTGCAAAACAAGTGGTTCTACCGGTCTGCACATCTATATTCCTTTAGGTGCAAAATATACTTACGAGCAATCAAAGGAGTTTGCAAGGATTATTGTAACGTTAGTAAACAGAAGATTGCCAAAGTTTACCAGTTTAGAACGAGCCATTAAAGATAGAAAAGGCAAAATGTATTTAGACTTTTTACAAAATAGGGCAGGAGCCACCGTTGCTGCACCTTACTCTGTACGACCAAAACCGGGCGCTACTGTTTCTATGCCATTAGAGTGGGAAGAGGTTAAAAAAGGATTGAAGCTAAAGGATTTTACTATTTTTAATGCAATGGAGCGTATAAAAGCCAATGGTGATATTTTTAAACCTATACTCTCGAAAGGCATAGATCTGAAAAAAATCTTAAAAGATTTTGCTGCCAAAACAGAACAGGAAGAAGAGTGATAGCCAGCAACTATGCTCGTTTTTTTGCTCCGCCCAAGCTTTGCATTAATTGATCGTAAAGGTTATCGCTGGTAGCCTTTTTAGGTTTAAGTTTTTTAACCACCGTACGTTTGCCTTTGGCTTTTGCTTTAATTATTTTTAGTAATTCGTTAGTGTATTCGTCTTTAAAAGCCGCAATATCAAATGGGGCGCTGTATTGTTTAATTAAAGCTAAGCCTACGTCCATTTCTTTTTTGGTTACTGTGGTGCTTACTTTCTTTATGTCTGCCAGGGATCTTATCTCTTCCTGAAAGCGAATTTTAGTGATAACGATTACGCCATCCATTGGGTGTATTACACAAAGATTTTCTGTGCTTCTTAATACAAATCTGGCAACGCCAGCTTTTTTAGATTTTTCTAAAGCTTTAAGCAAAAGGGCGTAGGCTTTTGTTCCTTGTTTTTCTGGTTCGGTATAATAAGAAGTTTCGTAATAAACAGGGTTGATGTCTTTTATGTCGACAAAATTTTCAAGCTCTATGATTTTATTTTTTTCTGGTGCTGCTTCTTCAAAGTCGTGCTCATCAAGAATAACGTAGCGATCTTTTAGAAAATACCCTTTTACAATTTTATCAAAAGGAACTTCTTTTCTGCTGTCTTCGTTTATTCGTTGATATTTAATCTTGGCATGGTCACGTTCGTCGAGCATATCTAAATCCAAATTGCTGTTTTGCACACCTGAGTATAATTTTACGGGTATGTTAACTAAACCAAAACCTATTGCGCCTTTCCAAATAGCTCTCATAACTTTTTTCTTTATAAACAGCCGTCGTTTTTTATTGTTTTTGAGAAGCAGCGGTTTCAGCATAAATCCTTTTAGGTGTTAAACATTTTGGCGTAATTGCAGTTAGGTAAATATGAGCGTTAAAAACTATACTGCAGAAGAAGAAATCATCAAAATTCCTCGTTTTGAGGAGAGTGCTGGTTTTTATACCACCAAGCAGCGTAGTAAAACGATGGCTAAGATTCGTGGCAAAAACTCTGTGCCAGAGATGATGCTTAGGAAAGCACTTTGGGCGAGGAATATTCGGTTCAGGATACATAGAAAGGATTTGCCGGGAAAGCCAGATTTGGTTATAGACAAGTACAGACTAGCAATATTTGTTGATGGCGACTTTTGGCATGGCTACGATTGGGCAAAACGAAAACCGAAAAGTAATTTGGGTTTTTGGATTCCTAAAATTGAGAGAAATATGCAACGCGATCGGTTTGTAAACAGAAGTTTAAGCGATATTGGTTATACTGTAATGCGATTTTGGGAACACGATGTGAAAAGCAATTTATCGGTTTGCCTGAACCAGATTATGCTTTATATAGAGGCTGCTAAAAATCATGTTATTCCTGCTAAAGAATAGATTGACTGAATGTTGGTTTTGTCTTCGAGAAAATGCCCTCCCTAATATGAAAGAATTTACCTTTAATGCTACTAGGCAGTTTGCAAGCTGCGGTAAATAGTAAGGTAAACCCAGGTTATATAAACCCAATTGTAGTGGGCACGAAGCCTAGGAACGACGGCGAAGTAAAACGAATAGTGGGGCATATTAGGCCAAGTACTGCTGAAACTGCTTTTCAGAAAAATGGTCTTACTTACAAGGTTTGGTAGTTTCTGAAAAACTTATAATACCTCTTTTATTTTTACCGCAATCCTCTCGATTAAGGGTGTGGTTACTGAATTTCCGGCTTGCATGTAAAGTTTGCTATCGGCAAGGTAACTTGGTAAAATATAATTTTCTGGGTAGCCCTGAAAAGAAAAACATTCTCTAGGGGTAAGTTTTCTGATGCCAAATGCATCTTTAACCAAAGGTACATTATGCCCACCGGCACCCATGTTTGCCGTTAAAGTTGGGCATACGTTGTTTTTATTCTCCCTTACATAAACCCTGCGCCATTGGTAAAGTGTATTTACAGAGGTCATTGATTTTTGTAAGGTTGGGTAGTACATATGGCTTTTGCTATAATAATATTTATCTGGCTGTTTGCCTGGTTCTAAAATGTTGTGTATAGTTTTTGTTAAAGGTATTGCCTCTGGGAAATTAAAATTGGCGTGGTTAGGTACTTGCTCAGGGTCAAAAGCAACGATGAATATACGCTCCCTGTTTTGCGGAACGTTGGCATGTGTCATAGAGTTTAATACCTTGTAGCTAACCTTATATTTTAGTTTTTCTTGTAAAATTTCTAAAATAACTTTAAAAGTATTGCCATTATCATGTGTTACAAGGTTTTTAACATTTTCTAAAAAAACTACTTTGGGTCTGTGCTGTTCGATTATTTGTTGAATGTCGAAAAACAGCGTTCCTCTAGTTTCAGAAAAACCTTTGCGGTGACCTGCAATAGAAAAAGCTTGGCAAGGAAAACCACCACATAAAATATCAAACGACTCGGGTATGTAGTCCTTTATTTCGTCCTTAGTGATATCGCCATAGGGAATTTTGCCAAAATTTGTGGCATAGGTAACTTTTGCATTTGGTTCGTACTCGCTTGAGTAGGTACATTTTCCGCCAATATTCTGGAGTGCTAACCTAAAACCGCCGATTCCGGCAAATAAATCTATAAAAGTAAAATGTGTTTTTTTCTGTTCTGGAAAAGGGATCGGAATGGGCTCAAAAATACTATTGTCGAGTGCTTTACTGATTTTACTTTCAGCAAATTCTTCTCCGTCGGTCTTAGCGTTTAATATTTGCTTGGTATAAAAAATAGCGTCGAGCTTAAGCTTTTTATCATTATTATCAGCGCTTCTTTGCAAATAGTGTGTTAACGAAGCATCTAAATGATCTAGCGTTTCTTTTTTGGATTTATGTTTGTTTATCAGTAATTCTGCTAACGATATCTTGTCCTTCAAATCCATTTCTATTGGTGTTACGCTATGATTTTATTTGCCTGCAAGATAAAAAAATCTAAGCTATTTAGGATGTGATATTTTAGATTCTGCTTGAATAAAATAAGCAAGGAAATTTACAATGAAAATGCTAAATTGTAATTATAAACCGCTAAATGAGTAAATTAACCCATAACGAAGACAGCCATTATTCTGTAAACCATAAATGCAGTTTTAATGCTACAGCGATTGAATTGGAGCATATAGATAAGGCTTTAACGTTTGCTTACAGCATGGTTTATGGCGAAGGACATCATCGCAGCCATAGAACAGGCGGAATTTCTCGCAGAAAAAAGGGAGAGGTTTTTTGTAATACGTTTCAAGGTAAACTAGCGGAAGTTGTGTTGTATAACTTGTTTCAAATTTACTCCTTAACAGTAGATGAAGTAGATTTTGGTATTCATGGAAAAGGAACCTGGGACGATTGCGATTTGAAAGTAAATGGAAAACGAGTAAACATTAAATCTGCCGCTAGTTTTGCTAACCTTTTATTATTGGAGGCCCAAGATTGGGATGAGAACGGAAATTATTTGCCAAACACTTTGGCTGGAGAAAATGCACAGTACGATTACTTTGTATTGGTGAGGTTTAAGCCCGATATAAAAAATATTTTTCAATCAAAAGGGATGTTCTATTCAAACGAAATTTACGGTTTAACGGAAATCAAAGCACTTCTGTATAGCGTGAACTGGTTTTATGATGTTGCAGGTTGTATGAGCAATCTAACTTTAAAAGCATTGGTTGCGCAACGCTATCTAATACCACAAGGCGCAATATTAAATGGCCATATTAAAATGGATGCTAATAATTATTATATCCAAGCTGGAGATTTGAAGCCCATTTCTTTTTTAGTAGCTAAACTAAAAGGCTAAAAAAAATCCGATTGTGTTTTGCACAATCGGATTTTGATAATTGATTTGTCTTTTTATTTATCCTGCATTTTACTAACTGCAGTGTTTAAAGCGCTTTTTATTTTTTCTGTAGCACCTTTTAATGCGAGGTCGTAAGTATTGCCCAAATCGCTAGCCACAATTGGAGGTTTACCATCTAATCTTGCTTCGATTAAACACTTTTTATCATTTAATCCTGCTTTGCTACCATTTTCGTCAGAAAGATGAACCTCTACGCGAGAAACATGATTGCTATAACGGTCTAAATCTTTGGTTAACTGTTCTTTAATTTGAATTTCGTAAGGTTCGTGAATCGTTAAATTCTTATCGGCATTTAATTGAATATTCATATTTAGGTTTTTAAGTATGTAATATTAACAAATATAGAAGAGCCTTGTTTTTGCAGTTGTATGCTTTTTATAAACAAAAAACCTTCCTGTTTTTTAAGTAGGAAGGTTTATATAGCACTAAAGGATGCGTTATACGCTGAATATTAAATTTATAGGTAAACGGAACCGGGTAGATTTTGCGAATTAGCAATTAAAGCGCTACAGTCATTTTTGATAAAAATGTTTTTTCATCTTCACTCAAAAATTGGCTCAATTTATTGTAAACATTTTCATGATAAGCATTTAGCCAATCGATATGCGATTTTTCTAAAAGTTCTTTTTTAACTAAAGTCGTATCGATAGGGGCTAAAGTTAAAGTCTCAAACGCATAAAACTCGTTAAATATATTGGTTTCGTCTGCAATGGTTAAAACCAAGTTTTCTATACGGATGCCATGTTTTCCGGGGCGATAAATTCCAGGTTCGATGGAAGTAATCATGCCTAATTCTACTGCAACTGGGGTGGCCGTGGCGTTAAAAACCTGTGGTCCTTCGTGTACATTTAAAAAGTAACCTACACCGTGACCGGTTCCATGACCATAGTTTAAGGCATAATCCCACATCGGTCTGCGGGTAATTGCATCTATCTGGTAACCGCAGGTGCCTTTCGGGAAGCGAGTTTTGCAACCTTCTATCATAGCTTTTAAAACTAAGGTATAATCGGTTTTTTCTTCTTCTGTATTGTTACCCATTGGCAAAACACGTGTAATATCTGTAGTGCCGTAACGGTATTGGCCTCCAGAGTCTACTAAGAAAAGCCCGTTAGCCTCAATGGCCACATTGCTTTCTGGTGTTGATGCGTAATGTGGCAACGCTCCATGCGCCTTGTAGCCAGCAATGGTATTAAAACTCTCGCCTACAAAATCGCCTTGCGCAGCTCTAAATCCTTTTAATTTTTCGGCTGCTGAAAGCTCGGTAATTTCTGATTTGCCTACATTTTCTGTAACCCATTTTAAAAACTGCGTAATTGCTACGCCATCTTTAATCATCGCTTTGCGTGTGTTTTCTATCTCTACGCTGTTTTTAATTGCCTTTAAATGAGTAGAAGGATTAGTTTCGAAAACTTGCTTTACCGAATGTGGAATTAATTTATAAAGTGCAAAACAGTTACGTTTTGGGTCAATTAAAATTGCGCTTTCGGCAGGCAGGTATTGTAAATCCTTCGCAATGGTATCGTAAGCTAAAAGCTGTACGCCATTTTTTGACAAGGATAATTTATCAGCCTCTGTTAATTTATCAGGTTGAATGTACAAAGTTGCTTGTGTAGCAGAAACCAATGCAAAACTTAAAACAACGGGGTTAAAACTTACATCTGCTCCGCGAATGTTAAAAAGCCAAGCCAAATCGTCTAACGAAGAAATTAAATGAAAATCGGCATGCAGTTTTTGCATTTGAGCTCTAACGGCAGTTAATTTTTCGCTTACCGATTGGCCAACAACGTCTTCGGATACCAAAAATGCTGGTGCCGTTGGCAGTGCTGGTCGGTTTTCCCATATTGGGCTTAAATAGTCTTTATGCAAAAAACCAATTTCTTTATAGGCTAATTGGCGTTGTAGCAACTGACCAAGTACAACAGAAACCAGTTTTTCATCGAAAGCAATTGTATCGCCCTTGGCTAAGTTTTCGCCTAGCCAGGTAATATATTCCGGCATATGCTGAACTTTTAGTTTTACCAATTCAAATCCACTTCCCTCAAGTTCTGCCTCTGCTTGTTCAAAATACCTAAAATCTGCCCATAAACCTGCAAAATCTTGGGTAATTACCACCGTACTAACCGAACCTTTGAATCCAGTAGTAAAAGAAATACACTTATAATGGTCTGGTAAATATTCGCTAATGTGCGGATCGGCAGATGGAATAATATATGCGGCAACGCCATCGGCTTTCATTTGCTCGCGAATAGCGTTTAGTTTTTCGATATAAGTCATGTACAAATTTGTAAAAGTTATGGTAAAGTTTAAAATCTTTGAGCGTTAATGACTTTTCAATTATGCTAAAAAAAAATAGCCTACCGTTTTTAAGCAGTAGGCTAGATTCGTGTTAGGGATGAATTAATGTCCTTTACGGTGAATATTTAACCAATGGTGAATATTTTTAATTAATGGTTGCAATACTACAATTAAAGTTGAAAAGTTTTTTATAACATTTTTGATGCAAACTTTACAGATTTTAACTTTTTGGGGTTAAAAAATTGGTTAATATTGATAGATTATTAACTAATTTTAACTTGTTTTGCGTATATGTTAAATTTTTGAGTTAATATTGAGCTTGTGATAATTTGCAAATGAAGGTTTTACAGTTCACATTACCGGTAGCGCATGATAGGGCAATAATTGTTCAGGAAGATATTATGCCTCATTTTTACCCTCATTTGCATAGGCATAATGAAGCGCAGTTGATTTGGATAAAAGAAGGCGAAGGGACGTTGGTAGTGGATAATCATCTTTACGCATTTAAGGCTAATGATGTTTATTTGCTTGGCGCAAACCAGCCGCATTTATTTAAGAGCAATGCAGAATATTTTCAGGAAGAAAGTGGATTGCAAATTCAAGCTTTGATGATTTTCTTTGATCCGGCAGGAAGATTACTGCCTGTTTTTGATCTTCCCGAAATGCAGTTGGTGAAGTCGTTTTTACAACAATTTCAAGGCGGATTTAAAGTGCCATCTAAACATTGCGACGTGATTATATCGCAGATGTTGGCCGTTCAAAACTCACAAAATCAAGAATTATTAACCAACTTTTTGCAGTTAGTTAATAATTTGTGTCAATATAGTGGTAAAGAGCAGCCTTTGGCGCAATCACGTTCGGTAAGTTTTTCTGAGAACGAAGGAATTAGAATTGCGAACATCTTCAGTTATATAATGCAACATTACGAGCGATTAATTACCCTAGAAGAAGTGGCGGCGCAAGCACACATGACACCGCAGGCTTTCTGCAGGTATTTTAAAAAGCACACTCGACAAACCTTCGTTTCTTTTTTAAATGAAATGCGAATTAATGAGGCTTGTAAGAAATTAACAAGTGGCAGATATGAGAATATTGCCACCGCTGCCTACACTTGCGGATTTAATAGTGTTACTAATTTTAACCGAGTATTTAAAGCGGTTAAAGGCGAATCGCCGAAGGCATATTTAGAACACTACTTTAGTAATTTTTAACACCAAAAAATAACTGTAAAATTTACGAAGGTTAATATTCGTTTATTTTCCATCAAAACACGATAAAAATATTTAGTACTACCAACTTAAATTTGATAAAAAAATTAAACTATGAAACAAGTTGCTTGGGAAGGCGTATATCCGGCGCTACTAACTCCTTTTACAGAAAACGATACAATCGATTATCCTTTGTTCCAAAAAAACCTTGATGCGCAATTAGCCGCAGGCGTTGATGGAATTATTATTTGTGGCTCTTTAGGAGAGGCAAGTACCTTAACTAGAGAAGAAAAAGCTGAGTTTTTGACTTATTGCGTTAAAGCTGTTGCAGGTAAAGTTCCTGTTATTATAAATGTAGCTGAGCAAATAACCAAAGTTGCTATAGAAATGGCACAAGAAGCTGAGCAGTTGGGTGCAGATGGCATTATGCTATTACCTCCACTAAAATATAAAGCTGATGACGAAGAGGTTGTAACTTATTTCCAAGCAGTTGCTACAGGTACGAACTTGCCAATTTTAATTTACAACAATCCGGTTGATTACGGAATTAAAGTTTCTATCGCGATGTTTGAGCAATTATTGCCTTACCCAAATATCCAAGCTGTTAAAGAAAGCACAAGAGATTTGGCAAACATCACTAACATGATTAACAGATTTGGCGACAGATTTAAAATCTTGGGTGGTGTAGATACAATTTCGTTAGAGGCTTTATTGTTAGGTTCTCACGGTCTTGTTGCTGGTTTGGTTGATGCTTTCCCAGCAGAAACTGTGGCAATTTATCGTTTGGTTAAAGCTAAAAGATATGATGAGGCTCTGGCAATTTACAGATGGTTTATGCCATTATTAGAATTAGATATTCACCCTAAATTGGTACAATACATTAAATTAGCTGCAACCGCTGTTGGTATTGGTTCTGAATATGTTAGAGCACCAAGATTAGTTGTTAAAGGCGAAGAAAGAGAAAGAGTGCTTAAGGTAATCAATGATGCCTTGGCTAATCGCCCTATTTTGCCAGACTATTTAAATTTAGAAGTTGAAGTAGCTTAGGGCTAATCAATTTATAATTAGAGATTGCAAGTGGCATTTCCATAAGAAGTGTCGCCTGCAATTTTTCGCTTTAAAAGCAATAAAACACAGGTTTAATTAGCGTCGTGGCTTATTAAATCAAAAAAACAAAAAATATGTATAAGGATACTACAATAGCAGAACTAGATCAGGTTATAGCAAATTCGGTTAAAGCTTTTCATCAATATAAAAACTATAGCTTAAAACAACGTGCAGATTTTATGCGTGCAATTGCTGCGGAGATTGAAGCGTTGGGCGATGAACTGATTGAAACTGCAATGGCAGAAACTAATTTGCCACAAGCACGTTTACAAGGCGAAAGAGCTAGAACGATGTTTCAGTTAACAAGCTATGGAGCTGCAGCGGAAGCAGGAAATTGGCTAGAAGCAAGTATAGATACTGCATTGGCAGAGCGTACACCTCCAAAACCAGATGTACGTAAAATGTTGGTGCCACTTGGTCCGGTTGTAGTATTTGGTGCAAGTAATTTCCCTTTTGCTTATTCTACAGCCGGTGGCGATACTGCTTGCGCTTTTGCAGCGGGCTGTCCGGTTATCGTAAAAGCGCATCCAGCGCATTTAAAAACATCAACATTAATGGCTTCGGCTATAGAAAAGGCAGCAGAAAAGTGCAGTATGCCAAAAGGTATTTTTGCACACGTTTACGGTGCTGGTTTTGAAGTTGGAGAGTATTTAGCTAAGCATGATGCTATAAAAGCGATCGGTTTTACTGGTTCGTTTGGTGGTGGTAAAGCTTTGTTTGATTGGGCTAACCAGCGTAAAAACCCAATTCCGGTTTTTGCCGAAATGGGAAGTGTTAATCCTGTTTATTTATTGCCAGAAAAATTGGCTACAGAGACAGAAAGTTTGGCTAAACAATTAGCAGGTTCGGTTACTTTGGGCGTTGGCCAATTTTGTACTAATCCGGGTTTAATTGTGGCAGTTGCCGATGATGCTTTAACAACTTTCAAGTCGCTTTTAAAGCAAGAAATAGAGATTTTAACGCCTGCAACTATGTTGCACCAAGGTATAGCCGATAATTATAGCACCAAGTTAGCCACTGCATTAAATCAAAACGGAGTTGAGGTGGTTGCACAATCTACTACCGAAGCTACCAAAGCGCAAGGTAAAATTAGCATTGCTACCGTTTCTGGCTCAACATTTTTAAATAATCCAGTTTTGCATCAAGAGGTGTTTGGTCCGTATTCTTTAATTATAGAATGTGCTGATGAAGCTGAATTATTAGCGGTTACAAAAGCAATGGAAGGTCAGTTAACGGCAACATTAATGGCTACGCCGGGCGATATTAACGCACATAAAGAATTATTAAGCGAAGTGCAAGAGATTTGTGGCCGTTTAATATTTAACAATGTGCCAACAGGTGTAGAAGTTGCCTTGGCAATGCATCACGGTGGTCCTTTCCCGGCAAGTACCGATAGCAGATTTACCTCTGTTGGTGCCGATGGAATTAAGCGTTTTGCTAGACCATTATCTTTCCAAAATTGGGATAACGAATTTTTACCAGATGAGTTGAAGAATGAAAATCCTTTGAATATTTGGCGCACAGTGGATAACGAATTAACGAAGGAAAAAATTTAATGAAAAAGACTTTCAGCTGTATAGATGCGCATACTTGTGGCAATCCGGTGCGTGTTGTGGCCGGTGGCGGACCATTGTTGCAGGGCAACAGCATGATGGAGCGCAGGTTGCATTTTCTAAAAGAATACGATTGGATTCGCAAAGGCTTAATGTTCGAGCCTCGCGGACACGATATGATGAGTGGCAGTATTTTATATCCGCCAGTAGACCCAACAAATGATATTGGCGTACTTTATATAGAAACCAGTGGATGTTTGCCTATGTGCGGACACGGAACCATCGGTACGGTAACTATCGCTATCGAAGAAGGATTAATTATACCTAAAGTTCCTGGTAAACTAAGGTTAGAAACTCCAGCTGGTTTAGTGTTGGTAGAATATCAGCAAGAAGGCAAAAAGGTAAAATCGGTTAAATTGATTAACATAAAATCATATTTAGCTGCCGAATCACTTGAAGTTGATTGCCCAGATTTAGGTAAAATTACGGTTGATGTAGCTTACGGTGGTAATTTTTATGCCATAGTAGATCCGCAAGAAAACTTTAAAGGCCTAGAGCATTACACAGCAGATCAATTAATCAGTTGGAGCAGGGCTTGTCGTAAACAGATGAATGAGAAGTATACTTTCGTTCATCCAGAAGATGAAAACATTAATGGCTTAAGTCATTTTTTATGGGCTGGCGCAACGCTTTCTGAAGAAGCTACTGCCCGTAACGCTGTTTTTTATGGTGATAAGGCAATAGATCGTTCGCCTTGCGGAACCGGCACTTCAGCCCGTATGGCCCAATGGTATGCTAAAGGAAAACTAAAAAAAGGCGATAAATTTATACACGAAAGCATCATTGGTTCTAAGTTTATAGGCACTATTGAAGAAGAAACCACAATAGGAGGCAAGCCGGCAATTGTTCCAGGCATAGAAGGTTGGGCAATGGTTACAGGCTACAATACCATTTTTATTGATGATGATGATCCATATGCGCATGGCTTTCAGGTAATTTAAAAAGCTGAAAGCTTAAGAGCGCAGCCAGAAAGCACTTTTATCCTGAGCTTGTCGATGGATCAAAAAATATTAAACTTATAATCATTTTTCCGTAAGCTAAGCAAACGGAATAATTTAATGAACAAATGACTGATAAACCAGTGAACCAATCTTCATCTAAAGGCAACGTAACCATTATTGGTGGTGGTATAATTGGTCTTTGCAGTGCCTACTATTTACAAAAAGAAGGCTTTAAAGTTACTATTTTAGAGCAAGGCGATTTATTTAACAACTGCTCTTCGGGTAATGCTGGCATGATTGTTCCTAGTCACTTTGTGCCCTTGGCCGCACCGGGCATGATTAGCAAAGGCATAAAATGGATGTTCGACAGCAAAAGTCCATTTTATGTTAAACCTGCACTAAACTCCTCATTAATTTCTTGGGGATTAAAGTTTTGGAAGTATGCCAACGATAAACATGTTGATGCATCTGCACAGCCATTAAGAGATTTACATTTGCTAAGCAAGCAATTGTATGATGATTTGGCTGCACAACCCGAGTTAAATTTTGGTTTGGAGAAAAAGGGCATATTAATGCTGTACAAAACAAAACCAACAGGCGAGGAAGAAATTCATTTAGCCAAAAAGGCGCAACAATTGGGTTTAGATGTAGAACCTTTAAATGCAAAACAAACACAAGATTTAGAGCCACATACCGCTTTAGATGTTTTAGGTTCTGTGCATTATCGTTGCGATGCACACCTCTATCCAAATGATTTGGTTAAACAATTGGTAAGTTATTTAAAACAAAATGGTGCCGATATAGAAACCAATTGTAAAGTAACAGGCTTTAAAACAGAAAACGGAAAAATTACTTCCTTAACCACCGAAAAAGCAAGTTATAACGCAGATTTAGTGGTAATGACAGGTGGCGCTTGGTTGCCAGAAATTGCTAAAAAAGCCGGATTAAGTATTCCGGTAATGCCGGGTAAAGGTTATTCTTTTATGGTAGAGCCTGAAAAGAAAATCATTCATCCCTCATTACTATTAGAGGCAAGGGTTGCAGTAACACCAATGAACGGCCAAGTAAGATTTGGTGGAACAATGGAAATTGCGCCAATGAATAATAAGGTTAATATGAATAGGGTAGAAGGGATTGTAAACTCCATTCCGCAATATTATCCAGAGCATCAGGTTGCTATACCGGCAGTAGACAAAATTTGGTACGGCTTTAGGCCTTGCTCGCCAGACGGATTGCCGTATTTAGGTTACAGCCAAAAATTAAACAATTTAATTATTGCAGGTGGCCACGGAATGATGGGGGTAAGTCTTGCGCCCGCAACCGGCAAATTAGTAGCAGAGTTAGCCAACGGTCAAAACTTAAGTACCAGTATTGGCATGTACAACCCAGAAAGATTCAACTAAAATACTAATGCCGCTCTCTCCGTACATCTTTGTACGTTTTATTTGTTTCCTCCTCAATTGGCATAAGATCAATTGAAGAGGAAACATTGAAATTTTTGTGGCTGTTATACATCTTCCAAATTTTTATTAGCTTTGTTGTATATGCTATCAAAGAAAACAAAGTACGCTATCAAGGCATTGGTAATATTGGGAAAAAACATAGACCAACCCCCAATGCAAATTGCTCGTATTGCCGAAGAAGAGCATATTCCTAAAAAATTCTTAGAACAAATTCTGCTCGATTTACGTAATGCAGGTTACCTATACAGTAAAAAAGGTGCCGGTGGCGGTTATAGCTTAAATAAAAAACCAGAAGAAATTTTCTTGGTCGATATCTTACGCATTACCGATGGCCCTATTGCCATGGTACCTTGTGCTAGTATTAAGTTTTACCATAAATGTGACGAGTGCCACGACGAAGTAACGTGTGGTATTAGAAAAGCCTTTATAGATGTTAGAGATGCATCGCTTAAAGTATTAGGCGAAACCAGTATCGCAAACATAATCGAAAGAGAAAATTCCTCAGTCGACTTAAACTAAGCGCATAAATATAATTAGAAAAGCATTTTCAGTGGGGCATCGGTTACGGTAGCCCCGCTTTTCGTTAAAATCTTTTACCTTAAAATCCCCTAAAGGGGCTTGGTAAAAGTATTTCCACTCCAATCGCGTTTAGTTAAATAAAAACAGTGCAATAATCACCAACCCATCTTGGCTAGGTGGAGCGCATAGCACATTTTTAAATAGCTATAATTTTCAGTCTGGGAAAAAAATATAAAATAAAAGACTACTAAGTCTATATACTTTATATATTTGCATAATATTATTTTGGTTTCAAGGGGTTTTTGTCCTCGTTAGCAAATTAAATATGGCAAAAGTAACAGGTTTGCTCTTGCAATTTTACAAAACAAATTATTGGTATGCAGAGTTTTAGAACAGAATTGGAGAATCCGGTTGTTGAGCGGGATATAATTGATCTTGAGAAAAAGATTAATGATTTCCGTTCTGGGAAAATTCATGAAGAACGTTTTAGAAGTTTGCGTTTAGCAAGAGGGGTGTATGGACAGCGCCAGCCGGGCGTACAAATGATCCGCATAAAACTTCCCTTTGGTAAGGTAACTTTCAAACAATTGTTACGCATTGCAGATATTGCCGATGAATATGGAAGTGGCAATTTGCACTTAACCACTCGTCAGGATATTCAGCTTCACTATGTGAGTTTAGATAGAACACCAGAGCTTTGGGCAAAGCTAGAGCAAGATGATATTACCCTAAGAGAAGCCTGCGGAAATACCGTTCGCAACGTTACCTCTTCGCCAACAGCTGGCATTGACCCCGACGAGCCTTTTGATGTTTCTCCTTATGCGCATGCAGTTTTTGCATACTTTTTGCGTAATCCAATTTGCCAAGAAATGGGCAGAAAGATTAAAATCTCTTTTTCTTCGAGTACTAAAGATACGGCCTACAGTTATATACACGATTTAGGTTTTATCCCTAAAATAAAAGAGAATGGCGAACGCGGTTTCAAGGTCTTATTTGCAGGTGGACTGGGTGCGCAACCATTTCTAGCTAATGCCATTGACGATTTTCTGCCCGAAGATCAGCTAATCCCATTTACAGAATCGGTGCTTCGAGTTTTCGATCGCTATGGCGAACGCAACAATAGAAACAAGGCTCGATTGAAATATTTGGTGCAAAAATTGGGGTTAGAAGAAGTTTTAAGGCTAGTTGCCGAGGAACGAATTGCCAATAAGGTAAAAACTTATAAAATTGATTTAACTACTGTTCCGCTTCCCAGTTATCCGCTTAACCATAATTATGTTGATGTTAAGCTTGAAAATGAAAATCATTATCAACATTGGTTGGCTACCAACGTTTTTGAACAAAAGCAAAGCGGGTTATTTGGTGTTTACGTAAAAGTATTAGTGGGCGATATTAAAACCGTTAACGTAAGGGCTTTTGTTAATGCCGTGCGACCTTTTATTGCCGATGAAATCCGCATTACCCAGAACCAAGGCTTGTTGCTAAAGTTTGTTCAGGAATCGGCTTTGCCATCTTTATATAAAGCTTTATCAGACATCGGCTTTGCCAATGCAGGTTTTGATAGTTTGGCAGATATTACTACTTGCCCCGGAACCGATACTTGTAATTTGGGCATATCTAATAGCATGACCTTGGCCGAAGTTTTGGAAGAAACGATTTATCAGGATTTTCCGGAATTTATCTACGAGAAAAACATCAAAATTAAAATTTCTGGTTGTATGAATTCTTGCGGTCAGCATGGTTTGGCAGAAATTGGCTTTCATGGCAGTTCTGTAAAAGCTGAGGGCAAAGTTGTGCCAGCGGTACAGGTAATGTTAGGTGGCGGTACGGTAGGCGATGGAGTTGGCCGGGTTGCCGAACGAGTGATTAAGGTGCCTTCAAAAAGGGCAACGCAGGTTTTGCACTTCTTGTTAAACGACTTTAAGGCTAATAACTTGGCCGATGAGAATTTCCACCAATATTATGATAGAAAAGGCAAAGATCATTTTTATCAGTTATTAAAGCCATTGGGCGATTTGACTAATCTGAAAACCGAAGAATTTGTAGACTGGGGCCACGAAGAAACTTTTGTTACTGCGATTGGTGTAGGTGAGTGTGCCGGCGTAGTGATTGATTTGGTAGCCACTTTATTATTAGAGGCAGAAGAGAAATTAGGATGGGCAGATGAGGCTTTGCAAAACGGTGCTTATGCCGATTCGATTTACCATAGTTACAGTACAATGGTAAATGCTGCAAAGTCTTTATTGTTAGATAAAGGCATTAACAGTAGCACGCAAGTTGGCGTAATTAAAGAATTTGATAATCACTTTGTGGCAACTGGCGAATTTAATTTCGCCACATCTTTTGCTGATTTGGTGCTTCAAATTAATAAAAATGAACCATCTGCAGATTTCGCTAAACAATATTTTGATGAGGCAAATCAGTTTTTGAAGGAAATAAAAGTATTAAGGGCAGTAGTATAATGGCAGAGAGAAATTTACATATAGAACCAAAAATAACCTTGTTAGGTGCTGGTCCAGGTGATCCGGATTTGCTGACTTTAAAAGGAGTTAAAGCCTTGCAAACGGCAAATGTTGTGCTTTACGACGCGTTGACTAATGAAGCCTTGTTAAGCCACGCTCCAACAAACGCTATAAAAGTTTACGTGGGCAAGCGCTCTGGCGAACATTCTTTTGGACAAGATGCGATTAACAAGTTAATGGTTGATTATGCTTTAAACTATGGTCATGTAGTACGTTTAAAAGGCGGCGATCCCTTTGTTTTTGGTAGGGGATATGAAGAATTGGATTTTGCAGATTCGTACAATATTCCGGTTAGCGTAATTCCCGGTATTTCTAGTTCAATTGGCGTTCCGGGTTTACAGCAAATTCCAGTCACCCACCGTGGATTAAGTGAAAGCTTTTGGGTAATAACCGGCACGGTTTCTAGTGGCGCAATATCTGATGATATTTATCAAGCTGCAAAATCTAATGCCACCGTTATTATTTTAATGGGGTTGAAAAAACTACCAGAGATAGTTGAGGTTTTTAAGACCGAAGGCAGGTACAATCTACCTGCTGCGGTAATTCAAAACGGTTCATCAGACGATGAGCGGTTGGTAATAGGAAAAGTAGATACAATCTTAGGGCTCGCAATAAAAGAGAAAATAGAAGCGCCAGCTTTGCTAATTTTTGGAGAGGTTGTGTCACTTCATCCATCATTTAAAGCATTAATCAAATCTTATGTTGCTATCTCCTAAAATAGATGATTTAACGCCTTTAGTGAAGGAGGAGAAAGGGAACGAACTATTTCCGGTTTTTATAAAACTAAATAGTTTGCGTACGTTATTAATTGGTGGGGGAAGTGTTGCGCTCGAAAAACTTACCGCCATTTTAAATAACAGTCGCAATGCAGATGTTACCTTGCTTGCCGAAGACATTAGCCCGGAGATAGAGAAACTTGCGCTAGATTTTCCATTATTAAAGCGAAAACAAAAGTCTTTTGAAATTGATGATTTAAGCGACGTAGATATTGTTTTTGCAGCCACAAGCAATAATTTGTTAAACGAGTTTATTAGAGCCCAGGCACACGAAAAAGGACTGCTCGTTAACTTTGCAGATAAACCAGAATTGTGCGATTTCTACTTAGGTTCAATTGTGCAAAAAGGAGATTTGAAAATTGCCATTTCTACAAATGGTAAGTCGCCAACGCTAGCAAAGCGATTAAGGGAGGTTTTAAACGACGGTATTCCAGCAGAAATTGATGAATCGATAGGAAATTTGAACCTGATTAGGAACAAACTTAAAGGTGATTTTAAGCATAAAGTTTCCGCACTAAATCACCTTACAGCATCATTGGTAAAACAAGAAGACCCGCAGTGGCCAATTAAAAAAATTAGCATATATACTGTTTCTGTAATAGCGCTAATGGTTTTTGGGCACATTTTTTTTTCGTTTATCCCTTTTGAAACTTTAGGTGCTTGGGGAAGCGGAGTAATAGCTCAAGTTGATAGCACCATTATTTATTTTATTATTGGAGGGTTTTTAGCACAATTGGTTGATGGCGCACTTGGAATGGCTTATGGCGTTAGTGCTACTACTTTTCTGTTGTCTTTTGGGGTAAGCCCTGCTGCCGCAAGTGCGAGTGTACATGCTTCAGAGATTTTTACCAGTGGTGTTTCTGGTTTAATGCATTTAAAGTTCGGCAACGTTAGAACAAAGTTGTTTAAAAAATTATTACTGCCGGGAATTTTAGGGGCAATAGCCGGAGCTTACATTCTATCTTCTTTAGAAAACTACGGCCACATTATTAAACCCATTGTGTCTGCATATACTTTGTTTTTAGGGGTTAAAATACTTTTAAAAGCGGTGGCAAAAGCTAAAACTGTAAAACCTTTAAAACGGGTTGGCCCGCTGGCTTTTGTGGGCGCATTTTTAGACTCTATAGGTGGCGGTGGCTGGGGGCCGATTGTAACATCAACGCTTATTTCTCGTGGTGGAAATCCGCGTTACACCATTGGTTCGGTTAACCTTACCGAGTTTTTTGTAACGTTAGCCAGCTCTATCACTTTTATTACCATGATTGGCTTAACCCACTGGCAAATTATAGCAGGTTTGGTAATTGGAGGATGTATTGCTGCGCCTTTTGGAGCTTATATAACTAAAAAATTGAATGTAAAAACCATTATGATTATGGTGGGAACCATCGTGATTATAACCAGTTTAAGAACAATTTATGTGTTAATAACTAAATTGTAAATGGAAGAATTAGAAATTTTAAAGCAAGAGTTACTCGCATTAAGTGCAATAGATAAACTATGGTATTTGAGTAAAAAATACGCAGGGCGAATTGTGTTTAGCACAAGTTTTGGATGGGAAGATCAAGTAATAACAGATTTAATTTTTGCTAACAAAATGCCCATTAAGGTTTTTACGCTTGAAACCGGAAGGCTTTTTCCAGAAACTTACTACGTGTGGAACAGGACTTTAGAAGTTTATCAGCAAACTATTCACGCTTACTATCCGCAAGCAGATTTGTTGCAGAATATGGTTAATGAAAAAGGACCAAACAGTTTTTATGAATCTGTCGAAAATAGAAAAGAGTGTTGCTATCTACGCAAAATAGAACCGTTAAAACGGGCTTTACAAGGTAACGATATTTGGGTAACCGGAATTAGAGCAGACCAAAGCCCAAATCGGGAATATATGCACGATTTAGAATACGACGCTGGCAATCAGCTCATCAAGTTTCATCCTATTTTCGAATGGACATTGGACGAGGTGAAAAAATATATAAAGGATAATAATATAGTGTACAACACTTTGCACGATAAGGGTTTTCCTAGCATTGGCTGTGCGCCATGTACAAGAGCCGTACAGCCCGGAGAAGATTTTAGAGCAGGCAGATGGTGGTGGGAAGACCAAAGTAAAAAAGAATGTGGATTGCATAATACGGTTGAAGGTGTGATGGTTGAAGGCGGAGCGTGAACAGCCTAAAGCTAAAGGCCAAAGAAGTGCTTAGCGCTGTCATTCCAGTGAGCAGGGAATCGTAAAGCTTTGAAAATGTTTGCAGTGCGATTGCCAGTCGAGCTGGTGATATTGCAACAGCACCACTACAAAAAGTAAAATAAACCCGATAGGAGTGGAACCCGATTTTTCATCGGGAAAAACGTATAGCGGGATTGGACTAACCGAAGAGCTACTAAATGTGCTTTTCAAAAAAATATTAAAATGCGTGGAATTTGAAAGACTGATATTCCAACTTTTAAACATTAGAACATTTACAAATGAGCGAATACAATTTTGATTATTTAGATGAATTAGAGGCTGAGGCTATTCACATTTTACGTGAAGTAGCAGGGCAATTTGAAAAACCGGCATTGTTGTTTTCGGGTGGTAAAGATTCGATAACCTTAGTGCGTTTGGCCGAAAAAGCATTTAGGCCAGGTAAATTTCCGTTTCCGTTGGTGCATATAGATACTGGGCATAACTTCGAAGAAACCATTAAATATAGAGATGAAATGGTAGCCAGAATTGGCGAAAAGCTAATTATAGGTTCGGTGCAGCAATCTATTAACGAGGGAAAGGCTATTGAGCAGACTGGTAAAAATGCAAGTAGAAATGCCTTGCAAACGGTTACACTTTTAGATACTATTTTGGAGCACAAATTTGATGCTTGTATTGGCGGAGCGAGGAGAGATGAAGAGAAAGCTCGTGCTAAAGAACGCATTTTTTCTGTTAGAGACGAATTTGGGCAGTGGGATCCGAAGCGCCAACGCCCAGAATTATGGAATATTTATAACGGTAAAATACACAAGGGCGAAAACGTTAGGGTTTTTCCGATTAGCAACTGGACAGAGCTTGATGTTTGGAACTACATCCGTAGAGAGAACATTGCTTTGCCAAGCATTTACTTTGCGCACCAAAGAGATTGTATTACAAGAAATGGTCAGCTAATGGCGGCTTCGCCGTTTTTAAATATGGATGATGATGATATTGTTGTGAGCAAAAAAGTTCGTTTCCGAACGGTTGGCGATATGTCTTGTACTGCTGCGGTTGAGTCTGATGCCGATCTGATAGATGATATTATACAAGAAATAAGCGAATCTAAAATCTCAGAGCGTGGCGCCCGCATGGACGATAAAGTTTCTGAAGCAGCAATGGAGGATAGGAAAAAGGGAGGATATTTTTAAACTTGATAGTTAGTTGTTTTGTGTATAGTTGGTTAGAATCTATTCTCTACCAAACAACCAAACAACCAATTATCTAAACAACCAAAACATGAACATACTTAAATTTTTTACAGCTGGCAGTGTTGACGATGGAAAAAGCACACTCATTGGCCGTTTGTTATACGATACAGATTCCATTTTAGCAGATCAGTTAGAGGCTTTACAAACTTCTAACAGAAAAAACGACGATGGAACAATAGATTTAGCTATTTTAACTGATGGTTTACGTGCCGAACGCGAACAGGGAATTACCATTGATGTGGCCTATAAATATTTCCAAACCGAGAAACGCAAATTTATTATTGCTGATACTCCAGGGCATATTCAGTACACCAGAAATATGGTTACAGGCGCATCTACGGCAAGTTTAGCTATTATTTTAATTGATGCACGAAATGGGGTAGTAGAGCAAACTATTCGCCATTCATATCTAGTATCGCTATTGGGCATTAAACATGTTGTTGTGGCGGTAAACAAAATGGATATGATGGATTATAGCGAAACTGTTTTCGATGCGATTAAAGAAAAATACAAAGCATTGGCGCAAAACCTAAATCTAAAAGACGTAAGCTATATTCCTGTTAGTGCTTTAAAAGGCGATAATATTGTGCAAAAATCTGAGCGAATGGCGTGGTTTGAGGGCGAAAGTCTATTGCACTTTTTAGAGCAGGTTGATACCGATTTACAAGATAAAACTACCCAAGCTCGTATGCCGGTTCAATGGGTAATTAGGCCACAAACAGATCAGTTACATGATTATAGAGGTTATGCAGGAAGGGTATTAAGCGGTACTTTTAAAGTAAATGATCGTATTACGGTTTTGCCAGCTGGCACAAATTCTACCATTAGCAAAATAGAGTTCTTTGGAAATGAATTGTCGCAGGCCCAAGCCGGTCAGTCGGTAGTTATTCATTTAAAAGATAACATCGATATTAGTCGTGGTGATACAATTGTAAATTCTTCGGCTTTGCCAATTGAATCTAAACTTATAGAAGCCGATTTATGTTGGATGGACGGGCGTGCTTTGGACAGTTCCATAACCTATTTACTGCAGCATAATAGCAAAACTACCAAATGTAAAATCAGCGAAATTTTGTACAAAGTAGATATAAATACCTTAGAAAAACATGCTACAGAAGAGTTTAGGTTAAACGATATTGGTAGAGTAATTGTAAAAACCGCCGACGCTTTAGCATTCGATTTATATGGAGATAATAAAGCAAATGGTTCGGCAATTTTAATAGATGCTCGTACGAATTTAACAGTAGGAGCGCTAATGTTTAGAGCATCGGTAGAATAGGGTTAAATCAAAAGTCCTCATTAGGGGATTTAGGGGTTAAAAAAGCAAATTCAGCGGGGCATCGGTTACGGTAGCCCCGCTTTTCGTTTCTGCCGATGAAAAATCGGCATCCACTTCAATCGGGTTTATGTATTAAAGGCTTGTGCTGCAAAACAATTGTAACAAAAACACTTTCAATTAAAATAAAGTCTATAGATTAAGTAGTCTTTATTTTAATTTTGTTACTTTTGGTTACTTACATCAATTAAATTATAAATTTTCATTTTATGCAAGTACAAGTTGGCAAGCTTACCGAGCAATATATAGGGCATTGTTTAACGCAAACCCGCGATGTAATTTTACTTCATGGCTTATTTGGTAATTTAAGTAACTGGAAAGAAACCCAACAGCATTTGTCGGTAACGCACCGGGTTTTTTCTCCAGAATTACCGCTTTTCGAAACTACAATTGGTGGAAACCATTTAGGCAGGCTGGTGGGTTTTTTAGAAGGCTATATCAACCTAAATCAAATTAAAAATCCTGTTTTAATAGGTAATTCCTTAGGTGGTCATGTTGCACTGTTGTATACGTTAAAATATCCCGATAGGGTAAGCAAGTTAGTGCTAACAGGTAGCTCTGGTTTGTACGAAAATACTTTTGGTGGCACGTTTCCTAGGGTAAAAGACTATGATTACATCCGTAGCAAAGTTAGCGAGGTTTTCGACAGAAAAGAGGTGGTAGATAATGCCATGGTAGATTACGTTTTTGATATCGTAAAGCATAAACTAAAAGTTCTGTCTATCATCGGCCTTGCCAGAGATGCGCAAAAACAGAACCTAGCGAGCCATTTACCGCATATTCAGATTCCCGTTTTACTAATTTGGGGCTTGCAAGATATTGTTACGCCACCAGCGGTAGCCAATGAGTTTAATGCCTTACTGCCAAACGCTACTTTGCATTACATAAACGAATGTGGGCATGCGCCAATGATGGAACAGCCAGCTTTGTTTAACAGTTACGTAGCCGATTTTTTAGCCGCATAAAATGGAAGATATTAACTATTTAGCATTTGCCATTCCTGCTTTTTTCTTGTTTTTATATATCGAATATGCTATAGCGTTAAAGCTAAAAAAACAACATTTGTTTAAATACGAAAGTTCGGTGTCTAATATTAGTATTGGTATTGCAGAGCGATTACTAAACCTTTTTATTGCCGCAAGCTTTTTCGAATTATTCAATTACATCTATCAAAATTTTGCACTGTTTAACATTCCGAATAGCTGGTGGGTGTGGGCATTGCTAATCTTGGCAACAGATTTTGTTTGGTACTGGTACCATAGGCTTGGTCATGAAGTTAATTTCTTTTGGGCGGCGCATATTGTTCACCATCAATCTGAAGAATTTAATTTAACGGTATCTGCTCGTATTACTACGTTTCAAGCATTAATAAGGAGTATATTTTGGTGCGCCCTACCTTTGGCTGGTTTTCATCCGGTAATGGTGCTTAGCATTTTGGTGGTGCATGGGGCTTATTCTTTTTTTACGCATACCCAGCTAATACCAAGAGTTAAATGGTTAGAGCATATTTTGGTTACGCCGTCTATCCACGGTGTACACCACGCAAGCGACGAAAAATATTTGGATAAAAATTATGGAGATGTCTTTGTGTTTTGGGACAAGATTTTCGGAACTTTTCAGCGAGAGGAAGAAGCGCCTAAATATGGTTTAACACATCCAATAAAGAGTTATAGTTTTTTATGGCAACATTTTCATTATTACCTGGAAATTGCCGAAGCAGCAAAACGTGTAAAAGGTTTTGGCAACAAGCTTAAAGTTGTTTTTGGGCATCCGGCAGTGTTAGATCAGGATATTAGGCCTATGTTAGAGCGTAAATACCTACAGCACAAATCTAAAGATACTTACCGTTTTAAGTTTAAAAAATACCTTAATGTTCAAGTATTAAGTTGTGTAATCATGCTTACTTACTTAACCGCTTTTTTTACCAGCTTAACAACAATCGATCATTTATTTGTATTAGCTTTTATCATCATCACGCTGATAAACTGTGGGGCCTTAATGGAGCAAATTAGATGGATCTATTATCTGGAATGCTTGCGGTTAATACTGGTATTCGGTTTTGTTTTTTATAAGTTACAATGGATTGAACTTATTTTATTGCCAACCTTAACTTTAATTATTTTAGAAAGAGTATTTACATTAAGTAGCGTGTATAAACATTACGTTTTACGTTACGAGAAGGTAAAATCGTAATGTCTATTTGTTTTTAGTAAAGCAATTTCTGTATTTCATCGGTCCTGGGTAGCCCCGCTTTGCGTTTCAATCTTTTACCTCTAATCCCTAAAGGGAATTAGGTAAAAGGATTTTACTGCAATCGGGTTTAAAACGCAGGTTTCTTTTTGCTATTTGCGTAAGTTCCCGCATTCGTACCAAGCAATTGATGTCAGCCGTCGTGTAGTTGAAAGCCAACTTCTAATTTACGATGTTAAACTAACTTTAACTATAAGCCCGATAGTAGCGAGCACGGATCCCGATTTTTCATCGGGAGGAGTAAAGCGAATAGCGGGAGAGGTGTTTCCTAAGCGTTACAGAACCTCACACTTACAAATAGATTAAAAATGTAATTCAAGTACGAATTTCCATCTTCATGGTTGAAGGTATAAATGCTAGAAAATCCGATTATTCTAAAAAAAAATTGGCTAAATAAAATTATTTAAAATAAATTCTACTAATTCTATAGATATTATATATATTTGAACGCTACAATAATTTAATACCTAGAACTATGATTGTTAGAACCACCGAAAAAACCACCATCGAACCAAAAATCACTTTAGTAGGCGCAGGTCCGGGAGACCCGGATTTGCTAACGCTAAAAGGGGTTAAAGCGTTAAAAAGCGCAGCTGTAGTTTTGTACGATGCTTTAGTAAATGAAGCACTCTTAAACTATGCGCCAGAAAATGCAATTAAGGTTTACGTTGGTAAACGTTCTGGAGACGAATCTTTTTCTCAAGAGCTGGTTAACAAGTTAATGATCGATTACGCATTAAATTACGGCCATGTAGTGCGTTTAAAAAGTGGAGATCCGTTTGTATTTGCTCGTGGTTACGAAGAAATAGATGTAGCAGAATCTTACAGTATCCCTACTGAAATTGTACCAGGAGTATCAAGCGCTCTGGGTGTACCAGGTTTGCAAAAAATACCTATGGTTTATGGTAATTTGAGCGAAAGTTTTTGGGTAGTAACGGGTACAAATGCAAAAGGCGATATATCTCCGGATTTGTACGTGGCGGCAAAATCTAATGCAACCATCGTAGTGTTAATGGGTATTGAGAAAATAAAAGAGATAGCCCAAATATTTAAAGCAGAAGGTAAAGAGAATTTACCGGTTGCGGTTATAGAAAATGGTTCTTCTACAGACGAAAATGTTGTGGTAGGTATTGTAGATACCATTGAAGAACTTATAGAAGAGAAAAAATTGGCATCGCCGGCTCTATTGGTATTTGGAAATGTTGTTTCTCTTCATCCGCAATTTAATGCGATAAAAGACTTTTTTTACATACTATCCGAAGAGTAGATCTTAGGATTCATATTTTTTATTTTTTTGTTTGGTTGTTAGCCCCGTTCGTCGGGGCTTTCATTTTTAACTAAAAGTTAGTTTTTGTCGTTATTGGATAATGTGCTTTGGTAAAACTCTCAACATAAATTATTTTTCTTGTAAATGTTTGCAATACTCAATCTAATGCCTATTTTGAGTAAGTTTTTACAGGATACTTTTTATGGAGATTATACATTTTAGTGCCGAGTGTTACCCAGTGGCCAAAGTTGGCGGCTTGGGCGATGTTGTTGGCGCTTTACCCAAATATCAAAACAAGCTTGGACATGTTGCAAAGGTGGTTATGCCGGCGTACAATACCAAATTTTTATTCGAAAACGAATTTGAAGTTGTTTATGATGGTTGGGTACGTTTAGGCTATAATAATTTACCGGTAAGAATTTTTAGAGAGAAAACTAACAAGCTCGGTTTCGATCTTTTTCTAGTTCATATTGCTGGTTTACTAGATAGGGATAAGGTTTATGGTTATGATGATGATACCGAACGTTTTATTGCTTACCAAATTGCTTCATTAGATTGGATTGCCCAATGGGAACATAAACCCGATGTTATACACTGCCACGACCACCACACCGGATTGATACCGTTTATGGTGGCCAATTCTCATAAATACAGCCACCTAAGTTATGTGCCAACCGTTTTAACAATTCATAACGGACAATATCAAGGTCAGTTTGGTTGGGATAAACTACATTATTTACCAGCGTATGATTTAAGAAATTCGAGCAAATTAGATTGGGCAAGTGCAATAAATCCCTTAGCATCGGCAATTAAATGTGCATGGCGAGTAACAACCGTTTCTCAAAGTTATTTAGATGAAATTAGCCATAAAGCTAATGGACTAGAAAGTTTATTGGCGCAAGAAAGAGGCAAGTCTGTTGGTATTTTAAACGGCATTGATAATGAAGTTTGGAATCCGCAGAAAGATGCGATGCTTACCAAAGGATTTAACAACAGAACTGTAGAAAGTGGTAAAAAGGCGAACAAAGATCAGCTTTGCGAAATTTTCAACTTAGACAAAAGTAAGCCATTGTTCACATTTATTGGCAGATTGGTAGGCGAAAAAGGAGCGGATTTATTGCCAGACATTTTTCATAATGCATTGTATCAAAGCGATGGTGAGCTAAATATTTTGGTTTTAGGTTCTGGCGATACGCATGTTGAAGATAGACTTAATGACATTACCAATCATTATCCTGGTAAATACAACGCTTACATCGGCTATAACGAAACACTTTCTCACCAAATTTACGCAGGGGCGGATTTTTTGCTAATGCCCTCAAGAGTTGAGCCTTGTGGTTTGAACCAAATGTATGCGCTTCGATACGGAACCATTCCGATTGTTAGGCGTATAGGTGGCTTAAAAGATACCGTAATAGATATTGGCGACGGTGGCTTTGGTATTTGCCATGACCAAACTAGTGTTTGGGATGTTGGAGATGCCATTGGTAGAGCTTATCATCTTTATCAAGATCAGAAAAGAATGAAGGAGATAAAGAAATTTATAATGGGCATAGACCATTCGTGGGACAGCGCAGCCCAACAATACATCAACTTATACCAAATGTAAAACTAAATATATATGACCGATAAAGTATTGGGTGTAATCCTTGGCGGTGGCCAAGGATCTAGGTTATCTCCGCTTACACAAACACGCTCTAAACCTGCTGTTCCAATAGGTGGTAAATATCGCTTGGTCGATATTCCCATCTCAAATTGTATGAACTCAGGCATTCACCGAATGTTCGTTTTAACGCAATTTAACTCAGCTTCGCTAAACAAACACATTAAAAACACCTATCATTTTAGCCATTTTTCTAAGGCTTTTGTTGATATTTTGGCAGCAGAACAAACGCCAGAAAACCCTACTTGGTTTCAAGGTACGGCAGATGCGGTAAGGCAGTGCATGCACCACATCATGAACCACGAATTTGAGTATATTTTGATCCTTTCTGGCGATCAGCTTTATCAAATGGATTTTAGCGAAATGTTAAGCGCCCATATCGAAAAAGGTGCCGAGATTTCTATTGCTACCATTCCGGTAAATGCAAAAGACGCTACTAATTTCGGAATTCTCAAAACCGACGAGGAGAGTTTCATTTCTTCATTTATCGAAAAACCAAAATCTGATTTATTGCCAGAGTGGGTTTCTGAAACAGGTGATGAAATGAAGTCTGTTGGGAGAAACTACTTAGCTTCAATGGGTATCTATATTTTTAATAGAGAACTGTTGGTTAAAATGTTGAATGAGAACCCAGAAGAAAAGGATTTTGGTAAAGAAATTATCCCTCGTTCTTTAGCTGGAAGCAAAGTTTTGAGCTACCAATACGAAGGTTATTGGACTGATATTGGTAATATTTCTTCGTTCTTCGAAGCTAATTTAGGCTTAACGGATGATATTCCGCAGTTTAATATGTTTGATAGCGCACATACTATTTTTACAAGAGCTAGGATGTTGCCACCGTCAAAAATATCGGGTACTACTTTAGAGAAAACAATAATTGCCGAAGGTTGCATTATACAGGCAAGTAGGGTAGAAAGAGCTGTCTTAGGTATTCGTTCTAGAATTGGTAAAGGTACAACCATTGCAAACTCATACATTATGGGTAGTGATCATTATCAAACACTTGCGGATATACAGCATGAATCTAATGCCGGTAAACCGTTATTGGGAATTGGCGATAGGTGTTACATTAACAATGCAATAGTTGATAAAAATTGCCGTATTGGTAACGACGTAAGGATTAATGGCGGAAACCATTTAGCCGAAGGCGATTATGGGCTTTACGTAGTAAAAGATGGAATTGTAGTAATTAAAAAGGGTGCTACTATACCAAATGGAACTGTAATTTAAGTAATCATATAATTTATAAAAAACCGTCATTTACTCAATGAAATGACGGTTTTTTTTTATTTATCCTGCACTAACCAAGCTCCAAAGTAGTTTTCTTACCTCTTTGTAATCGTTTAAGAAGTATTTGGCTGCCGAGATATTTCCTCCAATTTTTATAGAGATGGCGTCATCTGGCAAAACCTTAAATATATCCTCATCGGTATGGTCGTCGCCAAGCGCCATAATAAAATCTGGATTTTTATCATGCAACCAATTTAAAGTTGCTTTTCCTTTGTTAACCTCCACGTTTTTAAACTCAATAACTTTATTGCCGGGCATTAATTGTAAGCCTTTATCTGCAACTAACATTCTAAGATTACTATCAATTTCGTTAGCCCTTAAATCACCCAAACCTTCTTCAACTTTTCTATAATGCCACACCAAGGAATAGCTTTTCTCCTCGATAAAAGAACCTGGAGTTCTATCAACATAAGTTTCTAATATCGATTTTATTTCCTGTTTCCATTGATCGGTAAGTAAGGGAAGAGAATTCCATTTTTTATCGCCATTACGTTGCCAAGCGCCATGTTCGGCTATTAAATCCACCTGTAAATGGCCAAACCATTTCTCTAAGGTCTCGTGCCTTCTTCCACTTACAATTACAACCTTATTCGCTTTATCAGCAATTAACTTTTGTAATAAATCATATAATTCCTCGTCAGGAGAGGCATCGTCTATATTGCCTGCAAATCCAACTAGCGTGCCGTCGTAATCTAAAAACAAGACCCTGTTTTTGGCTTGTTTATATTTTAATGGAAGCGCAGATTGTAAACTGTTTATTGCATGTTTAGTTAGCAATGAATTTTGGTGTTCTTTTACTTCGTTTAATTTTAGCATAAAATTGTTAACCCAATGTTTAACGTTAAATTTTTCGACTGTAGCCCGCATGGTTTTCATGCGTTGTTGCTGTTCTGCAATAGGCATAATTAATGCATCAACAATTGCTTGCATAATATCTCCCAAATTATTTGGGTTTACCATTACCGCATCGGTAAGTTCTTTAGATGAGCCTGCCATCTCACTTAAAATAAGTACGCCCGTATTTTCCGTTCTACTGGCAATGTATTCCTTACTTACCAGGTTCATCCCATCACGCATAGGTGTTACCAAGCAAATGTCTGATGCGCTGTAAAAAGCCGACAAAGTTTCTACCGGAAAAGAGCGATAGAAGTAGTTGATCGGATTCCAATTTACTGTTCTATATTTTGCATTAATGCTCCCTACAAGCTGGTCTATCTGTTCTTTAAGCTCTTTATACTGAGGTACAGTGTCTCGAGAGGGTACCACAATCATATTTAGCAAGATTTTTTCTATGTACTCCGGATGAGTTTCCAATAATAGCTGAAACGCCTGCAAGCGTTCAAAGATCCCTTTACTATAATCTAATCTATCTATAGAAAGGATAGCGGTTACGTCTCTATATTGCTCCTTAAATTGTGTAGTTTCTGCCAAAACAACAGGCGATTTTGCCAAATCGTTGAACTTATCAAAGTCTATGCCCATCGGAAACGCTTCTACCACAATTTTCCTATTTTCGGTTGTAATTACATTTGCACTGGTATTAACGGGTAAAAGCCTGCTGGCTGTACTCAGAAAATGTCTAACATCATCGTAGGTATGGAAACCGATTAAATCCGATCCAATCAATCCGTTAAGTAATTCTTCTCGCCAAGGTATTAGTCTAAAAATTTCGTAAGACGGAAATGGTATATGTTGGAAAAAGCCAATGGTTGATTTATCGTTATGCTTTCTTAAAATACCAGGCAGCAATAACAACTGATAATCCTGAATCCAAACTGTGTCGTCTGCCTGAATAAATTTCGATGCAGCTAATGCAAATTTTTCGTTTACTTGTTTATAACAATCCCAATAAGATTGCTCATAGTTTGCGTAAGTAACCAAGTAATGAAATACAGGCCAAAGCACTTCGTTAGAGAAGCCTTCGTAATACAAATTGATTTCAGTTTGTGTTAAAAAAACGGGGTAAAGGTTTAATTCCGCTAGTTTTTCTATTACTTCGTCTTGGCGTTCTTCCGGAATTTCCATTCCGGGCCAACCTATCCAAAGGGAGTTTCCACTTTTATATACATCTCCAAGTCCGGTGGCTAAACCGCCTTCGCTTGGCAAAAAATGGTATTCGTTGTTTTCTTCGATTATTTTAACGGGAAGTCTATTCGATATTATAATAGTTTTCATGTGTTTTTAAGAATGGGACACATTAATAAGGATTTTTACGATGTTTTTGTTTCAATTTTCCCATTTCCGTACATTAATATGATTTAATGCTAAACATTAAAAAATGATTTTTTATCTTGTGGTTTGCAATATCTATGAGCATTCCGTATCTGCTAATTCTGTTTAGATTTTTACTAGCTCCAACCATTTTATGTTTGGCTTGGGTAATGAAAGAACAGGCAACACAGCTTGTTTTAATTCTGATGTTTTTAGGGTTATTGTCTGATATTTTTGATGGAATTATTGCCAGAAAGCAAGGAGTTTCTACAGAGAGAATGAGAAGATTAGATAGTCAAACTGATTTGATTTTTTGGCTAAGCGTTGCTGTTGGTTGTTATCTTATTTATCCACATCTAATTATTGCTAGTAAATATGGTGTAATGTCATTGCTAGCAATGGAAGCGCTTTGCTATTTAGTTAGTTTGTTAAAGTTTGGAAAAGAGACTTGCACACACGCATTTCTATCTAAAATATGGGGCTTAACTTTACTGGCAACTTTTACTTCTTTATTAGGTTTCGCCTTCGGCGGATGGATTTTGGCAACTTGTATTGTTATTGGATTAATTTCTCAGTTAGATGTGGTTTTAATAGTGCTGATCTTGCCAAAATGGACACATGATGTGCCTAGTTTTTATCATGCTATTTTAATTAGAAAGGGGATAGCTTTTAGGAAGAGTAAATATTTGAATAGTTAAACCAGTTTTTTATTGCGTTATCGCCCGCTCGACCGTAAATTCGAAGCTATGTTTTTCTTATGCATTACGATTCCTGGATTCGCGGGAATGATGGATTTGATATAGCTGTAGATGTTTTATTGTACTCGGTTTTGTTTAATAAGCCCGATTGAAGTGAAAAGCCCCCGATTTTTCTTCGGGGCTTGTAACAAAAAGCGGGGCAGAATTGACCGAAAAGCTACAAACTTTCGCTTTCTAAAAAAAAACAACTAAGCTACAAATGGATTTACGCATAATTAAAAACCAGCGAAAAAGTTGTTTTAACGTTGGGCTCAGAATCGACCTCTAAATTACCGCGATGCATTTTCATAATGTTGCGAGTTATGGTTAAACCAATACCTGAACCATTTTTTCTGGTTGTGTAAAAGGGTACAAAAATCTTGTCGAGGCTTTCGCTGTCTATCCCTTTACCATTATCGGTAACATCTACATAAACTTTATTGTGGGCCAAACGGTAGCTAACTTCTATTAACGGTTTTTCGGTATCTTCTACCGCGTACATGCTGTTGGTTATCAAATTAATTAGTGCTTGTTCTACCAATTTAAAATCGAGGCTTAACGAAATTTTCGAGGCAGTTTGCAATACTTCTAACTTAATATGTTTAGCGCTAACCATGGGTTGCATTAAAATTTTAATGTGCTGCAAAATTTCTCCAACGCTATGCTGTGTAACATTTGGGGTGGGCAACTCGGCAATTAGCCGATAATCCTTTACAAAATCCAATAAGCCATCAGAGCGGCGTTTAATTGTTTGCAATGCGGGTTTTAAGTCTTCTAAATCCTCAATATTCAAACTTTCCTTGTTGCTAATCATTTGGTTTACTGTGTCGGAAAGTGAACTGATTGGCGTAATGGAATTTAAAATTTCATGAGAGATCACACCGATTAATCGGTTCCAAGCCTCGGTTTCCTTTTGCTCAATCTCATCTTTAATATTTTGGAAAGAGATGATGTTGTAATTAGCGCCGTAAAGATTTAAGGGAATAACTTCTATAGAAAGTTGCACGAATTTCTCTTGGATTTTTAACTCGAAAAAACGTTTTCCGCCATCTTGAATCTTTTCAATTTCTTTGGTGAATAATGGTAAATGATCTTGAAAACGGTGCCAATAACGATATGCAGGTACATTTAACAAGTTGCTTGCGGCATTATTAAAAAAGGAAATTTCTGATTTTTGAGCTAAATCCTTTTCGCGTTTAACTACAATTACACCAACGGGAACCTGCGCCAGTATATTTTTGATGAGCTGAAACATGGCATCCTGTTCTAGCTGTATATCTTTATGGATCTGGATAATGTCGTTAAATGACTCGTAAAGTTCGGGGAAACTGCCTTTGGTAGCTTTGTTTTTGAAATTTAAGGTATGATCTCTGGTTTTAACCGCTAAAATGAATCTTTTAATGTCTTCTCTTATTTGGTTGATATAAAAGTAGAGTGAGAAAATACTACCTAAAAGAATAAAACTTACCCCTGCAATAGTAAACCATAATTCGGTTTTTACAATTAGATAGGCTAACAGCAAAGCGAGTACGTTAACTATAACGAGCCGAAAAATTAATCTAAAGGTAAATCGTTGGTAAAACATGTTGTAATTGTAAAGGTAATTGGTTTGAGAATTTTAATCTTTGCTCTTTAATCTTTTCTCTTTGCTCTTTATTCTTTGCTCTTTAATCTTTGCTCCTTATCCATTTAAAGCCCAAATTTTTCAATTCTTCTGTAAAGTGCGGCTCTGGTTAAGCCAAGTTCCGCAGCTGCTCTGCTAATATTTCCTTTATGCTTTTCAATAGCTTTGTTAACCATCATTTTTTCCATTTCATCTAAGGGCATATCGGTTTGCAATACATTTTGAGTACCAAATTTTTGTGGCGATAGCTGTAAATCTTCGGATGAGATTTCTATTCCATCGGCCATAATTACCGCTCTTTCAAGCACATGTTGTAATTCTCTAATATTACCGGGCCAGCCGTAATTGAGCAACGTTTGCGATGCTTGTGCTTTAATGCTTAAAATGTTTTTGTGGTACTTAGCATTAAAGTTTTGTAAAAAATGGTTAGCGAGTAGCAAAATATCATTTCCACGTTGGCGTAAAGGAGGTAAAATTAGCTCAACCGTATTTATTCTGAAAAGTAAATCTTGTCTAAAGGTACCTTTAGCAACCATTTCGTTAAGTGGCATATTGGTAGCACTGATTAAACGTACATCAATTTTTCTAACTTTACTTTCGCCTAGCCTGGTAACGGTTCTGTTTTGTAAAACCGATAATAATTTAGCTTGTAATGGAAGCGATAGATTTCCTATTTCATCTAAAAAAATGGTTCCACCTTCGGCCATTTCAAACCTGCCTGGTTTATCTTCTTTAGCATCGGTAAAAGCACCTTTGGCATAGCCAAAAAGTTCGCTTTCAAAAAGGTTTTCGTTTAACGAACCTAAATCTACGTGCATAAAAATTTGCTTGTGCCTAAGCGAATTTTTGTGCAGTTCTAATGCAAAAACTTGTTTTCCTGTTCCATTTTCGCCCAAAATTAATACGTTGGCATCGGTAGGAGCAACCTTAACCAATGTTTTTTGTAACTGCTGCACACTTTCGTGATTGCCCACTAGATTTTCAAACTTCCTGGCCATATCGTTTTGCATGGATGTATGAATTTTCTCTAGTTTTTTAACTTTTTTGTTTGACTGGCGAAGTTTTGAAGCCGCAGATAACGTGGCAAATAACTTTTCGTTTTCCCAAGGTTTAAGGATGAAATCTGTGGCGCCTTTTTTAATGGCTTGTACTGCAAGTTCTACGTTGCCAAAAGCCGTCATTAAAATAACCACGTAATCTTTATCAATAGATAAAATGTGTTCTAACCAATATAATCCTTCTCTGCCATCATTTGCACCTTTTTGGTAATTCATGTCTAGCAGGATAATATCTATCTCGTTTCTACTGAGTAACACATTAATTTCTTTAGGCGATTTACAAGTTAATACCTGATTAAAGTGCTGTTTTAAATACAGTCTTGCACTTAACAGGATGTCATCGTCATCGTCTATTACAAGTATGTTTGCTTCTGTCATAACCTAAATTTGGCTTATCATTGGGAGCATTGCGAAGAATCTAGGGAACAGATTCTCACTTACTCGGAATGACAAATGGTTTACTGTTGAAGCCCAAAAATAAAGCTAACTGTTCGATGCTGTACATCTACTGTCCGTAAATGAACAATTAAAAATGAAAATATATTTTAAATATCTGTAAATCAATAATTTAAAATTATTTTGCCGATTGGCATAAAGTTGGCAAACGTTGCTGCATAGAATATCAGGTAAATGGACAAAGTAATTGAAAAGAAAAGGTTTAGTAAAAAGACAATTATCATAATTGTTGGTGTAATTGCCTTTTTAGGATTGGTTGGTTATGGTTATAGCTTATCGCTTAACAAGGTTTTTAAAGTTGAAGCAGAAAAAATAACCGTTAGTAAAGTAGCTTATGGCGATTTTGAAGATGTGGTTTTACTTAATGCAAGTGTTGTTCCGCTTACTTCGGTAATTGTAAGTTCTTCTGAGGGTGGTACCGTTGCTCAAATTTTTACCGAAAATGGCGCTTCTGTAGTTGCGGGTACTCCATTGTTAAGGATAGCAAACCCAAATGCACTTTCTAGCTATACATCTAGCGAAACCAGTATTACCGAACAAATTAACCAGTTACGCAAGTTGAGGTTAGATTTGGAGCAAAACCAAAGGGTAATGAGCCAAGATATGATGGATATTGAGAACAATTTGCGCACTGCTAGCCGTAAGTATAAGATAGATAGCACTTTGTTTGATAAAAAAGTTATTACCAGAGAGGAGTTTAATATCTCTAGTCAGAATTACGAATACTATCAAGGACGTAAAGGTTTATTAAAACAAGCTGTAAAACAAGAGAACCAAAGTAGGATAATGCAATTGCAGCAGATCGAAATCTCTATCGCTAGGATGAACGAAAGTTTGCAAACCATCCGCCAGAACATAGAAAATATGACCATTAAGGCGCCAGTTTCTGGAAGATTATCGTCTTACGATCCGGTAATTGGTAAATCGTACAATGCAAATGAAATGCTAGGCAAAATTGATGTGCTGCAGGGTTACAAATTACAAGCTGGTGTAGATGAATATTACATCAACCGTGTTAAAGAAGGACAAACTGCACAATGCGAATTTAACGGACAAACCTATGCTTTAAGAGTAAGCAAAGTAATTCCAGAAGTTACGGCAGGGCAATTTCAGGTTGAAATGGTTTTTGAAGCTAAGGCACCAGAAGGCTTAAGGAGAGGTTTGTCTATGCAGGTTAAACTTACCCTGTCAGATAACAGCAAATCGCTATTGCTTAGCCAAGGACAGTTTTTTCAAAGTACAGGCGGAAGTTGGGTATTTGTAGTAAATAATGGCAAAGCAACAAAGAGAAACGTAAAAATTGGTCGTAAAAATTACTTGTACTACGAAGTGCTGGAAGGTTTACAAAAAGATGAGGAAGTGATCACTTCATCTTACGACCAATATAACCAGTATGATATTGTAGAGATTAGTAAATAATTATCCATCAGATTATTATAAGCGCATCAAAACACTAAATAATTGATATATAAGTTAGTAATGAAAAATATAATACTGATTTCCTTTCTTCTTTTATCATTAAATGCTTATTCGCAAAAAAAGGCAAAGAACAGTGAACGTGTTAAAAAACAGGAAACTGTTGTAAAACAGAATAGAAAGGAAACAGCGTTAGTTTATATCAATCAAATTGATTCGTTAATTAGAATATCCTACGAGAGAGGGTTATTTAATGGCAACGTCCTCGTCTCTAAAAACAATGAAGTCGTGTATCAAAAATCATTTGGTTTTACTGATGAAACCAGACAAACCGCTTTAAATGATCAATCAATATTTAATATTGGCTCTATTGCGAAGGAATTCAACGCTGTTGCGGTAATGATTTTAGTTGAACGCGGACTTGTGAATTTAAATGATACGATAGCTAAATTTGATTTAGGATTGCCAAAATGGTCAGAAAAAGTTACTATAAAACAGCTTCTTAATTACGCAAGTGGTATTCCTAGTATTGAGCCAGCACTGCCTAAAAATGACGAGGAGGCTTGGCAAATTCTGAAAAACTTTGATAGTTTACTGTTTGAGCCAGGAACGAATTATAGCTATAATAATAGCAATGTTTTTTTGCAGAGGAGAATTATTGAAAAGTTAACAGGGGTAAGCTACCAAGAATTTGTTTCCAAAAACATAATTGGGCCTTTGAAAATGACCAATTCTGTATTCGATCCGAAATTTGGTTATAAAAATCGAACTTCTTGTTACGATATGGACAATGTAAGATGCCAAGAATTAAATTTTATAAGTGGGTGGCTTTGGGTTGATATCAACGACATGTATAAATGGATTGAAGCCATGAATTCTAATCGTTTAATATCTAAAGAATCTTTTCAAACTTTATTGAACAACCCATACGCAAAAAACGAAGGTGGATCACTCGGTAGGTATCTTGAAAAAGAAGAATTACAAAGACATAATGGTGTATCGTATAAATTTGAGTCCATCTTTTTAAACGATTTTAAAAATGATATTACTATAATTCTATTGTCTAACAATCTAAATAGAGTTTGGGATTTAGGCTATACAATCCATAATTTAATGTTAGGAAATGCATATGAAATCCCAAAGAAATCGATTTATCAAGCAATAAGAAAAGAAGCTCATAACGACATAGGTAAAGCTATGGAGACGTACAATTTGCTTAAAGAAAAGTGTGAAACAACATACAGTTTTGAAAACCCAGGCGAACTAAATAAATTAGGATATGAGCTGTTAAGAGATCAAAAAATAGAATCAGCCATCAAAATTTTCAGTTTAAACATTAATAGATTTAAAAATCTGCCAAATCCTTACGATAGTCGTGGTGAAGCCTATTTTACAAAAAAAGCCTATTTATTATCCAGAAATGATTATTTAAAAGTGCTAGAATTAGATTCAACAAATCAAAATGCAAAGAATATGCTTTTGAAAATTGATGAATTACTGAAAAATTAAAATTTAAGAAGGCTTTACAAAATAACTTAAAAACCAAACAAATAAACACATGAAAAAACTAATAATTGCCATTCTTCTCCTAGCGGTATCAGCTACCGTTTCGGCACAAGAAAAAACTAAAAGCCACTCGAAATGGAAGGAAACCAAAGATGGTATTACCTATGAAATGGAAGCATCTATGACCGGTGTGTCTACAAAAAATGTAGAGAAACCACACATTACCTTAAATTTTGCCGGCGATACAAAAGCGCTTACGAAAGTTGCTTTTAAAGGAGAGGAGTTATACGTAACTATTCCGGTAGTTAAAGGCGGACAAAATATTAATGTAGCACCAGGTTTTTACAAACTAAAACTTACGCATGAGAAATTGGGTGAACAAGACTTTGATATCGAACTGAAAAAGAACGATTATAAAGAAATTGTATTAAAAGTAAAATAAAAAATTAGGTTGGTTATGCTCCGTATCAGGTGCGTTGATCGGGGCGCCAACTTTTTAAAACAACCTTCTAACCTCACCAAAAAGGGAGCCAGGAGATAAAACATTTCAACTTCACAAAAATATTATGATTACGATAGAAAATCTGGAGAAAGTTTACAAAACCGAGGAAATAGAAACTACGGCTTTAAACGGAATAAATTTACATGTAGCTACCGGCGAATTTGTTTCAATCATGGGACCGTCTGGTTGCGGAAAATCAACTTTGTTAAACGTTATGGGTTTGCTGGATAAGCCAGAAAGCGGTAGTTACAAATTTATAGATACCGAACTTTTAACCTTAAACGATAGAGAGCGGTCGAACTTTAGAAAGAGAAATATGGGTTTCGTCTTTCAAAACTTTAATCTTATTGACGAATTAACCGTTTTTGAAAACATAGAACTGCCTTTAATTTACAATAAAGTACCGGCGGGCGAACGTAAAAAGCTGGTAAATGAAATTATCGGCAGAATGAACATCGTTAATCGTTCTGGTCACTTTCCTCAACAACTTTCTGGTGGTCAGCAACAGCGTGTTGCGGTTGCAAGAGCATTGGTTACCAAGCCAAAATTGGTCTTAGCCGATGAGCCTACCGGAAACTTGGATAGTACGCACGGTAACGAAGTAATGGAGTTGCTTTGCGAATTGAACGAAACCGGTACAACCATCGTAATGGTAACACACTCTAGCCATGATGCAAGCTTCTCGAACAGAATCATCAACCTCAAAGATGGGCATGTAATTTCTGAGAAGATTAATAAAGGAAAAACTGAAGAATTGATTTAGTTACGTAATAAGTTGTACGTTTTAAGTAGTAAGTATAGCACTTATAGCTTAAAACTTACCACATAAAAACTCCGAAGATGTTCAAACTCAACTTAAAAATCGCTTTGCGAAACTTGTGGAAAAATAAAGGAATTACCGCTATTAATGTTGGTGGTTTGTCTATCGCGTTAGCGGCCTTTATTTTAGTAATGATGTATTTTACTTATGAAACCAGCTTTGATAAGAAAAACCCTAATTACGATAATATTTATGTGGTTGGAAGAACGTTTCCTGATTTTAAGACCAATTTTACTCCACCACCTTTAGCTAAAGCTATTAAAGAAGCCTTCGCAGAGGTTGTTGCTGTTGGTAAAATGAAGCCTAGCGGTTTTGAATTTGCTGCATTTACCGATCAAGGTACAGTATTTACCAAAAAACAATTGTTTATGGAATACGAGGCGGCGAAGATGTTTAATATTATTCCCGAAGGTGGACTAGAAAAGCCAAATGGCACGGAAACGTTTTATTATTTGAGCAAGCCTTACATGCAAACGCTTTATCCAAATAAAACCGATAACAAGCCAGAAATTGTATCTTTTGGTAGCAAAGCAGAACCGATGTCTGGTCAGGTTAAAGGAAGCATTGTTCCCAACCCACATTCAAACATCAGTTTTGATGCTGTTTCGATCGTAAATGAAATTGGCGCCGGCGAGAGTTACGGTTATCCTAATTACTACACTTATATTCAAGTAAAGCCGGGTACTGATATAGCTACGTTGGAAAGTAAGATCAATACATTGTATCAAGCAGAGCTGAAAAAAAATGGCATGATTGAAGAAGGGGAAAACGCAACTGTGACTACAGCCTTTCTAGACCCTTTAAAAAATCAGCACCTAAGGCCAAAAGCAGGAAACGACGCCAATTATAAAGTATTAATTGCTTTGTCGCTTTTAGGATTTGCGATCCTTATCATTGCCTGTATCAATTTTACTAATTTGAGTATTGCCCAAGCTACAAAAAGAGCTAAAGAAGTTGGTGTTAAGAAGGTTATGGGCGCTTTCCGTTATCAGCTTACTGCACAATTTTTAATAGAGATTTTGGTGCAATGTTTTATTGCAACTTTGTTAAGTTTGGTTATTGCAGAAATTATCTTACCTCAATTTAATCGCTTGTTCTTGGTAGATTTAACCATTTGGCAAATAGATAATGATCTGATTTGGCAATTGCCGATTATTTTAGTTTTCATCACCTTAATTGCCGGTTACTATCCAGCTATGGTTTTATCTGGCTTTAAACCCGTTGCGGTTTTAAAAGGCAACTTTCAAACTAGCAGACAAACCTATTGGTTAAGAAATAGCTTGTTGGTAACTCAATTTAGCGTGGCGGTTATATTTATTACAGGTTTACTAATCATCAACTCTCAATTAAAATACATGCGTACGCAAGATGTGGGTTTTAATCCCAATCAAGTACTTCGTGTAAAAAATATCGTCTACTTTAACGATCCCGAAAAGTTTGCTCCTATTAAAGAAAAAATATTAAAAGTACCTGGTGTTAAAGCTACAACAGTTGCTAACATTTTACCAGATGGATCCGAAACAGGAAGCAATGGATACACTGCAAATGGAACCCAGGCAAGTTTAGATTTTATCGATGTAGATTATGATTATTTCGAAACCTTAGACATTAAACTAAAAGAAGGCAGACTATTTTCTGCTGAGTTTAAAGGAGATGCGCAAAACGCAGCTATTTTGAACGAAGCTGCAGTTGCCAGATTCGGATTAAAAGATCCTATAGGAAAAGTTGTTAGGGGTTGCAATACTGACTACACCATTGTTGGGGTAATTAAAGATTTTAAAGCTAACGGATTCGAAAAAGCGGTAGAACCAAGTATCTATTCTATCAATAACCCTTGCGGTAATGGTAAAACCGAAATTATGATTAAGGTTGATGAAAATCAAATGGCTGCAGTTTTGGCTACCTTAAAAGCTAATTGGAAAGACATCAACAAGCGAGATGGCGATAATTTCAGATACGAATTTTTAGATGAAATGTATGGCAAACTCTTTAAAAAACAAGAGCAATTACAGTCGGTGTTTTTTGCGGCAGCCATGCTAACTATATTGATCGCCATTTTGGGTTTGTTCGCTTTCGCGAAATATATTACCAACGGAAGAATTAAAGAAATCGCTGTGCGTAAAATACTAGGGGCAAATGATCTGCAGATCTTCAAATTGCTTAATACCTCTTTCTTTTACATGGTGATGATTGCCAATATTATATCGTGGCCTTTAGCTTATATTTTAACCAAAAAGTGGCTCGAAACTTTTGTTTACCGTGTAGATATTTCGGCCCTGCCATTTATAATTAGTGGCTTAATTACGGTTTTGTTAACTATTGTTACGGTAACATTACAAGCAAGAGCTGCGGTAAAAGCCAATCCTGTTAATGCGCTTAAATACGAGTAAGCTGAAAGCTTATAGATCAAAGATTAAAGAACAAGGATTAAAGATTAGACGAAAAGTCTAAATACTTATATCTAAATACTAAATACTCAAAACATGTTCAAACTCAATTTAAAAATAACGCTAAGAAACCTTTGGAAGAATAAAGGCTTTTCACTTATTAATATTGGCGGATTAGCTATTGGCTTGGCAAGTTGTATGATTTTATTGTTGTACGTAGCTTACGAATTTGGTTACGATAAACAATTTAAGAATTACAACACCACTTATGTAGCCCATACAAATATGACGGCTAACGGTAAAGTGCATAGCTGGGCTTGGACACCAGGTAAGCTTGCACCAGAACTTAAAGCTAAGTATCCGGCCATTGTAAACACCTCTAGATCTTCTTATCCGTTTGAGCAACTGATTAGTTATAACGATAAAAAAATAAAAAACAGAGGTTTGTTTGCAGACCCATCGTTTTTACAAATATTAGACTACGAGTTTTTAAATGGCAATGCTACTGAACCGTTAAAAGATATAAACAGTGTTGTTTTGACTCAAACTTTAGCAAGTAAGTTATTTGGAACCGAAAATCCGATTGGTAAAGTAGTAAAACTTGATAATAAAGAAGGCTTAAAAGTAGAAGCTGTAATTGCAGATTTACCTGCAAATAGTAGCATTAAGTTCGATTACATTATGCCATGGAAATTAAATGAACAAAGGCAAAAATGGATAAAAGAGCAAGGCTGGGGCAGTAACTTTTGTTTAACTTTAGTGCAGTTGCAAAAAAGTAGTCTGTTAGACGAAGTTAATGCTGCAGTAAAAGGAATTTATCAGCGTAACCAAAAAGGTTTAACAAATGAAATGTTTTTGCATCCTTTTTCAAAATGGCATTTGTACAACGAGTTTGAAAATGGTAAATCCGTAGGAGGTAAGATAGGACAATTAAAAATTTTCTTACTACTGGCAGTTTGTATTCTTCTTATTGCCTGCGTAAACTTTATGAATCTTTCTACCGCCAGATCGGAGAAACGAGCAAAAGAAGTGGGCGTTCGCAAAGCGATTGGATCTGATAGAAAGTCGTTAATTATTCAGTTTATTTTAGAAAGTACTACGTTAGCATTAATAGGAACCATTGTAGCCTTTATTTTGGTTGAAGTTAGTTTGCCGTACTTTAACAATTTGCTGGGTATCAGCCTTACAATAGATTATAACGATTGGCGTAGTTGGGCTACGCTCGTAGGCCTTGTTTCATTTACAGGATTACTTGCAGGAAGTTATCCAGCCTTTTATCTTTCGTCTTTTGATCCTGTTAAAGTGCTCAAAGGTTTTAGCCTTAAAACCGGCTCAGCAATCTCGATACGAAAAGTGCTCGTGGTTTTTCAATTTTCATTTGCAGCTTGCTTAATTGTGTGTACCGCAGTAATTTATCAGCAATTAAACTATATTAAAAATAAACCCATAGGTTATAACCAAGGTAATTTAATACAAATGGCTGCAATGGGTAATTTAATGAGCACTAACAAAATCGAATTGTTAAAAACACAACTCATAAAATCGGGCGCCGCTAAAAATGTTTCTTTGTTAAGCATGAATATTGACGAAGGTGGAAATAATACTTCTGATATTAATTGGCAGGGCAAAAAGCCAGACGATAAGGTTTTGTTTAACCAAAGAGGCATTGGATATGATTTCGTGAAAACTATTGGTAGCGAAATGATTGAAGGAAGGGAGTTCTCTGCAGATTTTCCAGGCGATTCTAATAAAGTTGTTTTAAATGAAGCTGCCATAAAAATAATGGGACTTAAAAATCCTATAGGGACGGTAATAGATTATGGAGAGTATAAAGCTACCATTATTGGTGTGATGAAAGATTTCGTAGCCGAATCTCCTTACCAAAAAGTTGCCCCGATGATTTTTAACAGAGCCTACAAAGATGAAGGTGGTGTACTATTGGTACGCTTAAACGAAGCACAAAACATCAGCACTTCTTTAGCACAAATTGATGCATTGGTAAAAGAAATTAATCCAGATTACCCGGTGGATAGAAAATTTGTAAGCGATTCTTTTGAGGAAAAATATGATGATGAAAAACTACTAGGCACACTTTCTAACTGGTTTGGTGGCTTTGCGATATTTATTTCTGCCTTAGGTTTATTAGGCTTAGCCTTATTTATGGCAGAGCAACGTAAAAAGGAAATTAGCATTAGAAAAGTTTTAGGTGCAAGTACAGGCAACATCCTAACCTTGCTAAATAAAGATTTCGTAAAACTAGTTGCTATATCAAATATTATCGCGTTCCCGCTGGCTTACATCGTAATAGAAAAATGGCTCTCAGCGTACGAATATCGAACATCTATATCTGTACTGCCATTTGTAATTGCCCTCGGCCTATCGGTATTAATCGCCATATTAACTGTAAGCGTACAATCTATAAAAGTAGCGAAGGCTAACGCGGTAGATGCTTTGAAATATGAATAAGTCTAAGTAATAAGTTATACGTTTTAAGTTGTAGGTTGATTTTACTTAGAACTTAAAACTTACCACGTAAAACTCTAATATGTTCAAACTCAACTTAAAAATCGCATTGCGAAACCTTTGGAGAAATAAAGGCTTCTCTTTGATAAATATTGGTGGCTTGGCTATTGGCCTTGCAAGCTGCATGGTACTGTTGATCTACGTAAGCTACGAATGGAGTTATGATAGACAATTTACGAATAATGATAAAACCTATATCGTTTATCAAAATGCCCCTGCAAGTGGAAAAATCTTTAGTTGGGCATGGACACCAAATGTGATGGCGGGCGAGATTCGGGAGAAAATTACAGGTGTAAAATATGCTTCTAAATCGTCTTATCCTAGTCTTAAATTAATTACCCTCGATGATAAAAAAGTTAATGGTAAAGCAGTTTTTACCGATCCGTATTTTTTAAAAATACTCGATTATAAATTTATTAAGGGCAATCGCGAACAAGCTTTAAATGGAGTAAACACGATTATTCTGACGCAATCTTTTGCCAAAAAACTTTTTGGAGATGCAGACCCAATTAATAAAACTGTAAAACTCGATAATAAGAATACTCTAAAAGTAGAAGCTGTAATAGAAGATTCGCCTGCTAACAGTAGTATTGTATTCGATTATCTCATGCCCTGGGCACTGTTTGCCGAACGAGAGAGTTGGATACGTGAGATAAATTGGGGCAACAATATGTGCCTAACAATGGTACAACTAAAAGATAATAAATACCTAACAGAAACAAATGCACAAATGTTAGGCATTTACAAACGCAATCAGAAAGGAAACACCGCAGAAGCCTTTTTGCATCCTTTAAATAAATGGCATTTATACGGCGATTTTGAAAACGGAAAATCTGTAGGCGGTAAAATAGATCAGCTTAAAATCTTTGTTTTATTGGCATTCTGTATCCTTTTAATTGCCTGTGTAAATTTTATGAATTTGTCTACCGCCCGCTCAGAAGGAAGAGCTAAGGAAGTTGGGGTACGCAAAGCGATTGGATCAACCCGTAAATCACTAGTAAGCCAATTTTTTATAGAGTCTGCATTGCTAACCTTTATTTCTACCGTTTTTGCTTTTATTTTGGTAGAAGTAAGTTTGCCTTATTTTAACAATCTGTTAAATATCGAATTATTTATAAATTATCATAATCCTGTATTTTGGTTAACGCTTTTGTTTTTAATGACATTTACAGGATTAGTTGCAGGCAGTTATCCAGCGCTTTATTTGTCGTCTTTTGAGCCAATAAAAGTGCTAAAAGGCTTAAAAATTAAATCTGATTCATCAGTATCTGTAAGGAAAGTATTGGTAGTAGTACAGTTTGTATTTGCAGCCTGCTTAATCATTTGCACTGCGGTTATTTATCAACAACTTAATTACATCAAAAATAAACCCATAGGTTACGATAAATCTAACCTTTTACAAATTGCCATACAAGGTAAAATGGCTAATGCCGAAAAGCTAGAACTGCTAAAAAGTCAACTGTTAAAATCTGGTGCCACTGTAGCAATCACATCTTTTAGCATGGATATTACCGAAAATGGCAATAATACTACGGATGTTTCTTGGCAGGGAAAGACGCCAGGCGAATCTATTTTATTTAATCACAGGGGAATCGGAAGCGATTTTATAAAAACCATAGGCACAGATTTGATTAGTGGAAGAGAGTTTTCTAAAATCGCCGTAAATGATAGCAACAGTATCATGTTAAATGAAGCAGCAGTTAAAGTGATGCGGTTAAAAAATCCGATAGGTGCAAAAATTAGTTTCTGGGGAGAGGAAAAAACAAACGTAGGGGTAATTAAAGATTTTGTAATTGAAAGTGCTTATCAAAAAGTTGCACCAATGATATTTTTTACCAGTGCCCGTAATGGTGCCGAAGTAATATTAGCTCGCTTAAACCCCGATCAGAATATCAGTTCCTCTTTAGCTACCATTGATGATATTGTAAAACAAATGGAGCCTAATTACCCCGTTAACAGAAAGTTTGTAGACGAATCTTTCGAGATAAAATTTCAGGATGAAAAACTGTTGGGAACACTTTCTAATTGGTTTGGTGGTTTTGCCATATTTATCTCCTGCTTAGGTTTATTAGGTTTGGCTTTGTTTATGGCAGAGCAACGCAAAAAAGAAATCAGCATCAGAAAAGTTTTAGGTGCAAGTACCGGAAACATCCTAACCTTGCTAAATAAAGATTTTATAAAGCTTGTGGCTATTGCTAATTTAATCGCCTTTCCTTTGGCTTATGTTATCATTAATAAATGGTTAGCAACTTTCGAATATCGTGTGGGTATCTCTTTTGTTCCATTTGCACTTGCCATAACAATTTCTGTTATAATAGCTGTATTAACGGTAAGTATACAATCTATAAAAGTTGCAAAAGCTAATGCAATAGATGCTTTGAAATATGAATAAGTCTAAGTAATAGGTTATACGTTTTAAGTTGTAGGTCGATTTTACTTAGAACTTAAAACTTACCACGTAAAACTCAAATATGTTCAAGCTAAACCTAAAAATCGCATTGCGAAACCTTTGGAAAAACAAAGGCTATACCTTTATCAACGTTATCGGTCTTTCCATCGGAATGGCAAGTTGTATTCTGATATTTTTATTTATCCGTTACCAATTGAGTTTTGATGAAGGTATTAAAAATGAAGATCGGATTTACCGTTTTGTAACGGAATGGAAATACGATGCATTTGATGACTATTCGAACGCGGTTGCAATTCCAGCAGTTAAAGTTGCAAAGAATGAAATCGCTGGAATAGAAAAATCAGCTGCGATTTTCAGAAGGTGGAGTATTTTACGGGTTAAAGATGCGAGTGGTAAAGATTTGTTTAAACAAGACGAAACGATTTACTATGTAGAACCCGATTTTTTTGACATTTTTGGCATGCGATGGCTAACAGCGAAACCAACACAGGCGCTTAGTCAGCCAAACACTGTAGCGCTTTCTGAAACTGCGGCTCAACAATATTTTGGTAATGCACAAACTGCGATAGGTAAAACTGTTACGATGGCTAATAATACACCGTTAAAAGTTAGTGGTGTATTTAAAGACATGCCAAAAAACAGCAGTTTTCCATTAAATATAATGGTTAGTTATGAAACCTATCCAGATAAAAACGGTGATTGCTGGGATTGCGTGAGCTCTGGTAACGAATTTTATGTATTGCTAAAAGAAGGCTTAACAGCTAAAGACATTGAAGGTTCATTAGCGCAGTTTAACAAGAAGAATTATGCCGATAGAAAAGTTGCAGGCAATCAGGTTAATAAAATGGAAGCCTTGCGAGATATTCATTTTAGCGAGCATTACGATAATTTTTCTTACAACACGATTAGTAAGACCGAAATTTACGGTTTAGCCATTATTGCTCTTTTTTTAATTGTAACGGCGTGCATCAACTTTGTTAATTTAAGTACTGCTCAAGCAATTAATAGAGCTAAAGAGGTAGGCGTAAGAAAGGTAATGGGAAGTTTGCGCAAACAGTTAATGCTACAATTTTTAACTGAAACTTTTTTGGTAACACTTGCTGCAATGCTTATTGCTTGTGTATTGGCAGAGTTGGCCATTCCGCAAATGGAAAATCTTTTCAAGGGTACAGTTTCTATCGGTTTGTTTCAGCATCCGGTCATCTTTGTATTTATGTTGTTGCTGGTATTGTTTGTAGGCCTTTTGGCGGGCTTTTATCCAGCCGTTGTTATGTCGGGTTTTACACCTGCATTAGCAATTAAAAACAAAATAACACTAAACACCGGCGGTTTAAGCTTGCGTAAAATCTTGGTTGTGGTACAATTTTCAATCGCCATCATCTTAATTATAAGCACCATTGTTGTTATGCGCCAAATGCAATATGTGCAACAAAAACAACTTGGCTTTAATGCAAATGAGGTAATGATGATTAGCTTGCCAAACGATAGTTTAAGTAGGCTAAAACACGAAAGTTTTAAAGAACGATTATTAAAAATCCCCGGTGTAAATAAGGTTAGTTTTTGTCAGGATGCGCCTTTATCACCTAATATAAATTCATCCGACTTTGCTTTTAATGGCATTAAGAATAAAGATTTTGAGGTAAGGAGAATGAAAGCGGATGAAGACTATTTTGATTTGTTCGATTTAAAACTAATAGCCGGAAAATTATTTGCTAAAAGCGATACGGCAAATGGTTATGTAGTTAACGAAACCTTTTTGAAGAAGGTTCATATTACTAATCCGCAAGATGCGCTTGGCAAGATGATAAATTCTACCGGTCAAAACATTCCAATTATTGGCGTAATAAAAGATTTTAACGACTTATCGCTGAAAGAGAATATATCTGGCCTAACTATTTCTGCTGGTAAAACCAGTTATTGGAGAGCAGCCATAAAATTAGATACAAAACAGTTGTTTGTAGCTGATAAGAAAGTAGAAGCATTGTGGAATAGTATTTTCCCAAATTATATTTACTATTCGAAGTTTGTAAATGAAAACATTAACGGCCAATATGAAACCGAAAAAGTAATGGGTATTCTCTTTAAGGTATTTGCCGGGGTAATTATTTTTATCTCATTTATCGGTTTGTTTGGGTTGATGTCTTTTGTAGCTACGCAACGTACCAAAGAAATGGCAATTAGAAAGGTGTTAGGTGCTACTACGTTTGAGCTGGTAAAGATGTTAAATGGCTCTTTTTTATTGATGGTATTTATTGCCAATTTAGTGGCTTGGCCAGTTGCATATTTAATTGTAAATGGTTGGTTAAACGGATTTGCTTACAGAATGGAGCTTAACGTTTGGCCTTTTGTCTTGGCTATGTTAATTACTATGTTCATCACTTTGTTAACTGTTAGTATTCGTTCTTACAAAGCTGCCGTTGCCAATACAATTGATGCTTTGAAATACGAATAAGTGACACGTTTTATGTGATAGGTTTTTAAGTTGCTGAGAACGTAAATTAATCTAAAAAAATCCCGTTCGATTGCGAACATAAAATGTTCGATAATGAACATCTATTTGTTTGCTTATGTGTTTAATCTATTGATAATCAGTTATTTTATTGTTTATGTTAATATGGTATAATATTGGCACAACTGAAATAATAATGAGGTTTTTAAGTACTACTCGTTAACTTATTACTTAGAACCTAATACTTAAAACTCCAAAAAATGTTTAAACTCAATCTAAAAATCGCCTTGCGTAACCTTTGGAAATATAAAGGGTATACCGCCATAAATATTTTTGGCCTTTCAGTTGGATTAGCTAGTTGTATTCTCATTTTTATATTTGTGCGTTATCAATTAAGTTTTGATAAAGATTACGCGAACGATGATAGGATTTACCGCGTAGTTTCGTCATGGGAGTATGCAGATGGTAACCAATTTAAGTCATCGGGCGTACCGCTTCCATTGGCACCCGCAATGCGGAACGATTTTTCTCAATTCGAAAAGGTATCCGCTATCCAACAAAGTGGAGGAATTGTTAAAGTTAAAGCACAGGCGGGCAAAGCAGAAGTTAAAAATTCTGAGGATATTTACTATGCCGAACCATCATTTTTCGAAATTTTCAATTACAGTTGGTTGTCTGGTAATCCAATCCAATCATTGTCAAGCCCCAATACGGTTGTTCTATCAGAAAAGATGGCCAAAAAGTACTTTGGCGATTGGCGTAATGCAATAGGTAATAGCATTAATTTTGATGCGGAGAAAGATTTTAAAGTAACAGGTGTTATAAAAGATAATCCTCAAAATAGTAGCTTCCCGCTTGGAATTATTTTTAGCTATGCTAGTTATAGCAGCAGAAATATGAAAAGTTGGGGCTCGGTATCGTCTAGTTCAGAATGCTTCGTGTTACTAAAAAAAGGAGTTACATCGGCAGATTTAGACAAGCCATTGCAACAGTTTATTAGAAAATACTATGTAGAAAAAGGTCCTGGAAAGGAAAATCATCATTTTCAGCCTCTAAACGATATTCACCATAATGAAGATTACGGCAATTTTTCAAATCAAATTACGCCTTACAAACAAATTATTGGTTTAGCTATTATCGGGCTCTTTTTGTTGCTAACCGCCTGCATAAACTTTATAAATTTGGCTACTGCACAGGCAATTAGCAGAAGTAAAGAGGTAGGTGTACGCAAAGTAATGGGTAGCAGACGTAAGCAATTAATTTGGCAGTTTTTAAGCGAAACAGCTTTGATTACAATAATTTCCCTTTTGTTGGCATGTGTATTTGCAGAGTTAACTCTGCCCAAAATGGAAAATCTTTTTGGTGGCGATGTTTCTTTTAGTCTGTTCGGGCATCCAATTATTTTTGTGTTCCTTTTCGGTCTATTAGTTTTGGTGAGCTTTCTAGCAGGTTTATATCCAGCATTAATCATGTCTGGTTTTAGTCCGGCATTGGCGATTAAAAATAAAGTTGCAGCAAATGCTGGAGGTGTAGGTTTGCGCAAAACATTAGTTGTGGTACAGTTTGCAATTACTGCCATTCTTATAGTGAGCACCTTAGTTGTAATGAAACAAATGAGTTTTATTCGTGATAAATCCCTAGGTTTTGATACGGATGCAATAGCTATGATAGGTTTGCCAGCGGACAGTGCAAGTTTGTTAAAACATAATGGTTTTAAAGAAAGATTATTAGCCATTGATGGTGTAAAGAGTGTAAGTTTTAATGGTGGTGCACCTTCTTCGGGCAATAACAACGAAACCAGTTTTACCTATAACAGTTCTAAAAGTGCCGATTTTCAGGTTAATGTTAAAACTGCAGATGATGCCTATTTTAAAACTTTTGGTTTAACACTTATTGCCGGTAAGGCCTTAAGTAAAAGTGATACAACTAAAGAGTTTGTAGTAAACGAAACTTTGCTAAAAAAACTGAATGTTAAAAATCCGGAAGAGGCAATAGGCAAAATAATGAGGATTTGGGGAGCTTCGGGTCCGATTGTTGGTGTTGTAAAGGATTTCAATAACTATTCTTTACATGAAGCAATTGCGCCAATCGCTATATTTTCACGTAAAACAAATAACACTAGAGTTGCTCTTAAACTTGACAAAAAAGAAATGGCTGCTACGTTAAAAGACGTAGAAGGCGCCTTTAATGCATCATTTCCGGATTACGTTTACGAAAACCGATTTTTCGACGAAAGCTTACAGGGCTACTACGAAACAGAACGCATTATGGGGGCACTCTTTAAAGTTTTTGCAGGTGTAGTAATTTTCATCTCATTTATAGGCTTATTCGGGTTGATATCATTTGTGGCTACACAGCGAACCAAAGAAATAGCTATCAGGAAAGTTTTAGGTGCTTCAAATTTCGAGTTGGTTAAAATGCTTAACAGTTCCTTTATGTGGATGGTATTAATTGCAAACGTTGTTGCATGGCCGGTAGCTTACATTCTAATTTCGAAATGGCTTACTGGCTTTCAATATAGGATAGAATTAAGTGTTTGGCCGTTTTTAATCGCCATGTTTATTTCTATTATAATAACACTAATAACCGTTACTTTAAGAAGTTACAAAGCGGCTAGAGCTAATACCATTGATGCCTTGAAATACGAATAACGGTTGAAGAGTTAGATAAAGATAAAGGAGCAAAGAGTAACGGCTGGTTATTTATCTAAATACTTTGTACTAACTACTAAATAATCGATAATGATAAAACTACAAAACATAGAAAAATACTACGCCAATAAGGGTGTTAAAAGCTACATTTTACGTCATGTAAGTACCGAAATTAAGCAAGGAGAATTTGTTTCAATCATGGGTCCATCGGGAGCGGGAAAATCAACTTTGCTGAATATTTTAGGTATGCTGGAAGAACCCACTTATGGAGAGTATAATTTTATGGGCGAAGATGTAACCGCTTTAAAAGAACGCCAAAGAATAGAACTTTACCGTAACCACATCGGTTTCGTATTTCAGGCTTATCATTTGATTGATGAAATGACAGTTGCCGAAAATATAGAAGCACCACTGTTGTACAAAAAAATACCGGGATCGGAGCGTAAAAGTCGCATAGCGGATGTTTTGGATCGCTTTAATATGGTGGCTAAAAAAGATTTGTTTCCAAATCAGCTTTCAGGCGGACAGCAACAGTTGGTGGGCATTGCAAGAGCATTAGTGGCACAGCCATCAATCATTCTGGCTGATGAACCTACTGGCAATTTACAATCTGCACAAGCAGAACAAATAATGGAATTATTTAAAAAGCTAAATGAAGAGGATGGAATTACCATTATACAAGTTACCCACTCAGAAAAAAACGCACAATACGGAAGTCGCATTTTAACTATAGAAGACGGAGTAATAAAAGAGGATATTTCGGTTAACGGTCTTTAATTGTTGTACTGTGTCTCAAATCTCACATCTCATTTCTCAAATCTAAAAGCATGTTCAAACTTAACCTAAAAATCGCTCTGCGTAATTTATTTAAAAATAAAGTTTATGCGGCTATAAATATTGGCGGACTAGCACTTGGTTTAACCGCTTTTGTGCTATTGCTGTTGTTTGTAAATCACGAAACTAGTTACGATAAATGGAGCCAGGAGTTAAAGAATGTGTACCAGTTAAGAGAATACCATGATTATGCTACACCAGACAATAGACAACATTGGATGGAAGCAAACGAATCAAGAATTGGTGCTTTGGTAACTGATAAAATTCCGCAATTTAAATACGTAACTAAACTTGGGCAGGGTTGGGGCGATGGTTTTTCTGTTAAGCCAGATAATGCAAACCCAGTAATTGTAGAAGATGTTAGAGATGCCGATTCGCTATTTTTTAAGGTTTTTCCTTATCAATTTATTCAAGGCGATAGATTAACGGCGATTAGTAAACCCAACACCATAGTGTTAAAGGAAAGTTTGGCGCTTAAAATTTTTGGTACCGATAAAGTTTTAGGCAAACGCTTAAATATTATAATGTGGAGGGATGATCCTGGAACAATGATGACAGTTACAGGCGTTGTAGCAGATCCAAAAACGCCCGAAAGCGTAAAGTTTACTGCCATTACACATACTGGAGATAGAGAGAAAGATCCAGACCACATCAACAGTTCTAATCATTGTGAGATTTATGCTTTAGCAAATGAGCAATTAGATACCTTGCAAATGAACAAAACCTTGCAAAAGGTTTATGTAGATTATAAAAAATCATCTTTTGCAAAGCGAAAGATCACCTTCGATGATTATTATAAAAATGGTAAAAGACCTGGTTTAAAAATCATTCCGCTAAAAGATGCTTACGCTACGCCTTCATTCGATAAAAATTGGATGGACAAAATTAAGCCTATCGTTGCGCTGTCTGTTTTTCTATTATTAGTTTCTATCATCAACTTTGTTAATTTGGCAACGGCACAATCTGTACAAAGAGCTAAAGAGGTAGGTGTTAAAAAAGTATTAGGCGCTTATAAAAAACAATTGATAATTCAGTTTTTGATAGAAGCTGTTTTACAAACTTTGGCAGCACTATTTATCTGTGTTATTTTGGTAGAGGTTCTTTTGCCAACATTTAATAACCACTTCGATGTTCAGTTAACTTTTTGGCATAGCGAACAATTGCCAAGTTTGGTTCTACAATTATTTGGTGTGTTTGCTTTGGTCAGCCTCTTGGCAGGATTTTATCCTGCATTAATATTATCGAAATATAATCCTGTTAAGGTTTTGAAAGGTAATTACGAAACCGGGTTCAAGGGCATCGCTTTGCGAAACGGATTAGTTGTAATTCAATTTATAATTGCAGTAACTTTTATAATTGGAATTGGTGTAATGTACAAGCAAACTAGTTATGTTGCTAATAAGGATTTGGGCTTTAATAGAGATAGATTACTTAATATCTCTGCGAATTATAATGTAGGCGATCCGCTTGTAGAGCGAATAAAAAAGATAACGGGGGTAAAATATGTGGCTACTACCACACAGGTTATGGGCAATTCATTTAATGTTCCTGGAGAAATTACCTATAAAAACAATGATGTTGAGGTTAACACAGTTACGGTAACAATGGATGCCTTACCTGCTTTAGGTGTGCAGGTTTTAAAGGGCAGGATTTTTTCTCCAGAATATAAACAGGATACTGTTAATACAGCGGTGTTAAACGAAACAGCTGCTAAGTTGCTGGGTAAAAATTTAGTTGGTGAAAAATTTAATCAGGGTAAAAATATCTTTCAAATTGTAGGTATTATTAAAGACTATAACAACGAAGGTTTCGACAAAGCGGTTTTGCCAACGGTTTATAGGGTAACTCATTTAGGAGGGATGTCTAGTACAAATAACATGTTAATTAGATTTGAAAGTGATAATTATACATCCGCTCTAAAGGCCGTAGAAGCTGAGTGGAAAAGAACCTACCCTAATTTTCCAATGATTTACACTTCAGTAGAGGATGCGTTTCAAAAATCGATGGAAGCAACCCGCAAACAAATGCAGATTATTGGTCTTTTTAGTGTTATTTCCATTGCGCTTTCGCTCTTGGGGTTATTTGCTTTATCAACCTTTATGGCAAAGCGAAGAACGAAAGAAATTGCCATCAGAAAAATTTTGGGCGCTTCAGATTTTCAGATTATAAATATGCTAATCCGTTCTTTCTTGGTTTTGGTAGTTGCAGCAAATTTAATTAGTTGGCCAATAGCATTCATCCTTACCAGATCATGGTTAGAAGGATTTGCATATAGAATCGATATGCCCTTTTGGCCATTTTTAATTGCTACCGTTGTTTCTGTCGTTATCGCTGTATTTACCGTAAGTCTACAAGCTCGAAAAGCTGCGGTTAATAACCCTGTTGATGCTTTGAAATATGAATAAGCTTAAAGATCAAAGATAAAGGAGCAAGGAATAAAGACTGGACTTAATCTAAATACTTCTAGCTAATTACTAACCACTAGCAAAAATGTTCAAACTAAACCTAAAAATCGCTTGGCGAAACCTTTGGAAAAACAAAGGTTATACATTTGTTAACGTATTGGGGCTTGCTTTGGGTTTGGCAGGTTTCATTTTCGTACTGCTATATGTAAACCACGAGCGGAGTTATGATCATTGGAATCCGCAATTGGAAAGTGTATATCAGGTTCAAGAGCAGGATTTTTGGGCCATTAAAGAAGGTAAGGAAGAGTGGATGGATAGGGCTGATGTGCGAATAGCTGATATTATCAAAAGTGAAATACCTCAACTAGAGGATGCAACCTATATCAATGATTATAAGCCACAATCTATTCTTTTAAAACATAACGTTCCATTTTTACAAGATGGAATTATAAGCACAAATGATGGGTTTTTCAATGTGTTTCCTTTCGAATTTATTTATGGTACGCCAGAAACTGCGTTAAAAGAACCCGGGAATATTGTACTTAAAGAAAGCACTGCGCTACGTTATTTTGGCAAAATTAATCCAGTTGGCAAAACCATAAACATAAATGAACAAAACTGGACCGAGCCCGAAACTTATTTGGTTACAGGAGTAATTAAGGAACCCGAAACACCGAGCAACGTAGAATTTAAATTGGTTAAAAGAAATCTTAAAACCTATCCACGAAACGACCAATTTTATTTTTTTACCAACATTTTTGTTAAAGTGAAAGGGCAACAGTCAGCCGAGTTGTTAAATAAGAATGTGCAAAGTGTTTATTACGATTTTAAATTGGCGCTATTTAAACGACAGAAACAAGCTGTTGCCGATTATTTGAAAAACGGCCTGAAACCCTCGGCCAGATTGGTACCTATACAACAAATTCACCAAAAACCTTTAGCTGGCAAAAGTTGGTTAGACTTGATTAAACCAGTTGTTCTATTGTCTGCATTACTACTGCTTATTTCAATAATCAATTTTATTAATATGTTTACTGCTCAGGCCGTATCGCGTGCTAAAGAAGTAGGAATTAAAAAAGTAATTGGGGCGCAGAGAATATCACTTATAATTCAGTTTTTAATTGAAACTGCTATGCAATGTTTAATCGCAATGTTATTAAGCGTTATTTTAATAGAGGGTTTTCTGCCTTATTTAAATCAAGTCTTTAATCTCAATTTGTCATTCGGTATCGATCAAAAGAGTATTGTGATTTTGAGCCAACTCGCTAGCTTGCTTTTGCTAGTTACCTTAATGGCTGGTATTTATCCGGCATTTTTTCTTTCCGCTTATCTTCCTCAAAATGTGCTAAAAGGTAATTTCGGGCATAGTCATAAAGGAAAAACACTACGAACTTTATTGGTTGGAATCCAATTTGTAATTGCAGTCGGCTTTTTTATAGGAATTTGGGTTATTTCTAAACAAATGGATTATATGGAAAATAAAGATCCTGGTTTTGGCGCTAAAGCAGTAATTCATATAAAAGCGTCATTTGACAAAAAAGTAGCTAATCAGTTCAAAAATATCGACGGAGTACAATACGTCGGAAGTAATGATGGAATGATTAGCCTAGATCACAAATTAACAGGGAAGTATAAATATAAAAATGAATCAAAAGAAATAAATACGGTTCTGGTTAATTTTGAAGGCTTACAGGCCTTGGATGTGAAATTGCTTAAGGGTAGACTTTTTGATGCAACTAGAGTACAAGATAGTTTAAGTAGTGTTATTCTTAATGAAAGCTTGGAGAAAGCTTATGGGGGTAATATGGTAGGGAATTTTATTTACGTAAACGACAGTTTACCGGCTCAGGTAATTGGCATAATTAAGGATATGCAGGTTGCAGGTTTTGAGACATTAATAAAACCTACCGTCTACACGGCGTCAACCAATAACGCAACGGGCTATCCAAACCTAGGGGTAAACTACATCATCAAGTTCGATCAACAAAAACAAAAGACAGTGCTTGGAGAAATTAACGAAGTCTGGAAAAAACACTATCCTGCGTTTCCTTTAACTTATAGTTTTCTTCAAGACGATCTGAGTAAAGTTTTAGTAACTCATAACCGTTTTAAAGAAATGGTAAAACTATTTTCTTTTTTATCTATCTCTTTATCGCTAATTGGTTTATTTGCCCTAGCAGCATTTTTAACTAGGCAACGCACCAAGGAGATTGCAATTCGGAGAGTTTTGGGTGCCGATCTTTGCACACTTTTTCTACTGTTAAACAAAAGTTATTTTTGGCTGATATTGGTGGCAAATGGGGTTTCATGGCCAATTATATATATATCTGTTGGTTATTGGCTAAATGGTTTTGCATATCGGATAGACGTCCCTATACTGCCTTTTGTACTCGCCTTTATTTTTTCAATTATAATAACAGTTGTTACTGTAAGTTTTCAGGTTAAAAAAGCAATTCAAGCTAACCCTGTTGATGCTTTGAAATATGAATAAGCTTAAAGATCAAAGATAAAGGAGCAAGGAATAAAGATTGGACTTAAATCTAAATACTTCTACCTAACTACTAAACACTAGCAAGAATGTTTAAACTAAACCTAAAAATCGCTTGGCGAAATCTTTGGAAAAATAAAGCTTACAGCGTTTTCAATATTTTTGGATTGGCAGTTGGCTTAGCTGGTTTTATCATCATTCTGCTTTATATAAATAGAGAGCAGGGTTTTGATAAATGGAACCCGGCATTGAACAGAACCTATATGGTGGCAGCCGATTTTACGCAAAATGGAGCGGAAAATAAAGGGTCTAAAATAAAAGCATTGTTTGCTAAGACTATAGAAGCAGAATTTCCATCGGTAGAAGCTATAAGCATTGGTTGGTTAAACGGTAATGCAAATCTAAGGACAGAAACTAACGGAAAAGTTATAAAAGAAAAGCTATCGTCGGTGTCAATGGATGATAAATTCTTTGCTGTTTATCCGCTAACAGCGATAAATGGAAGGATGCAAGATGTTTTTCGCGATAAAAATGCAATTGCGATCAGCAAAACTGCTGCACTTAAAATGTTCGGCGAAGAGAATCCTATAAACAAAGTATTAATACAAAACCGCGGCTTAAACGAAAAAGAGCAAGAATTAGTTGTAAAAGCGGTTTGGGACGATAAAAAACAGCCTTCTTATTTTGGGTTTGATGTATTTTATGCAGCAGATTTTTCCATTTACGGAGGCGAATTTTTATCCCGAACGTTTTCTACTATGTTAACTTTTAGGGATGGCGTAGATGCAGAAAGCGAATTAAGTAAAATGAATGATGCCTACACCATAGCATTGGCTAAATTTGTGGCAAATAATAGTGATGTAAATTTCAAGCCTTCTAAGCAACAAGCTTTAGCTATTTTAAAAGATAAAGAAGGTATAACGTCTTTTAAGCTAATTTACGAACCGGTTTCGGATTTAAATCTAGGAACTTTTTATAGCACACAAGCTAAGCGAACTACCATTAATATTTTGTTGGCGTTAGCATCCTTTTTAGTTATTATTTCTTGTATCAACTATACCAATTTATCGTTGGTGTTAGCGCAAAAACGTGCTAAAGAGGTTGGTGTTAAAAAGGTTTTAGGCGCTCAGAAAATAAACTTGTTAAAACAGTTTTTTGCCGAAACAGCGCTACAGTGTATCATCGCCTATTTGTTTGCATTAATAATTGCCGAGCTTTTAGTACCTAAAGTAAACAATTTGTTGGATACGCAGTTATCACTCTTTTCTTCATCTAATATTAGCTTGGTGTTGGGGCAGGCGCTACTTATTTTGTTAGCGGTTATTGCTATGGCAGGTGCATATCCGGCATTTGTGCTGGCTGGTTTTAGACCTGTAAAAGTATTAAAAGGAAATTTTAACACGGCAAAACATATAGGAAGTTTGCGTAAGGTGTTGGTCGTTTGTCAGTTTACCATTGCCATAGCGCTAGTTATTAGTTTTATGGTTATGCTGGCACAATTAGAATTTATGCGAAATAAAGATTTAGGTCTTAACAAATCGCAATTAATGACATTGGATATTGGAAATTTTGCAAAGCGAAATCTAAGTCCAGCTGCGTTTCAAAGTATTAAAGATAGACTGCTGGCAATAAGTGGGGTCGACGATTTAACGCGAGCAACAGAGGAACCTATAAATGATTCTGGTTTTAATAACGATCTGAGCTTTGCGGGTAAAAAACTCAACGTCGAATCTCGTTTTGTAGACGTAAATTATTTAAAAGTCATTGGCGGTAAAGTTGTAGAAGGAAGAGATTTTTCAACAGATTTAATTGCTACTGATTCGGTTCAAAGTATTTTACTGAACGAAACTGCATTTGCAAAGCTTGGCTTAACAAGCGTAAATCAGCAAATTGGCATCGACCATGGCGACGATATCAAACAGTTTAATGTAATAGGTAAAGTAAAGGATATTCAAGCTTACGGATTTGAACACGAAGTTGTGCCGACTGTATATTTGGTAGCCGATTACCAGTTTCATTGGCGAAGAAATATTATTTTAAGGTTAAAACCTGAAAATATTGCAAGCACCATAGAGGAAATTAAAAAGACTTGGATGGAAATTGAGCCCGGTAGAGACCCAATTTATTCGTTTGCCGACGAAACATTTCAAAAAATGAACAAGGCATATGAAACGAGCAATAAAGTAATTTTCTATTTCGGCAGTTTAACCCTTATTATTTCCTTGTTCGGTTTAATCGGCTTTGCCGCCTATAGTGCCGAAATTAGAACTAGAGAGGTTGCTTTGAGGCGAATTTTAGGTGCTACAACGGCAAATTTGCTAAATATGCTAAATAAGGATTTTTTATGGTTAGTAATTATAGCCAATATCTTTGCAGATGTTTTAGCCTACGTTTATATGAATAAATGGTTTGCTGGTTTCGCGTACAGGATACCGATGCCTTTTGAAATGTTCTTTACGGCCAATCTATCCATTATTGTAATTACAATTTTAACGGTCAGTTGGCAGAGTTTAAGAGCGGTTAATAGTAATCCGGCTAGTGTTTTAAAAGCAGAATAGACCTTTCTTATGAGATATTTTTTTGCCTTATTAATATTGATGTTTAGTTGTTCCGTATCGTTGGCACAAAACTGCAATTGCAAGCTAAATTTTGAAGCGGTTGTTAGCCAGGTAAAAAGTAATTATGCTGGCTATAACGATAAGGTTAATCCGAAGAACAAAAAGTCATTTAATAGATTTACAAATAATTTAATGCAGAAAGCACTAAACTTAAATTCGATAGACTCGTGCTATGTTGTTTTAAAAACATTTACTAACTACTTTAAAGATCAGCATTTACGTGTGCAATTAGGGTGGCGATATAGAGAGAAATTTCCAGAAAAGGTTATCGCTATCAATAAACAATTTCCTAAAAAAATAGTCACCTCAGCTCCCGCAGAAAAATTAATTCAGTTCACGAGTATATCAGAATTAGACGCTGAAACAATGTTGTTGCGGTTGCCTTCTTTCGAATGGTCGGAAAAAAAGAAATTAGATAGTTTGCTTTATACCTATCAAAAACAAATTAAACAAAAACCTTATTGGGTTATAGATTTAAGAGGTAATACTGGAGGAACAGATTATGTATTTAGCGCACTTTTGCCATTTTTATATACAAATCCTGTAGAAATTCTGCCGGACGAATATTGGTCTTCTGTAGGAAATATTGAAATTCTGACAGAAAATTTAGCCGATGAAAATACTTCTGCCAGCTCAAAAGAGTTTTTAGCAAAGCTGATTAATTTAATGGAAGCTAATATTGGAAGCTTTGTAAATCCATCTGGCAAAGATTCTTTTACTTCAAAACTAGATTCGGTTTATCCATATCCAAAAAAAGTAGGAATTTTAATTGACGGAAATGTAGCAAGTTCGGCAGAATCTTTTCTCTTGCTTGCAAAGCAAAGTAAAAAGGTTAAAATTTTCGGCGAAAATTCTGCAGGGGTTTTAGACTATGCCAATACCCAGTTTTTTGACCTTCCCGAGCCTGAGTTTAAATTGGTGGCAGCCATCTCCAGGTATAAAAGACTACCCAACAATCCTATAGATAATATTGGCATAAAGCCGGATGTTAAAATTAACAATGAGCAGATTAATAAGGTTATAGTGGTAGCAGAGAAATTGAAGCAGATAAAATAAGCTACTTTTTAATTAACAATTTGCATTTTTGCTTTATGCAAAAATCTTTTACCGATCAGTTGGGGCACAACATTACTATTAATTATCCACCTAAAAGGATTGTTTCTATTGTACCCTCACAAACTGAATTGTTGTTTGATTTAGGTTTGGATGATGAAGTAATAGGTATAACCAAATTTTGCATACATCCGATAAAAAAATTTGCAGCTAAAACTAAGGTAGGCGGCACAAAAAAACTGCTGATAGAAAAAATTAGAGATCTGCAACCAGATTTGATTATCGGTAATAAGGAAGAGAATACACAACATGAAGTAGAGTTGTTAATGCAGGAATTTCCGGTTTGGATGAGCGACATTAGCAATTTAGAAGAAGCGATGACCACCATTGCTCAAATAGGGGAGCTGGTTGATAGGCAACCGGAGGCAGCTTACCTAAACCATTTAATTAATGCAGGTTTTACCGATTTGCAAACACTTGCGCTAACCAAAGGGATTGATAAAACAGTTGCCTATCTGATTTGGAAAGATCCATATATGGTTGCGGGCAGAAATACTTTTATAGATGATATTTTAAGGAAAATCGGCTTAACTAACGTAGTTAAACATAGTAGATATCCTGAAATTGATATCGAACAATTGAAAACAACAAATTGTGAACTGGTTTTTTTGTCTTCAGAACCTTATCCGTTTAAACAAAAACATATTGAAGATATTCAAGCCAAATTGCCAAATGCAAAGATTATGTTGGTTGATGGCGAGATGTTTAGCTGGTACGGTAGTAGATTGGTAAAGGCAGTTCAATATTTTTTCGAGTTTCAGGATAAAATATAATGCTGAGATCTGTTATTTCTAGCTAAATTGCACAGTTAAATAATCAACCCTTATAAATGAAAAAAGTATTAACATTATCGTTATTTGTAGCGGTTCTTTCTGGATGCACGTCTATGAAAGATTCGGTTACAGCAAATCGCATTACTGCAACCGGAACAATCGAAAAAATCGGGATGACTACCTTCCAATACGGTACACATATTTTAAAAGCCGGAGAAAAATCTTACGCCTTAAAAAGCGAAAGTATTAAGCTAGATGACTATATGAATAGACCAGTTACTGTTAAAGGAAAAAAAGTTAAAGGTTATCCTCTTTCGGGTGGGCCAGATCTTTTAGATGTTACCTTGATTAAGTTCTAATCTGTTGGTTTTTTCTTTTTTTAGTTTTTTAGCATCATTACAAACGGAAGCATTTGGGAATGGCGTTAGAGTGATTAATCTATTGCTTTGCTATTTGCAACTGTTATTAATTGCACAGCTTTTGCCAAATAAACGGGATTGCAACGAAAATCCTTTTGCCGAATCCCCGCTTTAGGGGGATTTTTTCGGTAAGAGATTGAAGTGTAAAGCCCGACTGATTTTTTTGTAGTGCATCTGTTCTTGCTTTTCTAATTCTTTAACTCCTCAATATTAGTTAGATAGCTTTGTTTGATTAATTAGCCCGATTATTAACTTTAATTTTTTTAAAAATAATTGCTTTTACTTTTTGAAAATTGATTGTAAACGCTATCTTTGCAGTCCTTAATACATCCTAACTGCGGAAGTGGCGTAATTGGTAGCCGCACCAGACTTAGGATCTGGCGCTTCACGGCGTGGGGGTTCGAGTCCCTTCTTCCGCACAATAAGGTAAAGGCCGTCCTGATGCAAATCGGGACGGTTCTTTTTTTAAAAAGACATTTGTAAAGAAATTAAATATAAATCGATGTGTTGTTTGAGCGGGGTTACAAGCCTCTTTACTCATTACTCATATCTCATATCTAAATAGAAATGAATATCACACAGGACAAAATTGACGATTTAAATGCAGTAGTAAACATTACTATCGCACCTGAAGATTACAACCCAAGAGTAGAAAAATCGCTTAAGGAGCAGGCTAAAAAGGCAAACTTACCAGGTTTCCGTAAAGGAATGGTGCCAGTTGCGCACATGAAAAGAATGTACGGCAAAAACATTTTGGTAGAAGAAATTAACGCTTTACTTAACGAGACCTTATCTAAACATTTAACTGATAACAAAGTTGAGGTTTTAGGTCAGCCTTTACCGGTTTTAGACGAAACAAAAGAGTTTAAATGGGATAATACAGATACGTTCGAATTTCAATATGAGTTGGGTTTAGCGCCTAAAGTTGATGTTGAAGTAACTTCTAAAGATAAATTTACTAAATACAATGTTAAAGCCGATGCAGAAACTTTAGAGTCTCGCATTAAAAACATTCGTAAAAGCTATGGCAAAATGACAAATCCAGAGGTTGCAGCCGAAGGCGATGTAATTTATGCTGAGTTAATACAACTTGGTGCTGATGGTGCTGATTTTGAAGGCGGAATTAACGCAACGGGTTCAATTCGTTTAGATTTAGTTACGGATAAAAAGATTTTAAAATCTTTAGTAGGCTTAAAGAAAGACGATGTTGTAGAATTGGATGTTCAGAAAGCTTTTGATAACAATGAAGCGGTAATTGCTAAATTGTTAAACATTAACGAAGAAGATGCTAAAGAACTAAAATCTAAATTCAAGGTAACGGTTAAAAACGTTAATCGTTTAGAAGAGTCTGAATTAAACCAAGAGTTTTTTGATAAAATTTTTGGTGCAGATGTAGTTACTGATGAAGCTGGTTTTAGAACTAAAATTACTGAAGAGGTAGAAAGCATGTTTAAGCAAGATGCAGATCGCAAATTGCAAAACGATATTTACACGCAATTAACTGAGCAAACTAAGATGGAATTGCCTGATGAGTTTTTGCGTAGATGGTTAAAGGCTACTAACGAAAAGTTAACAGACGAGGAATTGGCGCAAGGTTATGATGATTTCGCTAAAAACCTTAAATGGACACTTATCGAAAACAAAATGATTGCCGATAACGAAATTAAAATTGAATATAAAGACGTTTTTGAAACTGCAAAACAACGTTTAGATGCGCAATTTAGAATGTATAGCCCACAACCAATGCCAGAAGATCAGTTAGCACAATACACCGCCAACTTCTTGCAAGAAAAAGAAAATGCGAATCGTATTTTCGATGAGGTTAAAGCTTTAAAAGTTTTCGAACACATTCAAACAATTGCAACTATCGACGAGAAAGATATTGATTACAACAAGTTTGTTGAGTTGAAATAACCAGGTCGATAATATATTTAATTTGTCATCCTGAGCTTGTCGAAAGATCTCACTATTGAAATAGTTAAATCTGACAAATAAGGTAATTTAAATATTGTTAAAAGCAGCTTTACGCTGCTTTTAACTTATACAATACATTTTTTTAGTGGCCGATGTGCTATATTGTCATTAAAATCTGCTTGGTATGTTCTTTGATTATTAACAAATAGCAGTAGAGAGTAAGTGATTAATTTGTAATTTTTAACCCAAGATCAAAATATATTTTGATTTGATAATTAGAGGTTATAATTTACGCTATTGTTAAAAGGAAATATTAAAAGACTAATTCCCAAAACTCATTATGAAAATCGATAAAGAAGAATTTAGAAAATACGCAGTTAAACATCATAGAATTAACGGTTTAAATGTAGATAGATTTATTGGAGCTACTAACAATTCGCCAAAATCTATGACACCCTACATTATAGAAGAACGCCAATTAAACGTTGCGCAAATGGACGTTTTTTCTCGTTTGATGATGGACCGTATCATATTTTTAGGTGATGCAATTTATGATGGCAATGCAAACATTATTCAAGCACAGTTATTGTTTTTGCAATCAACTGATGCCAACAGAGATATTCAAATCTATATAAACTCTCCAGGCGGTTCTGTGTATGCAGGTTTAGGTATTTATGATACGATGCAGTACATCACGCCAGATGTGGCTACAATTTGTACAGGTATGGCAGCTTCTATGGGCGCTGTATTGTTGGTTGCAGGTGCAGAAGGTAAACGTGCCGCTTTAACACACTCTAGAGTAATGATACACCAACCAAGTGGTGGTGCTCAAGGTGTTGCTTCAGATATGGAGATTAACTTGAGAGAGATGTTAAAACTTAAAAAGGAATTGTACGACATTATTTCTAATCACTCTGGCCAGTCTTACGAGTGGGTAGAAAAAGCATCTGATAGAGATTACTGGATGAAAGCCGAAGAAGCAAAAAGCTTCGGTATGATTGATGAAGTGTTAGGTTCGACTAAAAAATAATTCAGTTAGCAGTTCTCAGTTGGTATTTAACAACTGAGAACTAAAAATTGAAAACTCAAAACTAGTGGGCAGTTCGCAATAGGATGTTATTAAATAACCGAAATTGAGAATTGACAACTGAAAATTGTAAAAATGGCTAAACAAAATAAAGATTCGCGTTGCTCTTTCTGTAATTCTCCAAAGCAAGAAACTTTAATGCTTATTGAGGGTATGGACGCATATATTTGCGATAAATGCGTAACGCAAGCTAATGTTTTGCTTGCCCAAGAATTAGGCAACAAAAAAACTAAGGCTTTTGATCAGTCGTTTAACCTTTTAAAACCGGCAGAAATAAAAGCACACATAGACCAATACGTAATTGGCCAGGATGATGCTAAGAAAGTTCTTTCTGTAGCGGTATATAACCATTACAAGCGTTTAAGTCAACACATTGAAAAAGACGAGGTCGAAATAGAGAAGTCGAACATTATGTTGGTTGGCGAAACTGGTACCGGAAAAACGTTATTGGCTAAAACCATTGCTAAAATTCTCCATGTACCTTTTTGTATTGTAGATGCAACCGTGTTAACAGAAGCTGGTTACGTTGGAGAGGATGTAGAAAGTATTCTAACCAGACTTTTACAAGCAGCTGATTATGATGTTGCAGCCGCAGAACGTGGTATTGTTTATATTGATGAGGTGGATAAAGTTGCTCGTAAAAGCGACAACCCTTCGATTACAAGAGATGTTTCTGGAGAAGGTGTGCAACAGGCTTTACTCAAAATTTTAGAAGGTACGGTTGTAAACGTTCCGCCTCAAGGTGGCAGAAAACATCCAGACCAAAAAATGATTCCGGTTAACACCAATAACATTCTATTTATTTGTGGCGGTGCTTTTGATGGCATTGAACGTAAAATTGCCAATCGTTTACGTACGCAAGCTGTAGGGTATAAGGTTAAAAAAGACGATCAGGATTTAGATTTGAAAAATCTTTATAAATACATTACTCCGCAAGATTTAAAAGCATTCGGTTTGATACCAGAGCTTATTGGTCGTGTACCCGTACTAACACATTTAAACCCGCTTGATATTGAAGCATTGCGTAATATTTTAACAGAGCCTAAAAACTCGTTAATTAAACAATATGCTAAGCTTTTTGAATATGAAGACGTAAAACTATCATTCGATAATGAAGTTTTGGATTTTATTGTGGGTAAAGCAATGGAGTACAAGTTAGGAGCGAGGGGTTTGCGTTCTATTTGTGAGGCAATTATGCTCGACGCAATGTACGATATCCCGTCGGATGACAAGGTGAAAGAACTGCAAATTAATTTAGATTATGCGAAAGAGAAGTTTGAAAAGGCTGATTTTAAAAAGCTGAAAGCAGCATAAATTAAATCCTCTAGAATTTCTAGGGGATTTTTTTTAACTTAATATTTAATACAATTATAAAAAAGGAGTACAATATATATGAACGAAGAAAAAGACGTAAAAAAAGACGAAAAAATTGTAGCTAAAGCTAAAAAGGTTAAAGAGGTAGAGAGCCCGGTAAAATCTGGTTTAAAATCTAAAGAAGAAATTGTTAAAAATTGGTTGCCGCGTTATACTGGTCGCCCTTTAGAAGATTTTAGCCAATATATTCTGCTTACCAATTTTAGTAAGTATTTGTCTATGTTTTCTGAGTGGAACGATAATGCTCCGATTATGGGTTTAGATAAACCTATGCAAAGCTGTACCGCAAACGGTATTACTATCATCAACTTTGGTATGGGTAGCCCATTGGCCGCTACTATGATGGATCTTTTAACTGCTATTAAACCTAAGGCGGTATTGTTTTTAGGCAAATGCGGTGGCTTAAAAAAGAAAAATCAGCTTGGAGATCTAATTCTGCCAATTGCGGCTATAAGAGGCGAGGGAACTTCAAACGATTATTTACCTGCAGAAGTACCGGCATTACCAGCTTTTGCCCTGCAAAAAGCAATTTCTACTACAATTAGAGAGCACTCTAGAGATTATTGGACAGGAACCTGTTACACAACTAACCGCAGGGTTTGGGAGCACGATAAAGACTTTAAAAAGTATTTGAAAACATTACGTGCAATGGCAGTAGATATGGAAACGGCTACCATTTTTACTACCGGTTTCGCTAACAAAATACCAACTGGTGCATTGTTACTAGTATCAGACCAGCCGATGATACCAGAGGGCGTAAAAACTGCGGAAAGCGATAGCTCGGTAACAACAAATTACGTAGAAAGCCACCTTAAAATTGGTGTAGATTCGTTAAAACAATTAATTAACGGCGGATTAACAGTAAAACACTTACAGTTTTAATACAGCTTTTTAGCGTCTGCAGATTTGAAGAGGAACTCGAAAAAGTTTCTCTTTTTTATTTGAAAAGCAATTTCAGTGAAAATTTTTAAGATAGTCCTTCTTTTCGCTTTATCCCGATGAAGAATCGGGATGCCCGCTTCAATAAGGTTTATTTAACATTAGGCATTGGTTCTTTTTAAAATTTGCCTCCCTCATGTCTGATTCGAAATCATGTTAATTAAAAGGATTGTAATCCCTTAAATCTGACTAATTGCGCCAAAAGAATTACTTCCTTTAGATAATAAACCTTATTGAAGTGAAAAAGCTTTTTAGCCGAAGGCAAAGCTTTGAAGCGTAAAGAAGGGCAGGCTTCGCCAAAAGTCCCTTACATTGTTTTTCCGAAAAAAATTAAAGTTGGTCGCTTTTTGGGTAATCAAATAGTAATGCTTTTCCGGTACCATGCGAAAGCATACTCCAATTATCTATTGGAAACTGCAAATAGCAAACACCGCAGGTTGGCATTTCGTACACATGACCATTAAGGTAATTTAATAAATCTGTTAAACCGGGGTTGTGCCCGAAAACTGCAATTCTACTGTACCTATCGTCAAAATCGTTAATAATGTCGAAAAGGGTTTGTCTGCTTGCTTCGTATATATTTGGCTCAAGTTTAATTTCTTTATCGGCAATTTGCCAAGCTTGCGCAAAATGTTTTGCGGTTGTTATAGCTCGTAACGCGGGGCTACTTACTATTAAATCTGGGATGATGTTTTGTTTTACCAATCTGTTTGCCATTTCAGGCGCATTAGTCATTCCCCGTTTATTTAAAGGCCTGTCAAAATCTTTTAAACTAGAGTTTCCCCAGTCAGATTTAGCATGCCTAATGATAATGAGTTCTTTCATAAACCAATATTTAATATAAAACGGGCAAATGCAACTTAAGTTTTTGTACAACGTTAATTAGACCCATTTCAAATTGAAATATAAATTTAGTTAAAAGCTAACTTATTTTATATCAGTTGTATAACTATTTTAGCATGTGGCAAATTATTGTTGTTTAGACATAAAGTAAGACGATATTTCTTGCAAATTAAAAGCATTTAAACATTTTGATGCGCTAAGCCCGCCTTTACGTGCCACCATAACGCCATAACGCATATCATGGAAACCTTCTTTACGGTGCGCATCGGGATTTACTGCCAGCAAAACTCCCTTTTCTAAGGCGTAACGGTGCCAGCGCCAATCTAAATCTAATCGTAGCGGGTTTGCATTAATCTCTATAGCTACGTTATTTTGTGCACATGCATCAATAACCTTTTTAAAATCTATATCGTAACCTTTTCTACTTAGTAATAATCTGCCCGTTGGATGACCTAAAATGGTAGTGTATGGATTCTCTATAGCTTTAATCAACCTATTGGTAGCTTTATCTATATCCATTTTTAAATTGCTGTGTACAGACGCCACGACAAAATCGAAGGTTTTTAGAATATCGTCGCTATAATCCAAAGATCCGTCGTTTAAAATATCACTTTCTATACCTTTAAAAATTTTAAAAGGCGCAAGTTTTACATTTAGCTCATCAATTTGCTGGTGCTGTGCGTAAACTCTTTGCTCGTTAAGGCCGTTGGCATAAAATGCAGATTTTGAGTGATCGCAAATTCCCAAATATTCCAATTTTAAATCATCTTTGCAATAAAGCGCCATTTGCTCTAAGGTATGTACGCCATCACTCCAGTCTGAGTGGTTGTGCAAACTGCCTTTTAAATCTGCATATTGCAAAAGGGTAGGCAGTTGCTTGGTTTTTGCTAACTCAATTTCGCCTAAATTTTCGCGAAGTTCGGGAACTATAAAATCCAATCCGGCTTTTTGGTAAATTTCTTCTTCAGATGCGAATGGACCATTACCCGCTAGCGAAAGTACTGCTTCTACATGTTCGTTATTGCCAGTTAGTGTAAAATAATTAAGGTAAAAATCTTTATGTGCAACTAGCTCCACTCTTACGTGCAAACCAGTTTCAGTGTGCGCCGTGTAAGTATAATCGCTTATGTCCTTTAATTCTAAGCTCGCAAATTCGGTAATTTTACTTGCAATTTCATTAACATCGTTAGCGCCGATTACAAAAACAGCTTCCTCAACAATTTCATTTAATCTTCTAAAATCGCCAGTAATTCCTAATAGCGAGTGGTGGTCTATTTTATTAAGCCAAACTGCTAAGTCGTTGTAAAGCTGATTTATGGTTGCTTCTACATGAGCGTATAAAAACTTGCCATTGGCAGCCATTTTAAACTCAATGATTTTTTTTATCTCTTCCTGAGTTTTTAAACCAAAACCTTTAGCTTCAATTAATCGGTTTTCGTTGCAGGCATAATAAAGTTCACCGATATTTTCAATGTGTAAATCGTGCCAAATAACCGCTATCTTTTTGGGGCCAATACCTTTTATTCCTAGCATTTCTACAATGCCGGGAGGCGTTTGTAATAAAGTATCTTCCAGTTCTTTAATGGTTCCAGTAGCCAGTAGTTCAGTAATTTTACTTGCTATGCTTTTGCCAATTCCATCAATCTTATCTATTTCATCTATCGGTTTGCTGGCAATTTGAAATGGAAGTTTATCTACTTTAAACGCTGCATTTGCAACAGATTTAATTTTAAACGGATTTTCTCCGTGTAATTCCATTAACTGCGAAAGTAAGCGTAATGTACGCGATATTGGTTTATTCTCCATGAAAGCTATTTATTCTTTGCCCTTTAGTCCTTACTCTTTGCTCCAGTACTACTTGATATTGATCTCGTAATCCATCCTAGCCTGAATACCAGAGTTTACGATAGCTTTTTGCATTTGTTTGTAAAGCAAGTAGTGTTCGCCTAACTCTTTTTTGGTGTAGTAGATGCTAATATTTTCTTTTGCATTACCTAACAGGTTTTTTAAAGGATCTATTTTCTCTGGATATTCAACTATTTTAAAATCTTTAAGTTTAGCTTTTTTGGCAGCTGCATTAATGGCATCATTAAAACTTCCTAATCTATCTGCTAAGCCAATTTTAACCGCATCAGTACCTACCCAAACGTGGCCACCGCCAACGCTATCAACCTGCGCTTTGGTTTTCTTTCTGCCATCCGCTACACGAGTAAGAAATGTGTCGTAAACATGGTTTACGTCATTTTGTATAATGAAACGTTCGCCAGCAGTTAAAGGTCTGTTAACACTCATAATATCTGCATACTTGCCGGTTTTTACACCGTCAAAAGTAATTCCTAATTTGTTGGTTAACAGGTTTTGAAAGTTTGGAATAATACCAAAAACACCAATTGAACCAGTAATAGTATTTGGCTGTACAAAAATACTGTCCGCTGCACAACCAATATAATATCCGCCAGATGCGGCAACATCTCCAAAAGAAGCGATAACTGCTTTAGTTTTTTTAGTTAATACAATTTCTCTCCAAATAACGTCAGATGCTAAAGCACTACCACCACCAGAATTTACACGTAAAACGATTGCCTTAACATCGTCGTCTAATCTTGCTTTTCTAATTGCTCTAGAGATACGTTCAGAACCTATCTGTTCATCAGAACCTTCTCCACCAACAATATCGCCATTGGCATAAATTACCGCAACTGTGTTTTTCTCAGAAGAACTAGAAATAGGAGATAGGTTAGCGATGTAATCGTTAATAGTTACGATGCTAACCGCACTTTTTTTGTTTTTGCCGGTAATAGTTCTCAGCTCGTCTAACACCTCATCCTTATACTTCAAGCCATCTACAAGTTTATAAGCCAGGGCATCCTTTGGTTCTCTTATTTTATAATCATCAGCTATTGTGTATAAGCTATCGGCGCTAATGTTTCTAGTAGTTGCTATGCCATTTAAAAATGTTTTGTATAAACCACCAACATAGGCTGTTACCTGTTGTTTGTTATAGTCGCTCATTTTTGTGTTAACAAATGGCTCTACCGCACTTTTGTAATCACCAACTCTAATAATCTGCGCTTCAACACCAAGTTTATCCAAAGCTCCTTTAAAGAAAGTTAATTCTGAACTGAAGCCTTTAAACTCTAAAGCGCCTTGCGGATTTAGGTAAACCTTGCTTGCCGCAGAAGCTAAATAATATGCGCCTTGGGTATAGACTTCGCTATAAGCGATAACTGGTTTTTTGCTTTTTTTGAAATCGATAATTGCATTTCTAACTTCGAGCATTGTTGCCATACCGGCGTTTGGCGAGCTTACGTTAATATAAATACAGTCAATTTTACTGTCGTTTTTTGCTTCTTTTAAAGCTCTAATAACATCGTTAAAACCAATAGATTTCTGCCCGCTTCCACCTAAAATAGGTATGCCAGACAATGAGTTGTCTGGGGTGCGCTCAGTAATGGCTTGATCTAGGTCTAAATAAAGCGCAGAGCTCGACTTAACAGACGCTGGTTTTTCTTCGCCTATTGAGGCAATAAAACCAAGCATCACAATAACAAAAAGGAAGCCGATTATAAATGTAGAAATAACAATTCCGACAACTGTAGCAAAAACATACTTGAAAAATTCTTTCATCTGGTAGCTATATATTTAATTTGTAAAGATATAAAACGCAATGGCATCTTATAGTAAATTTGCATTGCCTATGGCAATTTTATAAATGTTTTTTAGTGTAAAAAGTTTGGAGGCTTAGTTAATTTATATGGGTTTAGACCAATTTTCGGCTTACTTGTTACTAGGTAGTAATCTGGGCGATAGAAAGCAACTTTTATTAAGCGCTTTAGCACTTATTGAAGAAAAGGCCGGTGCTATTTTTGCACAATCGGGTTTTTATGAAACAGAGGCTTGGGGTAAAACAGATCAACCGGATTTTGTAAATATGGCCGTTGGTATAAAAACCGATTTACCTGCTTTAAACTTGCTTCGCGTTTTGTTGGATATTGAGCGAGAATTGGGTAGGGTTAGGGTAGAAAAGTGGGGCGAGCGACTAATAGACATTGATTTAATACTGTACGGCGCTGAAATTATAGATCTTGGCGACGAGTTACAGGTGCCACATCCGCAAATGCAAAATAGAAAATTTGTGTTAGCACCTTTAGCAGAAATAGCACCCAAAGTTGTACACCCAATTCTTAAAAAAACTATATCAGAAATATTAGCAATTTTAACCGATTCTTTATCCGTATCAAAGATTTAATTTATTAAATTTGGAGAGATGATTGATAACACCAAGAACGGAGAACCATTAGATTTATCGTATTTACGAGAGATGTCTGGAGATAGTGCGGAGTTTATGATAGAAATGTTGGATGCGTTTTTAACACAGACGCCGATATATATGACAGACTTGGAAAAGGAAGTTGTTGTTAGCAATTGGAAAACGGCTTCTGAAGTTGCGCATAAAATAAAGCCTACTTTCTTTTATGTGGGCAGAGCCGATGCTCGCGACCACATGCAAGAAATTGAAAGGAATGCTCGCGAACGTAAATCGTTGGAATCTATACCTGCAGCATTTGAAGAAATAAAGAGCTTTTTACCTGTATTGTACCAGCAACTTGAAGATGCCAAAGTTGAGCTTAGAAAAGAGCTTTAGACTGATTTTCTTTTAAAGAATACAATAGAAAGTAAGATATAGGTTAATAATATTGCCGGAATAGCCAAATACTTTAACACGATTACCAAAATTACCGACGAAATAATTAGTAAGTAACGTGCCATATTTTCTTTAAAACCAAAGGTTTTAAACTTTAAGGCAATTAACGGTAACTCACATACCAATAAAAAACACATCAGGGCTATAAACGATAGAAACAACGTTGTAGAAAGCGTTGAGGTCTCGAATGTAAAAATATTTAAATCGTAAATTAGTGGTATAGATGCAATTAATATTGCATTTGCCGGAGTCGGCAGGCCTATAAACTGATCTGTTTGACGTGTGTCTAAATTAAATTTCGCCAATCTGTATGCAGAGAATACCGCTATGAAAAAAGCAAAATAGGGTAGGATAGCATTATTATCAAACCAGAAGAAAGCTTTGGGTGCTATTTGAAATAAAATGATGGACGGTAAAACGCCAAAACTAACTACATCAGCTAGGGAATCTAATTCCTTGCCCATATCGCCACTAACTTTTAATAATCGGGCTACAAAACCGTCAAAAAAATCGAATAGCAACGAGATGAAAATACACAACGCTGCAATTTTAAGGTTTTGGTTAAACGCGAATACAATACCAATGCAGCCAGAAAATAAATTGGCACAGGTAATAGCGTTAGGGATATGTTTCTTCATTTAAGTTGTAAGTTAAACGTTATAAGTTTTAAGTGGAAAGCGATAGGTACAACTTACCACTTAAAACGTACAAATCCACTATCCGTTCATTCCCATCAAAAATTCTTCGTTGGTCTTGGTACCTTTAATTTGAGCTTGCACTAATTCCATGGCCTCTTGAGAATTCATATCTGCTAAGTGGTTACGCAATACCCAAATACGTTGTAGGTTTTCTCTATCTAATAATAAATCATCTCTACGTGTGCTCGATGCGGTAATATCAATAGCAGGGAAAATACGTTTGTTAGATAACTTACGATCTAACTGTAACTCCATGTTGCCGGTACCTTTAAACTCTTCGAAAATAACCTCATCCATTTTAGAACCGGTATCTGTTAACGCAGTAGCTAAAATAGTTAAAGAGCCGCCTTTTTCTATGTTACGAGCAGCACCGAAGAAACGTTTTGGTTTGTGTAAAGCGTTTGCATCAACACCACCCGATAAAATTTTACCAGATGCAGGAGCAGTTGTATTATAAGCTCTCGCCAAACGTGTAATTGAATCTAAAAGAATAACTACATCATGACCGCATTCTACCAAACGTTTAGATTTTTCAAGTACGATATTGGCAATTTTAACATGGCGCTCAGCTGGTTCGTCGAAAGTAGAAGCAATAACTTCTGCTCTTACACTACGAGCCATGTCTGTAACCTCTTCCGGACGCTCATCAATTAATAAGATAATTAAATAAACTTCTGGATGGTTTTTCGCGATAGCGTTAGCAACTTCCTTTAGTAAATTAGTTTTACCTGTTTTCGGTTGTGCCACAATTAAACCACGCTGACCTTTACCAATTGGTGTAAATAAATCCATTATACGTGTAGAGTAATTGTTGCTCTCTGTAAATAGGTTTAATTTCTCTGTAGGGAAAAGAGGGGTTAGATAGTCGAAAGGCACACGATCACGCACATCCGCAGGAATGCGTCCATTAATGCTAATTACCTTAACCAAAGGGAAATATTTTTCGCCTTCTTTTGGTGGACGGATACTTCCGTTAACAGTATCGCCGGTTTTTAAGCCGAATAATTTTATCTGAGATTGCGATACATAAATATCATCTGGAGAGGATAAATAATTGTAATCTGCAGAGCGTAAAAAACCATAACCATCTGGCATAATTTCTAACACACCTTCATTAGTAATGGTATTATCGAAATCTAAGTTGCTGTAGCTAGTTTCGTTATGTTTGTGGTTACCACCGTTTTGGTTAGGATTATTCTGGTTCTTTTGAGGGCGGTTGTTATTATTTGTATTCTCCTCTCTTGGAGCTCTTTCTTCTTTCGGTTTTTCATCGCCTGTTTGTTCCGATGGTTTTTTCTGTTCTCGAACAGGTCTTGCTTCTCTTGGCAGCCTATCTTTTTTCTGGTTAGCCTGGTTTTGTAACTTTACAGCAATGGTTTCTAAACGTTGCGGATCATCAACAAAATCTGGAGGAGTAACAACCACAGGAGGTTCAATTGTCTCGGTTTCTTTTTCTACTTCGGCAACCACTGTTTCAACTCTAGATGCAACCGGCTCATCAAACAAAGTTATTCTATCGCGTTCGTTTTCGGCAGGAGCATTAGGCTTATCGTCTTTAGAAATTCGAGCTCTTTTTTTAGCAACAGGTTTATTGCTGCTAGCTTCTTTGCTAACTTTAGCTTTCGGCGCAACTTCCTTTGCTACATCTTCTGCATTTGTGCTTTTACTAGCTTGTTGTTGTAAGATTTGGTCTATTAGCTCGGTTTTGCGTAAATCGTCTGCATTGCTTACGCCTTCATTTTTTGCTAGCTCACGCAATTCGGCGGTAAGCTTCTCAGTTAGTTCTGTTTTGTTAAACATTTATATGTGTTTGTCGAGAAATTTTAATTTGAGTCTATCAAAAATATACAACCAAAAAATGCCTGAAATAAACATTTACTAATAATATTCGTTGGAGATTTTTCTGGGATATTCAGATAGACATTCGAGAATTATGGCACAATTGTATGTATTTACAAGTTAATAAGCAACTAAAAATTAAAATTGTTTAAAAAAAGTTAAAAAATCGTAAACTTTCGCTCCCCAAAAAGACAGTAAAAAGCGCTAAAAATTGCATCTTTGCACACATTCCCACGTATAATGAACAAAGAACAACTTTTTGAGCAAATACAGAAAAAGAAATCGTTTTTATGTATCGGATTAGATCCAGTGCTCGATAAACTCCCAAAACATCTACTAAAATATAACGATCCGATTTTAGAGTTTAATAAACAGTTAATAGATGCTACACATGACTTATGTGTTGCCTATAAACCTAATACGGCATTTTACGAAAGTAGGGGAGTTAAAGGTTGGGAAACTTTGGTAAACACTTGGAAACATTTTCCTAAAGAAGTTTTTACTATTGCCGATGCAAAAAGAGGTGATATTGGTAATACCTCTGCAATGTATGCTGAAGCTTTTTTTAACGAGCAAAGCTCAGAAATGAGTTTCGATTCGGTTACAGTGGCGCCGTATATGGGCGAAGATTCTGTTTCACCATTCTTAACGCATAAAGATAAATGGGTTATTCTATTGGCTTTAACATCAAATGCTGGCAGTAAAGATTTTCAGGTTAAGCAAAGCGAAGATCAAAAGCTTTACGAACAGGTAATTACTACTTCTCAGCAATGGGCAACCAGCAACCAGATGATGTACGTAGTTGGTGCAACAAAGCCAGAAGAATTTCAAAATATCCGCCAGTTGGCGCCAGAACATTTTTTACTGGTTCCAGGCGTTGGTGCACAAGGTGGTAGTTTAACTGAGGTTTGCAAATTCGGCCTTAACTCGCAATGCGGGCTATTGGTAAATGCTGCTCGTAGTATTATTTATGCTAGCAATGGTTTAGATTTTGCCGAAAAAGCTAGAGAAGAGGCGTTGCTTTTACAACAAGAAATGGAGCAAATACTTGTTGCCAACCAATTAATATGAGCACCCAAAAAATGGATGTAAAGCTGGTAGTTTCGCTATTGGCTGTTGCTATTGTTTGGGGTACAACTTATTTAGGCATTCGTATAGCAGTCGAAACCATACCTCCCTGGTTTGTAACTACCATGCGCCAAAGTATGGCTGCACTAATTTTGCTGGTTATACTTTTGCGCAAGAAAGAATTTAAATGGATAGGCTGGCCTTCAATGCGTAGGCAAATGTTGCTTTCTACCTTAATGATTGTAGTAGCTAACGGTATGACAACCGTTGCCGAGCAAACTATACCAAGTGGGTTAACATCATTGCTAAATGCACTTTCGCCAATAGCGGTATTTTTGGGTAGCGTGGCTATAGGTTTGCAAAAACCAACTTTAAAAGGGTTTATAGGGGTTATTATAGGCTTTTTGGGCGTTGCTTTTATTTTTAGAGATGGTATTGGCGACTTGTTGGATCCTAATTATAAAACCGGGATAATGTTTCTCGCAATTGCAATTTTAGGTTGGGCAAGCGGAACCATTTATGCTAAAAAATATACGCACGAATCATCCAACATCATTTTAGACTTGTTTTACCAGTTCATCTTTTCTGCCGTAGTGCAACTCGTTTTGGCTTTTATTTTTTCGCCAACTATCGAACCTTCATCTTGGAGTCTGCAAAGTTTAGGTGCGGTGGTTTATTTGGCTGTTTTTGGTTCTGTAATTGGTTTCTTCTGTTATATTTACGCACTCAAGAAAGTTACCGCTACGGAGGTTTCCATTTTGTCGTACTTTAACACCATTATTGCCATTTTCTTAGGCTGGTTAATATTAGATGAAGTAATTACCATCGATTTACTTATAGCAACCGTGTTAATTATTGTAGGCGTTTTTATTACAAATTACAAGAAAAAGCAGGTTAGCGAAGCTTAATGTAAATTCTTTCCAGTTAAGTTCTGCAAAGCGATATTTACCTAGTTTTTTTGAAAGGAACGGATGTAATACTTGGCAAAATCAGTCCCACTTTACGCTTTACCCCTATAAAACTGTGCAAAAGAAAGCAAACGGTTAAAAATTCGGGGTGCTCGCTTCAATTGGGTTTATTTAACAATCGCTTTGCTTTTGGCTAGAGTTTGGTTTATCGCCCGCATATTAGTCACTGCCAATTTTGTTAAGGAATTTAAACAGAAAATTTTCAGCATGCGACTTTACGTAGGCTTACCGAAATTGACACAACCAAAAATTACAAACGCATCCCTCTTAAAAACTCATCAATTAGCATGCGTTTTTTTCCTTCGTATTGTACGTCGGTGAGTTTAATAAAACCGTCTTTAGTCGCAAACTTTAGGTAGGTTTTTCCATCGGTTAAAAATGCAGCAGTAGAAATACCGGGTTCTTTATCCTCCTTTTCAGCATTAAAAATTTTAAGTGTTTTATCATTAAAAACGGTAAATGCAGTAGGGTATGGGCTTAATCCACGAATATGATTATAAACCACCTGATTTGTCTGGTTCCAATCAACCTTACAAAAGTCCTTGAATATTTTCGGTGCATTTTTTAATTCGAAGCTTTCTGGCTGTGGTACCTCGCTGTAATCTCCTACTTCTATTGCTTTAACGGTCTTAACCAATAAATTTGCCCCAATTACCATCAGCTTATCGTGCAAACTTCCAGCAGTGTCATCTGGAGTGATTTCAGTTTTATCACTAAAAATAACATCTCCAGTATCAATTTCTTGCTTTAAGAAAAAGGTAGTAACACCAGTTTCGGTTTCGCCATTAATAATTACGTGGTTTATTGGTGCTGCCCCACGATATTGTGGTAGCAAAGAACCGTGTAAGTTAATGGTTCCTTTTGTAGGCATGCTCCAAACAATTTCTGGAAGCATCCTAAAAGCTACAACTACAAAAAGTTCGGCATTTAACGCTTTTAGTTCTTCAATAAAAATAGGGTCTTTTAACTTTAAAGGTTGCAAAACCTTTAACCCATTTTCTATAGCGTATTTTTTTACAGCACTTTCACTTAATTTTTGTCCTCGACCGGCAGGCTTATCTGCAGCGGTTACCACACCAACAATATCAAAACCTGCGTTTTGTAAAGCACTCAATGAAGCAACGGCAAAATCGGGCGTACCCATAAAAACTATTTTCATAATCGGTTGTTAATGTCATCGCCTTTGGCTACCTAAAAAACGGAGCTTGGCTATTGTTAGTACTAACAAAATAACTAAAATTTCATTGATTTATCGCTATAAATATGGTAAGTGTTGCAGAAGTAATAGAATCTAGTAGCTTGGTTTTTGTAGATCCTACCAAGCCGGGTATTTATCGCAAAGGTAAACCTGGTAAGTTTTTTTACGAAGATAAAAATGGTAATCGGCTTAAAGATGGAAATGATTTAGAGCGAATAAAAAAGCTAGTACTTCCTCCCGCTTGGAAAGATGTTTGGATATCGCCAAAGAAAAATGGTTATTTACAAGCATTAGGGGTAGACGTTGCCGGAAGGAAGCAATACCGGTACCACGCAGATTGGACCGCGAGAAGATCGGATCATAAATACTTTAGACTACTAGAATTTGGCAAGGTATTGCCAAAAGCACGTAAACAAATTGCTAAAGATTTAAAGCGAAAAGCATTTGATGAAAGAAAAGTTTTAGCGCTTTGCCTTACAGTTTTGCAGCATACGCTAATTAGAATTGGTAATGAGGCGCATAAGCGAAATTATGGAAGTTACGGGTTAAGCACGTTAAAAGATCAGCATTTTAAGCAAAAAGGCGACAGTTTTACATTGAGTTTTATCGGTAAAAAAGGCGTAAAACAAGACGTGAAATTGACCGATAAAAGGTTGGCCAAGTTGATAAAGAAATCTAAAGATATACCTGGGCAAGAACTCTTTCAGTATTACACCAAAGATGGCAGACATAGGGGCGTAGATTCTGGAATGGTTAACAATTATATTAAGGAAATTACCGGATCAGATTTTACAGCAAAGGATTTTAGAACTTGGGGCGGTACTTTAGAGGCACTTCGCCAGTTGGCTTGCTGTACGGTTCAGAATCCGGAGATGGCTAAGAAAAAAGTAATAGTAGAAGTTTTAGACTGTGTAGCAAGTAGGTTAGGTAATACAAGGGCGGTTTGCAAAAGTTCTTATGTTTATCCGCTATTATTAGAAACCTTTGAAAATGACGGATTACAGGCTTACCTAAAACAAATAAATACCACAAAACCTGACGACATTGCTGCCATACAAGATGATGAAAAAGTGTTGATGAAGTTCTTGAAAAAGGTTAAGAAGAAATAAGTACTTATCATTCCTGACTCCTGAGGAGCCTATCGAATAATCGTCTTTGCGAGTCTTGGTTTTCGCAAAGCGAGGCAATCTTGGATTTTCATTTTCAATAAGACGATAGGTATAATCGATTCAAAAATAAAAAGCTCCAAAAGATTAATCTTTTGGAGCTTTTTTTACCGGATGAACTGGCTGTTCGCTTTGCTCTTTTTCCTTTGCCGGATTTTTAGTTTTCGCTTCTGCCTTATCTTTGTTGTAAACTTCATCTTCGGGCTTTTTTACCGCCTTTTCGCCTTTATCAACCTTTCCTTTGGGTTGTGGCTCCTGAAAGTTACTTTCGGGCTTGTCGCTTTTTTTCTGTTCTTTGTTCATGGTTATCCATTTTATGGATAAAGCAGATACTTTTTACGCATTTCTTTGTATTTGCTTAGTCCGGGTTCCCAGCTTGCCCTAATTTCTTTTTCAGATTTACCAGCAATAATTTGTTGCCTAAAATCTCCAACACCAACTAATTTTTCTATGGTGCCCATTTGATTACTTAGCTTAGAGTTGAAAAAATCTGATTTCCTTGGGGAAGCTTTATATAATTCGATAACCCAGCCGATGTTAATTTGTTTCGTTTTTCTGAAAATAGATGCGTCGTAATTTCTTAAGTCCAATCCATAACACACTTCGTCTTTAAAAATTGGCGTTTCTGCCATTCCTTTTATCCCGGTAGGTGTAAACGAAAATTTATACTTGCCTTTTAAATACGGAGCACCTAATACTGTAAATGGAAACTGTGTTCCTCGACCATGGTTGAGGTAGATACCTTCGAACAAGCAAGTGCTCGGATAAAGTAAAATAGATTGTTGCGTATTTAGGTTGGGCGATGGCTTAACGGGTAATTCGTAAGGCATATCATGGTTATAATCAGCGTTTTTAATCACCGTAATCTTACACTTCACTTTGTCTTTTAACCAACCCTCGCCATTTAGCATTTGCGCATACTCTCCTAAAGTTAATCCATGCACAATGGGAATAGGCTGAATACCAATTCCTGATTTAAATTTTGGATCTAAAACTGGGCCGTCTATATAAAATGCATTTGGGTTCGGGCGGTCAAAAATCATTACTTCCTTACCATCTCTAGCGCAGGCTTCCATTACGTGTTGTAACGTGTTCATGTAAGTGTAGAAGCGAACGCCAACATCCTGTATATCAAAAATCATAATGTCAACGTCTGCTAAATCTTCTTTAGTTGGCGTACTATGTTTTCCATATAATGAGATTGCTTTAATGCCGGTTTTTGTATCTACTGCGTCGTCTACATGTATACCCGCACTAGCGTCGCCTCTAAAACCGTGCTCCGGACCAAAAATTTTAACAATGTTTACCCCTCTTTTGAGCAAACTATCTACCACAGTTTCTTTGCCGATAATACTGGTTGGGTTTACCACCATGCCAATACGCTTACCTTTTAGCAAAGGCAAATATTTTTCGGTTTGTTCTGCACCGGTTTTAAAGTTTGCGTATTTAACTGCCGAGTTTTTAACCGCGGTTTCTTTTTTAGGAGTCTGTGCACAAGCACTAAACGTAATAATGCTTAATGCAGCAACAAAAGCAGTTGTAAACTTGTTCATTTTATATAGGTTTTTAAATTAATATACGTTAATTCAAAAGCGAATTAGCACTTTTGCTAAGTTACAATTTATTACAGATTTTGAATATAGAATATTTCATCGCAAAGCGGATAGCCATTAAATCTGAACGTACTTTTTCTAAGCTAATTGTGCGTATTGCAATTGCAGGCGTAATGTTAAGTTTGGCGGTAATGATTTTATCTGTAGCTATTATTAAAGGCTTTAAGACCGAAATACAGGATAAAGTAAGGGGTTTTATTGGCGACGTGCAGATTTACCGTTACGACTTAAACGGTTCGTTCGAAAAATCTCCATTTGTGCCAAATGACACCACTTTAAACTATTTAAAACAGAATAAATCTATCGTCTCGTTCTATCCTTTTGCTACCAAGCCTGCAATTATTTCGGCTAACAACGAAGTAGAAGGAATAAATTTTAAAGGTATAGATAAAGATTACGACTGGAGTTACATCAAAAAGCATTTGGTGAGTGGTAAAATCATCGATTTTAAAAAAGATGATTACCAGATAATGATTTCCCAACACACTGCAGATAGGTTAAAACTGAAAGTTGGCGATAGGTTTTTGATGCACTTTATACAAAATCCGCCTAAGCGAAGAAAGTTTACTATTGTAGGCATTTATGCTATTGGAATTGATAATATAGATAAAACCTTTGTTTTGGGCAATATTGACGTTATTAGAAGCATAAATAACTGGACCGCCAACCAAATGGGAGGCATTGAAGTTAAGACTAATGATTTTGCAATGCTGAAGCAAAATGCAGATGATATTTATGCTAATTTGGAGTTAAAATTGCGTTCTAGGTCTGTAATAGAAAGCACACCCGAAATATTTACCTGGTTATCCTTATTAGACGTAAATACAAGAGTTTTACTTTTTTTAATGATGATTGTTGGTGTTATAAATATGGTAACGGCTTTACTAATAATGATTTTAGAACGTACAACAATGATTGGGTTGCTAAAGGCAATGGGCACTACTACCGAAAGCATTATGAAGATTTTTCTGTACAATGCCATTTATTTAGTTGGTATCGGCTTGCTTTTAGGGAATGTTTTAGGTTTGGGATTAGCATTTTTACAGCAAAAAACACATTTGTTTAAACTAGCACAAACCAATTATTATTTAGCTTATGTACCCATTGAAGTTCACTTAACAGATGTATTGTTATTAAACTTATCTACTGTGGCAATTTGTGCGGTGGTTTTGATTTTACCGTCTTTGTTGGTTAGTAGGGTAAGTCCGCTAAAAGCGATTAGGTTTAAGTAAGAAAGTCTGGAGTTTGAAGTCGTTAGTCTGGAGTGAGGAAAGTCCGGAAGATAATATGATGAGAGACGAAAAACGAACAGCGCTCTAAGAAAAACCGGACAACTAAACCTCAATCCAATCGTTGCATTGTAGTCCAGAAAATTCTGTTCGTAAAGGTAAATTCAAATAAGGATAGGTAACTTTAGAAAGGTACAAGCCATTTGGTTTGGCAATTTCCATGATAGTTGGTGGTTCTTTGGTAATTAGCATTTGCTCAAATTCATCTACTGTCATTAAGCCTTTGCCAATTTTTATTAAATTTCCAGTGATAATCCGAATCATTTTCCCTAAAAACCTATTGCTAGCGATGTGGAAACGCAATTGGTCGTTGTTGTTAGTGCTAAACAATTTAGCGTCCATTACGTTGCAAATGGTATGCTCGTTTTTATCTGGAGCGGTACAAAAAGCTCGATAGTCTTTGTACTGTGGCAAAAGTAAAACTGCTTTTTTCATCTCGGCCAAATTCAGGTTTGGCGTATCATAATAAGAGCTTAATTGATTTAGAAAGGGATCTTTATAAGTGTGCAAATAATAATCGTATTTCCGTTGTACGGCATCAAACCTAGCGTGAGGTTTGCCATCCATTTTAAATAGATCGAATACCGAAATATTGTGTGGCAATAACTTGTTCAATCTAAAAATTAGATCGAAATCCCATTCCTGTTCAATGTCTATATGGAAAAAGAATTGACTGGCATGAACGCCCGAATCCGTTCTTCCACATCCATTTATTGCCAAAGGCGTTTTGAAAATCTGACTGAATTTCTCTTCAATAATTTCTTGTACGCTGTTTACTTTTGGTTGCCTTTGCCAGCCGTTATAGGTATGGCCGTTATAGGCAATGTGGAAGAAGTATCTCATCAGTGCAAAGATAGCCTTTCCTAGCAAACGCTCAGAAAAGCTATCGCTAAAATTTCTAAACTAATTTCTTCAACCCAATACTACAACCGTAATGCAAACCATCATGGGAGATTATAAAAGTTAAAGCATCTTCAATATTTTTTAATTCTACACCTGCATAGGTGGAGATGCTATACGGTGTAAAATTTGCAAAAAGATTGTGGTCTAAATCATTTTCTAATTGAGCAATGGTACTCAATAAATAACCTTTCATTTGTGCAATTTCTGCACTGCTAAAATCTCTTTCTGGTTTCGACCCGTTTTTGTATAGGTCTATAAGTTCTTCTTCAATTACAAATTTATTGCCTGACAGGCGGTAGCAAAGTATCTGCTGACTAACTACCACATGGCCTAATTGCCATGCTAGGTTATTTTTAAAACCTGGCGGGATAAAATTCATTTGTTCGGTAGATAGGTCCTCTATCGTAGTAAGCCATTTTGTTCTGCAGGCGTTGATTATGCGTAGTAATTTTTCCATTTATTGTTTGATTTAAACGATATCATCCGTTGTTATTTAAAGGTAGTAAATAATCTAAATGATAGGAGGTGATTTAGCTTTTTTGAAAAGCCTTTTCCGCTCATTAGGATTTCCGTTTTCACTGAAATGACGACCGCTATGCTACTTCCTTAAACCTGATAGAACGAAAATACTTTTTTACCAAGTCCCCTTTAGGGGTAAAAAAGATTGCAGTGATAGCAGGGCGGAAGAAGCTAAGGATTACGGACATTGTTTTTCTAAAAAGGCGCTAAACCAAAACATCCGATGAATAATTAAATCCACCGGATGTTTAAATTAATAGCCTGCTATGTCTTTCGGTATGCTCAGCTACGCTAGGCATCGTAATCCCTACGTAAAAACCTTTTTCGCTGTTTTCACGGGGATGACGACAGCTATATTATTTAGCTACCGTTACTTTAGGATTTTTGACGTAAGTATCTAACCAAGTATTAATTTCCCATAATTGGTGCAAGATATTTTCCTTTGCACGGTAACCGTGTGCCTCGTAAGGTAAGTACACAAAACGAGTGGTACCACCATGACCTTTAATTGCGTTGAACAAACGCTCGCTGTTAATTGGGAATGTACCTTGATTATCGTCCATTTCTCCGTGGATTAACAAAATTGGTGTTTTAATTTTATCAGCATAACTAAACGGACTCATTTGATAATACAGCTCTGGTGCTTGCCAGTAGGTACGATCTTCGTTTTGGAAGCCAAATGGTGTTAATGTTCTGTTGTAAGCGCCACTGCGAGCAATACCAGCTTTAAATAAATTAGTGTGTGCTAACAGGTTTGCCGTCATAAATGCACCGTAACTATGGCCACCTACAGCCATTCTGTTTTTATCGCCAACACCCATTTCGCTTAGTTTGTTAATAGCTGCTTCGGCGTTTAATTTCAATTGCTCTACAAAAGTATCGTTTGGTCTTTTACCATCTTTAGCCACGATTGGCATTTCTGCATTGTCTAAAACCGCATAGCCTTGCGTTACAAAAAACAATGGTCCGCCAGAACTAATGGTAGTAAATTTATCTTGCGAACCTCTAATTTGCGCCGCATCTGCTGCCGAGTTAAACTCGCGAGGGTAGGCCCAAATTAAAACAGGTAATGGTCCGTCTTTTTCTTTATTGTATCCTTTTGGCAAATATAAATCTCCAGTTAAATCAATTCCGTCGGCACGTTTGTAAGATATTTTCTGTTTGCTAACGCCGTCTAATTGTGTATAAGGATTTGTGAAGTCGGTAATTTTTCTATCTGCTACGCGTAAAATCAGGTTTTTAATGTAATAATTTGGCGCATCTTTTTGACTTTCCTTACGGGTTAATAATACCAATTTCTGTGGGTCCAAAACATCGGTTACCATTTCAAAGCTACCCGGTTGGCTACGCCATAAAATCTCAGATTTTTTAGTCGCCAAATCAAATTTTGCAATAAAAGGTAAATCGCCTTTGGCAGATGCACCTGTTGTGTTGTTTAACAAAAGTTTGGTGCCATTATCTGTTGTTAAAATTACGTTGCGGCCAAACTTGTTTTTTTCGGTAACTGGCGAGCCGGGGTTGTTATAGGCATCTGTTGTGCTTAGTTCGTAAAGCAATTCTATAGCACCAGTTGTTGGGTTATAACGGCTTAATTTAGAGGTTTGTTTGGTTCTAGAACTTTCTCTAAACAAAGCTAAAGTTGGGTTACCCCAGCTTATGCCACCAAAACGCATTTTTGTTTTAAACAACTCTTTAGGCTGACTAGTAAATGGTGCGCTTAATTGCAAAATTGCATCGTGGTATTCCACATCTTTTTTAATCAAACCACTATCCAAAGGCACCGTCCAGGTAATTGATGCTGGTTCGTCGTCTCTCCAATCAAAACCTCTTGGTACATTTTGCACATTATCGTAGCCCGATGGTCTAACCTCAGTACTCGGCAAATCTGCCAAAGTTTTAATTACTTTGCCAGCTCTGTCTGTTACATTTAATACAGAAGGAAAACCGTAGGCAGCAACTAAATAAGAAAAAGGTTTTTTAATGGTACGTACCATCATGTAGTTTTTATCTGGAGATAGAGAAACGCTAGTGTAAATTGCTGGTTTGCCAATTAAAGTTTCAACGCCAGCTTTATTTTGCACCAGTTGCGATGTTGCAAAAAACTCAAACAATTGCTCATCGTAAGGCGATTTAATTAAATCTTGCAAAGTTGCACTTGGTGCAGTTTTACCTAAATTCTGCTGTACAGTTGGTCCTTTTGGTGCTAATGGTTTAGGTGGTGCCATATTAGCCGCCTTTGTAGCGGTGCGGTATAACAAGGTTTGGTCATCAACCCAAGTTGCACCACCGCCCATAATTGCATTTATAGGCTGTTTATTCATTTTAGTTGCTTTTCCGGTAGCAACATCTATTACGTACAAATCAACGCGGTTTTGCCCGGTTTGCGTAAAAGAAATTTTAGTTTCGTTGGGGCTCCAGCTTACACTACCTGCATATAATGGTGTTGGTAAACCAGTAACTGCCAACGTTTTGCCCGTTTTAATATTCTTTAGGCTAAAGTTGTTAATGTAGGTTTGCCTACTAGGCGAGTAATTGTTCGGGTTGATACGCATACCGGCAATTCGGTATTCTGGCATAGCCAATTCCTCTATTGAAGGGAAAGAGTTTCGCTCGCTGAATAACATCCATTCGGCCTTGCTGTCTATGCTAACGCCAGGGGTAGGCTTCGCTAAAAGCAAATCGGTAATAGCTTGTGGCGGTGTTTGATAGCTAATGGCATCTTGTGCAAAAGCACTACCACTTAATGCAAGCAAGAAGAGATTGAGTATAGTTTTTTTCATTTTATAGGTTTAATTATCCTGTTGATATGATAAACTTACGGATAGTTAAACTAAAATGAAGATTGTATCAAAAATTTGATAGACTATTTACGTTTGATCACCAGTTCTGCAACTTGTTTAATCGCAGGTTTATTTGTACTTGGGTAAGGTTTCAAATCTGCCAATTCAATGGTGTAGGTAACATCATTTAATATAAACTCTTGTATGGTTGCTTGTTTAGTTACATTACATCCACCTTTGCAAAGCTCTAAGTTTTGCGTTTTGTTATTTTCAGTTATGGTAACTTTTATCGTTGCTACGCCTGCCCAAACACATTGCACATCTATAGGACATCTACTATCGGCAAAATCACTTACGGTTAAAGTACTCGGGCTGTTTTTTGGTAGGTTTATCGTTTCATTGGCTCTAAGGTTGTAATTGCCCTCTATAGTATTATAGGCGGTTTTTTTACAAGCTTGCACGAATGTTAAAATACTTAATAGTAATACAACAGATTTTAAGAAAAGTAGCGTTTTTGGCATTATGTTAAGGTTTTACAATCAATACGATGCTCAGGCTTAAATCGTTACAGTTGTTTTATAATATTTTTTAGAAAGTTTTCGGTTTTATGCTTGTGGCAAATTTTGCCCTGCTTTTTGTTCCAAGTCCCGATAAACGGGAGCTTTCCACTACAATCAGGCTTATTTTTAAAGTTAGTAGTTCTTTTGGAAGGTTGCAAGGCAATAGAAATCGCATTTGCGAAAAATTGACAATTTTCTTCTAATACGTAAATGATAGAAGTTATAACCAAAGGTTAAATTTTTTTGTAGTAATAAAATTTAGGGTTTATTCCTTAAATTCAGTTATGAGCTTTCCAGAAGAATTTCTGCATTTTATTTGGCAATTTAGGTTGTACGAGTATAAAAACTTAGTAACAACTGCTGGCGAAACTGTGGAAGTGTTACAACAGGGAGGTTTGAACAAACATGCTGGCCCGGATTTTGGCAATGCAAAATTAATTATTAGTAAAACTACTTGGGTAGGAAATGTAGAAGTTCACCTCAAATCTTCCGACTGGCTATTGCACCAACACCAACACAATGAAGCTTACGAAAATGTGATTTTACATGTGGTGTTAGAAGATGATAAACCTATTTATAGAAAAGATGGTACTGTAATACCTACTGTGGTTATGAAAGGTTTGTTTAGCGAAACCTTGTTCGATAGATATTTGGGAATGGTTAATTCTACGAATGATTTTCCATGTCAGAAACAAATTGCTACAATTGATCAGTTTCTTATCGACGGATTTTTAACTAGAGTATTGGTAGAGCGACTAACCGAAAAATCTGTTGCTGTTTACGACAAATTAGCACAATTAAAAGGAGATTGGGACGAAACCTTTTATCATTTTATGGCTAAAAACTTTGGTTTTAAAGTAAATGCCTTGCCGATGGAAATGTTGGCACAATCTTTACCGCAAACTATATTTGCCAAGCATAAAGACCAGCCCTTGCAAATTGAAGCTTTATTGTTCGGGCAAGCTGGGTTCTTAAACCAAAACTTTGCAGATGACTATCCAAATGCTCTTAAAAAAGAGTATGCTTTTTTGCAAAAGAAGTACAATTTGAAACCCATAGATATTTCGCTCTGGAAATTTATGCGTATGCGACCGCAAAACTTTCCGACTTTGAGGTTAGCGCAGTTTGCAGGATTAATTTCAGTATCAAATCATCTATTTTCAAAGGTGTTAACAACAAAAGACTATCGCAACTCTGCTGTGCTTTTCGAAAATCTGCCGGTTAATGCATTTTGGCAAACACATTACCATTTTAACAAAACTGCCACTAAGGTAAGTTTGCAATTAGGTAAAAAATCTATTGATAATATTTTAATTAATACGTTATGCCTGTTTTTGTTTGCTTATGGCAAGGCAATGAAACAAGAAAACTATGTAACTAGAGCATTGTATATTTTAGAATATCTCTCTGCAGAGCAAAATGCTGTGGTACAGCAGTTTGTAGATGCGGGAGTTGATGTAAAGAATGCATTTAGTTCGCAAGCAATTTTGCAATTAAAGAAATGTTATTGCAATGAAAAAAAATGCTTAACTTGTGGTATTGGTATTAAGTTATTAAAACAGTAAAAAATGTTTCAAAGAATTGTTACTTTTTTCGAACAGCGAAGCTTTGGCGTTTCTACCTATTTGGCTGGCAAACTGAATATGAGCATTACCAAAGTACGCTTGTTTTTTATTTATTCATCGTTTTTAGCAGTCGGTTTTCCTATTCTCTTTTATATCCTGGCTGCAGTGGTTTTAGATATTAGAACCTATGTTAAAAAAGTAAGATTAAGAGTCTGGGATATTTAAGTTTTACGTGTTAAGTAATAAGTTTTACGTTGCGAAATCTTTACTTACCACTTAAAACTTACTACTTATAACTTCTCAGTCTTCCGGCATTAAAATTTCTGCAATTTCTGTAAAACCTTTCTCTGAAGCTAAATCTGCAGGTAATTTGCCACCTTCCATACGTAAGGTTACTTCTGCACCTTTTTCTAATAATGCAATAATTATTTCGATGTTACCATTTTGTGCTGCAGTGTGTAATGGTGCTACACCAGACTTTTGACAAACATTTGGGTAAGCGCCTGCATATAGCAACACATTTGTAAGATTTAGGTTATTTGCTGCAACGGCAGAATGAATAGGAAAAACATTGAAGCCATTTTTACTGGCAATATTTACTTCGGCGCCTTTTAAAATTAAAAACCTTGCTATTTCTTCGTGGTTAAAATGGCAAGCTAAGCCTAGAGGCGTAAAACCATCTATAGAAAAAGAATTTACGCTACTCGGACTTTTAAACACCAGTAAAGTTACGTCATCAAATTTGCCTACGGCACAGGCATCAAATAAATTTAGTTCGGGAACAAACTCAGCAATAACATTTGCAATTTTTTGCTTTTGGTAATAACAGGCCAGTAACAGTGGCGAAATTTGGTGCGAAGTAGTTTGAACAGCTAGTTGCGGTCGTTCAGTTAGCAAACTGATAATTTCGTCTAGTTGATCGTTTTCGATGTAAGTTTCGAGTTGCGCTATATTCATCTCCATTTGTATAAAAGCCGTGTTAAATTAACAAAAATAAAATGATATTGTGTTAGCCGTTAAAAATAGCGCATGTTTTGGCATTTTGCAACAGCGCCTAGTTGCTGATAAGAAATAAAGTAAACCTGATTGCAACGAAAATCTCCCGATTTTATCGGGAATTGTAGTGTAAAGCAGGGCTTGCGTTTAAAAATGCTCCGGAGCTTGCTTTTCAAAAAAAATCCTGCTCAATTTCACTTAAGCAGGATTAACCTAAAACAAAAAACCTCAATTAATTATTCAGTTTTAGTTATGACAATTGTTTTTTAAGAAAGTTTAATAACCCTTAGGCAAATTGGAAAAAAGCTAGCCTCAAAAACGAAATAATTTATTTAAATAGTAGCCGTTTGTAATGCACAAACAACTATATATTTTATATTTGTTGATTATAATCACTAACAGAAGATGTCGCTAAGGGGTAATCAATTTAAAGGAAATTCATTTAGGAACGAAAACGAGTCGGCGAAACCGGGTCAGAAGCAGACAACAAGCAGGGCATCTAAAGTAAAGGAAGCATACTTGCCAAAATTCGATTTGCAGGATGGCAGGTTGGTTAAGATTGTGGGTTTGCTTTTTGTGGTAATTTCCATTTATTTCCTGCTTGCATTTACATCGTATATTTTTACTTGGCAAGAAGATCAAAGTTATGTAATTGATGCTAACGGTGGTTGGGGCAATTTGTTTAAAAGTGTAGAAGAACTACGTGAACGTGGGGTAGATGATCCGGTTGTAGAAAATTGGTTGGGCAAAGTTGGTGCATTATTGGCTCATCAGTTTATTTACGAATGGTTTGGCGTTGCTTCGTTCTTGTTCGCCTTTGTATTTTTTGTAATCGGCTACCGCTTATTATTTAAGGTTAAAATTTTCGCGATAGAGAAAGTGCTGGGCTACAGCTTGTTTTTCATCTTGTTCATTTCTCTGTTAATGGGTTTCGGACATTCTTTTTTTGCAGAAACACCACATTTTTTAGAAGGAGAGTTCGGCTATTGGAGCAATAAGCTTTTAACTGTGCAAATTGGACAAGCAGGAGTGGCGGGTTTGCTGATTTTTTTAGGTTTAACCATTCTTATTATTGCCTATAACATAGATTTTAAAATTCCGCAACGCGATAAACAACCTGAGTTTACGCCAGATATACCCGATGTGCCCGATAATATTGAATTGGTGAGAGAAAATAAATCTGAACCAGTTGAATTTAGCGTTAACGATAGGTACAAAAAGGAGGCTAAAATTGAGCAAAATGTAGTTTTAACGCCTAATCGTTTCGAGAAAACTGAAAGCATCGAACAGGTTGTGGACACGCCTTTGGCTACTAATGTGATGCTAAGTCCAACGGTTACTGTTACGCCAACACCTCCACCACCAGTGGTGGTGGTTGAGCCAGAACCTATAGTTACGGAGCCAACTTTTACGATAGAAAAAACCGAAGAAGAGACTAAAGCAAACGAATTAGTTGAGCAATTTGGTACTTACGACCCTACTTTGGATCTGGCATCGTACAAAAAACCGCATTTAGATTTATTAGAAAACCATGGTTCGGCTAAAATCTCTGTTGATGCAGGCGAGTTAGAAGCCAATAAGAACAAAATTGTAGAAACGCTTAACCACTACAATATTGAAATTGATAAAATAAAAGCTACTATTGGTCCAACGGTTACACTTTACGAAATTATTCCGGCTCCGGGTGTAAGAATTTCTAAGATCAAAAACCTAGAGGACGACATTGCTCTGAGTTTGGCTGCTCTCGGTATTCGTATTATTGCGCCAATGCCAGGTAAGGGAACTATTGGTATAGAAGTGCCAAACCTGCACCCAGAAATGGTTTCGATGCGTAGTATTTTAGCAACAGAAAAGTTCCAACAAACAACTATGGATTTGCCTATTGCTTTAGGTAAAACCATTTCTAACGAGGTTTACATCGCCGATTTGGCCAAAATGCCTCACTTATTGGTTGCTGGTGCTACTGGTCAGGGTAAGTCTGTAGGTATAAATGCTATTTTGGTTTCGTTGCTTTACACTAAACATCCATCGCAGTTAAAATTTGTACTGGTAGACCCTAAAAAGGTAGAGTTAACGCTATTTAATAAAATCGAACGCCACTTTTTGGCTAAATTACCTGGAGAGGCCGATGCGATTATAACGGATACCAAAAAAGTTGTAAATACTTTAAATTCATTATGTATCGAAATGGATCAACGTTACGATTTATTAAAAGATGCCCAAGTAAGGAATTTAAAGGAATACAATGATAAGTTTATTAAACGTAAGTTAAATCCGGCAAATGGCCATAAGTTCTTATCATACATCGTTTTAATAGTTGATGAGTTTGCCGATTTAATGATGACGGCCGGTAAAGAGGTTGAGGCGCCAATAGCTCGTTTAGCACAATTAGCCCGTGCAATTGGTATACACTTGGTTTTAGCCACACAACGTCCGTCTGTAAACATTATAACGGGTACTATTAAAGCCAATTTCCCGGCTAGGTTGGCTTTTAGGGTTTTGTCTAAGATCGATTCGAGAACTATTCTGGATAGTGGCGGTGCCGATCAGTTAATTGGTAGGGGAGATATGCTTTTATCTACAGGTAATGACTTGATTAGGCTACAGTGTGCATTTGTAGATACACCGGAGGTAGATAGGGTTTCGGAATTTATCGGGAACCAGAGAGGTTATCCAGAAGCATATCAGTTGCCAGAATATATTGATGAAGCTGGCGAAGGTAGCAAAGCCGATTTCGATCCAGATGACAGAGATCCTTTGTTTGAAGACGCTGCACAGTTGATTGTAACACATCAGCAAGGATCTACGTCGCTTATTCAGCGTAAAATGAAGTTAGGATATAACCGTGCGGGACGAATTATTGATCAGTTAGAAGCGGCCGGAGTTGTTGGTCCGTTTGAGGGAAGTAAAGCTAGAGAAGTTTTATTACCAGACCAGTATGCTTTGGAACAATTCTTGACTAACCTGAATAAAAAATAAGGATTTACGTTTTGCCAACCTGAAAAGTTGTAACTGTTGGCAATAAATAGCAAACACATGAAAAAGATATTAGTAGCATTATTGGTATTAGGAACAGGTTTGGTAGCAAATGCACAAACCGATGCAAAGGCCAAAGAAATTTTAGCGGCAGTTAGTAAAAAATATCGTACTTACGATATTGTAAAAAGCGATTTTACTTTTACCTTAAACAATGCACAAGCAAAAGTTAAAGAAACACAACAAGGAACTTTATATGTTAAAGCTAACGCGAACAAATATAAAGTAGCAATGACTAACCAGGATTTAATTAGCGATGGTAAAGTTCAATGGACTTATTTAAAAAACGATAAAGAAGTTCAGATATCAAACGTTGATAATAGCGGCGATGCCTTGAATCCGGCAAAGATTTTTACCATTTACGAAAAAGGGTTTAAATACCTTTACACAGGCGAATCGAAATCTGGCGCAAAAACTTATCAGATGATAGAATTATCGCCTACAGATACTAAAAAATCAGTATTTAAAGTGCGTTTGAGTATCGATAAAGCTACTAAACAAATAGCAAACATTGTTATTTACGAGAAAAACGGAAACACGTATACCTATAATGTAAAAACGTTTTCTCCAAACGTAAAAGTTCCGGAAACTACTTTTGCTTTCGATGCTAAGAAATACCCGGGTGTTGAGGTTGTAGATTTAAGATAATTACATTGAAATTTATTAGAAAAGGGTTTGCTCGAAAGTTCAAACCCTTTTTTATTTAGCCATTTTTAGGTATCATTGCTTACATTTTAAGGTTAATTATAGAAGTAAATCTATCGATATCTCTTAGTAATCTTAATAGTGTTATTTTAAACTCATAGTAAAATCAGATTTGAAAATTACAGTTTTAGGCACAGGTACATCTCAAGGCATTCCGGTAATAGGTTGTGGCTGCGAAGTTTGTCAATCGTCTGATAGTAGGGATAAGCGTTTGAGAGTATCTGTTTTGGTAGAAACTGCCGATAAAACTATTGTGATAGATAGCGGACCAGACTTCAGGTATCAAATGCTTAGAGCTGGGGTTAAGGATTTAGATGCTATATTGTTTACCCACGAACATAAAGATCATGTTGCTGGTTTGGACGATATTAGGCCCTTCAATTATCTTCTGCATAAAGTAATTGATATTTATGCAGTGGAAAGAGTGCAGCAAGCGTTACGTAGAGAATTTGCTTATATTTTTGAGGACACAAAATATCACGGCTTACCCCAAATTACATTACACACAGTGGATAAAAATCCATTTCAAATTGGTCAAACTATTATAACTCCGATTGAAGTAATGCACTATAAGTTGCCAGTTATGGGTTATAGAATAGGTGATTTTACTTATATTACTGATGCGAAAACCGTTTCAGAAGAATCATTAGAAAAAATACAAGGGAGCAAAATCCTAATTGTAAATGCATTGCAACGTAATGAACATATTTCTCATTTTACCTTAGAGGAGGCAATTGCTTTTGCACAAAAAGTAGGAGCCGAGATGACTTATTTTACACATATGAGCCATTATTTAGGCTTGCATAAAGAAGTTGAGCAAGAGTTACCATCAAATATTAAACTTGCTTATGATGGTTTGAGTTTTAAACTAGATTAATATATTTGCAAACACTTACCCAGGTGGCGAAATTGGTAGACGCACCAGCTTGAGGGGCTGGCGCCTGTATGGGTGTGGGAGTTCGAATCTCCTCTTGGGTACAAACGCGTAAAATGACGTGCCGATCCGTACGGTTATAAAATGTCAAAACGCTGTTTTTTGATACGTTTAAATGGTTTTGCTGAGTAAGGAATATTGTATTTCCTTGCTCCGACATTATCCATTACGAATAAAAATTTGAAATATTTCTTTTTTAGATATTTCAAATAAGGCTATCTGAAAAGACTTAATAATTTAACGAACTAAATGACCTTTCTTTTCTTTTTTAGTGCCTTAGGGGCCTTTAACGGTTTTTTATTATCGTTATACTTTGCAATAAATGCTAAAAAGAAAGTTTTTACAAACTATTTTTTATCCCTACTCTTGCTGGTATTAAGTATTAGAATTGCAAAATCAGTATTCTTCTATTTTAATCCCGATTTATCTAATTTTTTTATTCAGATTGGGCTCTCGGCTTGCATCCTAATCGGACCGTTTCTATTTTTATACCTTAATTCATATTCTACAGAAGAGAAGCGAAATTGGATATGGCATATAGCTCCCTATTTGGGCGGAATTACCGTTTTAGGATATTTTTATCCTTATGACGAACACGTTGCAGTTTGGACAAGTTGGATTTTAAAAACAATATATTTTCAATGGTTGGTTTATATTATTATTTCTTTTAAATATCTCCAACCAATTCTCCAAAAAATTAAGGATAAAGAAAATTTAAAACGAATAGATGTTTGGTTTCTTAGCATTTATATTGGTGTTGCCTTTACATGGTTAGCCTACACAACTGCCGCCTACACCTCCTATATTGTAGGCGCTTTGTCGTTTACATTTGTGTTGTATTTAATTGTATTGCTTTTAATTTTTAGAAACAGCCACGAGTCTACCTTTTTTAACGAAAAGGAAAAGTACAAAAACAAAGAAATGGATAGAGAGACGATAGATTTGATAGGTCAAAAGCTGTCTATCGTTGTTGAAAGAGAACTATTTCTTAATCCGAATCTTAGTCTGGAGGAAGCTGCAAAAGAATTAAAAATAACAAAGCACTTACTATCTCAATACATAAACGAAGTTTTAGGCAAATCTTTTTCAAATCTCATCAAAGAATATCGGGTAGAAAAGGCTAAAGAGCTTTTACAAACCGAGTCTAATTATACAATTGAAGGCTTAGGTTATGATAGCGGTTTTAACTCCAAGTCAACTTTTTTTACGGCTTTTAAAAAAATCACAGGCTTAACTCCCGCAGAATATCAGAAAATGCAATCGAAATAAGTTCTAGATTATAGTATCGAACTTCTAGATTATGATATGAGAACCTTTCAAATATCACTACGCTTGATATTTGCCCTCATTATTAAAAAATTAAGTTTTAAAAATGAGAAAAGTGTTTTTATTAATTGTGTTGATTGTATTTATCTTAAGTAATGCATTAATCGCTCAAATCAAAATTTCGGGGAAAGCTGTTACGCTTGAAAACAGGCCATTAGAATATGCAGAAGTTATTCTGTTTTCAGAAAAGGCTACTGCGCTAGTAAATCGCCTAACTAACGATAAAGGTGAATTTAATATCCACTACCAAAAAGGTGTTTATAGATTAGAAATTCGCCAATTTAAGCAAGTTGTATATACAAAATCGATAGAACTTGTTTCAGATACCTATTTAGGTGCCATTATGGTAGATGCTATCAATACTTTGGGGACTGTAGTAATTTCTGGAAGGAAACAATTGGTAGAACGGAAAGTGGATAGAGTTGTATTTAATATTGAAAATACGATTAGTGCTACTGGTGGCGACGCTTTAGAAGCATTGAAAATTACGCCTGGAGTATCGGTTAGAAATGAAAATGTGACGATAGTAGGTAAACAGTCTGTTAGGGTTTTAGTAGATGATAAAATGTTAGAACTTGGCGAAGCAGATATGGCGAATTTTCTCAGATCAATTCCTGCGGATAATATTAAAAATATAGAAGTAATTACAACGCCACCCGCCAAATATGACGCGGCTGGCGGAAGTGGGTTGATTAATATTAAATTAAAAAAAGCGCAAGCAGATTCTTGGAGTCTTTCTTTAGGGAGTAGTTACTTGCATAGGTACGACGAAGGTGAAGGAGCTGTGACGAGTAACTTCATGTACAGCAAAAATAAGTTAAGCCTAAGTTCTTCATTAAATTACAGAGATGGTGGCGAAACTTTTAGTTATCAAGATTATAATGCTTTTCTTGCGGAGTTATGGAATACTAAACAAAGATTTAACCGAGGTTACAAAAGACTTAACGGTGTTTTAGGTTTGCATTACTCGGCAACACCAAATTGGACGTTAGGTTTCCAATATATTGGCAATTTTAATAAAACGAATTCTAATAGAAATACGAAATCGCTGGTTTATCAGCATAATACAAATGTTCCCTTTAATGAAATAGTTTCTCTAACAACCGCCGATCAAAAACCAAAATTCAATTCGATAAATCTTTTTAATGAGTTTAAACTGGATTCTGCTGGTAAGAAAATAATTTTGAATTTGGATTATTTTAAATATGCGAACGATGATACCAGGCCTTATGAAGGCACTTCCGTAAATAATAATCCATACAGTATCCTGTATTTTAAAGGGATTAATAATAACTCGCAGCTAACTAATAATTACTCTGGTAAAATTGATGTAGAGTTGCCTACAGATTTGGCTAATTGGAGCGTTGGAGGAAAGATCTCGATTTCTAATACAAAAAATGACATCACTGCTTTTAATAGTGGGCTTGCTAATATTCCAATAACAGACATGCCACAAACGGCCCATAAGTTCGATTATAACGAATATATACAGGCATTATATTTTTCTGGGCATAAAAAATTCAAGAATAATTTAGAAGCTCAAATTGGGTTGCGAATGGAAGCCACCCAGACACGATCTCATAATGGTAACTCGAACCAGTCTTTAAATACAAATTACATTAAGCTATTTCCTACTATAAATTTATCATATTCCCCTACAGAAAATTCAACATATACGTTTAATTATGGCAGGAGGGTGGCACGTCCTAATTTTTCTGAGTTGAACCCAAATGTTACCTACATTACTCCGTTTTTAACCGTTGAAGGCAACCAAGTCCTGAGACCGTATTTTATTGATAATTTTGAATTTATATATTCCTATAAAAAGCTGGAAAGCAAATTATATTTCAGCATTGAAAACGATGTTTTTAATCAATTAGGTTTGCCAGACCTCAATACTAATCAAATACGATTGATTTATAAGAACATCTTCAACTTAAAAAGATATGGATTTTCAGAAACTTTTACTTTTGATAAAATTAAATGGTGGAATAGCAACAACCTATTTAACATAAACTATTCAACTGCACAAACTCTAGATTTATCTGCAATAGGAGTAGATGGTTTCACCTCCTTCGTAACAAGTAATAACGACTTTAATTTAAATAAAGACAAAACGCTACTGCTTAACCTTGGTTTTGAGTATTACTTTCTGGGGGCATACGGTATAGATAAAATAAAGCCATTCACATCCACTTCATTTGCTATTCAATACATTTTACTTCACAAAGATTTGAGAATAAATCTTCGAGCAAATGACATTTTTAAATCAGACAAGTACCGATTTAGCGCTAACGTTGCGGGTGTACACAGAAGATCTAATTATTATTTTGATACTCGATTGGTGCAATTGTCTGTAAACTACAAATTCGGGAGTAAGAAAGTTAACGTTAGAAGCCGACAAACTGGAAATCAGGAAGAGAGAGCAAGGACAGGAAACTAGTATTTGTTTTACGATGGTAAATAACTGGTTCAGATATCGAAATTATTTTAATTGACACTTTTTTGGTTGTGGAAAAAAGTAGAATTCATGCTTTTTTCCAAACCTAACATTTAAAATCCTTAATAATCATTTAATCTTTTGGTAACGCATTGCCATTGTTGCGCCGTTATTTTTGCTTCTGGAAGAATTAATCATCTAGATGAAAAATATTGTCCTTTATTAAGTTGTTTTATGAAAAAATTATTACTTGTTGCAAGTGTTTTATGTGCCAATTTAGCGTTTGGGCAACAAAAGGTAGATGTTCAAGCACATAGAGGTGGTATGGCGCTAATGCCAGAAAATACTATTCCGACAATGTTAAATGCCGTAAAATTAGGCGCAAAAACATTAGAATTGGATGTGGTGATTTCCAAGGATGGAAAAGTGGTGGTTTCTCACGACGCCTACATGTCATCTGTTTTTATGAAAAAGCCGAATGGGGCAGAAATTACCAAAGAAGAAGAAAAGGAACTGAGCTTGTTTAAAATGACTTACGATAGCATACGTCGTTTTGATGCGGGCACTAAAATACACGTTAGGTATCATGAACAAAAGAAAATGAAGGTAAATAAGCCATTATTAAGTGAGCTGATTGACAGTGTAGAAAACTATGTTAAAATCAATAAATTGAAGCCCGTTTATTACAACATAGAAACCAAATCTAATAAGCAGGGAGATGGTATTTACAATCCAGCACCGGAAGTTTTTGTAAAAACACTGATGGGCGTGATTGATAGCAAAAATATAACTAATAGGTTAACTATTCAGTCCTTTGATATGAGGACGCTACAAGTTTTGAATCAAGTAGCACCAAAAGTAAAACTCTCGCTTTTATCGAGTGGAAAAATGAATGTTTCTGAAGAAGAATTAAAGAAATACGGCTTGTCTGCTAAAGAAATAGCTGCCTATTTAAAACAAAAAGCAGAAAACAAAGCTAGCTTTGATGATGAACTGACTGCATTGGGCTTCTTGCCAGCTATTTACAGCCCTTACTATAGTGGCGTAAATGCCGAATTGGTTAAAAAAGTGCATGATAAAAAAATGCAAATTGTACCATGGACAGTAAATAAGGAAGAAGATATGGTTGCTTTAGGAAAATTAGGTGTAGACGGCATTATTTCCGACTACCCTGATATTTTAATAAAGTTATTTGGTAGTTACCAGAACAAATAATTGACGTTTAATTATTCAGATTAAACACCAAGAAGCCCCTAAGTTTTTAAGTAACGAAGGGGCTTTTTCTTTTGCCATTAAGAAAAGCTAATAATTGAATGCTTTAACTCTTTATAAATACAATTAACCGGAAGAAATAGATTACCCTTGCATTTTTGCAGGATCGTCATAATTTACCATCCAGTTGATGCCGAATTTATCCGTAAACATACCAAAGTAAGCACCCCAGAAAGTATCGCTCATAGGCATTGTTGCGTTTCCTCCGGCCGACAATCCACTATAAAGTTTATCAGCTTCTTCTCGGCTATCAGCATTTATGGAAACAGAAAAGTTGTTGCCAGCGATAAAAGAAGATTGATAAGCTTCTCCATTATCACTTCCCATTAAAACAGATGATCCGGTTGGAAGAGATACGTGCATCACTTTGTTCATATCAGCTTCAGGTACAGGAAATTCGTCGCTAGAAGGCATTTCGCCAAAGCGACCAATGTAAGTAAATTCGCCTCCAAATACCGATTTGTAAAAATTAAATGCTTCCTCACAATTTCCGTTAAAATTAAGATAGGTGTTAGTTGTTGCCATAGATATTTGTTTTTATGATTTATTCGTTAATTACTGGGCTTACTAGCTTTATCAATTTATCTAATGATTCTTGCCAGCCCAGGTAGCACATTTCCGCCGGTATCATTTCGGGTATTCCTTCTTGTGTGATATGGATTTCGGTTCCAACAGAAACGGATTTAAAATTTACGGTAGTAATCATTTCACCCGGCATATTTGGATCGTCAAAACTGTCGGAATATTGAATGATTTCGTTTTCTTTTAATTGCAGATAACTGCCTCCAAAAGAATGAGATTTTTGTGTGGTAAAATTATGGAAAGACATTTTAAAAGTCCCACCTAATCTAAAGTCCATTTGATGCACTTCGCATAAAAAACCATATGGAGGAAACCAGAATGCTTGTGCCAAAGGATCTGAAAATGCCCTGAAAACCTTGTCCACAGGCGCTTGTATTACTCGGTGAAGTTGTACTGTGCTCATTTTATCAATTACTAAAAAACGTTAGAATTAAAATTATGCTTGCTGAGATTGCTCGTAAGTAGGGCCATATAAGCCCGGAACCTTATTTCCTGTTGCACGCAAATGCGCTACCAATTCGCCACGATGATGATAAAGGTGGTTATACAAAAAACCTCGAATAGCTTGCACCTTCGGTAGCGGACCAATAAAAACTTGATCGCCACTTTTCATTATCCAATCGTTGAAATAAGTAGATTCGTCCGACTGTTCTATAGCGTTTTGAGCGATAGCCATATTTTCTTCAAATTTAGCTACTATATTAGAAGCTTTGGATGTGTCTTCCCTCTGGTAAGTAAAACCGCCAAAATCGAAGGTATCTACGCTAAAAACACCAGCGTACCAAGCGTAAATAGATGCGATATGAGATGCAAGCTCGGCAACCGACCATAATTCTGGTTGTGGTTTATAACCTAATGCTGTATCTGGAATAGCCTTCAATAATTTGCGAGTGTTTTCAGCTTCGTGCAGAAATTCACTCAATAATCCTTTTTTTAACATGATTGAATTGTTTGTTATGCATTATAAAGCTATTAATTTAAAAGCTGATCAACTAAATTTTTTAAAGAATTGGAATTCCCTTATTTAAGAATTGTCAGAAAGTGTAATAAACATTTAATCTACAAGCAATTTTGATATATTTGATTTTATGCAAATCAATAGCAAAAATATCTTGTTAAAACCCGCTACTCATTCAATATTTGAGCAGGTTGCCGTTGTGTTAGCTAAATTCAAGCATTTTGCATGTTTTTGTAATAAGATGTTTTACATCTCAAACTACAAAGATTTCAATATTTCTACCCCGACCGTATAGTTTCTAGGCTCGGGGATTAATTCTTCTCCGTTTTAATTATAACCAAGAGCATTTGTGCTTTGGTTTACTTATGCATTTGTTTTTTTAAACTATGCAATTTTCCTTTTACTTAAATTTATTAAACATGTTAAAAACAACAGAACAGAATCAGGTAATACTTACTAAGCAAGATTACGAGCAATTAAGGTATTACATTGGCAGTGCGAGTTTTAAAGAAGGCGAGATGACACTCTCGCATGAGCTAAAAAGAGCAAAAATTGTAGAGAATAGTGAGTTATCTGCAGATAGAGTTAAACTCAATTCAAAAATAATCGTTGTTGACTTAGAAACGAATGCTTCTATGGAGTTTACTATAGTAATGCCTGCACATGCAGATATGAAACAGAAAAAAGTTTCAGTACTTACACCAATGGGGACAGCATTTATCGGCTTTGCCAAAAATGATGAGGTACAATGGAAGGTTCCTCTCGGTATTAAAAGATTTAGAATAACCGAAGTTTATAATGAAAGTTAGTAAAATAGGCAAGAGTTCGGCTTAAAACGGCCGAACTTTTACCTTACTTGGAATTTTTCCCGGTATTGCGTGGGCGTCATTCCTACGCTTTTCTTAAAAATCTTTCTAAAAGCTTTAGGGTCGTTATAGCCTGATTTAAAAATTACAGTTGTCATTTGCTCGCCAGTTTGTTCTAGAAGTTTTTTGGCAGCCTCTATACGCGTTTGCTGTAAATACTCTATGGGGGTAATTCCGGTAATCTGCTTAAATCGCCTAACAATGTTTCTCCGGCTTGATGGAATATCTTTAATTAATTCTTCAATGGTTGCCGCATCTTGATAGTTGTTTTCTATTTGGTATTGTGCGGAAGCAACCAGTTCATCGTTGTGGCTGTGAGAAGGGTTAAAGGTGCTAAAATAAGTTTGCTTATCTCTATCCATATCTATAGCGAAAATTTTGGCGGTTTTTATAGCTATATCACTACCGCAAAGTTCGTTTATTAGATGTAAAAGAAGGTGGAAAGATGATGTTGCTCCACCACTGGTGTACAATCTATCGTCTTGCGTAACAGTTTTGTCGGCTTTTAACTTCACATCTGGAAAAGCATTCGCAAATCCTGTACAAGCATCTACATGGGTAGTAGCAAATTTTCCATTAAGTAAACCCGTAGCGCCAAGTAAAAAAGCCCCAGTACAAACGGTGGCAATTCTAGCACCTGTTCTGTAGTTTTTTACCAAAGGCGCAATACATGCCCTGTTTTCTTGTATGGTTTTATTTAAATCATTTGTAGTAAAAGCCGGAATTAGAATTAGCTGCATATTTTCAGCTTCAGCAAATCGCTTCAATGGGAAACCAAAAGCACTACTTTGCTCATCAGCTTCCTCAGTTGCTAAAATATTTATGTCAAATGCAGGAGGATTTCCAGCCTCTACATAAAATTTATTTACAGTATCAAAAACTTCTAAAATTGCAGCTACGCTTAAAAGTTTATAGTTTTTGATTAGTAAAATACCCAGCTCAATCATTTTTTCAGTAATTTTTGAATAACTAAAATAGAAAAAAATTGTCGCAAATGCCCCCTAATATTGACTTTTATAGTAGGCTGTTTTGATGATTAATTAGTTTAATTTAGCTTAAATTAATTTTATAAATCATGGATATTAAACCAGTTAGCAACCGAATGTACGGATTTTTAATTTTATTCGATATGCACACCGATTTCTTTTATAGCGTGCTTGCCGATTTAAAAGATGAAGATACGAATGAAAGATTAAACACCAAAGCAAACCACATAGCATGGTTGGCAGGCAGTTTAGTACAGCAACGTTTTGATTTGGAAAATATGTTGGGAGGCGAATTAAAAGCTGCCGCCGATGAACTTTTTAAGGATAACAAAGGCATTCAGGCTAATGTTGTTTATCCAAACTTAAGTGTTTACCAAGACGATTGGAAAAAAATTACACCGATTTTAAGAGAGAAGCTATTAAACGTTGGCGAAGATGAGCTAAATAAAATTTTGGAGTTTCCTGGAATGAGCTTTCCTCTTTTTGAAATGATTTCTTTTAACACTTATAGGGAGGCAAACACTATCGGCCAAATTGCGTTATGGCGCCGGTTGCTAGACTACGAGCCCATGAAATATATGTAATTTAGGAAATATTTTTATCTAAAGGTTAAATTTGATATTTTCACATCTCAAATACCGTTTTGTCTATTTTTAATTTTGCGAAAGCTACAAATCCCTGTAAAAATGGTAGAGGTTTTTAAAACTAACGTAGTTGATCAGCAGGTTGCCGATGAAATTCTGATAGATATTCATCAGCGTTTTGCTAACTATAAAGCAAACTTTGATTTAGACGATTGCGATCATATTCTTCGTATTTCCTGCCAAAACCTAGCTGTCGATTCTTCGGCTATTATATTGTTACTTCAAAAAAGAGGTTGGTTTTCTGAACTGCTATCTGATGATATTCAGGTGTTTAATAACTATGATGCGTTGCAATCTCTGTAAAAAAAACTAAAATTTAGGTAATTATACTTTTAATAAAAATGATTGTTTTTCAATTTTAAATGTTAATCTTTAACTTTATAAAAGTATAAAAACTTATTGTTATGGTTAAAAAGTTGTCATTACTATTCGTATTTGCTATATGCACATTAGCTGCGGTTGCGCAAAAAAAAGACGATATTTTAGGTAAATGGGTAAACTCATCAGGCGAAGGCCAAATTGAAATTTATAAAAAAGGCGAAAACTTTTTCGGAAAATTAGCTTGGATTAAAGAACCGAACGACAACAACGGGAAACCTAAAACCGATGCCAAAAATCCTGAAGCTAGCTTAAGAAACAAGCCACTTTTAGGTTTGGAAATTTTAAAAAACTTTGAGTACGATAGCTTGAAATGGATTGATGGTACTATTTACGATCCTAAAACTGGTAAAACCTATAGCTGTAATTTAACGCTTAAAGATAACAATACCCTAAATGTTAGAGGCTATATTGGTATCTCTATTATTGGTAGGTCTGAAACATTTAAGCGAGTTAAATAAATTACAATCCCAATTAACGCCAAAATAATGAAAAAACTATTGCTAGCTTTTTTGCTTTGCCCTATAATCAGCTTTGCGCAAAACTACTCTTTTAAGCAGTTAACTGCCGAAAAAAACACTAGTATGCGTGGTTTGTCTGTTCTTGATGATAATGTTGCATGGGTAAGTGGTAGCAATGGTTATGTAGCCAAAACTACTGATGGCGGTAAAAACTGGCAATGGACGCAACCCAAAGGTTACGAAAAACTAGACTTTAGGGATATACAAGCTTTTGATGCGCTAAAAGCAATTATTGTAAATGCAGGTTCGCCAGCATATATTTTAAGTACGATAGACGGTGGTAAAACCTGGCGTGAGGTTTATAAAAATACAGATTCATTAATCTTTTTAGATGGAATGGATTTTTGGGACCATCAGCACGGCATCGTATTTGGCGACCCGATAAAAGACAAAATGCAATTGCTTAAAACCAGCGATGGTGGTTTAACTTGGCAAGATATTTCTGCAAACATTAAAGAAAATATGATAGTTGGCGAAGCTGGTTTTGCTGCCAGCGGCACTACGGTTAGAACTGGCGCAAATGGTAAGGTTTGGATTGCAACCGGCGGTTCGAATTCGCGAATTTTTACCTCGAATAATTTTGGTGGCAGATGGAAAGCCTACGAATTGCCAATTTTACAAGGCGAAAGTAGTACTGGTCCATTTTCTATCGCTTTTTATGATAATAGAAATGGCATAGCCGTTGGCGGAAATTATTTGCGAGACAAAGAAAACAGTAATAATGTGCTGGTAACTAAAAATGGGGGCAAAAGTTGGTTTAAGCCAACTAATCAAGTATTTGGATTTCGTTCTGCTGTAGAATATATAGACAAAAACTTGGCCTTTGCAACTGGCTCTTCCGGCACAGACGTTACAACGGACGGCGGTAAAACCTGGAAAAATATTTCTACCCTCAACTTTAATGCGCTGCAAAAAGCTAAAAAAGGAAGTTTGATATTAGTGACTGGCACCAAAGGGCAAATTTATCAGTTAAAGGCAGATTAGTCTGTTTTCGACGTAAACATCTATAAGATTCATTAACTTTTATGTAAAGCAGTTTCTCTGCTATAACTTCATTTGTACCGGCTTTTTGCTAAATCTTTTTTCGCTTCGCTCCAAAAGGATACCGCTTCAATCCGGTTTAGTTAATAAGAACTTGTGCTGTTCTTAGCGTGATATTGCATGATGCCTAATTATTGCACTAGGTTGCGTATACTAAACCTGATCGTAACATAAATCCTTTTAACCTCAACCAAATTCCTTTTTATTAAAAACTTCGGTTAAAAGATTGTAGTGTAGAGCAGGGCAAATGTCGATAGGATATTCGGCCCTGGATTTTCTGAAAAACAATTTTTACGGCCATCAATTGCCCTTCAATTATCAAAGCTTTGTCATAACTCTGCTACAAATATGTTAACCACCAAAAATTTTTAATCAAACGATTAATTTTGGCGTTTAACAAAAATGTTAAACAATATTGTGAATGGCACAGAGAGATACCGGAACGGAACAATTAATTAAAGATACGGCTAAGCGAATTTTCTTTTCTGAAGGGAAATTTCATGCAACTACGCAAGATATTGCAGATGCCGCAGGCGTAAACAGAACTTTGTTAAATTACTATTTCAGATCGAGAGACATTTTGTTTGAACAGGTGGCGCAAGAAGCCAGGGCCGAAACATCAGCTTTGCTAGATGAAGTTTTTAGTGCAAAAATAGGTTTTAAGCAAAAATTAGAAAAACTTATAGAAACGTTCATGGAGCAGGGTATGAAATATCCTTTTAGGGAAATGTACGTAATTACAGAAATGCACCGAGGCGATAAAACCGTACCGATTGAGAAAATAAATAGGTTAAACAATTTTTTAAAAGAAATAAGTGCAGAAATGGAGCAAGGGAATATCAAAAAAATGGATCCTCGCCAGTTTTGCATGAATCTGTTTGCGTTGATGGCTTATCCGCTGATTTCAAACTGTTTAAACCGAGCATTGTTTAACATCAGCAGTAAAGAATATTTTGAGCTAATGCACGATAGGAAGAAATTAATATTCGAAATGATTTATCAATAACATAAATGAAACACAAAATCACACCCAACATAATGAAAACAACAGTTCCACTATCACTTTTATTTTTAGGCGCAATATTAAGCTCTTGCGGTGGTAAAGACGAGAAGGCAGCGCAAGCAGCAGCTGCAGCTGGCCAACCACAAGCTTATCCGGTTTTTGCCGTTAGTACCCAACAAACCACACTAGATTCAGATTACCCAGCAACGATAGAAGGGATTCAGAATATTGATATAAGACCGAAAATTGATGGTTTTATTGAAAGGATATTGGTTGATGAAGGTGCAAGAGTAACAGTTGGACAGTTGTTGTTTACCATTAACAATCCACAATACGAGCAGGCTGTTAGAACTGCAGCAGCGGCAATTAGTAGTGCAGAGGCAGATGTTAGCGCAGCGCAACTACAAGTTAACAAAACAAAACCTTTGGTTGACAAAGACATCATTAGTAAATACGAATTAGAGTCGGCACAATTAACACTGCAAAGCAAAAGAGCGATGTTGGCTCAAGCTAGAGCAACGCTAGCAAATGCAAAAGTTAATTTAAGTTATACTCGCGTTACAAGTCCGGTTAATGGCTTAGTTGGTAGTATCCCATACAGAACGGGTAGTTTGGTTAGCAGCAATAGTGCAGAACCATTAACTACTGTTTCTAACACCGCTAAAGTTTACGCTTACTTTTCTTTAAACGAGAAGCAAATTTTAGATTTTTCTAATAAGTATGCTGGCAAAAACTTAAACGAGCAAATGCGTAATATTCCGCCAGTTAGTTTAGTGTTAGCAGATGGAACAGTGTATGCACAAAACGGTAAAATTGAATCTATCAACGGTCAGATTAATACGGCTACAGGTTCAGTTAGCTTAAGAGCTACTTTTCCAAATCCAACTTCAATTTTAAAAAGTGGTGGTAGCGCTTCAGTTCGAATTCCCCAAAACGTGAAAGATGTTATTTTAATCCCTCAAAAATCTACTACCGATTTGCAAGGAAAGAAATTTGTTTACGTTTTAGGAGATTCTGCAAAAGTAATCAATACCCCGGTTGAAGTGATGCAAAATACCAAAGGTAAATTCTACGTAGTAACCAAAGGTATTAAAGCTGGTGATAAGATTGTTTTAGAAGGTTTCCAATCTTTAAGAGATGGCACTAAGATTAAGCCTGAAGAAAAGAATACCGATTCGGTTTACGCAGAGATTAAAAAATAAGTCGTAAACAGCAACAATCATCCCACAAAGGAAACAATCATAAAATTAAATTATGTTTAAAAAGTTTATAGATAGACCAGTTTTATCAACTGTAATATCAATTATCATAGTAATACTCGGTGTGCTGGGTTTGGTAACCTTACCAGTGTCTCAGTACCCAGAAATTGCGCCGCCAACCGTACAGGTTTCAACATCTTACCAAGGTGCCAATGCCGACGTAGTAATGAACAGTGTGGTAGTGCCACTAGAAGAGCAGATAAATGGGGTAGAAGATATGACCTACATGACCTCTACAGCAAGTAACGACGGTTCTGCCTCTATTACCATTAACTTTAAATTAGGTACAAACCCAGATTTAGCGGCGGTAAACGTACAAAATAGGGTAGCAAGAGCAACAAGTTTATTGCCTGCAGAGGTTACCAGATCTGGTGTTGTTACGGCTAAGAGGCAGGCAAGTAACGTGTTAATTTTTGTTATCCATAGCGATAACCCAGAGTACGATCAGAAGTTTTTACAGAACTATGCTAACATCAATATCATCCCTCAAATTAAAAGGATTACTGGTGTGGGTGATGCAAGTTCTTTCGGACAGATGGATTATAGCATGCGTATTTGGCTAAAACCAGATGTAATGGCTACCTACGGTTTAGTACCAAATGATATCAATAGCGCTTTAGCAGAGCAAAATGTCGAAGCTGCGCCAGGTCAGTTCGGCGAGCAAGGCGATCAATCTTTCCAATACACTTTAAAATATACAGGTAGGTTAAAGAGCGAAGAAGATTTTAGCAATATTATTGTTAAAGCTGATGCAAACGGACAGGTTCTGCGTTTAAAGGACGTTGCTAGAATTGAATTAGGTGCACAAAGTTATGCAAGTACCTCTAAATTTAACGGACAGGCATCAATTGGTATCGCAATTAATCAAACTGCTGGTTCAAATGCAAAAGATGTAATTGAAGGTTCTTTAAATACGCTTGCAGAAGCATCCAAATCTTTTCCAAATGGAATTCATTATACTTCGCTAGTAAACGTTAACGATTTTTTAGATGCATCTATCGAAAAAGTATTACACACCTTAATCGAAGCATTTATTTTGGTGTTTCTTGTGGTATTTGTATTCTTACAAGATTTCCGTTCTACGTTAATTCCGGCTATTTCTGTACCGGTTGCTATTGTAGGTACGTTCTTTTTCTTATGTTTATTCGGTTTTACCATCAACTTGTTAACCTTATTTGCATTGGTACTCGCCATTGGTATTGTGGTAGATGATGCCATTGTGGTAGTAGAGGCGGTTCACGCTAAACTGGATGAAGGTTATACCGATGCCAAAAAAGCTACTGTAGATGCAATGGAGGATATTACCGGTGCGATTATTTCCATCACCTTGGTTATGGCTGCGGTATTTATTCCGGTAAGTTTTATTCAAGGTTCTTCAGGTGTATTTTATAAACAGTTCGGTTTAACATTAGCTATTTCAATTATTTTATCAGCTATTAATGCGTTAACGCTTAGTCCGGCTTTATGTGCTATTTTATTAAAACCACATAAAGATGATCATGGTAAAAAGAAAAATGTACTACAACGTTTTTATACCGGATTTAACACAGCTTTTGATGCGATAACAAGCAGGTACAAAAGATCAGTTTCTTTTTTGTCTCATGCTAAATGGATTGTTGCCCTAGCAATAGTAGTTTTTACAGGTGTTTTGGTTTGGACAATGAATACCACCCCTAAGGGTTTCGTACCTAACGAAGATTTAGGTACAATCATGTCTGATATATCCTTACCAGCTTCAACTTCGCAAGAAGAAACTGCGGTAATTATTAAAAAAATTGCCGACATCGTAAAGGAAATACCAGAGGTAAATAGTGCGTTAAGCGTTGTAGGCAGGAGTATGATTAGTGGTTCTGGTAGTTCTTACGGTATGGTTATTACCAGGTTAAAGCCTTGGAAAGAAAGAGACCGAGACGTAAAAGCTATTATTAGCGAGTTGTTTGCCAAAACAGCAGGTATAAAAGGTGCTAAAATTATCTTCTTTGCACCTCCAACTATTCAAGGTTTTGGTACAAGTGGTGGTTTCGAGTTTCAGTTGCAAGATAAAACTGGTGGCGATATTAATAAATTTAACGAGGTTGGAAATGGTTTCTTGGCAGCGTTATCGCAACGTCCCGAAATTCAGTATGCTTCAACATCTTTTAACCCTAATTTTCCTCAATTTCAAATTGAAGTTAATGTTGCTAAAATTAAACAAGCTGGTTTAACGGTTACCGATGTACTTGGCGTTTTACAAGGTTATTACGGTGGTGTTTATGCATCCAACTTTAACAAATTCGGTAAGCAGTTTAGGGTAATGTATCAGGCAGATGCCAAATATCGTGCTAACGAACAGAGTTTAAATAGCATTTATGTGCGTAACAATAAAGGCGGTATGGCACCAGTTAGCGAATTTATTAGCATGACTAAAGTGTATGGTCCGCAAGCTATTTCTCGTTTTAACCTTTATACTTCTATAGCTGTAACGGGTAGTCCGAAACCTGGATTTAGTTCTGGTGATGCGCTTAAAGCGGTACAAGAAGAAGCTGTAAAACATTTGCCAGCTGGTTACGGTTACGAATTCTCAGGTTTATCTAGGGAAGAGATGGCGGGGGGAAATCAAACTATCTTCATTTTCTTACTTTGTGTGGTATTTGTATATTTCTTACTAGCCGCACAGTACGAGAGTTATATTTTGCCTTTGGCGGTTTTAATCTCTTTACCTATCGGATTAGCAGGTGTATTTATATTCGATAAGATTTTTGGAGTTGATAATAACATTTATACCCAGATTACGCTAATTATGCTTGTAGGTTTATTGGCTAAAAATGCCATTCTAATTGTAGAATATGCGGTTGATAGAAGAAGAAAAGGTATGAGCATTGTAGATGCAGCTATTGAAGGTGCAACTGCACGTTTACGTCCAATTTTAATGACTTCGTTTGCATTTATCTTGGGTTTATTACCGCTAATGTTATCTACTGGTGTAGGTGCAGCGGGTAACAAATCAATTGGTACAGGTGCAGTTGGAGGAATGTTGATTGGTACCATTTTCGGGATTTTTGTAATTCCGGCTTTGTTTATCATCTTCCAATCTTTACAAGAAAGGGTAAGTAGTAAATCTCCTTTTAATGAAGGTGTAACAGGCGAAGAAAAACTAGCAATTGCAGAAGAAAATAAGCCTCAACATTAATTTTATAAATCATGAAACTAACATATAAGTATTCTTCTTTAATTATCGGCTTTGCCATACTAGCCTTAAGTGCTTGCGTAAGTAAAAAATACGAAAGACCAGCTGTAAAAAGCGATAATTTATATAGAGATGTAACTACTGCCGATACAACAACCATAGCAGATTTGCCTTGGAAAACCTTATTTGCAGATGCAGAATTGCAAGCTTTAATTGAGCAAGGTTTGGCAGAAAATTTAGATTTAAAGCAAGCAATTGAGCGCATAAAAATTGCAGAGGCTACTTTTAGACAAAGTAGGGCCGCTTTGTTGCCAACTGTGCAAGCTGATGTTTCTGTTACTGATGCCAAGCAAAGTAGAGCGGCATTAAACTTTCCTCCGGGAATAAATATCAATTTAGAAACGCAAACTTACCGAGCCCAGTTATCTACCAGTTGGGAAGCGGATATTTGGGGTAAATTAAGTAGTGCAAAACGCTCGGCTTTAGCTTCTTTGTTGCAAAGCGATGCCGCTAAAAGAGCAGTGCAAACACAATTAATTGCAAATATTGCCAATACTTATTACAGTTTGTTGGCTTTAGATAAACAGTTGGAAATCACGCTTAAGACTATAGAGAGCAGAAGAAACAACGTTGAGTCTATGAAAGCTTTAAAGGAAGCTGCCAGAGTAACTGGTGCTGCTGTTGTGCAAAGTGAAGCTAATTTGTATGCGGCCGAAGTTTCTTTGCCGGATTTAAAAAGAAGCATCAGGGAGACTGAAAATGCATTGAACATTCTATTGGCTAAAGAAGCTGGAAGTGTTACGCGTTCTACTTTAGACAGACAAAATGCCTATAGCAATTTAAAAACTGGTGTGTCTAGTCAGTTGTTGCAAAACCGCCCAGATGTAATTGCAGCAGAATTGGCATTAAGAGCACAGTTTGAAAACGTTAACTCGGCTAAAGCATATTTTTATCCGGCTTTAACCCTAACTGCGGGTGGCGGTTTATCAAGTTTAGATATAAAGGATTTCTTTAGTCAGAGTATTTTCTACAATTTGGTGGGTGGTTTAACCCAGCCAATTTTAGCTCGTGGCCAAAATAAGGCACGCTTAAAAACTGCAGAAGCAAATAGGCAAATTGCATTTTTAGCTTTCCAGCAAACACTTTTAACTGGCGGACAAGAAGTTTCCAATGCACTTTACGCATATCAAACTGCTGTGCAGAAAGAAGAAACCAGAGTAAAGCAAATTGCCTCGTTAACCAAAGCGGTAGATTTTACACAAGAGTTATTGCGTTTTAGCTCTGCTACAAATTATACCGATGTATTAACATCTGAGCAAAGTTTGTTAGCTGCAGAATTGAGTGGCGTTAGCGATAAACTACAGAAACTACAATCAGTAGTTAATTTATACCGTGCCCTAGGTGGCGGTTGGAAAAATTAGATTCGACTACACACAGGCTGATATAATCAAAAAAAGCTTCTCGATCGAAAGATGGAGAAGCTTTTTTGCTATTAAAGGAATCATTTAAATCTCTATTAATATTCCTCCATATCCAACAACTGTTTAATGGTAGCTTTGTAGCTCTTCCCGATGGGTAATTGTTGACCATTTTTTAAGAAAATCATATTTCCTTCTAGGTAATGCACCGCTTTTTTGTTAAGGATGAACGACTTGTGCACTCGCACAAATACATTTGTAGGCAACTGTTCTTCGAAACTGCTTAAAGTGCGTGGTGTGAGTAGGAAACCATCATCTTTCCAAACTTTTACGTAATTGCCCAAACTTTCTAAATACTTAATATCAGCATAGTTTACTAAAACATGTTTTTTATCTGCCTTAATGGCTATTTTTTCTATAGAATGCGTTTCGCTTTGCGTGGAAATTAATGGCCCGGTAGCGGGATTTTGGAGGTTGAAAATTTCTAAAGCTCTATTAACCGCCTTTAAAAAACGATCGAATCTGAAGGGTTTTAAAAGGTAATCGCAAACGGCGAGCTCGAAACTTTCCAGCGCATATTCTTCGTAAGCAGAGGTAATGATGACCAATGGTTTACGTTGTAACGTTCTTAAGAAATCGAGTCCGTTTAACTTGGGCATCCTAATGTCTAAAAAAATCAGGTCGATTTCTTGATGTGTTAAAAAGTCAAAGGCTTCCGTTGCACGATAACAATGACCAATTTTCTCAAGAAAAGGCACATCGTTAATGTACGAGGCAATAATATCGTGTGCTAAAGGTTCATCATCAATAATTAAACAGCGTAAACTCATGCCAATTCCAGTTTCAGTTCTGCTTTAAAGCTGTTAGCCTTTTTGCTTAGTTTTAAAAAATGTTTGTTTGGATAAAGCAAATCTAACCTTTTCTTTAAATTATCAATTCCAATACCTGGTTGTGTTTCTATTTCTCCTCGTTCGATTGAATTTTCGCAAATAAAATGAAGGGTTTTATCATCGCTCGTTAACGAAATTTTTAAGAAAGCTGTTTCTTCTGCTATTTCAATTCCGTGTTTAAAAGCATTTTCAATAAACACAATAAGCAATAAAGGAGCGATACTTACATTAGGATTTGATATGTTTTTTTCGAAATTTAGTTTTAATGGGTTTCGCAATCTAATTTCTTGCAGTTGAATGTAGTCTTCCAAATATTTTAATTCTTGCACTAATAAAACGTTTTTTTCCTGTCCTTTGTAAATAGTATAACGCATCAATTCTGCTAATTGCAAAATGCTTTCCGATGTTTTTTCAGACTTCTGCAAACTTAAAGCATACAAGTTATTCAGTGTATTAAAAAAGAAATGAGGGTTCATTTGCTGTTTTAACAAATCGAGTTCACTTTCAGATTTTGCCTTTTCTAGCGATAGGATTTGATGATTTTGTTTGCCCCATTGCAGTGCCAAAACTATCGGCAAGCTAATTAGCATAATCGCAACAGCGCCAAAGGCATTTTCCATGTCAAAAGGATTATCACCAAATATCGATCTGCCGAAGAATTTATTAATGGGCAGTGAAATTAACAACTGCGCTAATATTGGGTATAATAAAGCAATAGTTACCGCCAAACTCAAAATGTAAATGAGCAAGCCTTTTTCCTTTAAAATTTTAGAAACCAAAAAACGGCTATTGATAATAAACAGCAAATAGCCACACATATACATCAGTAAAAATTGGAAGAAAAAACCAACAAAAAGCCCAAAGTTTTTTCCTAATTTTTCTGGACTCAACTCGTATCCTATAAGTAAATTGCCCTTAGTATGGTAAGCCGGATTATTCAAACTTGAAACTGCCATTACAGAAATGGTTGCCGAAATAAGTACAAGAGTAATTAACACAGAATTCTCCAATCCAATCTTTTTAATCCATTTGATATTTTTTACTCGTTTTTTATAAAAATGGTTTAACGTTAGCAGAATTTCGAGTACGAGGGCAACACTTGCTATCGCAATAAATAAAGCGTCGTCAAGGTTTCCTATTTCGAAATACGAACATATAAATGTGAAGAGTGGTAGTAAAAACAAATAACAAAATAGCCAGTACAAAAGGTATCTATCTTTAGTCAGTTTGTTTTTTAAAGATGGCTTGTAATAAGAAAAAACAATTATCGGAAGCAAGCAGAGCCCAATTGATAGGATAGATGTTAAATAAGTTGCCCAAATATTTTCTGGCGTTTGTAAAACATTATATATAGCAAACCAAAGGATTAAGCCAATGTTGATTAGAAAATCCTGATGTTTTATAATGGAATTGAAATTGATTTTTCTGGCGAACATAATTTTAAATGTTTAAAGCAACAACAATTATCCTTTATCAAAAAATCTAAATGATGAAGGGAGGTTTTTTAATGATGAAGGAATACCAATCGTTCAGAACTGAATAGTTTTATCAGAAAACTGAGCATAATTGCTTTCGTCATTACTTTTGTCGCTTTCGTCATCTAAATTTAGAGCGCTAAAAAAACGAAGTTAATATTGCACCATCTTATTTTAAAAAAAATGGAAAGACTTCAAATACAGAATCTTCGTAAAAGCTATCAGAATGGTGTAAAAGCACTTGACGATGTCTCATTAAACCTATCTAACGGAATGTTCGGTTTACTTGGTCCAAATGGTGCAGGTAAATCATCATTAATGCGAACATTAGCAACGTTGCAACTGCCAGATAGTGGCAGTATTAGTTTTGACGGCGTAGACATCATCGAAAAACCTGAGGAAATGCGTAAGCAATTAGGCTATTTACCACAAGATTTTGGCGTTTACCCAAAAATATCAGCTAACGAATTGCTGAACCATATTGCCATTTTAAAAGGTCTGCAAAACAAAAGCGAGCGTGTAGAACAGGTTACATCGTTATTGCAACAAACAAATTTGTACGATGTAAGAAAACGTGCGGTAGGTTCATTTTCTGGCGGAATGCGCCAACGCTTCGGTATTGCACAAGCTTTGTTGGGCAACCCGCAGTTAATTATTGTTGATGAACCGACGGCAGGTTTAGATCCTCTGGAAAGAAATCGCTTTCACGACTTATTAAACGAAATTGGCGAGCAACGTGTGGTCATGTTATCCACGCACATTGTAGAGGATGTAAATGATCTTTGTCCGGAGATGGCTGTTTTAGCTAGTGGAAAATTGATTTTGCAGGGCAGGCCAGCAGATTTAACAGCAAAGCTGGATGGGAAAATCTGGCGCAAACAGATCGAAAAATCTGAACTAAAAAACTATACCCAGTTGTACCAAATCATCTCGACTAGGATTGTTGCAGGCAAAACTCAATTATTTGTATTGAATAATGAAAATCCAGGGAATGGTTTTGAACCATTTTATCCCGGCTTAGAAGAGGTATATTTTTCGGCTTTATTTGGAGCGCAAAATCGTAAAATGGAGGCGGGTTTATGTTAAGTGGTATGTTAAAGTTCGAGTTAAAATATCACTTTGTGCAAATTACATTTATCATAGCTGCGGTTTTATTTTTTGCGTTAGGCTGCTTTTCGGCTATGCAAGGTGGTTTTGGCGGGAGCGGCGTATACAGAAATGCACCTTACGTAATTACCAATATTGTTGCCTTATTTTCTTTGCTTACCATATTTGCTGCAACACTTTTTAGCGCCAACGTGGTACTTAGAGATTCAGTTTATAAAATGGATTCGGTACTTTACACAACCTCAGTTAACAAAAAATCTTACTTTATTGTTAGGTTTTTAGGTTTGCTGATTGCTGTTTTTGCGTTATTGGTGTTTACCACGATTGGTATTTTTTGCGCTAGCTTTTTTGTAGATGGGAGTGAGGTTGTCGATACAAAAATCATCAATTATCTGCATCCTTTAATTGTATTTGCATTACCAAATGTACTGCTGGTTTGTAGTTTGATTTTTTGTACAGCTGTTTTAACTAAAAATGTAAGGGCCATTTATGCAACCGGTGTTTTGCTCTACATTTTATACATGTCGGCATCAATTTTGGGTAACTCGCCCTTGCTGGCAAGTTCGGTTAAGGTTAGTGATTCAAGTATTTTTCCATTTTTAATTGACCCATTTGGCTTGGCTTCGTTTTTTAGTGAAACTAGAAATTGGACAGATTTACAGCGTAATCAGCAACTTTTTCCTTTTGAGAAAGTTTTTTTGATTAACCGTTTGCTTTGGTTGGGAGTAAGTATTATCGTAATTGCTATCGCATATAAATTTTTTAATTTTCGCTTGGCAAAGCAAAGTCAGGCCAAAATAAAACTGCGTAATAAAGCCTCTATTCCAATTATTCCTTTTAGGCAATTTAATGTTTTTCCTAGCGGAATTCTTTATAACGTTTCTGTCTTTAAATCGCAGTTTAAATTAGAGGTTGTTTCCCTATTTAAGCATATTCCGTTTATGGTAATGCTCTTGTTATGGGTATTTCTATTTGGTATAGAGTTAAAAGATTCCATTTTGCATGGCCCTTATGGTATTAAATACTTTCCTACTACAGGAGCGATTATAGAAGAAATGCGCTCGATGAAATTTGCGTTGATACTGTTGGTGTTCTATTCAGCCGAAATAGTTGCAAGAGAAAAAACGGCCAACATTCAATCGTTAATTTATAGTACGTCGGTTAAAAATATGGCATTATGGGGTGCAAAATGTTTAACGTTAATGGTTTTGGTAGTGGTACTCATTACAGCAAATATCGCCATTGGCATAACTGTACAGCTTTTTAATGGCTACCACAATTTCGAAATTCCCAAATATCTTTCGCTGTATTATTATAGCGCCTTGCCACTTTTTCTGTTTGTATTGCTTATCGTTTTTATTCAAAATTTAGCTTCTAATAAATATTTAGGTATGATGCTAAGCATGGTGGTGGTTTTTGCCATTTCATTTGCCTCTAAGTTAGGTGTAGAACATTATTTGTTAAGATTTGCAACGGTTCCAGAACTTCAGTTTTCTTATTTCAATAATTTCGGACATTATGCAAAAGCATTTAATTGGTACATGCTGTATTGGTTAGGTTTTACTGTTTTAATTGCAGTTTTAACCATAGGGATGTGGCAAACCAGTTTACAATTAACTTTTATAGATAGGTTGAAATTACTACCTAAAGCCCTGAGCAAATCGAAATTTATTGTTGTAATCGGCTTAGTCGTCTGGCTTTCTTGCGGTGCATTTATTTATCATCAAACGAATGTCGCCGGGAATTATATGAGCAAAAACGGGTCGCTAAACTGGGCTATTAATTATGAAAAAAAGTACAAGGCATTTCAGAAATTACCACAACCAATCATAAAGTCTGTTCGTACAACGGTCGATTTGTTTCCTAATGAAAACCGTTATATTTTGAGCGGGACATATCTGTTAAAAAACGAAAGTAACAAACCCATAAAACGAATTTGGGTTGCATTGCACAAATCCGTTAATAAGTTCACAATTGATATGCCTAACATGCTAAAAACTGAATTAGATGAAGAATTTAATCAGCAGTTTGTAGATTTAAAAGAAGCGCTTCTACCTGGAGAAGAACAGAAAATGAATTTTACGATAAATGTCAATCGATCTGGTTTTACCACTTTTGATAGCGAAAATTCGGTCGTTTCAAATGGCTCTTACATAGAGTTAGAGAAATTTGTTCCACATTTTGGTTATAATCCATATTTAGAAATTGATGATGCAGGATTGCGTAAGAAGAAAGGTTTGCCAGTTTATCAGATCTCTAATTCTGGCGATAGAAATTATCATTTAATAGATTTTGAAAGTACAATTTCTACAGAAGCTGATCAGCAAGTGGTTACAGTTGGTGCCTTGAAAAAATCATGGACAGCGAACGGAAGAAGTTATTTTCATTATAAAACTGAAGCTCCTATTAATTTTATGTTCGCTTTAAGTTCAGCAAAATATCAAATAAAAAGCCAAAATTACAAGGGAGTAGAGTTAAAGGTCTACTATCATTTAGGTCATGAATACAATGTAAATACGATGTTTAGCGCTATTAAAGATGGTTTGGACTATGGGAATGCTAATTTCGGAAAGTATCCCTTAACACAACTGTCGTTAGTTGAAATACCTCATTATAAAGGCGCAGCTACGGCTTATCCGGGTGTGGTGTTTAACGCAGAGCGAATAAATTATCTTACCAATTACAGCGATAGCAATTTGGTAAATCAGAGTTACGCTATTACTGCTCATGAGGTAGCGCACCAGTGGTGGGCAAATATTTTGTCGCCAGCCGATGGACCGGGCTATGCCATGCTGACCGAATCTTTAGCTAAATATACTGAGGCTGTGCTTTTAGAAAAGAAAATTGGCAAAATGCAACTTCGCAATTATTTGGCAGATGATAATCGGCTTTACTTCGTTTATAAAAAACCAAACGAAGAAGAATTTCCCTTGATTAAAACTTACGGGCAAAACCATGTGCATTACCAAAAGGGTGGTTTGGTAATGTATGCTACAAAAGAACTTTTGGGCGAGCAAATTTTTAACAAAACACTGAAAGATTTGGTAATCAAACATGCGTATCCAAACCAGAAGGTAAAAGCTACAGATTTGTTGGAAGCTTTGATAGCTGTTTCAACTAAAGAACATCATAAATTTATTAACGAGAGTTTTAACCAGGTTGTTGATTATGAAATGGGACTGAAAATTCTATCGTGTAAACCATTGTCTAACGGAAAGTTCAGTGTTGATTTACAGGTAAACATTGGTAAGCATAAACAAGCAGATGCAAAATTATTAGCGCCAGATATGTATGTTGATTTGGCTTTCTTTAATCAGCCGCAATTAGATTTGGATAGAAAAGCTAAGCCTTTTTACATCAAAAAATATCGTTTTAAAAAATTAGTAACTAAGCTAAATATTGTAACAGATCAACAGCCAAAAACGATTGCCATAGATCCTTATGCCTATTTGTTGGATGCAAATTTGAAAGACAATTTTCAGGAACTGAAATAAGAATAATAAGTTGTGTAGAAGCTTTATAGGTTTAAAGTAGTTCTATGAATACCAGATGGGCTTGCTGATGCAATGGATTTCGTTTTATGATTATAACACAAGGTCCAGAAATTTTCATCAGCAATCCCTTCATTAAAGTTTTTCCAGGTTGCGCCCGCATCTTTAGAAATAAATAAGCCTTTACCCAACGTTGAGCATACAAGATTTTTATCGTCTATAGCAATTGTTGAGGTAGCGGTAACGTACTCTTTCTCAGTTTTTAAACCTTTGTTTATTGGCGTCCAACTAAGTCCATCATCAACAGATTTGTAAATTCCTTTGGCATAAGTTGCTATATAAATTGCTTTGTCGGTTGTTGCGAAATCCCATACTTCTAATGAATCTATAGCTTTAATTGCTGTAAAAGATTTGCCGTTGTCTACCGATCTAAAAGTTTTTGCACTTTCCAGTATTCCGCTTAAAAATAATGTTCCTTTGTTGCTTAAACCAGCGGTACGCATATATGCGTTTTCAAAACCTTTTAGGTTATACTTTGTCCATGTTAAACCTTGATCGGTAGAATGCCAAGCTCCGTTTCCTGCTATGCCAGCTACAATCAGTTTTTCGGTTAAAACTTTAAATAAAGCATAATCTCCTGTTATGGTTTTTACCAATTGCCATTTAATTTTTTGTTTATCTGAGCGTAGGATTTGGTTGTTTTCAAAAACCAGTAATCTATCATCTGCCGTTATAGCCAAATCTATACTGTTGCTTTTTTTTATCAGTTCCCATTCATACTTTTTTTTATTGAATTGCCAAATTCCGTTTCCGGCAACGAACAATTCTTTTCCATTTCCAGTTATCCTAAATGTTTCCCAGTTAGTTATTCCTCTGCCTATTTGCGTAAAATTTTTAAAAGGCATAGCCGATGCAAAAAGTGCTTCGCTGTTTGTTCCTATCAGGATTTTGCCATTTTCAGTTTGTTTTATGAACCTGCAAAAAGAATTTTCTAAAGCATATTTAAACCAGTTTTTGCCACTATCTATAGATTTATATAATCCCACATATCCATTCTTTTGCTCAAAACCTGCAGATGCGATAAGTTCATTATTAACAAAACATAAACCGCTGATAGGAGAGCTTAGATCGATTCCGCTGTCAGTTTTTGCCCAGGTTTTACCTTCGTCCGTTGATTTATATACGCCACCTCTTATTTTGCCAGCTTCTTCCTGGCGATTACCAAGAGATGCAAAAAGTATATCGTTAATTGAAGTTATGGCAGATATTGGTAAAGTTTCCGGCAAACCTTTTCCGCCTATTTGCCAGGTTTTGCCGTCATCCTTTGATAAATAAGTTTTGTTAATGCTTGATGCGATAAGGGTACCTTTTTCAGTTATACATAAATTAATAATATCAGCATCCGTTAAGTTAGTTTGTTCCCAAGAAATGCCGTCATCGTTGGAAACAAAAATGCCAGTTTTGGTTTTGGGTGCATCTTCGCTCGCAAAAGATGCCGAAAGGAATAACTTCCCCTGCTTGTTTTGTACAATTGAATACAGGTAAACATTTTTTGCAAAACCTATTCTATTCCAGCTATTTCCGTTATCTACTGATTGGTATAAACCAGATCGGTAAACACCAGCTAATATTGATCCGGATGCAGTTACGAAAATATTGTCGACAACCTTTCCTTTTAAACCACTTTCTTGCCAATTATTACCACTATCTGATGATCTGTAGATTCCTGACGATGTACCAACGTACCATATATTTTCCTTGTCGGCAAAGCTTCTGATGGAAGATGCAAAGGGAGCGGGCATTTTCTCCCATCTTGTTTCGTTTTTACACCCTAATTGAAGCACAATAATTAAAAGAACTGCAAATAGCTTGACTTTAAATGCTTTAATTTTTTTTATTTTCTCAGACGGGAAAGGTTTTGGAAACGTAGCTGTTTTCATATCTATTTTGAAAATAGCTGATATAATTTTTAATCATTATAATATTAACAAAGTTTAACATCGAAAAATTGGTAGCTGTCATTTACTTAAAATTCCTGCCATCATGAAAAACCTTTTCATCCATAGTTGGTGGAATGTTACGGGCTTTAACGCCATTAAGTTGTTGCAGTAATTTATTGTAGTTGTAGCAGCGTTCTACTACAACATGTACCACCTTACCTTCGCGTTGCACTTTACCTTCGGCCATTAACAATTTTGAGCCTAAAATTTCCTTCCGGTATTTCTTAAACAGAGTTCCGTAAACCACTAAATTGGTTATGCCAGTTTCGTCTTCGAGTGTAATAAAACATACGCCACTTGCTGTTCCGGGCCTTTGTCTTACTAAAATCAATCCAGCTACTTTTATGCTTTCGCCATTTTTGGCCTCGTTAACTTGTTGGTTGCTAGTAATCTTTAACAGATTGAGTTCTGCTCTAACAAAACTTACCGGATGGGCTTTTAAGGATAAGCCAACATTGGCGTAATCTTGTAAAACATGTGCCGAAGTTGGCAAAAATGGTAAGGAGATTTGAGCCTCATGTGCACTGTTGTCGGCTACTTTATCTTTAAACAGTGCAATTGGCCTATCGTTAAGAGCGCTGGCTTGCCATAAAGCTTCTCGTCTGTCCATGCCCATCGATCTAAAAGCATCAGCATCTGCTAATTTTTCTATGGTTGATTGTTGTATTCCGGCATCACGTAGTTGCGTTAGGCTGGTAAATGTTGGCTTTCTATAGTTTACCAATTTGTTTATGTCTTCCTGTACTAAACCTTTTGCTTGCCTAAAACCCAATCTAATTGTGTAATACTTGCCTTTTTTGCCTTCAAAAACATTATCCCACATAGAATGATTTACATCTATAGGCAGCACCTCTACACCATGTTTTTGCGCATCTATAACAATTTGTGCAGGTTGGTAAAATCCCATGGGCAAACTGTTTAAAAGTGCTGTGGCAAAAATATCGGGGTGAAAACACTTTAGCCAGCTTGATACATAAACCAATAAGGCAAAACTTGCAGCATGGCTTTCTGGGAAACCATAACTTCCAAAACCTTCTAGTTGCCTAAAGATTTGTCGAGCAAAACCTTCATCGTAACCTTTTGCTAGCATGCCATCAATCAGTTTTCTTTCGTATTCGCTTACCTTTCCTTTAGCTTTAAAACTGGCCATACTTCGTCGTAAACCATCTGCATCTGCATCTGTAAAACCTGCTGCAACGATAGCAACTTCCATCGCTTGCTCTTGAAATAGTGGTACACCTTTAGTTTTTTCTAAAATTTGTTCTAATTCTTTAGAAGGATAAACTACATTTTCCTTTTCTTCGCGTCGCCTTAAATAAGGATGAACCATATTTCCTTGTATTGGCCCGGGACGAACTATAGCTACTTCAATTACCAAATCGTAAAATTTTCGGGGTTTTAATCGCGGTAGCATAGACATTTGCGCTCGGCTTTCTATCTGGAAAACACCTAAAGTATCAGCCTCGCAAATCATATCGTAAACTTCATCTTTTTGAGGGATATTATCCAAGGTTAAATCAAGCTGATAATGTTCTTTGGCCAAATTAAAGGCCTTTTTAATGCAAGTCAGCATGCCCAAAGCCAATACATCTACCTTCATAAAACCTAAAGCTTCAATATCGTCTTTGTTCCATTCTATACAAGTACGGTTTTCCATTCTGGCGTTTAGTGTAGGGCAGAGGTCTGATAGTTTGCCCTGGGTAATTACAAAACCACCCGTATGTTGCCCCAATTGCCTCGGGAAACCCACCATTTGCGCCGTTAAATTTAAAGTTTGCCTTAGCAAAGGGTTGTCTGGATTTAAGCCATTGGCTATTAATCTTTCTCTATCAAAACCTTCTTCAAAATAATGTCCAACTGTATTCGATAATAGATTGATGGTGTCTACAGATAAACCCATTGCTTTGCCTACATCTCTAACCGCACCCTTGCTGTGCAATTGCGTAACGGTAGCCACAATGGCAGCACGGTCTCTGCCATATTTGCTAAAAATGTATTGCATTACTTCCTCTCTGCGCTCATGCTCAAAGTCTACATCAATATCTGGCGGTTCGTTTCTGGCATCAGACATAAATCGGGCAAAAAGGAGCTTAAATTTGGTCGGATCTACAGAGGTAATGCCTAAGCAAAAGCAAATTACAGAGTTGGCTGCCGAACCTCGCCCTTGGCAAAGTATATCTTTACTGCGGGCAAAACGTACAAAATCATGCACCGTTAAAAAGTAGGATGCATAATTTTTTCTCTCCACAAAATCAAGCTCGTAATTAAGTGTGTAAATTATTTTGCTTGGAACAGGTTCGCCAAATTTTTTTCTTGCGCCTTCCCACGCTAAATGTTTAAGCTCTTCTTGTGGCGTTCTGCCATCGGTAGTAAGCTCATCTGGGTAAACATATTCCAGCTCATCTAAAGAAAAAGTGCAAGCATTAGCAATGTTTATGGCCTCTTCAATGGCCTCTGGATATTGCATAAAAAGCCTATGCATCTCTTCGCCGGTTTTTAAATGTCGTTCGGCATTTTCGTGCAACCTAAAACCAGCATTATGTATCGTGCATTTTTCTCTTACACATGTTAGCACATCTTGTAATTGTCTGCGTTGGCTTTCGTGGTAATGCACATCATTGGTGGCAACTAGTTTAATATCAAGCTGTTTAGCTAATTGAGCCAATCGATACATTTTTTTCTGATCTGCACCGGTGTAACTTTTACAAATGGCTAAATACAATTGTTTGCCAAGCTGTTTTTTGTATGTTTTTAAGTAAGTTTTAAACTCGTCATCAAAGTGGTAGTTTTCATTTAATTGGCTTGGCGCTATCGCGATAAAAATTAAATCGGTTTTATGCTCCCAAACATCTTGTTGGTTAATGTGGCATTGCCCTTTTTCTGCCCTGCTGTTTCCTAAACTAAGCAAAGCTGATAAATTGCAGTAGCCGTTTTTATTAATCGGATAAGCCAATAGGGATGGGCCATCTAATAAATCTAACCTACAAGCCGGAATAAATTTGATATGATGTTTTTTTGCTTCGGCATGCGCACGAACAATTCCAGCTAGCGTATTCCTATCTGTAACCGCAATTTTATGATAACCCAATAAAGCGGCTTGCTTCATAAGCTCTTCTGGGTGCGATGCGCCACGTAAAAAACTAAAGTTGCTGGTAGTCTGTAATTCTGCGTATAACATTTATTTAAGCAAAAAATCCATGAATAAACCATTTGGTGCTACTTTTTTCGCTGTAATGCCCCAGTCTAAACAGCCAATAACGTTTGCCATTTTCATCCTCTACATAATAATAATCCCTGTGCTCGCCACTTTCCAGCCACCATTCGCGTTCAATTCTCTCTGGTCCGTCAGCCTTCGCAATGCGATGATTTTCTCCCTTGTAAATAAAGTTCATGGGCGGATAATCTGGTATGGGTGCAGAAACCATAATAGGCTCTGGCTGATTTAACAAAACCGTTGGCCGAGGTTTACAAATAGGCCACTCGTTTTCAGGTAGTAGGTTAAGATCGGCAATGGCTTTAATACTGTTTTCTGGCCAATGGTGCTGTTGTGGAAGATACCTTCTAATTGCATTTTTTCCGGCTCTAATGCTGATGAAATCCAATAGTTCATTAATTTCACTTAAGCTCGATTCTCCTTGCTCTTGCCAAATAACTTTTTGCTCTTGCATTAGTTCCTCCACATTGTCTGCCTCTAAAACAAAAAGTTCAATACCTAAACCAGGCTTTATTTGGTTTATTTTTAGCTCGAATAATCTAAAAAGATGTTTGATGTTGATACTAGCCTGATTAGTACCTATGCTAATCTGTTGTAGTTTCCCATCAACCCTATAACACTTTAAAGTTGCGCTTCTAATACCTAAATCTTCTTTTTTTAATCGTAAGCACAAATGTTCTAGCAAATTTTCAATAGCAATTTCTACGCCCTTATTAGTGCTAATAGGCTCCAAGCTGGGCAGTCTTTGTTGGTAAGGATTTATTTCGTCAATCGTAATAAAGCTTTCGGGTTGGGTACCCATAGCTTGATTAATTTTTTTAACAATTTCATCTCCAAAACGCCTACGCAAGGTGCTGGGTGCAATATTAATAAAGCTATTTATGGTATGAAATCCTAGTTTGCCTAATCTTTGCACTATAACCTCACTTAACCTCAAAGCCTTTGGTGGCAATGATAGTATAGCCTGCATTTGTTTAGTTGGTGCTATTATCTGTTCCTTTCCGTAATGCGTAACAGCCCAAGCGGTAGTCATGGTGTCTGCTATACATACTTTAGCCTCGTAGCCCATTTCTTTAAAATGGAATATGGTATCCTTTACATAGTGATATTCATCATTCCACAAATGTGTACAGCCAACAATGTTTAAAAATAAGCCTTGTGCCTCATCTATACTTACCTGCGGAGAATATTTTATACAGCGTTGGGCTAGTTCGTTTAAGAGTTTGTGCTGTGTTTGAGGATTGTGCTTAAAAGTCTGCAAATCTGGTAATATAATACGTGCATCGGCCATTAACATACCTACATGTAAACCGTGTTGGCGTGCAAGGGGGTTAACATGTACAATAATTTGCCTATTGCGCTCTTGAGTAATTACTGCAAAAGGAATATGCTTTAATTCCTGATTGCGAATAACCATCCAATCGGTAATTAGGTAAGGAAACCATATTGCTAAAAATCTTTTCCCCATTATCCTACCACCTTAAGTATAGTTGTTTCTATTTTAGCAGGTTCTGTATTAATAAACTGCCCGTTTAACCATCCTACATTAAAACTTTTCGGATTGCCGTTTCTGATTTTCAGTAAATCTATTTTCCAACTCGGAAATCCTATTCCCGGCATGTCAACATCATTATTATAACTTTTTATTGCGCTAATTTGCCAGCGAACTGCACAAGTAGTAGAATTGATGTTATTGTTGGTACGCAGAATATAAGCAGTTACTTTGCTTTTTTCTATGGTTAGTTGTAATCGTTGAGATTGTGCAAAACTGATACTGTCCAATTCGCTGATTACGGCCTGTATACTTTTACATTTTAAAGCTTCTTCTGTAGCCCAGAGGATATCTTTTTGTTTGGCAAGATTGATGAAAATAATTTGATGTGGCTCAATTCCAAACAGTTTTAGTCCTGCTGGAAATATTTTTTTTTGGTTTCCTATCCATATATAAAAGCTGTTTTTAGCATTTGTTTTAGATAATAAACCACTAATAAACGCTGTGGTGCAAGCTAGGTTTTCGGTCTCCTCGCTTAAAAACTCGTGTATCACGCCAGTAGGAAAAACCTGATTTGGGAAGTAAGCATCTAAAAAGTTTAGATCAGCTTTTTTTGAACTCTTATCGGGGATTTGTTTATGTCCTTCTAAAGCATTAATCTGTTGCCTTAGTTGCTCAATAATATTTTCACGAAAGATCTTTTGCATAACTAAAACTAAATTAATTAGCAATATTACTAAATAAATTAGCTTTTTGTTTTAAATTTTTTCAACAGTTTTTGAAGAGGCGAAGTATTGACAAGTAATTTTTATATAATTTCTAATCTGCTTTTAATATAGAAGTCAGTTGTTTGTAAAATGCATTTAAATTGCATTCCGATAGGTTTTTAGGCGCTGTTAGTTAGATTCTCTAAACTATATTTGCAATTGGATGATTGCGTTTTTTAGAATTAGATTTGTGGTTGGCTTACTTGGCACGGTATTGTTTTTAGGCTTCGGCATAAAGGCAAGCGTAGAAATAAGTGGTAAGTTTTCATGTTTTTTCCAATGCTTGGAAGACGACCAGCAAATGGAAAAAGAAAAAAACGACAGCGACGAAAAAAAAAATAGAAAAGCAAAGAAAAACTGGGACGTTCAAGCGATGGAAATTCCCTCAACTGCTTCTAAATATACAATAGCTTGGGGTGCTGCAGAGCGAGCTTACCTAATGGCAGCTTTGTTAGAACCGCTGATAGCTATCCCAATTCAGCCTCCAAAAATTTCTTAGCACGTTATTTGCTTACGCAAACCAAAATTACGTTTATTTACATTTATTAACTTCTTAATATCTAATCGTGGGTAATAATCATGATATGCCGGCTTTAAGGCCGTGGCAACGTTTGGTAGGTATTCTACATTACGAACGATCTTCTATTAATTATATTCTATTTTATGCAATACTTATCGGATTGCTTGGACTTACTTTGCCATTAGGCGTTACGGCCATTTTTAATCTATTAAGCAATGGTGCCATGTACAGTTCTACTTATATACTTATTGCGGTGGTGCTAATTGGTATCTTAATTGGTGGCCTTTTGCTAATTGGGCAACTTACTTTGGTAGAGTTGGTAGAGCAAAAAATATTTGCTCGTACATCGCTAGAATTTGCTTACCGTTTACCACGCATTAAAAAATCAGAACTTACTGGAGAGCATCCGCCAGAGTTGGTAAATAGATTTTTTGATATCCTTACTATACAAAAGGGATTAACCAAGTTGGTGGTAGAGATTGTTTCGGCAGCGGTACTTATCTTCTTTAGCGCCATTTTACTTTCATTTTACCATCCGGTTTATATTGTATTTGGTGTTTTTATAGCGTTAGTATTGGTTATAGTTGTTGCACTCTACTATAAAGATGCGGTAACTACGAGCATAGAAGAATCCAACCAGAAATATCAGGTAGTGGCTTACTTAGAAACATTGGCAGATAATTTAGAAGTATATCGTGGAGATAAATCTAAAATGAAGGAAGCAATGGAAACGACTGATGAGATTACTTCTAAATATCTTAAAGCGAGAACTAGCCATTTTAAAGTACTACGTAAATTTTTTGCCAGCTCAGTAATTATTCGTGCTATTTTAATGGGTGCGTTGCTTTTAATGGGTGCTTATTTTGTAATAGAAAGACAGATGACCTTTGGGCAGTTTGTGGCTGCCGAAGTTATTGTGGTACAGATTAGTTATGCAGTAGAAAAATTGCTAACTAATATGAATACGATTTTTGATATGGTTACCAGTGCCGAGAAACTGGCGGTGGTAACCGATATGGAACTAAACGAAGAGGAGGAGGCAAGTTATGGCTAAACATAATGCTATCAACCATAAAAAAAACTGGGAAAACTTAGGAGAAAAAACCGGTAGTTCTTTATTGCGTGTGCGTAAAATTTTAATGATTGAGCGTATTGTGCTCATTGTTTTTCTTTTATCATTAGGTGTACTATTTCTCCCTTGGAAACAAACTATACCAGGTAGGGGGAAGGTAACGGCGCTACGGCCTCAAGACCGACCACAAACTATACAGAATCAAATAGGTGGAAGAATAGAGGGATGGTTTGTAAGCGAAGGTCAAGAGGTTAAAAAAGGAGATACTATCCTATTGATATCCGAAACCAGCCAATCTTATTTTGATCCACAACTTTCTGAGCGTTTGCAAGAACAGCTTGAAGCAAAACGTGGAAGTGAGCAAGCAGCTGCGCAAAAGATGACCGCAACCCAGGCACAAATTGGGGCATTAAATCGCGGTTTGCAATTTCAATTGATTTCGGCCGAAAATAAGGTGCAACAAAGCATAAACTATGTGCAAAGCGATAGCGCAGATTTAGTAGCCGTAAAACAGCTTTTTCGCGTTAGCCAAGCTCGGCTAGAGCGTTACGAGCAGGGTTTTAAAGATGGTCTTTTTTCGCTAACGGATATTGAAACCCGAAGGCTGAATGTACAGAACGATCAGGCTAAATTGATTGCGCAAGAAAATAAACTGAACAGTTCTAAACAAGGCTTGCTTAATGCTCGTATCGAATTGGATAATATTCGTGCTAAATACCAGGAGTCGTTGGCAAAGGCGCAATCTGATATGGGATCTGCCTTATCTGGTAAAGCAAGTGCACAGGGTGATATCGCGAAGCTTAGAAACGAGATTGCAAATGTTGGTTTTAGGCAGGGGCTTTATGCGGTAAGGGCGCCACAAGATGGTTATATTATTAAAACCTTAAAAGCAGGTTTGGGCGAAAATATTAAAGATGGAGAGTCTATAGCAACTTTGCAACCCAAAAACCCTTTGGTTGCAGCAGAAATTTATGTAGATGCCATGGATGTGCCACTGATAGAAAATAATAAAAATGTGCGTGTACAGTTCGAAGGTTGGCCTTCGGTACAGTTTTCTGGTTGGCCTTCGGTGGCTGTTGGAACTTTTGCCGGCCAAGTCTTTTCTACAGACAGGGCCGCTAGTGCAGATGGTAAATACAGGGTTTTAGTAAGGCAAATGACCCCAGTACCAGCAAATGACGAACCTTGGCCTACGCAACTGCGACAAGGGTCGGGTGTGTTCGGCAGGGTTATCCTTAATTCGGTTCCGGTATGGTATGAGATTTGGCGTCAGTTAAATGGTTTTCCTCCTAGTTTAGAAAGAGAGCCAAAAGAAGAAAAGAATTAATAGAATAAGCATGAAACAATTATTATTGGCAATTTGCTGTCTGTTCTTTCTAAGAAATGCTCATGCACAAGCTGTTGCCGACACGGCAAATACTTTTCTATTAGGGGATTTGCAAGAAATCGTTTTTCAAAATCATCCAATAATAAAACAGGCAGCCTTGCTTAGCGAATCGGCAAGGGCAAATGTGATGCAATCCTTAGGTTATTTCGATCCTTTGCTAAAGGCCGGCTTTAATAGGAAAGTTTTTGGCGAAAGCGAATATTATAACCGTTGGGATAGCGAACTTAAAATCCCACTTTGGTTGGCCGGGGCCGATTTAAAAATTGGATACGATAGAAATGTTGGAGATTATACCAATCCGGAGACAAGAACTTCTAGAGCCGGACTTGCGGGAATAGGAATTAATATCCCCCTTGGGCAAGGATTTTTGATTGATGCTAGGCGTAATACATTAAGGCAGGCAAAAATAATGGTAAACTATGCCGAGGCAGAGCGTGTAAAACAAATAAATGCCCTTTGGTTCGAAATTGTGCAGGATTACTGGGATTGGTACGAGACTTATCATCAATTTAGATTAATTAGTGAAGGCGTAGATTTGGCACAAACCAGGTTTAGAGCCATAAGTAGGCAAAGTGCGCTAGGCGACAAGGCAACTATCGATTCGGTAGAGGCAGCAATTACGGTTCAGGATAGGCTAATTCAATTTGAAAAGCTAAAGATTGATCTAATGAACGCTAGGCTAACTTTATCTAATCATTTATGGAATAAAGAGGCACAACCTTTAGAATTGCCAGAAAACGCTAGGCCACCACAAGTTGCCCAATTGATATTAAAGCCAGAAAAGCAATTGTTAGATAGCTTGTTGGGATTTGCCTTGCAAGAACATCCGGAGTTGGTAAAACTGCGTGCTAAAGGCGAACAATTAGCTATAGAAAGATCTTACCGTGCAGAGATGCTGAAACCTAAAATTAATATTGCGGGTTCACTTTTATCTAGTAGAACGAGTTTTTCTGGTTTTGTACCTGATCGTTATGATTTTAATACGGGGAATTACAAAGTTGGGTTAGAATTTGCTTTTCCGTTGTTTTTAAGATCGGAACGCGGTAAGCTAAGAGAGGTAAAGATTAAACAATTAGAATTGCAGTACGATTTGCAACAGTCTGGTCGAGAAATTAGAAATACGGTGGTGGCGAGTTACAATAAATTAGATACTTATAGCGAACAATTAGGTATACAAGTTAAAAGTATCGCCAATCAGGAAGTATTGCTACAAGGAGAATCTTCTAAATTTGAATTAGGAGAGAGCACCTTATTTCTAATCAATGCCCGCGAAACCAAATTGATTGACATGAAAATTAAAAGAATAGAAATGATTGCCGGCTATCAGCAAACGTTAGCCGAGTTGTACTATAAAGCTGGTACCAGGAGGTAACTAGCTTACAAACAAAAAAGCCTTTCATTTCTGAAAGGCTTTTTTGTTTTGATTTGTACGTACTCAGAGCGGGAATCGAACCCGCACGCCTGTTAAGGGCACAGGATTTTAAGTCCTGCGTGTCTACCAGTTCCACCATCTGAGCAAAATTTGCTTGTTTCCAAAGAAATCTCTTTCAAGATACCATTAGCTCCGCCAACAGTATAAAAAATAAATGCCTTCGGTAAGGAAGACATTAGAGCGAAAGACGAGATTCGAACTCGCGACCCCGACCTTGGCAAGGTCGTGCTCTACCAACTGAGCTACTTTCGCGTTGGTATTAGTATTGTACTCAGAGCGGGAATCGAACCCGCACGCCTGTTAAGGGCACAGGATTTTAAGTCCTGCGTGTCTACCAGTTCCACCATCTGAGCCTAATCTCTAGGAGATTAATTTTATAAATGCTTCCTGGTAATGAATGCATTTAGAGCGAAAGACGAGATTCGAACTCGCGACCCCGACCTTGGCAAGGTCGTGCTCTACCAACTGAGCTACTTTCGCATTTTGGTTAACGTTATCCAACGTCTGTTATTCAATCGGCTGTTAGCCGTTTCCCGTTTGGGTTTGCAAATATAAATACTTTTAAATAAACATCAAGTTATTTTTAATAAAAATGCCGTTTTTAATATAACTCGCTGGTTTTCAATACCTCGTTTATGCAGTCCATTTCGTAACCTTTGCTCAATAAGTAGGTATTGAGCTTATATTTTCTTTTCAGCGGATTTTTTTCGGTTAAAATTGCCAGTTTTTTCTCTGCCAAACGTTGCAAATTCTGTAGGTAAATATCGTAATCTACACTGTTTAGTGCTTTTTGGATAAGCTTATCTGGTACTTTTTTAAGTTTTAAGCCTTGTTTAATTTTTATTTTCCCCCACTTTTTAATGTTTACCTTTCCAGAAACGTAGGCAAAGGCAAACCTTTCTTCGCTTAAAAAATTGGTTAAAATAAGCGTTGTAATAATATCTTCTACATCTGCAGGGTACAAACCCCAATCGTAAAGTTTGTTTCTCGTTTCTTGTTGCGAGCGCTCTTGGTAGGCACACCAACTTTCAGCTTTAAGCAAAGCTGTTTTTTTATCTAAAATCGGTGTCTTTTCCTTATTGCTATTCATAATTAATTGTTGAAATTCGTAAAAAAATAACAGCTACAAGCATTTTATTTTATTAATGATGAGTTCAACAAGTTTTTCTATCGCTAAGGTTGCCGAAATATTAGATGCAAAATCTTTTTTACCACAGCCCAATGTTCTAATTACAAAACTATTAACAGATAGTAGAACAGTGATAGATGCAAAAAACTCGTTGTTTTTTGCTGTTAAAGCTCAAAGAGACGGACATCAATTTATAAAAAATGCTTATGAAAATGGGATAAGAAATTTTGTGGTTTCAGATCCCGCATACGCAGAAAAATATTTAGAGGCTAATTTCCTTTTGGTAAACGATGTGTTAATCGCTTTGCAACATTTAGCAAGTTTTAAGAGAGCGCAAAACGACTTAAAAGTTATCGGTATTACCGGAAGCAACGGGAAAACTATTGTTAAGGAATGGCTTTATCAATTGTTGGTAGCCGATTTTAATATTGTAAGGAGTCCGAAGAGTTTTAACTCTCAAATAGGTGTGCCTCTGTCTGTTTGGCAAATTAACCCAGAACACAGCTTACACAGCTTAGGTATTTTCGAAGCAGGAATTTCCAAGCCAAACGAAATGGAAGTGTTGGCGCAAATTATTAAGCCTAGCATTGGTATTTTAACTAACATAGGTGAGGCACATGCCGAAGGATTTGAAAGCCATATAGAAAAACTAAAAGAGAAACTAAAGCTTTTTGCTGATAGTGATTTGTTTATTTATTCGCCCACTTATGTAAATGGCTTAAGCAATGCTGAATTGCCTGGTAAGAATAAATTTACATGGAGCTTAACCGAAAGCGCCGATTTAAAAGTAACGTTTATAGAGCCTATTGAGGGGAAAAGCTATATCAGAGCAGTTTTTTTAGGTGAGGAAATATCGTGTTTAGTGCCGTTTGTGGATATGGCATCGGTAGAAAACGGTATTATATGTTGGGCAACTTTATTGGCGTTAGGCTATTCTGCAGAAGAAGCAGATGTGCGTTTGGAAAAACTTACGCAAGTTAGCATGCGTTTAGAATTAATAAACGGCATAGAAAATTGCTCTATAATTGACGACTCCTATAGCGCCGATATTTCTTCTTTGGCTATTGCATTAGATTTTTTGAACCTTCAAAATCAGCATGTTAAAAAAACTTTAATCCTTTCTGATATTTACGAGTCTGGTAAAAGTGCGGCGATTTTATATGGCGAAGTTGCATCTTTAATTAAACATAAAAACGTTCATCGTTTAATAGGAGTGGGCCCTCATATTACAGCAATGGCAGATTTATTTGAATTAGAGAAATCATTTTATGCCGATACACAAGCATTTATCGCGGATTTTCCAGCTATCCATTTTGCTAGTGAAACAATTTTAATAAAAGGTGCTAGAAAGTTTGAGTTTGAGCGCATAAGTAAACTGCTTACCCAAAAAATTCACGATACGGTGCTGGAAATTAATCTAAACGCACTCGCCAATAATTTGCAATACTATCGATCTAAATTGCAACCAAATGTCAAAACCATGGCCATGGTTAAGGCTTTTTCTTATGGCAGCGGTAGTTTCGAAATTGCTAATTTACTACAATATCACAAAGTGGATTATCTAGCAGTTGCTTATGCCGATGAAGGTATCGCTCTGCGTAAAGGTGGCATTACCATGCCGATTATGGTAATGAGCCCAGAACCCTCGGCATTTGATGCACTGGTGAAATATAAACTCGAACCGGAAATTTACAGCGTTAATATTTTGAAGGGGTTTTTAAACTTTTTGCAAGCCGAAAACGACGAATTTCCTATTCATTTAAAGTTAGATACGGGCATGCACCGATTAGGTTTCGATGCATCGGAATTGACGGAGCTATTAACGGCATTGTCTGACACAAAAAAGGTAAAAATAATGTCTGTGTTTACGCACTTGGTAGCGAGCGATAATCCGCAACATGATGAATTTACAAAAACACAATTGCAACATTTTACTGAGATGTATGCGAAAATTGCTGATAAGTTAGGTTATGAGCCAATTAAGCATGCGCTAAATACTTCTGGCGTAAGCCGTTGGCATAATGCACAATTTAATATGGTAAGATTAGGAATTGGTTTGTATGGTTTTGATAATGTAATTGAAACAAATAATAGCCTGCAAACTGTTGCGGTACTAAAAACTACTGTTACGCAAATAAAGAGCTTAAATGCTGGCGAGTCGGTTGGGTATAACCGCTTAGGTGTTTTGCCTATGGGCGGAAAAATAGCAACCGTTAAAATTGGTTATGCAGATGGCTACAGTAGGAAGTTTGGCAATGGTGTTGGCCAAATGGCTGTTAATGGAAAAATGGTGCCTACAATTGGCTCAATTTGTATGGATATGTGTATGTTGGACGTTACAGGTTTAGAAATTAAAGTAGGGGACGAGGTAATTGTATTCGACGAGAAACATTCTATTGAAGAATTGGCAAGGCAAATTGGAACTATTCCTTACGAAATTTTAACCAACGTATCTCAGCGAGTAAAACGTGTTTATTTTTACGAATAGCTTCAGTTCAATGGTTCATTTGCTCAATGGTTTATTGGTTTTGCTAAAAATATCAAAAGCTAAGTCGATAAAAAATAGCTAATTTCGCATCATGAATAAGTTGGGAAAAATAATAGTGAATTACTTAATTAAAGGTCTGCTAGTTGTAGTGCCTATTGCATTAAGTATTTTTATAGTTATTTGGGCTGTAACTACGGTAGATAGTTGGTTAAACGTAAATAATATTCTTGGTGTAAACCCAATAACCGGCACCAGTAGAAATATACCTGGTTTAGGTTTGGCTTTAGTAGTTGCTATAATTTTATTGGCAGGTTTTGTGGTAACAAATTTTGTTACTGCTCCTATGTATAATTGGTTTTACAGAACCATGAATAAACTGCCACTCTTGAATTTTATCTTTTCTTCTATAAAAGACTTAACAGAAGCATTTGTAGGTGACGAGAAGAAATTTAATAACCCTGTTTTAGTAGAAGCTGAAGGTGGATTAAAACGTATCGGTTTTCTTACGCAGAACGATTTAACTAAAATAGATTTACCCGGAGAGGTAATTGTTTACTTTCCTTTCTCTTACTCATTTGCCGGACAGGTTTATGTAGTGGCTAAAGAAAAAGTAAAACCGCTAAACATGAGTGCCTCAGATGCTATGAAATTGGTAGTTAGTGGTGGCGTAAGTAATTTTTAAGCTCCTTTACCAATTACAACCATAAATATCGTAAAAATCATTAGGTAGAACAGTATTCGAGTATAAAATTCTTTGATAAATAAACCTGCAATTAGAATTACTTCGTCATCGTTATTAGCAAGTACCGATCCACTGGTGGTGTTAGATTGATAGAAAGTTTGTTTGTCTTTAAAGTTTGTAATACTCCATCTAGAAAGCCATCCGTCGCCAAAACTCCAAGCAAAAACCTCGTTGTTTTGCAGGGTTAAAGTAGCTTTTGCATGCCATTGGTCATAAGTAACAACTGCAATTACATCATTCGTTTCATTTAAAATTTTCGTAACCGGATTTAAGAATCCTTCGGTTCTAAAAAAGATAGACTGTTTTAAAGCAATACCTCTTGCATTATTTCTCCATGAGTCAAACTGTAAACTAGCCTCAATTTTACCTTCGCTAAATAACTGGTAATTGCTATCAAAATATCCCTTATTCCAAATAAAGCGCTTTTCCATAATCTGCACATTTAACAAAATTTAGAGTTATTTTGTTGGTAAAAGTTACAGCCACGTAAATGCATAAAAAAAGCCAGCGTTTGCTGGCTCTGGTTAAATTTAGTTTTTAGAAGTTTGGTTTAAGCACATACTTGTCGTAGAACCTAAAAATGTGTTCAGCGGCCTCTTCTGCAGTGTCTACCAATCTAAATAAATTTAAATCTTCTGCATGTATGTTGTGTTCTTTTTCAAGCATCACATTTTTAATCCAATCTACTAAGCCTCCCCAGTAAGCCTTGCCTACCAAAACAATTGGGAAACGAGCAATTTTGCCCGTTTGGATTAGCGTAATTGCTTCAAACAATTCATCCATTGTTCCCATACCGCCAGGCAATACAACAAAACCCTGCGAATACTTCATAAACATTACCTTTCTAATAAAAAAGTAATCGAACTCTAATAATTTATTATGGTCGATGTATTTATTGTGGAACTGTTCAAAAGGTAAATCGATATTTAAACCCACAGATTTACCACCATTCATATGTGCACCTTTGTTGCCAGCTTCCATAATGCCTGGGCCACCGCCAGTAATTACGCCATAACCACGGTCTGTTAATAAACGGCCACACTCTACTGCTATCTCATAATAAGGGTTGGTTTCTGCAGTACGTGCAGAGCCGAAAATACTCACACAAGGACCAATCTTAGCCAATTTCTCAAATCCGTCTACAAATTCGGCCATGATTTTAAAAATCTGCCAGCTATCCGTAACTTTTATTTCTTGCCAATCTTTATTCGTAAAGGCACTTCTTATCTTTTCTTCACTTGTCATTTTTCTTATTCTATATTATTTATAAAGGCTCATTAGTTCATTTAGTATCATTGGTTCATTGGGCAAAATTGTTAAGCATCCAACACAAATGAACGAATGAGCAACTGAACAAATAAACAATTTAAAACTTCGTTTGTCGATCTGTTTTTTTGCTGATCAGTAATAAACCTAAAAAGGTAATGAAACCATTTACCAAAATAAGTTCTACGCTAAACACATAGCCGCCTAATAATTCTTTACTGTTTGTGGCAAATATGTAACACAATATCGGAGATATAACACAAACAATTGGCACAAGTTTATCATGTAAGTCTCTTTTTTTAACAAATAAGCCAAACGAGTATAACCCCAAAAGTGGCCCATAAGTGTAAGATGCTATTAAGAAAATCAAGCTTACTACCGACGAGCTGTTTAACGCATTGATTACCAATATTACCAAAAACATTAATATAGAGAAGCCAATGTGCACCATGTGTCTTTTTTTAACGGCATCTTTTTTCTCTAAATTTTCTTTTTTGCCCATTCCTAAAAAGTCTACACAGAATGATGTTGTAAGCGCAGTTAAGGCACTATCTGTAGTGGCAAAAGTTGCTGCCGTTAAGCCCAACATAAAAACAATTGCAGGTATGGTGGTTAAATAATTTAAGGCAATTTCAGGAAACAAGAAATCTGTTCTAGGCTTTCCGCTCACATGATCTAAAGGAATCTCGATACCATTTTTAGTTGCAAAAACATAAAGCAGCGCACCTACACTTAAAAAGAAAATATTAAGGATTACAAAAATACCAGTAAAGGTAAACATGTTTTTTTGCGCCTCGCCAATGGTTTTCATGCTTAGGTTTTTCTGCATTAAATCTTGGTCTAAACCCGTCATGGCAATGGTTACAAAAATACCACCTATAAATTGTTTACCTAAGTGAAACTTATTAGATAAAAAATCTTCAAAGAAAAATACCTTCGAATAACTGCTGTTTTTGATGGTTTCAAAGGCTTGCGGAATACTTAATTCTAATCTGTCGCAAACAAAGTAAATAGTTAAAAAAACCGACAAAACTAAAAAGAAAGTTTGCAAGGTATCGGTAATTATAATGGTTTTTAAGCCGCCTTTAAAGGTATAAGACCAGATTAAGCCTAACGATATTAAAACAGTAGCCCAAAACGGTACGTTATAACTATCAAATATAAAGCGTTGTAATACAATAACTACAAGATAAAGCCTAGTTGCAGAACCCAACGTACGACTTAACAAAAAGATAGATGCTGCGGTTTTATAACTGTAATGCCCTAACCGTTGCTCAATGTAGCCGTAAATAGAAGTTAAATTCATACGGTAATAGAGCGGAAGCAAAACCGTTGCAATAATTAAAAAACCTACTGCATTACCCAGTACAAACTGAAAGTATTGAAATTGATTGCCACTTGGCGCACCAACTTCTCCAGGTACCGAAATAAATGTTACGCCAGAAAGCGCAGTGCCAATCATTCCGAAGGCAACCAGGTACCATTTAGAATTTTTGTTGGCCAAGAAAAACGTAGAATTATCTGACGAGTTTTTAGAAGTTGCAAACGCAATAATAATTAGCAAACTAAAATAGCCAATTAAAAAACACAGTAGTATGGTTGGACTCATAATTTATATTTAGCTGTTAAATGTAAGAATTTGATTGGAATGTTATAGAACGTAACCGTAAAATTTAAACATGCAAATTTTGATAGATTTCTTTTCGAAGCGCAACGTAAGTAATCCTTCGCTTTGTGCTGTCCCGCCAATACTACAATCTTTTGCGCTTGGTTTGTGCTAGCATTTGAGTTAATAGGAGCAAAAGTATTTTCGTGTTTGTCGGGGCTATTTTACTTATTGCACTGCTTTTAGTTTAATAAACCCGATAGCGCCAAATAGCCCGCAAGCGAGTGCAACGAGCGAGGACTATAGGCAATAGCGGGGCTTTCAGTGCCAAAATACAATTAGCTTGCTTTTCAAATAAATTCATGCATTTTACCTATTTTTGTAAATGAACTTTTCTTCTCAACTGCTCGAAGATGCGGTAAACGAGTTTTCAAAACTACCGGGAGTAGGCCAAAAAACAGCATTACGGCTAGTGTTACATTTATTAAATAAAGAGCAGGAAGAAGTTTCGCATTTTGGCAATACGTTAATACGTTTAAAGCAAGAAATTAAGCACTGTAATGTATGTCATAACATATCAGACCATCATACCTGCAGTATTTGTAGCGCAGCAAAGCGAGATAAAGAAACGATTTGCGTTGTAGAAGATACACGCGATGTAATGGCAATAGAAAATACCAATCAATATTTTGGAGTTTACCATGTTTTAGGTGGCTTAATATCGCCAATGGATGGGGTTGGTCCGTCTGATTTATTTGTAGATAGTTTGGTGCAAAGAGTACAAACAGGCTCTATTAAAGAGATTATTTTGGCTTTAAGTGCTAATATGGAAGGCGATACAACATTATTTTATTTGCATAAAAGATTAAAAGAATTTCAAATCCCCATTACAACAATTGCAAGAGGTATAGCTTTTGGAGGCGAATTAGAATATGCCGATGAGATTACTTTAGGCAGATCGATAATTACCAGAGTACCGTACGAAGGTTCATTTATGAGATAGCTTGCGATGAAAGTATTTATCAACTTCGCTTTTTTTACTTTTTTTGCGATAAGTAGTTTTGCGCAAACGAAAGTGCATTCGCATAACGATTATGCCCAGAGTAAACCTTTTTTTGGCGCTTACGAAGCGCAAGCCGACCAAATAGAAGCCGATATTTTTTTAATAGGGGATTCGTTAATTGTAGCGCACAGTAAAAAAGAAGTTGATCCGAAAAATACGTTAAACAAACTTTACCTGGATCCAATAAATTTTCTTTTTAAGAAAAATAATGGGAAGGTAAGTGCAAATAGAAAGTACACTTTCAGTTTAATGATTGATGTAAAAAACGATTGGAATGCAGTTTATCCTGTTTTAAAAAGAGAAATCGAAAAATATGGCAATGTATTTAATCGAAGTAAAAATAAATATGCTGTTCAAATTGTGATAAGTGGTAACAGGCCGGCAGACTCTACTTTTCATACTTACCCTAATTGGTTGTTTTTTGACGGACTGCCAAACATCAGCTATGCTAAAAATGATTTGGCAAGAATAACCATGATCAGTGCTAATTTTGCAGTTTACTCTAAATGGAAGGGAAGTGGTTATATTCCTCGAGGCGATTCGGAAAGGCTTGAAATGATAGTAAAACAAGCTAGGGAACTCAAAAAACCAGTTCGTTTTTGGGGCGCTCCAGATACGGAGGATAGTTGGCTAAATCAACTGCAACTAGGAGCTGATATTATAAATACAGACAAGGTAGAACGGGTAAAACATGCTATTAAGGATTTTAAAGTTAAAAGATGAGTTTTAAAGAAAAAGTGATCATCATTACCGGTGCATCATCGGGCATTGGTAAAGCATTGGCAGAAGAGTTAGCCAAGCGTGGTGCAAACGTAGTTTTAGGCGCAAGGCAATATGTAACCCTCTGCGAAATTACGGCCGAAATAGAACGGAAATATGCAGTAAAAGCTTTGGCAGTGCAGGCAGATGTGAGTAAGGAAGAGGATTGCGAGATGCTAATTAAGCAGACTTTAATCACTTTTGGTAAAATAGATGTGCTGATTAACAATGCTGGGCTTTCTATGCGGGCACTTTTTAACGACCTTGATTTAGCTGTACTAAAAAACTTAATGGACGTTAATTTTTGGGGAACGGTTTACTGTACAAAATATGCATTGCCAGAGATTTTAAAAACCAAAGGTAGTATAGTTGGTGTGTCTTCTATCGCTGGCTACCGAGGTTTGCCGGGTAGAACGGGTTATTCTTCATCTAAATTTGCGATGAATGGTTTTATGGAAGCCTTGAGAACCGAATTGCTTAAAACGGGTGTGCATGTAATGGTAGCTTGCCCGGGTTTTACAACTTCTAACATTAGGGTAGCGGCTTTAGCTAAAGACGGTAATGTACATGGAGAAACAAGTATGGAAGAAGGGAAAATGATGAGTGCGGAAGAAGTTGCTGAAATTATTAGCGACGGCATTTTAAACAGAAAACGCACTCTGATAATGACCGGGCAGGGTAAATTAGCCGTTTGGATGAATAAGTTGTTTCCGAAATTTACTGATAAAAAGGTTTTTGAGTTGTTTGCTAAAGAGAAAAATCCTTTAATTAAATAGAATTAGGGCGAAAGACAAAGAGCAATAAATAGGTTGTTGTCCCTTAATCTTTGCTCCTTGCTTTTTGTTATTCTTTGTTCCTTGTTCCTTGCTCTTTATTCCTTAATCCCTAACCCACTATGCGTTTCAAAATTCTAATTATGCTTTTTGCTTTTCTAACTCAGGGATTTACCGGTTTGGCACAAGTACGTGTAGCCAAAAATATAAATTATGCTGGTAACAACGATGTGGCTAATACACTTAACATTTACTATAAAAAAGATGTTGAGAATAAAGACGTTATCATATTTATACACGGTGGATCGTGGAGTAGTGGCAAAAAAGAAATTTATTGGTGGTTGGGCAGAAACTTTGCTAAAAACGACGTTGTTACAGCAGTAATTAACTATCCATTAGCTCCAAATGCAACCTATAGAGAAATGGCAAATGCAAGCGCAAAAGCTGTTAAATGGGTACAGGAAAATATTTCAAGTTTTGGCGGAAATCCGCAAAGAATATTTTTAATGGGGCATTCTGCCGGTGCACATTTGTGCGAGTTGATTAATTCAGATCCGCAGTATTTTGATAATTTGGGAATTAAAAATCCTGTAAAGGGAGTTATTTTAAATGATGCTTTTGGTTTAGACATGCAAGAATATTTAAGCAAAGCAGAAAAAGATGATTACTATACTAATTTTTTAAGAACTTTTAGTACAGATGTAGCCGTGTGGCAATTAGGTTCGCCACTTTTTTATGTTAAAAAAATTAAAAACCCACACTTGATATTTTACGGCACTAAAACCTATCCAGCAATACAAATCCAATCTGAGCGTATTTTCGAAACTTTACAAGTACAAAATGTTCCTGTATCCTTAATAAAAATAAAAGGTAAAAAGCATGTAGCTATGATAAGCCAGATGGTTTTTGGTAAAAATAAACTATATCAAGAAATTTATAGCTTCTTAAAGAAAACCAACTAATCGTTAGTAATGCTGATCAGTTTTATCGAGCCATCATCTTTAAGTGCAAATTCGCCTCTTATATGTTTTGCATTCGATTGAATCGCTGAAGCCAAATCATCACAAAGGTTGTTGCAATCGATATTAACTTCATCTAAAATGTTAAAGCCTTTGCTTACGTCGCCTTTTAAATACTTTACATTCTCCGATTTTAGATCCAAACTAAACGTAGTATTATTTTCTATTTTGGTTCGGCTAACAATTTGCTTTAAAACGTATGCTGTGCTTCCAAATTCGCTGTAAGGATTTTCGATGGTTTGCGTGCTTACCAAAAGCTCGTAGATGTAGCCCGGTTCATACAGAAAACCTGCAATTTTAGTAGTTGACGGCGACCAGTTAGCGGTACCTAAATCGGTTCCCGATTGTACAGATAGTGCCATAGTTGGCCCTTTCGCAGTACTAATGGTTTGTTTGTAATAGTTAACCCTAATCTTTAGTTGCTCTTCTTGCTTTTCGCACGAAGAAAAGATGATTAGAACTAATAAGGTTTTTAATAGAAATTTCATGATTTGTGAGCATTAATCAATTGTTAAACAAACATAAATAAAAGTTAAAATAAATTAACTATGTGTTTAGTAATTTCTTTTGAAAATTAATTTTGCGCCTAAAATCTATAAAATGATTTTTTTAACAAAAGATTTTGGATTTAAGTAAAACTATACCATCTTTGCTACAGAATGATACAGGTAAATGCAAATAAAAATTGGTGGTGGCATAACGCAATAGCGTGATGTGATCCTTCTTTTTGTGTTTATTTAAAAAATAATATTTGATAAAGGGTTGCTTGTAAAATGGCAACCCTTTTTTTGTTTTATACCAATGAAAAAAATACTAAACCACCTATTTGAGAACAAGACTTTTTCTAGCCTAGAAGCACAGAAAATATTAACTTCTATTGCCTTAGGCGAATTTAATACCTCGCAAATTGCCGCCTTTATTACCGCTTATGGTATGCGTAACATTACTGTAGAAGAGTTGCAAGGTTTTAGGGATGCTATGCTGGATTTGTGCCTTCCGGTAGACTTCTCTGAGTTTGAGTTGGTAGATTTATGTGGAACCGGCGGCGATGGTAAGGATACTTTTAACATTTCTACCTTAGCTTCCTTTGTTGTTGCGGGCGCAGGACATAAAGTTGCAAAACATGGTAACTATGGCGTTTCGTCTGGTTGTGGTTCTAGTAATGTGATGGAGTATTTAGGTTACAGTTTTACCAACGACGAATCTAAATTGAAGAGGAGTTTGGACGAAGCTGGAATCTGTTTTTTACATGCACCATTATTTAATCCGGCTATGAAAACTGTAGCGCCAATTAGAAAAGAATTAGGTGTAAAAACATTTTTCAATATGCTGGGTCCAATGGTAAATCCGGCACAACCTAAAAACCAAATTGTAGGCGTTTTTAGCTTAGAACTGGCACGTTTATATGCTTATCTTTATCAAAAAACTGATAAAAATTATACGATTATTCACGCCGTAGATGGCTTTGATGAAGTTTCGATGACCTGCGATTTTAAAACTTTTAGCAAAAAGGGAGAATCGCTTTTGAAAATAAGTGATTTAGGATTTGAGGAAATTAAAGAGACAGAAATTCAAGGAGGTGATACGGTAGAATCTTCTGCAAAAATTTTTTCAACTGTGTTAAATGGCGAAGCAACTGATGCGCAAACCAATGTGGTTTTATGTAATGCAGCATTAGCCATACAAACAATTAAACAAAACGCAACGTTTGCTGATTGTTACTACGAAGCCGAAGAATCTTTGCAATGCAAAAAGGCATTGGCAAGTTTTAGGAAATTGATAACTATTTAAAAGGTCGTCATGCTGAACTTGATTCGGCATCTTCCATATAACACACCCTGAAATAAATTAGGGTAACGAAATAATCTATATGAAATTTAAAATAAAAGTGTGCGGAATGAGCCAGGCAAGTAACATTGCTAATGTTGCCGAATTGCAACCTGATTACTTAGGTTTCATTTTTTACGATAAATCGCCCCGGGCAATTAGTAGTGTATCTGCAGAATTAATAAAATACGTTCCGGAAACAATTAAAACGGTTGGCGTTTTTGTAAATGAGGATTTAGAATTAGTGATTGATAACGTTATTAATTATAAGCTTAAAGCAATACAACTCCACGGCAGTGAAGACCCAGCATATTGTGAGGCGTTAAAAGAAACGGGTGTAGAGGTTATTAAAGCGTTTGGTATTAGAAAAGGTTTTGAATTTAATCTGCTGGAGAATTATCTTAAAGCGGTAGACTATTTCCTTTTCGACACCCAAACCGAACAGCATGGTGGTTCTGGAAAGCAATTTGATTGGAGCTTACTAAAAAACTATATGTTAGATAAGCCGTACTTTTTAAGTGGCGGAATAGGTTTGGAACAAATTGAGCAGATAAATGAAATTGATGATGATAGATTGCTTGCCATAGATGTGAATAGCAGATTTGAGACAGAACCAGGATTTAAGGACATAAATAAATTAAAGCAATTTTTCAACGGGTTGCAGTAACGAAATACAAAAACAATAAAATAGACTATGAGTTATTTTGTAAATGATAAAGGGTATTATGGAGATTTCGGAGGAGCTTACATTCCGGAAATGCTGTACCCAAATGTGGAGGAGTTACGCCAAAACTATCTGAGAATTATTAACGATGAAAGTTTTCGAACAGAGTTTAATGCACTGTTAAAGGATTACGTTGGTCGTCCATCTCCCTTATATTTCGCAAAGCGATTATCTGAAAAATACGGTGCAAATATCTTTCTAAAACGTGAAGATTTGAACCATACTGGAGCTCATAAAATTAACAACACGGTCGGACAAATTTTACTTGCAGAAAAGTTAGGTAAAAAAAGAATCATTGCAGAAACTGGTGCCGGTCAGCACGGTGTAGCAACAGCTACGGTTTGTGCATTGCGAGGTTTAGAATGCGTAGTTTACATGGGCGAAGTTGATATTAAACGTCAAGCGCCAAATGTAGCTCGTATGAAAATGCTTGGAGCTACTGTTGTTCCGGCTACCTCTGGTAGTAAAACGTTAAAGGATGCTACCAACGAAGCCATGCGAGATTGGATTAATAATCCGGTTGATACGCATTATATCATCGGTTCTGTTGTTGGCCCGCACCCATATCCGGATATGGTGGCTAGATTTCAGTCGATTATATCTGAAGAAACCAAAAAACAGTTATTGGAGCAAACAGGCAAAGATCAGCCTGATTATGTTTTAGCTTGCGTAGGTGGCGGCAGTAATGCTGCAGGAATGTTCTATCATTTTATTGACGATGAAAATGTGCAATTAATTGCTGTAGAAGCAGCGGGAAAAGGAGTAGATAGCGGTTTTTCTGCAGCCACAACTTACCTAGGTAAAGAAGGCGTTTTGCATGGTAGCAGAAGTATTTTAATGCAAACTGCTGATGGCCAAGTTGTGGAACCCCATTCTGTTTCTGCCGGATTGGATTATCCCGGAATTGGTCCACAGCACGCACATTTATTTAAAACGAAACGCGGTAAATACGTCTCCATTACCGATGATGAGTCGCTTGATGCTGGACTTTTGCTAACACAATTAGAAGGCATTATTCCGGCCATCGAAAGTGCACATGCATTAGCTTACCTCGAGAAAATGGAATTTAAAGGTGGAGAAAATGTCGTGGTTTGTTTATCCGGTAGGGGCGACAAAGATATGGAAACTTACATGAAACATTTTAACCTTTAACCCCTAAATCCCCTAAAAGGGATTTTTGCGGATATTTTTTACACTTAATAAAGCCCTGTTAGGGTTTGGGGTATATGAACCGATTACAACAACTTTTTAAAACAAAAACTAAAGATATCCTGTCAATTTATTACACTGCAGGGTATCCGAATTTAGCAGATACATTAACTATTGCCGAGGCTTTAGAAAAATCCGGAGCTGATTTTTTAGAAATAGGGTTCCCATATTCGGACCCCGTAGCCGATGGACCTACGATACAGGCCAGTAGCAAGACCGCTTTAGATGCTGGGATGACTTTACCCATACTATTTGAGCAACTCGCAGATTTACGCAAAAAAGTTAATATCCCGATTTTACTAATGGGTTACGTAAACGTCGTTTTACAATATGGCGTTGACGAGTTTTGCAAAAAATGCAAAGAGGTAGGGGTTGATGGTTGTATCATTCCTGATTTGCCAATGTATGAATTCGAAGAGCTTTATCAGGCAACTTTCGAGAGATATGGATTGAGTAATATCTTTTTGGTAACGCCACAAACATCAGACGAGCGCATTCGCAAAATTGATGGATTAAGCAATGCCTTTATTTATTTAGTTTCATCGTCAGCAACTACTGGAAGTAATTTGGCGGTTTCAGAAAGCTCAACGTCGTATTTTAAACGCGTTGCGGATATGAAGCTCAAAAATCCAATTGTAATTGGTTTCGGAATATCAGACAAAGCTTCTTACGCAGCCGCTAACGAATACGCCAGCGGTGCAATAATTGGTAGTGCATTTGTTAAAGCATTGGCTGAAAACGGTAAACTAACCGAAAAAATTGAAAAATTTATGCGTCAGATAAAGCCTTAAAAACAAAAATGCCTTCCAAATATCGGAAGGCATTTTTGTTTTACTCATAAAGCCTTTTGTGAATTCGGTTTAAATCTGCCACCGGCATTTTAACTATAGCTCTATCATAGGTTATAATGCCATTTGTTTCTACTTCAACGTCTGTAGTTTGTGTATAAACTGCCGCAGATAGCCCTAGCGGAATTAGTTGCTTCAACCGGTCTATAAATGAGGAATATTTATTAAATAATTCTTCTTTCGTTTTAAAACTTTGATAGCCCCAATTGTTTTTTTGTTGCCAAGTGTGGCCGTCTATAGGCAGGCCTAATCCGCCGAACTCGCCTAATACAACCAATCTATCTTTACCAAATAAATCTGCTCTAGGCATTGCTGGCTCAGGATAGTTATGTAAATCTACAAAGTGTCCTGTATCGAAAAAGTTTCCACCACTTGCACTATTTACCAACCTAGATGGATCTTTTTTCATTGTCCATTCGGTTATCTCTACCGTTTTAAACTGCCCCCAAGCTTCATTAAATGGCGTCCAAACAACTATGCTTGGAAAGTTATGTAACTCGTCCATAATTTCAACCCATTCTTTTCTAAAATAATTTTCAGATTCGGGCGTACGATTTTTCTCCGTTTCATTACCAATAATTCCGGGACGAGTGTTCCAGGTATTCCCTAAATCGCCACTTGGCATATCTTGCCAAATAAGCATTCCAACCTTGTCGCAGTAATTGTAATATCTTGCGGTTTCTGTTTTAATATGTTTCCTAATCATGTTAAAACCCATTGCTTTTAGCTGGTCTACATCAAACTTCATTGCTTGTTCAGTAGGATGAGTGTACAGCCCATCTGGCCACCAACCTTGATCTAAAGGCCCGTATTGAAATAAAAATTTATTGTTAAGCAACATTCTTTGAACGCCCTTTTCGTCAATTCTCATTGATATTTTTCGCATAGCGAAATAACTTTTTACCTCATCTACAACCTTGTTATTTCTAACGATACTTATTTTAAGATCGTACAAAAACGGGTTGTCTGGCGACCAAAGTTTTGGAGCATCTAGTTTTAACGTTGCGGTACCGTTATTTCCGGCAAATGCCGATGAGATAACTTTTCCATTTTCTATGGCTTCAACCTTTATTTTATCACTGTTTAATACATTATTCAGCTTAGCTGAAACTGTTAAAGTTTTAGCATCAATGTCTGGAGTTTGCTTGGTGTTTACAATATAAGTTTCGGGTACAGCCTCTAGCCATACTGTTTGCCAAATTCCGGTAACAGGAGTATACCAAATACCGTGAGGCTTTTTAACTTGTTTACCTCTAGGTTGCGGACCATCATCCGTTGGGTCCCATACACTAATTTTAATTTCTTGCTTATGGTTTTTAGCTATAAACGAAGTGATATCAAAACTAAAAGGTGCAAAGCCGCCCTCATGTTTACCAACACTTTTGCCATTTACGAAAACTTCAGTTCGCCAATCTACTGCGCCAAAGTGTAGTAGTAACTTTTTGTTTCTCATCTTTGCAGGAACGCTGATAACATTTTTATACCATAATAGGCTATCTTTTCCTACGGTTCTGCCCACACCCGAAAGCGCAGATTCTACAGCAAATGGAACTAATATTTTGCCATCGTATTTATTTGGCTCACTTTGCTTGTTAGGGGTAATGGCGTATTCCCAAAGTCCGTTTAAGTTTTTCCAGTTATTATTTCTTACTAACTGAGGTCTGGGATATTCTTGCAAAGTTTCTGTAGGGCTAACGTTGTTTGCCCAAGGGGTAACAATTTTATCTTTTTTGAAAGCCCATGGTTCTTGAGCTTGCAAACTGCCTAAAATTAAACACAAAGTGAAGTTTAAAATAAATCGATTTAGTTTCATATTAAGTAAGGATTTAGCTTACTAAATATAGGTTATTCTTTAACACTTTTCAAATAGGTAAATCCAATTATTCCCGCAAAAACCGAGGTAAGGAGAATGGCAAATTTAGCTTCGTTAACATGTGATGTCTGCTCAAAGGATAACATCGAAATAAATATCGACATCGTAAAGCCAATCCCTGCTAGCATACCAACGCCAATAATATGTTTCCAACTTGCAAATGTAGGCAGGTTAGCTAGTTTAAGTTTCACGGCAACAAAAGAAAACAATGTTACACCCAGCGTTTTACCCAAAAATAAGCCGAGGAAAATTCCTAAACTTAAGGGCGAGGTCAAATTAGCGAACATATCTTTTGCTATGGTAATATTCGTGTTTGCTAACGCGAAAATAGGCATGATTAAAAAGTTAACGGGCTTAACCAAACTATGCTCTAACTTTTCTAAAGGAGAATGGGTAGTTAAACTTTTGGCAGGAATAGTAAAAGCCAGCAGTACGCCCGCAATGGTTGCATGAATGCCAGAATGATGCATGAAATACCATAACAAAATGCCGACTATCAGATAAATCCAAATTGATTTTAACTTAAGAAAATTAAAGCTCAAAAGAAGTGCAAAAGCCCCAAATGCCATCAACAAATAATTCCAATGGATTACATCGGTATAAAAAACGGCTATCACTAAAATTGCTCCTAAATCATCTGCTATGGCAAGAGCAGCCAAAAATATTTTAAGTGATGCAGGAACAGATTTACCTAAAACAGCAATAATTGCCAAAGCAAATGCAATATCTGTAGCCATCGGAATTCCCCATCCGTTCTCGGTTTCGGTGTTTTTATTTAGTGTATAGAAAATGAGTGCTGGCAAAAACATCCCGCCTAAAGCGGCCAGTACCGGCAACGATGCTTTTTTAAAGGTCGAAAGTTCGCCGGTGATAATTTCACGCTTTATCTCTAAACCAACCAATAGAAAAAAAACGGCCATTAAGCCATCATTAATCCAAGTTGCCACACTATATTTAACACTAGAAAATCCGATAACCTTATTCAGTAAAGCTGAAAAATTATCGGCAAATACAGAGTTTGCGAGGATTAAAGAAAGAATTACGCAAGAAAATAAGAGTAAGCTTCCATTCTTTTCCGAATTGAAAAATTGCTGAAAAGTTTGGGAAATTTTTTTCTTCATTTTATAGAGGGTCGAAAGCTATTTTAAAGATATTCTTCAATATCGCCCTTGCCTTCACGAATAACTTCAAAATCACCACTAGTGCAATCTATCACTGTCGATGGTTCATTATCTCCATACCCGCCGTCGATAACCGCGTCAACTAAATCCTCGTATTTTTCGTGTATTAATTCTGGATCGGTAGAATATTCAATCAATTCATCATCATCCTTAATAGAGGTAGATAAAATTGGATTTCCAAGTGCTTCCACAATTGTCCGAGCTATATCGTTATCAGGAACACGGATACCGACTGTTTTTTTATTAGAACTCAACAGTTTTGGAACGTTGTTATTAGCATTAAAAATAAAAGTAAACGGACCAGGTAACGCCTTTTTAAGCACTCTAAAAACAGTAGTGTCAATTGGTTTTATATAATCAGAGATGTGCCTTAAATCGCTACAAATAAACGAAAAGTTTGCCTTTTCTGGCTTTATTCCGCGAATGCGACAGATTTTTTCAATCGCTTTTTGATTTGTAATATCGCAACCCAAACCATAAATTGTATCTGTTGGGTAAATAATAATACCACCTTTTTTTAGTATATCTACAATCTGTTCAATTGCCTTAGGGTTTGGGTTCTCCGGATAGATCTTAATCAGCATACCCAAAAATAACAAAATTATATGGTCTGTTGTTTAATTATAACTACTTAAGTAGTCAAATACTTGTTCAGTATGGTGGGTTTGTTTAATTTTGAAGATTAATTATAAAATTGATATGGAAATAATAGCGTGTAAACTTTTTAGGCAAAACCTAAATTCTAAAACGGATATGGTATTCTCCAATTTTCATCCTTTATCTACTATAAATTTATTCCTATAGTATAAAGGATCTATCCAGAAAAAACTATCTTCAGTTATTTTTTTAAACAGAATTTTATCGTTAACAAGGTTATTACAGCCAACAAAATCTACAATTTTTTAGTTATAATAAATTGTTAGATATAACAGTATTAATATGAGAAAAGCTTTTGTCGCAATTGCAGCATTTTTAGTCGCCTTAACAGTAATGTTAGGCTTGTATCATCCATTTTTATGGTGGTCGTTTATATTTACCGGTCCGTTTGTATTACTGGGTATTTACGATTTGTACCAACCTAAACACAGCATTGTAAGAAACTACCCAGTTTTTGGGCGTATGCGTTATTTTATGGAAGAACTTAGACCAAAAGTTTACCAATATTTTGTAGAGAGTGATACAAATGGTAAGCCTTTTAGTCGTTTAAACAGGTCGTTAATTTATCAACGGGCAAAAAAAGATAATGACACTATTCCTTTTGGTACACAACTAGATGTTTACGAAAATGGATACGAGTGGTTAAGCCATAGTATTGTAGCTATAAGTCACCACGAATTAGACGTAAACCCAAAAGTTTTGGTAGGCGGACCCGATTGTAAGCAGCCTTACAGTGCAAGTATTTACAATATTTCTGCTATGAGTTTTGGTTCATTAAGCCAAAACGCAATTTTGGCTTTAAATGGTGGAGCGAAAATGGGTGGTTTTGCGCATAATACAGGCGAAGGTGGTATAAGCGACTATCACAGTGGGCCAGGTGGCGATTTAATTTGGCAAATTGGAACTGGATATTTCGGTTGTCGAAATCCCGATGGGACATTTAATCCAGAGGCTTTTGCCGAGCGATCTAAAATGGAAAATGTTCGCATGATTGAGATTAAACTATCTCAAGGTGCAAAGCCAGGTCATGGCGGTATGTTGCCAGCAAAAAAAGTTACGCCAGAAGTTGCTAGGATTCGTTTGGTTAAAGAGGGCTTCGATGTAAACTCGCCGCCTGCACACTCCGCATTTTCTACGCCCTTAGAAATGGTAAACTTTATCAAACAGTTAAGAGATTTGTCGGGTGGCAAGCCTGTAGGTTTTAAATTGTGCGTAGGTAGAAGAAGCGAATTTTTTGCCATTTGCAAAGCAATGGTAGAAACTGGCATTTACGCAGATTTTATTACTGTTGATGGGGGAGAAGGCGGTACCGGTGCGGCACCTCAAGAATTCTCAAATGCGGTTGGTATGCCTTTAAGAGAAGGCGTTGCTTTCGTTTACGATATTTTAAGTGGTTTCGGTTTAAAAAAACACATTAAAATTATTGCTTCGGGTAAAATATCTTCAGGCTTTGATTTGGTTAAAAACATAGCATTGGGTGCCGATTTGTGTAACTCTGCCCGCGGAATGATGTTTGCTTTAGGTTGCATACAAGCGTTAGAATGTAACAGTAATACTTGCCCTACAGGTGTGGCCACACAAGATGCAAGCTTAATGAAAGGTTTGGTGGTAGAAGACAAAACCGTTCGTGTGTTCAATTTCCACCGTTTAACGGTTCAAAGTGCGGTTGAGTTATTAGGCGCAGCAGGTTTGCGCCATCCTTATCAACTTACCAGAGCCTATATTAATCGTAGAATGGCGCAAAACGTAATGCAATCTTACATAGAAACCTATCCTTACATTCCAGAGGGAAGTCTTCTGCAAACGCCTTATCCGGCACAGCACGAGCTTGGTATGGCTTTAAGTACGTCGGCAAGCTTTGCTCCAACAGATTATAAGGTTTCAGCCGTAGATTACCAGGCAGCAAATCCGCATCACGATTAATATTTTTTTGAAACGCAGTAGCAGTTCGGCTATCAAAGTTAGTCCCGCTTTTCCCTATATCTTTTTGCGCTTCGACAAGCTCAGCATTACAAAAAGGATATCGGTTCAATCGGGTTTGTTTACATTGTTGTCTGCTGCTATTTATGCTAGCACCTAGCAGAAGCAAAGAACTTGCAACGCTGTTAATTAAACCTGATAGAAGCGATAGCTCCCGATTTTTCATCGGGACTTAAGCGGAAAGCAGGGCTGGCCTTGCGTTGAAATGCAGACTCTCGTTTTCAAAAAAAATGAAATCCTATTTGGTACCTATGCTTCTGCTCGTTCTCTATTGGTTGGTGTTTCACCTTCCGATTTTGATAGAGATTCAATCGCCAAAGCAGACTGTTTCCAGCAATCGATAAAAATTGTTCTCAACTGGATATAGATATATAATAAAAAAGTCGCTTAACATATTGCTAAGCGACTTTCTCTTTTATCCTTGTTCATTGCTTCTTCTGGGTGTTAATCAAAAAAATCCCCTTTAGAGGATTTAGAGCTTAAAACTCAGCGCTCTTCGGAAATCTTGGGAAGGCAATTACATCTCTAATATTTGTCATTCCGGTTACAAAAAGAACTAATCTTTCGAAACCTAAACCAAAACCAGCGTGTGGCGCCGAACCAAATTTACGCGTATCTAAATACCACCAAAGTTCCTCTGCCGGAATATTCATTTCCTGCATACGTTTAGTCAACATGTCCAAACGTTCTTCACGTTGCGAACCGCCAATCATTTCTCCAATACCTGGGAAAAGAATATCCATTGCTGCAACAGTTTTGCCATCATCGTTCATACGCATGTAAAACGATTTGATATCTTTTGGATAATCGGTTAGAATTACTGGTTTCTTAAAATGTTTTTCTACCAAATAACGCTCATGCTCGCTTTGCAGATCAGCTCCCCATTCATCAATTAAGTATTTAAATTGTTTTTTCTGGTTTGGCTTGCTATGTTTTAAAATCTGAATTGCTTCCGTGTACGTTAAACGCTCAAATTCGTTAGCCAAGCAGAAATTTAACTTGTCTAACAAAGATAATTCGCTTCGCTCTTGTTGAGGTTTTGTTTTTTCCTCATCGGCCAATCTATCATTTAAAAATGCGATTTCGTCCTTGCAGTTTTCTAAAGCATAAGAAATTACGTATTTCATCATATCTTCGGCCAGTTGCATATTATTTTCTAAATCTGCAAAGGCTACCTCAGGCTCAATCATCCAAAACTCGGCTAAATGGCGAGTAGTGTTAGAGTTTTCTGCTCTAAAAGTAGGGCCGAAAGTATAAATTTGACCGAAAGCCATTGCGGCTAGCTCTCCTTCTAATTGTCCAGATACGGTTAAGTTTGTTGCACGGCCGAAAAAATCTGCACTAAAATCAACCTTTCCTTCGTCTGTACGAGGGGTTTTATCAAAATCTAAAGTAGTAACCTTAAACATTTCACCCGCACCTTCTGCATCACTAGCAGTAATTACCGGTGTGTGCATATAAACGAAACCACGCTCGTTGTAAAATTGGTGTATTGCAAAAGCTAAGGCATGTCTAACTTTAAAAACCGCATTAAACGTATTCGTTCTAAAACGTAAGTGCGCTTTTTCTCTTAAAAACTCTAAACTGTGTTTTTTAGGTTGTAAAGGATATTCTTCGGCATTGCTATCGCCTAAAATTTCTATTGAAGTAGCTTTAACATCAACTTTCTGGCCTTTGCCTAAAGATTCTACCAAAGTACCAACCACAGCTAGTGCGGCGCCAGTGGTTATTCTCTTCAATAATTCTTCAGGAGTATTAGCAAAATCTACCACAATTTGAATATTGCCCATGCAAGAGCCATCATTTAATGCAATAAACTGATTGTTGCGAAAGGTACGAACCCAACCCATTACTTTAACCTCAGTTTCAAACGCTGTAGAATCCAGCAAATCTTTAATTTTTTGTCTCTGTATCATGCTTAAAATAGCTCTAAAAGGCGTCAAAAATAACGAATAAAAACCTTAATCTCTCTATCAAGCCCGGCTAAGTTTTTATAAAATACATTTTTTCTTTATAGTTAATATTGTTAAGTTTGTTAACCTTAACCTATTGGTATTGTTAATGCTCAAAAAGTTCTTCAACGGCGATAAGTTGGTAGGCGACATAAAGTCGTTTTCACTGGAAGAAAGAATTTTCAATACTTTCTGTATCATTGCTTTTATAGCGCTTCTTATAGAGGTGCCTTTCAATTTTTTTATAAGTTTACCTATACCCGCTATGCTTTGCAGTATTGGCGTAGTTATTTCTGCTGGTTTATATTACCTATCCAGGTTTAGGCGTAAATCAAAAATTGCAATACAGATTTTTTGCATAGCTTGCCATATTACTTTTACGGTAAATTATTTTTTTAACTCGGGCATTTACGGGCCAAACTTATTGTTGTTTAGCTTAGCATTTTTATTAATTATTGCTATCGTTTCCATTAAAGAATTTAAATTTTGGGTTGTTATAAACCTAACGCTAGTGTTCGGCATTTTGGTTATTGAATATCTAAATCCTCACTTTGTGCCAAATGCCTACGTAAGCGAAGGCAGTAAATTTGTAGATTTTGCAATTACTTATTTTGTAACGGTGCTGTTAACTTATTTTTCCATTAGTTACATCCGTAAAAACTATGATTACGAACGTTATTCTGTATTAAAAAGAAATTCATCTATTGAAGCCCAGAATAAAAGGATAATGGCGCAAAAAGAGGAATTGGAGAACATTAATGCTGAAAAGAACAAGTTGTTGTCTTTAGTTTCGCATGATTTGAGAGCACCTTTAAACTCAATACAGGGTTACTTGGAGATTTTAGCGGAGACTGATTTAGATGAAGCCGAAAGGATGAACTTGAAAAGACATTTACTACAGATAACCCGAGATACTTCTGAGATGTTAAATAATGTACTTACTTGGTCTAAGACACAGTTAGAAGGAACGAAGGTGAATATGACAAGCTTAAATATTTGCGACGTACTGCACAATGGCTTGAGTATAGAAAATAGTATTTCGAAAAGAAAGGGTGTTGGGCTAACCATAAATTGTGCCGATGACCTACATATTTTGGCCGATGTGAATATGGTGCAACTCGTTGTTAGAAATTTAGTGAATAATGCTATTAAGTTTACCCCTTCGTCTGGCTTGGTTAAGGTTAATGCAGAGAATGTTGACGGTAATTGCGTGATATCTGTAATAGACAACGGAATAGGGATTAGCGAGAAAGAGCAGGAAAAGTTATTTGCCTTAAAAGCTTCATCAACCTATGGTACCAATAACGAGAAAGGAGTGGGCTTGGGTTTGTTGCTTTGCAAGGAATTTACCGAAATGCAAAACGGACAAATTTGGTATAAAGCTAATGCCGATAAGGGTTCTGGTTTTTATCTTTCTTTTAAACTTCACCTTAATTAATAGGCAGGGATACAAAAAACGAAGCACCTTTGTTTTTTCCTTCGCTAGTTGCCCAAACCTGGCCTTTATGTTGCTCTATTAGCATCTTAACTATAGATAAACCAATTCCGTTAGAATATTCTCTACCAGTAGGTATGGCGCTTAGTTTTGCAAATTTCATAAAAAGTTTGTTCAAGTCTTCTTCTGTTAGTCCTTGTCCTTGATCTTTAAATTCAACCACTAATTCTTTTTCGTTATTTGAAATTTTGATTAGCACCTCCGTATTTATCGGAGCATACTTCAAAGCGTTACTAAGCAGGTTATCGAAAGCTTCTTGAAGTCGAATATCATCGCCAAGTATGCTCGTGTCGCAATTGCAAATTATATTAACCTTCTGGTTTTTTTGTGAAGCGATTAAATCGAAATTTTGCTTAGTTCTTTCTAAAGTTTTAAGAATGTCGATCTCGTCAACACTTAATTTAAATTCCAAATTTTCAATTTGAGACAGATCCAGCATCTTATTTAAGCCATTCAGTACATTGTTGGCTGCATTTTTTATTCTGTCTGCAAAGTCTGCTACAATTTTCGGATTATCTGCTTTTTTCTTAAGTAGTTCGGCAGATAAGGAGATGGTCATGTTTGGGTTTTTCATGTCGTGCACCACACGATTTAGCATGTCTGTTTGTGTGCGTAAAGCTTTTCTGGTGGCAAGGCGTAGCTCCAACTCGTCCATTACAATAGACGATAGCGTTTCTAGCATTTTAATTTGCTGGGCAGTTACGGTTCTGGGTTTTACGTCCAATACGCATAAAGTACCTAAATTTAATCCCTCAATAGTTCTAAGCGGGGCGCCGGCGTAAAAGCGTACACCATTGTCCATTGTAACAAATGGGTTTTCTAAAAGCGACGGTACCTCTAATGTGTTCTCAAAAGTTGTTGGCTTTTCATTTAGTATGGCATAAGTACAAAAGCTGTCTGCTCTAGGTATTTCTGTGGCTTCAAGCGGACTAATATTACTTTTGAAAAACACACGCTCGCTATCTACAAAAGTAACCTGAGCTATTGGCGTATCAAATATTTGAGCAGCCAAAGCTGCAATCTTGTCGAAAGTGTTTTCGGGTACAGTATCTAAAATGCCATAAGTGTGCAATTTAAGAAGTCGTTGCGTTTCGTTTTCTGGAAGTTGTAGTAATGGCATTTATGTAAATATTTGAACAGTAAAAGTACAAATATATTTTAATGCGTGTTAAACACTAAAATTTTCATATAAACGAATTTAAATTATCTATTTTATATTTTTTGGCAAAATTTTTAACTAAAAATCAAAATCAAGAACTTTTTTGTGTGTAAAATTATATCTATTCTGTTTATTTTATAATTTTTATTAGTTATTAACGGTAACTATCGTTTTTAATTTGATTTTTTGTGGTGTTTTATGATTTTCTATTCTATTTAAATTATTTTTTATCAAATATTTTCACTTTTTTAAGATAAAAAGTGAAAATAAATTATAATCTGTAGAATTATTGTTTATATTTGTGCTGTTCATACAAAAAAGTACATTTATATTTGGTTTGATTAAAGCTCTGGTTGGATGACCAGAGCTTTTTCATTAAATAATCAAAGCCAATTAAACACTCTAAAAAAGAGTGTGCTGAAATAGAACTAACAACCAACCAAACTATAGTACAAGACCAGTTCGATTTCTCGACTGGTCTTTTCGATTTAAGGAAATTTGGATTTGAACTTTTATTAATAATGCGTTAGTTATTTGTTGTAATAATTTTTGCTACCAATTCTTATTTATTATAAAATAAAAAAAACCAGCTCGATCTTTCGGCTGGTTTTTTTTTTAATATATCTTTCCGACTTGCGGATAAATCTTCTCAGATTATTTTGCTAAAACTTGCGTAACTAAATCAGCAGCTTCTTTTAATTGAATTGCAGAATAAACTTTAAGTCCCGACTCATCAATTAACTTTTTAGCTTCTTCAGCATTAGTACCTTGTAAACGGCAGATAATTGGAACAGGTACATTGCCAATTTCTTGGTAAGCATCAATAACACCTTGTGCAACTCTATCGCAACGTACAATACCACCAAAAATGTTAATGAAAATTGCTTTTACGTTAGGGTCTTTTAATATAATGTTAAAACCAGCTTTAACTGTAGTAGCATTAGCAGTACCACCCACGTCTAAGAAGTTAGCAGGCTCGCCACCAGCAATCTTGATAATATCCATAGTAGCCATTGCTAAACCAGCACCGTTAACCATACAGCCAACGTTACCATCTAGCTTAACATAGTTTAAGTTGCTTTCGCTAGCCTCAACATCAGTAGGGTCTTCTTCTAATTTATCACGCATAGCTGCATAATCTGGGTGGCGGTATAATGCGTTTTCGTCTAAATCAACCTTCGCATCAACAGCAATAATTTTATCATCACTAGTTTTTAAAACCGGGTTAATTTCGAACATTGCAGAATCGGTAGCGTCATAAGCTTTATAAAGTGCCGAAACAAACTTTACCATTTCTTTGTGCGCAGCGCCAGTTAAGCCTAAATTAAAAGCTATTTTACGAGCTTGAAAACCTTGTAAACCAACTTTCGGATCAATTTCTTCTTTAAAAATTAAATGAGGAGTGTGCTCTGCAACCTCTTCAATATCCATACCGCCTTCAGTACTGTACATAATAATGTTAGTACCATTAGCACGATCTAACAATACAGAAACGTAAAACTCCTTAGTTTCAGACGCACCTGGATAATAAACATCCTGAGCAACTAAAATCTTATTAACTTTTTTGCCTTCGGCACCAGTTTGTGGTGTAACCAATTGCATGCCTAAAATATCGGTAGCACGTTGTTTAACCTCATCTAAGTTTTTAGCTAGCTTAACGCCACCGCCTTTACCTCTACCACCTGCATGAATTTGTGCTTTAATCACAACCCAGTCAGAGTTATAGTCGGTTTTCATTTTTTTGGCGGCTTCTACAGCTTGATCAACTGTATCTGCAACTATACCTTCTTGTATAGCAACACCAAAACTCTTTAGAATTTGTTTACCTTGATATTCGTGGATATTCATCTGTTTATAATTTTGTTTTTATCTGTCAGATGGAGCCTAAGCGGTTAAAATAATTACTTTAACCACAACGGGTTCATTTGCTCAAAAAATTTGCTCAAATCTACAATTTCAAAACCTTTATGCAAAGCATAAAACGCATTTTAATGTAATTATTTAGTAGCTATACGTTTTAAGTTTTTGTTAAGAAAATGTTGGCCAGTTTTACATCGGATAATTCGGTCCCTTTTTTCGTTCCAATCTTTTTTTGTCATCAACTTTCACGAAATCTTCCAAAAAAAGGATTTCCACTGCAACCGTATTTAAAGAAGTTCTGGCAGCATTGCTATTAGTCAAATTAACACACGCGATTATCCAGATCGACTTGATGTAATTTTTCATAGAGTATCCTCTACAAATTTTCAATATGATGTAAATAAATTTATCAAAGCTTGAGGGGTGCTAGTTCATTAATAGCTGTACCACATTTTATTAACTAAACGGGATAGCAGTGTAAATACTTTTACCATCCCCGTTAGGGGGATTTTGGTAAAAGATTGAAACGAATAGCCCGGCTATCCACAAATATTTTCACAGCAATTGCTTTTCTACTGTTATTTATGTTCTTCAAAATACTTTTTCACCTGCCAGTCGCGGTAGTTCCAAGAAAGCCAAGAAAGCTGCGCTTGCTGTTCTTTGTAACGCTCAATTCTATTGTTTAACCTATCGTTGAAATTTTCGACAGCTTTCTTTTCATAGTCGGCTTTTACTTTTGCCGTATCAATAGACGGGCTTACAGATGTTGTCTGAGCTGATGCCGAAACTGTATCTATTTGAACGGCCGTTTCGGGTATAGTATCAAATACTTCATAAGAATATCTTGAATCCTTTGAATAGGCGGCAAGCATAGCTCGATTTTTATCTAAAATAGGCAATGTTTTATCAGACAGCGACATCACATGATCCAAATCTAACGTAATCGTTTTTCTATTATCGATATTATAATTAACAATAAGCACATCCCAATTTATAGTGCCAAATGAAATTAATATCACATACCAAATTATGCCATTTGTTTTTAACAGATAAAAAAGGGTTTTTTGTTGAGCCACTTTTATATAAACTGTAGCTAATCCTGCTGTGCAGAGCATTAGAAAAACTAATACGCCGATGCGTTTGTAGGTTAGACCATGCATTGCTATATAGTTGTAGTCTCTTAACAAAACAGAACAAACTAAAAAGGCATTTTGAGCTATCCAGATGTAAGCTAGAGTTTTTAAATGTTTACTTCTGCTAAAGAAGTTTAAATTACCGCTAAAGAAATAGATGATAACAAGCATAGCCATTATAATGCTGAAAATCAATGCATTTGTAGCGTCGTGCAGTTCTGCGGAATAGTTTTTACCAGGTAAATCTACGGTGTTGCCAAGCCATAAAGTATTAATATCTATACCGTTTAAAAGTAACAGCAGTATGTTTAGGGCAATTAGTGAAATAATACCGATAATATTTTCAGTTTTTAAGGCCATTTTTTTGCTGATGGCGTTACCGAAAAATATTGCTTTAATTTCTTGCGTAAAACTACTCGTGTTCTTTTCGCGTCTTTTTCGAAGCAATTTTTCCGTTTGGCTAATTTCCAGTTTCTCTAATGCATTCTCTTTAAAACCAAGTAAAATACCTGCTGTAAATAATATGCCTAAAACAATATGGAATATTCTGTCGAAAGCTAAATCTTTAAAAAAGAATAGGAAATTTCTTTCAATAAAATTGCCAAGTTCGTTAACATAACTTCCAAACACCGGGCTAGCAATACTGTAAATTATGGTAAAAAAGAACAATATTATTATTGGAATAATAACGTATTTAAATGGCCTTAAAAAAGGTTTTAGCGTGTGTTTGCCCAATTTTACCGTAATTAATTTTTTAATAAGGTTAATTGGTGAAGAAAGGATTTGTAAAAAACCAGAAAAACCAGCAGAAAAAACAGTTTTAATTAAATGCCCTTGCGTAAACCCAACGAAAATAAAAAGCGAAAGGTAGTAGCCAATAATATTTAACGCCATGTTGTTATACACTACTAGTATTGCGGCAAAAAGATTGGTGGCGCCAAAGAACAGCACTTTTTTATCCTTGAGCCTTGAGGTATCAGTGCACAATGCCAAGATGATAAACAAAGCGTGTATCAAAAGGTTAATGCCTAATTCTTCGTTCCAAAATATGAGGTTGAAAAGCAAACCACCGCCAAAGATGGCTAGAAGCTGCAGGTCTAATTGTTTTTTCATTATTTTAAGTTTTAATTGGGTTTGGTCATTTAAGTTTCTTAGCTGCCAGCAAATGGAGTCCCGAATACGCCTACGGCAAGCTCAGCCCATACAAGAAACAACAGCAGTAGAATGGCAAAGCAAATGGCGGCTCGCCACTGCGGTGATTGTATTTTCCTAAGCGTAAACTCTATGGCCAAACCGGTGCCAGTTAGCAGTGCGCCCATAATTACAAAATCGAAAAAGCTCCACTTCACTTCATTGGTAAATTGCATTGCCACCAGCGGAATAGCTAATATTAATGCTACGATTGAAAAAATAATTTTTAGTCTGTTGTTCGGATTAACTGTTTGATTTGTCATGAGTTTTGTTTTTTATAAGTGAATTAATATGAGCGAAAAATACCTGATGAAAGTGACCAATAATAGATGTAGGCAATCGGTATGTTTATGAGTAATATGCCTACCGTTTTAAGGGTTTTTAGCCTGTTTTCTGGTAAAGCAATTAGTGTTATTAAAAGTGTTGCCAGCAGAACTATGTTTATAATTACAGCAAAAACGAGGTAGATGAATCCAAGATAAATGAGGTTGTGATTCTTCGTGATTATATAATAGGCATAAATTAGTGTACCCAAAATAAAAGAATACTTGAAGCAGATTATGCTAATCTTGATAATGGTGTTATAATGTTCGTTTTTCATTTTATTTGTTAAAAGTACTTTGAAATTCAAAGTATAAGTTCAAAAAAAATTAAATTCCTTTTATCATTTTTTCTAAAGCATCTAAATGCGCTTTAAATTCTTGTTTTCCTAATGGAGTAATGATGTATGTTGTATTCGTTTTTTTTCCTATAAATGCTTTCTGTACCTTAAGATATTCTGCTTGCTCTAGCGTGTTTAGGTGAGAAGCAAGATTTCCGTCTGTAAGTTCTAACATTTGTTTTAGGTCGTTAAAGCTAACACTGTCGTTAGCAATAATAATCGACATTACGCCAAGTCGTATTCTACTATCAAATATTTTATTAAGAGCTTCTATTGGGTTTTTCATTACTTAGCCCTTTCGTATTTAAAGTACATTAAAAGCCCGTAAAAAATGTGTAGTATTCCAAAACCAAATGCCCAAAAGTATAATCCGTAGCCGATATAAAAAAGTGAAATTATACCTAACACGATTTCGCACATACCTAGAACCCTAATGTCAGAATAAGTGTATTTGCTTGCATTAACTAGCGCTAAACCATAAAAGATTAAGCAAGATGGAGCAATTAGGCCAACTGAATAGGGGTGATTAAATAAAAGGGCTAAAATAAAAAGGCCACCTGAAAATAATGGAATAGCTAAATTGATTAATAACTTTTTTGCTGTTTTATCCCAAATAGGAAGTTTTTTCTTTTGACTTTGACGAAATGTAAACAAAACGCCACCAGCTAATGCTACCACCAAAATGCCGATACCTAATTTAAAAAGATTTGCTTCAATTTCTGCATCAGCGTCTACACCGTAGCCAAAATCGCCATTTTGATAACGTACAAGTTGATTGTGAGCAAAGTAAGAGCCTAACAATGCTATAAAACCGGCAAATACGCCAGATAATCCGCTTAGCGAAATAAATCTAGACGAACGATCCATCATATTTCTGATGTCGCTCAGGGCACTTAATTGTTCTTCTTGATTAGTCATTTTAAAAGCACTTTGTTTTTCAAAGTTAAATAAGAATATTAGAATAGCAAATATTTTTTATAAAAAGATTTAAACGATTTTGAACAGGGCTTGTTATCGAGAGCGTTTTGCAACTATTTGACAATTTACAACCGTACAATTTAACAAATATGTAACTTTACAAAATGCTAAAGGCCACAGGAATTAAAAAAGCGTACGGAAATCTACCAATTTTAAAAGGAGTTGATTTTGAGGTTTCTAAAGGAGAGATAGTTAGTATAATTGGCGCTTCTGGCGCCGGCAAAAGCACGCTTTTACATATATTAGGTAGTTTAGACACGCCTGATTCTGGTGTAGTTGAGTTAAAAGGAACTAAAATAAGTAAGCTGAAAGGTGATTTGCTTAGCGCTTTCAGAAATCAGAATATTGGTTTTATCTTTCAATTTCACCATTTGCTTCCAGAATTTACCGCTTTAGAAAATATTTGTATACCTGCCTTTATTGCTAAAAAAAGCAAAAAGGACGCAGAGAAACGAGCTTACGAATTATTAGATCTGTTCGGGCTGAAGGATAGGGCGGAGCATAAGCCTAATCAACTTTCTGGCGGAGAACAGCAACGCGTTTCTGTAGCCAGAGCTTTGATCAATAATCCATCAATCGTTTTGGCCGATGAACCTTCTGGTAATTTAGACTCAGCAAATGCAACGGCTTTGCATCAACTCTTTATTAATTTGCGTGATAATTTTAATCAGACTTTTGTTATCGTTACACATAATGATGAGTTGGCAAAAATTAGCGACAGGGTGGTGACAATGAAAGACGGTTTGATCTCTACAGAATTGTAGTTTTCATTAATTACATCAATAAATCCTATAATAAAAATTGAAAATATTAATTACAAGTGGTACATCAGCCACTGCTTTAAAATTATTGAAAGCCTTTAACGGTGCCGAAGTTGTTTTTGGCGACTATGGTTCGGTGCCAGCTATGAAAACTGATCTCTACAGTTTTGAAAGTTTGGGTGAATTTAATGCAGATACCCTGGCCCATACTTTACTAAACGCATGTCTTGACTTAGGCATCGACAAACTTTTGCCTTTGCGTAACGATGAAATAGAAGCCGTTTCAAAATCAACGGTGCTTTTTAGCGAATTTAATATTGAAGTAATGTTGCCGAATGCCAAGGAGATAGATACTTTTTTAAAAGAAAAATCGCCTTTGGCTAATAATTGGGCAGTGTTCGAGAACGGTAATTTATTGTTTGCCACAGAAGCTAGAGCGTTTGTTTTAGCAAAAGCGAAGGCAGAAAATTTAACAGGAGCATTTTATTTTGACGATGCTACCATGGTTTTAATGTCAGTTTAATTTTTATGGCTTTTGAAGAAATTATAAAAGATAAACAAGCATTCGTTCTTGGATTTGACGATGTTATTTATCCGCAAAAAGACTATTTGTTGCAGGTTTACTACCTCTTTTCGGAATTTATGGCTCACAGTGAACAGGTAGATGCGAAAGAAATTTTAGCTTTTATGAAAGTTGCGTATGAAAAAGAAGGTGCAATTAACCTGTTTGATAAAACAGCTAAGGCTTTTAATTTGCCAGAAAAATACCGTACGAATTTCGCACTTTTACACCAAAATGCTCGTTTGCCATTAAAGCTTTTATTGTATAAGCAGTTACTGGCTCTTTTGCAAGAAATTGTAGTGGAGCGTAAAACGATATTTTTGTTGGTAGACGGCGATCCCGCTGAGCAGTTAAACAAGATAAAACAAGTAGAATGGAATGGCTTGGAACAATACTTAAAACTCTATTTTACCGCAGAGTTTGAGGCAAAACCGGCAATCGATAGTATAAATTATATACTTAGTAGCCATAAGCTAAATACGGATGAAGTTCTGATTGTTGGCTCCACTAACACCGACGAAAAATTTGCGCAAAACGCTGGAATAAAATATTTTAATGTAACAAAACTAATATAATTTTTTTTTCGTTAATTAGAGTGCTAATAAACACCTAAATGAAAATAAAACAAATCGCAATCTTGGCAGCTATTATAATAGCGTCTACAACCGCGTGCAAAAAAACTAAAGTAGTTCCGGATCCTCCAGTAACACCACCAGTTACAACTCCAACCACAAGCAGGGCAGATTTATCTAGGGATTCTATATTTCTGTATGCTAAGGAGGTGTATTTATGGAACGATAAATTACCTACTTATGAGGTCTTTAATCCGAGAAAATATACCAGTTCAACTACCGATCTTACTAATTATCAACAAGAGCTTTTTGATATAACTAAATATTCAAATCCTTTCGAATATAAAGCTGGTTACACCTCGTCTAAATACTCATATATTTTTGACCGTGCAAATAAAAATCCTACGGCCTTTGTTCCTACAGCTATTGCTTCAGTAGACTTAGAAGGTAATGGTAACGACTTAGGCTTAAAGTTAGGTGCATATGGTACCAGTAGTACAGATCAGAATGCATATGCCCTTTTTACAACTGCCGTATACCCTGGTTCGCCAGCTGCTTTAGCCGGAATGATTAGGAGCGATAGGATTTCAAAAGTAAATGGTAGAACTTTGGGAGCGAACTTTTCTACTGATAGAGATTTCATAAATACAGCTTTTGCAGCCAATACCATCACTATTGAAGGTACAAAGTATGTTAATGGGGTAGCGGGTGCTGCTTATACCGTAAGTTTAACTAAGGCTTCGTACAAAAGTAGTCCGGTTTATACTTCAAAGGTATTTACTGTTGGAGCCAAAAAAGTAGGTTATTTGGCTTATGCTCGTTTTTCTAATATGGATAATTCTAAACCCGCGTTTGATGCTGCCTTTAATACTTTCAGTACATCTGGAGTAACGGATTTGATTATCGATTTACGTTATAACGGTGGAGGGTATGTAAACACTGCCAAATATCTAATTGATTTAATTGCGCCATCGACAGCAAATGGTTCGGTTATGTTTGCGGAATACTATAATGCAACAATGCAAGGTGGTAACGCTAAAATTATGTCTAATCAACCATTGTTAGATGCCAATGATAAAATACGTTATCAAAACGGAAGGATGCTAACTTATGCAGACGTAAGCTATACCGTAGCAAATAATACCGAAAACTTCGAAAAACAAGGACCGTTAAGTAACATAACTAACGTCGTGTTTATTATTTCAGAGAGTACTGCTTCTGCTAGCGAGCTGGTTATTAATAGCCTAAAACCTTATATGAATGTGAAATTGGTTGGTGAGACATCTTACGGCAAGCCAGTGGGTTTTTTCCCTATCAGAATCGAAAACAAGTACGATGTTTATTATTCTATGTTTACTACTAAAAATTCTTTGGGGCAAGGCGATTACTACGATGGTTTTACACCAGATGTTGTGGAGGATTTTGATAATCCACTTTACAATTTTGGAGATGCCAAAGAAGATAATATAGCTGCAGCTTTGCAGCTATTAGCTCCTAATACACCTGTTACCGCTACAGCAGTAAAAACAATGTCAATTGGTGGCAGAGCTGTGAACGTGCAAAGTTTAGCTCCTATGAAGCCATTGGTTGATGGAAATGAATTTGTAGGAATGATACAGACAAAACATAAATTAAAATAGAAGAAAAAAGAGCCATTAACTTGGCTCTTTTGCTTTAAAATAACTTTTATTTTACATTTTGTAACAGAAAAACGGCTTAATTATTGGTAGAATTATAAAATTTTTATTAAGCTTGTTTAAACAAAATATTAAGACTATGACTGCGGAACTTATAGAGAAAGAAGAAATAGATGTTACTAAGATAATACCTGCTGAGAATAAACACACTGATGATATCGTTAGTCGATTGGCGGCGTCATCAAGATTGGGCAATGAATTTAAGGCGAAAGCCACTATTATTTTTAATACGACGGAAGGCGCTAAAAAGGTTCATACTACGGTTTGGTCTGTAACAGAGAAATATATACAGTTGAAAAACAATGTGCACATTCCAATAAAGTGCATAATTGATGTAGAATATTAAGAATAAAAAAGCCCGATTGCAAAATCGGGCTTTTTTATTTACTGCTTTTTGCTTTTTAGGGTTTCCCTAAATATTGCCTGTATATCTTTTTGTTTATCGATGTTAACAATTATTTCTTGTATCGCATTCGCGGCATCTTTAAAAAACGTTTTGTTAATGTTCTGGTACTCGTCAGTTGCTTTATGGTAATCTTTATGATCCTCTACACCAAAGTAAATAAATGGGATGTTTTTAGCATTAAAAGCTCCTTGGTCGCTTTGATTAGTCCAGTCATCAGAACCTAACTTTGGATCGTCATGGCCAAACAATACTTTTAGATTTGGATTTGTAGTAACGAAATAAGGTTTCAATTCAGGATATTTAAAAGTGCCCACTGCGTATAGCTCTTGCTTATCGTTATGGCTAATCATATCCATATTTATGTTAAGCCTAATCTTTTCTAATGCAACCGGCGGATTTGCTACAAAAGCTTTTGCACCTTGTAAGCCCATTTCTTCTGCGTCAAATAATGCAAAAATTAGGGTGTTGTTAGGCTTGTTTTTTGCGAAATATTTGGCAAACTGCAATAATGCGGCAGCGCCGGAAGCATTGTCGTCCGCACCGTTAAAAACTTCGTTTTTAATTATTCCGATATGGTCATAGTGCGCCGATATTACAATTACATTCTCCGTTTTGCCGGGGATGCAGGCAATTAGGTTTTTCCCTTTCACAGTTTCGCTACCATTACGAGATTTAAATTCAAAGTCGTATTCGTAAGTGTTTTTTCCTGGGAATGGTTTTACGCCAATTTCCTTTAATCTACCAGTTAAGTACGTTCTTGCCATTTCTGCACCTTTTGTGCCTGTTTTTCTTCCTTCGTATGCATCAGAAGCTAACACTTCAACATCTTTTAATAATTGCTCGCCAACTTGGTCGTTGTTGGAAGTTGTTTTTACCGTACCACAGCTCATTAATAAAGCTAGGGGTATCAGAAATATTCTTTTCATTTTATAAATTGCTTAATTGATATAGGTAAAGGTAAATATATTACGCCATATAATGCATAACGGGGTTTTGGAATGATGCATACTTTAGCCAAAAGTTAGAATCGTTGTAATTTAAACCCGATTGTAGCAGAAATACTTTTTGATGAAAATTCTTTCACTCCACTCCAAACGGCAGCAAAAAGATTGTAGCGGAAAGCGGGACAGGTTTAGCCATTTGAACTGGCCTTGTTTTTCGAATTAGCTAACCACCTAAGAAGCTGTACTTTACCCTCGTCGCTTTTTTGGAAAGTTGAGCAGCTTCTCAAGTGGTTAAATTAAGGATTCAATTAATAATAAGTTAATCGTACTACGCCTGCTAATTTTTTTGCCAAACGAATAACTTGACGAGTGTAGCCATATTCATTGTCGTACCAAGCGTATAACACTACTGATTGGTTATCTTTTGAAATGATGGTTGCTGGGCCATCTACAATAGAAGCGTGGCTATTTCCAATTAAATCACTACTAACCAGCTCGTTTGAAATAGAATATTCTAGCTGTTCCGATAAGTCGCCAAAAAGTGAAGCTTGCTTAAGTACATCTTCAACTTCTTGTTTACTGGTAGTTTTTTTAAGCGAAAGATTTAGAATTGCCAGAGAAACGTTTGGGGTGGGTACACGTACGGCATTGCCGGTGAGTTTGCCCGCTAAATGGGGAATAACTTTCGCAACCGCTTTATCGGCACCTGTTTCAGTAATCACCAAGTTTAAAGCAGCAGAACGGCCTCTGCGGTATTTGTTATGGTAATTATCTAATAGGTTTTGGTCGTTAGTATAGGAGTGGACGGTTTCGATATGTCCTTTATCTATTCCGAATGTATCTTCTATAACTTTTAAAACCGGAATGATGGCATTTGTTGTACAAGATGCGTTCGAGAAAATTGTTTCTGTTTGGTAGTCGAAATCTGCATCATTGATACCAGTTACAATGTTTGGAATATCGCCTTTGGCGGGTGCGGTTAATAAAACTTTGCTAATTCCGTTGGCTTTTAAATGTCTTCCCAATCCATCCCGATCTCTAAATACTCCAGTATTATCTATCAGCAAAGCATTTTCTATACCGTATGAGGTATAATCAGCATCTTCTGGGTTTTTAGCTAAAATGAAATATACTGTTTGCCCGTTTATAATTAGAGCTTTATTTTCAAAATCTTCTGTTATCGTCCCATTAAACGGCCCATGAATAGAGTCGGTTCTTAAAAGCTCTGCTCTTTTTACTAATTCTTCGTCGCTGTAACTTCTGGTTACAATAGCTCGTAAACGAAGTTGTTCGCCTTTGCCGGCCTGTACAATTAGTTCTCTAGCGGCAATACGTCCGATGCGCCCAAAACCATAAAGTACCACATCTACAGGCTTAAGGCTGATTTTATCTTTGCCAATGTGGCTAGCAAGTTTGCTTACCACAAAATTGTGCATAGACGAATGTGTGTTGCTTTCATCAAGCCATTCGGCTACTAAGCGACCGATATCTATGCGAGAAGGCGCCAAGTTGCATTTAGTGATTGTAGATGCTAGCTCTAGTGTCTCGTAAATGGAAATGTCTTTGCCACTTACTTCTTTAGCATACTGGTGATGTGCCAATATTTCGCTACTTCCAACATCGAATAGGGGTTTTCGAAAGAGAACAAGTTCTATAGAACGGTCGAACCAAAGATGTCCGACAACGCTGATTAGTTCAAGCGCTTTTTTCTCTTTTTCAATCCAGTTTTGAAACTCTGATTGATATTTGTTTAACATACAAGAAAATAATTTGGTTAGAAATTGCTGCAAAACTAAAAAAGATCGGGTGAGAACCCAATCTTTTTTAAATTATTTTTCTTGTAAAATGTTGGTTTTTAGGGTGTTTAAAGCACACTAAGTACCAATGTTTTTACCGATTATCCTAAGTAAGATTTTAAGATTTTACTACGTGAAGTGTGGCGTAAACGCTGTAAGGCCTTGTCTTTAATTTGGCGAACACGCTCACGAGTTAAGTTAAACTTCTCACCAATTTCTTCTAAAGAAAGTGGGTGATTTGTACTTAAGCCGAAAAATAAAACAATAATCTCACGCTCACGCTCTGTTAATGTAGATAAAGAACGTTTAATCTCTTCAGAAAGAGATTCGTTAATTAAGTTGCTATCTGTATTAGGTTCGTGATTTTCTAACACATCTAGTAGCGTATTTTCCTCACCTTGTACAAAAGGTGCATCCATAGATACGTGACGGCCGGAGTTACTTAGCGTGTCAGAAATTTTATCGACTGTAGTTTCTAAAATATCTGCCAATTCTTCTGGAGATGGCTCACGCTCAAACTCCTGCTCTAATTTAGAGAATGCTTTACTAATTTTGCTTAATGAGCCTACCTGGTTAAGAGGTAGACGCACGATACGACTTTGCTCTGCAATTGCTTGTAGGATGGACTGACGAATCCACCAAACTGCATATGAAATGAATTTGAAACCTTTGGTTTCATCAAAACGTTTGGCTGCTTTAATTAAACCTAAGTTACCTTCGTTAATTAAATCTCCTAATGTAAGTCCTTGATTTTGATATTGTTTAGCTACTGAAACGACGAAACGCAAGTTGGTTTTTGTTAAGCGCTCCAACGCAGCTTGGTCGCCCTCGCGAATTTTACGAGCAAGAATTACTTCTTCCTCAGCGGTAATTAAATCTACTTTACCAATCTCGTGTAAATACTTATCTAACGACTGACTTTCACGATTGGTGATGGATTGGGTTATTTTGAGTTGTCTCATCTATGTGTTTTAGTGCGATATTATTCCAATGCTGCAAAAGTATGTTTTATTGTACATATAACCGCGGTAAATTGCTGAAAATGTTACAGTTTATGACATATTTTTTAACGATTTATTTACAGCAAATATCGTTCCAAAGAAAAAATGTCAGTATGATAGTTAGTCTATTTGAAATTTAACTAAAATTTATCGTAATTCAATAAATATATTTTGATTTGTGGTAATTATTGTTTTATGTTTGTGAGGTAAATAAATTGTTAGGTTATAGAAATATTAATTAAAGTGTAATGGCAAAAAACGTAAAATATTTTAACTTGGCAAGAGTAATCAAGGCATTTTTGCAGTTAGGAGTTTTAATTATTTCTATTCAGATTCTAAGCGGTATTATAGCAGATGTTTTTGCCGAAAAATCTCATTTAACCTTTGCGGGATGGACAGTTGGTTACAGAACTAAGGGAAACTTCGTAGATGCAAGAATGAACTTTAATCCGCCCGATACCCTACGTGTATATAAAAATGGTGTAAACAATGTTTACATAGGCGATGAAGGTCGCGAGATTTTATTTGAAAATGATACTGTTAATCACGAGATAATTAACCAATTTATTTCTTATGACAATAGAGATGTAAGGATTTCCAATGAAATATCTTCTTCCGAAAATGTGAAAGTAAGGGTTTATTCAAAAAATAAAATTCACAATGTCTTTTGGTCAATAGTTGGGCAAGTCAAGAGTTTAATTTCGGTTTTGTTTCTGATAGTATTAACTAAATTAACAAATAGATATATGGATGGAGACATCTTATTACCAAAAAGCTTCAAGCTATTTTCATTTTTAGGTTGGTTGCTTATCTTAAAAGAAGTGTTTGCTTATTTCATCGGTATCGTAAATATGCTAATTATGCAGCATCCAAATTTTCATATTACGTCAATTCCAAGTGGCTTAAATTATGATTTGAACATTTCTTTAGATTTTACAAACACTGGAAGTCTATCTGCCTTGGGAGTTGGCATGTTAGTTATATTACTTGCGCAAGTTTTGAAACAAGCAATTTTAATAAAAGAAGAACAAGATTTAACAATTTAAGCGATTACTTTTGGGGCTTTGATTGCTACTTAATTATTTTTTCTGCTTTTGCATTTTCATGTATACTGCGTTTAAAAAAATCAATGATTTTACAACAGGAACAAGAACTCACCATTTAAAAAATCTTTGTAAATTTCCCTATGCCCATAATAATAAACTTAGATGTAATGCTCGCAAAGCGAAAAATGTCGTTAACTGAACTTAGCGATAGGGTAGGCATTACCATGTCTAATCTTTCGATATTAAAAACGGGAAAAGCGAAAGCTGTACGCTTAGAAACCTTAGAGGCAATTTGTAGGGTTTTGCATTGCCAGCCTGGCGATATTTTGGAATATAAAGTAGATTTGAGTTGGTCTTAGGCGGGAGTTAAATTTCGTAAACCAAATGTTCATGACTTGTTCCTAGTAAATTTTTGTAGCCGACGGTCTTAAAACCAATTTTCTCGTACAATCTTTTCGCATCATTATTATTGGTAGATACCAATAACCCTAACTTTTTAAAACCAAGTGTTCTGGCTTTTTCGGCTACTGTTAAGATCAGGCTTTTGCCAATTCCTTTGCCCTGAAAATTAGGCTCTACAGCTACAGCATCTATATAAAATTCTCCAACTTCACTTTCCAATTCCATTTCAAATTTTTTGTGGTGGAAGTTTTCAGAAATATAATCGAAGAATGGTTTGCGAAGTGTTTTAATTTTGCCACCATCATAAGCGATAATAGCGCCAGCAATTTCGTCTTCCTGCTCGTAAACAAAAGTGTTAGTTATGCTGTATTGATTTCTGTCTATTAGGACGAACTTTTTTAGCAATCTGATTGCAATGTTTTTATCCTCCGTATTTGCAAATTTGTAAGGTAAATCGCCCATGGCTAGCATCATAAAATTTACAATTGCATCAGCATCCTCATGCGTTGCTTTTCTAATCATTACGGTTGGATTAAAATTTAAAGAATGGAAGCCAGGCTAAAGGTGTCTTTTAATCTAACACCTTTTTCGGTCTGCTGAACGGTGCAACATTCGTTAACTGGATCATGTTCTAGGTATAAGATGTATTCGTTTTTGGCAGCTTCTTCTAAAAACGATGCCTTTTCCTTCAGGGTTTGCAGCGGGAACATGTCATAAGACATAACGTAATGCAATGGAATGTGGCCAACAGAGGGGAGCAGATCTGCCATATAAACGATAGTTTTATCCTTGTATTGAAGTTGTGGCAGCATCATAGCATCTGTATGCCCAAATGCAAAACGAGTGGTAAAACCTTCGTGAAAAAGAACACCATCCTGAGATGGGATGAATCTTAGTTGCCCACTTTCTTGTATCGGAATTATATTTTCTTTTAAGAAAGATGCTTTTTCTCGTGCGTTTGGCGTAACGGCCCAGTCCCAATGTTGCTGGTTAGTCCAATACAATGCATTTTTGAACGCTGGGCGATAACGATCTCCATGGCGCTCAATAGCACCGCCACAATGATCAAAATGTAGGTGCGTTAAAAAAACATCGGTAATGTCATCACGATTAAAGCCATGTTTAGCTAATGATAAATCTAAATTATCATCGCCATGCAAGTAATAATGACCCAAGAATTTTTCATCTTGTTTGTTCCCAATGCCCGTGTCTACTAATATTAAACGACTGCCATCTTCAATTAAAAGACAGCGCATTGCCCAAGAGCATAAGTTATTCTCGTCTGCAGGATTGGATTTTTGCCAAATAGATTTTGGTACAACGCCAAACATTGCGCCGCCATCTAATTTAAACATGCCGGTATTAATAGTGTAGAGTTTCATTTTTTGACGTTTAGAGTGTTGAGGTTGAAGGCTACAAGTATAAAAATACAAAAACCCTTTAGTTTAACTAAAGGGTTTTTGAGATTAGATTGTTTTTAAGCTGATTTTTCTTCAGCCTTAAAAACAATTTTTTACCTTATAAATGTATTACCTCTCCGTATGCATCAGCTGCAGCTTCCATAATAGCCTCGCTCATGGTAGGGTGAGGGTGAACTGCTTTTATCATTTCATGACCTGTAGTTTCTAATTTACGAGCAACTACTATTTCAGCAATCATTTCTGTAACGTTAGCACCAATCATGTGCGCACCTAATAATTCTCCATATTTAGCATCGAAAATTAATTTCACGAAACCATCTTTAGCACCAGCAGCACTTGCTTTGCCAGAAGCTGAGAAAGGGAATTTACCGATTTTTAATTCGTAACCCGCTGCTTTAGCTGCTTTTTCGGTGTAACCCACAGAAGCAATTTCTGGACTTGCGTAAGTACATCCGGGAATGTTATTGTAATCTAAAGGCTCAACATGCTGACCGGCAATTTTCTCAACACAAATAATTCCTTCTGCAGAAGCGACGTGTGCTAAAGACTGACCGCCAACCACATCGCCTATGGCGTAATAACCTTTAACGGTTGTGTTATAAAACTCGTCAACAACAATTTTACCTTTTTCTGTTTTGATACCAGTTTCTTCTAAACCGATGTTTTCGATATTGGCAACAACACCCGCCGCAGAAAGAACGATATCACATTCTATGGTTTGCATGCCACTAGCTGTTTTAACTTGAACTTTACATCCGCTACCGCTTGTATCAACAGATTCAACGCTGGCAGAAGTCATGATATCGATACCAGTTTTCTTTAAGCTACGCAATAGTTGTTTAGATACATCTTCGTCCTCTACTGGAACAATGTTTTCCATAAACTCAACTATGGTAACTTTGGTGCCCATGGTAGCATAGAAATAAGCAAACTCAACACCAATAGCGCCCGAACCAACAACAACCATAGATTTAGGTTGTTCAGGTAAAACCATTGCTTGGCGGTAGCCGATTACTTTTTTGCCGTCTTGTTTTAAGTTAGGCAACTCTCTAGAACGGGCACCTGTAGCAATAACAATATTTTTAGCGGTAATTTCTTTTTGAGTTCCATCGGCTGCTTTAACTTCAACTTTGTTGCCAGCTTTAACCTTTCCAGTACCCATTATTACATCAATTTTGTTCTTTTTCATTAGAAATTGAACACCTTTGCTCATGCCATCGGCAACGCCACGACTACGTTTTATAACGGCTGCAAAATCTGCTGTAGCCTCTGGCGCATTAATACCATAGTCTGCAGCATGATTGATATATTCGAATACTTGCGCACTTTTTAATAAGGCTTTAGTAGGGATACAGCCCCAATTGAGGCAAATGCCACCTAAAGATTCGCGTTCAATAACTGCGGTTTTTAAACCTAGTTGAGAAGCTCTAATTGCAGTTACGTATCCGCCCGGACCGCTGCCTATAACAATTAAATCGTAGTTCATCTGTTCTTTTTTATGGTTTTTTAATGGTCAGATGGAGCCTTTGATTACTGAAATAATTCATTTAATAATCTAAATGATTATTTCAGTAATGTCGGGTTCATATCTTTAAAAAGGAATTAACTTATATTATGTAATGCCCAAAATTATAAAAAATGTTGGTTAAAATAAGCTTAAACATTTTACATCACTTTGGTTTGACAAAATATCAACGAAGTTGCTACATATTTAACTTAAAGTTTAGTAGAAATAGGAGGTATATCAATCAGCTGATAAACTGTTAGTTATAAAAGTTAACTTAAATGTTAAGTGTTGATAAGTTTTTGGCATTCTTAATAATTATTTAACATTGGAAATTGGTTTCTAGTGTAAATAAATATTTACATTTGCAGCGTTATTTTAACATATCTTAACAAAAACAAAAAAATAATTAAAAGAGTATGAAGAAATCTTTACTATTAAAAATTGTAGTAATTGTTCTTGCCTTTGTTGGTTTCGGCGCTGTAGCTAATGCGCAGATTACCACCTCGTCATTAACAGGTACCATCAGAGATTCGAAAGAAACGATGCCTGGTGCCAGCGTTAAAGCTACGCACACACCAACTGGTACAGTTTATGGTGTTATTACTAACAATGATGGCCGTTACACTATTGGAAACATGCGTGTTGGTGGTCCTTATGTTATTGAGGTAAGCTTTGTGGGTTACAAAACCCAGAAATTCGAAAACGTTACATTAAAATTGGGTGAACCTTTTTTATTAAACGTTGAACTTTCTGACAATAGCTCTACATTAGAAACCGTAAATATTGTTGGTTCTGGATCTAATCCAATCATGAACTCTAACAAGAGCGGTGCAAACACAGTTGTAGGTAGAAGCCAAATCCAAACTTTGCCAACCATTACTCGTAGTGTTAACGATATTACACGTTTAACGCCACAAGCAAACGGTACAAGTATTGGTGGTGGTAACTATCGTTCAAACAACTTTATGGTTGATGGTGCAAACTACAATAACCAATTTGGTATTGGTTCAAACATCCCTGCCGGTGGTTCGCCAATCTCTATCGACGCTTTAGAACAGATCTCTATCAATGTAACTCCGTACGATGTTCGTCAGACTGGTTTTACAGGTGGTGCAGTTAATGCTGTAACAAGATCAGGTGGTAACAAGTTTTTTGGTAACGCTTTTTACACTATGCGTGGTGATGATCAGCAAGGTAAAAGAATTGGAGATTACACTATCCCTGCATTGCAGAAATTAGATGAGAAAAACTATGGTGCAAGCTTCGGCGGTCCAATTATTAAAGATAGATTGTTTTTCTTTGTTAACTACGAAAAGAAATTTACTAAAGCTCCTGGAAGTACAAGGTTAGCGGCTACTCCGTCTCTGCCATATGGCTCTGTTTCTACAGTAACAAGAACAACAGCTGATTTTATGAATATGGCTAGTGCATATTTGAAAAACACTTATGGTTACGAAACTGGCCCTTACCAGAACTATGAAAATGTTAGTGAAAACGAAAAAATGTTTGCTCGTTTAGATTGGAACATTAACAAAAATCACCGTTTCAGCGTAAGATATAATCAAGTGGAAAGCCAAAGCCCAAGTCCAGCTAGTACTTCTGTATCTAACTCCGGAGTTAATGGAGTATTGCAATATGGAAACGTAAGATCTGGAAATGCTGCAACTGCAGGTTTACCATTCTTTAACTCTAATTATTACCAAGCAGCTAACTTATATTCTGCTACTGCTGAGTTAAACTCATCTTTCGGTAGTAAATTTAGCAATACGTTGCGTTTTGCGTACTCTCACCAAAATGATCCTAGAACATCTGATAGCTCTCCATTTCCTTTGGTTGATATCTTAGATGGAACACAATCTTCTACGAACGCAGGTAACGTATTAACAACTTTTGGATATGAGCCGTTTACTTATGGCAACTTAAGAGATGTTAGAAGTTACACTTATACTGATGAGCTAAGTGCTTCATTCGGAAAACACAATCTTACTTTAGGCTTGCAAGCTGAATTTAGTACTACTAAAAATGGTTTCCAACGTTTTGGTACAGGTTTTTATACTTTCAGATCATGGAATGATTTTGTAACTAATCAAAGACCATTACAATATTCAGTTACTTATCCATTAACCGCTGATGGTTCTCAGGCTTTCCCATCATTTAAATTTGCTCAATACTCAGCATTTTTGCAAGATGAGTTTACAGTTTCAGACCGTTTTAAATTAACAGCTGGTTTAAGAGTTGAACAAGCTACTTATCCAAGTGTAGACGAAATCAGAACTCATCCTTTAATCGCAGCACAAACTTTTGCAAATGGGCAAAAAATTAATACCGGTGAGTTACCAGACAACAAATTAACTTACTCTCCGCGTATTGGTTTCAACTGGGATGTTAACGGAGACCGTTCGTTACAAGTAAGAGGTGGTTCGGGTATCTTTACAGGTAGGGTTCCTTTTGTATGGATTGTTTCTCAATCAGGTGATGCAGGTCTGTTACAATACTTACAAGCATACACAGGAAACGATGTCCCATTTTTTAGTCCGAGTATTGCTCCTAACTTAACTACTCCAAAAGGTGCAGCAGGAACTTCTATCCCTACAACGATCAGTGCGATGTCTAAAGACTTGAAATTTCCTCAAACTTGGAAATCTAGTTTAGCAGTTGACGCTAAATTACCTTGGGGTATCGTTGGTACATTAGAAGGTATCTATGGTAGAGACTTGAACGCAGCGGTTGGTGTTAACGTTAACTTGAAAGACCCAACAGTATTAAACATTGCTGGTTATCCAGATAACAGACCGTTTTTTGCGAATAGCGTAAACGCTAGACAAGCAGTAAATACAACTTCTGCAGGTATACCTTCTGCAACTGGTACTACCAACATCACGGCTGTTAAAATGGTAAACGCTAAAGGTGGTTATAATTGGATGGCTACTGCTCAGTTAAGCAAGCAATTTTCTCAAGGTTTGGGATTAATGGTTGCCTATACTCGTACGGATCAGCGTAACTTTGGTGATGGAACTGGCGATCAGTTGTCTAACTTGTGGTCTATCCCTCCAACATCTACAAACCCTAACGTTGCAAGCTTAAGCTATTCTCAAAACTTAACTCCAGATAGAGTAATTGCTTCTGTATCTTTCAAAAAAGAATACTTTAGAAACTTATCAACGTCCATTTCATTATTTTATGAAGGCGCTCAACAAGGTCGTTTCTCTTACTTATATGGAGCTGACTTTAACCGTGACGGACAGTCAAATGATTTAATTTATATTCCAAAAGATCCTTCAGAAATTACTTTCGTTAATGTACCTGCAAACCAAGTTCACGCTTACAATGCTCAAGGTCAGATTACCACTTTAAGAAACTATCCTAAAGCGTATACTGCTCAAGAACAAAGCGACGCATTTTTTGCCTATATCGAACAAGATGATTATTTAAGAGAAAATAAAGGTAAATATGCAAAACGTAACGGTGCAACTTCTCCTTGGAGAAACCAAGTTGATTTTAGATTAACTCAAGAAGTTTTCAGAAACATTGGAGATAGCAAAAATTCTGTACAGTTTACAGTAGATATCTTTAACGTAGGTAACTTGTTAAACAAAAACTGGGGTAACTTGAACTTTGTAAATAACGCGAGTATTTTGGTTCCTCAAAATGTTAGCGCAATCAGTGCTACTACAAAACCTACATTCTTAATGGGTAGCAGTCAAGGTGATATGGTTAGATCTACTTTTGGAACATCTCAAACTATTTCATCAACTTATTATATGCAATTCGGTATTCGTTATAACTTTAACTAATACTTATATTAATAAAACAGAACCCGTTAGCAATTTGCTAGCGGGTTTTTTTGTGCCTAAAATATTACAGCTTGCTGTAAAAAAAAGAGTTATTAATCTGTAAATTAGGTTGAAATAAAAAATCATCCTATGGATCAGAAAATAATTAACCTTTACGATGCCTATACGCACAGTCAATTAAGCAGAAAGAACTTTATTAAAAAACTGGCAGTGCTAGCTGGTAGCACCGCCCTGGCTATGACTATTTTGCCGATGCTAGAAAATAATTATGCGTCTGCATCAACACTGCAGGATGATAAAAACTTGGATGTAGAAAATATAACTTATCCAGGAGTAGAAGGTGATATAAAGGCAGTTTTAGCGAAGCCAAAAGGTAAATCTAAGTTAGGTACAGTAGTTGTAATTCACGAAAATAGAGGTCTAAATCCACACATAATCGATGTTACAAAGAGGTTAGCCTCTGAAGGTTTTTTAACTTTAGGAATTGATGCACTTTCTCCGTTTGGAGGGACGCCGGCCGATGAGGAAAAGGGTAGGGAGTTGATAGGTAAGCTGGATGCTGAAAAGAATCTGCAGAATTATTTAAAAGGATTAGATTACCTGAGGAAACATAGAGACGGAAATGGAAAGACCGGATGTATGGGTTTTTGTTGGGGTGGAGGCATGTCTAATAAACTAGCGGTTGCTGATCCGAAACTAAATGCAGCGGTAGCCTATTATGGTGCGCAAGCAAAAACCGAGGACGTAAATAAAATTAAGGCTAGCGTAATGCTACATTATGGAGGTTTGGACGAAAGAATAAATGCAGGTATACCAGCTTACGAGAAAGCTTTAAAAGAGAATAATATTGAGCATAAAATATATATTTACGAAGGTGTAAATCATGCTTTCAATAATAATACTTCGCCGACGAGATATAATGAAACCGCTGCAAAACTAGCATGGCAACGTACGGTAGATTTATTTAAGGCTAAGCTTGCTTGATATTTTAATCAACTTTGAGCCAGCCAGTAATACTTATTCTTGTTTGATGATTTATTAATACTTCATGATGTAGCTCGTCGCTTTTAAAGAAAATACTTTTGCCGTTGTTCGGTGAGATCAGTTGTAAATGGTTGCTGTGGTGTACACATAATTCTCCACCATCACCGTCTTTCCAGTCTGTATTCAAGTACAAAATCATAGAATATTTTCTACTACTATTGTTCTTGAATTGGTCTAAATGTTTGAGGTAGAAATTTCCTTTCTCGTATAATGTGTAATGGAATTCGTAGCCAGTAATTCCGGTATAGCAGGTTTCGTTGAGATATTTCACAAAAGCGTCTATCAAATCAAAAAACAGATTTTCATGGATGTTATTGTGAATACGATCTAGCCAGTAAATTTTGTCATTCCGTATTAAGCTATTTTGATCAGCCACTTTATTATTTCCAACGCCAGCAGCTGCAAATTGATTGGTGGCGTGGAGTGTATTAATGTTGTCTCTTAAGTTCGCGGCAAGGAACTCCGTTAGAAAACCATCGGCAATACCAACCTTATCAGCTATAAAACTGTCAATTAAAGTGTCAAATATTTTTTGCAATTAGCGTTTAGGTAAGCAATAGTGAAGATATGGTATGAAGGTATGTTATTTAAACCATAATATCTGCTAAACTTGAAAGTGTTATAGATTAGTATCCTCTATTTAAATCTATTAAACTATCGGGTTGCTCTGCCTTTAAAAATTTATTTACATTTTTAATAAAATGATTTACTTTTCCACTTACTTCATTTTCATCACCACCACCAGAATGTTGGGTTAGAATTACTTGGTTCATCTCCCATAATTTACTTTCTACAGGTAAAGGTTCAACTTCGGTAACATCTAAAATTGCACCAGCCAATTTTCCGCTTTCAAGTGCATTTATGAGCGACTCTTCATCCGTGGTATTGCCTCTCCCAACATTTGCGTAAACACTGCCATTTTTCATGGCTTCTATAAAATTACTGTCTACATATTTTTCGGCCGAGCCTGGTAGGGTATTTATTACAGCATCTGTATCTGGCAGTATTTTTAACAATTCAGCCTTATCATGAATTTCGGCTTCGGGATTTTTCCGTGCAGTTAATATAACTTCGCATCCAAAAGCAGTTAACATTTCTCTGGCGTATAACGCTATTGCGCCTGCGCCTAGAATTACAACCTTTTTTCCGGCGATGCTTTGAAGTTGTTTCCTTATTTTACTCCCAACCCAATGTTTATCCTTTTGTAATCTTACTAAATCTGATATTCCTCGGTAAAATGAAAATAATCCCGTTACAATAGTTTCCGCACAGTTTCTAGCATAATAATCGCCCATGTTGGCAATTGGAAAATTTAAATCCAAGTTTTTGTATTGATCAAATCCGGCCGAATCTAATTGCCAAAATTTAACATGGTTATGTGGGTTGTTCCAATGATTTACCGGCGCATTTCCGATAACAATAGTGGCTTCGGATAGTGCTTGTAGTACTTTTTCTTCTCGCAGATTTACAGCAAATTCAATAGTTGTTGAATCAGCTAATCCGTTAACCAACTGTTTTTGGGGTGTATCTTCTAGCTTAGTGTAAACAAGTATTTTCGTCATTTTATAAGGAATTGTACTAGTTAAAACACGAAAGTTTACAGATGGTTTGTAGCTAATTCATTACCCAAATCAGCTATTTGAAGCTCAGTAAGTTAGTTAGGAAGTTTAGCTTGCAATAACTTTCTCGAAACAAATGCTGTTATCGATACCAATGTACTGACCATAATTAGCGGTAACTATATATCCAGATTTCTTGTATAAGGCAATTGCCTCTGGTTGACGCTTTCCAGTTTCTAAAACACTTTTTTTATAACCTAATTCCTTCGCCCAAACTTCTAGCATGGTTAAAATTTGTGTAGCAACTTTTTGGTTTCTTGCCGTTTCGCTAACAAACATTCGTTTAACTTCAATACTTTCGGCGTCAAAAGGTTTGAATGCCCCGCAACCAACTGGTTTATCATCCAGATAGACTACAACAACGTTGTTTATCTTGTCTATTTTGTTATACTGCGCATAAAATGAATGATCTCCACCGTCTCTAACCGCAAGCTCTGCATCTAGCAAACCAACCAGCGTTATAAAGTTCTTGTCTGTAGAATCGGTTCTTTTTATGCTAAACATAGGCTAGTTGTAAATAAAGTTTCCTTTATCGCTGTTAATGGTTACTTGTTTTTGACTTCCTTTTTCTACGCGACCGATAATTTGTGCATCGATATTAAAGCTTTTTGAAATTGCAATTATTTCTGCAGCGATACTAGATGGGACATAAATTTCCATTCTATGGCCCATGTTAAACACTTTGTACATTTCCTTCCAATCTGTGCCAGATTGTTCTTGTATCAGTTTGAATAATGGTGGAACAGGGAACAGATTATCTTTTATAACATGTACATCGTCATTTATAAAGTGTAGCACTTTAGTTTGTGCGCCACCGCTGCAATGTACCAATCCATGTATATCTTTGCGGAATAAATCTAATACCTTTTTAATTACTGGTGCATAGGTACGAGTAGGAGAGAGTACCAGTTTGCCAGCTGTTACGCTTTGCGAATCGCCGATTTCAACCTCATCGGTTAGATTTTTACCACCAGAAAATACTAAGTCGAAAGGTACGGCCGGATCAAAACTTTCTGGATAATTATTGGCAATGGATTTTTCGAAAACGTCATGTCTGGCGGAAGTAAGCCCATTAGAACCCATTCCGCCGTTGTATTCGCTTTCGTAAGTAGCTTGGCCATAAGATGCCAAACCAACAATCACGTCGCCATCTTGTATGTTGTGGTTGCTAATTACCTCATCTCTTTTTAAACGGCAAGTAACTGTAGAATCTACAATAATTGTTCTTACCAAATCACCAACATCGGCAGTTTCGCCACCGGTGCTGAAAATAGAAATGCCAAGTTCTCTAAGCTCGGCCAAAATTTCTTCTGTACCGTTAATTATTGCGGCTATAACTTCTCCAGGAATTAGGTTTTTATTTCGACCGATTGTAGACGAAAGCAAGATGTTTTCGGTTGCGCCAACACAAATCAAATCATCTAAATTCATGATGATGGCATCTTGAGCTATACCTTTCCAAACAGAAATATCTCCAGTTTCTTTCCAGTAGGTATACGCCAATGAAGACTTTGTACCTGCACCATCAGCATGCATAATGTTGCAGAAATTTTCGTCGTTACCTAAAATGTCTGGAATAATTTTGCAAAATGCCTGTGGAAAGATGCCTTTATCTATATTTTTGATAGCTTCGTGAACATCTTCTTTTGATGCGGAAACACCGCGTTGGTTGTACCTATTGTCGCTCATAATTGCTTGCAAAGATAAGATTTTAAGCTAAAAGGTGGAAGGTAAAAGGGTAAAAGGTTTGATATAGCAAAAGCATTTTTTTGGAAAAGCAAAGGCAGTAGTTTTTTTATTGTCAGTCGGGCTTTTTGCTGCAATCTTTTTGTTTTTAAGCTTTCTCGGTTTCTTTCCAAACCACTGTAAATTTCTCAACGCATCACTAAAAAAACAAAAAGGATTTTCGCTTCAATCCCGTTTGTAGAACTTTGGTTTTTACTACTAGCAACTAGACATAGTTGCACTGGTTTTTGTATAATAAACCTTATTGTAGCGGTATACTTTTTGGTTAAACTTACGAAGTCTATAGGAAAAAAAATTGACTTCGTAAGTTTTAAAACCAAAAAGATTTAGCGGAAAGAAGGAGTGATGTTGATAGGTGAAGAAGGTTGCTTTTCGAAAAAACTAAAAAACTTTGTCAGGTTTTGAGGGATCTAAAATTTAGGGAACCATCCGAGCAGTTCCTTCGCTTTGCTCAGAATGACAAAAATTAATGAAAGATACAAACAAAAAAGGCGTCTCGAATAATCAGGACGCCTTAACCTTATGGTAAAAAGAAATTCTATTTTAAAAATAATAACTCGCGGAATTTAGGTAGAGGCCAAACGCTGTCGTCAACAATTTGCTCTAATTTATCTACGTGGTAACGAATAGTATCGAAATAAACCTTAACATTTTCGTCGTAGCTAATTGCTTTATCGCGACTATCTTCAATGGTGTTAGTTTTCTTACGTTCTTCTAACATTGCATCGATATTTGTTTTAACGATGCCGATATGTTTAGATAGCGTTTCGATGATAGCCATTGGTGTAGCAATAGCTTCTTTACTTAGGCCAAGGTCTTTAAGGCCTTTTGCGTTTTCTATCAAAATATTTTGATAAGCAATTGCGGCAGGTAAAATCTGACTATTTGTTACATCGCCCATTACACGAGCTTCGATCTGTAATTTTCTAAAGAAGCTTTCTAATAGAATCTCGTGGCGAGCGTGTAATTCTCTTTTGCTGAAGATGTTGGTTTTGGTAAACAACTCAGTAGATTTTTCGCTAACGTAAGCATCAAGTGCTTTAGGCGTAGTTTTGATGTTCGATAAACCACGTGTTGCAGCTTCGTCCGCCCATTCTTGGCTATAACCGTTTCCTTCGAAACGAATAGCTTTAGATTCTTTAATGTATTTTTTGATAACCGTTAATAATGCCACATCTTTTTTGTCGCCTTTTTTAATCAATTTATCAACGTCTACTTTAAACTTGGTTAACTGATCTGCCACGATAGCGTTTAGCACTGTCATTGGTGCAGAAGAGTTAGCTGTAGAACCAACTGCTCTTAGCTCGAATTTGTTACCTGTAAATGCGAATGGCGATGTACGGTTACGATCTGTATTGTCTAAAATAATTTGCGGGATTTTAGGGATGCCTAACCACAAACCATTATCTTCTTTAATTTTTTTGCTGATACGAGAATGTTCTATTTCCTCTAAAATTTCATCTAACTGCTTACCTAAGAAAATTGAGATGATGGCAGGAGGAGCTTCGTTAGCACCTAAACGGTGATCGTTGCTTACAGAAGTAATACTAGCTCTTAACAAATCTGCATGTTCGTGTACAGCTTTAATCGTGTTTACAAAAAACGCTAAGAACATTAGGTTGTTTTTAGGTGTTTTGCCCGGAGCTAATAGGTTTTTACCTGTATCTGTAATTAAGCTCCAGTTGTTATGTTTACCAGAACCGTTAATACCAGCGTATGGTTTTTCGTGTAATAATACTTTAAAGTTATGACGGCGAGCAACTTTTTCCATCAAATCCATCAACAATTGATTGTGATCGATAGCTAAGTTGATTTCTTCGTAAATAGGAGCACACTCAAATTGAGATGGTGCAACCTCGTTATGGCGAGTTTTTAAAGGAATGCCTAATTTTAAAGCTTCGTTTTCGAAATCTACCATGTAAGCAAATACACGTTCAGGAATAGAACCGAAATAATGATCTTCTAACTGTTGGCCTTTAGCAGACATGTGTCCGAATAACGTACGGCCAGTCATTACTAAATCTGGGCGAGCGTTAAATAAAGCAAGATCTACTAAGAAATACTCTTGTTCGATACCTAACGAAGCAGTTACTTTGTTAATGCTTTTATCAAAATATTGACAAACATCTACTGCAGCTTTATCCATCGCAGCTAATGCTTTTAACAACGGTGCTTTATAATCTAAAGATTCGCCAGTATAAGAAATAAATACAGTAGGAATACAAAGTGTTTTACCTGCTTTGCTCTCCATAATAAATGCTGGAGAAGAAGGATCCCAAGCAGTGTAACCACGAGCTTCGAAAGTGTTACGAATACCACCATTAGGGAAGCTAGATGCATCTGGTTCTTGCTGAACTAATGCACTTCCGGCAAATTTCTCAATTGCTCCATCGCCGCTAGGCTCAAAAAACGAATCGTGTTTTTCTGCGGTAGAACCCGTTAATGGTTGAAACCAGTGCGTGTAATGAGTTGCACCCTTTCCCATTGCCCAAGTTTTCATGGCTGTAGCAATCTGGTTGGCATCTTCTTGGTTAATTAAAGAGCCTTGGTCAATTGTAGAAATTAATTTTTCATATACTTCTTTAGATAAGAAATCTTTCATCTTTTTCTTATCGAAAACGTTTGAACCGAAAAATTCAGAAATTTTATTAGAAGGTGATTTTACTTCAGGAGAAATTCTGTTTTGTGCTTCCTTTAGTGCAATAGTTCGTAGACTTTTCATTGATTTGATTAAATTTTCTGTAAAAGTATGGTATTTTATTATTTTTTGACTGAAATGATTAAAAAATGTTGATAAAATATTAATAATTGGAAAATTATTGACCTTATTTATTAATTGTTGCTTTGAATTGATGGTAAAAATTAAAATCTATCGAAATTGTAGTTAAAAATCTATGCGTATTTAATGGTTTCTGTATACGCTAAACTAGTCCGAATATTTTTTCTAAAGGCTTATGGAAATGAAATATAACTAACATCATAGTTAAAAATAAACTTAAAGCTATGTTAAACAATTCATCAAATTTATACGGAAGCGGGTGGCTCGCTCTTGTATTTAGCAACAGAAACCAAAATTATGGTGCTTACGTGTTAAGGATGCAGTCTGCAGGTATTTTGTTAAAATCTTTCCTTATTGCAGCCCCATTATTTATCATGGCTTTTGTTGGTCCTTCAATTTATGCGTATTTTAAACCGAAGCCTTCCGTGCAAACAGATGTAGTAATGCAGGTTCAGGATATTGAACCGATTCATGAGATGAAAAAAGAAGAGCCTAAAAAAGAGGAGATTAAAAAAGAACTTCCAAAAGCAGAACCAATTTTGGAAAAAGCTAAAACTGTAAATTTAAGTGCTAACATAAAGGTGGTTGATAAAGAATTTATTCCCGATCCGCCAACTACAGCAGATTTACAGGATGCGATTGTCGGTAGTACAACTAGTGAAGGTAAAGAGGGTTTAGGTAACGCAAAGCCGATTGACGAGAACTTAGGCAATGGCGGTGGGACAGGAAACGGTAAAGGCGAAGATAATACAGTTTATACTACAGCTGGCGTAGAAAAATTTCCTGAATTTCCTGGCGGGATGGCAGCTTGGTCAAAATTCATTCAGAAAAACCTACGCTATCCGTACGTTGCGCAAGAAAATGGCATACAAGGAAAGGTCTATGTAAGTTTTGTGGTGGAGAAAGATGGTTCGATAACTGATGTAACAGTAACCAGAGGTATTGGAGGCGGTTGCGATGAAGAAGCAATGCGAGTGATCAAAAAATCGCCTAGATGGTCTGCGGGAGAGCAAAATAACAATAAAGTTAGGGTTAGGTATAATATGCCAATTAACTATACCATTACACAATAAATTTTAATGAGTTTTATATAAGGGCTGTTTTTAAATATCAGATTGCTTCTGAGATTTACGATACAGCCCTTTTTACGTTGACTTATCTTTTGCCATCCATCTTTCATACCACATCTGAAATTGTAGCATCATCCACAATTTTTGAGCATTGGTCGGGTTGCTGTTTTGGTAAAATTTCTTTTTTATGTCTAGAGCTGCCTCAACATTAAATAATTGGTGTTCTCTCAGTTTTTCTTCAGACACATATTTTGTAACGAGTGGCTTAAATGAGGTTTTTAACCAAGACGCTAATGGTATCACAAATCCCTTTTTTGGTTTTTTTATAAACTCTGCCGGTACATATTTATGCGTAATTTGCTTTAGCAAGTATTTTTGTTCTCCATCTTTGATGAACCACTTTGCATCTAAAGTTGCCAAATAGGTGATTAGATCGGTACTTAGAATAGTATCTCTGCTTTCAATGGCAAAGTTCATAAAAGATTTGTCGCTTTTTACCAGTAAGTTATCTGGCAAATAGTTATGCAAATCATGTAGTAACAAATCTTTAATACCATTGGCCTTTGGTTTTCTGGCAGAAATGGCTTTGTCTTCAAAGCGGAGTAGGTTGTCGATTTCTTCGTTGCTAAAACAGGCGTTAATTTCAATGTATTTATTCAGCAAGCCATCTGTTTCTAAAACAGTACGAACTTTTTTATCGGTGGTTTTCCAGTAGTATAGTTTTAGCTTTTCCCAAAGAGTTGGTGACTTTTTTGATGACAGTTCTTCTAAATTAATAGCTCTGGCATAAGTCCTATGGCCACCAAATAGTTCGTCGCCACCTTCGGCACCTAATAAAATTTTAATGTCTTTGTTTAGGTTTTTACCAAGAAAAGATAAGGCGATTGCGCTACTATCGCCAACTGGCTCATCGAAAACGTTGGGTAAATCTTTTAATATATCCGCAGCCTGGTCTTGATCTATGTAAAAATCTTGGTGATTGGTTTTTAAATGTTCTGCAACTTTTTTGGCTTGTGTTGCTTCGTTAAATTTTTCGTCATTAAACCCAACCGTAAATGTTTTAATTCTTTTAGTTTGATTTTTTTGAAGGATGGCTGCAACCATGGAACTATCATAACCACCACTAAGCAAAACGGCTGTGGGTACGTCTGCCACGTTTCTCTTTAAAATTGATTCCGTAAGTAAATCTTCAATTTTTTTAAGTATTTGATCTTCGCTATCTGTATTTGTAACTTTTGGGCTGGTGTTTAGCCAAGTTAGTGGACTATCATAGCTATTTCCACTGTGTAAATCAATGGTAGTAAGTACGCCCTTTTTAAATTTGTAAATGTTTTGAAAAATCGTTTCGTCATCAGTAAAATACCCAAACCTGAAAAAGTTTCTGACTGCTACTTTATTAATCTCTTTTTTGATGTTTGAATAGCAGAGAAGTGCTTTTATTTCTGAACCAAACGCGTAAAAGCCTTTGCTTTTATAAAAATAAAGAGGTTTGCTGCCTAATTCGTCTCTTGCAACTAATAACTGGTTTAGTTTTCTATCTAATAATGCAAAAGCAAAAGATCCATCAAACATTTGAAAAGCTTTGTTTCCCCACTTTTTATAACTCTCAATTATTACTTCGGTATCTGAGAGTGTAGAGAATATTATGCCGTACTTAATTAAGGATTCTCTAAGCTCAAGATAGTTGTAAATAGTGCCATTAAAAGTAATGCAATAATTATTACAGATGCTGTTGAAAGGTTGGTTCGCTTTTTCGCTCAGATCTATTGTCGCTAAACGAACATTGGAAAGTGCCAAAGTGTAATGATCTTTTTTTTCAACTACGCTTTTACTTCCATCTGTACCTCTGTGAAGCAAGCTTTCTGATGCTAACTTAAGATCGTTGTCGTTAATGCTATGAGTATGGTCTAAAAAACCGGTGATACCGCTCATATTAGCTCAAGAAGAGTTTAGATATGTTAAACAATTTGATATTCGGTTAAATTTTAAACCTTAGGTTAATTTAAGGAGTATAAAAGTACAAATATTTAACGTATTACAATTTTTGCGACAAAAATTATTGGGCTTTAAAACTATAGGTTTTAAGAAATTGGCAAATAAAAAAGCCGTCTATTTTTAAGACGGCTTTTTTATTATGCTTTAGTTTTGCTATCAACCCAGTTTTTGGCATTAGTAAAAGCTTCCATCCAAGGGCTAACTTCATCTTTACGTCCCTTTGGATAATTTGCCCAATGCCATTGAAACAATGAACGCTCAATGTGCGGCATCATAACTAAATGTCTACCAGAATCATCACACATCATAGCTGTATTAAAATCAGAACCGTTAGGACTAGCCGGATAAGTTTCGTAAGCGTATTTTGCTACAATCTGATATTTGTCTTCTGTATAAGGTAATTGGAATCTTCCTTCGCCATGCGAAACCCAAACACCTAGAGTGCTACCAGCTAAGCTAGAAAGCATAATTGAATTGTTTTCTTGCAATGTTAACGAAGTGAAAATACTTTCGTGTTTACCACTTTTGTTATGAAGCATTTTTGGTTTTTCGCTATGCTGAGGATTGATTAAACCTAACTCTACAAACAATTGGCAACCGTTACAGATGCCAACAGAAAGTGTGTCATCGCGTTTAAAGAAGTTTTCTAAGGCAATACGAGCTTTCTCGTTATACATAAATGCGCCTGCCCAACCTTTTGCCGAACCTAAAACGTCAGAATTAGAAAATCCGCCCACCGCTGCAATAAAACTAATATCCTCTAAAGTTTCTCTGCCAGAAATTAAATCTGTCATGTGTACATCTTTAACATCAAAACCTGCTAAATACATTGCATTTGCAACCTCACGCTCAGAGTTACTTCCTTTCTCGCGAATAATAGCCGCCTTAGGTCGAGGTTTAGTTTCGTCAATTACTGGTTTTTTGCCCGTAAATTGAGTTGGGAATGTATAGTTTAAAACTTGGTTTTTATAATTATCATAGCGTTCTTTCGCTAAGCCATTTCCGGTTTGTTTGCTATCTAATAAGTAAGATGTTTTGAACCAAACATCACGTAGGTTGTCAACATCAAAACTTAACTTCTCATCGGCATTTTTAATTTCAAGCGTAGCTGAATTTACCACTTCGCCAATTTTATGGAATTCGATGTTTTGGCTTGCTAAGAATGTTTCAACACTTGCGTCGGCTTGGAAAACCAATGCGATGTTTTCTGCAAAAAGCAACTTGATGCTGTCGGCTTCGCCAAGTGCAGTTAAATCTAATTTTGCACCCAAATTACGGTCTGCAAAACACATTTCTAATAATGTTGTAATTAAGCCACCGCTACCAATGTCATGTCCGGCAACAATTTTTTCTTCCTTAATTAACTGTTGAATTGCATTAAAAGCAATGCTGAATTTTGCACTGTCTTTAACATCTGGTGTTTCGTTGCCAATTCTGTTTAAGATTTGGGCAAATGAAGAACCGCCAAGTTTATAGCTGTCATTAGATAGGTTGATATAATAAATTGACCCACCATCTTTTTGTAAAACTGGTTCAACAACTTTGGTAATATCATCGCAATTGCCACCTGCGGAAATAATCACCGTTCCCGGAGCAATCACATCACCATCTTTATATTTCTGTTTCATTGATAAGGAATCCTTACCTGTCGGGATGTTAATTCCCAAGTCGATTGCAAAGTCAGAACATGCTTTAACAGCTTCGTACAACCTAGCATCTTCGCCTTCGTTTTTACAAGCCCACATCCAGTTTGCAGATAGCGAAACAGATTTTAAGCCGTCTTTTAATGGAGCCCAAACAATGTTCGATAACGATTCGGCAATGGCAACACGGCTACCTGCAGCAGGATCTATTAATGCAGTTAAAGGAGCATGGCCTACAGATGTAGCAATACCTTCTTTTCCTTTAAAATCTAAGGCCATTACGCCACAGTTGTTTAATGGTAGCTGCAAAGGTCCAGCGCATTGTTGTTTAGCTACACGCCCACCAACACATCTATCAACTTTGTTGGTTAACCAATCTTTACTCGCAACGGCTTCTAATTGTAAAACTTGCTCTAAATAGGTATTAAGTTTTGTATTATCGTAAGTAACCGCTTCATATTTACGCGTTACTGTTTGGTCTTCCATAACAACCTTTGGCGAGCTGCCAAAGATGTCGCTTAATGCAACATCCATAGGTTTTTGCCCTGTCGTTGCAGATTCGAAAGTAAATCTGTGGTCGCCTGTTACCTTACCAACGGTGTACATTGGCGAGCGCTCGCGATCGGCAATTTTTTGTAAGGTTTCGATATGCTCATTTCCGATAACCAATCCCATTCTTTCCTGCGATTCGTTGCCGATAATTTCTTTGGCTGATAGGGTAGGGTCGCCAACTGGCAGTTTATCCAAATCAATTTTACCACCAGTTTCCTCAACCAGTTCAGATAAACAGTTTAAGTGTCCGCCTGCACCATGATCGTGGATAGAAATAATGCTGTTATGATCGCTTTCTACCATTCCACGCACTGCGTTGGCCGCTCTTTTTTGCATTTCCGGATTTGAACGTTGAATAGCGTTTAATTCAATTCCTGTTCCATGTTCGCCAGTGTCTGCAGAAGAAACTGCAGCGCCACCCATTCCAATTCTATAATTTTCGCCTCCAAGAATTACAATATTATCGCCTTCTTGTGGTTTTTTCTTTTGTGCCTGACTAGCTTTTCCATAACCTACACCGCCAGCAAGCATTATAACTTTGTCGAAACCTAATTTTCTAGGTGCAACCGCTAAATTATCGCTTTGCTCATCGTGCTCAAAAGTTAAAACCGAACCCGTAATTAATGGCTGGCCAAATTTGTTACCGAAATCTGTAGCACCGTTTGATGCTTTGATTAGAATATCCATTGGGGTCTGGTAAAGCCACTTACGCTCTTCAATACCCTTTTCCCAAGGTCTATTTTCTTCTAAACGAGAAAGCGCCGTCATGTAAACCGCTGTTCCGGCCAAAGGCAAAGAGCCTTGTCCACCAGCTAGCCTGTCTCTAATCTCGCCACCAGAACCCGTTGCAGCGCCGTTAAATGGTTCTACCGTAGTCGGGAAATTATGTGTTTCTGCTTTAATAGAAATTACAGATTCAAAATCGCTGGTAGCGTAATAGTCAGGAATATCGGCACGTTTTGGTGCAAATTGTTGTACAGTTGGGCCTTTTATAAACGCAACATTATCCTTGTAGGCAGAAACAATATCGTTAGGGTTCTGCTCAGAAGTTTTACGTATTAACTTAAATAACGATGTTTCCTTTTCTTCGCCATCAATTACAAACTTGCCATTAAATATCTTGTGTCGGCAATGCTCAGAGTTTACTTGCGAAAAGCCAAAAACTTCAGAATCTGTTAATGGTCTGCCTATTTTCTCCGCTAATTCTGTAAGGTATGCTACTTCTTCGTCGCTAAGCGATAAACCTTCTTGTTTGTTATAGCCGGCAATATCGGTAATTTCTAAAATTGGTTCAGGTTTAATGTTTATGGTAAAAACATCCTGACCAACATTTTCAAATTTTTGCGAAAGCATAGGGTCGTAGCCAGAAAAATCTTCCGCTACTTTTTTAAATTCTTCAATTCTAATAATGCCCGAAATACTCATGTTCTGTGTAATTTCTACGGCATTGGTGCTCCATGGAGTAATCATTGCAGCTCTTGGCCCCACAAAAAAACCAGTTAATTGTTGGTCGTTTTGTAGCGTTGCGCCACCAAATAACCACTCTAATTTTGTAATGTCTGCTGTAGATAAAGATTGTTCTGTTTGTAAAACAAAAACTGCTTCGGAAGGATTGGAGAAGAAATAAATCATGCTTTTATTTTGAAAGCGCAAATTTAGGTTTTTTTAATTTAATGAGGGAAGGAATGCAGGATTGAATTAGAGAATTTTGAACCACAAATTAACAATTGCGTATTTAATAGCTAATATTTACCATAGTACGCATCGTAGTCATTCTGTCGGCCTTGCTCTTTATATAAATTCAGTAATTTATTGTAAGAATTTATAGCGCCAGATTTGTGATCGTTAACCGCCGACTTCCATTGTTTCTCCGCATTTGCATAGTCTTTTTTGTCGTAATACGCTTGCCCTAATGGGTCTTTAATATAAACGCTTGATGAATCTAACCTCAAATATTTAATAGCATTATCGTATTGTTGCAATTTTAGGTAGGCAGAACCTAAAGCGTACAAGGTTTCTTTGTTTCCTTTGTCGGCGAGAGGTTTGGCGTATTTAATTACGTCATCGTATTTTTCGTCTCGCAAACTTAGGTTAGAAAGATATTGCGCAGCAAATACGTCGCCTTTTTCGAAAGATTTGATGTAAACCGCTTTCGCTTTTTCGGGTTGATGTTCGTTGGCGTACAGCAATGCTAACTTATTTGTTGCAGTTGTATCGCCTTCTGCAATAGCTAATTCATAATGTTTTATAGCTTCGGGCACATTGTCTTCTTTATAAAATTTATCGGCCTTGTCGGTATTGTTCGTTTTGCAGCTTTGTAAGGAAATCACTAAAAAGAAGAGAAGTAATAGCGATGTTTGTTTTAACTTTTTCATGATCATGTTTTTAGGTATTTGTTATTTAAAGATAGAAGATTTGTAGTAAATATTTAATTTGAAGCGCAAATTGGTTCAATTATTAACGTTAGTCCCGCTTTACACTATAGCCCTCGTTCCTCGGGGCTGTCGTTTCAATCGGGGCTATAAAAACAAAGACTGTAAAATTTTTAAAGCTTTGTATGCGTAATGCCAAAAGAGCCAAGCCTTAGTAACCTAAACCCCATTCCCCGGTCAATCTCATTAAGCGTTATTTATAACGTTGGCGGGGACGCCAACATAAGAATATTCCAGGGTTGGCGTCCCCGCCAACGCTTAACTTAATAACATTGTGCCTGTCCGGCAGGTAGGCGATTTTCAATCGGGGCTATAAAACCAAAGGCTGTATAGTCTCTAAGCACACTTAAGGCTACTCGTGTCTGCGGAGATTGATTTTCAAACTCTTTTTGATTTAAAAAAACCGGTATTATTAGCGGTACTTTTATATTTATTTCATCTTTGCAATTATATAATACATACAATAACATGTTCAATCGCATCCATCACATTGCAATTATCTGTAGCAATTACCAAGTTTCAAAAGACTTTTATGTAAATAAATTAGGCTTAAAGGTGTTGGCTGAGGTTTTTAGAGCAGAGAGAAATTCGTATAAGTTAGATTTAGCTGTAAACGAACTATATCAGATCGAGCTGTTTTCATTTCCAAATCCGCCAGCTCGTCCATCGAGGCCAGAAGCTTTAGGATTAAGACATTTAGCTTTTGAGGTTGATGATATTGTCTCAGTAGTTAATGATTTATCCTTAAAAGGAATACAAACGGAGCAAGTAAGGGTGGATGAATTTACAGGTAAGAAATTTACCTTTTTTACCGACCCAGATGGTTTGCCATTAGAATTGTATCAAAAATGAGCTCAATTTTCAAATTCAAACAATTCCACGTAGACCAAGCTGGTTGCGCCATGAAAATTAATACCGACGGCGTTTTACTAGCTGCTTTGGTGGAGAGTGAAAGCCCGAAAAGGATTTTGGATATTGGAACAGGTACAGGTGTTTTGGCTTTGATGATGGCCCAACGTTTCCCCTTGTCAAAAGTAGAAGCAGTTGAAATTGATGAGTCAGCTTCTGCTACTGCTGAAAGAAATTTTCGGTTTTCGGTTTTCAATGATAGATTATCTATTAACAATGTAGCAATTGAGCAATTTAGCACAGATAATAAATTCGATCTGGTTATTTCGAATCCGCCATTTTTTGTAAACGATTTAAAAAATACAGAAGAGAAAAAAGGTATTGCTAGGCATGCCAGCGAACGGTTTTTTAAAGATTTAATCGTTAAGGTGGCTTCTCTTTTAACTACTAATGGAAGTTTTTGGTTTGTACTGCCGGTAAAGCAGGCTGATGTACTGGTTGAAAATGCTAAACAATTGGATCTGTATCCAGAAAAAATAATAGATCTGCATTCTGATTCTGAGAAACCAGCATTCAGGAAAATTGTTGCGCTATCAAAGAGCAATCGACCAACTGAAACAACACATTTTTATATCTACGAAAGTGAAAAAATATATACTCAAGCCTATAAAACACTTTTAAAAGATTTCTTTTTAGGCTATTAATTTAAGCTAGCTATAATTTGTAATTTAGGCGATATTCTTAAACCAAATTACATGAAGTTTCCCATTCTGGTTACCGCCTTACTTACAGCAATTACTTTTTCCGCTAAAGCTCAAACCAAAACAAGCTCTGTAGAGCAGATTCCTGGAATTGATTCCCTGCTTAATCGTGTGCTAAAAGACCAAAATATTGCAGGTTTTGCCGTAGCTGTTGTAAAAGGCGATCAGGTTATTTATAGCAAGGGTTTTGGCTATCGCGATATAGAAAATAAAAAACCGGTTACACCAAATACACTTTTTGCCATTGGCTCCAGTACCAAAGCTTTTACTTCGGGTATTTTAGGCTTGCTAGAAAAAGATGGGAAGTTAAAACTGGATGATAAGGCAACCAGCCTTTTGCCTCAGTTGCAATTTTATAATAACGAAATGAATAACCAGGTTACCGTAAGAGATTTAATGGCGCACAGAACGGGGCTTTCCAGGTATGATTATTCTTGGTTGTTGTTCAATACAGCAAACAGAGATAGTATAATTAGTCGCGTTAAGTATATGCAGCCAACTTCTGGAGTACGTGAAAAATGGTTTTATAATAATTTTATGTTCTTAGCACAAGGTATGATAGCCGAAAAACTGACTGGTAAAACTTGGGAGCAGAACGTTAAAGAGAAGTTTTTTGAGCCTTTGGAAATGACTCGCTCAAATACCAGCATGGCTAGTTTTAAAGCAGATAATGATGCTTCTTTGCCTTATATGACGATAAAGGATAGTGTTATTAAAAAGATAGACTACTATGATATAAATGGCATGGGCCCAGCCGGAAGTATAAATAGTAGTGTAAACGATATGGCTAATTGGTTAAAGGTTTGGATTAGCGGAGGGAAATTTAAAGGAAAAGAAATTTTGCCACAAAGTTATATTAAAGAGGCTGCCAGCTCTCAAATGGTAATGAACGCTTCTCTGCCAGGTAAGCACGCTGATGTTTTTCTGGCTAATTATGGCTTAGGTTGGATGATTGGATCTTACAGAGGGCATTATGCAGTTGAGCATGGGGGTAATATTAATGGTTTTTCTGCCAATGTCACGTTTTATCCTACTGATGGGTTGGGTATAGTTGTACTAACTAATCAAAACGTATCGGCTGTGCCAGACATTGTAACCCAATCAATTGCCGATAGAATGTTTAAGCTGAAACCGATTGACTGGAATGGCGACGCGAAAAAAGCTGCCGATGCGGTACGTGAAAGTAATAAAGCTGAAAAGGCTAACGAAAAAAAGAGTTTAATTTTAAATACGACTCCATCTCATTCGCTAAATGCTTATGTAGGTTCTTTCGAAAATCCAGCCTATGGATTGCTGAAAATTGTTAATGAAAAAAATCAGCTTTACGCGAATGTAGCAGAAAATAAACTATTGCTAAAACACTTGCATTACGATGTTTTTGAACCTAAATCTGTAGATAAAAAAGGTGTTGTTGATACTGCCGAAAGCAAAACGCTGTTTAATTTTGCAAGTAATAATGCTGGGAAAATTAGCGGGGTTACTTTGCAGTTAGATCCGGATAAGGATCCTGTTTCATTTTCTTTTAAGCCAGAGAACCTAAGCGCTAAAGAATTACAAAATTTGGTGGGCGATTATTTGTTAGGACAAACTCCTGTTAAAGTTTATTTAAGAGGCGATGTATTGTATGTCGCTGTTCCTGGTCAGCCAGATTACGAAACTGTTTTTGTAGAAGGTTCTTCTTTTAACTTAAAAGCGCTAAAAGGTTACAGCGTTAAATTCGAAGTGGTGGTCGGGAAAAAAGCTACATCTGTTTTGTTTTTGCAACCTAATGGGAATTTTAAGGCGACTAGAAAAAATTAGCGGAAGTTTTTCTTGTTAAACATCGTTTTTTTAGTGTTTTGTTTGTTTACTGTTTGTAGATGCCTGTTTCTTGTATTGTTTGTTGTAAAATAAACGGGATTGAAGCGGCAGCCTCTTTATTTATGCTGAGCTTGCGAAAGGATAAATGAAGCGCTATAGCGTAAAGCCCGACTGACTTTAAAAACAACTTCTTAATTGCTTTTCTAATAATAATTTAATGAAAAAAATAGGTCTGATTTCTGATACGCACGGTTATTTAGATGATGCGGTTTTTAAGTATTTCGAGGAGTGCGATGAAATTTGGCATGCGGGAGATTTTGGTGCTGATGTAGCATCGCCTTTGGCGGCATTTAAACCCTTAAAAGGGGTTTATGGCAATATAGATGGTAAAACCATTAGGGCGGAGTTTCCGGAGCATTTAAGGTTTATGTGCGAGGAGGTGGATGTATGGATGACGCATATAGGTGGTTATCCGAATAAATATGCTACGCAGGTGAAGCCAGAAATTTACACTAAGCCTCCAAAATTATTTATATGTGGGCATTCGCATATTTTAAAGGTAATGTACGATGATAAAATTAATTGTTTGCATATAAACCCCGGTGCGGCGGGAAAACAAGGTTGGCACCAAAAAAGAACTTTAATTAGATTTAGTATTTCTGAAGAAAAAATACATACCTTAGAAGCCATAGAATTAGGTAGTAGATAACGTAAAAAGTACACTAAGTAAAAATGGCAGGCATTAAAACATTAGGTCAGTTTATTATAGAAAAACAGGCTGATTTCTCTTACGCCAAAGGCGAACTATCAAGGTTGTTAAGAGACATAGGTATTGCATCTAAAATTGTAAACCGCGAAGTAAATAAGGCAGGTTTGGTAGATATTTTAGGTGATGCCGGCACTACAAACATACAAGGCGAGGGACAAAAGAAATTAGATGTTTATGCTAACGAGCAGTTTATATCTGCCTTAACCAGTGGTGGCGAGTGTTGTATAGTTGCTACAGAAGAGGAAGATGAGTTTGTGCCGATTGATTCTCCGGTTTCAAAAAATGCTAAATATATTGTCTGTATAGATCCGTTAGATGGTTCATCAAACATAGATTGCAATGTGGCAGTGGGTACAATTTTTTCTATTTACAGACGAAAGTCTGTGGAGGGAGACGCTACATTGGCAGATGTTTTACAACGTGGTACCGATCAGGTTGCTGCGGGATATGTTATTTACGGTTCTTCTACTATGCTGGTTTACACCACGGGTAAGGGGGTTAACGGTTTTACGTTAGACCCATCTATCGGTGAGTTTTGCCTATCGCACCCGAACATGAAAATACCTGAGAATGGAACGATTTATTCTATTAACGAAGGGAATTATGTGCATTTTCCGGATGGCGTAAAACAGTATATAAAGTATGCCCAGGTAGAGGATTTGGCCACAAGTAGGCCTTACACTTCAAGATATATCGGTTCTATGGTGGCAGATATTCATCGGAATTTAATAAAAGGTGGTATCTATATTTATCCAACAACTGCTGCTTCGCCAAATGGCAAATTAAGGTTGTTGTACGAATGCAATCCGATGGCTTTTATTATTGAACAGGCCGGTGGAAAAGCGTCTGACGGATTTAAGCGGATTTTAGAAATAGAACCTACAGAATTACATCAACGTACCGCTATTTTTATAGGCTCGGCTGCTATGGTAGCTAATGCAGAGCGTTTTATGGTTGAACACTCGCAACCACAGGGTTTACCAAATATCGCGGAAGAAAAGTTGGAGCAATTGGGTGTAATAGGGGGGATTGATTAGTTTTCGGTTTACAGTTACTAGTCGAGAGTTCAAAGTCGAGAGTGTGGGGTTAAAAGTTAGGATGGTATAATTTAAAAGGTAGAGGAACGAGAAACGAACAGCGCCTGACGAACAACGAGAAACAATTAATTGCCGATCTGAATTGGATTATAGAATTGCTATTGTACCTTTGCAAAAAAAAATAATTTAATGAAGATGGCAGAAGAATATACCGCATTGGCTTATATTGTTAAAACTTTAACCAAAGCTATAGCTGATTCGAAAGTTGAGCAAGTATCGGCTAGTGAGTATGTTGTAAGAGATGGAAATGATGCGATATTTCTAAAACAAGATACAAGTAATAGCGAAGGAAACGATGTTATTTCGATAAAAGATGATAGGAAAATTATCTTTAGTGAGGATTTATTAGAAACCTTGCAGGATATTGAGGATAGCGTAAAAGGGAATGATGCACTTAAGGCTTCTTTAGCAGCTACAACCATTATAATTAACGGGTTAGATATTGAAACCGATTTTGTTTTTCAGGCGGTTAAAGATTTTCTTGATCAAGTTAGTAATAGCTACGAGTTTGTACAAACCGTTGAAACGGAAGTTACTAAAATTGGGGCCGGATTTAAGTTTGGTAAACACATTTTTAGGTTAAATATTACCAATGATGCAGAAAAGATTACACTTGAGCCTAGGTTTGTGGCAACTTTTGATGCAGGCATTAAAAAAACCGTTTCTGATGATATAATTAAAGTGCAACTTGCCGTAAACAAAATGTTTAAAGGCGCCTAAGCAGCTTACCTAAATATAAAAGCCCTACATTTTAATACGTTAAAAATGTAGGGCTTTTTAATTATAATGTTTTCTATAGCAAGTTGCTTTGCTTCTTTTCTTCTTCAAAAAAAACGTCGATAGCTAAAGCGCTTTTGTTTTGCGAAGCTGCTACAGCGAGGCGGTCGCAACGTTCGTTTTCTGGATGGTTATTATGTCCTTTTATCCAAATAAATTTAATTTGATGCAGTTTGTGCAAGTTTAGGTATTGAATCCAAAGATCTTTGTTTTTTTTATCTTTAAAGCCTTTTTTTACCCAGCCAAAAACCCAACCTTTTTCAATAGAATCTACCACATATTTTGAATCTGAATAAATAGTGATTTGCTGCCCGGGTTTTTTGATAGCTTTTAGACCTTCAATTACAGCTAGTAGTTCCATACGATTGTTGGTGGTTAACCTAAAGCCTCCACTCAATTCTTTGTAATGCGCCCCTGCACGTAAAATTGTACCGTAGCCGCCCGGACCGGGATTGCCACTTGCGGCGCCATCTGTATAAATCTCTATCATAAACCCTGCAAAGCTAAGTTTTTGCCCTTACATTGTTAAGTTTAAGTTTTTTTAATGATAAATGTAAAATTCAAATTATTGATATTTACCCTGTTAAGAAAATATTAAAAAACTTTGCAGAAAATATTTGCAAAAAGTATTTAAAGTCGTACTTTTGTGACACTAAAAAATACGGTGGCTGTAGCTCAGTTGGTTAGAGTATTGGTTTGTGGTGCCGAGGGTCGTGGGTTCGAGCCCCATCAGCCACCCGTTAGCCCTTTAAGTTATCTTAAAGGGCTTTTTCTTTTTTAATCATTTTTAAAATCGTTGAATAAAGACGATAAACGCCGATTTTCGGTTCGAGCACCATATGGGTACCGTGACGGGGCAAAAAAAATGTTATAGAATAGTATTAAGTTAATATTCTAACAATCAATTGCTTATATTTTTTTCTAAATGCTGTTTTGGTTCGATGTCCTTAATTTGTGGGGAAAATCGTATCTAAAATGGTCAGTTTATTTTGTTTAAAAAAGGTAAATTGCACTATTAAAATTCAGTTATGCATGATATTGACGATCTCATTGAATTTCACAACGAATGTGAGTTCCTAGACTTCAAACAAGAAGAATATAATGAGTTAAACAAACCACATTTGATCAAAGATGTACTAGCCTTTGCGAATGCGGCTATTATTGGCAACCGTTATATCATCATTGGTGTTAAGAAGAATGATGGCGTCACCGAACTTTTTAATATCGAAAGCAAGTTAGATTCTGCCAATATCCAACAGTATGTTCATACTAATATCACCCCTGAGCTTTCTGTTGATTACGCACCTTACCAATATAAAGGATTTAACTTAATGGTTATTACCATTCAGTCCCCGGAATCGCAACCCTACATGGTCGAAAAAGATGTATCTTATAAAAAGGGTGCAGTCTGTTTAAAAGCTAATGAATGCTGGGTTCGCAAGGGCAGTTACCAGATAGCGGCAACGAGAAAGGATTTTGACAGGATGTATGCACTTAGTGCCAGTAAGGAAAGCTTGAAAGGAAAACTCGAAATAACATTTGCTGGTACAAACTCAGATGTAATCACGCTAAAATCTTTGAAAGATCTGAAACTTCCATCAAGAGAGAATGCAAAAGAATTGGAAATGATAATTGCAAAAAAAGAGGATATGCAGAAAAACAACCCCTTTGGCTATAAATTATCGATAAGAAATCCAATGTTTCCCTGGGACGGGACTTCCTATGAGGAAAGGGATTTGGAAACTTTGCGCAAAAATCTCAAAAACGTAGCCAAGACTTATCAGGACGAAGATTATTACACTGTTTTCGAAAAACATTCCTTTAAGCTGAATCTTGAAATATTCAATTCGGGCAATACCTATTTGGAGGATGCAATGGTTGAACTTATCATCCCAAATCTTGATATAGTTTTGGTGGCGGATAGAATACATTATGTCCACAAAACAAATTCAAATCCACTTCAGCCATCAAGTCCGAGAACAATAGGCTTTGATGAACTAAACTATCCCTTGGTGAAAGAAAATAAGGAAAATTATATTGTGACCGAGACTATCGGTAACATTAAGCACAACATCAAACAAGAGGGATTTAAGGTTCCGATTAGATTGGCAATTGGCAAAATCGAACAGGACACAGAGCTTACGTTGCTATGCAAAATTTTCGGTAAAAATCTTGTTTCGCCAATCGAGAAAGAACTTATTATTTCAATTAAAACCTAGCGTATGACTAAAGAGGATGAAATAAGTCGGGTACATGGAAACGGAAGTCATGTAGTTATATTAGGTGCCGGAGCAAGTATCGCATCTACAATAAAGGATCCCGAAAAAAATGGTAAAGTGCTTCCAGGTATGAATAATATAATTCAGATCTTGGAAATGGATGATATCGTCGCTGCTTTACCAAAAGAACTCACTGATCTTTCAGCAGATTTTGAGAAATTTTACAGCAAATTAGTGCTTAGACCAGAATTTGTCAGGGAGCAGAAATTAATTGAAAGAAAGATATACAAATATTTCAGTGAGCTAGAACTTCCTGAAAAGCCAACCATATATGATTACCTAATACTTTCCTTGCGGCCAAAAGATGTTATCGCTACCTTCAACTGGGATCCTTTTCTTTACCAGGCATATGTGCGTTGTGGTAAGTTTACCCAAACCCCAGGCATATTATTCTTACATGGAACGGTTGCCTTAGGTTACGATAAAATCGATAAAAGGACTGGGCCAGCTGGCTATTACTCTAAAGCAACTATGGGACGATTTGAACCGACGGAATTATTATATCCTGTTGAACAGAAGGATTATAATTCAGATGAGTTTATCAGCGGCCAATGGGAAATGATAGCTGAAGAAATGAGGATAGCGCAACGTGTTACCATCTTTGGTTATCGAGCACCAGAATCTGACGTGGAAGCTATCTCTCTACTCCAAAAAGGATGGGGGACACCTGAACAGAGGGCAATGGAACAGTTTGAGTTGATTGATGTCCGGGCAGAAGACGAAGTGAAAAAGTCTTGGAATGGTTTTATCCATAGTCATCACTATAGTTACTCCACCGATTTTTTTGACTGTTCAATAGCTCGGCATCCAAGAAGGTCTGTAGAAAGTTATCGTCATTGGTCATCTCCATTTACCCCAGATGATGTCTTTCAAGATGGAAATTTAGTGCCTAATAATTTTGAAACCTTTGAGCAGATGTGGGAATGGTATAAACCTCTTGTGGCTGCAGAGGAAAAATTTGTAAAAAAAGTGATGGCTGAGAAGAATAAGTGACAAAACTCAATGTATATTGTTAACTTGATTAATTACCAATTAATGGTAAAAAAACAAAATAACTTCGCTATATTTGCGAACTAATATAAAATTATGCTAATCGAATTTAAATTCAGTAATCTGTTTTCTTTCAAAGATGAGGTGAATTTCTTGATGACTCCTGTCAAATCTTTTAAGGAGCTCGTGAAAAGTAATATCATTAAAACTAGTAAAGATTTAGATTTGCTAAAAGTTGCAGCTATTTATGGAGCTAATGGAAGCGGCAAAAGCAACTTTATCAAAGCCTTTGGTTATTTCAATAACTATGTTTATAATTCATTTCGTGATTCGATGAATAAAGATAACGAATTGAAAGCAAGAAATAATCATTTTAGGCTTAGTACGACCACCGAAGACGCTAATACTATGTTTGAAGTCTCGTTTATTAATGGTAAATATATTTATCGTTATGGATATGAATTATTAGGCCGAAAAATAAAAAAGGAGTGGTTATTTAGAAAGCTTGATAGGGAAATTCAACTTTTTGAACGAACTGACCAGGAATTTGAAATTAATCAAGAGTCCTTCGAAGAAGGTAAAAAATACTACAAAGAAGTTAATGAAAACGTTCTTTTTATCAGTCATTTAGCTCAATACAATCAGCCTGTGACCAAAGAAGTGTTGTCGTTCTTCGATCATGTTGCAGTTATTGATGGGATTGAACAAAACCATTATTCGGAGGTTACGACGGAACTTCTCAGGGATAATAAAAACTTTAAAGAATGGGCTGCTACAGTATTAAAATATTTAGAAATTGCTAACATTGAAGCAGGTGAAAAAGACGGCGAAATTATAACTTATCATAGAAAATATGATGAAAATAATTTCGTTGTTGATGCTGTCCCTTTTAGGAAATATATGGAGTCTGATGGCACAAGAAAGCTAATTCATATCTTGGGTCCTATTTATTATACTCTTCGTTCTGGCGGAGTACTTTTTATAGACGAATTCGACTGCAAATTACATCCGAATCTTACTAAGAAATTGCTAAGCCTATTTCAAAAATATAATAAACGAAATGCGCAATTAGTATTCTCTGCACAAGATACAACGTTATTAGATAAGAAAATCCTTAGGCGTGACCAAATTTGGTTTGTAAACAAAGATCAATTTGGTGGCTCATCAATTTATTCGCTTTCTGAATTCGGCGCAAAAACTGTCCGCAATACGTCTGACTTTGCAAAAAAATACTTAGACAATACATTTGGCGGTGCGGATACGTTAAAAATAACTGACAAGTTAACCGATTTATTGTATGGGGAATAAGGAAGTAAAAAAACAAGCAAACTATCTTCGTGAACAAGGTAGTCGACAAGCTCATAAACCAAAGAAAAGGAAACTAACATTCTCATTAAAAGATTTAATTGATATGTCGGAAGGTCAAAGCTCAAATGAATGGCAAGCATTAGGCTTGTTAGCACAAATGTTTGAAATGATGAGGCACCTTTGTCAATATACCTGTGAGGAAGCAATTCGTGATGGCAGTATAAAACAGTATGGAAAATTTCCTGCTAATTCGAAATTTTCAGAACCTAAACATATAAGTGGTGTTAACTGGGGAGTTATGCATATCACCAAAAAAAGTAAGGAGGTTGTTGCAGGATATTTTGAAGACGATATCTTTCACATAGTATTTTTAGATAAAGACCACCTTTTCTATCCAACTGCTGAAAGATAAAAATTGAAGTGAGATGAATTAACATTTTGAGAAAAATCAATATAATATTTTGTTTTTGCCGTTATTTTAATCCTCCAGATTTTTTGAAAAACCGCCTATTTCAATCAATTCGTCCACAAAATGGTTCGAATTACGCACCGGCACCGACCCATCGTTTTAAAGCAGTTCTGAAAAGAACTGCTTTTTTTGTGCCCTGTAAAAAATCTATCATTTTTACACCGTTATTTAGTCCGTACTTAGGCAACCCAAATTTTGCTCCTAAAAGCTGATTCCATTCTAGCAGTTAAATTATTCCTGGCATACGCTCAGTTAGAATTTTCCGCTGTGCTCAATTTGTTACTCGCTACTGTAGATTTTTGAAAACTTGTGCTGTTTTTGTTTACAATTGTATAAACCTATTCTATGACGAAACATCTTTAGCAGTTGCACACGCGACACGCGTGCGACAGCTAGGGATGACAGCCGGCCTGAAAGTAGCCAGTCTGTTTGCAAGGTCTCTGATATCTTTCAGGTTTTTTGAGTCTTTCTCATCAAAAGCTGTCGAACTTGCATCCGAGGTTTCGCCCATATGGAAAGTTGCCACATCGAGTACCGGAACTGCATCCTCAAATTTGTCTTGATAGATTTTTTTCTTGCTGTAACTGATTTTATCTGAACACGATACCAAGGTCAAAAGTAGAAAAATCGCAGTAATAGGAAAATCATTTTTCGTTGATGGAAATGTCCGTATTTTTTTGATCGTTGGTAGCTAGCTATTTTGACTTAATCTCGGCATCCAAAGATTTAAACCGTAAATAGATTGGAAGAAATCCTATAAAAACCGTAATGGAAGGGATAAATAACGCTATGCTATTTTTTTTGTAGTAAAAATAAAAAGCGGCCGCAATTATAAGAGGCCAAAGGATGCCGACGCCAATGAGTAGGCCTTTAAAAAAATCTCTCTGTTTGGTCAGTGTTTTTAGGTTTTGCGGGTCGGAAGGGTTATTGGTTATCATGTTTTTCGTTATTGGGTCTATTGGTTTGGAGATCACTATATATTATGTGCCATCGATGCTGGCAAGGCAAATCTATGAAATTTTATTTATATCACAAATATGTGATATATGTAAATAGACGTTTTTATAAACGGTAATCAGATTAGTATTACGTTATTTGTTTACTATGGGAAGGGGAGGTTTCGATCGATCAATCGCCAAAGCTTTATGTTTCTGTAAAGGAATTTTTGATGGTGGCGCAAAAAAATCGCAAATTGCATCAAAGTTGAATCACATGGCAAGGAAAGTTACAGACGGGCCGGTTAGAAATAAGGAACGTACGAAGTCGAACCTTGTCGCTGCGCTGGGGAAAATCCTAAAAAAAGATGGTTTTTCCGGTCTCAGTATCAGTAGGGTGGCTGAAGTTGCAAAGGTAGATAGGAGGCTGATTTATGACTATTTCGGTAGCCTGGAAGGACTGGTAAAGAAATACCTTGATACCAAGGACTATTGGAAGATCAGGTCGGATGAAATTGATGGAATAGTAGAGGCCAGTAAGGGGGATGCAGGAAAGAGGCTTGCCTACAGTGTGTTGGAGAACCAGTTTAACAGCCTTATCAGCAATGAAGAGATGCGCCGCATCATTACTTGGGGGCTGAGCGAGAAATTGCCGATTTTGAAAGAGCTTGACCTTAAACGGGAGGACATTGGCAACCAGGTGCTCCGTAAGGTATTTGATAGCCACTTTGAGGGAAGCGACAAAAACTTCAGGGCAATGTACGCTTTATTGATGGGAGGGGTATACTACCTTACCCTTCATGCAAAAATGCAGGAAAACCCTTTTTGTGGGATCGACCTGCAACAGCCTTCGGGACAGGAAGAAATCAAAAAAGCACTAAGACAATTTATTGACCTTGCCTATATCTAGTATTTGGTTTACTTGATGCTCCTTTAACATTATCCTATTTTTTCATTGGAATATCTTATCCCGTTCGGTTTAAAAAAGTGCTGGCCGATGTCGATCTGCGCCACAAGTTTTTCAAATTTTCCTCGCTTGATATTAAGGTAAAATAACATTTAAATTCTGTAGCAAATCAGTATTTCTATAAAATTACAACAATTGCTCCATCCACAATAAGTGTAGCGCCAATCAAAGTTCGGATTTCAATAGGTTCTTTTATGATCAGGAAAGCGAAATCTAGCGCAATGGCTACACTCAATTTATCTACCGAGAAACCTTGGCTACGTATCCATTTTCAAGTACCTAAAATAGAAAATCCATGAAAGAACAATTGCTATCCCGGATAGGATAAGGAATAGCGGGCTAACCTGTATTTCGCTTGTGAGATATTGAATTCTCAAAAATCCCAAGAACTTTATTTTGTATTTTCCGTAACGGTCATATCCTGAAGGATTCCATTCAGATAGACAGTGGAAGTCCCAAATTGCTGATAACTGCTACCTAACATGCGCAACATATTAGGTTTTCCATCTCTTTCCGTTAACACAGCAAATTCCATTTGAAACTTTCCCGCAACGTCGATAGCTCGTTGGATTTCCGCCATGAAACTTTGCCTATGGCCATCTTCCAAGTGCAAGCTTAGCAATTCTAGCGAACATTCCGCATCACAATCCATTCCCATTAAAGCTTTGAACTCCGCAGAACAGATCAGATCGCCTGTTTTAGTGTTTAGCGAGAACGTTCCGATGCCTGAGGCTCCAAGTGCCATATCAAGAAGTTTTGCGTTGATGTCAAGATCGTTCTGATGCCTTTTAAGTTCGGTCACGTCATAGAAGGTAATTATGGCCCCGTGTATATCCGGGCTCTCATTTTTTAGGTAAGGTCCGGTTATCACCTGATAAATCCTGCCCGTATTTCCTTCAATTTCTTTAATAACAATTTTACCATCCTTTAGCACCTTTTCGATATCCTTTATGATGGTTTCAAATTTCACATTGGTGGTGATATTGCTAAGCGGGCGTCCTATGTCAGAGCTCCTGATGTTTATATGGCTAACCGCACCCGGTGAGAACTTCTTGAGCAGGATGTCTCGATCGACGAAAAGTTGACCGTTTACATTGCTGGAAAAATAATTGTTAAGATCATCGTTGAGGTCACTTAACTCAGCAATGGTCTGCTTATGGGCGGCGTTAACTGTTTCAAGTTCTTCGTTGATAGAATGCAGTTCCTCGTTAGCACTTTGGAGCTCTTCATTGGCCGACAACAGTTCTTCATTATAAGACTGCATGGCTTCTTTGGTGGAGAAAAGACTTTCGTTGAGTTCCTCTATCTGTGTTTTAGAGCTCATCAGCTTTCGCTCTATATTGGCAATATAGTTTCTGGTTTGCGCTTCCATCACAAAGGTAACCCCTTTTTCCGGTATCGATCCAACTTGGTTTTTTTTGAAAAATACAATGATAGACAAAGCTCCGGTTTTTTTGTCGTCGAAAGGAGAGAGGATCATATCTGCCAGCACCGGTTCTCCGGTTTGAGGGGAAAGGTAGGCGATTCCGTCTAGCTTTTCCCGTTTATAGGATTCCAAAACCCTTTCAAAACTTGCACTAAAAGCCAAGCTTATTCCTTCGGGAAGAAGCTCGCGGATATCAAACTTAAAGCGCTCCTGCTTCAGATATGGCCCAAGGTCTCCGAAGGCATGCACCACCTTTCCATCCTTGTCTATTACCACTCCTGAAAATCCCGTTTCGGATAATATAACCTCTGCAAGCTCTACTGCTGCACCTGATTTCTTTTCCATATGTAAGCTAATGTCGTTTCTTTCGCCGGGCACCGGAACTGGCAGTACAAAAGGTACGGCTAACTGTCCATCCATATTTACCTTGCGATGCGAACTTTGACTTTGGTAGATTTTCCATTTGCTATCTATCTCTACAAAGCTATCGCCTACGCCTGACAGGTGTTCGCTTGAGCCGAGAAACAGAAAGCCTCTGCTGTTCAGCCCAAAGGCTAATTTGGAAATGATTTGTCTTTGAAGCAGTGGATTGATGTAAATCAACATGTTTCGGCAACTGATCAGGTCGACATAACAGTAGGGCGGATTTCTGGTCAGGTCATGGCGTGCGAATATCAGCATTTCCCGAATTTCGGTTTTTATCTTGTAGCCACCGCTAACTTGATCGAAGAACCGTTCAATACGTTCCGGGCTTACAAAAGAGGTGATAGTTTCCGGGTAAATACCTTTAGATGCCTGTTTGAGTGCATTTTCATTGATGTCTGTAGCGAAAATCTTAACTTCTATTTCGAGCTTGTTTGCTAAAATATACTCCTTAACCAAAATCGCAAGGGAATAGGCTTCTTCGCCACTGGCACAGCAGGTTACCCAAATTTTGAGCAGATCGCCTTTTTCCTTGTGGGAGAGTATTTCAGGAATGATTCTCTCCTCCATTACCTGAAAGGCGTCGGGATCCCTGAAAAATGAGGTAACACTAATAAGAAAATCGCTAATCAGTGGATGCATTTCCTCCGGATGTTGTTGCAAAAAAGCAAGGAACTCAGCTATTTCGGTAATTTTGTGAAAGGCCATTCGTCGCCTGATCCTACGCTCTAGTGTGCCGATTTTGTAATTACTGAAGTCGAACGGATAGTGGGATTTGATAAGTTCGGTAAATCCCAACAGTTCCAGTTCGGTCATTGCAGGGAAAGCTCGTTTATCTTCTGAGCTGACATAGCGCTGGATGGCGGCCGGCAGGTTTTGCGCACTGAAAATGTGCTTGGTTTCAACTGCCTCAATTGCCGAACGGGGCATGCCGTCGAACTTGGCCGTACTCGGGTCCTGTACCATGATTGCTCCACCGGCATTCTCTATTGCTACAGCTCCCCTTGATCCGTCGCTACCTACGCCTGAAAGTACAATCCCGATGGCCTTATCTCCCTGATCGATGGCCAGAGAGGTAAAGAAGGTGTCGATGGTCATGTGTGGCAGGGAGTGCGTATCTTTGTCGATCAGGTTTAGGCTTCCTGAACTGATAGTCATATACTTATCGTTTGGGATAAGGTAAACATTGTTTGCTAAAACCAGCATTCCTTGCTGAGCCTCCATAACCTGCAACCTGCTGTGCTTTGACAGAATTTCGGCCATTCGGCTTTTAAAATCTCTCGACAAGTGGGGTATGATGACGTAGGCTACTCCGTCAAGCGGGGTATGTTCGAAAAAAGATGATAATGCTTCAAGCCCACCTGCGGAAGCACCGATGGCAACGATATATGTTGGTTTTTTCATTTCAATCAATTAGGAGCATAATCTGAAGATGACCAATATTCGGAGATCTAAAGGAACCGAAAATGCAGTTCGGTACATAGCAGGATAAAGTTAGGGATATTATCGCAGCTAAAAAATTATTAAGGGCAATATATCCTAATAGCAATATCCGCGGATGTTTATCTCGTAAATTTAGAATCGATAGTTAAACCTTGTGTTCGTAGGAATATCGTGGGCCAACAGATTTTTTGAGTTATAGGATCATCAATCCATTAAGCAAATGCGTTAAATTGCTGGTTGAAGATCTAAAAGGTAACAAAGTAATGATGAAGTGCATCTGCTCGATATAGATAAAAATGAAGAATACAAAACAAAACATTTTCTATCTATACCGTTTAACATTCTGCTAGGGCTGAAAATGGGATATGAAAACATTAATTTCGAAACTATTCCTTGATTTGCTTACAAGCTTCGTGGATTTACATACATGGGCTATTTTTGCCTTGCCTAACTTTGGATTATGGAAATAAAACAAATAGCATTGGGCAACCAAGGTTTGGTTGTGCCACAGATTGGATTGGGATGTATGGGGATGACCGGCTTTGAAGAAGGAAATATGTATGGGCCTGCCGATGAAAAGGAAGCTATTGCAACTATTCATCGTTCGCTTGAGTTGGGTGGCAAGTTTTTGGATACTGCAGATCTTTACGGCCCCCTAAAAAACGAACAATTGATTGCTAAAGCCATAAGTGGCAAACGGAATGATTATATTTTAGCTACCAAGTTTGGTTGGGAGATTGATGACAATAATAAGGTTACTTGGACTATAAATGGCAAGAAGGATTACGTAAAGAAATCACTTGAACGCTCGCTCAAAAACCTAAATACTGATTATATTGATCTTTACTATCTGCACCGCTTAGATAAAAGTACGCCTATTGAGGAAACTGTGGAGGCAATGGCCAAATTGGTTAAAGAAGGTAAGGTGGGTTACATAGGACTGTCCGAAGTTTCATCCGAAACAGTTAGGCGGGCGAATGCTGTGCATCCAATCACTGCCGTACAGAGCGAATATTCTCTGTTTGAACGCACCGTAGAGGAACGTGGAGTTTTGGCGACATTAAAAGATTTGGGTGTTGGTTTTGTAGCTTACTCGCCGCTTGGCAGAGGATTTTTATCTGGACAAATTAATAGTATTGATGATCTGCCCGAGAATGATTTTCGCAGGGCTATCCCGCGTTTTCAGGGTGCGCAGTTTAAAAAGAATATTGAGTTAGTGCGAGCTATTGAAGCTATGGCCGACCTAAAGCAGGTCACTTCCTCGCAACTGGCATTGGCTTGGATAATGGCAAAAGGCATCCTACCAATTCCGGGAACCAAACGTAGAAAATACGTCGAACAAAATATTGCTGCAACAAGTATAGAACTGAGCTTAGAAGACCTTTCTCAACTAGAAAGTATTGTGCCTATAGGAACAGATACGGGTGCCGCTTACGATGAGTTTAGTATGGGCTTAATTGATTAGCTTTGTTTATGAATGCCATAAACTCCACAGCTGAATTTCATCGTCTGCTTTCCTTAGCCGAACCTCGCCATCCGCTGGTGAGTGTAATTAATCTGGCGGAAAGTGTTTTTTTGGAAGACGAAATTTGGAAAGGTTTCGTCAACCGCTTTTACTGTGTTGCGCTTAAACGTGACGCCAAAGGCAAGATTAGGTACGGACAGCAACATTATGATTACGACAAAGGAGTGCTAAGCTTTACGGCGCCCAATCAGGTGCAACAGTTAGATCTGCATAATATGGAATGTGGATCAGGCTATCTTTTGATCTTTCATCCCGATTTTCTGTTGCAACATAACTTGGCGAATAGCATTCGTAATTATGGCTTTTTTGATTATGCGGTTAACGAGGCGCTGCACCTGTCGGCTACTGAGGAGGAAGACCTGATTGAAATCCTCCATAAAATTGACAGAGAGTGCAGCCACATCGATAAGCACACACAGGAAATCATTTTGACACAGATTGAAAGTCTGCTAAAATACTCTGATCGATTCTACGAACGACAGTTTTTAACCAGAAAGAATAATAATTCGGCTTTGCTTACCCGGTTTGAACAATTGGTTGATGCGCACTTTAAGGGAGAAGCACAGGGTCTGCTTAGCGTACAGTACATTGCTGGGCAACTGAACCTTTCGCCTAACTATTTGAGCGACCTGCTTCGGGTTCATACTGGGCAAAATACCCAACAGCTTATTCACGAAAAACTTATAGAGAAAGCAAAAGAAAAACTTTCCACGACTAATCTTTCGGTAGGGGAGATTGCTTATGCACTTGGTTTTGAGCATGCGCAGTCCTTTAGCACACTTTTTAAAAAGAAGACTAATTTGTCGCCACTGGAGTTTCGTCAGACTTTCAACTAACTACGAATCGAATTCTGGGCTCGTAAGTGTTACGGATACTGAATAAATCCATCTGTTTTAAGTTTTCGCTTTTTCAGCGGTCAATAAATCCAGCTTGAAATCGAAGACTTTATATGGAAATAGCGTATTAACAAAGCCGCAAAAATATAACGCTAAAATTGGGAGTTCTTACACGTAATTTAATACAGAAAGCTATTTCGGTCGGGAGACCTTAGTTTAAAGAGAGACTTGATTAGCGATTCCAAGCTAATTCAAATTAATTAAAAAAGCCGGAGAATGATCTTTTCCGGCTTTTTAGTTTTTACATCTAAAACGTGCTAATTAAAACTTAATGCGTTCGTAATTTCTTAAACTAGAGCTCAAATCTTTGTTTATAAAGCTTGCTTCTAATTAGGCGAAGTTATTTCTTCTTAATCTTACTTACTTTTCCTTTACAAGAGCTTTCTTCGAGTACCAAATTTTTCTTATACTTACCATAAGAAACAACTGCTAGTAGCGCAACAAGAGATATAGTAAGGTAAACCCAATCTGGTATCGGTACAGGATCGCCCTGCGCATAAGAATGCAAGCCCGTAAGGTAGTAGTTTACCCCAAAATAAGTCATGATAACCGAAGCAAAACCAATTAGCGATAGCAGGTTGAAAAGGTATTGACTACGCAAGTCGGGAATTAACCTTATGTGCATCACAAAAGCATAAATAATTACCGAGATAAAGGCCCAAGTTTCTTTAGGGTCCCAGCTCCAGTAACGTCCCCAGCTTTCGTTTGCCCAAATACCGCCTAAAAACGTTCCGATAGTTAAGAGGAACAAGCCAATGGTTAGCGACATTTCATTAACCGTAGTTAGCTCAACTACCGATGAACGTACTTTGCTGGCGATGCTTTTTCTGTTAATTGTGTATAGAACAAGTGAAACTGTTCCAAGTAAAGCACTTAAACCAAAGAAACCATAACTGGCGGTAATAATTGCCACGTGAATCATCAGCCAGTACGATTTTAGTACAGGCACTAACGGTGTAATTTGCGGATTCATCTGCGAGCCTCCATGTGCAAAACCCATTAAAATTACCGCAACCAAACAACCCGCCGCCGGTATAAAAGCATTACTGTTTCTATACATCAGCAAGCCAGAAAGTACGCCAATCCAACTGATAAATAAGACCGCTTCGTAACCATTGCTCCAAGGTTCGTGGCCAGAAATGTACCATCGTACGCCTAAACCCATACATTGTAATGCGGCAGTTGTAGCAATTAAAATTAATACTACCGTAATAGTTCTATCTAATAATTTGCTTTGTTTAAAAAGTTTCCAGAAAGCTAATACTAAAATAACTGTGCCAAGTAGGGAATAGACAATCATCAACTTTAAAAAGATGTTCCAAGAGTTATATCTAATTTCCCAGTCTATTTTAGCTTCTGAAGGAACAATTTCTTTTCCATGTTTGAGTTGTAATTTACTGATATGATTTAGCTTGCTATCTACTCCAGACCAATCATTTGATTGTTGCGCAGCAAGGATACTAGCGAAATACATGGCTACCGGATTGCTTAACGCCTGATTGTTTACAGGGTTAAACGGCATGGCTACCCATTGGTTGTTGTCGTTTCCGGCCAATGGCAACACGCGGAGGTACTGCCCATCTAACAATTGTTGCATGGCGTACAACTTATCGTTTAATTCAAGAACAAATTTATCGTATGTGCCTTGATCGGCAGGTTTTTTAGCGAAAGCGGTTTTATAGTCGTTGGCAAGTATAAACTCGGCCGAACCATCAGCACCCATAGTTATCAGGTTAACCATAGATGTGTAGCCGTTTTCATCAGCCTTCAGCTTTGCTAAAATGTTTTTACCGCCTTTTGAGCCTATATTTATAAGAGGAACATTTACCCATTTTAAAGGATCGATAGAAACAGACAATAGAAATTGGTTGGCATCTAGGTTATAGAATTTTTCTTTTCCGTGTACTCTTCTTAAAATCTCCAGCGCCAGCGTGTTAGTAGGCTCTATTCTACCATCGATATTTTGAACCAACAATCTTCCAAAAAGTGCAGCGTGTTTTTGATCTATACGCACATTTGAGGCAAAGTCTTTTCCATTTACCTGAACGGCGTTTAGCATTTTCCGGGTTTGGTCGGCATGGTTATGATCGCTTTGCGGTAGTGCAATAGTAGGGTTAAGCTCCTCATGATCATGATCGTGTCCGTCATCGTGCGAATGGTCGTTATTTTGCTGTCCATCAGTTCCATGCATGTCTATCTTCTGTGCCTGTGCTGCATTGCCTACTAAAAGCATTCCCAGAAGTAAAAGTATTTTAGCTTTCTTCGACATGCTTTTCAGTTGCTCATTCAGTTTTTGAAAACGTGTTCCTTTCCAAAACAAAGTAACAAACATGCCCAAAAATAATAGGGTATACCCGATGTACGTGATGTTGGTTCCCCAATAGTCATGATTAACAGAAAGAACAGTCCCTTTTTCATCAGGATGGAAACTTGCTTGGAAAAAACGATATCCAGAATGATCCAATACATGGTTCATGTAAATTTTAAAAGGTGTCTCTTTTCCGTTGTCCTGGATCATCACATCAGAAGAGTAAGACGATGGGCTATTGCTGCCCGGATATTTTTCCATTTTAAAATCGGTTAATTTAAGCGTAAATGGCGATTTGTAGATTTTGGAACCGTAAGCCATAGACATTCTTAATCCGCCAACCTCTACCTGGTGCTGGAAATTGGTCATTCCTCTTCCGCCATAAAATGATACCGTATCGGTTATATTGTTAGTGCTAATAGCCAACTGTACCAAGTCGGGATCATTTTCGTGTTTAGTTTTATCACCTTCAAAATGAAGAATTTTACCATTTACTGGTGCTTCTGGAATAACAAACGCTAAAGCGCCAAAAGTATAAAGGCTTCTGAGCTTAAAATCCTGAATTTGATTTTCACCTTTTACATCTTTCTGCTCTTGGGTAGCCATAATCATATACTTGCCTTCAAAAGGTGAGGAGATTTGTAGTTGGCCATTAGTTTGCGAGATGTTTAGTGCTCCGGCGGTGGCTTTATTAAAACTAATAAGCAGGTTTTGTATCAGTTGAACTTTGCCAGAAGGGATGTATTTGTTTACACGTTTGCCTTCTTCTGTTACCACTAAATGTAGGGTTGCCGGCCCGCTTGCGTCAATAACTAACGAATCTTGGGCTCGAGCATAAAAACCCACTTGTGCTAATTTTATTCGTTGCCCATGGAAATCATATTCTTCTTTGAATTTTTTTCTGAACGGTTTTAGGTAAAAGGGTACTTTTTCTGGCAAAAGTGTTACCGGCAAGTCGTTATATGCTAAGGATTCATTGTCATTTCCCGCCTGAAACTTAAAAAAGGTTTTATCAGAGATGATTTCATCGCTCGATTCTCCTTCTCTAATAGACATAGAGCCTTCGAAACTAATGTATCTGGTAATAGCGCCCCCAATAAAAATAATGATAAAGGCTAAATGGAATACTAAAAGCGGTAATTTCTTTCTGTCGTACAGTCTATACCTGGCAATATTGCCGATAAAATTTAGTACCAGTATTGTCATTACCAACTCGAACCACCAAGCATTATAGATCAGTGCTTTAGCTACCGGAGTGCCGTAATCATTCTCTACAAAAGTGGCAACAGCCATTGATGCAGCAAAAATAACGAGCATAAGCCCCATAGTTCTTGTAGAAAAAAGAATGGAAAGTAATTTATTTATCATTATATGTGGTTTGCAACCGCCAAAAATATAACCTTGTTATGGTTCTGTTGCTATTTTGACTTAAATAAATGCATTTATGCCATAGGTATGACATAATTTAATCGAAGAATTGGAAAATCGAAGTTATTAGATAAAGCTATAGGGAATTAAGTGGCCTATAAGTTCTCTAGGTTGTATTATGATTTAATATATAAATTGTAAGATCCGCAGGAATTGCTGTCTTTATTATCGTTATATTAGTATTTGAAATTGACGAAGAAAGGTTTCGCGTAAAATAGTTTGATGTAAAATATTACTGAAAAAATAGTGTTTGTTGTTTATTTTTGATGTTTTCTGTTTAAATGGGTATTAATTGCTTGAATTTTTTTCTTGTCTATTTATTTTTTTACGATTAGGTTAAAATATTCGACCTAAAAATGTTTTTATTGTGGTTTTAAATTAGAATTAGATTAGAAATTATGGTTTTTTGTTTAAAAAAAAGATATTTTTTAATAATATTCTTGTGTTTTGTACATATTTTTAATAATTAACGATTAATTTCTTTGCTTATCTGTTAATAAGCTACTATATTCGGCAACTAAACAATTATTAACTCACCTAAATTTATTATTTTATGAAAAAACTTATACTAAGTTTATTCGTTTTCTTGGCTTTTGCATTTAATGCAGTAGCACAAGAACGTACAATAACTGGTACAGTTACCTCTCAGGAAAATGAACCCATTCCGGGAGTAAGTGTAAAAGTTGCTGGTTCGAAAACAGGGGCCATTACTAACGAAAACGGTAAGTATGCCATTCTAGTTGGCAGTTCGGCTACAACATTAACCTTTTCTTATCTAGGAATGGTTGAACAAGCTAAAACAATTGGTGGTTCAAGTACAATTGATGTGGTACTTGTATCAGATTCAAAAACACTTGGTGAGGTTATCGTAACCGGATATACCACCATTAAGAAAAGTGAATTTACTGGTGCTGCGTCTGTTATAGCATCAGATGCTATCGAAAACAGACCGGTAGGTTCGTTTACACAGCTTTTGCAAGGTAGAGCTCCAGGGCTACTTGCCAACTCTGGGTCTGGACAACCGGGAAGTAATGCAACCATTACAATTAGGGGTATTAAATCTATCTCTGGTGCAGGTGCTCAACCATTATACGTAATTGATGGTGTGCCAACAAGTTCAGGTGATTTTCAATCGCTAAATGCCAACGATTTTGAAACCATTACCGTTTTAAAAGACGCAAACGCAGCGTCTATCTATGGTTCACGTGCAGGTACTGGGGTAATTGTAATTACTACCAAACAAGGTAAAAGCGGCGCATCTCAAATAGGTGTAAGGGCGCAAACAGGTATTACTGCCCCGCCAGATTTTTCTAGATTAAATTTGATGAGCACAAGTGAGCTATTAGCGCATGAAGAACTTGTAGGACTTTTAACAGGATCTTCAAACGCTGCATTTAGCGTACCTGGTTGGGTTTGGAGTCGTAAAAATCCTGCAAATGCTACAAGAACCGAGGCGGAACTTTTAGTTTTTGATAGAAAATTGGATAGTGTAAGAAATATCAATACCGATATAACCGACTTGTTATTCCGTACTGGCGTATCTCAAACCTACGAGGTTGACGCTTCTGGTGGAACTGCAAACACGAGGTATTTCGCATCACTTGGTTATTTTGGTCAAGATGGTATCGAAAAAACATCAGGTTTGGAGAGATACTCAGCCAGACTAAACCTAACGCATGTAAAAAACAAATTCAAAATGCAATGGAATACAAGTTTAGGATATTCTATTAGCACTAGTGCAGTGGGTGATTTATATGGTAACAGTACCTTAAATCCTTTTCAAATGATTTATAGAGCTAAACCGTACGATAATCCATATCTGCCAGATGGCACCTTAAACTTTGGTGGTGGCGGTAGTAACTTGAGTCTAAAAACGCTCGCAAATTTAATTGAGAGTAATAACGCCACTCGCGACGTGCTAAAAAGATGGAAAGTTAACAGTGGTCTTACCTTAAGTTATGAGATTATCCCTAATTTAATTCTGAAAAATACTTCAGGCTTAGATGCGTCGAATGTTCTTAACACAACCTATATTAATCCAGACTCTTACCGTGGCTCTGTTCAAACTTATAACAGTGGTTTTGCAAGAGAAGGTAGTACAATCAACTCTCAGTTTATAAACACTACTGCCTTGAACTATTCTCATAGTTTCACAGATAAGCATAAGATAGCAGCTGGTGCATATTTCGAAGCAGTACGTGTATATAATAAAGGTATGGGCTTTTTACTTTACAATTTAAACAAAGCTTTGCCATGGACGGGTCAGGGTGCTGCTCCGCTACCAACTGCTGGTGCTGCAACTATGCCTCAAAATGCAAGTAGTGCTTCATCTGGTTACGGTATCAGATCGTTCTTCGGTTCGTTACAGTACACTTTTGATGATAAAGTTAGTGCGAATGTAAACGTACGTAGAGATGGAACTTCGAGAATTATCAACCCAGATAATAGAGAGATTATCAGTTGGTCGGCTGGTGCGGTTTGGAATGTAATCAACCATAGTTTTATGAAAACCAAACTTTCTTAAGCGACCTTAAGCTACGAGGAAGTTATGGTATAGTTCCAAATATTGGTAGTATTTCTAGCGGTAGTTACGGCATAAACAACAGTGGTGTTCCAAACTATGCAAGTGCTCAAATTCCAGCTTTCGGTACTACGTCTTATACAGGTTCTCCAATTGCAGGTTTAGTGCCAAGTACTCCTGGAAATGCTAACCTTAAGATTGAGAAAGTTGAAAAACTTAACATCGGCGTTGACGTTGCAGCAATTGACAATCGTGTTCGTTTATCGGTTGATGCATACCAAGAGAAAACTAAAGATCTATTCGTAAGTCAGCCTTTAAGTGCAACAACTGGTTTTGGTTCATTGGCAATCAATGCAGGGCAAATGAGTAACAAAGGTTTAGAATTTGATTTGAAAGTAGATGTGCTTAGACAAAATAAATTCAATGTTACCGTAGGTATGAACCACGCAATCAATGTTAACAATATTGATGATTTAGGTTTAGTTAACGAGTATTTCTTAGGAACATTTGTAATTCGCAAAGGCCTTCCTTACGGTTCTCACTACAATCCTGAATATTTAGGGGTAGATCCGGCAAATGGTAGACCAATCTATCGTACAAATACAGGAACAACAAACGATATCGCCCAAGCAGGATCTTATGCCGATTACGGAACCTACTTGCCAAAACATGTGGGTGGTTTAACTTTAGATGTAAATTACAAAGGATTCTACGTTAATGCATTATTCTCTTATCAATTTGACGTAGTACGTAGCAACAATACCAGAAACTGGACAACCGATGGAACCACTGGTTACGTTTCTGCTGTTAACCAATCTAGAGAGCTTATTGGTAACATTTGGACACAACCAGGTGATCAGGCTCGTTTCCCTTCTCCAAGATATGCTAAAGGTTTCACTTCTTCTGATTTGGAAGATGCTAAATTCCTACGTTTTAGAAGTCTTGATTTTGGATATATGATCCCAGAAATAAGAGCAAATGGAAAGGCAATTATTAAAAATGCTAGAGTTTATGCAAACTTCCAAAATTTAGCAATATGGAGTCCTTGGACTGGTGTAGATCCTGAGGATAACAATAATATTAGTTTGGTTGAGTATCCGAATCCTAAAATGGTGGTGTTTGGTGTAGACTTTAAATTTTAAGGAGAAATTAAGATGATCAATATGAAAAAATATATAATTTGGATTTTGATGTTGCCTATTTTGGCTATATCATCAATCTCTTGCAAAAAACTGGTAGAAATTAAAGAAACGGATTTTATCGGTGGCGATTTGGCTTTGCGAACAGTTAAGAATAACGAATCGTTGTTAATAGGTGCTTATGCAGGTTTTCAGACAGAGATGAGCATTAGGTTAAATGGTACTTTTTCTGATGAATTGAAGCCAGGCGATTTTTATGCTTCGCAAAGTACACATGAATGGCAGTTTGGCGTAGCCGATATCGGAATTAGAGACAACTATACAGCAATTACCTCTTATTATGCCGTAATTGATAGGGTAAACCGTGTTTTACAGGCTTTGCCAAATGCTGTTGTTGAAGTGCCAACTGATAATGCTTTGCGAGAGAAAGTTAGGGGTGAGGCTTTGTTTTTGAGAGCTTTTGCACATTTTGAACTATTCAGATATTATTCTAAAAACTATGCTCCAAATGAGCTAGGCATGTTTTATGCAGAAGTTCCCTCGTTAACTCCACAAGCACGTATACCAATGGGCGAGTATTTTACCAAAATACTAGCTGACTTAAATACCGCTAAACCTCTATTAGCAAATGATTTAACTGATGTTTTTAGAGCAAATAGATTGGCAGCTACTGGCTTACACGCTAGAATAGCTTTGTACATGGGTAATTGGAACGATGCTGAAACATACAGTACAGAGTTTATCAATGCAATTCCTTTGGCAACGCGTGCAGAATTCCCTGGAATTTGGACAGATGCTAACAGAAGAGAATCGGCCTTTAAATTAAACAGAACTACTGGTAGCAGAATTGGTAGTTTTTTTAGAGGTTTGTTCACTAAAAATACAGCAGGTGCAACTGTTCCTCCGGCTAGCATTTCGTGGGTTCCTTCTTCTAAATTATGGAATGCCTACGATAAGGTTAACGATATCCGTTTCAGCTCATATTTAATTGACGAACCGATTTTGGCTACCGTTGCAGGTAAACCTACTAAGATTGTTGCTAAATACGCGGGTACTGGTTACACTACAGTAAATGAGAACGTTGCTGATATTAAAGTGTTGCGTACAGGCGAAATGTACTTGATTCGTGCAGAAGCTCGTGCTGAAAAAAATGCTTTTACGGGAGCTAATTCTGCAGAGTCTGATTTAAACGCATTACGTGCTGCACGTATTACAGGTTATGTTAACGTTACACTTACTTCTAAAGAAAATGCTATTACCCAAATTTTAGGAGAAAGATTTAAAGAGTTAGCGTTCGAAGGTCACAGATTTTGGGATCTTAAGCGTAGAGGCTTACCAGTAGAAAGATTAGATGAAGATTCCCCTTCAGCTTTAGGTAAAACTCTTCCTGCAAACAATTTTAGATTTGTGTTGCCAATCCCTCAATCTGAAACGAATGCAAATCCAAACATTCAGCAAAATGAAGGATATACAAACTAATCGCTAACGTAAATAAATAATGTGCTTATAAATTTTAATGCACTTTATTTGAAAACGTGATTAGCGTTAGTAACAAAAAAGGTTGCCATATAAGGCAACCTTTTTTGTTTGAATTCAATTTGTTGATCGTCAACAAGCATCGAATCTCATTTCATCAAGAGGCTATATCGATTCAAAATCGTTTTTCAAGTCTCCATCGGCTATGCCTACAAAAGAATAATGCCTAGGTAAATACCAAGATAGGTTTCTCATAACAGCTCGGTAAACATCTTCGTTTTCGAAGTTCTCGGGCCCTATGTTAAAAGCCAAATCTTGAGAAAATTCTTGGCCATTTTTATCTTTTCTCATCATCAAAGCCATTTTTGGATCTTTAACGCCATTTAATCTCAAATAATCGCCCAGTAACTTTTTAGTGTAGTTGGGCAAAATGTTTTCATTCGGCTGTCCCACTAACACTTCTTCATCTTCAACAATAACCTCGTCGGTATTTTCTTTAGAAAATGCACTGTGCTCGGTATAGAATTCTTTATTTAGGTGCCAGTTTAAAATATCGCCGTAAGAAAGTACATAATCTGGCTCGCCATTTACTAGGTTAAAAACTACTCCGAAGCCACGATCTAACAAAAAATCATCTTTGATTCTATCTAATACGTAACATGTAAATGGTACATTGGGCTCAGGTAAAAATAATTGAAAATAGGGGAATCCATCCGGACCAGCTATTACTTGTGGATCGCCGCACCTAAAACTTGCAGTGGGTATGTTTGTTATAAAATCTCTAGTCCAACTTTCGTTTCTATCTTCTTTAGGTACTGAAAGTAGATTGGCAATGATATCGGTCTTTTCTAAATCACCGTAATAAGGTTCGGTTGTAGTGCTCATATTTTTTCTCGGCTATAATTTGTTATAAAATTACCAATTTGCTGATAAGTAGGTGCCCTTTGTTGGAATAAATTCGTAATAAGACTAGTATAGTGCTTAAATATTCTTATCGACAATTATTAATGCTCTTTTTAGTTTCCATTAAAACTTATGTTGCCATAAAAGTAACTTAACGCAATTTAATCCTCTTTTAACAGTCGTAATATTGATAATTGGTATCGTCTAAAATTTTATCAAAACGCTCTTTCTCCTTGGTTGTAATTGGTGCTTGTTCTGTAAATTTAACAGGCAATTGTTTAGTAGCATCAGGACTAATCCAAACACCAGAAAAGCCGCTGTTGGTTTCTTTTAAAACAAGAACACCAGTAAAACCAACCTCCGTTAAAGCGTAGTTTTTTTTCTCATTTCTTTGGATGTTTAGCAGGAGCCAATTACTTACCTTATCATATTTATAAATGCCATAAATGATATCGGTTCCGCCGCACTGGTTAGGTTCTACTTTTAAGTACATGGTTACCGCTCTGCCACCAACTGTGCCCTTATATAATTTTTTGGAACCTTCTTCTGCTTTACTGTATCCAACAGATAAAAATAGAAGTAACACGAATATTTTGATTGCTTTTTGCATAACTAAACATTAATAGGATGATATAATAATTAACTAATACCTAAAATAATGTATTTGTTTAGCAGAAAAACGACAGTTTATTATTTGCTTGGTTCTGTTGGTTATTCGATTACTTTTAGTTTTTATTTGCAACAACGTTTAATTGATTTTATGCTAAAAACTTTGAACAGGCAAACAATAATTTTTAATGTTCTACATAATAAGAAAAAAATATCTCATTTTTGAAAGATATTAACATTATGAGTATTACAGACCTAAGTAAAGATTTAGCTCCTATAATTTCTAACACCATGGCCGATGTGGTGGAAACTAAGCTAAGAGAATACCTGAAAAAAAAATCTTTTAAACCTGGCGATGCATTGCCTAAGGAATTAGAGCTTGCCGAAGCTCTTGGCGTAAGCAGAAATGTTTTACGCGAAGCGCTAAGTAGGTTACGGATGTTAGGAATGATTGAAACCAAGAAAAAGAGGGGTATGATATTGGCCCGCCCCGATATTTTAGGAACTTTTGAACGGGTACTAGATCCTCTAATTATAGATAACAGCACACTGCAGGATATTTTTGAACTAAGGTTGGTTTTAGAGATGGGATTAGCCGAACTATTGTACATCCGTAAAACGGATAAGGATATTAAAGAGCTTGAGAATATTGCCAAAAAAGAAATAAACAACGACAATTCATTTCGTATAAAAAACGAAATCGCTTTTCATGGTAAACTTTACGAAATGTCTGGCAATGATACGTTAAAACGTTTTCAGATTATGTTATTACCCATTTTTGATTACGTGGTAACGTTAGAGCAAAAACCCACTAGAGGTTCGGTTAGCCATTTAGATTTGGTAGAAATATTAAAAACCGGAACGGTAGAAGATTTTAAAAAAGGAATGCAGGCACATCTGCAACCTCATTTCGATAGATTAAAGTAAAATTCATTTAATCATTGTATTAAGTAATTGCCCGTAAACAATGTTTGCGGGCTTTTTTGTTCAATTTTGGCTTGATAATTAATTTGTTACAGAAATAGTATTTGCTTTTTAAGAAAATACTTCCCACATTTGATATGTCCTACATAAAGACTAAATACCAATTTATAAATAACTGTTATGAACAAAAAAATTACTTGCTGGCTTCTGGCCATGTTATGTCTTTTTGCGCTCGATTCACTTGCGCAGAATCCCGTAAAAGTTTCTGGAGTTGTAAAATCAGCGAAGGGCAATGAAACCCTTCCTGGAGTAGGCGTAAAGCTTAAAGGCACTTCCAATACGGTAATTACCGATGTAGACGGAAAATTCGTGATCAATGTTCCGGGCGGGAAAGGAACCTTAGTTTTTACCTACATTGGTACGCAACCTAAAGAGGTTGACGTAAACGGACAAACAAACTTAAATGTAGCCTTAGAAGATGATGTAAGTAGCCTAAGTGAAGTGGTTGTGGTTGGTTATGGTGAGCAATCCCGATCTACTGTTACCAATTCAATTAGTAGAGTTGGTGCAAAGGAATTTGAAAATGCACCTGCAGCAAATCCGCTTACGCAATTACAGGGTAAAGTTGCGGGTTTGTCTTTACAGGTATCAAGCGGTCAACCCGGTGCAAATCCGCAAATTTTTATTCGTGGTGGTGCTTCTACGTCTCCAGAGGGCGATTCTCCTTTGTTTATTGTGGATGGGATTGTAGGGAATATGCGAAACATCAGCGACATAAATTCTGATGATATCGAATCTATGCAAGTTCTAAAAGATGCAGCATCAACAGCAATTTACGGTGCAAGGGCAGCGAATGGTGTAATCATCATTAAAACTAAATCCGGAAAACAAAATGCAAAGCCAAGTATCACCTTTAAATACACTTCTGGTTTAGAGCGCCAAGGAAATGAATACGATTTCACCAGTGCAAGAGATTACATCTACATCAGTAGGTTAAATACGCAAAAGTTTAATACTTCTAACCCAGGACAATTTTTAAACAACGGAACTTACGGTATGTCTACCGGCAATGCCAGAAATACAAAAAATACATTGGAGTTTTTAGATACCTACATCACTAATTACGGTAAAGAATATGTAAGTAATCTAATTGATAACGAGGGCTGGACTACCATGTTTGATCCAGTTACCAATAGAAATTTAATTTTTAAGGAAACGAACTATCAAAATGAGACTTTTCAAAATGCTTTAAGAAATGAATACGATGTAAATATTAATGGCGGAACAGAAAAATCTACCTATTATATTAGCTTGGGCCATTTAAATCAACAAGGTATTGTTGCTGGCACCGATTATAAAAACTACAGCTTTTTAATAAACGGAACATATAAATTAAGTGATAGTTGGGAGTTAAATACCAATATCAATTATGTTCTTCGTCAGAGTAACGGAATTGGCAATATCCAAAATGTGCTTTCGAGATCTGTTACTATGCCATTTACTTATCGTTCTACGTACGAAAACGGTTTGCCAGCACCAGGAGAAGGGGTAACGTCGTTTAGAAATAGGCAGCATGAAATTTATTACAGGGATCAATATAGCGATAACAAGGTATATCGTTCTACATTTAACTTAGGAGCTACCTGGAAAATGGCGCCAGGCTTAACATTTAAACCAGCCGTTTATTGGTTTACTACCGAAGGAATTTCTAACGCATTTGAAGCTTACAACGAAGTAAATATCAACAGAAATGCTTCTGCAGAACATTCATTTATAAGGCAGGCACAAGTAGATGGGGTTTTTAATTACGTAAAGGATTTTGGCAGCAAACATCACACAAGTTCAATTTTAGGTGCCAGTTACATTAATAACTATAATTACAATATCGGTACTTCTGGTTATGGTGCGCCTACCGATAATATTAGAACGGTAAATGCAACCTCTATTTTAACCCAAAGGGGAACAACAACGATTGAAGCCGATATAATTATGAGTGCATTTGCCCGTGTAAATTACGATTATGATAGAAAATATCTTTTCTCGGCAAGTTTAAGGCAAGACGGCTCCTCAAAATTCTCTGAAGAAAATAAATGGGCATTGTTTCCAGGCGTTTCTGCAGGATGGAACATACATAACGAAGATTTTTTTAAACCAATAAATAAATACGTTTCCACCTTTAAAATTCGTTCAAGTTGGGGTCAGGCCGGCCAAAACGAACTCTCTATTTTCGATACCCAAGGTCAGTACGCCATAGGTAACAATTATTTGGGCGAGGTTGGGATTTTGAATACTCGTTTAGCCAATAAAAACCTAATTTGGGAAACCACTACATCTTTTGATGTAGGTACGGACATTGGTTTATTTAAAGATCGCGTTACGTTATTAATCGATTATTACAACAAAAGAACGTCTGATAGAATTTTCAACAAACCTTTGGATGCTACCTCGGGCTTTAGTTCAATCGTTAGTAACTTTGGTACTATCCAATCTGCAGGTTTCGATTTTGAAATTGCAGCAAGACCTATTAAAACCCAAAATTTCTCTTGGGATGTAAATCTTACCTTATCCTTTAATAAATCTATAGTTATCGATTTACCTGACAATGGTGAACTTAAAAATCGTATTGGTGGTAACATTGTATTTGATAAAAACCTTAATGATTACGTAAAAGTTGGTGGCACGGCAGAGGGCGAACGTTATGGTGGGAGATGGGCTTATAATATGATAGGTGTTTATGCTACCGACGCCGATGCGGCCAATGCACCAAAAGATGTGGAAGCGAATAATAGAGTTAAGAAAGGTGGCGATGCAATTTGGGAAGATGTAGATGGCAATGGAATTATTGATAGTAGAGATATGGTTTTTATGGGATACATCAGACCAGATAGAACCGGGGGTATGGTAAATACTTTCAGCTACAAAAATTTGTCTATGCGTGTAGTAGCCGATTTCGCAGTAGGTCATGTTATCGACAATTCTTTTAGAGGAAGGTCTTTAGGTAGTGCAAGAAACAACAATATGACGCTTAGCGATGTAATGGGAGGTAATATCTGGAATAACCAAGGTGATATTGCCACGATACCTAAATATACGGTACAGAGTGATGCGGATTATAACTACAGAAACCACTTGCGAAGCGGAAATGGCCTGGCTTCTTCATCAGGCTACATCACAGCTAATTCATTATATCATTCTAAAGGCGATTTTTTAGCATTAAGAGAGGTTTCTTTAAGTTACAGGTTACAAGCTAACTTTCTTAAAAAAGCACATATTTCGGCAGTTAACCTATATGCAGGTGTATATAACATAGGTTACCTTACCAAATATGATGGTTTAATGCCTGAGATTTTTACAGGTAACGATCAAGGTTCATACCCACGCCCTAGGCAGTATAATTTTGGCGCAAGTTTTACATTTTAATCATTCTATACCAACAAATATTATGAAAAAGCAACTTTATATATACACTATTATTAGCTGTTTAGCCATATTGGGCAGTTGTAAAAAAATATTAGATGCTCCTCCCGTTTCGAGTATTACCAACGAAAATTACTGGAAAGCTGAAGGGGATGTAACTGGTTACATGACGGGTATTAATGCCGACTTCAGAAACCTATTAAACACTACACTTTATTTCGAAGATAGATCTGACGTTTTTGTATTAGGCCTAGAAGGAGCAACAACTACGGCATGGGCTCAGAATCTAACGGCCTTAAATGCACCAAACTGGATAAACTTCTACAACCTTATCCATCATTGCAACTTGGTTATAAAGTATGCGCCGGGCATTACCACGGGTACTAAAGCTAATATAGATAGGGCTTTGGCACAAGCATACTTTGTTAGGGCACATACCTATTTTTCTCTAATTAGAATTTGGGGTAATGTACCCATCGTATTGCAACCTACAGAAAATGCAGAGCGAGATTTGACCGCTCGTGCACCTGCTAGCGAGGTAATGGCCTTAATTTTGGCCGATTTGGAAGAGTCCATTAAATTGTTTCCAGAAAACGGTTTTGTAAATAAAAATAGAATTTCTAAGCCGGCTTCGTATGCGTTAAAAGCTGATGCATTGTTGTGGAAAGCGAAAGTTTTAAATGGCGGAACAGCAGATTTAGAACAAGTAATTGCTTCGGCAGATTTAGCTTTAGGATCTGGTGTTACCTTACTGCCAGATTTTAGCAAAATACACGCCACCGATAATAGAAAAAATGCAGAAATCATCTTCTCGCTTTATTTCTTAAGGGATGAGAAGTCTGACCAATATGGAAGCCGATTGAAACCTCGGGATATTTTTGTAGCTGCTGCAACTAATGTTTCGCAGGTGCCTTTTGCCAGAAATGGAGCACGTAGCGTTTATGCGCCAAGCACGAAAATTCAGTCGATGTTTGCTAACAATGATGTAAGAAAAACAAACTCATTTATTACCGCAGTAGATGCTACAAATAATGTAATCGGCGTATTTGATAATAAATTTAAAGGCACAGTATATCCAGACGATAGATATTTTGAAAACGAGATTGTACTATATCGTGCTGCCGAGATGATTTTATTTAAAGCGGAAGCTTTAGCTGCATTAAATAGACTGCCAGAAGCAAAAACAGAATTAGATAAGGTGCGCTTAAGAGCGGGAATTGGAATTTACACAGGTTCATTAGACAAAACATTATTTGAAAAAGAATTGCTTAACGAGCGTGCAAGAGAATTTTGGATGGAATTAAAACGTTGGCCAGATTTGGTTCGGTTTCATTTCGGTGGAACCATCAGCGCTTACACAGAAGTACCAAATTTATTGGGCAAGAACATTCCATTATTTTCTCCAATTCCAAATACACAAATATTTCTCAATCCTAACTTAGTACAAACAGAAGGTTATGCTAACTAAAATAAAATCAACCCTAGCCAAAAATTTATACTGGAGCATTACAATAGTTGTGTTTAGTATATTTATTGGATGTGGAAAAGAAACTGGCCCAATTGCCGAGCCAAAGCCAGTTACAAACACTGACCCTGGTAACTCAGGTTACAATCACATTTTTAAATCTAACGAAGGCGGATATTTCTGCTTCCGGATACCAGCAATTGTTAAAACCAAAGCCGGAACCTTATTAGCTTTCGCAGAAGCAAGAAAGAATAATTGTGGAGACGAAGGTGACATAGATATGGTGGTTAAAAGATCGGCCGATAAGGGAAAAACCTGGAGTGCTTTAAGTGTAATTTGGAGCGATGCAGAAAATACTTGCGGTAATCCTGCACCTGTTGTAGATCAAATAACTGGTAAAATCCATCTGCTAATGACTTGGAATTTAGGTACTGATGATATTAGTACAATTAATAATGGCACAAGTAAAGATACCCGAAGGGTTTATAAAACATCATCTACAGATGACGGACAAACTTGGGCAAGTCCTAAAGAAATAACAACAGATGTAAAATTGGCGGCTTGGGGTTGGTATGCTACAGGACCGTGCCACGGTATTCAAATTAGTAAGGGAACATACAAAGGGCGTTTGGTAATACCATGCGATAACATTGAACGTGGGGCAGGGAGAAAAGGCTATTCGCACGTAATTTATTCTGATGATAATGGAGAAAATTGGAAACTGGGAGGGGTAACGCCACCAATAAGCGTTAACCCAAATGAGAGTACAGTAGCAGAATTGGCCGACGGTAGATTAATCTTAAACATGCGTGTTAGCAATAACAACAATTTAAGAATGAAAAGTATTAGTGCTGATGGAGGTTTAAGTTGGAGTATACCCGTAGATGCCATTTCCCTGGTAGATCCGGTTTGCCAAGGAAGTATTATTAACGCCACAATTGGAGGTCAGCCTACCCTGTTTTTTTCAAATCCATCGAGCATTACCCGAACAAACATGACTATTAAGATGAGCACCGATGACGGCGTAACATGGCCTAAGGCATATTCAGTTTATCTAGGAATGTCTGCTTATTCAGATTTGGTAATGGTGGAAGATAACCAAGTTGGAATTTTATACGAAGCAGGCGTTTCAAGATTTTCGGATGGTATTGCTTTTAAAACTATTAACGCATCAGAATTTAAATAAACTAGGATGAGAAAGATTAAAATACTAGCCTTTGTCTGTTTAAGCTTCTTTTTTTCTAAAGTTGTAGCACAGACAGCAACGCAACAAAAATATCAATTGCCGCTTTTAAAGGGGAAGAAAATAAATCCCGTTTTACGTTTAGCAATAGAAATTTCAAATTCCGGTAGTGAATTAAACGGAGTTACTGTTAATATTCCACAGAATGTAGAAGATGTAGAGAGCATTCAGCTTTTGGCACTAAATCAGGATAGCGCTTTTGTAACAGATGCTAAGCTCGAGAAAGCAACTGTTTTTTCATCGGCTATGCCTAAAAAAAATAAACAATTAAAGTTGACAGGGAAGCTTGCCTTAAAAGAAGGTAAAAACTATTTCTGGTTAGCCTTAAAACTAAAAGAAACAGCAGATTTGCAACATCATTTAAATTTAAGCATAGCTGATGTTAATGTTGGTGGAAAACAAGTTAAGCCGAATACACCTCAACCTATTAAACAAGCTATAGCAATCGCTTTGCGACAAAAAAATCAAGATAATGTTTTAAGCCACCGCATACCTGGATTGGCAACTGCGAAAGATGGTAGTTTGCTCGCAATTTACGATGCAAGATACACCGTTGCCAGAGATTTGCAAGGACATATTGATATTGGCTTATCAAGAAGTACAGATAAAGGAAAAACTTGGCTGCCAATGCAGGTGGTATTGGACATGGGCGAATGGGGCGGTTTGCCGCAAAAATTCAATGGTGTTTCTGATGCTTGTATTTTGGTCGACAAAAACTCGGGCGACATTTATGTGGCTGGGTTGTGGATGTACGGAGTAATTAACGAAAAGGGCGTTTGGGTAGAAGGTTTAACAGAAAAAAGCGAAGATTGGAACCATCAATGGAAAACCAAGGGTTCTCAACCCGGATTTGATGTTAAGCAAACAGCCCAGTTTTTAATTGTAAAAAGTACCGATAACGGAAAAACCTGGGGCAAACCTGTTAACCTAACCAAAATGGCTAAAAAGGAAGAATGGTGGCTTTGGGCACCTGCTCCTGGTCAAGGGATTACCCTTAAGGATGGAACCTTAGTTTTTCCAACGCAAGGTAGAGATGCAAAAGGAAAACCTTTTTCAAATATCACTTATAGTAAAGACAGTGGTAAAACTTGGCAAACTAGCAATGCTGCGGTAACTGAAGAAACAACAGAAAACATGGCTGTAGAATTAACAGATGGTAGCATTATGTTAAATATGCGAGCCAACGCTAATCGCACAGATACTAGTAGCAACAATGGGAGGGCAATAGCTGTAACAACAGATTTAGGCCAAACTTGGAAAGAACACGAAACTTCGCATAAAGCACTGCAAGAGCCAACCTGCATGGCAAGCATCATTAGGCATGACTATACATTAGCCGGAAAAAAGTCTTCTGTATTACTGTTTTGTAATCCAAACTCTAAAATAGCAAGAAACTTTATAACCGTTAAAGCTAGTAAAGATGATGGTAAAACTTGGCAGAGCAAAGTATTGCTGGATGAATGGAAAGGCAGAGGATATTCATGCATGACATCAATAGACAACGAAACAATAGGGGTGCTGTACGAAAGTAGTCAGGCAGATTTGGTTTTTCAAACCATTAAAATAAAAGACCTCGTTAACAACTAGAATTAAAGGAAATGAACAAAATAAAAGGATTAATTGCAGCAACTTTTGCTGCTTATCATAAAGACGGAAGCATCAATTTGGATATCATTCCGGCAATTGTAGAGAAAATGGTAAACGATGGTTTATCGGGCGTGTTTATCTGCGGCACAAATGGCGAAGGGCCGAACCTAACAATAGATGAACGCATGCAGATTGCAGAGGCTTATGTTAGCGCTGCCAATAAGAGAATATTGGTATTGGTACATGTTGGGCACAGTTCTATTGCAGAATGCAGAAAGTTGGCGAGTCATGCAGAAAAAATAGGTGCGGATGCGATCTCCTCTGTAGCAGCGTTTTATTTTAAACCTTCTTCTGTTAAGAATCTGGTACAAAGCATGGCGCAAATTGCATCCGCTGCGCCAAATACACCATTCTATTACTATAACATTCCAACTTTAACAGGTGTGGCTTTGGATATGATCGATTTTCTTTCGCAAGCAGAAGAAGCAATCCCAACACTTGCGGGAATTAAATACACTGCCTCAACATTGCACGAATATCAGGCATGCCTAAATTACAAGGGCGGAAAATTTGACATCTTGTTCGGTTTTGATGAAATGCTTTTGCCAGCATTATCGGTAGGTGCACAGGGCGCAATAGGGAGCACCTATACTTTTGCTGCGCCTATTTATTTAAAAGTGATGCAATTATTTGAGCAAGGCAAACATAAGGAGGCTGCAACTATGCAATTAAATTCTGTAAATATGGTGCGTGAGTTGGTTAAATATCCACCTATACCTGCGCAAAGAGCCATTATGAAAATGGAAGGTTTCGAATTGGGTACTTGTAGGTTACCGCTAGTAGCACTTACCAGCGATCAAGAACAACAATTCAAATCGTCTTTAGATGAAATAGGTTTTTTTAATATCATTAATAGTGTAGGTGTTTTAGAAAATTAAAATTATGAAACTTAAACTTTTACCAATATTTATCTTATTTGTAGCCTTAATGGGTTGCGAGAAAGAAGAGTTAACGGCAATTAAGCCAGAATTTACAGTTGCTTCGCAAAAGATTTTAGCTGGAGAAAGCGTTACTTTTGTAGACCAATCTTCTGGACAACCTTCATCTTGGAGCTGGGAGTTTGAAGGTGGCTCTCCGGCAAAATCAGACTTGTCTGGTCCAACAGTAATTTACAACCAACCCGGAACTTATGCAGTTACTTTAGAAATAAAAAATTCAAAAACATCCGCTATCGAGAGAAAAACTGGATTTATAACGGTTGATTATAGAGACGTTACTGCAGATTTTACGGTAAGTTCAACTGCTATAAAACAAGATGAAACCGTTACATTTACTGATGCTAGTGCGGGTATGCCAACGAAATGGGCTTGGGAATTTAAATCAGGTACTACCGTAATCAATTCTGATCAGCAAAATCCAGCAGTAAAATTTACAGTTCCGGGAGTTTATTCGGTTACTTTAGTGGCAAGCAATCCGAAAGGATCGGCCACGGTGATAAAAAATAATTTAATTAGCGTGTTAGATATTACATCTGTTGAGGCAGATTTTACCAGTGATTTTAATGCGACTTATACTGGCGGCAGCATTAAGTTTAGCGATAAATCGGTAGGTACAGCAACTGCTTGGAATTGGACATTCGAAGGCGCAACAACAAGTACTTCTACACAGCAAAACCCTACAGTTACCTATGCAAATGCCGGTAGGTATAAGATTAAGCTTGTGGCTTCAAATACTGCAAAATCATCAACTGTAGAGAGAAGCGGCTATATAGTAGTGGTTCCAGGCAGTGGTTTAACCGCATTTTATCCATTAGACGGGAGTATTAACGATGCAGGTCCATCGAAATTAATCTCAACGCCATTTGGTACAGTGGCGTTTGATAGTGCCGATAGAAACAATTTAGTAGGCAGAACAGGTGGTTTTGGCAGTACGGGAGGCTTTACGGTAGCAGATAATCCTGCCATGAATTTCGGAACGGGAGACTACTCGGTTTCTGTTTGGATAAAAACTGCAACTACAGCCAGTGCAATGGTGTGGCAAGAAAGTGGTGGTAAAGGTAGTGGTGATAATCAAACATGGGTTAGGATTAGAGGTACAGCTACTAATTTAACATCATTTTCTACTGAAGACGCGGCAGGAGGTTCAACGATAAACCTAACATCTGCAGCAAATGGTTCCGTAGCAGAAACTAATAACAATGCTTGGCACCATATTGTAACCACCAGGCAAGGGTTAATTACAACAATTTATATTGACGGAGTAAAAGTAACTGACAGAAGTTCTACCGTTGGTGTAAAAACAACCTCTAACGAAGGTCTTTTCAAAATCGGCATGCAAGAAACAGCAACTGGGTTTACAAACAGATTTAATGGCTTGATAGATGATTTGATTATCTACAAAAAAGCATTAACCCAAGCGGAGGTTACGGCGCTTAAAAATTTATAATGAAAAATATTATCCTGATTTTAATAATGAGTATATCGATAATTGGTTGTGTTGCGCCTGAAAAAAAAGATGGTTTGGAATGGAGTAAATTACCAAATCTTCCAGATAAAATTGGTTTCGCTGGCTCTTTTGCCGGCGTAGCCAATGGCGCTTTAATAGTTGCCGGGGGTGCCAATTTTCCAGATGGTGGTGCACCATGGACGGGTAGTAAAAAAGCGTGGACAGATCAGGTTTTTATACTTACAGCTGAAAATAGTAATTGGATTACATCAGAAAAATTACCGCTAAAACTGGGCTATGGCGCATCTGTAAACTGGAAAAATTCATTAATTATTTTAGGTGGAAGTAATGAGAATGGGCATCAGAAACAGGTTTATAAATTAAACTATAAAGAAGGAAAATTAGAATTAAAGAACTTGCCTGATTTGCCAAATATGATTGCAAATACATGTGCAATTTTGTTAAACGATGTTTTATATGTAATGGGCGGTATTACTACTGCTGACGCAAAAACTACGTCAAACAATTTTTGGGCTTTAGATTTATCAGACAAAAATGCAAATTGGCAAACCTTGCCTAGCTGGCCCGGAAAATCAAGAATGTTAAGTGTTGCCGGAACTGATGAAAAAGCAATTTACCTGTTGAGTGGTGTAGAACTAATAAATGGACAGCGCCATTATTTGAAAGACGGTTTTAAATACGTACCGCAAAAAGGATGGGAACAAATACCAGATTTGCCTAGCGCCGTAGCTGCAGCACCTTCTCCGGCATATTTCACTGCCAATAAATTAATGGTGTTTGGTGGCGATGATGGTGTACTAGCTCCGAAAGGTGCCGAATTGAAGGAAAACCATCCGGGTTTTTCTAAGCAAATTTTAGCTTACGACTTATCAAAAAATAATTGGAATAACGTTGAAGCTATTGCTACTAATAAAAAAGAAGATGCGGCTAAAAATCCTAATGCAAGTATTTGGGCACCAGTAACCACTACATTAACATTATGGAATGGTAATATTGTATTGCCGGGTGGAGAAGTTAGACCTGCTACCAGAACACCTAATGTTTTAATTGCAAAAACAGCTAAAAACTAAATTTTAAATGATAAAATCTAACTCCACTTCTAAATATGCTTGGCTAGTTGTTGCGCTACTCTGGATTGTTGCTTTTCTAAATTATCTAGATCGTATTCTTATTACCTCAATGAGAGATCCCATTGTCGCTGATTTTTCGTTAAATGATGCTCAATTTGGCTTGCTCACTGCTGTTTTTCTTTGGTCGTATGGCATATTCAGTCCTTTTGGAGGGTTTATTGCCGATAAATACAGCAGAAAAAAAACAATTGTTTTTAGTGTGATGGTTTGGTCGGTAGTAACACTATGGACTGGGTACACAAACTCATTCGAAGAAATGCTATTAACCAGATTTCTAATGGGTATTAGCGAGGCATGCTATATTCCTGCCGGTTTGGCTCTAATTACAGACTATCACCGGGGCAAAACCCGATCGTTAGCTACAGGTTTGCATATGAGCGGTCTGTATGCAGGTTTGGCGCTAGGCGGCGTTGGCGGTTATATCGCCGAAATGTGGGGGTGGCGTTCTGGTTTTCATATTTTTGGTGCATTTGGCGTTGCTTATGCTTTGCTATTACTTTTATTGTTGAAAGATTATAAAGCTCCAGTTACTGAAGAAGTAAAAAGTGAAATACCGACGACTGAAAAGATTACTGCTTTAGGTGCGCTAAAAGCTTTATTTAATGTTTCGTCATTTTATGTATTGCTATTTTACTTTGCCATATTAGGTATGGTAAATTGGTTGGTAAATGGCTGGCTGCCTACGTTTTTAAAAGATCACTTCAACCTAAACCTGGGTGAAGCAGGACTTTCTGCTACTGGATATATTCAAATAGGTTCATTTATAGGCGTTATCTTGGGTGGGATTTTGGCAGATAGATGGACAAGAAAGAATAATAAAGGTCGTTTGTACATGCTTATAATAGGCTTTACTTTGGGTGCTCCTTTTCTGTTTTTAATGGCATCAACAACAGTAATGACTATTGCCATTATAGCTATGATGGTTTTTGGATTAGCCCGTGGTTTTAACGACGCCAATTTAATGCCTATCCTACGTCAAGTTGCCGATGCAAGATATATTGCAACTGGTTATGGCGTGCTTAATTTTCTAAGTACCATTGTTGGTGGTATGATGGTTTATGCTGGCGGCGCCTTAAAAGATGCTGATGTAAGTTTATCTATTGTATATCAATTTGCTGCGGTAATTTTGTTAATTGCAACTTGGTGTTTGTTTGCCGTTAAAGTAAAAAAGAATTAAATATGTTTAAAGGATTAGCAGTTGCTTTTTTATTGTTTCTAGGTTTAAATCTGCAGGCAAAAGTTATATTACCGGCTGTTTTTAGCAGTGGTATGGTGTTGCAGCAAAAGCAACAAGTAAAGTTTTGGGGCATGGCAAACAGAAATGCCAGTTTAATAATTTCCACTTCGTGGGATAAAAAAAACTACACAATTAAAGTTGACGTAACTGGTAAATGGCAGGCTAAAATTGCTATGCCAAGTGCAGGCGGCCCATTTCAAGTAACTTTTAACGATGGCGCCAAGTCGGTTTTAACTGATGTGCTAGTAGGTGAGGTGTGGCTATGCTCTGGTCAATCGAACATGGAAATGCCTGTAAAAGGTTTTGCTAACCAACCTATTTTAAATTCTGCAGACATTTTATTAGATGCCGAGGTTCCCGGAGTTCGGCTTTTTAGAATTCCTAAAAACATGAGCAGAGAAAAATTGGATACACTGAATGCAAAATGGGAACATACAACAGCAAGCACAGTTAAAGAATTTAGTGCTATCGGTTATCAGTTTGCCAGGATGCTGCAACAAAAATTAGGTGTTCCGGTTGGCATTATACAGGCAGCTTACGGAGGTACTGATATCGAAGCTTGGATGACCAAAAGCAGTCTGGCGGATTTTAACGATTACAAAGTTCCTTCTGCAGTGGGTAAAATCACCAAAAACGATCCAGCTGTTTTATTTAACGCCATGGTAAATCCAATTATAGGTTACCAAATTAAAGGAGTGTTATGGTATCAAGGCGAAAACAACCGTTTTAATCCATTAACTTACGATAAGAAGATGGCTGCTATGGTTGCAGATTGGCGAAAACTATGGGGCATTGGAGAGTGGCCATTCTATTATGTTCAAATTGCGCCAAACAAATACAAAGATGTAAAAGAAAACATCCCTTTATTGTATGAAGCACAAGCTCGGGCCATGGCGATTATACCTAACTCTGGAATGGTAGTTAGCGTAGATGTTGGTAGCCATACTACTATACATCCGCCAGATAAAACAACTATTAGTAAACGTTTGGTTTATTGGGCACTGGCAAAAAATTATAACAAAGAAGGACTTGCAGTAGCTGGTCCAGAGTATAAATCTTTGAAAATCACTGGAGATAAAGCGGTTGTCAACTTTGATAATATCCCTTTGGGTTTAACTTCAAATAACCAAAAACTGATCTCTTTTGAGTTGGCAGGCGAAGATAAAATTTTTGTAGAAGCACAAGCAGTAATAGTTGGTAAAACAGTTGTGGTTACTAGTGAAAAAGTAAAAAATCCGGTTGCGGTGAGATATGCATTTAGAGATGAGTCGTTCGGAAATTTGTACAACGTTGAAGGTTTGCCAATAGGACCGTTTAGAACCGATAATTGGGAAGTTAAAGCCCCCTAATTCTTTTCAAGATCCAACTGAAGATTCAAACAGAAATGTATGAATATGCCATTGTTTCATCTTCGGTAATGTGAAAAGTTCTGTTTTTTTATAATTGCTGATAAATAATTTATCGCTTTGCGCAGAGGTTTTTATTTTAATATTTTCAAGCCGTTAAGGTTTTCTATAAAGTTTAACAGGCCTTTGTTTTTCTTTGCATTTTTGATGGAACGAATGTTCTTAAATAAAAAGCCTGAATAACTTACTTTTGCCTTACACGGTAAAAATAGAATGAAAAATAGAATTAGCGTAATTGCCTTTGATGCAGATGACACCTTATGGGTAAACGAACCTTTTTTTAGAGAAAGCGAACAAAAATTTAGCAGACTTTTAGCAGCTTATGAAAGCGAATCGCAGGTAATGACGATTTTGTTTGAAACAGAAATTAGAAATTTGGCGCTTTATGGTTACGGAATTAAAGGCTTTATGCTAAGCATGATTGAGACTATTTTAACCGTAACAGAACATAAAGCTACGCCAGAACTGTTTGAACGTGCCTTAGCTATCGGAAAAGAAATGTTTGATAAGCCAGTTGAGTTGCTACCAGGCGTAGAAGAAGTTTTAAAAAAATTATACGGTAAGTATAGGCTCGTTGTAGCCACCAAAGGTGATTTGCTTGATCAAGAAAGAAAGCTTAAGAAATCTGGATTACATCATTATTTTCATCACATTGAAATTATGAGCGACAAGCAGGAATCGGATTACGAAAAGTTGGTTAAACATTTAGATTGCCCTGTAAATGAGTTTTTAATGATTGGAAATTCGTTAAAATCTGATGTGTTGCCAGTTTTGGCAATTGGCGGAAATGCGATACACATACCTTTCCATACTACTTGGTTGCACGAACACGTGGAAGACGAAATTGTACATAACAATTTTTACCAAATGACTGCTTTGGCAGATATTTTACCAAAGTTAATTGGAGAATGAGAAAGAAACTTGATATAACTACTTGGAACAGGAGAGACCATTTCAATTTTTTTAATAGTTTCGAAGAGCCTTTTTTTGGAATTTGTGTCGATGTTGATTGTACTTTGGCCTACAAAAAAGCAAAAGAAATAGGAGCTTCTTTCTTTCTGTATTATTTGCATAAATCTCTTGTGGCAGCAAATGAAATTACCCCCTTTAAGTACCGAATTATTGATAATGAAGTTTGGGAATATGATCAGGTAGATGCATCTGCCGTCATAACCCGGGCAGATGGCACATTTGGTTTTAGTTACATAAACTACGATAAAGACTTTGCCAAATTTTCTGAAAATGCGCAGGAAGCCATCGCTAAAGTGCAAAAATCGAGTGGGTTGATTTTTGCTGGGGCAGGAGAGAATGTTATTCATTGTTCGGCATTGCCTTGGCTAAGCTTTACGTCGCTTTCTCATGCTCGTAATTATTCTTATAACGATAGTTGTCCGAAGTTCTCGTATGGTAAGGTTAAAGTAGATGGTATAAAAAAGTTATTGCCATTTTCCGTACACGTAAATCACGCTTTAATGGATGGCTTTCACGTTGGCCAACTTGTAGAACAATTTCAGGAGTTGTTAAATTCGAATTAATTTTCTGCGAAATTTGTGATTAAGCTTTAATTGGCAACTTAATAAACCTTAAAGTTTTAAATTTATAGCTACATGAAAATACTCATCTGGGTAAAATAATACCCATTATGGGTAAATATGAGATTTGGTTGTGGAAATATTTACTCGCTTTTAGTTGTTTAAGAATTTTACGTGTTTAGCATTAAATGTGTCATTATTGTTGAACTATCTACTAAGTACTCTTTTTATATGTTGAAACATCTAATTAGAAAAAATCTCGTAGTCCTAAAGGGCTACTAAGCTAAAAAAACAAGTATCGTGGAGTGTATTTTGTCTTTGGTGTGGAGAATAAGAATTTCTTCCATCGAATATGAATCTATTTTTACGTTCTACTTTTTTATCGCGAATTAGCAAACTAGGACTTGGTCTTACAGTTACATTGCTAGTTTTAGCTTCCAATTTAAAAGCTCAATCCTACACTAAGCATTATATCGCTCCCGCACCTTGGAACTACTTCACTAAAGCAAACGAATTAGTTGTTACTACGGCTAGTGTAACTCCGGTTACCGTTACCGTTAAAAAAAGCGATGGGACAAGTGCATTTACATTGACAACTAAAGCAGGAACTCCAGCCGTTCATCGTTTTACAGGTGTAATTACTGATTTTCCTCTTCATCCTTTAAATTCTGTAATAAGTGGTGCCGGTATAATAGTGGAAGCAAGTACGTCCATAAATGTTAATATCAGAAATATTGCATCAGATGATAATGATGTTCCTACAAGTTATTTTATTAAGGGAAATTCATCATTGTTCAGTTTCGGCGATGCTGCAGTGGGCAATGCATTTAGGGTTGGTTATTATAGAGATGGGGATATTTACAAAAATAGTTATAGTTACCCTGATGGCCCGTTAAAGCCGGTTTACAGTGTAATGGCTACCGAGAATAATACGGTAGTAAGTATAAATGGTGTGGCTACCGTAACGCTAAGTGCTGGTCAGAGCTACTTATTTCAGGCTAAAATGGGTTCATTGGTAGAGACCTCTGGGCCAGCTGTAATGAATACCAGTGCAACTTATGATGCGCCAGTAGTTGTAGAAAGCTGTTATGACGGTACATCAAATCCAGTTCCACCGGTTAATTCTTTAGGGAGCGAATATATTGTGGTAAGGGGTAATGGAAATAACATCGCCGAAAAAACGACGGTAATAGCGACCGAGCCTAATACAACCGTAACCATTCAGAATTTTACTCCAGCAGGCGTTTTACAAAGTTCTGAAACGTTTAATTTAATAGCAGCGGGCAGTTTTAAAACATTTGCCAACGGCATTCCAGAATTTGCTGCAGATGCAAATGGTCCTCAAGGACAACGTTACTCATCGACTAGAATTATTGCTTCGAAAAATGTAGTAGCATATTCTGGTACGGCGCAAGATTGTGAAGTAGATGTTGCAACACTTGCACCAATTTCTTCGTGTTCAGGCTCAAATAGAACAGAGACTGTTAAGTTTACGAAACTTCCAAGCGGAGATTTACCTTACTTTTCTTATATTTTATTGCAAAGTGCAACATCAAAAGTTTACTTAACTACTGATAACGGTTACACAAATAAAGATATTGAAACCATTGCTGGCGTAGGTATTAGACGTCAATTAGGTTCGTCAGGAACTTATATTATCGATTTTGATAATACAAATATAAATAGCCCCCGTTTTATTACGCTAACCAGCGATGCAAGATTAACCGTTAACATGGTACAACAAGGAGGTGGTTTTTCAATGTCGAATTTTATTTCTGCCTTTCCAGAAAAGGCAATTAAACCTACAGTTGCACAAAGCAATTGTGCTACCGCAACACTTAATGCATCTCCTAATAGTTCAGCTCCGTATCAATGGTATTTAGATGGTGTGGCGATTAGCGGTGCTACAAACTCATCTTTTGAAGCTTTAAAATCTGGTACTTACACGCTTACTACGAAATTGGATTGCGGCATCAGTGCACAATCACTTCCAGTAACGGTAGCTTTGTGTAACGTAGATATCTCAATTAACAAAACAGTTAATAACTTAAGTCCGGCGAAGGGCAGTACGGTAGTTTTCTCATTAACGGCAAATAATTCAAATGTTGCATCGGGAAGTGTAACCGGTACAGGTAATGCAATAGGTATTTCTGCTACAGATATATTACCTAGCGGTTATACTTTTGTTTCGAGCGAAGCACCAACAGGAACTAGTTACGATAAGACGACAGGAATTTGGTCGATAGGAGCAATGACTTCGGGAGAAACTAAAATTTTAAAAATTACTGCAACCGTAAAAAGTAGTGGAAATTATGAAAATACTGCCACGATTGCTGGTCCACAAGTAGATCCAAATCAAGATAATAATACTTCCACAGTTACGGTTACGCCAGTAAACATTAGCCTAACTTCGGCGGTGGGTACAAACGCACAAACTGTTTGCTCTGGTGGGGCTATTGCAACAACAACTTATCAATTCATAGGGTCAGGCTCGGTAACAAACCAATCTGTAGAAAATCTTCCTGCAGGAATAACTCCGGTTTTTACTAGCGGTGATAAAACCTATAAATTAACTGGAACACCTCCAATTAATAATTCTGCAAGTCCGATTGTTTATACCTATAAAGTTAAAGGAACAATTTCTGGTACTGCGTTAGAAGCAATAGGAACAATTACAGTTAATCCTGCGGTTGCTACTCCTGTTTTTGCAAAAGGTGAGAATTCAGCAAGATGCCAAGGTTTTTCTGTAGAAACTTATACCGCATCTACAAGCGGTGTTACCGCTATAACCTATAGTATTAGTCCGGCGAATGCAGGTGTAATTAATGCAAGTACCGGCGAAGTTACTTGGTCGTCTATTTACGAAGGAATTGCAACCATTACTGCTTCTACTACTGGTTGTAACGGAACTAAAAGTGCTACACACACCGTTGCAATTACTACAAGTGGTACTGTTGAAGGAGCTATAACAGTATGTTCTGGTGCTAATGGTTTTGTGGAACTTAAAAATACCACAGCTGCTGTAGTTAGATGGGAATCGTCAACAGATGAAGGTGCAAGTTGGTCTACTATTAACTCAACAAATAAAAAATTAAATTATACCGATCTAAATGTTACTACTATTTACAGAGCGGTAGTAACCGGAAACGGTTGTGTGGAAGCAATTTCTACATCTGCTAAAATTACCTTAATCCCTCGTCCAGTGGTTGCAGACCAAGTTTTTGAAATTTGTAAAGCTGGCAATTTCGTTTTCAAGCCTACCTATGTTCCAAATGGGACAACCTACACTTGGGCTACACCAGTAATTAATGGCTCGGTTAATGGGCAATCTTCAGGTAATAACGCCACAGAAATTAATCAAACATTAACTAACACAAGCTCAACATTAGCAACCGCTACTTATACCGTAACACCACGTTACCAAACATGCGATGGAAAACCATTTAAGATAACCGTTAACATTGCACCAACTTTAACTGCAAGCATACCAAACCCAGTTTCGATTTGTTCTGGTAATGCTTTTACAGTAACTCCTGTTTCGAACTTAACTGGCACAACTTACAGATGGACCACAAGTTTAAGATCTGGTAGCGCAACTGGCTTCGGAGCAGAAACAACACCATCTAATATTATTTCGCAAACAATTACCAATTCTGGAAGTACAGATGCGGTAGTTGAATATAATGTAACTCCGGTTAATGGAGGTTGTACAGGTTCAGATTTTAAATTTACAGTAACCGTTGCTCCGGCAATTGCTAACAATACAATAACAGCATCTCAAACGATTTGTGCAGGTAGAAAACCTAATCAATTACTAGGTTCTTCGCCAACTGGCGGAAATAATAGTTTTACTTACGAGTGGGAGCAAAGTACCGACGGAATAAACTGGACTGTAGCAAATGGTACTAAAGACGGTATTAATTACGCACCTAATACACTCACTCAAACTACTCAATATCGTAGAAATGTTAAGTCGAACAATTGTGCTGTAAGTACAAGCACGCCGGTAATTATTACAGTAAATCAACTTCCTGTAGTATCTCCAATTCTTAATCAAGGAAATTTATGTGTTGGAGAATCGAGACAATTAAACAATGCAACTCCAGATGGTATTTGGAGTTCATCTGCACCAGCTTTTGTAACCGTAAGTACCGAAGGTTTAATTACTGCAGTTGCCATCGGGAATGCCACAATCACTTACACTACCAAAGCAAATTCTAGTGGTTGTACGAATAGCGTAAGCGTCAATATCGCTGTAAGTGCCTTACCTAGTGTATCTCCAATTACAAATACAGGTGATGTTTGCATCGGATCAACCAGACAATTATCAAACGCAACTACTGGCGGAATATGGTCATCTAGCAATCCGGCTATTGCAACAATTTCCAACAATGGATTGGTAACGGCATTAACTACGGGTAGTACGGTAATTTCTTACAAAACTGCTACAAACAACAATGGCTGTGCAAATAGCACAAGCTATACGTTAATAGTTAACGCAACACCACAAGGTTTTAATGATGTTGTAAATACGCTTACCTGTTCAAATTCAACTTTCAATTATAACCTGCAAAACAATGTTAACAACCTAGAGTTAGGTGGTAATGGAGTTGCTGCGGATTTTAGTTGGACAATTTCTAATAATACTAATGTGTTAGGCGCAAGTGCATCTAACGGAAAAAATATAACGCAAACTTTAATTAATACGAGCAACGTTGCTCAACAAGTGGTTTATACCGTAACGCCGAAATCTACGCTTGCAGGAGCATGTGATGGAAAGGTTTTCACAGTAACGGTAAATGTTCCAGTTTGCTCATCGGTTACGGTTGCTAAAAATGCAGATGTAACTAGCGTAAACAAAGCTGGTGATGTGATCAACTATACCATCGTTGTAAAAAATACTGGTAATGCGAAACAAAATGCAGTTTCTGTTACAGATCCGTTTGTAACATTAGGCGCTGCGGTAAAAACTAATGGTAACAACGATGCAATTTTAGATAAAGACGAAATTTGGACTTATAACGGTTCTTACACGGTTAAACAAGCTGATTTAGATAATAATGGTAAGCCAGCATTAAACAGCGCATTTATTCAGAACGTAGCTACTTTTTCTTCAACGGAGATTACGGCTCAAACTGCATCAAATACTATTGCTATAGTAACTGAAGGAAAATTGCAACTGGTTAAAACAGGGGTTCTTTCTGCCAATGGCGATGAAATTACCTATAGTTTCTTAATTCGAAATACTGGAAATGTAACCATCAATAACCTTACACTAAGCGATAATAAAATTACTGGTGCAATCTCATTAGCTAAAATAACTTTAGTTCCGGGCGAATCAACAACTGCAAATGCAACTTATCAGATTACTACAGCAGAAAAATTGATAGGTACGGTTACGAATACTGCAACAGTAAAAGGTAAGAATCCTCAAGGTGCAAATGTTACGGCTATATCAGGTTTTGCGACAACTAATACAGATCCAACGGTTATAAAAACAGGTGTTTATCCGTTAAACGATGAAGGAACTGTTAATGCCGTAACTGGCGGAATTGGGGTTGAAAATGTTTTAATTAATGATAAAATAAATGGAAATCAAGCAACGCTTACAAATGTAAAAATTGTTCAAGTTTCTTCAACACATGCTAACATAAACCTTAGTGCAAATGGTGAAGTTGTAGTATTGCCTAACACACCAGTTGGAGTTTATAGTTTAGTATACGAAATAGAGGATAAAGCAAATAGTAATAATAAAAAGACGGCAGTAGTTACGGTAAATGTTATTAGTGGCGTTATAAAAGCAAATAACGATAACGGTACGGCAAACGCTATCACAGGTGGCATTGCGGTTGCTGATATTTTGGCAAACGATACTTTCAACAACGGAAGCCAGTCAACGTTAGCAACAGTAACAATTACAGAAGTAAGCAATAACAGCAACGGAGCGGTAAAATTAAATGCTGATGGTTCTGTGGCTGTTTTGGCAGGAACGAAAGCTGGTGTTTACACAATCGAATACCAGATTGTGGACAAATTGGATGCTTCGAAAAAATCGACAGCAAAGATTGAGGTAGTGGTAGCATCTGGACATATTTTAGCAAACAACGATAACGGTACGGCAAACGCTATCACAGGTGGCATTGCAGTTGCTGATATTTTGGCAAACGATACTTTCAACAACGGAAGCCAGTCAACGTTAGCAACAGTAACAATTACAGAAGTAAGCAATAACAGCAACGGAGCGGTAAAATTAAATGCTGATGGTTCTGTGGCTGTTTTGGCAGGAACGAAAGCCGGTGTTTACACAATCGAATACCAAATAGCTGATAAACTTGATGCGGGAAAAATATCCACTGCAAAGATTGAGGTAGTGGTAGCATCTGGAAATATTGTAGCAAAAAACGATAACGGTACGGCAAACGGTTTCGCGGGTGGAGTTGCAGTAGAAAATATCCTTACTAACGATACTTATAACAATGGTGCAAAGGCTACATTATCAAACGTAACGATAGTTCAAGTTTCTACAACAAATGGAAATATAAATATTGATCCACTTACTGGAAAAGTAAACGTGTTAGCTGGAACAATCTCTGGAACTTACACTATAGTATATCAAATTACCGACAAACAAGATGCATCAAAAACATCATCGGCAAGCGTTACGGTGGTAATTCCTAATTGGGTTACAGATTTAGCGGTCACAAAAACGGCAAATAAAACTGCTGTAGAGCCGAATGAAGCTATCAGTTATACCATTACCGTAAAAAATAATGGTCCGGCTACTATTTTAGCAAACCAAGTTATCGGTTTAACAGAAAGCTTACCTCAAGGTTTAACTAACGTAACCTACCAAACTAATGGCGGCGTTTACAGCCCGTCAAATAACACGTTCACTCCATCTGCTGCAGTAAACGTTGGCGAAGCGGTAACACTTACTGTTAACGGAAAAGTAGAAGCAAATTTCTCGCAAGCAAACCTAATTAATTCTGTAGTTGCAAATGGTTCAACTGAAAATACTGATCCAAACAACGCTAATAATAGCGCATCTGTTACAACTGCCGTAGTTACTGGAAAAATGACATTGCTTAAAACCGGAGTTTTAAGCACAGATGGAAATAGCATCACTTACACGTTCGCGATTAATAATACTGGTTCGGTAGTGTTAAATAACATCAACCTTGTTGATACAAAAATCAATTTAAACAAAATAATTGCTGGTCCGATAGCTCCAGGTGCAACGCTTACTACAACAGAATTTTATGTACTTACGCAGAGCGATAAAGATGCTGGTACGGTAAGTAATACTGCTACAGCTACTGCAAAAACTCCAGCAGGAAATACAATAACTGCAAACTCGGGCAATGGTGTAAATAATACCGATCCAACCGTTACAGTTCTTCCTGGTAAACCTGGTTTGAGCTTTACTAAAATTGCTTCTGGAACAATTCCATCAATAGTAGGCGCTGTAATAAACTACAATTTGGTAGTAACCAATACCGGCAATGTTACTTTAAATAATATCGTGGTAACAGATAACAACGCAACCATCACTAATGGAACAATAGCAACATTAGCACCAAGTCAATCGGTTACGGTTTTGGCAAGCCATATTTTAACACAGAGTGATGTTAATGCTGGTAAAGTTATCAACCAGGCAAATGTTTCGGCAAAAGATAAAGACGGTAAGGCAATTACGAAAGTGTCTGATGATCCATCTACTACAGTTGCAGATGATGCAACAGTAACTGTGATAGCGCAGGTTGCAACGGTGAAATTTACTAAAACAGTTAATAATACAGGAGCTAAAAGAGGAGATGTATTAAATTATACTTTATTAGCTAAAAACACCGGTACAGTAACTTTGTACGATGTTTATATAGTTGACGAAACTGCAGATGCTGGAAGCGTAATGCCGGTTAAAGTTGATTTTATTTTACCAGGAGCTACAGCAGTTTTCATGGCAAAACGAACCATCACTCAGGCAGATATTAACTTAGGTTTCTTTAGTAATCAAGCTATCTTTTACGGTAAAGATCCGCAAGGCAGAATTGTTAGGCAGGTTTCTGATGACCCTAGAACTCTACTAGCTGATGATCCAACAATAACTTTCTTTACACCAACTGCAGATTTAGTAACCGTTAAGAAATTAAAAAATTCGGCTCAAAAAACTTATACTCCAGGTGATGAGGTATTGTACCTAATTAACATCAAAAACAATGGTCCTAGTACTGCTAGAGATGTAAAAATTATAGATCATGCGCCTGCGGGTACAACAATTACAAGATGGAAAGCTACTGCAAAAGGTCTTGTATTGCCTGCAACTAGCGGAACGGGTGACTTGGAACAACTTATCCCTATGTTCCCGGGAGAAGGCGAAGTTGAGTACGAAGTAACTGTAAAAACAGCCGACGGAAGAACTAACCCAGTTGCAGCGGGTAAGCCTTTATCAAATACGGTTGCGGTAACTTCTACAACTTTAGATTTAACCAATGAAGGAGATATTTTAACAACACCACCAATTAATGCAATAATAGCAAACGATTTAAGTATTGTTAAAACATCAGATCATTTAACACCAACTGGTATTGATATGCCGTTTGATTATACGATTACAGTTAAAAACACTGGCTCTTTCCCTGCAACGGCAGTTGCGGTAAGCGATGTGCTTCCAACAAGCCTAACTTATATATCGCATAATATTGTAAATGGTACTGGCAATTTCGATTTGGGTAAAAACACCTTTACATGGAATGTTGAAAGCATTCCGGCCGGAGGAACAGTTACCTTAAAATTAACTGTTAAAGCAAAAACTGCTGGTGTTGTAACCAATACAGCTACGGTTTCTGCTGCAGAAATAGATGCCGATTTGGCCAATAACTCTTCTACAGATACCAAACAGATTTTTGCACTAAATACCAAACCCAATGTAATTACACCAAATGGTGATGGTAAAAACGACGCTTTTGTAATAGATGGCCTAGAGCTTTATCCAGAAAATACCCTTAACATTTTTAACAGATGGGGTAACGAGGTTTACCGTAGTACAGGTAGTTATAAAAACAATTGGGACGGGCATAATTTGCAAGAAGGCACTTACTATTACATCCTTAAAATAAAAGACTCAAAAGGTGTTTGGTCTGCAACTAAAGGTTTTATCACATTATTAAGAAATAACTAAAATGGTAAAGAAAATACTTTTCGTTTTCGCTATAACATTAAGTTCGCTACTTGCTGTAGCGCAACAAGATGCTCAGTATAGCCAGTATATGTTTAACGGTATTTATATTAATCCGGCTTATGCTGGTTATAAAGAACAGCTAAACGTACACAGTTTTTACCGCAACCAATGGACCGGCATTACCGGAGCACCTAAAAGTATGTCGCTTGCTGTAGATGCAATTGCGAACAGTGGTAATGTAGGCTTAGCATTTCAGGTAGCATCAGATAAACTGGGCGCACAAAACAGCGTGTCCGCTTATGCAAATTATGCATATCGTTTAAGGGTTGGTAAATCAGAGAGCTCAAGATTAGCGTTAGGCGTGGGTGTAGGTGTTTTACAACAAGGTATTGATGGAAATAATCTAAATGCTAGAGATGAAGGAGATAATTTCATCCCAATAGGAAACCAAAACGAAATTGTGCCAGATGCTAGAGCTGGAGTTTTTTACTCAGACGATAGGTTTTACGCAGGCTTTTCGGCCGATAATTTAATAGCGCAGTACATTTTAAACCAACGTAACCTAAGTGTTTACTTTCAAACACCAAAAACACACTTCTATTTCACCGCAGGTATGTTATTGCCCATTAACGAAAGTGTACAAATAAAACCATCGTTTTTGTTAAAAGATGACAGAGGCGGACCTACAAGTTTAGATATAAACGCTTTTGTGTTGCTTGGTAACAAGATTTGGGTTGGTGGTAGCTACAGAACTGCTGTTAAACTTTACAATAAAAGCTATTTGCAAAGCAACTTGCAAAAAACTAACTCGGCAGTTGGTATGGTAGAATTTTTCGCTACAAATTTTTTAAGATTGGGCTACGCTTACGATCAAACTTTAAGCAGTTTAGCTGGCTACAGCGGTGGCTCTCACGAAATTTCTGTGGGTTTTACCATCAAACCTAAAAAAGGAATTAAAATGCTAACGCCTAGATATTTTTAATAATGAGACTACAAAAAACTACAATGCAATTTTTAAAAATATATGGTGCTTATTTTGCTTTTACTTTAACGGTAGTTTTAGCTTCTCAAACAGCAAAGGCTCAGTTTGTATTAGTTGAAGCAGATGAGCAGTTTAATCTGTTGAATTATAACAAAGCCATTACTTTATACACCGAAGCTTACCAAAAAAAACCTACACTTCATGCCATGCAAAGGTTGGCAACGGCCTATCGTTTAAATAATGATTACGTACAGGCAGAAAGTTGGTACGCTATGTTAACCAAAACAAATGGCGCAAAGGCCGAAGATTTTTTGTTTTACGGAAATGCCTTACGCAATAATTCTAAATACAACGAAGCTAAAGTTCAATACCAAAAATACGTTTCGTTAAGCAGAGCTGATGTTGCAACGCAAAACCTGCTTATGCTTTCATGCGACTCGGCAATGAGCTGGATGAAAAAACCTGTAGCGGTTGTAATAAAAAATGAACTAGCACTTAACTCAGCTACTGCCGATTGGGGTGCAACATTGGGGCAAAGCAGTGTAGTTTTTACTTCCGATAGGACAAATGATTTGGTAAAAGACCAGCTTAGAAAAAACAAACCCTTTTTAAAGTTTGATGAGTCTAACCAAGCTCCAGATAAAAATATTTATGGTTGGACAGGCAATGGTTATTTAAGATTATACACCAAGGACGCCAAAGATAATGTTGCGCTTTTTCCGTTCGATGCTGGTTCTGATTACCACGTTGGTGCAGCAACTTTTACTGCAAACGGAAACGAAATGTTTTTTACGCTAACCAAAATTCCTGCTCATGTTGAGCGAGAAAATGGTGTGCCTAAAACCGTAAAAGTTGAACTTTTCTCGGCTAAAAAAGAAGCTGACGGAAATTGGGGAAAACCAGTTTCATTCCGTTACAATAACGTAAACCAATATTCAGTCGGCGATCCGTTTATTACAAAAGACGGTAAAACCTTGTATTTCGTGTCTGATATGCCTGGCGGAAAAGGTAAGACGGATATTTATTATGTAACAAGAAACGATGATGGTAGCTGGAGCAATGCTACTAACATGCTAGAGCTTAACACAGCAGGGGCAGAGCGTACGCCATTTTTAGACAATGAAGGTAATTTATACTTCTCAACCGATGGTAGGATTGGAATGGGAGGTTTAGATATTTTTAAGTTATCAAAAGGAAATTCGGTACCAGTAAATTTGCGTTACCCGATAAACTCTCCGCAAGACGACTTTTCTTTCATTATAAAAGACAGCAACGAAGCGATGCTTGCTTCAGATAGACTTGGTGGAAAGGGGAGCGACGATATTTATTCGCTCGCTTTTGAAGAAAACTTAAGTTTAAAGCTCGAAGGTTTTGCACTAACTGCTAATACCAATAAACCATTAGCTGATGTTTTGGTAAGTATTACAAAAGCTGATGGCACAATTTTAAGTACGCAAACAGACAGTTTGGGAGCTTTCAGTTTTAACTTAAATCCTAATATCGATTATCTCATTAGCGGTAAAAAAACGGGTTTTAGAAATGCAGAAGGAGAAAATATTAATGGCTTAGGGGCCTCGTTGTTAAAGAAAAATATCTATTTAACGCCAATAACGCTTAACCAGGAAATTAGAATAGAAAACATCTATTACGATTTTGATAAAAGCAACATTAGAACAGACGCAGCCCTTGAGTTAGATAAGTTGGTTAAAATAATGAAAGAAAATCCAACTTTATGGATTGACTTAGGCTCGCATACGGATAGTAGGGGCAACGATAAGTACAATCAGAAACTTTCTCAGGCTAGAGCAAACGAGGCGGTTAAATACATCATCGCCCGTGGCATAGAAGCCTATAGGATTAAAGCAAAAGGTTACGGAGAAAGCAGATTGCTTAACGACTGCACAAACGACAAGCCTTGTAGCGAAGAAGCGCACCAGCTTAACAGACGAACAGAGTTTACGATAATCAAACAATAATTCCATCATTACACACGCACACAAATTGGAACATTTACAGGTAACAGAAAATACTCAAACTTTAAAACATAGACTTATGGAAGAGGGTAAAATTATAATGATAGTGGATGATAATCCAATAGATCAGATGATTACTAAACACGTTCTTAAGACAAATTACTTACAAGATAAATTTGTAATAATGGATAGCGCCATAAAGGCGTTAGATTACTTAGAAAAAAATCTTGAAAATGAAGATGCAATGCCGTCGTTAATTTTTTTGGATTTGGATATGCCAGGTGTAAATGGCTTTGGATTTTTAGAAAGATTTAACAATTATAGCCAGCATATAAAAGATGCTTGTAAAATAGTGGTACTAACAGGTACCGAAATTGTTGAAGATATTGCAATGATGCAAGCCGATCCAAATGTGCATCAGCTTGTGTTTAAACCATTGCACAAAGATTCTATATTGCCAGTAAATTAATTTTCTCAACAAATATCCGTATAGTTTTTTTTTAAATTAGAGCCTCATATTTTGAGGCTTTAGTTTTTTAAGGGTTTTTACATCGATAATTGTGGTAACATTTGTTTAATAGTTTTACCTTTAGTTTATTAATAATTTAATCCGATGAAAAAATACTTGCTCCTAATCTTTTTCCTTTCAGCTACAATTATGGTAAATGCACAAACTACCGATGAAACAAAAGTTGTACAAGCTGTAGAAAAATTACGGTTAGCGATGATTAGTGGCGACAGAACAGCCTTACAAAACATAGCTTCTGAAAAACTTGGCTACGGACATTCTAGCGGTAAGTTAGAAGATAGGGCAACCTTTGTAGAAACAATAGCAAGTGGGAGATCAGATTTTGTTACCATTGATCTAAAAAACCAAATTGTAAAAGTAAGTGGCAAAATAGCTATCGTACGCCATGAGTTGCAGGCAAAAACCAATGATAATGGAAAACCCGGAGAAGTACACATTGGCATTGTACAGGTTTGGCAAAAAGAGGGTAAAGATTGGAAACTTTTTGATAGACAAGCGTACAAATTGCCTCAATAGTCAGTCTTTGCCTTAATTTAAATAAATTGATTATAAGGTGTTTTTTTCATGCTGCCTGTCTTTTACAGAGCCGTCTTCGCTAGCACCATGTTTCCAGTAAGAATAGGCATATAACTCTTGTTGCTGCCAGTTTAAATCTTTTCTTAAATACTGGCGGATGTTTTTAACGCTAGAAAATTCTGCAGCTACGTAGGCAAAACGAGCCACGCTTTCATCTGGCAGGTTTATATTTTGTACTGCTTCAAAAAGTAAATTGTTTTCTCCAGGTTTTGGATGATATAACCACTCGACATGTACGGTTGCCTCACTTTGGAAAAATTGGAGATCTGATTTATCTTGTACTTCTATTAAAACCTGTGCTTTAGCAGTTTTAGGCAATTTTTCTAAAATAGAAGCAATTACCGGAATCCCTGTTGCATCTGCAACCAGTAAATACCAATCAACTTTTGGATACAATGCTACTTTTGTGTCCTTCATTGCAACACCTAATTTGTCGCCAGGCTTTGCAGAAATTGCCCAAGCAGAAGCCGGACCTTCATCGCCATGCGCAACAAACTCTATATACATTTCTTTTTTAGCTAAATCTATACCTCTATGGGTGTACGTTCTAACAATTGGTTTTAAGTGATCATCAACTGCCACAATGTTGCCGGCATCATCAACGTTTGGAAAATGAATTTCGTTAATCCCTCTTGGGGCAATAAAAATTTTGTTGTTAATACCAATGGTTGTATTTGCGAATTTTAGTACCTCATCTCCCGTTAACGTAATTTTTATATAACGCGGTGTAAGGTATTCTTTATGTGTTACTGTTAAAACAGATCTTATAATTGCGGGTTGGCCAGTGGTAGTCATATGGGCAAATGTAACGATTGTTCTTATTTAGAATTGATATAGATAATGTAAAATTCCAGTCATAAGATCTTGAATGTAAATATTTTCAGGATCTCAGGATCAAAAAACCGATCTAATGTTAAGTCAATGTTAACAAAAAATAACGTTCTGTTAATATTAACTTAATACAACTGCTCTACATTTAACCTATGAATTATCCGGTTTTTATTTTCCATGAACTAGTACTAAGATTTCAAGATGTTAATCGTGGCATCGGAAGATACATTTCTAGTACTATGGACGGTGGTGAGTGTTTAATTAACACAACTACAGGTCATATTAAAATTGCGTTAACTCTTTTAGAGAAGCAATACAGTAATCCGAAATTAATTTCAAACGAAGAAGTGCAGCACTTAGCTACCAACTTCCAAACAAATTAAAAAGATTGCGTTATACGTTAGTATTGGATGCGAGCTTGTTAGCTACTATCTGCTCATAAGCTCCATCCCAAAGTGCCACTCTTTGCTGTAGTGCCTCTACCGCTGTGTGCTGTGCTTCAAGCAAATATGTTTCTTTATTTTGGCAGAGTGTTGCTGTCATATCTAACGCCAAATGGCTATGATGATCACCGTCGACCTCAATGTGCCTATCTAAATAGTATTTAAATAAAGAAACCTGCGATGGAAATTTCTGGTTAAAATCGTTTACAATAGTGTTAAACATACTTGGTATTAAATCTTCCCTGCCAAAGGTAAAAGCACTTGCTTGTAGATGAGGTTTTTTACTGTTGATAATTTCGAACGAATAATTTACGAAATTAATAGCAGCAGTAGGGGTATTTGCTTTTTGATAAGCCAAGTCGAAATCTCCCGTCTCTTTTAGTGTTGAAACAAATGTATTTATGCCTTTCACATCCGCTCCGCATTGCTCCATTGCATCTAAATACATTTCGAAGTGGCTTTTTTGTAAGCCATTAGCATCAACGTCAGATTCTTCTCCAGCTACAATCTCGTTTATTAGCGCTCTGGTTTTTCCATCACCTACCGGAAACCAAGGTATACTGGTACAAGTTAAATTTATTTGCAAAGCCTTTAAAAGCGACATGAAATCCCATACGGCATAAATATGGTACTCCATAAATACGCGTAAATCGGCAATTTCTGTAATTACGTTATAAACCTTGTGATTAATTATATCTTCTTTTAACGGCAGTATTGCTGCCTGAATTTTATCTAAACTTTGCATAACCTAAAATGTGCCGCAAAGATAAATTTTGGTATTTAACAAAGAATGTTCAAACAACTTTTGAGGATGAAAATGTAATTTTATTACGCTAACGTGATTTAATTTCTAATAAATAAATCAGTTTCTAAAATCTTTTTCTCAAACTCTACTACCGGATACTTTGCTTCTATAAGTTGTAAAAGCATTTGGGTTGCCAATTGCCCAATTTCAAAAGCTGGTTGCCTAATAGATGTTATAGATGGATTAAACAAATCCAGAACATCAGAATTACTGAATCCGGCTATAGCCATATCTTTCGGTACAGCTACGTTTAAATTTTTAAAAACACTCAAACAGCCTGTGCTTAAACGGTCGCCGGCAACAAAGATTGCATCAGGTTTTTCTGGTAAGGCTAAAAGTTCTTTAATTGCAGTCTCTGTTTCCTCATATAACATTCCGCCATGCGGACAAAACTTAACATAAGCAGGGTTTGGCTTAATATTATGGGCTTTTAGCGCTGCCTCGTAACCAGCTAATCGCTCAATACTAATTGATAAATGGCTAGAACTTGTTAAATGTGCAATGCGTTTGAAGCCAGATTTAATGAGGTGTTCGGTTGCATCAAAAGCGCCTTGCTGATTATTTGCAATCACTTTGTGCGTATCAATCTCGTCGGCAACCCTATCAAAAAATACAATTGGTAAACCACGGTCGTGTAAATGCGTTAGATGGGAAATATCTGTGGTTTGCGAAGATAGGGAAACAAGTAAACCATCTACAGAACGCGAGGCCAGATGTTGTACGTTGCTTACTTCACGCTCAAAAGATTCGTGCGTTTGAGAAATAATTACATGGTAGCCTCTATCGTAAGCAATAGATTCTATACCATTAATAGCTTGCGAGAAATAACTATTTGCTACTTCGCTAACTACCACACCTATAGATTTACTTCTGCGTTCTTTTAAGCTTAAAGCTATTGGATTTGGCTGATAACCTATTTCCTTTGCATATTCAAGAACTACTTTTTTTGTAGCAGCGCTAATTTCGTGTGTATCTCTAAGTGCTCTAGAAACGGTAGATGTAGAAAGTCCGAGGGCTTTTGCTATATCTTTAATGGTTACGGGCTCAAACATTATAACGCTTTAATTTAATAGGGTTTACAGCTAAAAAGGTAGGTTTTGCAATAATACTATTTCTTAGCAGACTTAAAGATAATTTTTTAATTGCATTTCGGCAACGTTGTCGGGAACGATTGCACAAATTAAAACCCGTTAAATGCCATATTTTATAAAAAAAACGATGTAGACTTGTTAATGGAAGACCTTAAAAGTTAACCACAACAAACCAAATTATAAGCTTAACGTATGAAAAAAATCTTACTGCTCCTTTGTGTGCTTGCTATGGGTATTACTATGGTATACGCACAACAAACAAAGCAAATCTCAGGAAAGGTAATTGATAAATCTGGCAAACAGCCAATTCCAGGGGTTTCTGTTGCTTTAAAAGGCACATCTACTGTGGCAAGTACAGACGAAAATGGACAATTTAAAATTACTGTGCCAGCTACCGGAACAGTTATTTTACAAGCCAAATATCTAGGATTTAAAACGCAGGAAATTACTGTTGGTGCCGATAATAAAGCTAACTTTTCTTTAGAAGAAGATGTTGCTAACCTGAACGAGGTTGTAATTAATATTGGTTATGGAACTGTTCGTAAAAAGGATTTAACGGGCGCTGTATCGTCTGTTAGTGCAGATGTAATCGCTGCCGCACCTGTATCATCTGCAATGCAGGCCATACAGGGTAGGGTTTCTGGTGTAAACATTTCCTCAACCGAAGGTTCTCCAGATGCAGAAATGACAATTCGAGTAAGGGGCGGTGGTTCGCTTACAGGCGATAACTCTCCATTATATATAGTTGATGGTTTTCCTGTGGCGTCTATTTCTGATATTGCTCCAGCTGATATCGAATCAATAGATATTTTAAAAGATGCTTCTTCTACAGCAATTTATGGTTCTAGAGGTGCTAACGGGGTAATTTTAATTACTACCAAAAACAGTAAAGACGGAAAAACCGCGGTGAGCTTTAGTGCATTTACAGGAATTAGAGAACTTGCCAACACTTTGGATGTATTAACTCCTTTAGATTACGCCACATTTCAGTATGAGAGAGCTTTGCTTGCAAATAAACCTGATGAATACACTAAATACTTTGGTAATTACCAAGATATTGATCTTTATGGAAATGTTGTGCCTAACGATTGGCAAAATATCATCTTTGGCCGTACCGGAACAACATACAACCAAAACTTAAATATTAGCGGTGGTGGCGAAAAAACCAAATTTAGTTTAAGCCATAGTTTTGTTAAAGACAAAGCAATTATGCTAAATTCTGGTTACGAAAGACAAAACATCAACTTCAAGCTAAATCATAAACTATATGATAAATTGACATTGGATTTCGGCATTCGCTATGCGGATACTAAAACAAAAGGAGGGGGCGCTAACGAACAAAATGAGAAATCATCATCAGATTCGAGGCTGAAATATGCAATGATATATCCTACTTTCCCAGTGGGAGATTTAACTGATAATGACTTAACTGATCCGGCATTCAACTTATACAATCCTATTGATGCAATTAATGATAACGATCAATACATCCATAGAAAAACCTACAACTTTAACGGCGCTTTAAATTATGATATTATTAAAGGCTTAAGATTGCGTTCTGAAGTTGGTTACGATGGTTACAAAAATGATCAAGATCGCTTCTACGGTCGCACTACGTATTTCGTTATCAACAACGTTCCAAATTACCCTGGTTTGCCAGCAGTTGTTTATACCAACACTACCAGAAATGCAATTAGAAATACCAATACTTTAAGCTATGATTTTAAATCGCTTTTAAAGAACGATCATAACCTTAACTTATTGGTGGGCCAAGAGTATATTAAAACTGAACAAGAAATATATACCACGCAAATAAACGGTTTTCCGGCGGGCTTTAATTTTGATGATACGAGAAAACTATCTGGACAAGGTAAAGAAAGCAAATCTGCTAAAGTATTTAGTCCAGATGATGTATTGCTATCTGCTTTTACAAGGATAAATTATGATTACAAAGGTAAATATTTACTAAGCGCAACTTTTAGGGCCGATGGTTCATCGAAGTTTTTAGATGGCAATCGTTGGGGTTATTTCCCTTCAGTTTCTGGAGCATGGAGAGTTTCTGCAGAAGACTTTATGAAAACCACCTCAACATGGTTGGATGATTTGAAGTTAAGAGCAAGTTTTGGTACAGCTGGAAATAACAACATTCCTACGGGCCAAACTACACAGTTATTTCAGCCTAACGATCCTACAACACCGGTTTATACCAATGGCTTTCCAAATTTCTTAGCGCCTTCTAAAATTATGGCAAATCCAGATTTGAAATGGGAAACTACAGTTACCAAAAATATAGGCTTAGACTTTTCATTATTTAAATCTAAAGTAACGGGTACCGTAGAGGCGTATTTAAATAAAACCAAAGATTTACTAATTCTATTTCCGGTTGCAGGAACAGGATATGATAATCAGTACCGTAATTTTGGAGAAACTCAAAATAAAGGTTTAGAGTTTTCGGTAAACTACAACGCAATAAGAAAACCCAACTTCGATTTAAGTTTTAATGCAAATATTAGTTTTAACAGAAATCAGGTTAACTCTTTAGGTGGCCTAGCGTACTATGCCGGAACTTCGGGATGGGCCTCTACCGAGATTGGAGAAGATTTTAGGGTATCTGAAGGCGCATCTGTTGGAAGAATATTCGGTTACAAAAGTGATGGTAGATATGAAGTTTCTGACTTTAAACCATATAATGGAGTAGCTTGGCAGTTAAAAGACGGCGTTGCTAATGCAACGGATATCATTGGTACTTTAAGACCAGGATCGATGAAACTTCAAGATATTAATGGCGATGGCGTTGTCAACTTATCTGACAGAACCATTATTGGTAATGCAAACCCGTTAAATACCGGCGGTTTTTCTGTAAATGCTAGATTGTACAGTTTCGATATTGGTGCTTATTTTAACTGGAGTTATGGAAACGATATTTACAACGCTAACAAGATAGAGTACACCTCTACAAGTAAATACAGTTCAAGAAACATGATCTCTACCATGGGAACTGGCAACCGTTGGACAAATCTTCGTCCTAATGGAACAATAAGCAATGATGCAGCGGAGTTAGAGGCGATGAATGCAAATACAACCTTGTGGTCTCCTTACATGGCTAGATATGTTTTAAGCGATTGGGCAGTGGAGGATGGTTCTTTCTTAAGATTAGGAACTTTAACTTTAGGCTACACTTTACCAAAAGTAATTTCTCAAAAACTAAAAATGAAAAGCTTAAGGGTTTATGCATCTGGATATAATTTATGGATGTGGACTAACTACTCTGGATTTGATCCTGAGGTTTCTACCAGAAGAAGAGATCCGTTAACGCCAGGTGTAGATTATTCTGCCTATCCAAAAAGTAAAACTTATGTGTTGGGCTTAAACGTGAATTTTTAATTGCTTGTTAAATAGAAAAGAGATGAAAAAGATTATTTATACCCTATTAATGATTGCAACCATCAGCTTTACGCTGAGTTGTAAAAAGGTTTTTGATACCCCTAACGAGTCTGCATTAGATGCTTCGGTGGTTTTCTCTACACCATCTTTAGCAGAGTCTGCTGTAGTTGGAATTTTACAGTCATTTGGAGAAACCAACTCTTACCGTGGCAGATATTTAGTTAATTACGGGGTAAATACCGATGTTGAGGTTTACAACAGTTTAAAAAGTACAACTTCTGAACAAGCAAGATTAAGTAATTATAATACCAATGCAGACAATGGTCAAATGAACACTGACAATAACGCATGGGCAAAGTTTTACGAATCTATAGAAAGAGCTAATTTGGCAATTGTTGGATTGAGAAGATATGGTGATGTAGCTACAAGGCCAGAAATGGCTCAAATTTTAGGTGAGACATTAACTTTAAGAGCAGTTTTATATAATGATTTAATTAAAGGTTGGGGCAACGTACCTGCTAGATTTGAGCCAGTAAACCTAAATACCAGATATGTAGAGAGAAGTGACAAAGATGTTGTTTATAAGCAGTTGCTGAAAGATTTGGAAGAGGCTGCAACACTGTTGCCATGGCCTAACAAATCTACCGTTACAAGCAAAGTAGAACGTGTTAACAAGGCTTTTGCTAAAGGATTAAGATCTAGGTTGGCATTGGCAGCCGGAGGATATTCGAAACGTTTGGATGGTACAACAAGGTTGAGTAACGATCCAGATTTAGCACGCGATAAAATGTACGCTATCGCAAAAAAAGAATGTTTAGAGATCATAAATAGCAATGAGTTAAGGTTGTTAGGTTTCGAAGAAATCTTCAAAAAATTTCACGAAGAATCTGCTACTGCTGGCTTAGAGTCTATGTGGGAAATTCCATTTAGCGAATCTAGAGGACGTGTTATTTTTGATTTGGGAGTTAATCATGCTAAAACAGATAAGTATACAGGGCAAAACAGAGGTGGTACCGATGGACCAAATCCAATTATGTTATATGAATATGATGTTGATGATGTTAGGAGAGATGTTTCGGTTGTTCCTTACGGTTGGGACAGAGCTTCTACAGATGCTGCTGATAAAGGCGGTTTCCAGGTTCCATCTACATTAAACAAGTTATATTTTGGCAAATACCGTTACGAGTGGCTTAAACGAAGAGTTACAAATGCTAACGACGATGGTTTAAACTGGATGTACATGCGTTACGCAGATGTTGTATTAATGGCTGCCGAAGCTGTTAATGAACTAGACGGACCAGCCGCTGCCGCACCTTATTTAAGAATGATTTTAACCAGAGCGTTTCCAACAAATCCTGCCAAAGTTAATACTTACCTAACGCAAGCTAGCGCAAGTTCAACTACGTTTTTTAACGCAATTGTAGATCAGCGAGCTTTAGAGTTTTGCGGAGAAATGCTACGAAAAGCAGATTTAATCCGTTGGAATTTATTGAGTGTTAAATTAAACGAAGCCAAAATTAAATTGCAACAGTTAGATGCTAGACAAGGAAAATATGCTAATCTTCCGTTAAGAATTTATTACAGAACTGCCGCTGATGGTGAAAAGGTAGAAATTTACGGTTTAAATTTTGGCGACACAGATGCAATTGGAGCAGCAGGAAACTACACTGCAAATAAAGCATGGACATTGTCTGCTACTTCAGATGTGGTTACTTACTGGAATGCACTTTTTTTAAGAGATCCAAATTCGCAACCAGTTTGGCCTATCTGGCAAACTTTCCTAGATTCTTCAAACGGAACTTTGACTAACAACAATTATTAATTCTAAAAAATAAATTATGAAGACTAAAAATATATTTATTGCTTTCGTTTTAATGATTAGCAGTTTAAGCTTTTCTTCTTGCAAAGATGGACTAGACGAAATTACTACGCTAGATGTAGATAGGGCATTTTCTCCAACGGATTTGGCTGTAAGCGTAGTAAATAAAATTGATTTGCGGTTAAACTGGAAAGCAGTTAAAAATGCTAAAACTTACACAATTGAGGTTTATACAACTGCAGATTTTTCTGGTGCTCCTGTAAAGTCAATAAAAGACATTACCTTTTTACAAGTGCCTTACTTGGTTACCGGTTTAAGTGGCGATACCCAGTATTCACTTAGAGTAAAAGCTGTTGGAGAGGGTGTTGAAGATTCTAAATGGATTAGCGCAACTGCTAAAACAGATGCAGAACAAATTTTTCAAACCGTAAATCAAGCAAAGTTAACCGCCACATCTGCTGTATTAAATTGGCCAGCGGGGCAAATGGCAACTGCTATTACCTTAGCACCGGGCAATATCACTCGTCCGGTTACGGCAGCAGAAGTTGCAGCCGGCGAGGCAACCATAACTGGCTTAACTGGCGAAACATTATATACTGCTAAGTTACTAAATGGCACAAGCGTACGTGGCACAACAACATTTACAACTTTGCTAGATTTGGGCGGGGCAATATCTGTAAAACCTACTGATGATTTGGCGGCAATAATAGCAACAGCTAATTCGGGCGATGTTTTTGCGTTGTTGCCGGGAACTTACAATGTAAATGCTGATTTGATTATCGCAAAATCCATTTCTTTAAAAGGCGCAAAACCTACAGATAAGCCAATTGTTAAAGGCGCCGTTTTTAAATTAAGAGCCAATGCAGGTTTATCTTTAAAAGATATAGAACTTGATGGCACAGGAGCAATAAACGGCAATCAAACATTTATTTACGATGAAATTTCCGATAACGCTTACGGAGCCTTATCTGTTGAAGCTTGTGTGATTAAAAACTACGTAAAAGGATTGGTTTATGTAAACTTAAAGGCATTGGTAGAGAACATGACTTTTAAAGGCAATTTAATTAGCAATATAGAATGCAACGGCGGAGATTTTATTGACTTTAGAGCTGGTTTAGCTAAAACCTTAAACTTTTCTAACAATACGGTTTACAACTCTGCAACTGCCAGAGATTTGTTCAGGATGGATCCTACCGGTTCAACTAATTTTCCGGCATTTACATCGGTGATAACAATTGCAAATAACACTTTAAACGGCATTACAAATGGAGCCAGCAACAGAATTTTATACGTTCGTTTAGCTAAGCACGAAATTTATTTTTCAAAAAATATCGTAGCAAATTCTGGTGGCATTTTAACCAATCAGGCCTCTACAAATATCGTGGCTGCTAACTTTACGGCTAACAACTATTTTAATGCGCCAACTTACATGTCTGGTAGTGCAACTGCAAATGCTAAATATGATACAGGAACATTTACCACCTTAAATCCTGGGTTTACAAACCCAGCAACTGGCAATTTTACATTAGGCAACGCAGACTTAAAAACAAATGGCATAGGAGATGCCAGATGGAGATAGTTGTATTTTAGTTAAAATTATATTCAAAGCGATAGAGGGATTTTACATCTCTTTATCGCTTTTATAATAAACAGTAAAATTTAAATTAACGTTATAGAATGATTAAAATTAATAAGTTTAAAATCGTAGTTTTAGTAGGAGTAATGCTGTTTATGTCATTTGTTAATCCTTCAGAAAAAAATATAGACGTTTATCTGATAGGCGATTCTACCATTTCGATAAAAGAGAAAAAAGCTTATCCAGAAACTGGATGGGGAATGCCTTTTGCCAATTTTTTTGATAGTACGGTTGTGGTGCACAATTTGGCTAAAAATGGTCGTAGCACCCGAACTTTTTTAAACGAAAAACTTTGGGAGCCCGCTTTAAAAAATCTAAAAACGGGAGATTTTGTATTTATCCAATTTGGCCATAACGATGAGAGCAAAGAGAAGGTTGATAGATACACTACACCAGCGGAATACGAGGCTAACTTAACAAAGTTTGTTAACGAAACTAAAAGCAAAAACGCTATACCTATTCTAGTTACTCCAGTTTCTAGAAGGAATTTTGACGCAGAAGGAAATATAAAAGAAACACACGCCATTTACGCAGACATAGTAATCGCCTTGGCCAAAAAACTAGATGTTAAACTAATAGACCTTAACAAAACGAGTAAAGCTCTGTACCAACAAATGGGTGCCGAAAATTCAAAGTTATTATTTAACCAGCTTTTGCCAAATGAGCATCCAAATTATCCAGATGGGAAAGTAGACAATACCCATTTTAACGAGCTGGGAGCTAGAAGAATTGCACAGTTGGTATTGGCAGATATCAGAAATTTAAACATCGAGCTTGCCAATAGAGTAGTTAAATCAAACTTGCCTAAGAAATGATAAGAGTATGCGTCTTTTTTCTTGGCATAATGGCTTTGCTAACTTGTTTTAATGCTAACGCGAAAAATAATTTGGCTTATGATTTTGTGGTAGCGCAAGATGGGAGCGGAAATTTTAAAACAGTGCAAGAGGCCATAAATGCCGTTCCAGATTTTAGAAAAGTTGTTACTACAATCTATATCAAAAATGGTATCTACAAAGAAAAATTGAATTTGTCGGCTTCCAAACAAATGGTAAAAATTATTGGCGAAGATAACTTTAAAACCATTTTAACTTTTGATGATTGGGCACAGAAGAAGAATGTTTTTGGCGAAGAAAAAGGAACTTCTGGCTCGGCAAGTTTTTACATTTATGGCCCAAATTTTTCTGCAGAGAATATAACTTTTCAAAATACCGCAGGGCCGATTGGGCAAGCTGTAGCGCTTTTTGTAGCTGGCGATAAAGCTAAATTTACAAACTGCAGGATGCTTGGTTTTCAAGATACCTTATATACTTTCGGATACGGAAGCAGGCAATATTATTATAAATGTTATATAGAAGGTACGGTTGACTTTATTTTCGGTTCTTCGACGGCAGTTTTTGACGACTGTGAAATTTTCTGCAAAAACGCTGGTTACATTGCCGCGTCTTCGTCGCCAGATTCTTCAAAATATGGCTACGTTTTTATTAATAGCCGTATTATTGGAGATGCCCCGGAAAACTCTTTCTTTTTAGGCAGGCCGTGGCGTCCGTATGCCAAAACGGTTTTTATTAATTGCCAAATGGGCAAAATGATTAAGCCTGAGGGATGGAATAACTGGCGCAAAGAAACTAATGAGAAAACTGCATTTTACGCAGAGTACAATAGTACAGGTGCAGGAGCAAACTCGAATTCGAGAGTTAAATGGTCGCACCAGTTAGAGGAGAAAATCGCAAAAACTTATACGCTACAAAATATACTAAACGGATGGAATCCTAAAGAATAAAGCTTATGAAATTAACGAACAACAGCCATCGAATAACGATTTTGTTTACTTTTTCGCTTTTCATAAACTTAATCGCGATAGCTCAATCTCAAACTTTTCCTAGCTCCATTACCGTAGCAAAAGATGGAAGTGGAAATTTTAAAACCATACAGAAAGCTGTAAACGCTGTTAGAGATTTATCAGAAGTTAAGGTAAGCATCTACATCAAAAATGGATTTTATCGGGAGAAATTGGTTATCCCGGCACACAAATCAAATATTAGTTTACTAGGCGAAGATCAATTCAAAACCATTATTTCTTATGATGATTATTCTGGTAAGGGCGCAATAAATACCTATACCTCGCATTCTGTTTTGGTACAGGGAAATGATTTTAGCGCTACTAATTTAACCATCGAAAACACTGCAGGTGCAGTTGGCCAAGCAGTTGCGTTACATATAGAGGCAGATAGGGTAATAATTAAAAATTGCCGAATTTTAGGTAATCAGGACACCCTATTTCCCTCAGCAGCTAATAGCAGGCAATATTACGTTAACTGTTATATAGAAGGTACAACAGATTTTATTTTCGGCGCCGCTACGGTGGTTTTCGAGCATTGCCACATTCATAGTAAAAAGAATTCGTTCATTACAGCTGCATCAACAACAGAAAGTCAACCCTACGGTTTTGTATTTTTAAATTGTAAACTAACAGCAGATGCTGATATACAAAAAGTCTATCTGGGCAGGCCATGGCGTTCTCATGCTAAAACCGTTTTTGTAAATACAGAAATGGGCAGCCATATTTTACCTGCCGGATGGAGCGTTTGGAACAAAAATGATAATCACAAAACTGCATTTTACGCAGAATACGGCTCAACAGGTCTGGGTTTTGTAAAGGATAGCCGTGTAGCCTGGTCTAAACAATTAACAAAAAAGGAAGCAAAAGCCTACACTTTCAAAAATATTTTCGCTGGCACAACATCTTGGCTGCCGAAGTAAATTAAAAAAATATCGCACTCAGGATGACTAAAATTAAGATTTAACATGAAATTATCTATCCTCGCATTTTTAGCGCTAATTACAATATCCGCTTTTTCACAAAGTGAAGTTTCTAGAGTTTGGGTGCCGGATTTAGGTAATGGGAAATACAAGAATCCAGTAATCGATGCAGATTATTCAGATCCAGATGCAATTAGAGTTGGCAACGATTTTTACATGATTTCATCGAGTTTTGATGCAGTGCCCGGTTTACCGATTTTACATTCCAAAGATTTGGTAAATTGGACCATCATCGGCCATGCCTTAAAAAGACAATTACCTTTAGCGCATTTTTCTAAAACCCAACACGGCAATGGTGTTTGGGCGCCGGCAATTCGCTATCATAACAACGAGTTTTACATCTATTACCCAGATCCAGATTTTGGCATTTACTTAACAAAGGCAAAAAATATAAATGGGCCGTGGACTGAACCGATTTTAGTAGAAGCGGGTAAAGGTTTGATAGATCCTTGCCCGCTTTGGGATGAAGACGGAAAGGCATACTTAATACACGCTTACGCAGGTAGTAGAGCCGGAATTAAAAGTATTTTAGTGGTTAAAAAAATGAATGTTCTTGGAACTAAAACCTTAGACGAAGGCAAAATAGTATTCGATGGACATGAAACCGATCCGACGTTAGAAGGCCCTAAGTTTTATAAACGAAACGGATTTTACTACATTTTTGCTCCTGCCGGTGGAGTTTCCACTGGTTGGCAATTGGTCTTAAGATCTAAAAATATCTATGGCCCTTACGAGCGCAAAGTGGTAATGGATCAAGGCAAAACTAAAATTAATGGTCCGCATCAAGGCGCTTGGGTAAATACGCCAACCGGCGAAGATTGGTTCTTGCATTTTCAGGATAAAGATGCCTATGGAAGGGTAGTGCATTTGCAACCAATGAAATGGCTAAACAATTGGCCTATTATTGGAGCAGATGCGGATGGCGACGGGGTTGGAGAACCAGTTTTGACCTATAAAAAACCGCAAATTGCTAAGTTTTCTAAAATTGCTACTCCTGCAGAAAGTGATGAATTTGATGGAAGTAATCTTGGTTTGCAGTGGCAATGGCAAGCCAATCCTTTGGCAACGTGGTCTTTTTTAAATTCGGCTAAAGGTGCATTAAGATTGTACGCAGTTAAAATGCCAGATAGTGCTAAAAACTTGCGGGACGTGCCAAATTTGTTACTTCAAAAATTTCCGACAGAAAAATTTACTGTGGTAACTAAAATGAGTTTAACACCAAACATTAAATTGGAAAATGAAAAAGCAGGTTTAGTTATAGCAGGTTTAAGCTATGCCAACATTGCAGTTAAGCATAAAAAAGACGGAATGTATATTGTTTATACTACTTGCATAGAAGCGGATAAAGGCAAAAGAGAGAAGGAGGAAATACTTTTAAAGCTAGAATCGCAAACGGTTTATTTAAGTGTAACGGTTAGCGATGGTGGCAAATGCCAATTCTATTATAGCTTAGATGGCGACAAGTTTACGAAAGTAAGCGACGTGTTTACTGCCCAACCCGGTAAGTGGATTGGGGCTAAAGTTGGTTTATTTGCCACTGGCGAACAGAAAACTAACGATGCGGGTTATGCAGATTTCGATTGGTTTAGAATTGAGTTGTAAGTTAAGGAAAAGTAAAAAAGCCCAAAACATAGCTTATGCGCATAAATTGGTAACGATTGCATAGTTATTTTCAGCCAATTAGTTTCATTCCTGTTTAAATCTGTGTAGACTTGTTAAAGTTAATATGGCTAATCTAATAAATACGTGTGCCAATTAATTAATAACAACCAAATTTATAAACCGTATCCCTGAACATGAAAAAAGTAGTTTCAACTATCTTTAGCATTGCACTTTCTGCGCTTACGCTTACCACACTTGCACAAAGTGGAATTAAAAAACCTTACTCTTTTAGTAACCTACCCGTTGTAGCGAAAACTTCTTTTAAAGCAGATACCATTAATATTTTAAAATATGGAGCTGTAAGCGATGGTATTACCCTTAATAGTAAAGCGATAAACGATGCAATTGTTGCTTGTAACAAAAAAGGCGGTGGCGTAGTTTTGGTGCCAAAAGGTTTATGGCTAACAGGGCCAATTGAGTTAAAAAGTAATGTAAATCTGCATTTGCAGAAGAATGCGATTTTGCAGTTTACCAAAGATTTTGATCAATACCCATTGGTAGCAAGTAATTGGGAAGGTTTATCGCAAATGCGCAACCAATCTCCCTTATGGGCAGTAAACCAAACTAACATTGCAATTACCGGTTTTGGTATTATTGATGGCGCCGGCGATGCCTGGCGAATGGTTAAAAAAGATAAGTTAACCGAAACACAGTGGAAGCGTTTAGTGGCTTCTGGTGGTATAGTTGGCGAAGATAAAAAAATGTGGTTCCCTACGCAACAATCGGTTACTGCCGCTAAAATGAAAAACCCTGGCGAAATTACAGCAGATAAAACGCCTGAATTTTATCAATCAATTAAAGATTTTTTACGACCTAATTTGTTGGTTTTTACATCTTGCAAACGCATTCTGCTAGAGGGTGTAACCTTTCAAAATTCTCCTGCTTGGAACATCCATCCGTTAATGTGCGAAGATTTGATTGTTAGAAATGTGTATGCTAAAAACCCTTGGTATGCCCAAAATGGAGATGGAATTGATATTGAATCTTGTAAAAATGTATTGATTGAAGGTAGCACATTTGATGTTGGCGACGATGGCATTTGCATTAAATCTGGTAGAGATGCAGCAGGTAGAAAAAGAGGAATGCCTACAGAAAACGTAATTATTCGTAACAGTACCGTTTACCATGCACATGGTGGATTTGTAATCGGTAGTGAAATGTCTGGCGGTGCAAAAAATATTTTCGTTTACGATTGCTCGTTTATAGGAACCGACATTGGGCTGCGTTTTAAAACCACACGTGGCAGAGGCGGTGTGGTAGAAAACATCTTTATAAAAAACATCAATATGAAAGATATTATCGGCGAAGCGATTTTGTTCGATATGTATTATGCAGCAGTAGATCCGGTTCCTCTAACCGGCGAAAAACGTGACGCACCTAAAATTCAATTATTGCCGGTTACAGAAGAAACGCCAATTTTTAGAGATTTTTACATTGACAATGTAGTTTGTGATGGAGCGTCGAAAGCTGTATTTGTTAGAGGTTTGCCAGAGCTCAGTATCAGCAACATTACACTAAATAACCTGCATATTAAGGCAAAAGAGGGAATCGATTTACAAGAGGCTAAAAACGTAAAGTTAAATAACGTAAATTTGACGGTTAATGATGCCAGTCCGCTAATTAATATTCAAAACGGAAAGGACATCAGTTTTACAAATGTAAAGTATAATACTGCAAACGTGTTATTTCGCATAAGTGGCGAAAATAACAGTGCAATCAAATCATCAGGTTTAGATGCCTCAAAGGCCAAGCAAAAAGCTGAGTTTGTTGCTGGTGCTGCAGAAAATTCTTTGCAGATAAACAAATAGTCGATGATCCAAAATCATCGTTAAAAACCAATTTTACGGATGAGAAAAATTTTTAAGTATTTAGCAGTAGCAACTTTTGCAGGCCTTACTTTCCAGTTAAGCGCTCAAGAAAAACCTTTATCGCAACAAATGGCGAATACGGTTATGGAGATTTGGAAAGACTCTTTAAACCTAGATCCGGCGAAGCCGAAAGCCGTAAAATGGGCTTACGATCAAGGCGTGATTTTAGAGGGAATTGAAGGCATTTGGAAACGTACAGCAGATGGCGAGTATTTTAAGTACATGCAAAAAAGCATGGATTTCTTCGTAACTAAAGATGGAGTAATTAATCGCTACAAACAGGCAGATTATAATATAGACAATGTTAAAAATGGTAGAACGTTACTTACTTTATATAACGTTACTGGTCAACAAAAATATTTCAGGGCTGCTACAACACTATGGGATCAGTTAAAAGGCCAGCCTCGTACTAACGAAGGTGGTTTTTGGCACAAGAAAATATATCCAAACCAAATGTGGTTAGACGGTTTATACATGGGGCAGCCATTTTACGCAGAATATGCTGCTTTGGTTAAAGACGATAAAGCTTTTGACGATATTGCCAACCAATTTATTTGGATGGAAAAAAACGCCGTAGATGCCAAAACAGGTTTGATGTACCACGGTTGGGACGAATCGAAAACCGAGAAATGGGCAGATAAAACTACAGGTAAATCGCCTAATTTTTGGGCTAGGGCAATGGGTTGGTACGGAATGGCATTGGTTGATGTATTAGATAATTTTCCCGTTAATCATCCTAAACGAGCAGAACTATTGGCAATTTTAAATCGTTATGCTAAGGCGATACAAAAGGTGCAGGATAGCAAAACGGGCTTATGGTTTGATATTTTAGATAAGCCAAAAGAGAAAGGTAATTATGTAGAGGCATCTGCATCGAGCATGTTTGTTTACACATTTGCAAAAGCAGTTCGCCAAGGTTATTTGCCAAAATCTTTTTTCGCAGTAGCGGATAAAGGTTATAAAGGCATTAAAAAAGAGTTTGTTGAAAGTGCCGGCACTAACAAAGTTAATTTAAAAGGTACAGTGAGTGTTTCTGGATTGGGAGGAAAACCTTACCGCGATGGTAGTTTTGAATATTACATGAGCGAAAAGGTGATCACTAACGATCCGAAGGGAGTTGGAGCATTTTTATTGGCAGCCAACGAAATGGAAATTGCCGCAATGCCAAAACCAGGCATGGGTAAACTGGTAACGTTAGACTCTTACTTTAATCACGAAGTTAAAAAAGACCAAAGTGGAAACGATTTAGTTTGGCATTACAAATGGGACGAAAGAGGTAATAACGGATTTACTTTTTTTGGTGATCTATTTATTAATAACGGTTTTAAAACCAATACTTTATATCAATCACCAACAGCCGAAAATTTAAAAAATACTGCTGTTTATATCATTGTTGATCCTGACAATGAAAAAGAAGCACCTAAGCCTAATTTTATCAAAGAAGAAAATATAACCCAAATTACAGAATGGGTTAACAAAGGTGGTGTTTTGGTACTTTTTGGTAACGATGCTCCAAATGTTGAACTAGAGCATTTTAATAAACTAACGGCAAGGTTCGGTGTACATTTTAACGGCACTACAAAAGGGCGTGTGCCGGTAGCTACAAACTTCGAGACCGCAAAGGTTGAGGTGCCAGCTGGAAATGAAGTTTTAAAAACAGCTAAAAACATCTTTATTAAAGAATACAGCAGTTTGAAGTTGAGTGGCAATGCTAAATCAATTTTAAAAGATAGCGATGGTGAAGATGTAATTTCTATAACAAAATATGGCAAGGGAACGGTTTTCGTAATCGGAGATCCTTGGTTATACAACGAATATGTTGACGGTAGAAAACTGCCAGCAAAATACGAAAACTTTAAAGCCGCATCAGACTTGGTAAACTGGTTAGCTAAAATAGCAAAATAGTTGAGCAAGGCTGATTAATTGATTTGATAATGAATGACTTAAAAATATTATTATTTGCACTAATCAGCCTTGTTTTTACTTCTTGCGCAACTGCACAGAAAGTACCACAAGTAAATGCGAAAATTGATTCCTTAGCAGAAAAAATGCTAGTTTATCAACTATCTAATGGTGCTTGGCCTAAGCAATTGGCAGATAAGAGTGTGGTTAAATACGAAAACAAGCTAACCGAACAATTGTTGGCTAAAATTAAAGCTACGCCAGTTAAACATGCCACTATCGATAACCATGCTACAACTAGGGAGATAAACAGCTTAGTTAAAGCGTACAGCGAAACAGCCAATAAAAAATATCTCGAAGCAGCACAAAAGGGTATCGACTATTTACTTGAGGCGCAGTATGCAAACGGGGGTTGGCCACAATATTATCCTGATAAGAGCATGTACCGGGCCGAAATTACTTATAATGATGATGCGATGATTAACGTATTAGGCATTATGCTTAACGTTACTACTAAAACTGAAGGCTTTGCTGCGATTGATGATAAGTATGTCGCCAAATCAAAAAATGCATTGGAAAAAGGCTTAAGCTGTATCTTAAAAACGCAAGTACTGCAAAATGGTACGCCAACAATTTGGGCAGCGCAGTACGATGAAAATACATTGCAACCAGCCAAAGCTAGAGCTTTTGAACCTGAAGCTTTAAGCGCATCAGAATCGGTAAATATTGTTAGGTTTTTAATGAAAATTCAGCAACCTTCTGCAGAGGTAAAAAATGCAATCGAAAATGCCGTTAAATGGTTTGACGCAAACAAAATTGTAGGTTTTAAATTTGATCAGCTCCCTGATAAAAAGGACAAGGGTTTAGTAGCCGATGCAAATGCTACAATTTGGGCCAGGTTTTACGATCTAAAAACTAATAAGCCGATTTTCGGAGATAGAGACAATGTTATTTACACCGATATTAAGGATATCAGTTATGAGCGTAGAAATGGCTATGCTTGGTATGGTACCTGGGGTAATAACCTAGTTAGAGAGTATCCAAAATGGCTTAAAATGCTTGCTAAAAAATAATTCAAACTAAGTTAAGCGATGAATTGGTTTCGATTTTCTGACTTCAAATTATTCGTTGTTTTCTGCCTTTTTCAATTTTCGTGCTATCTGGCTTTTGCTCAAAAACAGTTTAATGTATTAGATTGGAAAGCAGATGTGAGTGTAAATACTTATCTGTTGCAGCAAATGCAATCGCAGTATAATCAACGGGAAATTAAATTTGTAAGCGCATTAGCTTCAAACTCATCTACAGAAACTTACATCAAAAATATCCGGACAAAGTTTAAGGATTTAGTCGGCAAATTACCACAAAGGGCTGATCTGGCTGCAGAAACAACCGGAACAATCAGAAAAGACAGTTATCGAATAGAAAAAATTGTTTATCAGAGTTTCGAAAATCATCACGTAACGGCAAATCTCTACATCCCGAATGGAAAAGGTAAATTTCCGGCCGTATTACTTTTTTGTGGTCACGAAGATTTAGCGAAAGCGACTGAATCATACCAAAAAACAGCTATTTTATTAGCTAAACATGGTTTTGTAGTGTTTGTAATCGATCCAATTTCTCAAAGCGAAAGAGTACAGCTAACAGATGACAGTGGGAAAGCATTAACGCGTGGCAGTACTACCGAACATACGTTGCTAAATCTTTCTTCAAATCTTTTAGGAACCTCCGCTGCTGCTTACGAATTGTTTGACAATACCCGGGGTTTGGATTATTTGCTTAGCAGACCCGAAGTAGATGCCACAAAAATTGGATGTACGGGAAATAGTGGTGGAGCAATGCAGGCCATCTATTTCGCTGCATTTGATGATAGGGTAAAAGTTGTTGCACCTTGCAGTTATTTAGCAAGTAGGGCATATACATTTGCCACCACTGGTGCAGCCGATGGTTGTGCGCAAATCCCGACAGAAGGTTTAGCGCAACTAGAAATGAGCGATTATCTAATTGCCGCTGCACCAAAACCAATATTAGTTCTTGCAGGGCGATATGATTTTATAGCTTACAATGCCACATTAGATTCATATGCAGATCTTCAGAAAGTTTACAAAAGTCTTGGCGCCGAAGAAAAACTATCCATTTTTACGGTAGACGATGGACACGGAATTTCAAAACCTAAACGCGAAAGGGTTGTACAGTGGTTTAGGAAATGGTTTTATAACGATGAAAAGAAGATTGAAGAGCAAATTGGAGAAGTTGAAACTGATGTGGATTTGTTCGCTACCAAAACCGGAAAAGTTAGCACCAGTTATAAAAATGAGATAAATATCGCCCAGCAAAATATTAAGCTATTCAATGATAAAAAATCAGATCGTTTATCTTTTGCCAAAAAGAGCAAAGCTGAAAAAGTAAAAACGATTAATCGATTGTTAACCTTAAATCCAGATATTAGAGATGTTGATGCAGAAACAGTTGGCGAAGTTATTGCAAAAAATATAAGCTTTAAAAAAATCGTGATCAGGAAAGTTGATGAAGTTCCAATGCCTATTCTAGTTTACTATCCCGCACTAAAACCAACCAAAGTGCTTATTTGGCTAAGTGACAAAGGTAAAAACCATTTAGCCGATAGCGCAAGTTTAGTTAAAGCGCATTTACAACAAGGTTATGCATTAATAATTGCAGATTTGCCGGGAATGGGTGAAACTGCCGATAAGATTTCTGAGAACGACCCAAAATATTTTGACGTTTCCTATCGCAACGCAATTTTAGGTCTACATGTCGGAAAGCCTTTAGTTGGCCTTCAAACCTCAGCAGTGCTTAATCTTATTAAATTTGTAACGCAAGAAAAATCACTTACAAATCTGCCTATCGAAATTAACGCCGAAGGCACCGCCGGAATCTCCGCTCTACATGCTACTTTTTTAAAGGATAACGTAGCTAAACTTAATTTATTTGGCGTATTAAAGTCTTATAAAGAAACGATTGATACGCCTTTAACCAAGAATAGGTATGTAACGGTAATCCCTAATGTACTGTCTTATTATGACTTGCCCGATATCATTAATTGGATAGGAGATAAAAGAGTTTCTGTTCGATAATTTTTGCTTCACAATTTGGTAAATCAACTATCACTTTATCCTGATATTGAATTCTTGTTTTTGGCAACGATTGCACAAATATTTGCACGGTAAAAGGGTTTTTAGTAGCATATATTAGGTATTATTGCTTTAACCAAATGCTAATGTAGTGCTGTTAAGGGCATCGCTTAGCGAATATAATTTTGAAAAGCAGTATACTAAAGCAATGATTTTATCTAAAGAAAATCTAGATTCTATACGTTCAGAAAATCTGATTAAACCATCAGCAGCCATTTTTGAACTTCCGATAAAAGTGCTCCAATTTGGAACGGGAGTTTTACTTAGAGGCTTGCCAGACTATTTTATAGATAAAGCCAATAGAGAAGGTGTTTTTAATGGTCGTATTGCCGTTGTAAAATCTACAGGAAACAACACAGCAGAGTTTGATGAGCAAGATTCTCTATATACGCTTTGTATTCGCGGGTTAGAAAATGGCCAGCCTGTTTCAAAAAATATCATATCATCGGCCATAAGCCAAGTAATTGCAGCAAATAATAACTGGGAAAGTGTTTTAAAATTGGCACAAAGTGAAGATCTTAAAGTTATAGTTTCTAATACAACAGAAGTAGGAATACAGTTGCTGAGCGAAAAAATAGATCAGAATCCACCAAGTTCTTTCCCTGCAAAAGTATTAGCTGTTTTATATCATCGCTACCAAAAGTTAGGCGCAAAAAATACAGGTTTAATAATTATTGCAACAGAGTTGATACCAGATAACGGTAAAAAACTAGCATCAATAGTTTTAGAATTAGCAAACTACAATAAGCTTGATCAGCAATTTATAGCATGGCTAACTAATCAAAACACCTTTTGCAACTCCTTAGTAGATAGGATTGTACCGGGTAAACCGGATGCCGATAATTTGAAAAAATTAGAAGATGAATTGGGCTATAAAGACAATTTGCTTTCTATGGCTGAGCCGTATAGTTTGTGGGCAATTGAAGGAAATGATAAAGTGCGTGATGTATTATCGTTTGCTAAAGTAGATAAAGGTGTAATTATAGCCGACGACATAGAGGTTTATAGGGAACTAAAAGTTCGATTGTTGAATGGCACACATACTTTAAGCTCCGGAATTGCCTTTTTAGCCGGAATTGATACCGTAAAAAATGCAATGACAAATGAAACTATAAAAAGTTACATTGACGATTTGATGGCACAGGAAATTGGTCCGGCTATTCCTTATCAAGTTACCGAACAGCAGACTACTTTGTTTGCGAATACTGTAAAAGACAGATTTGCAAATCCCGCAATAGAGCATTTATGGCTTAACATTACGTTTCAATATAGCATGAAAATGAAGATTCGTATTTTGCCATTATTATTAAACCATTACAAAAAAATTAATTCGGTTCCAGAAAATATTGCCTTCGGCTTTGCTGCTTATTTAAGATTTTTAAAAGTTGATAAGAAGGAGGGAGATAAGTATTTTGGGAAATACAAAGACATTAATTATATAATAACGGATGATGAGGTCGCCTATTTTCAGAAGCAATCGCAAACAGCAGATTATGTAACTAATGTGCTTGAAGATGTAGATTTTTGGAAGGTGGATTTAAACCTGTTACCCGGTTTTATAGACTCAGTTAAACACAATTTCGATGCAATAGAAAGCCAAGGTGTGTTAATCGCTTTAAAGCAAATTGCATCAACTAAAATAAATATAGCCTAATGAAACAGTTAGTTTTAAAAGTTCATCCTAAAGATAATGTGTTGGTTGCATTGAGCGATTTAAAAGCTGGCCAAACGGTGGTTTATCAAGGCATAAATTATACCTTGATAGATGATATTGATGCTAAGCATAAATTTTATATTGCCGATATGAATACCGGCGACGAAGTTTTTATGTACGGCACTTTGGTAGGCAAAATTCAGTTTCCAGTTAGGGCAGGCGTTCGCATGACGACTGATAATTTGAAACATGCTGCTGCTCCTTATGAATTCAGACCTTATCACTATACTTGGCAGGCACCAGATATTTCGAAGTTTGAAGGCAGAACATTTAACGGTTACCACCGTGCCGACGGCAAAGTTGGTACGGCGAATTACTGGCTATTTATTCCAACTGTTTTTTGCGAAAACCGGAACCTAGATGTAATTAGAGAAGCATTACACAATGAATTGGGTTACGCCGTAACCGATAAATACAAAAATTATACGCAAACTTTGGTTGAGGCATTTAAAAACGGTGTTGATATCAGTTCTTTAAATGCGCCTTTATCTTTTGAAGGAATAAAAGCCGATAGACCATTTAAAAACATAGATGGAATTAAATTCTTAAACCATCAAGGTGGATGTGGGGGAATTAGGCAAGATGCTGCGGTTTTGAGTAAGTTATTAGCCGCCTATGCCGATCATCCTAACGTTGCTGGTGTAACTGTTTTAAGTTTGGGTTGCCAAAATTTACAAGTGCAAGACTTTAAAACCGATTTATTAGAGAGAAATCCATCGTTTGATAAGCCACTTTATATTTTCGAACAACAGCAGTCGCAAAGCGAAGAAAACATGATCGCGTTAGCCATAAAAAAGACGTTCGAAGGTTTAGTGGAAGCTAATAAAATAGAACGCCAACTTGCACCGTTAAGTAAAATGAATGTAGGTGTAAAATGCGGTGGTAGCGATGGCTTTAGTGGTATTTCGGCAAATCCGGCAGTAGGGTATTGTTCTGATTTGCTGGTAGGTTTAGGTGCAACGGTTTTACTGGCCGAGTTCCCAGAACTTTGCGGAGCAGAGCAGGATATTATCGACAGGACTATAGAAGAAGCAGACGCAAGAAAATTTATGCAGTTAATGGGTGCATATAGTCAGGCGGCCGAAAATGCAGGTTCTGGTTTTCACATGAATCCTTCCCCGGGCAATATTAAAGATGGATTAATAACTGATGCGATAAAAAGCAACGGCGCAGCAAAAAAAGGAGGGTCTTCGCCAGTTGTTGCCGTTTTGGATTATACCGAACCATCGATAAAAAACGGTTTGAATTTAGTTTGTACACCAGGTAATGATGTAGAAGCTACAACTGGCAAAGCTGCCAGTGGCGCAACGTTAATTTTGTTTACAACGGGCTTGGGCACTCCAACTGGTAATCCGGTTTGCCCTGTAATTAAGGTTGCTACCAATAACGAGCTAGCAAACAGAATGAGCGATATTATAGACATAAATACAGGTGCCGTAATTGAGGGCGAAAAAACCATTGAAGAAATGGGAGAGGATATTTTAGAATATTGTATTAAAGCTGCCAGTGGCGAAGTTATTCCAAAATCAGTTTTGCTAAACCAAGATGATTTTATTCCTTGGAAAAGGGGCGTGTCTTTGTAAAAATATTAATTGTCAAAATGACGACAAAAAATAAATGATTATTATTGTGGTTAAACAATAGTAAAACAAATAAAATAGAATGAAAATTATTCAAGCAGTACATTCAGACGATTTTAAAACCTATCAAACTGATAAAATCAGAGAGCGATTTTTATTAGATGGTTTAAAAGAAGCTAATAAGGCAAATTTTGCTTATGCTCATTACGATAGAATGGTTACCGGTTTAATTACACCTACAACAGATGTGGTTACTTTAGGTACTTACGATATATTACGTGCCGAATTCTTTTTAGAAAGAAGAGAAATGGGTATTATAAACGTTGGTGGCACAGGTACAATTGAAGCAGACGGCACAAGTTACGAACTTGATAAAATGGATTGTTTGTATTTGGGTAAGGGTGTTAAAAACGTAAATTTTAGCAGTGCTGTTGCTAATAATCCTGCAGTTTTTTACGCTTTATCTGCTCCGGCGCACACCACGCATCCTACAACATTTGTAAAACATGCTGATGTATTTTCTGCTCAACTAGGTAGCTTAGAAACTGCAAACGACAGAAAAATTGCTAGATATATACACAAAGATGGTATCCAAAGTTGCCAATTGGTAATGGGTTTAACCATTCTTTCTACTGGCTCTGTATGGAATACTATTCCGCCACATACACACGATCGTAGAATGGAAGTTTATTTTTACTTTGACGTAGATGATGATCAAAGAGTTTTCCATTACATGGGCGAACCACAGGAAACTCGTCACCTTATTGTAGCTAACCACGAAGCGGTTCTATCTCCAACGTGGAGTATACATGCAGGTAGTGGAACTAAAAACTATAGTTTTATTTGGGGCATGGCAGGCGAAAACTTGGATTATGCAGATATGGATACAATAGCAGTAAAAGACATTAAATAAAAAACTTGATTAAGCGACTTGGTCTGTATTCCTCGTTTCTTAATCCTCAATCAAAAAAATGGAACAATCATTTTCTTTAGAAGGTAAAGTAATCGTAGTAACTGGCGGTACCGGAATTTTGGGTAACTCTTTTGTAAATGCTATTGTAGAAGCAGGTGGTGCAGTAGGTATTTTGGGTAGAAATGCCGAAATAGCCAACGAAAGAGCCGATGCTATAAACAAAAATGGAGGCAAAGCTATTGCTTTAATTGCCGATGCAATGGATGAAGCGCAACTTATTGCTGCAAGAGAAAAAATTATCGCCGCGTTCGGCAAAATAGATGGTTTGGTAAACGCAGCTGGCGGTAATATGCCAGATGGTGTTTTGCAACCAGACGAGAGCATTTTCGAAATGAAAATGGACGGAATGAAAAAAGTTTTAGACCTTAATTTGTGGGGTACGTTAATCCCTACGCAAGTATTTGGGCAGGCAATTGCCGAAACAGGGAAGGGTACTATCGTAAACATTTCATCAATGAACTCTAAAAAAGCAGTTACAAAAGTGTTGGGTTACAACATGGGTAAAGCTGCGGTAGATTGTTATACGCAATGGTTCGCTGTTGAGTTGGCAAACAGATACGGAGATAAAATTAGAATGAATGCCTTGGCACCCGGTTTTTTCTTAACAGAACAAAATCGCAACCTTTTAACTACACCAGATGGTGGCTTTACGCCTCGTGGCCAGTCGGTTATAAAACAAACTCCTTTTAAACGTTTCGGCGATCCAGACGAATTGAAAGGCGCTTTAGTTTGGTTGTTAAGCGATGCTTCGCAATTTGTAACAGGTGCTATGATTTGTGTTGATGGTGGCTTTTCTATTTTTAGTGGCGTGTAAAATCGGGCAAGAGCCAAAACATAAGCTAATTTAAGTATATACAAAGTGAAAGATTTTTTAGACGAGAACTTTTTATTGCAAACCAAAACAGCTCAGACGTTGTACCACGAGTTTGCCGAAGAAATGCCCATTATTGATTATCACAATCATTTAATGCCTGATCAAATTGCCGAAGACAAAAATTTCGAAAATATTACTCAGGTTTGGCTTTATGGCGATCACTACAAGTGGAGAGCAATGCGTGCCAATGGTATCGACGAACATTACATTACCGGCAAAGCTTCAGATTGGGAAAAGTTCGAAAAGTGGGCAGAAACTGTTCCTTACACCCTAAGAAATCCTCTATATCACTGGACACATCTAGAACTACAACGTTATTTCGACATTCACGAGGTATTATCTCCGGCAAATGCCAGAAAAATATATGATGAGTGTAATGCAAAACTGCAAACCAAAGAATATAGTGTGCAAGGTTTGCTACGCAAGATGAACGTTAAAACCTTGTGTACTACCGATGATCCATTGGACAGTTTAGAATACCATCAACAAATTAAAAACAACCACGTTGATATAAATGTGTTGCCAGCATTCAGACCCGATAAGGCGATGAATGCAGATGATGTTATGGGTTTAAACGCTTACATTGATAAATTAGCGGCTCTAACAAATCACACTATAGATACGTACAACGAGTATTTGGCAGCACTTAAAACCCGTCATGATTTTTTTGCGGAAAATGGTGCATCGGTTTCTGACCATGGATTAGAGCATATCTATGCAGAAGATTATACAGAAGAGGAAGTTAAAGCCATTTTCTTGAAAATTAGAGGAAAGGGAAAGCTTACGCTTCAAGAGAATTTAAAATTCAAATCGGCTATGCTTTTTACCTTTGCACTTTGGGATCATGAAAAAGGCTGGGTACAACAGTACCATCTAGGTGCTTTGCGTAATAACAACGATCGTTTATTAGCTTCGCTAGGCCCAGATACTGGTTTCGATTCGATTGGCGATTTCCCGCAAGGTAAAGCCTTAGCTAAATTCTTAAACAGATTGGATGCTGCCAATACGCTCGCCAAAACAATTATTTATAACCTAAATCCTGCAGATAACGAATTAATGGCCACGATGATTGGCAATTACCAAGATGGAACGGTTGCGGGAAAAGTGCAGTGGGGTTCCGGATGGTGGTTTTTAGATCAGAAACAAGGTATGATTAATCAGATTAATGCATTGTCTAACCTTGGTTTGTTAAGTCAGTTTGTGGGCATGTTAACTGATTCTAGAAGTTTTCTATCGTTTCCTCGCCACGAATATTTTAGAAGAATTTTGTGCGATTTGTTTGGTACAGACGTAGAAAATGGAGAATTGCCTAACGATAAAGCCTTGCTTGGAAGAGTAATCCAGAATATTTGTTACAACAATGCTAAAACCTATTTCAATTTTTAACTATGGCGAAGGTTTTAAGCTTCGGCGAATTATTGTTACGCATTTGTCCAGACATGGATGGAGAATGGTTAGCGGAAAATAAATTGCCCTTTTATGTTGGCGGTGCAGAATTAAATGTTGCTACCGCTTTAGCGCTATGGCAGGTTCCATCGGCATATTTTACGGCTTTGCCAGAAAATTTTATGGCCGAGCAGTTGGTTGGTTACATGAACAATTGCCAAATTGATACCAGTAAAATTTATCACGGAGGAGATAGGGTAGGTTTATATTATCTGCCCAAAGGGAAAGATTTGAAAAATGCCGGCGTAATATACGATAGGGCAAATTCGGCCTTCGCGATGTTAAAAACGGGTCAGGTTAATTGGGAACAGGTTTTTGAAGGTGTTTCCTGGTTTCACTTTAGCGCTATTTGTCCAGCTTTAAATCAGGCAGCTGCCGATGTATGCTTAGAAGCGGTTAAGTTTGCATCATCAAAAAATATTACCATTTCCATCGATCTGAATTATCGTGCTAAGCTTTGGCAGTATGGTAAACAACCTGTAGAAGTTATTCCTATGCTTGCAAAATATTGCGATTTAATAATGGGTAACATTTGGGCAGCAGAAAAAATGCTAGGTATAAGTGTAGCAGAAGTTATACAAACAACCGACGATAAAAATATTTATCTTGAACAAGCTAAAAACACATCACTAGCTATCGTAGAAAGTTTTCCAAAATGTAAGTCGGTAGCAAATACATTTCGTTTCGATTACCAAAAAGGGGTGAGGTATTACACAACCTTATTTACAGAAAACGATTTTTTTGTATCTAAAGAGTTTTTAGCAGAACAGATTTTAGATAAAGTTGGCAGTGGAGACTGCTTCATGGCGGGACTTATTTATGGTTTCGTCAATCAAAACAATCCACAACAAATAGTAAACTTCGCGGCAGCAGCAGCATTTAATAAGTTATTTATACCAAGCGATTGTACAACATCAACAGTTGCAGAAATAGAACAAACTCTAGCAGAAAATGATTAAAAACAAGCAAGCAACTATAAAAGCAATTCAAAATCAAGGGCTCTTGCCACTTTTTTATTATGAAGATGCGCAAGTTAGCCTGGAGATCTTAAGAACGCTTTACAATGCTGGCGTTCGTGTTTTCGAATACACCAATCGTGGTGATGCAGCTCTAGAGAATTTTAAGTTTTTGAAATCCGCTCTGCAAAACGAAATGCAGGATTTGTTTCTGGGCATCGGCACCATTAAAAACGTACAGGAATGTGAAGCCTTTTTGGCCGCTGGCGCTGATTTTATTGTTTGCCCTGTTGTTGACTTAGAAGTAGGAAAACTAACTCATGATAAAGATTTACTCTGGATTCCGGGTTGTATGACGCCGACAGAAATTAACTTGGCGCATCAAAATAAAGCTGGCATTATAAAATTGTTCCCAGCAAATATTTTGGGTCCGAGTTATTTATCAGCCATTAAAGAATTATTTAAAGGTCAATTATTTGTGCCAACTGGTGGCGTAGAAATAGAAGAGCAAAACATTGACAGCTGGTTTAAAGCTGGCGTTTGTGCCGTTGGTATGGGGAGTAAATTAGTTAGCAATAAAATTTTAGCAGAAAAAGATTACCAAACTTTAGCAACTTTAACTGCTAAAACAATGGAAATAATAGGCAAGGTAAAGCCATAAATAACCAACACAATAACCAAATATTAACTAGCAATAAATCCTAAACTTATTGCGGTAAACCTAAAATTATGAACCAAACTAAAATTGGCAACTACAGATGGACTATTTGTGCCTTACTGTTTTTTGCTACTACCGTAAATTACCTAGATAGGCAGGTACTCAGTTTGCTAAAACCAACACTCGAAGAACAGTTTGGCTGGTCTAATAGCGACTACGCAGACATTGCTGCGGTTTTTCAATTTACTTACGCTATAGCAATGTTGTTTGCCGGCAGGTTTGTAGATAAATTGGGTACTAAATGGGGTTACGGAATTGCTATTATTGTATGGTCCATTGGTGCCATTATACATGCATATTCTATTACCATTGGTACGGGTATTGCATCTGTATTAACTGGCTTAGGTATTGCGGTTATTCCAGTTTCTATTTTGGGTTTCATGTTTTCGAGGGCGGTTTTAGCTATAGGCGAAGCAGGAAATTTTCCGGCTGCTATTAAAGCTACGGCCGAATACCATCCTAAAAAGGAGCGTTCTTTCGCAACAGGTATTTTTAATTCTGGTGCCAATGTTGGTGCAATTTTAGCACCGATAACCGTACCTTGGATTGCTGCTAACTGGGGCTGGGAAACTGCTTTTGAACTTGTAGGGGCAGTGGGTTTTCTTTGGTTAATATTTTGGTTGATATTTTATGAATCACCTGAAAAGCAAAAAAGACTTTCGGCCACAGAACTAGCCTATATTAATAGCGATGAAGATGAAGTTGCCGACAAAGCAAATATATCTAAAGTGTCGTGGTTTAAATTACTTGGTTACAAGCAAACTTGGGCATTCACCTTTGGTAAATTTATGACGGATGGCGTTTGGTGGTTCTTTTTATTCTGGTTGCCAGGATATTTAAAAGATCAGTACGCAATGACCGGTTCTGACATTATGTTGCCATTAGCAGTGCTTTATAGCATGACAATGATTGGAAGTATTGGTGGCGGTTGGTTTCCTAAGTATTTTATTGATAAAGGTTATGCAGTTTACGATGGACGTATGAAAGCCATGTTTGCCATTGCATTATTTCCATTGGTCGTGCTGTTGGCGCAACCGTTAGGGCATTATTCTTACTGGATTCCGGTGGTATTAATCGGTATAGGTGCTTCTGCTCACCAAGCTTGGTCTGCAAATATTTTTACAACAGTGTCAGATATGTTTCCTAAAAGAGCAATTGGTTCTGTAGTTGGTATTGGTGGCATGGCAGGTGGCATGGGCGGTGTTTTAGTAACAAAAATTGGAGGTTGGATTTTTGATAGTTATGCACACAAAGGTATTTCAGAATCGTTCTCGAAATTTAACGAGCTCGGTAACCAAAACTTTATTAATCAAATTACTACTATGGATTTGGCTAGTAAGTACGGCGATAAAATAAATCTGAACGTAATGGCATTAAGTAAAGTTCCGGTAGAAGTTGCAGATAAACTTAAAGCTTTGGATGCGAATCTTTTTAATCAGTTATTAGAAATTCAAAAACCATTGGTGCAGTCTAACATGACGGTTGCTTACACCATCATGTTCGCGTTTTGCGCTGTAGCTTATTTAATTGCTTGGCTAATTATGAAATCTTTAGTGCCTAAGTATAAAAAAATAGACGATTTGTAACGAACGCGATAAATGAAACTGTCTGTGGGTTTGTTAGAACATTAATTGTGTAATAAATACACAAATAGAGAAAAAAAAGAGTGTTTAAACTTTTGTTTTTTTATAAAATTGGTTACATTTGGGCTTACCCTTTCGGGGGTATGTTTTTCATAGGTAGATGTAGGGTCAGAAACATTGTTTCTGGCCCTTTTTTATTCCGCCTGTTTTGGGTTCACAATTGTATATTTGCGTTACATGATGGAGAAGAAAAAAATTATAGTTGCAATTACTGGCGCAAGCGGATCTGTGTACGCTAAATTGTTATTAGATAACTTGCTTAAGTTGCAAGATCAAATTGCTAAAGTTGGTGTGGTAATGTCTGATAATGCAAAAGAGGTTTGGCGTTTCGAGTTGGGTAATGAAGATTATGATAACTACAACTTCGATTTCTATCATAAAATGGATTTTAATGCACCTTTTGCTTCCGGCTCTGCCAAATTTGATACGATGATTATTGTACCTTGTTCTATGGGCACTTTAGGCAGAATTGCGCATGGTATTTCTAACGATTTGATTTCTAGAGCTGCAGACGTTGTTTTAAAAGAACGAAGAAAACTAATTGCGGTGGTTAGAGATACGCCATTTAGTTTAATCCACATAAATAACATGAAAACCGTTACCGAAGCGGGAGGAATTATTTGCCCAGCAAGTCCGTCATTTTATAGTTTGCCGAAAAGCATAGAAGATGTAGCCCAAACCGTGGTAAGCAGAGTTATAGATTTAGCTGGATTAAAGCAAGATAGTTACCGGTGGAATGAGGAATAGATTTAGGTTTTTATTTTGTATGTTGAAATCTTACTTCAATCTTTCATTTGTCATTTAATTAATGTGCCTAAGGGGTAAACTTTAACTGATAACTTATTTTCCTATCTTTGCAAGCTCCATGAAAAAAGTTGCATTTTATACACTTGGTTGTAAGCTTAATTTCTCAGAAACATCAAGCATTGGTAGGTTGTTTACTGATGCTGGTTATGCGGTAGTAGAATTTACCGATGCTGCAGACGTATATGTAATTAATACTTGTTCTGTTACAGACCACGCTGATAAAAAGTGCAGAAAGGTTGTTAAGGAGGCGCTAAAATATTCTCCTAACGCGTACATCACCATTGTTGGCTGTTATGCGCAACTAAAACCTACAGAAATTGCAGAGATAGAAGGCGTAGATATGGTTTTAGGCGCTGCCGAAAAATTCCGTATCGTAGAGTTTATCTCTGATTTAACTAAAAATCCTAAAGCTGTTGTACATCAACAGAATATAGAAAAGGTAAACCATAATTTTATAGCGGCCTATTCTATTGGCGATAGAACAAGAACTTTTTTAAAGGTACAAGATGGTTGCGATTACCCATGTACTTATTGTACCATTCCCTTAGCTCGTGGGGGTAGTAGAAGCGATACCATTGAAAATGTGGTAAATCGTGCTACGCAAATTGCCGCAAGTGGTGTTAAGGAGATTGTTTTAACTGGGGTAAACCTTGGAGATTTCGGTATTGTAAACGGTAAAAGAGAGACTAAATTTTTTGATTTGGTTAAAGCGCTCGATGAAGTGGAAGGTATAGAACGCATCCGTATTTCTTCTATCGAGCCTAATTTATTAAGCAACGAAATTATTGAGTTTGTTGCTCAGTCTAAGCGTTTTGTTCCCCACTTTCATATTCCTCTGCAATCGGGTTCTAATAAAATTTTAGGCTTGATGAAAAGACGTTACCAAAGGGAATTATATACCGAGCGTGTTGCAAAAATAAAAGCCGTAATGCCAAACTGTTGCATTGGGGTTGATGTTATTGTAGGTTTTCCTGGAGAAACTCACGACGATTTCTTAGACACTTACCAGTTTTTGAACGAGTTGGATATCTCGTATTTGCACGTATTTACTTATTCTGAGCGTGAGCAAACCGAAGCTGCAGAAATGAAAGGTAAAGTTGCTGGTAGCACTCGTTTTGATAGAAATAAAATGTTGCACATTCTTTCAGACAAGAAAAGGAGAGCATTTTATCAATCTCAAATAGGAACTTCAGCGCAAGTGCTTTTCGAAGACGATCAGAAAAACGGTTTTATGCATGGTTTTACTAAAAACTACGTTAAGGTGAAAGCTAAATACGATCCGGTTATGGTTAACGAGCTGAAAAATGTGAAGCTGATTGAGCTTTTAGCAGATGGAGAGGTTGAAGTTGCTGAAATTCAAGAGGTTTTAGTACACTAATTTACCCCCTAGAGTTTTCCTTTTAAGTTAGTAGTTGCGAATAACCCACAACTGAAAACTGTTTATTATCTTCGCCTAAACTTTTTACTATGTTTCCAACCGTTTCGCACTTTTTAAACTATCTTTTCGGTATCAATTTGCCACTTCCTTTTAACACCTTTGGTGTATTTGTTGCCTTAGCTTTTATAGCGGGTTATTGGGCATTTAGCAAAGAATTGCAACGTAAGGAAGCTTTGGGTTTGTTACACCCAATTAAAAGAAAAATTACTTTAGGCGAGCCGGCAACCTTTTTAGAAATAGCATCTAATGCTTTTTTTGGTTTTATTATTGGCTACAAATTATTTTACGCATTATTAAACTATCGCTTGTTTGTAGATGATGCGCAAACCGTATTGTTGTCTACCAAGGGGAATTTACTAGGCGGTATAGCACTAGCCGTATTTTTCGCCTATTGGGATTATAAAGAGAAAGAAAAAAACAAATTACCTAAGCCAAAAACTGTAGAAGTAACTGTCCGCCCGCACGAAATAATGGGACAGCTAATCGTATGGGCTGCTATTTGGGGTTTCTTAGGCGCTAAAATTTTCGATAACCTAGAAAACTGGGATAGTTTTGTAAAAGATCCAATTGGTGGGCTATTATCTTTTAGTGGTCTTACTTTTTTTGGAGGTTTAATTTGCGGTGGCGCTGCTGTATTAATTATTGCTAAAAAGAACGGTATTAAACCGTTACACATGTTAGATGTCGGCGGGCCCGGCATGATGCTGGCTTATGCTGTCGGTCGTATTGGTTGTCATTTATCTGGCGATGGAGATTGGGGTATTCCGAATTTAAATCCTAAACCCTTTACTTGGTTGCCAGACTGGTTGTGGGCATATACTTATCCAAATAATGTAGCGCAAGTTGGTAATCCTATCGAAGGTTGCGTAGGTAAGTTTTGTAACGAGTTAGCACAGCCGGTTTATCCAACTCCTATCTACGAGGTTATTTTAGCTTTTATCATTTTCTTCATTTTATGGAGCATCAGAACCAAAATCAAATCTCCGGGCACAATGTTTGGCATTTATATGATGTTTGCTGGGGTAGAAAGGTTTTTCATCGAATTAATTCGTGTTAACTCTAAATATCACGTTGCTGGTATTCCATTTACCCAAGCAGAACTTATATCTGCATTGCTGTTTATTGGTGGTATAGTTTTGGTAGGCTACTCACAAAAAAATAAAGAAAAATTAGCTTCCTACTAATATGGATTACGAATTACTCTGTACAAAGATTATTGCCATAACACGTTTAACCGGAAATTTTATTCGCAAGGAAGCAATGGCTTTTGATGCAAATAAAATTGAATACAAAGGATTAAACGATATGGTTTCTTATGTAGATAAAAATGCAGAGAAACAGTTGGTAAGGAACCTAAGTAAACTTTTACCGGAAGCCGGATTTATTACTGAGGAAGAAACAGTAAATACCTATGGCAAAGATTTTACTTGGATCATAGATCCACTAGATGGAACAACAAATTTTATTCACGGAATCCCGACCTATTCTGTAAGTATTGCACTTTACGAAGGTAATTTGCCAGTTATTGGTGTAGTTTATGAAATAAATAGGGGCGAGATGTTTTATACCTACAAAGGTGGCCCCGCTTTTCTAAATAATAAAGAAATTCGCGTTTCAAACAATTCAAATCTTTCTCAAAGTTTATTAGCTACTGGTTTTCCTTATTATCAGTTTGATAAACAACCACAATACATGCAATTGTTTACAGAAATGATGCAGAAATGCCACGGATTAAGACGCATAGGTTCTGCTGCAGTAGACTTGGCTTATGTTGCTTGTGGCAGATTTGATGCTTATTTCGAATATAACCTAAATAGTTACGATGTGGCAGCTGGAGCATACCTGGTTCAACAGGCTGGCGGTATTATTTCAAACTTTGCAGGTGGCGACGAATTTATAGAAACCAGAGAGCTTTTAGCCTCAAATGGAAAAGTAACCGACGAAATTTTACAAACCATTAAGAAGTATTTCTAAAATAACTATCTTACGCTAAATTCCTTTTGGTTTTACCTATTCCAAAGTTTATAAATAATGCGTACGTTAATAATTGAAGACGAGCCGGCTGTTCGTAAGGAGATAGAATGGCTTGTATCACAAGAGAAGGAGTTTAATTTACTAGGAACCGCAAGCAGCGTTCAAGATGCGCTGGTTTTAATTAAAGCCACAAATCCAGAGTTGGTTTTAATGGATATACAACTAACCGATGGCACTGCTTTTGACATCCTAAATAGTCTTCCAGAAATAAATTTTAATATCATTTTTATAACTGCCTATAACCATTTCGCAATAAAGGCGATAAAATATGGAGCTTTAGATTATCTGCTTAAGCCCCTTGATGAGAATGAGTTGAGAGATGCGCTGCATAGGATTTTTAAAGAGCAAAAGTCTTCAACTCTACTAAACCAACAATTAGAAATTGTTAAAAGCGTTAACGAGAAAGATAGCGGTTTAGAAAGCCGCCTAATACTGCATACGCAAGAATTTTTGCAGGTTTTGCAGTTAAAAGATATCATGTATTGCCAAAGCGATGGTGGTTATACCAATTTTTTCCTATCGGAAGGGCGTAAACTTATTATCTCGAAACCATTAAAATATTACGATGAACTCTTGCCAGAAAAATGGTTTTTAAGACCCCATCAATCTTATCTGGTAAATGTACTTTACGTAGATAAGTTTTTAAAAATTGGCACTATCGTGATGAAAGATAAAACTGAGATTCCGGTAGCAAGCAGACGAAAAGATTACATCGTACAACAAATAAACGAAATTGGCTAATGAGGAATTTTGTTTCGATTTTAATCCTTCTTGTAGTCTTTTGCCTTTATGCCTGTAAAGAAAATTCAAAAACATTAACAGAAGATGCTCGCAAAACCAATCTTAAAATATTAAAAAAAATATCAGAAGAGCAACGTAAAAATGATGATCTGCAAGGGAAATTGAAATTCTGGTACAAGCAGTTAAAAGATCCTCGCTTTGCGAAAGATTCAGTATTGGAATCTAAAATCCACTATAATATTGCAGGCGTTTTTTACAATTTAAACGAGATAGATTCTATCAAAAGCCACATGCATATCGCTTGGGAATTGATGGAAAAGCAACCTGCCTTTGATGAAGAAAAAATCTTGCTGTATTCTGGTTTAGGAAACATTGCAAGCTTAGAGCAAAAAATACATCAAGAGAATTATTATTTTAATAGAGCAGCACAAATGCTCTTGGCAGATAGTTCTTTAGATATTCTTCCAAAATCTAAAACAACAATCTTTTTTGCTGCAGCACAATCTAGTGCAAAATTAAAGCAGTTTCAAGCGGCGTTTAAATACAATCGTAGCGCCATGGCGTTGTTTCCTCAATTAAAAGACGATATTGACGTAAAGTTTAGAGGCTACAGCCAAATGGCTGTTTGCTTTTTTAGCTCTAACGGAAATTTAGACTCATTGAATAGTTACATCCAAAAGATGGAATCGATGAATAAACTTAGCCCTAGCCCATATAAAACTCGCTTTATAGCCGATAGAAAAGCGGTTTATTTTGATAGGAGAGAGCAGTTAGATTCTACCCTGCACTACAATAAAATTAGGGTTGCAATGGATTTGGCAGATATTAAAGAAAATGGAGATTTTGCCAATAGCATTCATACCGGCAACATGTTTTTAAGTTTTAGCGACATAGCGGCATTTTATATCAATACAAAAAAACTAGATAGCGGTTTGTATTATTTAAGTCAATGTGAAGAATTTGCAAAAAAATATCCTAATAAAATTGATGATGAAGCAGTGATGTTATACCGCCAGAACACGATAAATTATCTTTTTGCAACTAAACAATACCAAAGAGCAGAAAAACAACAAGAAATTTTGCTATCGGATTTTAGAAGATTTTATGAAACAGAAAACGCTCGTTCCATTGCCGAAATGAGCACGCTTATTAATCTCCAAGCCAAAGATAAATCCATAAATAATTTAAATGCAACGGTGGCTTTATCGCAAGAAATTTTGCAAAGTAACCGTTTGTGGTTATTGGTTTCAGTATTGGGTACAATTTTGGCAATTGTATTAGCAATTCTGATTTATTACATTCAGAAACAGCGCAGGATACAGAATGAAAATGAAAAGAGCCAATTAGCCCAACGTCTGCTTAGAACGCAGATGGAGCCTCACTTTATCTTCAACACTTTATCTGCATTGCAAAGTTTTGTAAGATTTGATGAGAAGGAAAAAACGTTAAAATACCTTAATCAGTTTGGCCGATTATTACGTAGCAGTTTGGTTTTGTCTAGAGAGAGTTTAGTGCCATTAAATGAAGAAGTAGAAGCTTTAGAGAATTATTTAAGTTTACAGCAAATGCGTTTTGACAATGCTTTCGATTATGAAATTAACTTACACGATGAGCAAGACCTCGAAACGATTTATATTCCGCCAATGTTAATACAACCTTTTGTAGAAAACGCTTTATTGCACGGAATAAACCCAAATGGTAAAAATGGTCACATCTATATAGATTTTAACTTTAACGATAAATTTCTTGTAGTTTCAGTTAATGATAACGGTAAAGGCATTAGTGTTCATCAAGATACAGCTAAGCATAAATCGCTTTCTACCACCATTAGTAAAGAGCGTTTAGCTATTATGGCAAAGGAAACTGGTCTTCCGGCAGGTATAAATATAAAAAGCCAACCTAACAAGGGTACGGAAGTTTTATTAACTATACCGATACAATATTGTGTAAACGTAGGTAAAAAGGCAAATGCTTAATTGCGAATAATAAATGTTTTAGGGCAAATATTTACTAAAGTACGGCGAATACAAAATGCTCAAATCTATTTTAATATAAGGTTGTAGTTTTAAACTGAGAATTAAAACTAAATCGCCTTAAATGAATTTTGTAAAAACTACTTCTTGTGTTTTAGCTTTAGCATTAGCTGGTTTGTTTGGCTGTAAAAATGCCAACAAAGTTGATAACGATAAAAATATTAAAACCGTAGCAGGGTTAATTTCTGCGAAGGAAAAAATAGTAGCGGCTTTTGGCGCTGATAAAATGGTTTACAGTGCAACCATTATGGCTAAAGATCATATCAATGACGAATTTATGTATGCCGATATCTCTTTCATTGAAAAAGGTGTGGATATGAGTCAGGATTTGATCATCTTGCCAGAAGAAAAAATAAATCCTGCCAAGTCTAAAACAATACAAAACCCCCTAGTTTTAAAAAACAAACAGGGAGCAGTAGCGTTAAAGGATTTAAAATTTGAAGAAATAGAAGCTAAAGTTAAAGACGCAGAGGCGCTTATTCCGTCAGATTACGAAAATTTTCATTTGTACCGTTGGGTTTATAACGTAGATAACGAAAGAAATGTAACGGCAAATTTTACTGTTGAAGCTGCCAAAAAGGGTGAGACGGTTGAAACGAAAGGGAAAATGGAATTGGCTAACTACTATGAAATGAACTTTACAATGGATGAAAACGGGATTGTCCGCATAGCGGATTAAGAAACCACCTACCTATGAAATCGGTTTTAACTGCCTTTGCCAAGGCAACGTTTTTAGAACTACTAGTAGGATCAGATCCTCTAGTAGTTTTTTTACAACAATAACATTAAAAGATTTAAGCACTTATAAATTAATAATGAAAAGAATATTTTTAATTATGGGCAGTTTGTTGGTACTCACAATGTCAGCTTGTAGCCAAGCAAATAAAGAAGATAAAAAAGAGGCTGAAATGATTAAACCTAAAATTACGTTGGATTTGCTTAACGGTGAAACACCTAAACATTTTACTGCAAAGACCACTGATGGGAGCACGTTTAATTCTGCAGAAAACAAAGGCAAATACTGGGCTGTTTTTGTTTACGATAAATCTTACTTGGTTAAAAGCGATAGTTATGATATGGTTGCGGAATTAAAAGAAACCATAAAGAATTTTGGCGATAAAATACCGATGCTGGTTATTGTAAATGGATTTTCTGATGATGAACCAGCATTGAAAAAGATGATTGCTGATGCCAAGATTAGCATTAAACAAATTGATAATACTGAAGGCCCGGCTAAAGAAAAGCCATTAGATGATAATGTTTTTTGCACGCCTGCTAAGATATTAATTGACCCGAGCGGAAAAGTAATTTACAACGGTTGTGGTGGCAAAACAAACACGTTTGATGTTAAATTAGATAGTTTGGTTAAGGCCAATAAACTTTAATTTCATCATTTTATGGAACCCAGCGAACTAGAAGCGCAAAAAGAGAAAAATAGTAATCTTAGTATAGCGCTAATTTTCGTGAATTTGATACTATTAGTAATATTTGCTTTTAGTGGTGGAGAAGATGAAAATGGAGTAGGCTTATGTGTTTTGGGTATCGGACTGATTTTTTTGCTAGGATGTTACGCTTTTAGCTATCACGGAAAAGGCTACCGGCTGGGTAAATGGCTATTTGGTATTGCGCTAGTTATCGGTATTATATCTTTTGGTTTTCTGTGGTATGTTTGGCAGTTAGGCAAAGGTTTTAATCATTAAAATCATGAAAATAAATAGCGTAAATAAACTATTAATTGGCTTTGGTATCCTAATAATCGCCGTTATAATTTATCGTGTGTTAACTTTTAAAGGTTGGGAAAGATATAATTATTCGGCCACTGTTACAGCTCCGGCTTCATTTCCAATTTCTATCTCTACATTGTATTTTACGCTAGAAAACGATGATTTTGAAAGTATAAATTCTGAAGATGTAAGTGGATTTTCGGCCAAGTGGCAAAGCTATTATACGTCTGTTGATCATGCAGAATCCCAAAAACTACCATCTGCCATTAAACTAAGCTATTTTTCGTATCGAGACCAGAAATTTTATAACGACAGCTTGCAGTTACCACGCGGCAAGATTAAACAAGTATTTGCTACAGCTAGTAAAAACAACCAGTTTTTGGTTTTGTCTCAATATGCAGGTATAAAGAAAGGACTGGCTTTTATGGTCGGTATAGCAAATGATGGCAATGTTGTAATTTGGCTTAGGGGCGTTAATTTAGAGCAAGAAGTTTTTAGAGCAAAACTGAAACCTAAAAATCCAACACCTAATGATTATTTCATACATGGTAGATTAACTAAGGACGAATACTTTAAAGAAGCATTTAAAGATCTTTCAGATAGTGTAAAAACGCTTTTCAAAAATGGTTATGATGAAAAAGCAAACTATATCGATTCGCCTTCTCGCTACATAGAAAACAACAAAGAGCTTTGGGAGTACCAGAAGAAAAATGGTTTTATAGAGTAATATTAAATGAATAAAAAACTGTTCTTTTTACTTTCAACGTTGGTAATTATTGGTTTGGTTTACAATAACTATCCAGAAAAAGAACTTTCTACTGGTTCTAAAATAGACTCATTGGTAGTTTTAAAATCGAAAAAACGAATGCTCGTATATCAAGAAGGCAGGTTATTAAAAACATATAAAATTTCTTTGGGAGATAATCCGGTAGGACATAAAGAATTTGAAGGAGATGAAAAAACACCAGAAGGTATTTACGCCATAAATGATAAAAACCCAAATAGTGAATATTACAAGAATTTAGGTGTTTCTTATCCTAATAAACTAGATTTACAGCACGCAAAAACAATTGGTAAACCCGCCGGAGGCGATATTAAAATACATGGATTAAAAAATGGAATTGGATTTATCGGCAAATTTCAACGATGGGTTAATTGGACAAATGGTTGCATAGCTTTAACAAATAAAGAGGTTGAAGAACTTTATACTGCCGTTAAAATCGGCGCAAAAATCAATATCAAACCTTAAAATATGAAGACAAAAATTATTACACTACTGGCATTTGCCGTATTACTTGTTAGTTGCGGACCAACAATTTCTGGTAAAGACGAAAATTCTTTCAAAACATCTAAAGCTAAGATGGAAGAGAAACTGGATGACGCTGACAAAAAGAAATTAGAAATAGCACTTCGCGTTATTTTAGTAAAAGCGATGAAAGAAAAGTTTAATCTGCCAGACGATCCGAAATACAAAGGAAAATCATTTGATGAAATCTCTTTAGCAATGATTGATGGAAAAACTTTTAACGGCATTGTGAGTTATGCAGAAGATTTTCTTCAGAAAGATAGGGATGATAATATTAAAAAGAACCAATTGGAAATTGATAGTTTGATAGCAAAAAAGGCAGAGATAGAAGTACAAAACAAAGAAATAGACAATTTTAAGCTCACTAAAATTAGCATAAGCGAAGATTCTTTCTTTGATGAAAAACAACCTTATTTAGATTTAGAGTTCGTTAACAAACTAAATGCTGAAGTTTTTAAATACATGATACAAATTGATATTCACTCTAAAAAAACAGGCGAACTTGTTGCCTCACAGCAACAAGGGAATGGATTTTCAGAGGATGATAGTTTTAAGGATGGTGAAGGAATTGCAGCTAATGAAACCTATAACTATCATCAGCCATTACTTAGCGAAGCCGTTAGCCACAGCAACTTATGGAAAACTGCAAAATATCCTATAACAGATTTTAGCGCACACGACTTGGTTATTACAGCTTTTCCGGTGTCTATTACTACAAAAACGAAGAAAATGGTAAGAGCCAAAAATTTGAAATCGATGGATAAGGAAATAGAAATGCTCAAAAAAGAGATAATCGGCTTAAAGGAAACTAGAGGCACCTTAGACGAACTTGAGCTAACCAAGTAATACACTAAATCAAAATTATGTTCAAATCGGCATTAATAATATCGATATGTTTTTTGTTTTTGCAAAGCGTAGCGCAAACGGCTCCTAATGCTTACAAAGGTAATGTAGCGAACAAAAGCAAACCTACTACGAGCGGAAAGATTTTTAATCAACCCAAGGCCGTTGGAGATTGGCAATATATCTATCCATTTGCAGACAAAAGCTATGTTTTAGCTTTGCAATACAATATTAATACACCAGATAGTTCGCCAATTGCAAATAATACTTACATCTATTTTGGCAAAATAGACACAAAGAGCGACCAGGTTTTTTGGAAGGAACATGTTTATATGCATGTGGTAAAAGAAAATGTTAAGTACGAAGATTATAGTAACGATGGGCTAAAAGACTTAATGCTTTTTCAGACAACTGGAAGTAGGGGCAGTAACGAATTATATAGCCTGTATTTACTAAATTCGAAGAACAAAACGCTTACTAAGGTTCAAGGCTTTGATGAAATCACCAATCCAAGTTATAATAAAAAACATAAAGTGATTGTTGGTTATGGGTATTCCGGTAGCAACAATTATTCTATTTATCGCATAAAAAACAATAAGGTTTATCAAATAGGCGAATCTTTTGAAGACGATGAAAACCTAGACTTAGATTTGAAAATTTCTAAAATTTTACAAGCCAATCGAAAATAGCGTAATTCCGTTTTTCCTGCCTATCCTTATCAGCTTCGCTTATTAATCTACACTTTGATGCTTTTAATTCCTCAATTTTATTAAGGTAAAGACGAATAATAGTTTAAAATAGGCAGAATACTTGGTTTTTCGGACGAATAATAAGCTAGCCAAATTGGTATTGGTTTATTTTTTAGTTTAGATATATAAATCCAATCCTATGAAAACGAAAATTAAAAATGTTGGCTTGTTTTTGCTATTTGCAACATTTGCCACAAACTCATTTGCGCAGGACCAAGGCCAGCACAACCCAAGAGATGGTTTTAATTTAGGCGTTAGTGCCGGAACTTGGTTTCCAACGGGCAATAATAAAGTATTAGGTAATCCAATAATTGGCGGTTTAATATTAGATTTAAAAAGTAATAAAACCTCCGTTAGTTTGGTTTTTGATATGATTTTTAATGTTGCTAAAACAGATACTTTATTTATTAAACATAATGATGAAATCGTAAAACGCACTAATTATTTTGCCGGTCAGCTAGGTTTTGATGTAGATTATGAGCTTTACGAAAAAAACAATTTTGTATTACAAGCTGGTTCTGGTATTGGTTATGGAAATATTTCTTATTACAACCCGAATAAAGATGTTAACGTAGACAAAGGCTCACTTTTTGTTAGTCCGGGCGTAAGCATGAAATACTACGTAGGGCAACGCTCTCATTTCAAATTTCGCTTGCAATACTATGTTGCCAACTATAAACTAAAAGACAATGTTAGCACAAACTTTAAAGGCAATTACATTACAACCAAACTGATATATGCTTGGTAAAAAGATTTTAAATTTAGCCTTGTTGGCTTATATTTTGGTTTTTGTTGCTTGTAACAATGAACCTAAAAAAGAACAGCCTGTATTGGCCGATACAATTGCCCCGGCAGTAGCGGTAAAAGTACCGCAGGTTGTAACTAAAGATTCTATTACTAATGCAATAACAGTTGAAGAAGAAGAGGAAGAAGAATTGGTGTTGACAGATAGTATAAATTTCGCGAAATACGCAGTAGAAGAAGTTTCTAAAGTAAAAAAAGCACCTATAGATTTTTCGAGCTATCCAGAAGCCAGGAGTTTTAGAACAAGAATAACGGAAGGCTACAACGAGATGGAGGTCAACTTCGCCGGTCATTATGTGGCAACTTATTTTGGTTGCGGGGCTAGTTGTATTATGGGTTTTATGGTTGATGTAAACGACGGAAAAATTTATGATTTGCCATTAGGTGAAGGTAAAATGTGTTTTTGGGCGTTAGACAGAGCGGTGCATTTAGCATCAAGTAATTTGTTTATTTCTTCCGTTTGTAAAGAGAACGAGAATGATAAGGAGGTGTTCTACATAGCTTCCTTATGGGACGATGAAGCAAAGGAGTTTAAGGATATTGATAAAAAAGAATTTCTAGTGAGCAAAAATTAAAATAGATGACACCAATACTGATCCTCATAATTCTAATTCCGATTTTAGGTTTTTTTGTGTTTAAAAATATGCGAGCTAAGGTTAGCACCGAAACCAAAATTGCCGAGTACATGGTGTTGGTACTGTTTTTCTTTGCTATTAGTGCATTTTGTGTAGGCTGGACGTTTAGCAGTGCAGATTACTATACGGCAATTGATATTGTGGATGGTGGTTATACACCATTCGCATCTAAGCATTTGCTTACGTTAATTATGTTCTTTGCTTTTTCAATAACTTCAATATTACTGCTTTGGTTAAAAGGCAATCTGCTACCTCCGATAATTTTGGTGTTGGCAATGGTTTTCGCAATAATCGGCATTTTTATCAGCGTTGCTGTAATAGTTCAACTGGGGTCAAGTAAAGAATATGGCAATGTTAGCGGTTTTATGTTTCCGTTACCAGTAGTTTATATCTTTTTGGCTTTCTGTTTACTTTTTAAAGTGTTACGCAACGAGAGTAAATTATCATCAACCAAAACCTATAAAAATAAAACGCTAAATAAACTGAATACGTTAATGGCAAATACTAACAAGCAACCTTTGTTTGTGTTGTTATTGCTCATTCCGGTTTTTGTTTGCATAATGGCAATTTTGGTTTTATTAGGGCAAGACTATAATTCGATTACGAAAGTTTTTACCGAAACTACAACCTGGCGTTTTTCGCAAAAAACACACCCCCCAATTTTAGATCATCGAGGACATTACTTGTGCACTGTAGCCGTTTGTGGCGACCCAGAAATTGTTAAACCTTTGCGACTAGGAATTAGACACGGAAACGAAATAGTGGTAAACAGACAGTTGTTAATCGCCAATGCGTTCGAAGAATTAGTGCAGGATATTTCTCCGCGTTTACACAAAATAATAAGGAACATTTACGATAAATACGGTTATCCACTTTCGCGAAAAATTACCACCACGCAAAACTCAAATCTTGTTTATCGACTGATGAAACCTTTGGAGTATTTGTTTTTAGCTGTTTTGTATTTGTGTTGTAGCAAGCCCGAAGAAAAAATTAACAAACAATATGCAATTTAGAATAACTGCATTTTTCTTGCTATTTACTTTTAACTGTTTTGGGCAAGATGTGAAACCTGGAAAAATGGAGATAAAAACATCTAACATAATTGCAGAACCTTTCGGTTTGATAAAACAACGTAAGCCGATTGGCGCTTTTATGCCAGAGTTTAACGTAGAATCAGATTTATTAATTGCCAAGATAGGCAATGAGCAATACACCATTAAACCCGCTGATTTAGCATTATTAATTATCGATGTAAGTTGGATGAGCAGTATTCCACGTTGGAATGCCTATATCAGTTATTACAGAAATGGGAGAGCAGTGTATACCAACGCTCAATATGTATTGGATATAGATATTAAAAACCTCGACCAGAAAATTTTTAGAAAGATTAAATATAATAAAGAAGTAATTGATGATGAAGCAAAATATTTAGCGAAACAAAAAGAACTCGAAAAATTTAGCGAAAAGCGATGGTCTGACCGGAGAGTTTATTTTATTGAACACAATACAAATAACTATTTCCTGTATTTTATAGCACATATACCTTTAAACCTCGCAGAGCTAACTGCCTTTCAATCGAAATTAAAAGGTTACAAGCCTGCTGATTATTACGGCGCTAACGGAAAAGAGAAATTCGAAAATGACACCAAAAGCAGAACCATAGAATATAATAGATGCGAATATTATTTTGCAAGTGCTGACGAAAATGAGCGGGTTTTTGGAGGTTACAATGCTAATAATGAGCGCCAGTTTTTGGCTCCGGTAAAAGTTTATTGTCGGTTAACCATAGATGATTGTCGAGCGAAATTTGATGCTAAGGCCATGCAGTTATTTTACGGCAAACCCATTGATGTTTACAAAGGAGCAGAGCAAAAAAATGAAGCCTATATTTTAGAATGGTTCGATTATTAAAAAAGCAAATAGAAGATTTACCTCGATATGAAAAATTTAAATAAACTACCCTTTACCGTGTTATTTATGTTGTGCTCATTATCAATCTACGCCCAATTACCTGAAGAAATTCAGTGGAAGCACTTAGCTAAAACCTATAATGCCGACAGTAGCGAACTTGTGCTGAGTTTAAACGGAAAAAACCTGCAGGGAAAATATAAAATCCCCTTGGATGAAAAGAGCTTTGCCCTTTACAACATAAAAAATGGTGTAATAACTGGCGAAGCTTTTTGGTACAGTAACGGCGGAACGTTGGAATGCAAGCTAAACTATAAAAACGGCGTTCGCAACGGGTTAAAAGAAAATTTTGATAATAGCGGAAAAGTCTGGTTAGGGCAAAACTATAAAGACGGCAAACAGAACGGCTTTAGCGAAATGTACAATAGCGACAAAATTGTGAGCAAAGCTGAGTATAAAGCTGGTAAGAAACATGGCTTATCAACTTCTTACAGTAATGGCAATATTGTAACGGAAACGTACTATGAAAATGATTTAAGAAATGGTCCCTCTAGAAATTATGGACCAGATGGTAAACTCACAGTCGAAATTAATTACAAAAATGATAAAAGAAATGGTATTTACCGTGTGTATAACAGTGGCGATTTAATTACTGAAACAAATTATACAGATGATTTGCAAAATGGATTATCTACAACTTATAACAATGGTAAAAAAAATATGGATTCCAATTTTGAAAATGGGAGAAGGCATGGCGCATCTCACATGTACAAACCAGATGGCACTGTATTATTCGAAAGTTTTTATTGGCAAGGAGAAAAAGTAAGCAAAGCTGATTTTGAAAAGTACTGGCAGGAATCTACAAAAAAGAAAAAATAGCGATGAAAAAGACACTAGCGTTTTTAGTTATGGCGTTTTCTTTTTTTGAGTTAAAAGCTCAGGAAGCGAAAATTATTTCCATCATAAACTTTACCGGTACAATAGATAAGTATCCGATAGAGATGAAATTGGAAATAACACAGCAAAGTGATAGTGTTTCTGGCGAATACTATTACCCTAAAAATGGCAATTTAAATAAGATACAGCTTGAAGGAAAGCTAAAAGAAGGTGTTTTAAATTTGCAAGAACGTGCTTATAATACTACAAAACGTAAATATGAAACTACGGGTAGTTTTAAATTAAATTATGTGGATCAAACTTCATTAAATGGAAGCTGGCAAAAAGCCGGAAAAACAGATTCCTATTTAACCACTAAATTAATTGCTAAAGAAAATCTAAAAGCATTTAATCCTTCAAATTATGTTTTCCAGTACACCAGAAATAGGGTTAAATTAGATTACATTCCGTCAGATGCACAATACTATTTTGACTTAATTTCTCTTAAGGTTTTTGTTAATAAAAGCATGCGTTGGGCTTTTACGGAGTTTGAAGAGGTATTTACAAAAGAAACCGAGATTATACTCCAGGATTTGAATTTTGATGGTTACCTAGATTTTAAGGTGCCTATTTATTATCCCGGTTTGGCGAAAGGAGATTATTCTTATTTGTATTTTATTTACTATCCCGAAAAGCGTGGCTTTATTCAAAATAAACAGTTGAACGAAATGGGAGTGGTGTTTTTCGATGCAGTAAAAAGGGAAGCTGAAACCGTAGATGCAGATGGAAGTGGCAATGAAGGAACAAAGACCTTTCGGTGGCAAGCTGGAAAATTATTCTTAGTGAAGGAAGAACGTATCTATGAAAATGATGCCTATACACATTTTACCTACTATAAGATTGAAAACGGGAAATCCATTTTGGTGAAAAAGGAGAAGAAAAAATAATCCAGCCAAACCGCATTATTAGCTTGGCAAAGTTTATGCTATGTTAAAATCTAGTTATTGGATTGTTGTTTAAAACTTAAATAAGTTAATTTGTTAATAATTTAATATACAATGCGCTCTATATTATTATTTTTAATTGTGCTCGTTGGCTGTAATTATGCTAATGAGAAAAAAACTGTCGAAACAGTTTCTGATACAACCGCTGCAAAAAATAGCTATAACATTGAGGCTGATCGTAGCGATTCGCTGAAGCTTGCCGTAAAGAAAAAAGCTAAACAAATAGAGCCTTTAAAAGAAGAGCCAATTAGCGAAGACTTTATACAAAAAGCTGTTATAAGCAGAAGCGATAGTGCTGTAAACGTCTATCAAAATATAAGAGCCGATTACAGAATTTTTGGCTACAAATCTCCTGATACAAATTCTAGAAAACTACTGCTTTTTTCAGTTTTTACCAATGATGTTCAAGGAAATCCGCATAATTGCGCTTATGGGTCTTACTATTACTCTGGAGCTATGGATGACATGCGCTTAAAGTTTGTTAAGAAAGTTGGTGATTTTGTAGAAGTAGCTTTGCTTAAAGACAATCAGCCAGTAACTCAAATGTTTTTACACCATAAATGGGTAGAGTTTGATGATTAATTATTATTCCGATGAAAACTAATATCCCACTATCGTTAATCCTATTAATTTTTTTTGGTTTGATATTACCTAAAAAATCAATAGCAAATTATGTAGCTGTTGCACCAGAAACAACGAATTATGTTGGTGATATCAATAAAAATCTGAAAGTAGTTTTTAGCCTAACTCGAAATGACAATAAAATTAAAGGTTACTATTTTTATGATAAAATTGGTGTAAACATTCCTTTAAACGGTGAGATTGTTAATGGTAATATCATTTTACGAGAAATAAGCGAACAAAATAAAGTTGTAGCAAAGCTAATGCTTAAAGTTGCGGGTCATAAACTAATCGGCAGTTGGCATAACTTGAGTAATAATAAGTTGCTGTCCGTTAATTTAGAACAAACTAACAAATCTATACCACAGTTACCAGCTACAGTTTTGGGTGATTATGTAGTTAAAGATGGCGAAGGATGTAAAATTTCGCTAAGTATTACAAAAAGTAATTCGGGTTATCACTATTACTACAATAGCGGCGAACGAAAAATAAAAGGTGCTGTTACTTTTGGACGTAGTTTAATAGATAATTTAGTTTACATTAACCTAAACGGGATAACTTGGGCAGAAGATAGTGGTGATGTTGCTAAGATGGATGACCAGGAACAAACTTCTAGTGAGTATAGTGAGTTGCCAACTGTTGTGCAAGGCTTGTTAACTGATAAAGAAATCGTAATACAGAATACTGGTAACGCGATGAATTATTATGTAAAGCTTGGCGACTGCGACTTAAAGTATATCCACCTTACAAAGTGGAAATAGACATTAAAATAAAATGCTTGGCCTTACTTTGTGCAACGCCAAGCTTTACTATTAATTAAGTTTAGGGTTGGCGTCATTCGGAAAAATGGTTTTTTCCTTTTGATTTTTCCATGCATCAGACAGTTCATTGTTAGCATGTACCTCAGTTACCTTTTTCCGTTTTTTTTCCGGCCCTAAAAGACTGTCTGCATTGTTTTTAGCATGTGCTCTCACATCTTCAATCAAATCTCCAATTGGCAAATCATTTTCAAGTTTCTCAACTTTTTTGCCTAAGAAGTCTGTTATTTTTTTGCGATAGGATTTACCTTTTTTGGTTGCGAAGAGTGCGCCAAGAGCTAAGCCAACTGCAACTCCGCCAATAATGGCAACTGTTGCCATATTGTTTGTTCTCTGCAAATGCAAAGTGTTTTTTATTAAACGTTTGTAATTCATAAGTTAATGTATTGGTTCATAACTAACTTTATGTTGTTACAAATTGTTTTACTTTTCGTTAAACAGTAACGCCATTAGCATTTCCTTTCTAGAGGATGAGACCTCTAATTCATCTCCTCCCAACATTTCGAGTGTACCTCCGTCTCCTTTGCGGTATTTAACCACATAGTTTAAGTTAACTATTACAGACCTGTTAATACGCAAAAAGTAGGCTTCATCCAATATGTTTTCATATTCTTTAAGTGTTTTAGAAACGATTATTTTCTTTTTGTCATTTAAATAAAACGTACTGTAATTACTCATTGCCTCAATTTTAACAATACTAGTCTTATCTACGAAATAAACACCTTCTGCGGTAGAAAGCGCCAACCGATGTTTGTTCGGTTTTAATTCTGTTATGTTCTTTTTTCGCTCTGCAACTCGTTTCTGTAGTCTGTAAATAGCGGTATGCAACTCATCTTCGTCAATCGGTTTTACCAAATAATCTACAGCGCTTAACCTTAATGCTTCTAGGGTATAAGTGTCGTATGCGGTAGTAAAAATAACTTCGAAGCTAAATGAGCCCAATTTTTCCAAAAATTGGAAGCCGTTTAGCCCAGGCATTTCAACATCTAAAAACAGGACATCAGGATTGATTTCTACAATCTTCGACAGTGCCTTATATGGGTCGTTAAAAATTGCTTCTACTTGCAACTTATCATCAAACATTGCTAGTTTCCTGTTTAGAAGGTTGCTTCCTCGAGCTTCGTCGTCTAATATGATTGCTTTAAGCATGTGTGCTCTTATTAGTATTAGGTTATAGTAAGTTAGCCATTTTATATACTAAAATGAGTAATAATTATTGATTTAAAAATTAGCTTGAGTGAAAGCCTGTGTTTAATGAGTAAGGACCGAAATTGAATGAGTATGAATAATTTATTTCTCATTTATTTTTGGTTTTATTGGTTCGTTCGTGACTAGTGCTACATATCGTCAAACAAAAAATGGTATAGTCTGTTCTAATTATTATGCGCTTAACAGTCTATTATCAATTAATTAAATAAAAATTTATGGTAAATCAGAATGCTAAAGAAAATTACGAACATACGCTATTAGGGCAATCGCCAGTGAATCAGTTAGAATGGGGCGAGCACAACAAAGAATTATCCGATTTAAACTTTATAGATAGAAAGCAACACGATAATGTTTCTGTTGATTTGAGTAAAGAAGAGTCTGGCAGAAATAGAAAAGGAGTAAAGGAAGGTGAAAATAGCTTAAGCGAATAGGTTCAACTGCACAAAAAAATCGAGGATTCTAGCAAAGATTCCTCGATTTTTGTGTTTTTATAAATAAACCAATTCTTATTGTTTATTCCTGTTGCTTATTTTAGCTTCATCGTGGCCTTGATTGGCCTTTGGAACTAATAACGCACTATCAATTTTCATCAACTGTTTTAAATGATCATTAAGTTTCGGCAAGGCAGATTTAGCATAGACAGAGATATCTTTATCGCCAGTGCGACTTCCTTGGGCATAAAAGCCAATGGCTTTTTTTTGCTCGTCTAACATAAGTTTTACAAAATACTCGTTTCTTGCTTCTTCTTCCAACTCGTCCATTTTTTTAATCGATGCCATTTGGCTTTCTGGTAATAATTTGGGTAAAATATAACCTTTCTCGTTAGCTATTCTGGCTAACTGCTCCATAGTGTTCGGATAATCTTCGTTAACCAACTTTATATAGATTTTAATAGCGTCTTCGGCTAAAGAAATATTTATCTTTTTACTACTTTCCGATTTTTTAATGGCGTCGTAAGTAGCGTCTTGTAAGAACATAATTTCAGTAGTATCTAATTTGGCAGCATTTTCATTCTTCTGTATAACAGTGTCTGCGGTTTTAAACGTTGTGTCGCTAACTGTTTCAGTTTTTTTATCTTTTTCGTTATTTCCGCAAGCAGAAAAAAGCAAAGTGGCAACGGCAATTAGTGGTAATGTTAAGTTTTTCATAAGCTAATGTGATGTTTTAATACCAACATATCTGAAAGTGTTATGTTTAATAATTTTTTCTTAAATTTATAGGAGGTCAGGAAACATTTAATGCAGTTGCGGGTTGTTATAGGTACAAATGGGCGTATTAAAAACAAGTAATATGGTTAAGATGGATTATTTATGCGATATTTTCGATAATCAATTGCCTTTGCTATACACACTTATGCAAGGCGATGTCTCGGAGATGTTTTATGTTTGCGTAGGCGATAAATGGGTTGGTACCATAAATAAGGTTACTAACGGTTGGGAACAAATTAACGGAAGTAAAATGCCCGCCGAATTTGTTGACAGGATAGGTAATTTTATCGAATGCCAGTTTTCAAAAACAACTGGTTAGCCTTAAATTCCTTAATTAGAAAACAACAATTATCATTTAGGTGTTGCTTTAGTATAACATAAATAGAATGGAAGAACTAATTGCAACATTAAAAGAAAAATATGCTATGCAAGTTACAAGCATAGATCAGGTAAGTAAATCTGAAATCAATGTAACCGCTAAATCGGATACAAATCCAGAGGAATTAGCTCAAAATCTTAAAAATCACTTTGTGGAGTTAGCTGATGAACTAACCATTGCAAAAATTAATGTTTTTGATGCAACTAACAATTTAATCGAATCTTTCGCAAGTAATCAATAACTATAATCCTGGGAGTTTAATTTCTGATTTTTTGAGGTCTTCTACAATCATTTCTTGTATTGCAAGTTTGGTATCTTGAAAACCATGCGCATTAACCCAAACGTTTATACCTAATTTATAACCATCATTTTCTATCGATACAACGCCAATCCTTCGTTCGGGACTGGATAGGATATTTGTACACTTATCAATAGCGGCATTAATTATTTTCCTTACCGTGCCAATATCTACCGCATTTGTAAATTTTATTTCTATATCCAATCGTCTTGTTCCTTCTCTGCTAATGTTAATTATTACCTCATTGCTTAGCTTGCTATTGGGAACGATAACAGATCTGTTATCGAAAGTGGTAACCAAGGTATGAAATATTCTGATTGAGGTTACTGTTCCTTCTAAGCCCTGGGTAATAATATTATCTCCCACAGAAAACGGTTTAACCAAAAGAATGATAATACCACTTGCGAAGTTTTGTAAGGTGCCAGAAAGTGCCAAGCCTGCTGCCACGCCAAAGGCGCCTACTAGGGCAGTAAATAAGGTCATTTCCATTCCGAGTATTTGCATTACCGCCAGTATTAAAAGTATTCTCAATACTACACCAAGCAAGCTTATTAAAAACGGTTTCGCAGTTGCATCTACATTTCTTTTGTGCATGCGGCCACTTATCCATTTTGTAATAACTTTAACAATCCACAAACCCAAAAAAAGTACTATTAATCCTAAAAGTAGTCGTGGCCCAAAAATTATTATCCAATCGAAAACACGAGTATAAAATTTTTCTAAATCCATCTTATACTAACAACAAACCAAAAGCTGAGTTTTATTGATGTCGAATTTTATAGCATTATTTTCTTTAAATCGTTGCTTCATAAATATTTATAAAAAAGTAAAACCTTTTGTTCTAAAAAAACATTTAGTAAGTAATCCCTTTAAATAGCGGTAATTATTAATCAAAACAGAAACATATGAAATTTAAATTTTTTATTGCGCTTGTAGCTGTCGGTATGGCATTTACAGCATGTAGCTCAAGTAAGAGCGGTAGCGGAACAATGGATTCAACGGGCATGGATAGTCCAAGAGTAGATTCACCAATGGTTGATACAACCAAGGTGCCTGATACAACCAAAATGCCAGATACCACTAGGCAGCAATAAATAAGCTGTTTCAACTAAAATGGGCTTAATGTTAGTTTAAACTAATGTTAGGCCCATTTTTTTTATCCTGAAAATAAGTTAAAAATAAACGCTTAATTATTTGGAATGATTCTAAATAATTAGATATTTGTAATTATAAATGCTGGAGGCTAAAGTTCACTCAACGTTACCTAAATCTCAGCCTTAACCTCAATTAGTATTAGCTTATGTGTAAACCCGTAGTAATTGCCAGAAAAGAAAACATAGTTGTTACGCACTGTGTAAATTGCAAAATTGCAAATATTTGGAATAGAGGTATGCTCATAAGTTTTTCGTTTCAGCAATTTGATGCCTTTATAAAAGCTACGGAAAATTTGAAATTTGATGATTTTATAGAGCAATCGCCAGATGGAACTCCAATCGTTGTTCTTGCAACGCCTTATCCAGATATCAGTTTGGTTTTTAACAGAAAGGAGTGGAGCGATTTTTTTGATGCGTTGCACGAAGGCAAATACATGCAAGAAATTTACAGCCTAGTGCATTTTTAGTTATTTCCTAATCTCAATCTGCGTATCCTGAAATACGATTTTCTTAAATTCTGCCATATCCACATTGTTTAGCGCAATACAGCCATTTGTCCAATCTTTTCTCTTTTTAACACCTTTAGAAGTTCCATGTACCATAATATAGCTTCCTGCCGTTAGCTTTTTTGTTTTTGCTCGAGCTAAATCAATTTCGTTAGGATAAGAGATATGAAAGGAGTGGAAAGTAGAGCTGTTCCATTTTTGCCAATCTAAGGTGTAAATTCCTTCAGGCGTTTTGCCATCGCCCTCAAATTCTTTTTGCCCTACCGGATTTTTACCTAAAGCCACTGTAAATGTTTTTACAGTTTTACCATCTTTAAGCAGATACATCTTACGTTCGTGTTTTATTACGAGCACCTTATTAACTAAGTTCCTAAGTCGAAAATTTTCTTTGGCATCCATCAATGCCGTTTCGTAACTTACCACTTTATAAAGATTTCCGCCTAGTTCTGCCATAGCCATTCTGGTTTTCGCAGATTTAATAATTTTTATAAAATCATTTGTTTTTCCAATGGTGTCGTCGGTTATTTTTAATATCGATAGGTATTCATTGATATCATCTTTAGTAATTGGTTTTTTAACTAAAGCTTGGAATTTTTCATTTCGTTCCGTGAGTAATAACACCGTTTCAAACTGAGCCTTAGGGTGCATTACAGAAGTTTCTTTTGCAGTTTTAATAATACTTATGTAGGAAGATAATTTCCCTACTGTATCCGTAATTTCTCTGAGGGATATATAGTTATTTACATCTTGTTGAGTAACAAGAATCACGGTGTCTATTGTTGGCGTTTTAACCCTAGCGCTGTCTAAAATTTGAGCATTAGAAGTATTGCAAAAGAGTATAACCAATAATAGGGAGAGTAAATACCTAGCCATGCTTAATATGAAATAAATACAATAGCTAAAATAGTATATTAATTGAAATTAACTAACTAAATAGTTGATATTATTTCACTAGGTGTTTTTTTAAATCTCTTCGTTAAGTTTCAACAAAAAGTCTTTCAGTTTTTCTAACGAAGCAATTACCTTTTGATTTTCCTTTACTTCGCCAGAATTATTTTTTAAATGTTCTTTAGCGCCTTTTAAAGTAAATCCTTTATCATCCACAAGGTGAAAAATGATTTTTAGGTTTTCTATGTCTTCAGGGGTAAAAAGTCTATTTCCTTTTTTGTTTTTCTTGGGTTGCAGTACGTCGAATTCTTTTTCGTAAAACCTAATTTGCGAGGCATTTACGCCAAACATTTCCGTTACCTCACCCATGGTATAATACATTTTATTAATTTCTCTCTCTTTGTACGGCATCTTTTTAATTGATTATGAGTTGTTTGTAGGTTTTACTTAAAGTGTTCAAATGTAAGCGGTTTTTAGTAGAATACCGCAATAAAATTTTAATTTTGTTCATTGTAAATAATCAGAAAGACATAATAATGCAATGATATTTTCATAGTAAGCTACACCGAGTTTTTTGTTAAGGCAATGAGCAACGTTCCAACTTTGAAACATTCCAGTATTGAACAATAATATAAAATGACAGCTAAAGAAATAAGACAGACCTATTTAGATTTTTTCAAAAGTAAACAGCATCAAATTGTGGCATCGGCGCCAATCGTAGTAAAAAACGACCCAACGTTAATGTTTACTAATGCCGGTATGAACCAATTTAAGGATTTGTTTTTAGGCGAAGCCACCGTTAAATACCCTCGCGTAGCCGATACTCAACGTTGTTTAAGGGTTTCTGGAAAACATAACGATTTAGAAGAAGTTGGTATTGATACTTATCACCATACTATGTTCGAAATGTTGGGCAATTGGAGCTTTGGCGACTATTTTAAAAAAGAAGCGATAGCTTGGAGTTGGGAATTGCTAACCGAAGTTTACAAAATACCTAAAGATCAGTTATACGTCTCTATTTTTGAGGGTGATGATAGTGAAGGCTTGCCAAGAGATACCGAAGCTTTTGAACTTTGGAAGCAATATGTGGATGAGGATAGAATTATCTTAGGAAATAAAAAAGACAATTTTTGGGAAATGGGTGATACCGGTCCATGCGGTCCGTGCTCTGAAATACATGTAGATTGTCGTCCGCTTTCAGAGAGAAATGAAGTAAGTGGTAAAAGCTTGGTCAATGCAGATCATCCTCAAGTTATTGAGATATGGAATAATGTATTTATGCAGTTTAACCGATTGAAAGACGGATCATTGCAAACATTACCTGCACAACATGTTGATACCGGAATGGGCTTTGAACGTTTGGTTCGTGTATTGCAAGGTAAAACTTCTAATTACGATAGCGACGTCTTTCAGCCACTTATTCAATTCATTTCTGAGAAATCTGGTTTCGAATACGTAAGCAGTGCAGAACCTGGTGATAAAGGATGGAACGAAGCCGTTGCAATGCGTGTAATGGCTGATCATATAAGAGCAATTTCTTTTGTTATTGCTGATGGTCAATTACCTTCAAATAATAAAGCTGGATATGTAATACGTAGAATTTTGCGCAGAGCAGTACGTTATGCTTATACTTTTCTAAATTTTAAAGAGCCGTTTTTAAACCAGTTGGTTCCTGTTTTAGCCGAGCAATTTAAAGGTGTTTTTGACGAATTGTATTTACAAAAGGATTTTGTACAGAAAGTGGTTTTAGAAGAGGAGGTTTCTTTCTTGAGAACTTTGGCAACAGGAATTCAACGTTTTGAGAAGTATGAAGCTAATGGCAAAATCGACGGGAATTTTGCTTTTGAACTTTACGATACTTTCGGTTTTCCAATAGATTTAACCGAGTTGATGGCTCGCGAAAAAGGTTGGTCTGTTGATATGGATGGCTTTAATTCAGCATTGGCTGAGCAAAAAAATCGTTCTCGTGCTGCAACAGCTATAGACACTGGAGATTGGGTTATTGTTAATCAAGATAATGAGACTGAATTTGTTGGTTACGATTTAACAGAAATTGAAACAGAAATTTTAAAATACCGTAAAGTAAGTGCGAAAGGCAAAGATCAATATCAAATTGTTTTGCGTCAAACGCCTTTTTATGCCGAAAGTGGTGGCCAAGTAGGAGATACCGGTCGTTTAGAAGATCATAGCCGTCAGTTTTGGGTAGAAATAACGGACACCAAAAAAGAAAACGGTGTAATCGTCCATTATACAGATACCTTGCCAACCGATGTCGATGGAAAATTTTGGGCAGTGATTGATGAACAAAAAAGAGAGCTTACTGCAGATAACCACTCTGCTACACACTTATTACACGCGGCGTTAAAGCAGGTTTTAGGTGCGCATGTTAACCAAAAAGGTAGTTTGGTAAACGCAGATAATTTAAGGTTTGATTTTTCTCACTTCGCTAAAATTACAGAAGAAGATTTAGCAGAAATCGAGAAAATTGTTAACCGTAAAATCAGAGAGAATATTAAACTCAACGAGCAAAGAAATGTACCTTACGATGAAGCAATAAACTCTGGCGTAACCGCATTGTTCGGCGAAAAGTACGGCGACTTTGTGCGTGTTATAACATTCGACGATCATTTCTCTAAAGAGCTATGTGGTGGTACACACGTAAATGCCACAGGTCAGATCGGCTATTTTAAAATTATTAGCGAAAGTGCAGTGGCAGCAGGCGTCCGTCGTATAGAGGCTATCACAGCAAGCAAAGCAGAAGAATATATTGTAAATCAGAGTAAAGAGTTAACTCAGTTAAAGTCTTTATTAAAAGGTAGTCAACAAATAACCGTAGCTGTACAAGCCTTACTAGATGAAAACGCAAAACTTAAAAAAGAAGTCGAAAAAAACATTTTGGCTAAAGCTGGCGATATGAAACAGGATATTGCTGCAAAAGCCGTGGAAATAAATGGCGTTAACTTCATCGCAACGCACGTAGACTTACCAAATGCAGATGCTGTTAAAAATTTAGCTTTTGAAGTAAAAGCATTGGTGCCAAACTTATACTTAGTGTTTACCACTTTGATTGATGACAAACCTGGTATTACGGTAATGATAGCTGAAGAAGTTGTAACTGATACTTTAAACGCCGCTAAAATTGTTAGAGAGTTAGGTAAAGAGATACAAGGAGGAGGTGGTGGCCAGCCATTTTATGCTACTGCCGGCGGTAAAAATTCAGCCGGGTTAGAGACTGTGTTAGAAAAGGCAAAAAGTTTTATAGTTAAATAATCTTTTGCTGTAGCTTTTTAAAGCTCATACTCGTTTGGGTTAATAAATTAAAATAAATAGAATGAAAAAAATAACACTCTCAATGCTGTTTGTAGCATTATGTGGTTTAGCATTTGCTCAAAAAACAGATAGCGTTAAGAATGGCGCTCTTGGAAATAATGAGCTAAAGCTTAATTTACCATTAGCAATTGCTGGCGTTCCTGAAATAAATTACGAACGCATTATAAAAGATGATATGAGTGTTGGGGTAGCCGTTTTATTCGGACTTGAAGAAGATAGCGACTATAAATTTGGAATTATCCCTAACTATAGGATTTATTTCGGTAACAAAAAAGCTAATGGTTTCTTTATTGAAGGAAACATGGCGGTAATTACCACACAAGAAAGAATTGATTATGATTATTTAGCATATACTAGTTATGCGCCAGGTTACGAACCTGATATGAGTAAGCGTTTTAATACCGCAACGAGTTTTGGTTTGGGGGCAGCGGCAGGTGCTAAATTTTTAACTAAAAACGGTTTCGTTGGCGAGCTCTTTTTGGGCGTGGGCAGGTTGTTTGGCAATAGCTACGTAGAAGCCTATCCTAGAGCCGGTATTACCATTGGTAAAAGATTCTAAGATAATAGCGTATTCGAAAAAAAATCCGCGTCGATTAATTTCGACGCGGATTTTTTGTTTTGAATTTTAATGCTTCCCTTTCCCTTTGCCATTGTTTCCGTTGTTGCCTTTTATTTTAACGTCTTTAGACTTGCCATTGTATATTTTTTTAGCTTGTCCAGGAGGCATTCCGTGTGGATGACCTTTGATAACATAATATCTTTTGTCGTTACTGTTTCTAATAATCGGTTGCTTACCGCCCCAGTTTTTATATTTTCCGTATTTAACTCTGTCGTTATCAAAATTTAAATATGGCCTAACTCCATTAACCACAACCTTATATCCATTATATAAATTATAGTTGCTATAACGTTCTGGTAAGGAGTTGTTAAATACCCAAGTTCCATTGTTCAAATAAACAAACTGTCTTTTCGGTACGGAGTAATAACTTTCCACATCTGGTAAATAATAATAGTCAACGTGGTCATATCCAGTTGGTCCCCATAACGGTTGTGAACCAATATTTACATTTAAACTTACTTGTGCATTAGCACTGTTGTAAAACGATGCCACCGCTAGCATGGTTACAAAAATTAATTTTTTCATAAGGTTAGATTTTAAATGATACAAAATTAACGTCTTCCGTTTCCACGGCCTTTGTTGTGTCCTTTGCCTTTATAGTATTTCGGTTTTAAATGATGATTGCTTTTTTTGTAATAATGTTTGCCTGGAGATTTATAATAACTGCTTCTATAAACTTTGGCGTTTCTTCTGTTCCAATCATTTCCTCTTATTAAAACGGTTCTGCTGGGCGCAGCATAGTAACGCTTTGCAACAACATGTCGCCTTGGAGGTGCGTAGTAAGCCCTATGTACAACTGGTTGGTAATAGGTTTCATACGTATATCCAACAGGAATGTAACGTGGTTGTGCGCCAATGTTAATGTTTAAACTTACTTGCGCTCTCGCGGTCGAAAAAATGGCGGTGGTACTTACCACTAATGCCAAAAGGATGAACTTTTTCATACGTTTAAGATTTAATTATGTGTGTATAACCTCTAAAACCAATTCTGTGCCACAAGCATAATGTTACCGTTTACGCAATAGAATTGATACATAAATACCTATATTTGGCTAGTTGTAATTGACTATTATAAAAGATATTTGCCCAGTAATGACTACAAAAATTGCAACTGAAACTGTACCTTACGAACTGGTTTCTGGTTTGGAAATACACGTTCAGTTAAACACTAAATCAAAAATATTCTCTTCAGATAGTGCAACATTTGGTGCGCAACCAAACGAAAACATCTCGGCAGTTTCGTTAGCCTTGCCGGGTGCTTTGCCGAAACTTAATAAAGAAGTTGTGGCCAAAGCTATAAGGATAGGCTTAGCGCTAAACTGCGAAATCAATCAGTACAATTTTTTCGATCGTAAAAACTATTTCTACGCAGATTTACCAAAGGGATATCAAATAACGCAAGACAATAGTCCGATATGCAAAAACGGTTATTTAACTGTAACCTTAGCCAACGGCGATGAAAAACGTATCGGGATTAACAGAATTCACCTAGAAGAGGATGCTGGCAAAAGTTTGCACGATCAAGATTCTAAGTATTCTTACGTAGATTTAAATAGAGCTGGCGTTCCATTAATTGAAATTGTAACAGAGCCTGATATTCGCACAGCGGAAGAAGCATCAGCTTTGCTTACCGAAATTAGGCAGTTAGTAAGGCATTTGAATGTTAGCGATGGTAACATGGAAGAAGGCTCTCTGCGTTGCGATGCTAATATTTCGATTAGAAAAATTGGAGAAACGGCATTTGGTACGCGTTGCGAAGTTAAAAACCTTAATTCTATTCGTAATGTTCGTAGAGCGATGGAATTTGAATTTGGTCGCCAGATTGAGGTCATAGAAAACGGCGGTTCGATTATCCAGAGTACTTTAAATTTCGATGCTGATAAAGGAACTACGTCGCCAATGCGAACTAAGGAGGAGGCAAATGATTACAGGTATTTTCCAGATCCTGATTTGCAACCGATAAGTATTAGTGATGAGTGGCTTGCAGAAATAAAATCGGCTATACCGGCTTTGCCAAAAGAAATTGCAAAACAATTAATTGCCGAATTTGGTATAAATACCAGCGAGGCCAACATGCTGGCCGAGGATATTGATTTGTATCAATATTTCAATGAAGCAAAAACAACGGTTAATAATCAAAAAAGCTTAATTAATTGGTTGTTAGGTGCAATTAGGGGTTTATTAAATGAGCAGAACATTGGCATAAAAGAGTTCTCTGCTTCGCCAAAGCAGTTGGCTACGCTTATTAATTTAGTAGACGATAAAAAGATAAGTCAGCAAAATGCTTTACAGCAACTTTTACCGGCAATTAGCGCTAATACCGATGTTCTAGCAAAGGCGAACGAATTAAATTTACTAATCGTAGAAAACGCTGACGAGATTTCATCGTATATAGAGGAAGTTTTTGCAAAATACGAATCTCAGGTTCAGGCATATAAAAATGGCAAAAAGGGCGTTTTAGGTTTGTTTGTTGGCGAAGTGATGAAATTGGCTAAAGGTAAAGCTGATGCTAAAAAAGTAAATGAGTTAATTATTGAGAGATTAAAATAGAAATAATGAGAAAGTTAAGTTTTATATTATTAATAGCTGTGGCATTTGTGTCTTGTAAAGACAAAACCAAATTTGTAATTGAGGGAGAGTTTAAAAATCAAGGCGCAGAGAAAAATGTTTACCTTTTTGGTATGGGTAGTGGCAAAATGACTGTTTTAGATTCTACAGTTCTGTCTGATAAGGGCGAATTTAAATTTACCAATACTTCGCCAGAGGCTGATTTTTATAGAGTGAATATTGGTGAGAACGAATACATGCTTATTGCCAAAAACGGCGATGTAGTTAAATTGGAAGCTGATTTAGCCAATGTTAACCGCGATTATAAAATTAGCGGTGCAGAAGATGCAGATAAACTTACAGAGTTTAACACATTAAAATACCAATATAGTTCGAAAATTGATGCAATTAGAGCCGATTTTGAGAAAAGGGTAGAAGCACAGCCAGACAAACGTGCGGAAATTATTGAAGAGTTAAATCCGCAGATAATGAAACACATTACAGATTTAAATACTGCTGTAGTTAAATTTGCAAATGACAATACAAAATCATTAGTTAGTTTTTATGCCATTAGTCTGGTAAACCCAACAGGCAATGAAGACGCAATGATTGCGTACGCAGAAAAAGTTGGGGATGACTTGAAAAAGAACACAGCAGTAAAATCTTTTGTAGACAAAGTTTTAAAATTAAAAGCTGTTCAAGTTGGCCAGCCAGCGCCAGATTTTTCTTTGCCTGGTTTAGACGGCAAAGCCATTACCTTAGCAGATTATAAAGGTAAATACGTTTTGCTTGATTTTTGGGCTTCGTGGTGTGGACCATGTCGCGTAGAAAACCCGAATGTAGTGAAAGCATACAATACTTACAAAAACAGAAACTTTACTATTTTAGGAATTTCATTAGATAAAGATAAAGCAGCTTGGCAACAAGCCATTAAACAAGACGGCTTAACTTGGGCGCACGGTAGCGAGTTGGCAGATTTCCAAGGTCCGATTGTAATGCAGTATCAGGTTGAGGCTATTCCAGCATCATTTGTGTTAGATCCTAGCGGAAAAATTATAGCAAAGAATTTAAGAGGCGAGGAATTGGATGCATTTTTAAATAAAACTTTACCTCAATTGTAATTCTATGTTAAAAAATTAATCATTTTAACAATTTGTTAACGTAGCTTTAACTCAATAATGCATTTGTATACCTACTTTCGTAATAAATAAAAAACACGATGAGTACAGCCAAGCAAAAAATATTAATTGTTGATGACGAGCCGGATATATTAGAGTTAATTGAGTATAACCTAAAGAAAGAAGGCTATCAAGTGTTTTTAGCAAGTAACGGGCAAGAGGGAATTAGTGTTGCTAAAAAAGTTCATCCAGATTTAATTATTTTAGACATTATGATGCCTAAAATGGATGGTATTGAAGCTTGTAGGTTAATGAGAGCCATTCCGGAATTTAAGAATACTTTTATGGTATTTTTAACAGCCAGAAGCGAAGAATACTCTGAAATTGCTGGTTTTAATGTTGGTGCCGACGATTATATAGCTAAACCAATTAAGCCGAGAGCACTTGTAAGTAGAATTAATGCTATTTTACGCAGAAATGCCAGCGGCGAAGAAGTATCAGATAATAAATTGGAAATTGGCAATTTGGTTATTGATAGAGAAGCTTATTTGGTTTTTCAGGATGGCGAAAAGGTAGTTTTGGCTAAAAAAGAATTTGAGTTATTGTATTTATTGGCTTCTAAACCAGGTAAGGTTTACACTCGCGAGTCGATCCTTAAAAATATATGGGAAGACTCTGTTGTAGTAACTAACCGTACGATAGACGTACATATCCGAAAATTAAGAGAAAAATTAGGCGAGACCTATGTAGCTACGGTAAAAGGTGTTGGCTATAAATTTGAGTTAAGTTAATTCAAAACCTAAAAAATATTAAAAAAGCGCTTAGCATATTGTTAAGCGTTTTTTTTTGGTTGTTGTTCAACTCTAAAATAATCTGATTTACTACATGTTAATTTCATTTTACTTTAGACGCTATGCAAGTTCAGAATGACAAAAATTCGATGCTTTCCGTGCTTTTATTTGTACTTTTGTGCTTTACTAAAGATTTAGCGTGAAGTACCCAAATTTTAAAGACCTTATTTTATTCGAAAACGACGATTACATCGTTGTAAACAAGCCACCATTTGTAGCATCTTTAGATGAACGCACCGCAAATGCAGAAGTTAATATTTTACGTTTAGCAAAGCAATATTCATCAGATGCCCAAGTTTGCCATCGTTTAGATAAGGAAACATCGGGTGCAATTGTTATCGCTAAAAATCCAGAAGCTTACCGCGGTTTGTCTATGCAGTTTGAGCGTAGAAAGGTTAATAAAATATATCACGCCGTGGTAGACGGACAATACTCCTTCGATAATCTTTTTGTCGACTTGCCTATTTTAAACGATGGTAACAAAAATGTAAGTATTGATAGGACGGAAGGTAAGCGAGCGGAAACCTTTTTTAGCTCTATCAAAAACTACAAACATTACACCTTGGTAGAATGTAAACCAATTACTGGTCGCATGCACCAAATTCGTATTCACTTAGCTACCCAGCGTGCAGCAATTTGTGGCGATCACATGTACAAAGGTAAACCAGTTTTCCTTTCTTCATTAAAAAAAGGCTATCGTTTATCAAAAGACGAGGAAGAGCAACCGATCATGAAAAGATTCGCCTTACATGCTAAAAAAATAGTTTTTAAAGGCATGGATGGAAACGACATTACCGTAGAGGCCCCATATCCGAAAGATTTTACAACACTATTAAAATTGCTAGATAAGTTTGATTCCTAAAGAAAACGCTTTCAACTTTTCTTTAATCAACTAAATAAAAAAAACATGTACGTTAAGTTTGTAAGTTATATAGACAAACTAAATAGATATAGACAAACAAAAATTTCTAACCGGAACTTTCTGGTCTTTGCCGCAATAATTGTAGGCATACTTGCCGGCTTAGCGGCTGCTTTACTAAAAACGATTACTCATCACATCGAAGAGTTTTTGCAAAGTGATTTCCAATGGCAGTACAAATACTACTTGTATCTGCTTTTTCCAACTATAGGTATTTTGCTCTCTGTAATTTATACCAGAAGATTTATTAGAAAGGGAAAATTTGAAACAGGGTTAACGCCTCTGCTTTATACCATCTCAAAAAAATCTAGCAAGGTAGAAACGCATAATATATATTCTCAAATTATAACAGCTGCGTTAACGGTTGGTTTCGGTGGTTCAACTGGATTAGAAGCGCCTATAGTAACGAGTGGTTCTTCCATTGGCTCTTCGGTAGGTAGGTTTTTAGGCTTGTCTTACAGAGAAGTTACCTTGTTATTGGCATGTGGTGCCGCTGCAGGTATTGCCGGAGCTTTTAACAGTCCAATTGCAGGTATCGTCTTCGCTATTGAAATACTATTGCCAGAATTTACTATTCCTGTTTTTATTCCGTTGTTATTGGCATCTGCAACAGCCGCGGTGGTTGCAAGGTTTTTTTATAACGAACAATTATTTTTTTTAGTTACCGAAGGCTGGCTTACATCTTCATTGTTCTACTATGTAATATTAGCGTGTTTAATTGGCTTATTCTCTATTTATTTTACCAAAGCTAATTACGCTATCAAAGGTTTTTTTTATAAAATAAATCACCCCTATAAAAAGGTTATTATAGGTGGTTTAATGCTAGGCGCATTGGTGTTCCTATTTCCTACATTGTACGGCGAAGGTTTTATCACAATAAGAAACTTGCTAAAGGGAGACATGACTGCTGTAATTAGCAACAGCATATTTTCATCGTATAGAGAGTTTCCGGCACTAATTATCCTTTTTACAGTTGTTACCATTTTTGCTAAATCTGTTGCTACACTAGTAACATTAGGTGCTGGAGGCAACGGTGGTATTTTTGCGCCAAGTTTAATTGTTGGTGGTTTAATGGGCTTTATTGTTGCATTTACTATTAACACCTTAGGCATTGCAGAAGTAAATACAGCAAATTTTATTGTTGCCGGTATGGCAGCCTCGTTGGGGTCGATTATGCATGCACCGTTAACAGGTATTTTTCTAATTGCCGAAATTACCGGTGGCTATATCTTAATGGTTCCATTAATGATTACAACGGCAATTGCCTATTTAATTAACCGAAGCGTTAACAAATATTCCATTTACACAAAACCACTCGCAGAAAAAGGCGAGTTATCTCATCACGAGGATAAAGATACCACGGTGCTAAACATGATGAAGCTAAAATTTTTGGTGGAGAAAGATTATTTACTAATTGCTGAGGATGATTTTATTCAGGATAAAATGAGTGAAATACTTCATTCTAAACGTAATATATTTCCGGTAGTTGGATTGAACAATGAATTTAGAGGTATACTTTATGTTGAAGATATTTTAAGGCAAACTATAGGTAACGAAAATCATCCTTTGCAAAAAGTGGAAGACCTAATGCGTGAAGCACCTCAAATTATTAGGGAAGATGCCGACTTAAAAAAGGTTTTGCAATTAATGGAAACTGAAAATGTTTGGATACTACCCGTAGTTAAAAACGACGGTAGCTATTTGGGTTTTGTTTCTAAAACAGCAATTTTTAATAAATATAGAGCTATGTTAAGCAGACAGGCTGATTATCTTGCTTAGAGGGTTTTAGGTTTTAAGTAGTACGTTCTAAGTGAAGAGTATCTAAACTTACTTAGTGAAAGTACAATGCATAAAAAAAGCTTGGTAAATATTACCAAGCTTTTTTTATTTAAGTTATTCAACGTATAACTTACAACGTAAAACTCAATACTTACTCAGCTCTTTTTAAGCCAAACTTTTCAATTTTGCTGTACAAGTGGCTTCGTTGAATTTCTATATCATCAGCAGTTTTAGATACATTCCAATTATTCTTTTCGAGTTTAAATTTGATAAACTCCTTTTCTGCATGGTCTTTATAATCCTGGAAGTTCGAGAATTTCTCATAATTTACCGCCGATCCTCCGTTACTAGCTACTGCACTATTGCCAGCACCAATATTGGTTCCGCCGGTAGGGTTAGCAAAGGCTATTACGTCATTCTCAGTAATTGTTTTATCACTTAAAATAATCAGGCGTTCAATCATGTTATGTAACTCACGCACATTACCCGTCCAAGGTAAAGCTTTAAGCGCATTCATTGCGCCCTCGCTAATTTTTTTAACCGGCATCCCGTAATCACCGCAAATTTCATCTAAAAACTGTTGCGCAATAACCGGAATATCTTCTGTACGCTCGGTTAAATGCGGAACGTGAATGTTAATTACATTTAAGCGGTGGTAAAGATCCATTCTAAAATTCCCGTCTTCAATCTCCTTCAGTAAATCTTTGTTAGTAGCTGCTAAAACCCTAACGTTAACATCCAATTCCTTTTCTCCTCCAACACGTGTAATTTTATGCTCTTGTAAAGCACGCAAAACTTTAGCCTGAGCAGATAAACTCATATCGCCAATCTCATCTAAAAACAAAGTTCCGCCGTTGGCCAACTCAAATTTACCAATACGCTGTTTAACTGCCGAAGTAAATGAGCCTTTCTCATGTCCAAATAATTCACTTTCGATTAGTTCTGATGGAATTGCGGCGCAATTTACCTCAATTAAAGGGCTCTCAGAACGGTTGGATTTTTCGTGCAACCAACGTGCAACAAGTTCTTTACCGCTACCATTTGCACCGGTAATTAAAACCCTAGCTTCGGTAGGTGCTACTCTTTCAATGGTTTCCTTAATTCTACCAATACTGTCAGATTCTCCTAAAATATGGCGTGTTTTGCTAACCTTTCTTTTTAGAACCTTGGTTTCAGTTACAAGGTTACCACGATCTAACGCGTTTCTAACCGTAATCAGTAACCTATTTAAATCAGGTGGTTTTGACACAAAATCGAACGCCCCTTTTTTACTGGCTTCAATTGCGGTTTCTACGGTCCCATGGCCAGAAATCATAATAAAAGGAAGGTCTGGTTTTATGATTTGTGCGTTTTCGAGCACTTCCATACCATCCATTTTATTCATCTTAATATCGCATAGCACTAAATCGTAGTTTTGCTTTTTTATTAGCTCTAAGCCCTCAATTCCGTTATCGATATCGTCAACTTCGTAATTTTCGTATTCTAGAATTTCACGTAAAGTACTCCTTATCGCTCTTTCGTCATCAATTATCAGCAATTTTGCCATAGTAGAAATGTAGTTGTATTATATCGCTAAGATATTATTTTTTAGTTAATGTATAGTTTTTTATACAATTTATAACCGTTAAAAATGGTTAAAGTTTGCCCGTGGGTAGAATTGAGTAGTAACAACAGTAACTATGCTTACATTTTAACATTACCATGTTTTAATTCGAATAGAAAATCCTCGTTAGTGAACAAGGGCTAGCGAAGTCCTGCTATTCACTACAATCTTTTTTGTGCCGTCGTTCCTTAGCTTTATTAACAGATAATCAAGACAAAAAAGGATTTTCGTTGCTATCAGGTTTAGGAATTAAATGCTGTGCTGCAACAAACGTTATAGCATTAGCCCGTTTAAAATAGCCCTAATTGGAGCGGTATCCTTTTTGGCTAAAACTTTCTTAGCTATACTATCAAGGTTGCAGTGCAGGCTGTGTAAGTTTTAGCTGAACAAAAAGATATAGCGGAAAGTAGGAGTGGCTTAGATAGTTGCGATGTAATTGCGCTTCGTCTCAAAAAAAAAAAATCCTCTTTCAGCTTAAGCACAATCAGAAATTCTTCACGTTAGAAAACGGGAATAGTAAAACACAATAAATGTTGTTTTGATAAAAACTGCATAAGTATGCCCAATTAAGCTGAGCATGAAAATTGGAGATAGGTAATTTAGAGAGATTGATAAATGAGACAAAATAAAAAATACAAGCCGATAAGCCGGGTTCTGTTTTCGATTGCTCGAACTTCTATCATTAATCTAATCTAAATGTTGCCACTTAGCTTTAACGACCTACCCACTAACATCGGACGAGCAGCCCTACATGCGTTAGCCTATTTGGTCTTTCAACTCCCGGGGTTTACCAAAACGCTAATCACTTAGCGAGATCGTGAGCTCTTACCTCACGTTTTCACCCTTACCCAGATAAATCCGGGCGGTTTATTTTCTGTAACACTTTCCGTCATTCAGGTTTTCATTCCTAAATTCCTTCCCGTTAGGAAGCGAGATGCTCTATGTTGCCCGGACTTTCCTCCTTCCCGATAAGTCGGGACGGCGATAGAATGGCTTGTATTTTTTGCAAAGGTAATAAAAGAAGTACGCTTATTTACATTCCTGCAAATCTTTGGCAACTTGCTCGTACTTGTACATGCCTTGTTTGTTGCCAAAAGCATTGGTAATGTAAACCGTAACTTGTGCAATATCTATGGTTTGTAGTTTCGGAAAAGCCGGCATTTTTCCTTGGTAGGTTTTTCCGTTTATAGTCATTGGCTGGTCTGTTCCATTTTTAATGTAACAAGCTAATTTACTTTTGTTCTTCTCTAAAAATACAGAGTCCGTTAGTGGCGGAGCAAGCTCGCCCAAGCCCTCGCCATTTTCGCCGTGGCAATTTTGGCAATTAGCACGATAAATATCTTTGCCGTTGCTAATGTAAGTGCTTAATTCTATTTCACTTGCATTTTGGCAAGCGTAAATTATGGCGCTAATTACCGTTAAAAAAATTGCTAGAATAATGTTTTTACGCATTGTTTATTTTTCTTCTGCAAGCAGAATTAAGATGTCTTTTTTTAATTGTTCTACTTGCTCGGCTTTAGTGCCGTCGTAGGCGCCACGCATTCTTTTTTGCTTGTCTATTAAAATTAGCCAGCCTTGGTGCATGTAGCCATCTGGCGACTGATTATCTTCGCCAACCGCAACCAGATAGCTTTTTTCTGCTAGCGGATAAACTTGGTCTTTGCTGCCATAAACAAATTGCCATTTTGCTACGTCGACGCCTAGTTTTTCGGCATACTTTTTCAATACCGATGGTTTATCGTATTTAAAATCTATGGTATGCGATAAAAACATCACATCTGGATTGGTTTTATAATCATCGTACACGGTTTTTAAATTTCTATGCATGGTAGGGCAAATGGTTGTGCACGAGGTAAAAAAGAAATCGGCTACGTAAATTTTGCCTTTAAAAGCATCTTGCGTTAGCACCGTGCTATCCTGATTTAGGAAAGAAAAATTAGGAATGGTTTGGTAAACGGTATCAATTCTGTCTATGCCATCTGCGCCTTTTATAATTTTTGCTTCACGCTCGCCAAAAATGGGTAATTTTTTGTCGTTACTACAAGAAGCTAAGGTTGCAATAAATAAAACGAGAAGCGAGAAGTATGATTTTTTCATAAAATAATTTTAATGAATTGTTTAGAAACTGAGCCTATTTTTTCTTTCCAAAGATACGATAATATGAACTAACTGTTAGGTTTAAACTTTAATTGCTTTTCTTTTTGATAACGTATTTACCTGGCGTTTTATTAAAGGTATTCTTGCAACTTTGCGAGCAGAAACCGTAAGTTATTTTTTCGAAAACAACCGTTTTAGTATTGCCAGCTTTCACTTTCATCTTGCAAACGGGATCTATGCCGTCTCTTTTTAACGTGTCGGTTAAAATTGTTGTTTTATTGCCAGAAGGGGCTAGTAAGCTGGCCTTTGTCAGTTGAAAAACTGTAGTAACTAGGGCAATGATGATTAATATCTTTTTCATGATGAATTTAATTTATTTTTCTTTTAGAAGGATGTCCATGTCGGCCATTAATTTGTGTACGTCTTCGTCCACTGTTCCATCATAAGCTCCGCGAATGCGTTTATGTTTATCAACCAGAATCAGGTAGCCCTGATGTGCAAAACCTCCTGGAGCCTGCGCTTCTTCTTTGGTGTAAACCATGTAGTTTCGTTCTGCCAAAGCATAAATTTCATCCCTCGTGCCCCAAAGAAATTCCCAGTTTTTGGTTCTAATACCTAGCTTTTTTGCATATGCTTTCATAACAGAAGGTTTATCATACTTTACATCGATGGTATGAGAAGCAAATTTTACCTGGTTATTATGCTCATATTTTTTATAAACCTTTAACAAGTTTCTATGCATAATGGGGCAAATAGTAGGGCAGGTAGTAAAAAAGAAATCGGCTACGTAAATTGCATTGTCGAAATCTTTAAGCGTAACAACTGTACTATCTTGATTGTACAATTTGAAATCTGGTATGGTTCTAAAAGTGGTGTCTTGAACAGTTTTTCCATCAACCACGTTTTCAACAACTTCCATTTGCATAAATGGTAGGCGCTCAGGTTCGGTATTACAACTACACAAAGTGAAGACTATAATTATCGCAAATAGGTTTCTCATGGTTTGCTGAATTTTTTAAGGTATGCATCCGATTTTTTTATTTCGGATTTGTATTGTTTATCAATTGCCGAAATTCTAACTAACTCGTGTTTATAATAACTTAATTCGTCGATATGCTCGGTCGGTTTGTAGTCAGCATTAAAGTTGTGCATCCAATCGCTCATGCTATCTTCTGCTTTTACTAAATCTTCTATTATTAATTTGATCTTAGTTTTTTCGGCTAGTGTATCTATCTCGGGATTTTTAAGCTTTAGTGTTGGTAAATTATTTAGCAAAGTATCCAACTTCATTTGGTTGTTTACAATTTTACTATGGTCGGCCATTACTATATCGTGGATTTTCATTGTTTCTGCTTTGATGGTTTCTACATTTTCTTTGCTTTGGCAAGATGCTAATGCGATAGAAATAATGAATATGGCGATTGTTTTTCTGATTGACATTTTAATTAATTTAGGTGTTTTTAAAAAGGAACTGATAGGTGTACCATTACTCTGTTGCCAGCAAATGCCCTTCTATTGGCTAAATTTTGGGCGCTTACATTTTGGTAGTTCGTACCAAAGGAGAATTTATCAAATGCTATTTCTGCACCCATAACCGCCGCCAAAGAATAACCGCCAGAAACATTCACTTCGTACTTGTTATTTTCAACATCTTTGGCTGATGTTTCGTACAATACGCCAGCATTTGGAGCAATGGTAAATGTTTTGGCTATTCTAAATTTATAATAGGCCAAAACATTGGTGGTTAACTTGTTGCCGTATCTGTATTCGTATTTGTTCTCTGTATTTACTTTGTAGTTTACATTAGCATTCAACCCTAAATCTTGCAGTCTGATATCGTAAGCTATATTGAAAGTAAAATCAGTACTTGCCGTACCCAATTGAAAGTTGTTTGGCGATTCCTGTACAGCTAATCGCTCTGATGGCTCGTACTTTCCGGTAGGCGCTTTTACTCCCGCACCAAACCACAGCGATTGAACAAGAAGGTTATTGCCAACAGAACCAGATTTGTTAAACAGGTTATAGTAGCCCATTACAGCAATATCGCCTAAGCCATTTTTATCGCCATTTAAAGATTGGCTAACCTTTTTATTGAAGTTATAAGGTACAAAAGCCAAAATTCTGAATTTATTTCCAAGGTTCCATCCGCCCCAAACCTCTGCACTTTGGTAGGTTTCATCTGTGCTTAAAGGCGTTCGTTCGCCCAGCGGACCTAAATGGGTTTGTAAAGTTTTATGCTGGTAACGAATGCCAATAAATCTTTTGTTGTATTCTGGCAAAATGCCGATGTAATAACTTCCAACGCCACATCCACAGATGTCGCAGGCTTTAACGCCTAGCGTTGTAGCTACCAAAATAATTATGGTTATAAATTTTATTTTCATTGTATTTATTGTTCTGCTAAAAGCGGATTTTTAATAAATTCTTCATCATTTAGCGTGTTTAAAAACGCGGTTATTTTTACTTTCTCTGTCGCACTCAAGGCAATTCCCTTTCTGTTGCCATTTAATAAAGGATCAAGGTTTTGGGTAGTTATAACCTCGCTATTGTAATGCTCCAACACACCATTTAAACTTAAAAATCTACCGTCGTGCATATAAGGTGCAGTATATTTTAAGTTTCTAAGCGATGGAACCTTGAATTTGTATTTGTCGGTTTCAATAAGTGTAGCATCGAATAAACCCTTATCGTTAAGTGTACTTATGCCTAATCCATTATTTCTAAAAGAACCGTCGGTAAAGAGTGATTCGGTATGGCAAGTGCCACACTTATTTTTAAATACCGCATAACCCTCCATTTCATCAGTAGTAAACGAAGCGCCATTTTCTTTACGCATTACCTTATCGTATTTGCTATTACTGCTTACGCACATTAGCATAAACTGCGATAATGCTTTCATAAAACGTGCGGTAGTAATATCCGGCGAACCAAATGCTTTTTTAAATAGATCGGCATATTTGGGCGTTTGCCTTAGTTTTACCATTACGTTTTCTACACTTTCATCCATTTCTTCGTGTGCGGTAATAGGCGCAAAAGGTTGCAGGTCTAAATCGTAAATACCACCACCCCACATAAATGCTTTGTTCCAAGCTAAATTCATAATAGGAGGAGAGTTGCGAATACCTAACCTATCATCTATACCGTGACTCACATCGTGTCCGTGTTGCGTAAATGCAGAAGATTGGATATGGCAAGATCCGCAAGAGATTGTGTTGTCTCTAGATAACCTTCCGTCGTAAAACAAAGTTCTGCCTAAAACTACTCCATCCTTAGTGATCGGGTTATTGGCAAAATTGTACACTGGTTCTGGAAAATTTGCAGGCTTTTGAAAGCCTACAAATTTTTCTATTTCGTTAATAATTGGGCTTCCTTTTTTGCAAGCAATAACAAAAACTGCCATAAAAAATAGCACCGAAAGATGTTTCCTGTTCATAACAAAATTTAGTTTTCGGTATGATCGTGCCTAAACATTTCGGTTAGGTTTTGTGCCACATTGGTACTAAATTGGCTAAACATTACCGATGGATGTTCTGCAATGCTGAAGGCTTTCGAGCCGTTAAAAACCTTCATAATATCAACAAACAGATGTACATTACTTTGCCTGTCGCTTCTAACTTTGGCAACGCCTGCAGTAGTTAAATCAATAGTAACCGTTTTAACATTGTTTATGGTAGGAGAGCTGTATCCTCCGAATCCGCCAATATGATACCTGAATTTTTTGTTTCCGGTTGGGTCACCATTTACATCGTCGCTAATTGACGGAGAGTTACCTTCAAGCTTAAAGAAAATATAGCCAGAATTCCATCCCCAGTACATTCCAGCATGGCCAGAAGCAGGGTCTAAAACACCTGTACGCTTAGAAATATCCATCGTACTGCGTAAACTATCTACACCTATCGTAAAGGTAAGTTTACTATAATCGCCTTCGGGCACACGCATTTTAGTAAAACGAGTACTTCTGTCTGCACCTTTAATCAAAAAATAGCTACTGTCTTGGTTTACGGTATATGTTTCTCCAGTTGAGGTGCTTAACTTAACATTACTGATGAAATACTGCAATGTAGAAATGGAGAATTTCTCGCCTTTGGCATTGGTGTAAAGGTTGTTTACGTTATCCAACACCAAAGTTCGCTCGCCTACAATATTATCAAACTCTATAGAGAAATGTGCTAGTTTGCTTTCGTCAAAGCTTGGTGCCGGATCGGATTTTTTTGAACATGCGCTAATTGCTAAAGCTAAAATAATAGACGTTATGATGTGGATGAATTTTTTATATGTATTCATTTTAAAAGTTTAAGAATTTATATTCATATGCTTAGGATACAACGGTTTAAACCATTGTCCATAGCAATATTATTTCGCCGCTGAGCCGGCAAATTTGTATAAGGTAATTTTGAATGAACTGTTTTTAAAGGAAAACTGCCTCGTAGATAGAATATCTCTAGCTTAAACTAAGCTCGGACAAAAAAATCTAAAGCATGGCAAAGCCATTACCATATGGCATACGAAAAAACAGTAAGTTTTGATTAGGCTAACTTGGGTGGTTGGAAGATTTTTACAGCTACACCGATTGGTTTTTGCTGTATGTAAGCAGGGGTTTCTAATTTAAAAGGAAGCTCGATTACCGGCGCTAACAAGTTAACGTGAGTCGGCGCTAAAGACTCGACCATTCTTTTTAAATTCTCTTGGTCTTGTTTGTTTTTTTGATCTAACTCTTTAAGTTTAATGTCCAAAAAGCATTTTCCTTCGCAATGCATTTCTGGTTTATCTGCATTGGTACAAAGTACCGAAGAGATGTAATTTTTGTTTAAAGAATAAGATGAAAATAACAGCCATTGATTGAAACAATTGGTTACAATTCCAAGTAATAAAAAAATCGCGATAATTTTTCTAAACGCTGTCATTGCTGCAAATGTAGGCAATGACAGCTTGGTATAAAAGGCGTTTTATAATTTAATTGACATTATTTCTCCATCGTACTCTTGCCAAACATCATCACTAAATTATCTTTCTGATAGAAGTTTAACGTCTGGTCGGCAATATCAAATGTAAATGTGTTATCGCTCAGTAATTTAATAACCTCTTGCTCAAGTTTATTTTTATCCTCATTGCAAAACATTCGCGTTGCACCAACTTTGGTAAAGGAGATCGTATTTTCTGTTGCACTAAAACTGCCCATTAAATTGTTGCAACCAGAATTTCCGCTAAAGCGTTTTTCCTTAAAGTCGAATTTTAAAAATGCATTAGCGTTTTCTAGTGTTTTCCCGTTAAGCTGTATTAAATTCCATTTGTGTTTGGCTATAAAGTTTAAAGCCTTGTTTTCTACTTTAGCCATTCTTGTTTTTTTAACTACCTTAACCAATTTGTAAATATATGCACTAGCATCGGCGGGTACATTTTTTCTTTTTGTTCTGCTAACCTTTAAAATGTATTGGTTGCCCGACTCGTATTTAAAGCCTATAATTTCGCTGTAGAAAAACTCCCAATTTTTACTATTACTATACTTAACCTGATAACATTTTCTTGGTCCAACGCCTGTGCAATCTGCTAAATCTTCTTTAACGGTAAGTGTAAAAACATTGCTTTTGGCGATAAAAGATGTGCTTATGCTTAATAAAAAAGCAAGCATCAATTTGTTTAAAATAGATTTCATTTCAATGTGTTTTTATAAGGATGATTTAAAATAGATTTTCCATAAGTTACTAAAATTGTATCTTAAATTTTTATTTCCATTTACCATGTTCAAAAAGTGTAATTTCTGGCTATTTGTTATTTTATTGTTGTCGAGTTTCTCTGTAAGTGCTCAAGTTATTTATGATAAGATAACGCAGAATTGGCAATTTAACAAGCAGAGCGATGATAAATGGTACCCAGCAAAAGTGCCGGGAGAAGTACACCTGGATTTGTTGCGCAACAAACTGATAGATGATCCATTTTATCGAGATAATGAGAAGAAGCTACAATGGATTGAAAAGGAAAACTGGAATTACAAAACTACTTTCGATGTTTCATCAGCTTTGCTTGCTAAAAAACACATTGACCTAGTATTTGATGGATTGGACACTTATGCGGAAGTTTATTTGAATGATAAGCCCCTTTTGAAGGCCGATAACATGTTTAGGCAATGGAGTGCTAACGTAAAAGCTTTGCTGAAAAAGAAAGGGAACAAATTATTGATAAAGTTTCAATCGGCACAGAACAAAGTTGATACATTGGCAAAAGCTGATGCCCCTTTTATCATTCCGGATAATGCAAGGGCTTATGTGCGCAAAGCACAATTTCATTTCGGATGGGATTGGGGACCAAAACTTACGGGTGCAGGAATTTGGAAAGAAGTGAGGCTAGAAGCTTATCAGGCGAAGCCGAGAGAAAAACCGTTTCAAGCACCAGTTAAAACAGAATTGGTACAGGAAAAAGATGAACACGGTGCATCATTCTATTTTAAAATTAATGGAAAGCCGGTTTATATGAAAGGCGCAAACTATATTCCTGCTGATGCTTTTGTAACCAGAACTACTAAGGCCGACTACCGTAAATTGCTAATGATGGCAAAAGAGGCTAATATGAATATGTTGCGTGTTTGGGGCGGAGGAATTTATGAAAATGATGATTTTTATAATTTGTGCGATTCTTTGGGCATTTACGTTTGGCAGGATTTTATGTTCGCTGGACAAATGGTACCCGGAGATGATGCTTTTTTTGAGAATGTAAAACAGGAAGTTAAATATCAGGTAAAGCGTTTGCGCCACCATAAAAGCATAGTGCTTTGGTGTGGTAATAACGAGATTGACGAGGCTTGGAACAGGTGGGGATGGCAAAAGCAGTTTAATATTAATCAAAAAGATTCGGTAAAGCTTTGGACAGATTATAAACGATTGTTTAGAGACAGTATCCCGAAATGGGTAAAAGAAGTTGACCCCAGCAGACCATATATCAGTACGTCGCCTAAGTATGGCTGGGGCGTTAAAAATAGCTTTATAGAAGGCGATAGCCATTATTGGGGCGTTTGGTGGGGTAATGAAGATTTTGAAACCTTCGAAAATAAAACTGGTCGTTTTGTAAGCGAATACGGAATGCAGGCCATGCCTAATTATGAAAGTGTTCTAAAATATACAAATCAAGAGGATAGGTTTTTATATTCCGACATCTTAAAAAATCATCAAAAGGCAAATAACGGCTTCCAGAAGCTAGATGTTTATTTGAAAAGTTACCTAATTGACTCTGCAAGGTTAAGCAAACTATCTGTTGAAGATTATACTTACTTAACGCAATGTGTGCAGTATTATGGCTTTAAAAATATGATTTTGATACATCGAAGTAAATCGCCATACAATATGGGAACTTTGCTTTGGCAACTAAACGATTGCTGGCCAGTGGCGAGTTGGAGTATTACAGATTATTACGATAGGGCTCCCAAAGCTGCTTGGTATGCTGTAAAAAATGCTTATCAGGACGTGTTGACAATACAGAGAGATTCCATTAAGCCGAAAGATTTAAAATTGTCAGACCCTAAAATTAGCTATAAGGTAAGCGGGAATAAAATAACTTTAAAGTCATCAGCATTTGCTAAATATGTTTTTGTAGACTTAAAAGGATATACAGGTAAGCTAAGCGATAATTACTTCGATTTAGAACCAGGCATAGAGAAAACGATAACATTTTCTAAAGACGATTTGAAGACTAAAGTTGTTGAAGTTAAAATTAAAACGCTTTGGGATGTGGTTCATTAGCGTTAATCGTCATACCCAATTCTTTGGGTATCTTAATGCGACAGAAATAATATCTACGTCAATTAGACGATCACTCAACATAACAAACAAAAAAACGGTTAGTGCTTAACACCAACCGTTTTCTCTAATAATGAAATCGCAACGAGTTATCCCTGCAAATCTTCCATTATGGTTTTAATCTTATTATTTAATTTCTCTTCTGTAGCCTTAAATTCATCGGCCGATGCCAAAGGAGTATTTACACTGCAATAGAACTTAATTTTAGGCTCAGTACCACTTGGTCTGGCAGAGATAATACTTCCGTCTTCGGTAATAAATTGTAATACATCAGATTTCGGGAAACCTAATTCTTTACTGGTTCCGGCAGAAATGTCAGTTTCTTTATTTAACTCGTAATCTTTTAATGTAACTACAGGCGAGCCACCTAATTTAGCGGGTGGATTGTTTCTAAATTGTTCCATCATAGCCTTAATTTCTTCGGCTCCGGTTTTTCCTTTTTTGGTAATAGAAACTAAATCTTCTTTGTACATTCCATAATCAACGTACATTTCAATCATAGCTTGGTATAAACTACTGCCTTTATCTTTGTAAAAAGCAGTCATTTCGGCAATAAATGCACAAGAAATTACCGCATCCTTATCTCTTACTAAATCACCGATTAGGTAACCGTAACTTTCTTCGCCGCCGGCAATAAAAGTCTTTTTGCCTTGCAGCTCGGTCATTACCTTTCCAATCCATTTAAAGCCGGTAAGTGTATTAAAATATTCTACCCCTTTAGCATCGCAAATTGCTTTAATCAAACTTGTGGTAACAATGGTAGATACTACATATTCGTTTCCTGTAAGTTTTCCTCTTTCTTCCCAAGCAGTTAAAAGATAGTTAATTAGTAAACTGCCAGTTTGATTACCGTTTAGCAGTACAAATTCGCCATCGTTGTTTTTTACGGCTATACCAACTCTATCTGCATCAGGATCTGTAGCCAAAACTAAATCGGCATCGATTTCTGCAGCCTTTTTTAGTGCTAAAGTTAATGCTTCTTTTTCTTCAGGGTTTGGATAAACAACTGTTGGGAAATTTCCATCAGGCTTACTTTGCTCCTCAACAATAGTTACGTTGGTAAAACCGAATTGCTCCAGCGCTTTAGGAACAAGGGTAATTCCCGTTCCGTGGATAGGAGAGAAAACAATTTTTAGATCGTGCTCTCTTGCAATCGCCTCTGGCGAAACAGAAAGTGCGGTAATTTTAGTTAAGTAGCTATTGTCAATTTCTTCGCCAATTAATTCAACAAGATCGTCAACTCTGTTAAATTTAACCTCATCAATACTACTAATAGCAGCAACTTCATCCATCACCATTTTATCATCTGGCGAGGTAAATTGGCCGCCATCATTGCCATATGCTTTGTAACCATTGTACTCTTTAGGGTTGTGCGATGCAGTTAACATTACACCGCTTTTACATCCTAGCTCGCGTATAGCGAAAGAAAGTTCTGGAGTTGGTCTAAGTGCCGAGAAAAAATATACTTTAATGCCATTTGCCGAGAAAACATCAGCAGTAACATTAGCAAAAACATCAGAATTGTTTCTGCTGTCGTGAGCAATTGCAACACTAATTTCTTCTCCAGGATATTTTTTATTTAGGTAGTTCGCTAAACCTTGGGTTGCAGTACCAATAGTGTACTTGTTTATACGATTAGAGCCAGCGCCCATAATGCCTCTTAAACCGCCAGTACCAAATTCTAAACTTCTGTAAAAAGCATCGGTAAGCTCGGTGCTCGCTTGTTTATCAATTAATGATTGAATTTCGGCTTTCGTAGCTTGGTCGTAATTACCGTTAAGCCATTGGTCTACAGTTTTTTGGGTTGAGTCTTCTAATTGCATGATTTAATTTGATTCAAATATTATATAATACAAAGCAAAATTAAAATTGTTCCAAAGATTTTTTGTAAAGCAATTCAGAATTTTATTTTGTCATTTAGGCGGAAATTAGCCTGTTTTTAGTTATTTTCACGCCCCGTTACAATAATAAGAAAAATACCTATTCTATAATTAAAAATGAAAATATTAAAATTTGGTGGTACCTCTGTAGGTAGCCCAGAGCGCATGAAAAAATTGCTGGATATTATCAATCCGCAAGAAGAGCAAATCGTAGTATTATCGGCCGTGTCTGGTACTACAAACAGTTTAGTAGAAATTTCTGGTAAGTTACTTAAGGAAGAGAAACAGGAAGCTACAGCTCTTATAAAGGCGTTACACCAAAAATATAATGAGTTTGTTATAGAGCTTTTACCAGAAGGCAACTTTAGGGAACAAGGACAGGAAGTGGTAGATTACCATTTCGGTTTTTTGGCGTCTTTAGCGAACGATTTATTTACCAATATTGAAGATAAAGTTGTTTTAGCGCAGGGCGAATTGTTATCAACTACACTATATCATATCTACTTAAAGTCTATTGGAGTGCCTTCGGTGTTATTGCCAGCGCTAGATTTTATGAAGATAGATGAAGATAATGAGCCCGATATTCCGTTTACTACTAAACATTTAACGCCTTTATTGGAAGGTAATAAAGGAAATAATTTGTTTATTACGCAAGGTTTTATTTGCAGAAATAGTTTTGGCGAAGTAGATAATTTACGCAGAGGCGGAAGTGATTATACGGCATCTTTGTTAGGTGCAGCAATTTTAGCAGAAGAAGTTCAAATTTGGACCGACATTGACGGAATGCACAATAACGACCCAAGAATTGTAAAAGGAACTAAACCAATTGCGCACTTGTCTTTCGATGAAGCTGCAGAGTTAGCTTATTTCGGTGCTAAAATTTTGCATCCTCAATCTGTTTTCCCTGCCCAAAAATATAAAATACCGGTTCGTCTTTTAAATACGATGGAACCTAAGGCACTAGGTACGGTTATTAGTACCGAAAGTGAGAAAGGTAAAATTAAGTCTATCGCCGCTAAAGATGGTATTACGGCCATTAAAATTCAATCTAGCCGAATGTTGTTGGCCTATGGTTTTTTAAGAAGGATCTTTGAGATTTTTGAGCGTTATAAAACGCCAATTGATATGATTACCACGTCGGAGGTTGCTGTTTCGCTAACTATTGATTTTACAGATAACTTAGATCAAATTTTAGAAGAGTTAAACTCATTTGGAAGTGTTGATATCGATAAGGATCAATCTATTATCTGTGTAGTAGGCGATTTTGGTGCCGAAAAACACGGTTATGCGGCTAAGGTTTTAGATTCTATCAAGCACATTCCGGTAAGGATGATTTCTTACGGTGGTAGTGCATATAATATCTCTTTACTTGTTGGAACCGAGAATAAAGTAGAAGTATTAAGAAGCTTACACGATCGTATATTCGAATAATTACCTAAAGTAGAAGTAGATAAAGATAAAAATGAGCAAAAGGATAAGCGTATACCTTATCCTGCGTTCAAATTCAATTCTGCTGATGTTACCTTTGGCGTAGTCAATATAGTTAAGCAGATACATGCCTGCTAAAAAAATCAAAAAGATTATAAATAGAAATTTCAAAGATTATGTTTTCCGATAAAGATAGAGCACATTTTTCGAATTTAGAAACACCATTTTACTATTATGATTTAGCGTTATTGAAAAATACGTTAAATACCTGTAAAACTGCTGCAGATAGCCATAACTTTCATGTGCATTATGCCATGAAGGCAAACTTTAATCCAGTAGTATTACAACAAATACAAAAGGTTGGCTTCGGTGCAGATTGTGTGAGCGGTGGCGAAGTGGCAAAGGCTATTGAATTGGGTTTTGGAAAAGATAAAGTAGTTTTTGCTGGTGTAGGTAAATCTGATAAGGAAATTAATAATGCGTTGGATAACGATATTTTCTGTTTTAATGTAGAGTCGGTACAGGAACTTTCTGTAATTAACGAGCTAGCTGAAAAAAAACAGAAAGTGGCAAAGATTGCCATCAGAATTAATCCAAATGTTGATGCACACACACATGCTAACATTACGACTGGTTTAGATGAGAATAAATTTGGTGTAAACTCTTGGGATATGCAAGCTTGCGCCGATGTCTTAAATCTTTCGCCAAATCTGGAATTTATTGGTATTCACTTTCATATAGGCTCGCAGATTACCAATTTAGATGTTTACAAAAACCTTTGCATTCGTGTAAACGAATTTGCAAAATGGTTCGAAGATCATGGCTTTAAGGTGAAGGTTTTAAATGTAGGAGGAGGTTTAGGTATCGATTATCACAATCCAAATCAGCAGATTCCGAATTTTGAAGCTTACTTTAAAATCTTCGCCGATTTTCTGGAAATAAAGCCTTATCAAGAAGTTCATTTCGAACTAGGAAGAGCTTTGGTAGGGCAAAGTGCATCGTTAATCAGTCGCGTGCTTTACGTTAAAAATGGCAAGAAAAAGAATTTTATAATTTTGGATGCAGGAATGACGGAGCTAATGCGCCCGGCTTTATACCAGGCATATCATAAAATTGAAAATATTAGTTTGCCAACTGGCGAAGGTATTGTTAAATACGATGTGGTGGGGCCAATTTGCGAAAGTACAGATTGTTTTGGTAAAGAAGTTGAACTACAGCAAACCTTCAGAAACGACTTAATTGCCATTAGAAGTACTGGCGCTTATGGCGAAGTGATGGCTTCTCATTACAACCTAAGAGAAACTATTGCAACAGTTTCAAGCGAGGATATCGTTTAATGAATTTGTCATTCAGAACGTAGAGAAGAATCTGTTAATTGAGTTTAATTTACAGATTCCTTTCTTGAGAGTGACAAATTTAAATCAATTCTTCTTCGATCCAACAAACACAATTACTCCAGCAATAAGAACTATTCCACCGGCGTATGGTGGCCAATTAACTGATTTTTCTCTGTCTGCAGAAACTTGTATCGGACCGGCATCAACAATTTTCTCTTTTTTGGTATAGGTAAATCCAGTCCATATTAATAGTACAACACCGAGTACCATTAAAATAATTCCTATTGTTCTTCCCATGTTCTTATGTTTTGTTTTAGAACATTCGAACTCAACTTATAGTTTTCGAGCTAGAAAGAATAACCTAAACTTAATCGGCTAGTACCACCTTTAGCTGCGCTACTATCTATAATGCCGTAAAGTTTATTTAACTTAATGAAAAAGCTGAAATTGAAAGTTCCACCCGATGTTCTATATCGTTCAAAACCTTCTCTAAAACTTTTGTTTAAGCCAGGCGTGCCACCGTAAAAGAGCTTAAACGCATAATGGTTGTTTAAATTTCTTCGGCCATGCCATATAATTTCTGAAGAAATTCCGGTGGTAAATAATGTCGTTTTTCCTGATGTTACAATTTCTGGATCTCCAATAGCTAATAATCTCTTTCTAAAATCAGCATAAGCACCATTTTCAAAAGCTATGGCACTTTCCCAGTTTATTATTCTAAACTCAGCGTTTCCGGCATTGTCGTAATAGCCGATGGAAGTTCTTAAGCCACCGCCATAAACGCTTTTTCCAGAAAAATCAGGGCTTGGATTTTCGCGTTCGTAAAAATCGTCATCGTAGTTTGTTGCACCGGCAAATCCAAATGCACCATAGGCGATGTTTACGTTTTTAAACGTATGTCCTCTGCTAAAGTTAAGAAAGCCCATAGTTACATCTCCACTAGAATAAGGCAAGGTTAGGCCGGCAATACTGCCACTAATATAATTTTTTACAGTTACAGAGTCAGACTCCATAGGTTTTGGTAAGTAGGCTATGTCGTTACCGCTCAAGGCTGGCGAATAATAAGAAGGCGTGCTACATGAGCTAAGGGAAATAACTAATACTGCTAAAGTTAGTAAAGGGCGAAAATTTAACATGGAGAGGGAGATTAATTTATTTATTGTAAATATAAATAGATTGCGTTAAGATATTGTTAATTTTTTCTAACGGCAAATCTCGATCTGTATCGACTAGTAAAATTTTCATTTTAGTTCGTTTCTCTGTAAGTAAATCTTTGTCTTGTAGAAGGTTACCGAGTACAAAACCAATATAGGGCTTTTTATATTTTTTATGTATCCATAAATAACAGAGCATCTTCTTCTTGTAATAAAAAAATGGAAGCTTATACTTCCATTCTGCTGTAATTTCCTTATTGTGTTTTAAAATAATATCACGCAAAGCGAGTAAACAAATCTGCAACGACGTTTCTTTTTCTAGATAAAATTTCTCTAACTCGCTAAGCATTGCAAATGGTTATTATTCTTCAAAAAAGTCTGCTAAACCACCTAAAAAGTATTCTTCAACACCAGCTTTAAAATCTTCAAAATCCTCTTCAGGGATATTGGTTTGATGGAATTCTAGGGATGTTCCGCTTTTATCTTCATGGAGTTTTATCGTTACGATAGACGGCTCGCCCTCTTCTCCAAAATACCATTGTTGTACAATTTTTTTATTAGGTATAAATTCTATGTTCTTGCCAACAATATCTCCATCCCAGTAAGAGAATTCGGTGCCGGCTTCCTCAGTAAATTCTACTTCGGCGCCAGTCCATAATTGTATGCTTAAAGGTTTCGTTAATGCTAAATACACCTCTTCAGGTGGGGCGGGTAGGGGTAGGTATTTTTTAAAAGATTTCATCGGGATTTTTAGGATTTAAGGATCAATAAGATTGTATCTTAGTAAGAGCCTAAATTTATTTTTGGTATTTATTATTTGTGTTGTATATTTTTTAAACTCGTAGCTCCAAAATTAATTAATAATCCAATAGGAAATTGGTTGGCAACAGCATAAATTTTGGCTTGTACTAAATATATACTCTCAAGATTAACACCGGCATTAGCTCAATTAGTAACTGGTTTTCTATTATAAAATCAGTTATTTCTTTTGTCAACCTCGATATTAGCGTAATGCTTTAACAAATGTTAATCCAGCCTTGCTCAGTTAAATGATAAGCATCTCTGGTATATTATTTCTTGAAAACCGTTACCAAACGTACTGTCAACTTTCAATGCACAAGCATTTACTTTATATGTAATCTGTTCTAATTCAACTAACGAATCAACTAATAGCTTAACAAGTTTAAGATGTGTTTCATCTAACCCTAATCTTGGTGATTATTAAATTATCCTAATTAAGCTCCTTACTTAAATGCGTTAATTCCTGTTACATCCATACCTGTAATTAATAAATGGATGTCATGTGTTCCTTCATAAGTTACTACCGACTCCAGATTTGCCATGTGGCGCATAATTGGATATTCTCCAGTTATTCCCATTCCGCCTAACATCTGACGGGCGTTTCTGGCTATATCTAAGGCAATTTCTACACTATTACGCTTTGCCATAGAAATTTGCTCTGCCGTTGCTCTGTTCTCACTTTTAAGTACACCTAAACGCCAAACCAATAACTGGCCTTTTGTAATTTCAGTAATCATTTCGGCTAGTTTTTTCTGCTGTAATTGGAAACCGCCAATAGGCTTGCCAAATTGTTCACGCTCTTTGCTGTAGCGTAGTGCCGTATCGTAGCAATCCATTGCTGCGCCTAAAGCACCCCATGCAATCCCATATCTAGCTTGATTTAAACAGCCCAAAGGCCCTTTCAGTCCTCTGATATCTGGAAAAACGTTTTCCTTGGGAACTTTAACATTGTCGAAAACCAATTCGCCAGTAGCAGAAGCACGTAAACTCCATTTACCATGCGTTTCTGGTGTGCTAAAGCCTTCCATTCCACGTTCTACAACTAATCCTCTTATTTTTCCTTCTTCGTCCTTAGCCCAAACTACGGCTATATCGGCAAAAGGTGCATTAGAAATCCACATTTTTGCGCCATTTAACAAAAAATGATCGCCTTGATCTTTTATGTTGGTAACCATGCCACCAGGGTTAGATCCATGATCTGGTTCTGTTAACCCAAAGCAACCCATTAATTCGCCTGTGGCTAATTTTGGCAAATATTTTTTTCGTTGCTCTTCGGTTCCGTAAGCGTATATTGGGTACATTACCAAAGAACCTTGTACAGATGCCGTAGAACGAATGCCCGAATCGCCACGTTCAATTTCTTGCATAATGATACCGTACGCTGTATAATCCAAACCTGCACCGCCATATTCAACTGGTATAGTTGGGCCAAATGCACCAATCTCGCCTAAACCTTTAATTAAATGTTTTGGAAACTCAGCTCGCTGTGCAAAATCTTCAATAATCGGACTAACTTCTTTTTTTACCCAATCTCTTACTGTAGAACGAATTAGGCGATGTTCTTCTGATAAAAGTTCATCTAATTGATAATAATCTGGTGCTTCGTAAAGGTCTTTTTTAGCTGATTTGTTCATGGTTTACACTATATTTGGTTTAGCCGGGTGATTAATTCAAAGGTAATAATTTAGCGCAACCAGCAATAAAAACCGAACAAAAAATTAATTTTGCTGCAAATTGTGGCTTTAAATAATTTAAACCTAATGCTTGTACAAACAGTAGCACTAAAAGAAGTGAAATTTTACGCTTTTCATGGCTTTTATCCAGAAGAACAACTCACCGGAAACCATTTTTCTGTTGATGTGGAAGTTACTTTTGTGCCAAACATTGATACTGAAAATCTAGCGAAGACGGTTAATTATGAGGTTATCAATTCTATTGTTATAAAACAGATGAACCATACGCAAAAGCTATTAGAAACTGTAGTAAAGAATATTATAGACGATTTAACAAATACCTATGATTTTCTGCAAACGGCCGTAGTAGGTATAAAAAAAATACATCCAGCAATGCCGGGCGATATTGGTTATTCATTCGTTCAATTAAGTTATACATCAACCAAATAATGGAATACAATAAAATAAACCAAGCAATTTTAGCGGAAATTGAACTCGCTGTAGGTGCATCAAATGTTTTTATAGACGATGAATCTTTAGCTAATTATGCGCATGATGAAACTGAAGATTTAAAGTTTTATCCAGAAGTTGTAGTTAAGCCTTTAGATACTGTTAGTGTATCAGCTTTGCTTAAAGTTTGTAACCAATACAAAGTTCCAGTTACGGCACGTGGTGGTGGTACTGGTTTAAGCGGTGCTGCTTTGCCGATTTTTGGAGGCGTACTTTTGTCGATGGAAAAATTTAAGGCGATAATAGATATTGATACGGAAAATTTGCAAGCAACAGTTGAGCCTGGAGTTATAACCGAAGAATTTATTAATGCCGTTGCCGAGCAAGGTTTGCTGTACCCGGTAGATCCGAGTAGTAAAGGTTCTTGTTTTATTGGTGGTAACGTTGCCCATGGTTCTGGTGGACCAAGAGTGGTTAAATACGGTACCATTAGGGAGTATATTTTAAATTTAGAAGTGGTTTTGGCCAATGGCGATGTTATATGGACAGGCGCAAACACCTTAAAATATGCATCTGGCTATAACTTAACACAGTTGATGATTGGCTCTGAAGGTACGCTGGCCGTTGTTACCAAAATTGTAACTAAGTTGATTCCTAAATCTAGTCAAAGTGTATTAATGTTAGGTTCTTTCGCTACAAATGAGCGTGCTTGTGCTGCGGTTTCTGCAATTTTTAGAGCTGGTATTACGCCATCTGCCCTAGAATTTATGGAACGTAAAGGTGTAGAATGGGTAATTAAGTTTGATGATATCAAATTCGATTTAAAAGATGATGTGAATGCATTTTTAATGATTGAATTTGACGGTGATGACCTGGACGTAATTTTTAAGGACTGTGAAAAAGTTAATATGGTTCTGGAAGATTACGGTTGCACCGAGGTTTTGTTTGCCGACACTGCACAACAGAAGGAAGATTTATGGCGCATGCGTAGAACGATGGCTGAATCTGTAAAATCTAACTCTGTTTACAAAGAAGAAGATACAGTAGTACCACGAGCCGCGTTGCCAAAGTTAGTAAACGGAATTAAAGAAATAGGGGCTAGATATGGTTTCGAGAGTGTTTGTTACGGCCACGCTGGTGATGGCAATCTACACATTAACATCATCAAGGCTGGAATGAGCGACGAAGATTGGAAATCAAAATTAAAAGACGGAATTGTAGAAATTTTCGAACTTACTACGGCTTTAGGCGGAACAATTTCTGGCGAACATGGTATCGGTTTGGTGCAAAAAGACTACATGCCAATTAAATATTCGGAGGTGCATTTAAATTTAATGAGAAGCATAAAAACTGTATTCGATCCGAAAGGAATTTTGAATCCTGGAAAGATTATGCCAACGCCGAACCTCTAAAAGAGCTTTCTATATCAAAATAAGCCCCTTTTAGGGGCTTGGTTGTAATTGTTCAAAAGCTATCATTTTGGCTCTTTCTTTATCAGGTATGGTAATGGGTTTTTTAGTTTGATAGTCGAATGCTACGCAAACGGTTTTCCCCCTGCTGCAAATTACCTCTTTCCCATTATCATCTTTTACAATAAGATACTCTAGATCGAAACTTGTGCTACCTATTCTAGAAGTTCTAACATACATACCAACTTTATCTCCCAAAAATAACGGTACGAGATAATCTATCGACGCATTGCCAATAACAACGCCGGTTTTTGTCCAATCCCAATTAATGGCATGTTTCCAGTATTTCGTTCTGCCCATTTCCATATAGGTAAAGTAAACAGCATTATTTACATGGCCCACCATATCAAGATCTGCAAAGCGCATTTCTATTGACGTCTTATATTTAAAACTGTCGGTATTGCCTATTTTTTCTGACTTTTTGTCGGTCGATTTTTTATTTTTATGCCAAAATGACTTAAATATCATAATTATTTCTCTTGGAATGGGGTTTGATTGTGCATCGGTATAACATTAAAAAATAAAAAATCACGGAGGAACATAAAATGACTTTAGTAAAATTTAACAACAAAACCAGAAACACAGCACCTTACTTTAACAATGTTTTCGATTCTTTGTTTAGCGACGCTTTAAATAAAAATCAAGGCGTAAATAAAGTGCCTGGTGTAAACATTTTTGAAAATGAAACTGCGTATAAAATTGAATTAGCTGCTCCTGGCTTAAATAAAGAAGATTTCAAAATCGACCTTAAAAAAGATAATTTATCAATTTGGGCTGAGAAAAAAGCTGAAGTTAATGAAGTTGCAAAAGATTACAGTCGTAAAGAATTTGAGTATACTTCTTTTGCAAGATCTTTCGTATTGCCAGAAGGAATTGACGCTGATAAAATTACTGCAGAATATACAAACGGTATTTTGCTTGTTACTATTGGTAAAAAGGAAGAAGCGAAATTAACACATAAAGAAATTGTAGTTTCATAATACAATTGTTTGGTTGCCCAGAAATAATTTTGGGTTTAGTTTAAGGTTTGGCAAGGGCACCTCATTTGATGGTGCCTTTGTCTTTTTTAGACAGATTCTATAATATATTTCTAACCAAACTATACTTTCAAAATTTGTATTTTTGCCGTATGGAAAGAGAAATTCTTGATACGAAGCGCAAAGCCTTAAAGATAAACCTAAACGAAAAAATATACGGAACTTTTGCGGAAATTGGTGCAGGACAAGAAGTAGCCCGTAATTTTTTTACTGCTGGTGCTGCTTCTGGTACGGTTGCAAAAACCATGTCGGCTTATGATATGACTTTTAGTGATGCCATTTACGGTGCCGAGGCATCTGGCAGATATGTAAGCCAGAATAGGTTGTTGCGCATGTTGGATCATGAATTTGGTTTGCTTAACGAGCGATTATTGGGCGAAAAGTATGATAATCGTACATTTTTCGCTTTTGCGGATACAGTAACAACTCTAAATTACAAGCGTACAAACGAGCCACACGGTTGGGTTGGTATTCGTTTTCAGAGCGAAGCTGGTGGTTTGCCAAACGAGATATTTTTTCATATTAGGTTACTTGATACCGATGTAAACATGCAACAACGTGTGCTCGGAATTATTGGTGTAAACTTAGTATATGCTGCATTTTATCATCATGACGAACCGCAAGTGATGATTGAATCCTTAGCTGATAATTTAACGGTAGGTTCGGTTGAAATAGATTTGATTTCGGTAAAAGGTCCAGCTTTTAAAGATGTAAACAATACGTTGCTAAACCTTTATCTGATAATGAAAGATTTCTCTACCGCTGCGATTTTTGATGAAGATGGCCATCCCCGCCAAGCGAAGGATCTGTTATATAAAAAGGATATTATGATTTTACGTACCAAATACGGACAGAAGTCAAATCCAAACTTTAACCTTTTTAACAAAGCAACCGAGCAATTTACGCGAACAAACAATGTAGAAGAAGGAAATTTGAGGGTGATGATTGAAGTTTTGCTAACTAATGTGTTAACAGACGATAATGAAACACCAGACGATATTGATTTAGAAGCTGTTGCTTTAAGAGCAGAAGAAATGTGCAAAACCGGCAACTTAGTAATTGTGTCGAACTTTACACGCCATAACCGCTTAGCGCAATATTTGGGCAGGTGCAAGCCTAAAAGCGTTGGTATTTCTACCAATATAAATAACCTAAAATTTGTGTTCAATTCTAAAAATTTCGGCGAAAACTATTCAAGTCAATTGCTTTCTTACGTAAGTGATACTTTTAGCCAGAATGTTAAAGTGTTTGCTTATCCTTTTTTGGATAAGAAAACCAACACTGTAATTACTACTGCAAATATGCCGGTTACACCAGATGCTAAACCATTATTCGATTTTCTTTTATTAAACGGATACGTTACCGATATTAAAGATTACAGTGAAGAAGATGTAAAAACAGCTTAATGGATAGGAAGCCAAATCCATCGGAAGAAAAAAATACCTTGCATGTTAGAAACAAGCATAGATATAGATATGATTTTCCGTCTTTAATAGCTTCGCATAAGCCATTGAGAGAATTTGTAGTTACAAATAAATATGGCAACGAAACAGTAGAATTCTCCAATCCAGATGCGGTAAAAGCTTTAAATCAAGCTCTGCTGAAACATTTCTATCAAATAGAAAATTGGGATATTCCTGAAGGTTATCTTTGTCCGCCGATTCCTGGTAGGGCAGATTACATACATTATGCAGCAGATTTGTTGGCCTCGGTTAACAACCAAAATATTCCGACCGGACGAAAAGTTAAAGTATTGGATATTGGTGTAGGTGCAAATTGTGTTTATCCGATAATTGGTGTAAATGAATATGGCTGGCAATTTGTAGGAAGCGATATCGACCCAACTGCGGTTAAAAACGCTAACAAAATTGTTAATGCTAACGCCGTTTTAGTAAACAAAGTTGAGGCAAGATTGCAAAATAACAAATCTTCAATTTTTAAAGATATTATTCATAAACAGGAGCGTTTTGATTTAACCATCTGCAATCCGCCTTTCCATTCGTCGGCCGAAGAGGCTATGGCGGGCTCACAAAGAAAAAACAGAAATTTAGGTAACAAAAATTACGATAAACCTGTACTGAATTTTGGCGGTAAGCATAACGAGCTATGGACAAACGGTGGCGAAGTTGGCTTTATAACAAGAACAGTTGATGAGAGTAAATTGTACAAAAAGCAGTGTTTTTGGTTTAGTAGCTTGATTTCGAAAAGTGAAAACCTAAATGGGATTTACGCCATGTTAAAAAGGGCAGATGTTGCCGAAGTTAGAACTGCAGAAATGACTACGGGAAATAAAATTAGTCGCATTGTGGCGTGGACATTTTTAACCCCAGCCGAGCAAAGTGAATGGATAGGCAATTGGTAAAATCTTATCTCAAATTCTATTAAAACGTTTTAGTAGTTTTAACTAAATTTATTATCTTGCAATATCAAATTTTTGAATTGTATGAAAATATTTCGTTTAGTTATTTTAGCTTGTCTGTTATCTCCGTTTTTGTCTCAGGCCCAAACTTCTGGAAATCCTATTTTTCCGGGTTGGTATGCTGATCCAGAAGCTATAGTTTTTGGTAAAACCTATTGGGTATATCCAACTTATTCTGCCAAATACAAAGAGCAGGTTTTTATGGATGCATTTTCGTCGAAAGATTTAATAACTTGGAAAAAGCATCCGAGAATTATAGATACCGCATCTATTAAATGGGCAAACAAAGCAATGTGGGCACCATCAATAACTGAGAAAGATGGTAAATACTATTTGTTTTTTGGTGCAAATGATATTCAGAGCGATAAAGAGATAGGCGGTATTGGTGTTGCGGTTGCAGATAAACCAGAAGGCCCTTTTAAGGATTTGTTAGGAAAACCTTTAATCGATAAGTTTCATAATAAGGCACAGCCGATAGATCAGTTTGTTTTTAAAGATAAAGACGGTCAGTATTATTTAATTTATGGTGGCTGGTCTCATTGCAATATTGCCAAGTTAAACAAAGACTTTACTGGATTCGAAACTTTTGCTGATGGCTCTACTTTTAAAGAAATTACACCAGAAGGTTATACCGAAGGACCTTTTATGTTTATGAAAGACGGCAAATATTATTTTATGTGGTCTGAAGGGGGTTGGACCGGACCAGATTATTTTGTGGCCTACGCAGTTGCCGATTCTCCAATGGGGCCATTTAAAAGAGTAGGAAGAATATTAACCCAAGATCCTGAAATTGCGAAGGGTGCTGGTCATCATTCTGTTATACACAACGCCAAAAAAGACGAGTGGTATATTGTTTATCACCGTAGGCCAATTACAGAAAAAGATGGCAATCATCGCGTTACTTGTATAGATTTAATGACTTTCGATAAAAACGGATTGATTAATCCTGTTAAGATTACTAAAGAAGGGGTTAAGAAAAGCAAGCTTTAAAAACGAAAAAGGGAAAATGGTTTAAATTTTCCCTTTTTCGTTTTTATAAATATCGTTCACTCGTATTTCCATTAGTTTTTCTGGAGCAGATACAGATTTGAAGCCAAATTGCGCATATAAGCTATGCGCATCTAAAGTGGCCAGAGAATAGGTTCTTAAACCCTGCAAATCTGGGTGAAATAACATTAGCGACATTAACTTTTTTGATAATCCTAATCCTCTGAAATGTTCTACTACATACACATCGCATAAATATGCAAATGTAGCTCGATCAGTTATCCAACGGGCAAATCCCACTTGGCTACCGTCTTTATAAATGCCAAAACACAAAGAATTTTCAATAGATTTTTTTACAGTTTCAATCGGGATGTTTTGTGCCCAATAAGATTGCGTACTTAAATAGTGATGGACGGCATTCACATCGACAAGGTTGCGATCGTCTGAGAAAATAAATCCATTGTCGTTAATTTCCATATTAGGTAATTGGTTCACTAGTATCATTTGTTCATTTGGGTTTAGCAAACAAATGAACTTATTTTCAGATGAACTATTTAGTTTCTCATATTAATAAATTGTAAGGGCTGACCAAAATCTTCGCCTCTGCACACCGAAATCACCTTTTGTAAATCGTCTATGTTTTTGCTTTGTACGCGAACTTGATCATCCATCATAGAAGCTTGAACTTTTAGTTTGCTATCCTTGATTTTCGCTACTATTTTTTTCGCCGTTTCTTTGTCTATTCCTTCCTTAACGTTGATTTCTTTTCTGATCATATTGCCAGAAGCAGCATGTTCTTTACCGAAATCCAAACTTTTTGGGTCTAGATTTTGTTTCATCATGCGAGAGATAATTGAATCTACAATAGCTTTCAAACGCATGTCGTCTTCGGTAACAATTGTAAGCGAATTTGTTTTTTTATCTAAATCAATTGTGCTTTTAGAGCCGTTAAAGTCATAACGATTTAAAATCTCTTTTTTGGCATTGTTAATGGCATTATCTAATGTTTGAGCATCTATTTTGCTTACAATATCGAAAGAAGGCATGGATTTGAGTTTAGTTGAAAAATTTGATAGATTTAATAAAATATTAACCTTACAAAAAACGCTAAAAAATATATGAAAACCAATAAAAGTAAGTCACAGAAAAAAAATACAAAAAAGGCAGTTAAAAAGCAGTTAGAGCAAAGTTTAACAGATAGGTTCTTGGAAACGGTTAAAGGCTTAGGGCACAATGCCGAGTTAATTGCTGGTGATATTGCTAAACTAAGTAAGGTAGCTGCTAAAAAGCTATCTAAGACTTTTAAGGAAGTAAAAGAAACCGTAGAAAATAAAATTGATGATGTTTTGACTACCAAAAAGCCGGTGAAAAAAGTTAAATTGGCTAAAAAGGACGCATCTAAACTTACCAAAAAAGTAGGTAAATCGGTTACTAAAGTGGTTAAAAAGGCTGTTAAGTCTGCCAAGCCAGTTGCAACTAGTGTAAAAGTTGCTTCCGTTACTGCTGCAAAACCGGCTATTGCTGTGGCAGAAAAAACAACAAGTGCGGCAAAAAAGGCTGTGCCAGCAGTTAAAAGAGCAGTAACGAAAAAGGCGCCAACGACCAAAGCAGTTGCTACAAAACCAGTCATCGCTGCCAAACAGTCGGCCACTACAACTGTTAGAAAGACAGCAGTTAAGGCAACAGCAAGTAAGCCGGCTAAGAAAACTAGCGCTACCGCCACAAAGCCAGATACTACCACTAAAAAATAAATTGGTGTTATCAACTTAGTTATTAATTAACAATAACTTAACACTAAAATTAGCACATTTGAAAATCCTCTTATAGGGGATTTTTTTTATTTTTATACATGTCCAAGAAGAAAATTCCGTTTTTAAATAGAGAACTAAGCTGGCTATATTTTAATGAACGTGTACTGCAGGAGGCAGCCGATGAAACGGTGCCCCTGATAGAACGTATTAAGTTTTTGTCTATATTCTCTTCAAATTTGGAAGAATTTTATCGCGTTAGGGTAGCAACATTAAGCCGATTGGCAAACCTTAACGATAAGGCCAAGGCACTGTTGGGATTTAACCCTAAAAAGGTGCTAAATGAAATAAAAAACATTGTTGTTAAGCACGAGCGTAGGTTCGAAACGCTTTTTCAGGATATCTTAATTAGTGAATTAGCGCAAAACAAAATATTTATTTTAAACGATACGCAACTTAACGTTGCTCGTGGAGAATTTGTACGTAACCATTTTAGAGACAAAATCCTTTCTAATTTGGTGCCGATAATGATAGACCCTGCCAAACCATTTCCCGAACTTAAGGACAGAAGACTTTACTTTTTTGTTCGTCTGATAAAAAAAGGATCTAGAAAGAATGAAAAATATGCACTTGTAGAGCTGCCATATAGCTTACCACGATTTTTGGTTTTACCAGAAACTAACGGTCTAAAGTTTATTATTTTGGCCGAAGACATTATTAAGTACTGTTTAGAAGATATTTTCTACGTTTTTAACTACGACAGTATCGAAGCTTTTTCTATTCAGGTTACTAGAGATGCGGAGCTTGATATTGATAAAAACGTTAGCGATAAATTTATCGAAGAGTTAAAAGCAAGTTTGGATAAACGCAAGAAAGGTAAGCCTATGCGTTTGCTTTATGATACGCAAATGCCTTTTGATATGCTAAGCGTATTGGTATCTAAATTAAAAATCGAAGCCGAAGGCCTGATTCCCGGAAATCGTTACCATCGTTTCGGAGATTTTATAGCTTTTCCGAACGTGGGTAGTAAGGAGTTAGAATATCCGCCGGCCGTGCCTATAAAAGTACAAGGTTTACATCGCCGAGAAAGTATTTTTAGTCGTGTTGCGGAAAAAGATTATTTGGTTAATCTTCCTTATCAATCTTACGATTATATTATCCTTTTTTTAAGGGAAGCAGCTATTGATCCAAAAGTTACTGAGATAAATATTACACTTTATCGCTTAGCTGAAAATTCGAAAGTTATAAACGCTTTGATTAATGCCGTTAAAAATGGTAAAAAAGTTAATTGCATAGTAGAGTTAAAGGCTAGGTTTGATGAAGAGGCCAATATCCATTGGACCAATAGGCTAATGGAAGAGGGTGTAAATGTTAATTATGGCCTAAATGGTTATAAAGTACACTCTAAAATTTGTTTAGTAAAACGGATGGAAAGAGGTAGAGCTGTTTATTATGCTAACCTAGCAACGGGTAACTTTAACGAAAAAACTGCCCGTATTTATTGCGATCATAGTATTTTTACCGCTAAAAAAGAGATTACAAGAGATTTGGTAAAACTTTTTAAAGCGCTAAACAACAAAACCGTAGCTAAGGATTTTAAGCACCTTATTGTTTCTCCATTAGATTCTAGAAACAAAATTTACGATTTAATAAACCGGGAGATTAAACTGGCTAAAGCGGGCAAACCTGCCTACATGATCTTAAAGGTTAACAGCTTGGCCGATGAAGGTATTGTGCAAAAGCTTTACGAGGCGAGCAATGCAGGTGTGAAAATTCGTTTAATAGTGCGTGGTATTTGCTGTCTAGTTCCAGGAGTAGCTGGCTTTAGCGAGAATATAACCGTAATTAGTATTGTAGATAAGTTTTTAGAGCACGCTAGGGTTTTCATTTTTGGCAATGCCGGAGGAGAGGAAATGTACCTTTCATCTGCAGATTTAATGAGCAGAAACTTTGAGCATAGGGTAGAAGTTGGTTTCCCGATTTTGGATGAGGAAGTTAAACAAGAGATTAGAGATATTATCGATTTCCAATTACAGGATAATGTAAAGGCCAGGGATATAAATAGATTAAATAATAACAAATACCATAAAAATAGGTTGAATAGAAAAGTTAGAGCCCAAGTGCAGACCTATAACTACCTAAAAAACAAACATCAATAATATGTTAAGATACGCTGCCATAGACATTGGCTCAAATGCTGTTAGATTACTTATTGCCGATATTACCCCTCACGACAAGGGAAATCCTTACAAGAAAACAACCTTGATTAGGGTGCCATTGCGCTTGGGCGACGATGCATTTTTGGAACAACAAATTTCGCCAAAAAAGATTGAGGATTTAGTAAAAACGATGGCGGCTTTTAAAAATTTGATGGATGTTTACAATGTAACGAAGTACTTGGCGTGTGCTACATCTGCCATGCGTGAAGCGAAAAATGGTAAGGAAATTATCAAAAAAATTAAAAAAGTAGCTGATATCGATTTAGAGATTATAGAAGGTCAGCGTGAAGCGAATATTATCTACTCCAACCACATTGAAGAAAATTTAGATGCTAAAAAGAGTTACTTGTATATAGACGTAGGCGGAGGTAGCACAGAACTTTCTGTATTTGTTAATAAGCAACCATTGGCTTCAAAATCGTTTAATATTGGTACGATTAGAATTTTGGATAACCAGGATAAAGATGAGACTTGGGATGAAATGCGTGATTGGGTAAAGGCGCACACAAAAGATTTAAAAAACTTAGCTGGAATTGGAACCGGTGGTAACATTAACAAACTGTTCCGCATGTCTGGCGAAAAGGATAATATGCCATTGAATTTTATGGCCTTAAAAACTTTATACAACGAGCTAAATTCTTATTCTTTAAAAGAAAGGATCACCTTGCTAAAATTAAATCAGGATAGGGCAGATGTGATTATTCCAGCTTGCGAGATTTACCTAACATTAATGAAATGGACAGGAATTAAGCAAATTTACGTGCCTAAAGTTGGCATGGTTGATGGAATTATCAACTTATTGATTGAAGAGAACACACCATAAATTTTTGTTTAAAATGTTTTACGTTGAGCATAGTTCAGTATTCGATTACGTTCAGACTGACAAAATTATAGTGCGAAGATTTTCATTCCTACTTTGGAAGAATCTGCTTGAAGGGTTTTCAAAGTAGATTCTTCGCTTTTGCTACCGACATAAAATCGGTACAAGTTATTAATCAAAAAATACGCTGTGAATGACAATAGTTTGAAAACTAATATTTACTCTTTAGAAAGAATTCCTTTTTCTACACTTTCATTAATAAGCTTCTCGGCATAATTCCAAATAGTTGCTGAACCTTCATTAATGGCTTTTTTCTTTTCGTAAACTTTTTGATAAGGCACGTTAAACTCTTTCCAAGTACCTCCGTTGTTAGACGTGTTTTGCAAAAGTGGTTCTAAACGATCCATTGATTTTGCAAACTTAGCTTCGTTCGTTTCCCCTTGTTCAAACTCTTCCCAAATCGAAATAAATTCTTCTGCTTGTTCCTGAGGCAAAAGTCCAAAAATTCTTTTAGCGGCAATCAGTTCTTCATCTGTGTTGCTATGATTTTTTACAGCGTCATAAATAAAAGTATCGCCTGCATCAATCTCTACTATGTCGTGTATTAAAACCATTTTTAATACTTTAAGTACGTCTATTGGTTTATTAGAATGATTAGACAGCACGATAGTCATCATGGCCAAATGCCAACTATGCTCGGCATCATTTTCATGTCTATCGCTGTTGAATAACTTCGTTTTACGTTGAATGTATTTTAGCTTATCAATTTCCTTTATAAAATCAATTTGTTTCTGTAAATCTTCATTCATCATGTTTTAACTCAGTTAATGAAACTTAATTTGTTTAATCTAGTTACTTCGCTAATGAAAATATTGTATACCTATCTCATTTATCAGTAGATTAATACCTTGTTTAATTGATAAAATAAGTAAAGAGAATAATAAAACCTTACGTATTAAAACTCCTTTCGAATATTCAAATGCAGAAAAGTATTGATAACAAAATATGGAGATATAAATGTAGGTGATAATACCTAATGCAAGATTTATTATATTAATCGCTTCAATATTGGAGGTAAGAGCGATAACAATATGTAAGGTTAATCGGAAAACTAACATGCCGACGAGCAAAAACATATTTATAACAATATTTTCGGTATAATTTTGTTTAGTTTTTTTAAAAATTAAGTAGCTAAAAAGCGCATAAATTGGCACTGCAATCAGTGTAGTTAGTTTAACGTAATCTTTAACAACCCTTGAAAGGCCTACCGAACTTGTAAAAACTTCAGTTAGCTCTACCTTTGCCCATTTAGATACAAAATATGTAATGGTAAGTAGTAAGATTACCGCGGTAAAATAGTTGAAGTGCTTTGCTCGTTTACCTTGAATAAACTCCCTAACGCTATGTCCAGGTCTGGTAAATAACTCCTTTATGGTGTACAAGAAACCGCTATCCAAATGGAAAATGCCATGAACAAAATCGTGAGCGAAAAAGTGTTGTAGCGAATATCTGTGTGTTGAAGTTTTTTGTCCGCAATTGCTGCAATAGTTTCCGTTTGTTTCGTAACTACAATTAAGGCAGTGATGATTCATTATTTTTTTTCGCAAATATAGAATGTTTTCTATAATGATGTATTCGCTTAGATTAAGCTGGTTTATTTATTTTTGAACAAGTTAATAGTATAATCGAGCAGTTTTTTATCACCGTAATTTCCGTGGCCGGGAATAATAATTTTTACATTTGGGTAGGCATTTTTAACTTTCTCAACGGTGTTAGACCATGCTGCAACATTTGCATCGCCTAAATATCCTTTCGTGGCATCTAATTCTTTAATTAAACAACCGCCAAACATAATGTTGTCGCTAGCAAAATAACCAATTACATTATCTTTAGTATGCCCTTCGCCAAAGAATTTTGCCGTAATTTTTTCTTTGCCAACTTTTAATGATAAGGAATCTAAAAAACTATTTTGTGGAATAGCAAAGTTGTTTTCTTTAGCAAAGGCGATGGTTTTAAAATAGGCGTAAGAAGGTATATTGTTTTGATGGAAAGCCTTTAATCCACCTAAACAGTCATCGTGAAAATGCGTAGGGATAACTGCAATTATCTTGCAATGAAGCACATTTTTTACCCAAGTTATTAGTGCCAGTGCACTTGTGTCGTTTGTTGGCGTGTCGAAAATGGCCGTTTCTTTATTGTTTTTAACGATTAATCCATTACACGGTACTTTTCCAAAATCATTGGTTTGTAGGTAGGAGGTATGTTGGTAGGCGTTTTCACTGATTTGGGTTATCGTTAAATTTTCAGATTTATAAACTTCTTTTGGCTTAAAAGTATCTTTTTTTGGAATATTACAACCAATACTGCCCGCAACAATTAATAGAAGTAATAAGCTTTTCACAACAATTTTCATAGGGTAGTTTTAGTTGGCTTTGTTTTTTCGTTGTTCAATTCTGTCTCTAAAAATAGGGTTGTTTTCAATCCCCTCAATAAATTTATCTTCTGTGCTCGATATGGTTAAAAATTCAAAATCACAAAAGTACGATTGCTTTAAACCATTTTGTTGCAGAATTTTTTCGCGATTGTTTTCGGGTAGGTGTTCTAGAGAGAGCGTGTGAGGGATAGGTTTATCAAACTGATAAATTCTTAATTGGTAAGTGTTTAACGTTAATATTTGCTGTAGTCCAGCTAAATCCGTCGAAATGTCAAACTCCATATTTCTTACCGATAAATTTTCGAATGTTTCATTGTTTTTCATTTTTAGATCGGTAGACCACCACTCTATAGCTTGGTTGGGCATAAATTTATGGATGAAAATATGATTGAAATTTTTATCGATCAATTCCCAAATTTCTTCGTTTGAGTTTATTTCAAACACGAGTTCTTTCATTTCAAATTTCTTTTATGCTCCTAACAAATTGGCTTTTACTTATGTTGAGCAAACAACCATTTTGGAATTTCGGCTGTTAGCAAAAATGGGATAGTGATATTATTATGATCTAAGTTTTTAAACGTAGTAAAAATCAATTTTTTATTTGATGTTAGCTTGTTGTACAAATTAACGCTCCCGATGTATGGATTTTCAATGTCCTTTTCGCCGTGAATTAGCCAGATGTTTTTAGCTGAAAGTTTTTTAATATTTGAAAAATCGGGTACTCCCGCCATAGCAAACATTGCTGCAAACTTTTGTGGCTTAATACTCATTAGGTTTTGTGCAGTCGAAGCACCCATAGAATAACCGACTAAATAAATTCTATCCTTATCGATATTCGGGAACTCTTTCTGAATGGTTTCTATCAATTCTAACATAGCAAAAACATCATCCGACGGTTTTGCTATTTGTACGCCATCTGCGTTGTTCTCGTAATTTGATGATCGCTTATTAAACTGCGGTGCCAATACATAGCAGGGATAGTTAGCCGAAATGCTATCTCGCAACCAAATTCTAGCCAAAGGTTCTAATTGCTTTTCGTTATCGTTGCCAATTCTGGTGGAGTTGTGAAATGTAATAACCAAAGGGAATTTAACTCCCTTAAGATTGTTTTCGGGTTTTAATATACGGTAGGGGATTTGATGATGAGCTGTTTTGTATGTTCTCTTCTCAAACCTGTCAGTAGCTAAATCGTTTAGTAATTTTCTGTTTGTGGTAGAACTAATGCTGTCAACTTTTGTGTCGCGATATTCTTTTACTTGTGCAAAGATGGTAGAAACAGTAACAAAGTTCAGTAGTAAAGCTAGTAGTATTTTTGACGAATTTTTGCTTAACATGGTTTGTTTTATGGCTAGAAAAGGAATTGAAACCGAAGTTTGGAAAAGAAATTTTGTTTATGATATTTGTGCTGAGGCCACATATTTAAGCAGATTTTGCCTATTATCGGTGTTATTACCGACAACCATTTTAATACTCACTGTATTGAGTTTAACTTTTCTGGTAGGTGATAACACCAGCCAGAGATTAAAATTACTAATAAAATTCAGGTTAATAATATTCTATTTTTCTAAATTCACTAATGTAATCGTTATCAGTCTTACAAAGACGATAATTCCAATTTTTTCCTACATACAAATACGTATAAACTGATTTTTCTACTGGCTTACCTACGTATTTACTTTTCTTAGTTAAGATGTTCCCATATCTATCATAGGTTTTTTTAGAATATACTTGATAGGTGTAATCTTCGTTTGAACTTACTTCGAAGTTTATTTTGTGTTCAATTTGCTGTCCTTTTTTGTCAAAAAGAACAAAATGTCTCTCCGATAATATTCCTTCTTTATCAAATCTATCCTCAACATAACTGAAATCATTTTTCCATGTAAATAGTAATGTCTCTCTATCCACATCATCGTTATATCCAATAAAATCAACTTTAATCTTCTGATTTTTGTTATTATAACTAAATGTTGTTTTTGACCAAAAGCCGGAACTTTCAAACGTTCCGTAATATAATAACGTTTCAACTAACAAATTGCCATTATAAATATTTTTGGCTAATTGAGTTTTAGAAAGCCCTTTATTTGCAAATCTTTCATAATACAATACCTCAAGAAGGTTATTTTTTAGGTCATATTTATTTTCAATTACATTTTTTTCGTTTCCAACGGTGTCGAATTCACTTTCCCTGGTTAGATTGCCATTTAAATCGAAATTCTCCATTTTATGAAGTCCAACCTTTGTTTTAAAAATTTCTTTGGCCTTATTCGAACGCACTATGCCATCTACAGTATAATATTGTATGCTCTTTATTCTTCCGTTACCTATTTTCGATGAGCAACTGGTTATTACCAATGAAAAAAATACTAATATAAATTGATACTTGAGTTTTAAAATATTCATCGATTATTTTTGGTTTGGTGTAAAAGCGCTTTTATACAGTGTTTTTTTTGGATAGTAGATTTTCCCAGGTTAAATTGGTAGTCAGTCGACAATCTCAATAATAGGCTCCGTTATTGAAACTACATGTATCACATGATTCTGGCAATAAAGACAATAATGCTTCATAACGCCTGGGAATATCGCATCTGCAAAAGTCTCCTTTAAAATAAAATTTAAATAGGTGGACTTATTATATATACAGAAAGAGAACGATCCATTTACACATTCTCCTTCACGCTCATTAAAATTTGAAAAACTTTCATTTACGATATGGTATGAAACATAGCTTTCGAAAAGAATTGTAAAATAATCAGAATTGTCGTCTACAAGAACTCTTTTTAAGTCTTTAAATGTCGAATCTCCTATGACTACGTCTTCCTTTATTTCAGAAGTTAGGGATTTTTTAATTTCTAAAAAAAGAGAATTGTCGCTGGGTTCATGAATATTGGTAAGGAAGAATGATCCAAAACTATTTATTTTTTCAAAATTTGTCATAGTGTGAATATTGGCGGTTTGCTAATGGCCTATGTCAGTTTTCGCCCTTTATTGCATGTAACGTCCGGGGGCTTGCAGAAGGCTGGGGTTTTTAGCACAAAAGTTCAATAGTATTACTAATGTTGAGCTTTGCACAAATGCCCAATCGAAGTCGTTCAGTCTCGCTTTTGGCAATACCTTGTTGGCAGTAGTTTTTATTTCTGTTCAAATGGTATGATTTTCTTTTCTGTCAATTCCGTTTTTAAGTTGTCTGCATACTTATGTGCAAATTTCTCCTTTTCTGCTTTTGATATTTCAA
>NZ_QMHQ01000029.1 GCF_003313325.1 Pedobacter namyangjuensis | reverse complement strand
GAAAGTACCATCTTCGTACAAATATTGATAATCGTTGGTCTCTACACGGCAAATTTCTACCTCTTCATCAACACGGAAACGATATTCAACCAGTTTACCAGTTTTTACGTTACGCATTCTTGCCTGATAGAAAGCTCTTAAATTTCCTGGCGTACGGTGAATAAACTCTTCTACCTGTACCAATTCTCCGTTAAAGCGAAGAATATTTCCATTTTTAATATCAGATGCTTTTGCCATTTTCTTTGAAATTTACGCCTATTATTTCGGCCTCATTTCGTGCCGCAAAGGTATAGACTATTTTTTAATTAAACAATAGTGATTTTAAAATATTTTTTGTTTGTGCTTTTAAACGGTTTAAACCCACATTTCGGCACATTTATCATTATTTTTTTACGTTTTGTAATCCAATATGTTAAGCCTATCGTTACAAAACTCATACTCATAAGGCTGATTAGAACCCACCAAAACTAATCTATTTTTAGCAAACTTTTCAACTAATTGCAAATACCAGTCTGTACCCTGGGCATCTAAATTAGAGGTAGGCTCATCCAAAACCAAAATGGGCGTATCTGAACAAAATGCCAACACCAATTTGGTGCGCTGTTTCATCCCTGATGAGAAATATTTTAGCGGTTTATCCTCCGCTTTACTTAAGGCCAACAAATCTAGCACGCCAGAAGCGTTTAAACCCTGCTGGTATTTTTTAAACTGAAAATGAAATTCAATGGTTTCCTGTAGCGTAAATTCTTCAACCAAATCCAAATATGGCGCCGCTAAACTAACGTAGTTGAAAATTTGATCTGCTGGAATTTCTTTAGGGCTCAGGTAGCTGATTTTTCCTTCGGAAGAAGTTAAATTGCCCAACAACACATTAAGTAGCGTAGACTTTCCCGAGCCGTTAGGCCCCAATATCGCATATTTATTTTCTGAAGAAAAAGTATAGTTAATCCCTTTAAAGATCCACTCTTTATTGAATCGCCTACCTAAATTCTCTAGCGTT
>NZ_QMHQ01000028.1 GCF_003313325.1 Pedobacter namyangjuensis | reverse complement strand
ATCAATAATAAGTTGCTCTTGAAATTGCTGATGGATATGATCTAGTTCAAGGATTTTATTTCCTTGTCTAGACATCTTTACATTTAATGTTACTTTTTGATGTTCGGATCTTTGCTTTGTTTTTTCATCCAAATCGTAAAATGCATCTATTCTCGCCTGTGACTTTGTAGTTCTTGCTTGTGGCATTCTACGCATCCACTCCAACTCTTTTTTTAATAAATTCTTGTTTTTTTGAAACGTTGCGTCATCTTGTGCTTCGCGTTCAGCTTTCTTTTCTAAAAAATAGGCATAGTTTCCGTTGTAAGTAAAAGTTTTTCCTCTATCTAATTCAACAATCGTATTGCAAACATTATCTAAAAAGTACCTATCATGGGTTACTAATAATAAAGTTTTAGCGCCTGTAGTTAGCAATTTTTCCAGCCACTCAATGGTATCAATATCCAAGTGGTTAGTAGGCTCATCTAAAACGTATATTGCCGGATCTTCAATTAATAATTTAGCTAATGCCAGTCGTTTTCGCTGACCACCTGATAAAGTATCTATTTTTTGCTGCAGTTGGTTAATGCCCATTCTGCTTAAAATAGTTTTAATCTGATGCTCATATTCCCAAGCATTATGCTCACTCAATTCTTCATATAAGCTATTGAGCTTCTTTTCATCAGGGTGTTCTTGTTCAATTAATTCTTCATATTCTTTTATCAGCTGTTGTTGTTTGTTTTCAGAAGAAAATATGAAGTCGCTAATGGTAGAATTATCGGGGAAACTTGGTTCTTGATCTAAAAATCCAATTTTAACAGACTTGTTCTTCACGATCTTACCCTCTAACGGAGCAAACCGTTCAGCCAATAGTTTCATCAAGGTGCTTTTTCCTGCTCCATTTACGCCAACTAAGGCTACACGCTGGCCGGCATTAATCCCTAATGTTAAATTTTTAAATAGCCATTCGTCATGATAGGCGTGGCCAAGCCCTTCTGCTGCAATTAATGTACTCAAGTTATGTTATACGATT
>NZ_QMHQ01000027.1 GCF_003313325.1 Pedobacter namyangjuensis | reverse complement strand
TGAGGAAAAATGCGCTTACATTGAAAAATTGGCTAAACAGGTTACTGTAATTTCGGAAGTAGGCTCCAAAGATGCCACCAAGATTTTCGCTCCCTACAAGTGGATTCAGCTAATGAAAGCAGAGATTGAGGCGGGTTCTTGGAAAGTAATAGCCGAGGCTAGAGAAGGTGGAAACGTTGGGATATACCGTGGCACAGGAGAGGTTAGGGAAGGTTTGGTTGACGAAATTTTAACTCAAATACCCGATGAGCGCATCATTTGGGAAGCACCTCAAAAAGAGCAACAAGTGTGGTTCATTAAATTAATAGGCACAAATGTTAACTTGGGCAATATTGCTCCGGCTGAGGTAATTCCGTTGGAAACCATACGCCTTGGTTTACGTGGCGATACTTTCGATTATTTCTTAAACAAATAACACAACATTTTTATTGAACATTTCTTCGTTGGCCAATTGGTTTGGTGAGCTAAAATGCTAGCGGCGATTGAAATGGCAACAAGGGCGATACTGATTTTATGAGAACTTTTGGTTTAATAGGATTTCCACTTTCTGCATCATTTTCAAAGCAGTTTTTTGCTGATAAATTTGCGACCGAAGGGATTACTGATTGTAAGTATGAACTTCATCCCATTCCGCAAGCTAAGGAAATACTTGACCTAATTGAGGCAGATCCAAGGCTGTGTGGTTTAAATGTGACCATTCCGCACAAGGTTAGCGTAATGCCTTACCTCACTGAATTAGACGACGCGGCCGAGAAGATTGGTGCGGTTAACTGCATTGCTATTGACCAAACAGGCGAACAGCCAAAGTTGAGGGGCTACAATACAGATGTTTACGGTTTTGAAGAATCCCTGAAGCCATTGCTAAAGCCGCATCATCAAAAAGCATTGATATTTGGTGATGGTGGAGCGGCTCAAGCGGTTAAATATGTCTTTAATCAGCTTGGTATTCCTTTTATCTCGGTAGTAAGAAATGCCCAGCCTAATGCTGTGCTGTACTCTAGCGTAACCAA
>NZ_QMHQ01000026.1 GCF_003313325.1 Pedobacter namyangjuensis | reverse complement strand
TTTCCAGAAAGTAGTTACCATAATGATGTCAATAAATTTTTGTACTTAAAAGTTGATAGAAAAACGGTAAAAGTTAATGTTAAAGATATTTATTGGATAGAGAGCATTAGAGATTATGTGAAAGTGGTTTTATTAGATAAAGTGCTCATCAGTAAACAGAAAATTTCAATTTTGGAAGAATTGTTGCCCGAAGATCAATTTTGTAGGATACACAAGTCTTTTATTGTAGCCACAAACAAGGTAGAAAGCTATTATGCCCATGCCGTTGAAGTTTTGGGAAAAGAGTTGCCTATAGGAAGAAATTACAAACAGCAGGCGCTTAAATGTTTGCAACTGGTATAGCACATTAACTTCCCCAAGCGCTTATCACTACCCGTCTGCTGCCGCCATGGTTGCGATGCTCACAAAGGTAAATCCCTTGCCAAGTACCTAAATTTAATTTGCCATTAGTTATCGGGATCAAAACCGAAGCTCCCATTAAGGATGATTTAATGTGTGCCGGCATGTCATCATCACCTTCATAGTCATGTTGGTAATCGGGATCTCTTTCTGGAACGGCTTTGTTCATCCAAGTTTCAAAATCTAGGCGTACCGTTGGGTCAGCATTTTCATTAATGGTTAGCGAAGCCGAAGTATGTTGGATAAAAACTTGTAGCATTCCTACATTAATGTTTTTAACTTCCGGAATTGATTGGAGTACCTCCTCGGTAACCAAGTGAAAACCGCGGCTGCGGGCTCGAAGTGATATTTGTCGTTGAAAAAAATGCATATTTTTATTTTAGTGCATACAACCTACATACAGTTTTGTGTTCATCTTAAACGCATTAGCACTGCATTTTTTTGCTGCACTTAAGGCACTATCTGCTAATTTCGCATCATCAAAAATTCCACTGATAATCGCTAATGTCTTTGGTTTGGCATCCTTTTTATATTGGTTTAAATACTCAATGCTTAGTGTAGAGGAAACAATTCTTCTGGGGAAATATTCACCTGCATATATTTCATCGCTA
>NZ_QMHQ01000025.1 GCF_003313325.1 Pedobacter namyangjuensis | reverse complement strand
AGCCCATCCCTGCAAACATTGTACTCGATTAGTTCACTTAACAAAAATTTGTCAGACCCAAATGCCATGTTTGCTATCAACCGGGCCAGGTTGAATGTATTTTCTAACTTGTTCGACAACAAGATCAGCTTAAATGCCAGAATTAATTTTGCCACTAATTTTACTAGCGTAACTACCGGGAATAGAACGTTTAATACCACCTTACAGGAGGCTAACATAGAATACCGCCCCAACCGTACGCATGTATTTAATTTCGGTTTAAGAGCCGATTACGTAGATGGCCGTGAAACGCGAATAGAAGGTGAAAGCTTAGGTTTTATTGATAGAAGCATCATGTCAGATGCTTTTGACGCCATTTTCGATTTTGGAATTAGGTACAAAGGCACCTATCGTCTGGGCGGCAAACATTTGCTGAAACCCTATCTGTCAATTACTACAGGGGAAAGCCGCAGTGCTTTGCAGCAAAACTTTGGAGGCCTAAAATATGGTGTTAGGATTGATTACTTGCCTTTTGATAAGTTTTCTCGTGGTGGAGAGTTCTACATGGACGACCTTTATCGAGAAGAAAAACCAAAATTGGTAATAGGTGTGGTTTACAGCTTTAACGACGGAGCTACATCAGCCAAAGGCACTAATGGTGGGCGCTGGTTATACGGCGATGCACAACAAAATCTCTTATTACCAACCTATAGTAAATTTGGTGCCGATTATATGTTCAAATACAATGGCTTTTATTCAATTGGAGGTTTTGTAATTACGAAAGCAACAGTTCCAGACAATATTGCTGGTGAGTTTAGATTAAACGGAACATTTAACACAGCTGGATACAATTCACAAACGCCAGAACAAATCAAAAACACCGTATTATCTCGCCTTAATTTGGGCAGAGGTTTTAACGTACAAGCAGGTTATCTGCTTCCATCTAATTGGGCTTTTGGCGGTAGGTTTTCGGCATTAAAAGAAGATAACGTAACCGCAACTTTTGCCAACAACGACAGGGCGTACACCTTTGTAACTA
>NZ_QMHQ01000024.1 GCF_003313325.1 Pedobacter namyangjuensis | reverse complement strand
AATAAGTAATACGTTTTACGTTTGCATGGTCTACGTATAACGTATTACTTAAAACTAAAAACCATTTTATGGCAAGCATTTTCTCAAAAATAGTAGCGGGTGATATTCCTGCGCACAAAGTTGCTGAAACAGCAGATTATTTAGCTTTTCTGGATATTAGTCCGCTGGTTTATGGACATGTTTTAGTAATCCCTAAAAAAGAAGTGGATTACATTTTTGATTTGGATGATGATTTATACCAAGGCTTAATGTTGTTTGCCAAAAAGGTTGCCGAAGGAATTAAAAAAGCATTTCCTTGCGATAGAGTAGGAGTTGCTGTAATTGGATTGGAGGTTCCACATGCTCATGTACACCTGATTCCAATTAATACGATGAACGATATGAACTTCGCTAATCCAAAGCTAAAACTGAGCCAGGAAGAGTTAGCGGAGGTGGCTGCTAAAATAAAAGGAACTTTAAACTCCTAACACAATATTAGCGTCAATATTTAGCTTTTTGCTTATCTCTCTGGCTTTCTTTAATGTTGGTTCACTTTTGCCAGATAAATATTCACTAACTCTGGAAGGGCTTATATTCAAAAGCTTTGATAGTTTTTCTTGCGTTAAACCCATTTCAAACATTCTTAAGTTAATTACTTCAGCAAGTGTGGGTTGCTTAACTTCGTGATGGATTTGCTCATATTCATAAACCAAATCAGATAGTAAGTCAAGCTCAATGAAGTTTTTATCATCCTCAGGAGTGTCATTACCTACTACTTTTAATAGCTCTTCTATTCTTTGACAAGTAGCTGAATATTGCTTTTCTGTTTGAATTCCTTTTCCCATATCTCAAATAATTGAACAATCTTTTATTTTATCGTATTGCGAATGTGTCCCAATAAATCTGATGTAAACTTTTCTTGAAGCGAAAATTATAATAGCAATCAGTCTGTATTCATTCCCTCTGATGTTAAATACAAATCGACTATTCCCAACGCCATCGACACTTCCAAAGGTATTTTTCATGTCAGCGAAACAAGTCCAGT
>NZ_QMHQ01000023.1 GCF_003313325.1 Pedobacter namyangjuensis | reverse complement strand
TTCAGCTATGCTAAAGAAGCAGCTAGCCGCGGAATCAAAGTGATTATCGCAGGTGCAGGCGGCGCAGCGCACTTACCGGGCATGGTAGCATCAATTACCACCGTTCCTGTGATTGGCGTTCCTGTGAAATCATCTAATTCCATTGATGGTTGGGACAGTATCCTATCTATTCTTCAGATGCCAAATGGGATTCCCGTTGCTACGGTGGCTTTAAATGCAGCAAAAAACGCAGGTTTATTGGCAGTACAAATTTTATCTACGGCAAAGCCTGAACTAGCTAAAAAAATGCAGACTTATAAAGATACATTAAGAGCAAAAGTTGAAGAGACTGCTGCTGAAATGGAAAGTTAGTTAAGAAGTCAGAGAGTTGCTAGTCCGCAAGTGGGAAAGATGTTGTAAGTCCGTAAGATTTTAGTCCGCAAGTCGGAAAGTGATGGGATTTAAGGCTAGATGTGATAAACCACGTTTCGCGAACTTCTAGTCTTCGGACTTCCCGACTTTCGGACTCCCCCACTTAATCAAACTCCTTTTTCTGGAAACTCTATATCTTCGGACATCGGACTTTTCCGTATTTCGGACTTCCCAAACAGCCAAAAAAACTAATTCAAACTAGGATCTATCGGAAAATTACTTACGTGAGCATATTTCGGTCCTAAGTTAATGATCACTTCTTTCCAAAGCTCTTCTTCATTATTAGAAAAAACAGTTTCTTGATGATATTGATCGGAGACAATCCAAGTGTTAGCAGCCACTTCACTCTCCAACTGCTGATAACCCCAACCTGAATAGCCTAAAAAGAATTTCACTTCGTCCTCTTTAATGCTATTATTGTTGATCATGAGTTTCAAAGTTTCAAAATCTCCGCCCCAATAAATTCCGTCGCCAATTTCCTCACCGCTATTTAGTTTGTCGTAACAACGATGGATAAAGTGAACGGTATCCACTTCTACGGGACCTCCAATAAAAACCTGAAAATCAGCTAACCACAAATCGGGAATTAAATCCTTAACTACCAAATTACTCGGTTGGTTTAGTATAAAACCTA
>NZ_QMHQ01000022.1 GCF_003313325.1 Pedobacter namyangjuensis | reverse complement strand
TTTCATCCCAATTACCGTTTAATTGCGCTAATCTTTCAAAAACCTCCGCACATTTATCCTCCATCCGTTCTACCAAAACTCTCGATAGAAAATTACCAATGACGAAATTGTCCACTGTATTAATTTGGTTTTCGCAGGGGAAACTGTTGGCAGAGGTGATTAGATTTTGATAGTTATCAAATAGTGATGAAGCAATTTTGTCTTTCAAGGCCAAGGTAGGCAAAACAGTTCCGTCTGATCTCTTAACTTCACTGTCATGTTCCCAAACCACATGCAAAATCACATTATCATATGCCATATCTTGCTGATGTTGATGCCCATGCCAATCTGATGATTTGAGGTGAACTTCCACTTGCCCTACCCAAGTGGTACCATCTATTATAATTTTAGCAGTTGTAAAATCAGGACCAGCATGTTTATTAGGAAATCCGCAATGCAGTATTTGCAAGGGCTTGCCATCAATAGTTTGGCACTGCTGCTGATCGTACAGCCTAAATTGCCATACAAAATGTAAAAACTCCTCTGGAAACTGCATGCTTGAAATTAGCGATTAATCTCTTCAAATTAGCTTTTAAAAACTTAAAAGAGTACTTATTTTGCTTCTTTTTTCTTGTAGTTGGTGATGAAGACCCCTAGGATGATGAGCACTGTGGCAATTAGCAAATCGTAAGTAACTGTTTCATTAAGTACCAACCAACCTAAAAATATAGCGATAATGGTATTGAAATAAGACAAAATGGAAACTTCAGTAGCACTTACTTTTTTTAAGGCATAATTGTAGCAGAAAAATCCTACCACTGACCCAAAGACACCTAAATAAACTACTGCGCCTAAACTCTGCAACGACCAATCGCTAAAAGACGTATTAGGAGAAACAATATTGGCAATAATAAGCTGAGCAACTGCCGCAAAGGCAAATTGATAAAATAAATCCAGAAAGATGTGGTTGCTTTTGTGCGTATATTTTTTGGTGTAAATAGTTCCAGCAGCCCAACCTAAAATAGCCATTGCTAAATAAGTAATTCCGGTTTTATAGTTAGGATCTAATATATC
>NZ_QMHQ01000021.1 GCF_003313325.1 Pedobacter namyangjuensis | reverse complement strand
TATCATATTTACATTATTCGCCATGTTTTATTCCATTATTGGCGGCATGCACAGCATAGTTTTGGGCGATGTAATCAAATATGCCATCATGACTTTGGCCTGCATTGCCATTGGCGTAATTGCAGTACAGCATTTGCAAACGCAAACCCTCAATGTTCCAAAGGGCTGGAACAACCCATTCTTTAGCTGGAAATTAGATTTGGATTGGAGCGCAATCGCAGCTGATGCCAATAAGAAAATAGCCGAGGATGGGTTCAGTCTGTTCGGAGTGTTTTTCATGATGATGTTGCTAAAAGGTGTTTTTGCTTCACTTGCGGGTCCAGCACCAAATTACGATATGCAAAAAATATTGAGTACTCGTAGTCCGAAAGAGGCTAGTAAAATGACTGGTTTCGTCAGCATTGTGCTGTTGCCCATCCGCTACTCTATGGTAACCGGACTAACCGTATTAGCACTACTCTACTACAATCAGCTTTACTTAAAAGGCCCTGATGGCGTTACGGATTTTGAACGCATATTGCCGGCTACCATCAATAACTTTTTACCAATTGGTGTGTTGGGCTTGGTACTTACTGGCTTGCTAGGTGCTTTTATGGGAACTTTCAGCGGCACTTTAAATGCTGCTCAAGCCTATATCGTTAACGATATTTATCTTAAATACATCAATCCCGAAGCTCCCACTAAAAAAATCATTTCCATGAATTACATTGTTGGTGTTGTGGTAGTAGCTGCTGGCATAGGGTTTGGCTTTTTAACAAAGGATGTCAACAATATTTTGCAATGGATTGTGGGCGGACTTTATGGCGGTTACGTAGCTGCAAACTGCTTAAAATGGTATTGGTGGCGCTTTAACGCCCATGGATTTTTCTGGGGAATGACGGTTGGCGTTGGCGCAGCGTTGTTAATGCCTTACGTTACTACTGGTCTTCCTTTGTATTGGTGGCCGCTACTTTTTGCTTTATCATTAGCGGGCTGCTTAATTGGCACTTACACTGCGCCAGCAACCGATACCGCAGTCCTTAAATCATTTTATGCCACAGTAAAACCTTAGGC
>NZ_QMHQ01000020.1 GCF_003313325.1 Pedobacter namyangjuensis | reverse complement strand
GGAGCTACCGTGCAGGTGCTCGAGGCAAAAACTTGGGCTGGCGTATCGATTACCACCTCACTACACGAGAAATGGAGCATCGACTGAAGAATGTGCGCATTTTACCTGACGCCCTACATAGCGACCATTGCCCTATTTTACTTGAACTACAATAAAAGGTTAATCAGTCTTGGCGAAACTGTTGAAGCGCAGCTAGGCAATTAACCGATAACCGATTTAACCTGTTAACCAAATATGCTTATCACTAACATTAAAGGCCTCGTTGGCGTTCATCCGAAAAACCAACTTTTTCTTCGCGGCAGCGAATTAGATCAGCTGCCTGTTCTAGAAAATGCTTGGTTGCTGCTCGAAAACGGTTTAATTAAGGATTTTGGATTGATGAGCGACCTCCGTACACCTGAGGTCAACTTGGAAGTGGTAAATGCCGAAGGGCGTTTCGTATTCCCCTCATGGTGTGATAGCCATACCCATATTGTTTTTGCAGCGCCCCGAGAAGAAGAGTTTGCCCTTAAAATTGCTGGTAAAACCTACGAAGAAATTGCGGCTGCCGGTGGTGGAATTTTAAACTCCGCAGCCAAACTGCAAAAAGCCACCGAAGGCGAACTTTTTGATAGTGCCAGCATCCGGTTAAGAGATATGATTAAGCAAGGCACCGGGGCGGTGGAAATCAAAAGTGGTTATGGCTTAACGATAGAAAGCGAACTGAAAATGCTAAGGGTTATCAAAAGGCTTAAAGCGGCTTTTCCTATTCCTATTAAAGCAACGCTGCTTGCGGCACACGCCTATCCAACAGCATTTAAAGATAATCACCAAGGCTATATCGACCTTATCATTCATAAGTTATTACCACAAGTAGCAGCCGAAAACTTGGCCGATTATATTGATGTTTTTTGCGAAAAGGGGTTTTTCTCTCTAGAAGAAACAGCTCAAATTTTAAGCGCTGCAAAACAATATGGGCTATTGCCGAAAATACATGCCAACCAGTTATCTGTTTCAGGAGCTGCCGAACTTGGTGTAGCGTATCAGGCGGTGTCTGTTGACCACCTGGAAGAAACAGAC
>NZ_QMHQ01000002.1:1067654-1083426 GCF_003313325.1 Pedobacter namyangjuensis | reverse complement strand
GGGCAAGGGTTTAAACGTTCAATGATTGTTTTTCCGCTCTTTGCCGCGTGGGCAACCGTTCTTTTTTTCATGCTTTTGTAGTTATTTTTATTGGTATTCAAGAGCACTACGTGGTAGTGGCTAACCTTATGAGCCGTTTTGCACTTCGAATTAGTAATTACATAATCATTATTTTTCCGCTCTTTGCCGCCTGGGCTCAACTTTACAGATAATGTTTTGAAAAGGGATAAATTTGGTAATAAAATGGTGTTTAAAAAGGGAAAACGCAAAACGTAAAATCCCAAACACATTGGAAATTTATAGATTAGAATGATTTCATCTATAGAAACAACCACAAACACCTTATGCTATGGCAATTGCATTATTTTCTACACCACCCAACGAAACAACGAATTTGGCTACGGTCGCGAAGGCGCACAATTCGGCTTCTGGCTCAAAGAAGAAAACGGCAAGCTGAAACTCTCGGGCTTGGAAATGATACCGTAAAAATTTAGTGCTTACTGCCGTAACCGCTTTTTTCTATAAAATAGGAAGTTATGGTTATTAGGTCTATGTTTACGGCGGTTGAAATTTATAACGAAATCGTTTATTGTCTGTTCGAAACGTTTTAATTGCCTGATCAGCTCTATTGGCTTTAACATTAAACGTGATGTGTTGATCTGATAAAAATACTCGTAAAATTTGAATCACGAGCACACCATGATGTGTCAAGTTTTATACTGTGTCATATCTTTTTTAATAGGAATGACAACTTAAGCACTTTAGCTATGCTCATCAACTAATCAATTTCGTCGTGACTGAAATAGTCTTTTTTTATCAATTTGGTTGATTTGTCCGTGAAAGAGCAATACCACTCGCCATGTGGAATATACTTTATTATCGTAGCTACAATGCTGGTATTGTGCTTTTTTGATTTGATAAATACAATATCTCCATTTTTGAAAGATTTGGAGACGTCTTTTGAAAGTATTGGCATAACTTAAAATATCTGTTTTCTAAAATAGGTTTTATTATTATCAAAAAGTAGTTATGTTTCAAAGTAAAATTTGATGGAAATTCACAACCAAATTATTATCTTAACTTTAATAGTTTGTAACTTTACAATATGTTAGCAAAACCGACAGTTCCATCGGGAAATCTCAATTCATTAGCCAAGCTCATTTCTAATGCTGGCTTTAAGCGCTTGATGCGAGATGGCGATGCTGAACATAAAAAGTACGCGAGACAATTAAAAACATTATTGAATAAAAATGGCGCTGCTATTGAAGATAAATGCAGTATTAAAGACCTTATTCAATTTTCTTATGAGCATTTGCTTTTAAATTACAGGCATGAGTATGTTTATAAAAGCATACTGTTAAATAGCTTTATTTTAAAGGAATATTCTTTGTCTGATACTGCTTTACTAAACGAGTTTAGGATTGGCAATTCTAAAGCTGATACTATTTTAGTTAATGGAACCAATAAAGTGTTTGAAATAAAAACCGAATTGGATGCGCCGACCAGATTGAAAAGTCAGTTGATTGATTATTATAGGGGATTTTCAGAAGTTTACATTGTTGTGCACCATTCTCTAGTGGAAAAATATAAGAGCATTGTAGAACCGCAAATCGGCATCATGTCCTTTTCTCCTCTAAATGAAATTGAGGTAGTTGAAAGGGCTACGCCGGATATATCAAAGCTTGAGCCTATTGCGATGCTTAAATCACTTAGAAAAGAAGAGTATTTAAATGTAATCAAAAACCTTATTGGCGAGGTGCCAAAAGTACAACCAGTGCATTTATTTAATGAATGTTTGAAAATTGCCAATTCATTTGAAGCAGAACAAGTACAAAATGAATTTTTAAAAGTGATTAAAGATAGGATAGACATATTTACAAATTCTGTAACAACGCAAACAGATTTGCCCGACTATCTAAGGCTTGCATGTTATCACTCCAATTTAAACGAAAATGATTATATTGCATTAATTAAAAGATTGAATTACCAATTTTAAATTAACGCTATGTATTTACCCTATCTCAGGGGCAAACAATTTGAGCTTTTGGCTTTAAGGGAATTAACTGCCTTACCATTAGACCCGAATAAGATTTCGCCTATTATTGAGCCTTTGAAAAAAGAACTCAAAAGTATTGAAACTGCAATTAGAGCATTGAGCGCTCAAAAAATCCAAGTACAGCTGGTCGTAAATCCGGAACATGGAGATCTAAAAAAGAACTATAAGCCTATTTTAGATTTTATATCCCGCTTGTTAGATGAAGGTATAGATAACATAATACCTACCTATCTTATTGCAAATGAGCAAGATTTTCAGTTTTTTAAATCTTCTTCTTTACAAGAAAATTATCTGAGTAATGGTTATTCTCTAATACATCTCAACCAAATATCTAGTGGAGCTGAGTTAAAACAGATTGCTAATAATAGTAATTTGCAGTACAACCTAATTCATGTTAGCCACCTAATAGCCATGCGTAGAGGGTTTAGTACCGGGCTATTGGGTTTTGTAAACGACTCATTTATTAAGCAAAAAAGAAATGTTGATTACGAAAACAGTGTAGACGAAATATTTTCGAGCGATTATTTTTACTATAGGAGTGAGGGATTTGATGCTTTTGCTGATTACGTAACTGTAGGTGCTGAATATGTAGAAGGTGGTATGTTGCCTTTTGCAGTTGTTATTCATCTAACTTACAAAGACTATAATAGTGATGATATTAGAATTCAGCACTTCCTATCAGACAATAATTTAGATGCAAGTGATACTGCGGGTAAGTTTGGTGAGGCATTAGGTAAACTAATAGCCTTTGTAGATGCTGAAGGTATAAATAGTTTAGCGGTTAGGCAATTTAGAGATTATTACGCAAGAGGTGCATTTCCGGGCTTAGGTGTTATTAAGAAATTATCCATTATGCATCATATAGAATTGGTGCAAAGTCTGCTTCCTTAATTACGTATGAATTGTTGTGAAAACTGTTTTTCCGATCAAGGATTGAAAAACAGGATGCGAACGATGGCATGGGACCATGGTAGGTGTAATTTCTGCGAGCTAGAAGAAACTTTTGTGATAAAATGTGAAGATATGGCGGAGCATTTCGATCAACTCTTCGAATTGTATGTAGATTATGCGGGAGGTAATATTTCGTTGAATCCTGAACGAACTTACCTATTAGATGAACATTTACAGTTCTATTGGAGCAGGTTGTTTAACACAAATGTTTTAAAAACAAAAGATGTTAAAAATCTCGTGAATCAAATTGGTAGGGGTAGTGCTTTCTTTTCCGAGGTTTTATTTGAGCGGCCTGTAGAATTTAAAGTTTTGACTAATATCGGTGCGATACCTGCGTTAGATTTACAGCTTAAATGGCAATCATTCTCAGAGGAGATTAAGGAAAAGAATAGATTTTTTTTAAGTGAGAAAATTGATACAGATGAGTTACAATCTATTTTTGAACGTTTAGCGGTTACTTATCCAAAAGATACCACTTTTTATAGGGCACGTATTTCTGATGAACCATTAGAAATAGCTCAACTTGGCAAACCGCCGCAAAAAAGCACAACACCTGGTAGAGCCAACCCGGTGGGTATACCTTACCTATATGTTTCCGAAAGTGAGGAAACTACTCTTTACGAGACGAGGATAGCATTACATGAAGGGATCACTATCGGTAAGTTTATTGCCAAAGAACCGCTGAGTCTTGTGTCATTAAAAAATGTAGCAGATTACGGTCCATTTGAGATTTTAGATAGGGGCTTTTCATTAGAAGAATTTATACAGTACCGTCCTTATTTGCAACGCTTAGAACATGAATTGTCTAAACCAGTGCGAAAACAAGATGTGCACCTAGATTATCTGCCTACCCAGTTTCTTTGTGAGTTGATCAAATCTCTAGGCTTTGATGCAGTGGAGTACAAAAGTGCTATGCATAAGCATGGATATAATTTGGCGATTTTTAATGATGAAAAGTTGGAATGTGTAGACGCTAAATTTTATGTAATAAAAGACTTAGAGTATAAATGGGATAACAACTGATAAAGATTTTTTAAAATGACGCACACGTCTTAGAAATTAAATAAAATTTTCAATTGGAAATTGAAATTTTTTAATATTTCAAAAAAATCAATTTTTTGGTTAATAATCTTTAGAATAAAATAAAATGAATAACAAAAGAATACTGTATTGGTTTAATGATTTGAGACCTATTTACAAAGGAATAATAATGATTTTATTTTTACTTGCTGTTGGAACACTTTACTACTCTTTTTCAAATAACCATATTGGAGGAATTTTTTTGACCACCTCAGTTGCTATTTGTCTTTTCTTAACAAAAAATTTTTGGACACCGAAAGAATATAGAAAACCATTACTTACGTACTTTTCCGTAGGTGGTTTTTGGTTGGCAGCTGTGAGTTTGGTAACAAGTTTAGAGAAAATCGAACCTATTATTAAGCCTATAGTTATTGCTGTAAATCCTATGGTAATTAACTTAAGCAAGAAATATTCTTATTTTTCGGCAGTTGAGGTAAACGTAGACTTAATCATTGCACTGCTTTTAATTATATTAATAATTATCGTTTTTATAGTAAATTATGTATTCAGAAAGAATACCATTGTAATACCTCATCCGAATCCATTGCAAGATGATTTAAAAGATCTTGACATGAAAGGAAAAATGAAAGCGATAAGCCAATCTTTAAGTACAGAACTTCTGAAAATTGACAAGGAAACTAACTGGAGTGATTACTATTTTACACCTATTGATGCGGAGGTTGAGATAATATCTAACAACAGGAAAGAAAAGCGTATAACTGACTTAATGAATGCCTTGAAGAAAAACAAAAGAGCCCGGGCTTTTTTAATATTAGGGGATCCAGGCTCAGGTAAAAGTGTCGCGTTAAGAAAATTAGCAAAAGAAATGTTGGATGAGACTGCGGATACAGGGAGAGTTGCTTTATATATAAATTTAAAGGAATGGGAACCCGATATACCATGGACTGAAAAAAACAGGCCAACTGAAAATGATGTCTATCACTTTGTGCTAAAGAATATAAAAGGAAAGTTAGATCTATTCGGCAATAATTTTATGGATAGCTATTTTGAGAAAATGCATTCGCAAGGGCGTTTTTTCTATATAATCGATTCATTTGATGAGATGCCTTCGGTGTTAGACATTTCAGAATCATCTTGGCTAATTAGCGACTTATCGCATGCTATATATAAATTCATAACGGCTGGCGTTGAAGGACGAGGCATAGTGGCATCCAGAATTTTCAGGCGACCAAATAAGTACTTTAGCGCATCTGTTACATTAGAGCTTAGACCGTTATCAGACTATAAAATTAAAGAAAATCTTGAAAAGTCAGATGCATTCAGTGAAAGTGTTATGCATAGATTATTCCACACTAGAGCAGACCTTTTGCCACTGGCTTCAAATCCGTTTATGTCAGCACTTCTAATAAATTTTGTAAAATCTAACAATGGAAACTTACCATCTATAAGGGCAGAATTGTTCAGGAACTATATAGATAATAGATTAGATGCTGCAAATGAAAAAATAGGGCAACTAAAGCTTTCAAAAAGTTCTGTAATCGAATTTGCCATTGAAATAGCACATTATATTTTTCACAGACATAAATCTGGTTTGGAAATTTCAATGAAAGATTTGATGAAGAAATTTGACCGTATTCCGTACAATATCGAACATATAGTTCAAGTATTAGAGTATGCAAAAATAGCTAAATTGGGTAAGGGTAATGGGGCTATGTTCAGTTTTGTGCATCGACGTTTTAATGAGTATTTTGTGGTACAGAAAATGCTACTTAGCGATACGCAAATAAATCTTGAGTCCATTCCATCTGATTCTAGATATCGAGATGCATTAGTGCTTTATTGTGAGGTTGCGCCAATGGAAAATGCAATAGCAATAGCGGATTTTTGTTGGAACTTTATTCGGAAAATGGAAACAAAGCATTTAAAGCTTAACAATGAAAACAACGTAAAGGTAATTTTCTGTCTGCGATTCTTAAAAGAAGCTTTTATGATGCGACTTGAGTGTATTGAGCATTTTAGAAAAGAACTTTCAGCATTCATCTTGTTCCAAATGAGTTCTAAAAATCTCCTATTGAGGAAAATCATTGTAGAGAATTCGTCAATTACAGAAACTTCAGTTTTGCAAAAGACAATTCTTATCGCATTTAATACATCAAATCCCCTAATACAAGAAGCTGGATTTAAAGCAGGAAGGTATCTAGAAAGAACGGATGAGGTATTGAATAGATCAATAATCAAATATATACTGAGGTCTGATTTTATAGACTTTTTTGTTAGACGAAAAGAGCTATCGTTTGCTTTGAAATTAACACCAACTTTTGAAAAGGTTTATTATCAGTACAAATGGTTGTTATTTGAGCGTAAGTTACTTTTAGCAGGCATAATATTATCGTTCTTTTCATATCTAACATTCTTTGCTCTATTAGTATGTTTTACCTATTATAAAATTTTAAAATTCATTAATTATTACATTGTAAATACAATTTATATTTGGGACGACGATAATTTAGTTGAGAACGAAATTGTAGTGGAAGATGCTGACAATAAAAGATTAATAGGATTTAGGAACATAAATGCTGAATTATTGCTTAGATGCTCATTTGTAATAGCGTTGATTGCCTTGCCGATAGTAGGATCGATTAAATATCATGGGCGGGAGATACCACCCGATGTCTGGTACAATGGCTTTAATTCTTTTAAAACCTATTTTCTCTACACTATATGTCTATTGGTTTGCCCAAAAATGGAGTTGATTCTATTACTGAAAAGTTATAGGATTCCGTTTAGACGTCTAAAAACATTAGTCACTATAACAATTTTTGGAGCTCTATTTCTAATTGCAACCTATGTTGCTTTATCAAAGCTAGACAAAATGATATTGGAGACAATTGCCAAAACAATTTTTTTGTTGCCAGCTGCCGTAGTTTTATGGAGATTCTGCTCACGCTATCGCAAGGATATAAGATTATTGAAAACAACTCGATATTTTGAAACGATGGATCGTAGAAGTATTGCAGAAAATCTCTCTAAGCTTTTTTACAGGGACAATAGGATGAAATATATCGTATTAGTTAGTCAGAATGCAAAAAAAGTCACCGGTAATTGGCCGGGCGATATTATTCCCAACTATCACGACGATGCGTCATCTTCTTTACTTACTTTAGAGGAAAAATGGCTCAATTTGGAAGGTTAGTGTGAAATAGTAATTTTATTAGTAATTTATTACAATGTTATAAAATTTGAGGTTGCAGGACACTCTCACATTAGGAATATAAATAAAATTAAACAGGCTGAGTGCTTCTTGTATAAAAAGTACAAAAAATATAATTATTTTGAATGACTGCAGAATTTCTAATTCCCTTTAGGATTGTTATACCATATCTTTTTCCTTATTTTGAAATTCGGTGTGAAGGGTTTCGGAAATTAGAATATAAGTGGATGTATCCGGAATATCCAAGTACTTTAATTTTACATTTTCAAGGCTTCACAATCGATAGGGCTTTGTTTTTATTTGCAGGGTGACCAGGAGTGCTAAGGCCGACAATAGAAGCACTTATCTTGAATGTAAATCTTATAGTTTTTATTTGAGGGTACCGAGCTAAACGTATATTAAATTAAGGAAGCACTAATCTAGTCGACATTAGTTTTTATAGGATTGGTCGGAAAGAAATCTTTTATAGAACATTCGAGTACTGCCGCGATTTTGTTTAGATGATTGATATTGTATTTATCCGATGTCTTTGTGCTTTCTACGTTACCTACAAATTTTTCGCTTAAACCAATGTAGACTGATAATTTGGTTTGGCTGAAATTTTTGGCAAGACGAATCTCTCTTACCTTATCGATAACATATTGTTCTATTTTGGTTAATTCAGCCACAACTCGAAGTAAGGCAACTAGAATAAAATATTTACCCAGTTATAGCTTGGTATTGTTAATTAATTATTCTATATTCGATTAAGAATTAGGTATTAATCCGAGTCTTGCAACTACAAAATCTCACGCCGTAACGCAAGACAGCAGAAAATGCCCATATCTATGCGTAGATGTATATATTTGTACGTCGAAATAGATGTGGGGCTGCTGTAATTCCGTGTTACGTAAGGCGTGAGAACTTTAGAGTAGTTACGGTGTGCAGCCTCACATGTATTATTTGGCGTCTCACTAATCAAGACTCGTATAAACCATACGAGCAATGAAAGCAACTATCATCTACACGCAAAGACTAGTAAACTGCCTTAAGAGGTTGGTGAGACGAGTTGTTTTTGTAATGCTCAAACACATCATCACCCCTAAACAGTTGTTCGCCCTTATTATAAAAAGTCCGGTTTAAGATCTTAAGCCTCGTTTCTCTATCAGCAAATTATTTAGGTTCAAGCAAAATATGATGTGATAGGGGGCGGGGCTTTTTTTGTTCCCAGTTTTCTGTTAGTGGTTTTCTGCTTGAGTTGGTAATTGAGATTGGTTGAGGCCATGCGCAGGGGAATGCCTCGGCTCTTGACAGCCGAAGTGTAAAGTTTGTCCGCTCTTTGCCGCGGGGGCAAGGCACTTTTGTCTTGATACAAAAGTTCCCAAAAAATCAAGAAAGAACGATGCTTCCAAGCTTGAGGCCTACGCTGGCCCGCCGTTCTTTCTGGCCGGCGCTTTTTAGGACAGTGCTGGTTGGTTGATTGGTTGGTCGGTTGGTTGGTCGGTTCTCTGTTATCAGTTTCCGTGCTGGATGATTAAGAATAAAGGGCAAGGTATAAGGAACAAGGAGTAAAAAGCAAGGAACAAAGAGCAAAGATTAAGGAGTAAGGAACAAGCAGTAAGGAACAAGGAACAAGGAACAAAGAGCAAGGAACAAAGAGCAAAAGTTGAGGTATGAAATCTTGGTATTGGGTTAAGTTTTAAAACGTCTTTTACTATGAAATATAATGTTTACCCTTTTGACAGGCTTTATGCGTTAAAGCCTAAGAATCCGGTTTAGTGGCTGTTTTGCGGGAACCGGAATAGTTAATGGTTATAAAATTTCGGCTTAGCGATAGGGTTAAGTGGTTCCCGCTTTTTTCAATTACTTTTTGATCTTATAATCGCTCAGTTTTGCCCTAGCTTAGGCTTGCCTCGGCTCATCGCCGCCGAGAGGCTCCTTCTTTTTCCTTGATGAAAAAGAAGCAAAAAATCAAGAAAGAACGATGCTTCCAAGCTTGAGGCCTACGCTGGCCCGCCGTTCTTTCTGGCCGGCGCTTTTTAGGACAGTGCTGGTTGGGGATGTAGGAGCGAGGAGTAAGGAACAAGGACTTTGACGCTGAGAGCGGAAAGCGTAAGGCTGAAAGCTTAGGGTGTGAGGAGTAAGGAGTAAGGAGCAAGGAACAAAGAACAAGGAGCAAAGAATATTTTCAAAGACTAAAACTATCAACTAACCATAATAGACTAAAACCAACAAATATTTACTATGAAAAAAACAACGATTTTATGCGTAATGGCTGTGCTATGGCCTTACGGGAATAAGGAACAAGGAGCAAGGAGCAAGGAACAAGGAGGAAGGAGCAAAGACTTTGATGCTGAGAGCGGAAAGCGTAAGGCTGAAAGCTTAGAGGGGGAGGAACAAGGAGCAAGGAGAAAGGAACAAGGAATAAGGAGCAAGGAACAAGGAGGAAGGAGCAAAGACTTTGACGCTGAGAGCGGGTGGATTTGGAATTCGAGGTTGAGCGCTTATTTACTGGTTATACTTTTGTTCTTTGGCTTATTTACGATTGCGCATGCTCAGGAAACCAAAATTACAGATTTAAAGGTTGGGCAGAAGTTGTCCGATAGCTTTTGGAAGCAGGAGCATACATTTTATGAGAACGGAAAAACCGTTAAAAAAACGTTAGCTGAGCATAAGGGCAAGTTTCTGATCCTGGACTTTTGGGCAACTTGGTGTAGTAGCTGCCTTAGCCGGTTTCCTCATTTGGACAGTTTACAAAGGCAGTTTCCTGATAAACTTGCTATAGTATTGGTGAACAAGGTTAAAAGTGATAGTGATACGAATAAAGTGAAACAGACTTTTAATGCGCAGGCAAAAGGCTTGGTGCTAAATACGGTAATTGGTGATGAGTATTTCGCTGAGGTGTTTCCGCATTGGGTTTTACCGCATTACGTGTGGATTGGTGCAAGCGGTAGTGTGGTTGGCTTTACAGGACCAGACTTCGTAAATGAAACTACAGTTGGCAAATTGGTGGATTTTAACAAGAAGGAGGGAGCAAAATTATGAGATTTCTAGCTACATTATTTTGCATGTGCCTAATTGGCTTTTATGCCAAGGCACAAAATGGCATACGCCTAAAAGACGTTGAAAGCGAACAGATTATTACAAACGCAACGGTAAGACTTGTTGGAACTAATACTATGCTTAGGGTAAATGAGCGTGGTGAAGTATTGTTTGACGGCCTTAGCGGTAAGCAAAAGCTAAGCATTTCTGTTATCGGCTACCAAATGGATACGCTTGAATTGAGTTTACCCTTAAGCAAATGGATGGTTCATTTTTTAAGGCCGGTAACAACCGAGCTTAATGAGGTGACGGTAAACACTGGCTACCAAAAGGTGGCAAAGGAAAGGGCGACGGGAAGTTTCAGTTTAGTTGACAATAAAACCTTTAACCAGCAGATTGGAATGGATGTGCTGTCTAGATTAGAGGGGATAACGCCGGCGCTTAGCGTAGACAGAAGGTCTCTTGGTACGCCTACCATAATGGTTAGGGGGCTGAGCACTTTGCGTGGTGACCGGACGCCATTGATTATTTTAGATGATTTTCCGTATGCTGGAGATTTGGCAAACCTTAACCCGAATGATGTAGAAAGTGTTACTGTGCTCAAGGATGCGGCAGCGGCATCGATTTGGGGAGCAAAGGCCGGTAATGGTGTTATTGTAATTACTACTAAAAAGGGCAATTACAACAAAGCGATGCAAATTGATTTTAATGCTAGCGGCAGTATTAACAGTACACCTACTTTAAACGAATATAACAACCTGAATGCTGCAGATGCGATTGCTGTAGAGCAGATGCTGTTTGGTAAGGGTTACTATAATAGCCAGGAGAGTTCTACCTTGAGAGCGCCATTTACCCCAGCTGTGGAGCTGATGATAGCGCAAAGGGAGGGAAAGATTAGTGCGGAGGCTTTGAAACAGCAGTTGGCCATACTTGGTGGACAGGACATTATCAGAAACTACAAGGACAGTTTTTTTGAGCGTGCTGTTAGCCAGCAATATAGTTTAGGCTTAAGGGGAGGCTCTGCGAAAATGAACTGGTATATCTTCTCTGGCTACGATAGACAATTGACAGAGTTGGGTGCTACCGCTGAGCGCCTAAACCTTAAAATAGATAATACGATGAAACTAACCAGTAAATTGGATGTTGGTTTGTCTGTTTATCTGACGGGTTCTGCAAGTAGAAGTGGCAGGATAAATTTGGCTTCTTTGACAACCACAAACGGTTTTTTGCCGTCCTACACGCAATTTATGGCTGCTGATGGTACAGCGTTACCTGTGATGAAGGATTATAGGGCGAGTTATGTGGCGGGGCTAGGCGGCGGAAATTTGCTGGATTGGAATTACTACCCATTGGCGGAAGGCGATTTGACACCTTCAACTAATGATAAATGGGATTTTTTGGGTAACCTGAGGGTTAACTACATGTTGCTAAAAGGATTGAAAATTGGTGTTAACTACCAATACCAAAAACAAAATGGCGACAGCAGAACTGCCTATGGTGTGGAGAGTTATTATGTCCGCAATTTGGTTAACCAATACACGCAGATTAACGGGACTACCGTGACTAGGCCGATTCCTTTAGGTGCAATTTATAATGATGGACAGGAGATTATAAGCTCGAACAATTTAAGAGGTCAGGTGAACTACGATGGACGGTTAGGCGACTTTAGCATTAACGCATTGATGGGTGCGGAGATGCGAAGTGCTACTACTGTTGCTGAGAACTCTATGAACTATGGCGTTGATGCAGAAAATTTGCAGACTGTTGCAATGGATTACGTGAATACTTTTAAGAACATTGTTACGGGTAACGTTAGCAGTATCTATTATAATGACAATTATTCGGGCGCTGTGAACAGGTATGTTTCGGCTTATGGTAATGCTGCGGTTAATTACAAGGGCAAATACACCTTGTCTGCAAGTGCGAGAAGAGATGCTTCTAATGTATTTGGCGTTGCTACGAACGACCTCTGGAATCCATTATGGTCGGTAGGGGGAGCATGGTTGGTTTCTGCCGAAAAGTGGATGCAAACCGATTATTTGCCTTATGCCAGATTGAGGCTAACCTACGGAAGTAGTGGCAATAGTGATGGAAAGCGAGCTGCGGTTACGACAATTGTTTATGGTGGAACTTCGATATATACTAGGACACCGTACGCAAATTTTGGAAACTATGCCAATCCGGATCTGAGATGGGAAACGGTAAATACCTTGAATATTGGGGCGGACTTAAAATGGTTTAACGATAGGCTAAGCGTAGGGTTGGACTATTATGTGAAAAAATCAAAAGATTTAATTGAAAATTCGCCTTTGGATTATACAGGAGGTATTGGTTTTCAATTATTTAAAAATGCTGCGGAGATATCTGCAAGAGGGCTGGATGTAGAAGTTAATTCAGTTAACCTAAAGGGAGCATTTCAATGGAACACATCGCTATTTGCCAATTTTTATAAGGATAAAGTTGATGCCTATTATTTGAGCAGTCAGGCTGCTTCTACGTTTGTTAGCGGAAATATCAGTGGCATTGTTGGAATGCCGGTTTATGGAGTATATGGTTATCGGTGGGCAGGCTTGAACCCGGTTAATGGAAATCCGAGGGGTTATGTTAACGGTGAAATTAGTGAGGATTATGCAACTATTACAGGTGCCAGAGCGACTTTAGCAGATTTAGCTTATGTGGGTAGGATGTTTCCGACTTTGACCGGGGCTATAGGCAATAGTTTAAGTTGGAAGGATTTTACCTTGGATTTTAGGATAGGTTATAAGTTTGGGTACCATTTTAGGCGGAGTGGAATTAATTATGGGTCGCTGTACAGTTTAAGAATGGGAGATAGGGAATATCCGAATAGGTGGCAGCAGGCGGGAGACGAGGCCTTTACCAATGTACCTTCGGCAATTTACCCGGCAGTAAGCGCAAGGGATAATTTTTACACTCGTTCTGAGGCTGTAATAGTTAGTGGTGACCATATAAGGTTACAGTATGTGGGTTTAGGTTATACATTTAACAAAAGCAAGTTTGCCAAACTTCCTTTTAGACAGGTTACCTTAAGAACGGTAGCAAATAATCTGGGCTTACTATGGCGTCGAAATTCATTAGGTATAGATCCGGATTACCCCGGAGCGGTACCTACTAAAGTCTATTCGTTTAATCTACAGTTTAGTTTATAAAAGTTATGAAAAGCTATTTTAAGAATGTGGGTTTGCCCATGTTGTTTTTGACCATATTAATGATGTTCGGTTGCGAGAAGTTTTTGGATGAAAAGACTAATGCAACATTAGCAATACCAAGTACAGCGAAGGATTTGCAGGCGTTAATGGATACGTACTATATTTTGAATGAAACCGATGTTAGTGCCGACGAGGTAAGTGCGGGGGATTTTTATGTAACAGATACGGACTTCGGAACGAGGACGGAGACGGATCAACGTCTATATACTTGGCAAAACAGCAACACATTGGCGACGAGGTTGAATGATTGGTATTACTGTTATACCATTATCTATAGGACTAATTCTGTTATAGAGGGCGTAGATAAGGTAAAGCCAACTAATTTAACGGCGGAGAGCTTAAAGAATACGAAAGGACAGGCTCATTTTTTTAAAGCTAAAGCTTATTTGCAAGCTGTGAATATTTGGGCTAAGGGCTATAACAAACAAACTGCGAGTACAGATTTAGGCGTGCCGATTAGAAAGGAAGCAGACTTTAATGCACCAACTGTTAGGGCGACTGTGGAAGATAACTATCAAACTATTATTGCTGACCTGAAAGCTGCTATAGATTTGTTGCCTAACCAACAAATACATGTGATGCGGCCTTCAAAAGCAGCCGCTAACGCTTTGTTGGCAAGGGTTTACTTATGGATGGGTAATTATGCCGAGGCGCTGAAATATAGCAATGATGCTATGGCAATCAAAAAAGATTTAATAGATTTTAATACGTTAACGGCGAGTGCCATACAACCCTTGGCACAGTTTAATACTGAGGTATTAATGGCCAGCAGGATGGTTAACTTGCCGATAATTGCCCCTAGTAGAGCGAAGGTATTGCCGGAGTTGTATAACAGTTATGAAAATAACGACCTACGCAAAACAGTTTATTTTAAGGGTAATGCCGACGGCTCTTATGCATTTAAGGGAAGTTATGATGGAACAACACTTTACTTTAGCGGTGTTGCAACAGACGAAGTTTATTTAACCACAGCGGAATGTAATGCCAGGTTAGGAAATGTGGACCTTGCGCTAAGGGATTTGAATGACCTGTTACGCAAGCGTTATAGAACTGGAACATACATTGACTTTACGCAACGTGACCCCGTGTTACTGCTCGAAACAATTATAAAAGAACGCAGAAAAGAATTGCTCTTTAGGGGATTGCGATGGGCGGATATCAAACGATACAATAGAGATGGAGCTGGAATTAGTTTGACTAGAACGGTTGCTGGTAAGACTTATACTTTGGAAGCCAATAGTGCAAGATTTGCGATTCCGATACCCGAAGATATTATTTTACTGAGTGGAATACCGCAGAATAGTTACTGAGTGTTTTCTGTTGCCGGTTTACAGTTGCTACTATTGAGTCTTCAGTTTTCAGGTGGGAGTCTTGAGTTGGCAATAGAAGAAAGCGGTTGAAGGTTAGGGAAAAAAGCTGGACTTTGTGTCCAGCTTTTTGGTTTTCAATCTTTTCTACTAATTACTTTAGAAGTCGTGAACATATCCGCAGACGTAGTGTGTGTATTGTAGAAGTCGGCAATATCATCGTACTCGTTATCTTGGAACACCACCAAACATGGTAGTTCTGTGCCAGGATTGCAACTTTCTGGGTTAGGCTGGCTGGATACATCTTGCCATTTAGTTGGGTCGTCTAAATCGGCGTCACTACTACCAATAAAACGATACTTTAAAGTAGTGACTTTTTTATCGTTTTTAAATGCACTTGTTGTGAATACTATACCACAAACAACGATTAGTGCTAGCAAGCCGGCAAGGATTTTTTTTAGATTTTTCATGTTAGAGACTGCTGTTTTGCATTTGAAAAAGCAGACGAAAAAGTTAGGTTTAAGTTTTCCTCCCTTTGCACCCTCCAGAGGGTTGCATGAAAAGTTTGGAAGAGTTGAATTATGTTGGCCGTTTTGGTAGGCGCTACACCTTAAGTTTTACCTCCTCGAGGCTAGCTTAATATTAGTTTCGTCGTGTCTGATTTTCCTCCCTGTTGCAATCCCGAATATTCGGGATTAAATCTGCCAAGGGGCAGTTAGGGCGCATGGCATTTTTAAGGGTTTAGTTTTTAATATATGGTATCCTTTTCCGAAAGATGATTGAAGTTAGCACCAGCGACGTTGGTAAAATTGTTTAGTGTATTAAATAGGGGTTTTGGATGGTGGATTTTGGTTACTCTTATGAGAGGGGTTTTTGTTTGTTGTTAAGATTAATTCCATCGCTCAAGTCTTGCCTCGGCTTCCCGCCGCCGATTGGCTCCTTCTTTTGTCTTGATACA